>NZ_JAHSTY010000001.1:1203810-2407621 GCF_019145355.1 Pseudomonas azadiae | reverse complement strand
ACGCCGACGCCGCGCTGGAACCGCTGAAAAAGGGCGCGACGCTGATGGTGGTCGCCGGCTTCGAACCGCTGCAGTTCGCCACCCCCGCGCTGGAACACTGGCTGCGCCGCCTCGACCACGACGGCGTGACCCTCGGCGCCATCGACACCGGCGCCTGCGTGCTGGCTGAGGCGGGCCTGCTCGATGGCCACCGACTGACCCTGCACTGGGAAGCCATCGACGCCTTCAAGGAGTCGTATCCGCACCTGAGCGTGACCCAGGAACTGTTCGAGATCGACCGCCGCCGCATCACCTGCGCCGGCGGCACGGCATCCATCGACCTGATGCTCGACCTCATCGCCCAGGCCCACGGCCCGGAGTTGGCGATCCAGGTCTCCGAACAATTCGTGCTCGGCCGCATCCGCCCACGCAAAGACCACCAGCGCATGCAGATCGCCACGCGCTACGGCATCAACAACAAGAAGCTGGTGCAAGTGATCGGCGAGATGGAACAGCACACCGAGCCGCCGCTGAGCACCTTGGCGCTGGCCGACGCGATCAAGGTGACGCGCCGCCAGCTGGAACGCCTGTTCCGCCTGCATCTTAACGACACGCCGAGCAACTTCTACCTCGGCCTGCGCCTGGAAAAAGCCCGGCAGCTCTTGCGTCAAAGCAATATGAGTGTGCTGGAGGTGAGTATTGCGTGCGGGTTTGAGTCGCCGTCGTATTTCACCCGAAGTTATCGGGCGCGGTTTTCGAAATGTCCGAGGGAGGACCGGCGACGGGAGGTGGTTTGACGGGCAATTATAGTCAATTATACTAGCGACTATAATTTATAGTCCTTTCAATAATTGAGTATAAAACCATGTCCAAGCACATTGGCTTTGTGTTCCGTCGCCCCACCTTGGCGCATAGCATTGCCGACGGCCTGGTGGGGGCTGGTATTCAGGATTTCACCTCAGGCCTGTTTCTTGCTGCGCCGCGGCGTACGGGCAAAAGTACTTTTTTGCGCGAGGATTTGATCCCGGAGTGTCAACTCCGAGGCTGGCTTAGCGTGTATGTCGATCTGTGGGCTGACAAAGAGAAAGATCCAGCGGAATTGATTGCCAGCGCTATTGCCACAGCGCTGGTTCCCTATGAAAAGGGCATTCGCAAGCTTGCCAAGAACATTGGAATCGAGAAACTGAGCTTTCTGCGTACCTTGTCTTGGGACTTTAGCCAGCCACAATTGCCTGTGGGCGCAACGCTGACCCAAGCCTTGGAGTTGCTCCACAGTGCCGCAGAAAAACCCGTAGTACTGGTGATAGACGAAGCACAGCACGCCTTGACCAGTGATTCAGGTATCAATGCGATGTTCGCGCTGAAGGCCGCCCGGGATCAGCTCAACCAGGGTCGTGACGAGGACGGCAGTGGCTTGCACCTAGTGTTCACCGGATCCAACCGCGACAAGCTGGCCCATCTGGTATTGGGTAAGAGCCAACCATTTTTCGGCTCCAGCATCACGCCGTTTCCGCTGTTGGGCAAGGAGTTCACCCGAGCCTACACCGTACACCTCAATGCACACCTGGCGAGCACCAACCAGTTCGATGCCTGCGATATTGATGAGGCGTTTGAGTTGGTGGGTCGCAGGCCCGAGATGTTGCGTACCATCATCGGTGAAGTGGCGCTGGAACTGGGTGAGGCGAGTAATCTTGGGCAATTACTGCACGGACGCGCTGAACTGCTGAGAGCCGGAGTTTGGACCGAATTCGAAAGCGCATGGAACGACCTCACCATTCCCCAGCGCGCGGTATTGGAAGTGATGGTAGCTCGTTCGCTGAACAACGAACCCTTTGCCCCGTTTACCGACAGCACTCTCACGGCAGTCAGCAAAAAACTGGAAGACATGGGCAGCGATATGGTGCCAGGCACTCAGACCATTCAAGCCTGTATTGACGCACTGAGGGACAAAGAGCTGGTGTGGAAGTCGAGCCGAGGTGGCTATGCCCTGGAAGACAAGTCCTTCGGCGATTGGCTGCTGCACAAGAGCCGCACACTTGACTAAAGGCGCCACAAACCAAATGTGGGCTGGCTTGCCCGCGATTCTCCCTGTAGTGAGCGGGCTTGCCCCGCGCTGGGTGGCGAAGCCGCCCCAATAGAGGCATCGCCGAGTTTCAGGTAGAACTCAGGTGCCGGGTTTGGGGCCGCTTCGCTGCCCAGCGCGGGGCAAGCCCGCTCACTACTATTTTTTCACCAGTGCGGAACACGCCGCCTTGAACGCCTCATGCTGATACTTGTTCAGCGTCGCCGGCAGATCAAAGTTGTGCTTCTTGTTCTGCGCGTTGAGGGTCTGCGGCGACAGCAGCGTCACTTCAACCCCTTCCAGCAACTGAAACACGCCTTCAATCTTGAACGTGGTCGGGCCACCGGCGAATTCGCCTTTCTTGCTGCGCTTCTTGATGGCGATACGGGTGATGGCGTTTGCCTGCACAAACGCCTTCACCTGAGCCGCGAAGGCTTTGACGTTGGCCGCTTCATCATCGTCTTCCAGCGCGATTTTCTTGGTGGCCAGGGCGACGTGGGTCAGCGCCTGGTTGTCCAGGGAGGCGACGGCGATGATGGCTTCGCTGCCTTTGATTTCGATGCCGCAGATGGTCATGAATAGCCTGCTTCAGAAAGAAATTGACGGGGATTGTCGCTTATTCCTGCCCAATCGACTCCAAAAACTCCGACCGCTCATCACTCATCCGTGCCAGGCAATCATTCTGCGCAATCGCGTAGGCCTTGGTGCCGTTCACCGCCGGGAAGGTGTCCACCGCGCAATCGGCATCGCGCAGTTTTTCCCACTTCTGCTGGGCATCCTTCAGACGAGCGGTAATGTCAGCCAGTTTGGTCTTGTCGCTGCCATAGACCGAGGCCATGCGTTCCAGCAGGCCCTGGTAGTTGTCTTTGAGCAGTTGTTCTGCGGTGGTCTTGTTGTAAGAGGCGCATTCCAGGGTTTGCTTGTCGTTTTCGATGCCGTCGCACGGCGTGCTGTCGGTGTCGTCGGCCGCGTGGGCGGCGGTTGCGATGAGTGCCAAAGCCAGGAAAATCGATTTCATTGCGCCGTCTCATATCAGGTGATGCGGGAATTCTGGCTCAAGCGTAAGACAAAGAACAGCCGCCAGTCAGACCTCTCTTAACAGCCTTTGTCGCGGATTGACGCTTTCGGCAATTCCCCTGTCGTTTTTGCACCCGGCTCTGTCGGCCCCTGGGCATATGCTGGCCCCAAAGCGCCGGCAGACGATTCGGCGCGTGAAACGCCACAATAAGGGGACGCCTGATGAGCCCAGCCGAGTTGCACGCCGACAGCATCGTTATCGACGGGCTGATTATTGCCAAGTGGAACCGCGACCTGTTCGAGGATATGCGCAAAGGTGGCCTTACCGCCGCCAACTGCACGGTGTCGGTGTGGGAAGGGTTCCAGGCCACCATCAACAATATCGTGGCCAGCCAGACCCTGATCCGTGAGAACAGCGACCTGGTGATCCCGGTGAAAACCACCGCAGACATCCGCAAAGCCAAGGAACAAGGCAAGACCGGCATCATCTTCGGTTTCCAGAACGCCCATGCCTTCGAAGACCAGCTCGGTTATGTCGAGATCTTCAAGCAGCTCGGCGTGGGTGTGGTGCAGATGTGCTACAACACCCAGAACCTGGTGGGTACCGGCTGCTACGAGCGCGACGGCGGCCTGTCGGGCTTCGGGCGTGAGGTCGTCGGCGAGATGAACCGCGTCGGCATCATGTGCGACCTGTCCCACGTGGGCTCCAAAACCAGCGAAGAAGTCATCCTCGAATCGAAAAAGCCGGTGTGCTACTCCCACTGCCTGCCGTCCGGGCTTAAAGAGCACCCGCGCAACAAATCCGACGAAGAACTGAAGTTCATCGCCGACCACGGCGGTTTTGTCGGCGTGACCATGTTTGCGCCGTTCCTGGCCAAGGGCATCGACTCGACCATCGATGACTACGCCGAAGCCATCGAATACACCATGAACATCGTCGGCGAAGACGCGATTGGCATCGGCACCGATTTCACCCAGGGCCATGGCCAGGATTTCTTCGAAATGCTGACCCATGACAAAGGCTACGCGCGCCGCCTGACCAGCTTCGGCAAGATCATCAACCCGCTGGGCATCCGCACCGTGGGCGAGTTTCCCAACCTCACCGAAACCCTGCTCAAGCGCGGCCACCCCGAGCGTGTGGTGCGCAAGATCATGGGCGAAAACTGGGTCAACGTCTTGAAGGACGTCTGGGGCGAATAAGCCAGACACCCATCGGCACTATCACAACGAATTTTTCTGGAGTTAAGTTTCCATGGCCAAGATCGCCCCGCAATTGCCTATCGAAGTCGACAGTGAAACCGGTGTCTGGACCTCCGACGCCCTGCCAATGCTGTATGTGCCACGCCATTTTTTCGTCAATAACCACATGGGCATCGAAGAAGTGCTGGGCGCCGACGCCTACGCCGAGATTCTCTACAAGGCCGGCTACAAATCCGCCTGGCACTGGTGTGAAAAAGAAGCCGAATGCCACGGACTGGAAGGCGTCGCGGTGTTCGAACACTACATGAAGCGCTTGTCGCAACGCGGCTGGGGCCTGTTCAAGATCCAGGACATCGACCTCGACAAAGGCACCGCCAGCGTCACGCTCGAGCACTCGGCGTTCGTCTATGTGTACGGCAAGGTCGGGCGCAAAGTCGACTACATGTTCACCGGCTGGTTTGCCGGCGCGATGGACCAGATCCTTCAAGCGCGCGGCAGCACCATTCGCACCGTCGCCGAACAAGTCTACGGAGGCTCCGAAGAGGGCTTTGATTCTGGCTTGTTCACCGTCAAGCCGTTGTAAGCCGAGGACCGTGCCATGGCTTTCGAAGCAATGTTTGCGCCGATCCAGATCGGCAAGCTGACCATCCGCAACCGCGTGCTCAGTACCGCCCACGCCGAGGTGTATGCCACCGACGGCGGCATGACCACCGACCGCTATGTGAAGTACTACGAAGAGAAAGCCAAGGGCGGTATCGGCCTGGCGATCTGTGGCGGCTCCTCCGTGGTGGCCATCGACAGCCCGCAGGAATGGTGGGCTTCGGTCAACCTGTCGACCGACCGCATCATCCCGCACTTCCAGAACCTGGCCGACGCCATGCACAAGCATGGCGCCAAGATCATGATCCAGATTACCCACATGGGCCGTCGCTCGCGCTGGGACGGCTTCAACTGGCCGACCCTGATGTCGCCATCCGGCGTGCGTGAGCCGGTGCACCGCGCCACCTGCAAGACCATCGAGCCGGAAGAAATCTGGCGCGTGATCGGCAACTATGCCCAGGCCGCGCGCCGGGCCAAGGCCGGTGGCCTGGACGGCGTGGAACTGTCGGCCGTGCACCAGCACATGATCGACCAGTTCTGGAGCCCACGGGTCAACAAGCGTACCGACGAATGGGGCGGCACCTTCGAAGGCCGCATGAAATTCGGCCTGGAAGTGCTCAAGGCCGTGCGCGCCGAAGTGGGTGATGACTTCTGCGTGGGCATGCGCCTGTGCGGTGACGAGTTCCACCCGGACGGCCTGTCCCACGAGGACATGAAGCAGATCGCCAAGTATTACGACGACACCGGCATGCTCGACTTCATTGGCGTGGTGGGCTCGGGTTGCGATACGCACAACACCCTGGCCAACGTGATCCCGAACATGAGTTACCCGCCGGAGCCGTTCCTGCACCTGGCCGCCGGGATCAAGGAAGTGGTCAAGGTTCCGGTGCTGCACGCGCAGAACATCAAGGACCCGAACCAGGCCACGCGCATCCTGGAAGGTGGCTATGTGGACATGGTCGGCATGACCCGTGCGCACATTGCCGACCCGCACCTGATCGCCAAGATCAAGATGGGCCAGATCGACCAGATCAAACAGTGCGTCGGCGCCAACTATTGCATCGACCGCCAGTACCAGGGCCTGGATGTGTTGTGCATCCAGAACGCCGCGACCTCCCGTGAATACATGGGCGTGCCGCACATCATCGAGAAGTCCACCGGGCCCAAGCGCAAAGTGGTCGTGGTGGGGGCAGGCCCGGCTGGGATGGAGGCTGCACGTGTCGCTGCCGAACGCGGCCACGACGTGACCCTGTTCGAGAAGAAAGAGTTTATCGGCGGGCAGATCACCACGGCCTCCAAAGCCCCGCAGCGCGACCAGATCGCCGGGATCACGCGCTGGTTCCAGTTGGAACTGGCGCGTTTGAAAGTCGACCTGCGCCTGGGCGTGGCGGCCGACGCCGATACCATCCTCGACCTGCGCCCGGACGTAGTCGTACTGGCGGTCGGCGGGCATCCGTTCATCGAGCAGAACGAACACTGGGGCGCGGCCGAAGGTTTGGTGGTGAGTAGCTGGGACGTGCTCGATGGCAAGGTGGCACCGGGCAAGAACGTGCTGGTGTACGACACCATCTGCGAATTCACCGGCATGTCGGTGGCGGATTTCCTGGCCGACAAAGGCTGCCAGGTTGAAATCGTCACCGACGACATCAAGCCGGGTGTGGCGATTGGCGGTACGTCGTTCCCGACCTACTACCGCAGCATGTACCCCAAGGAAGTGATCATGACCGGCGACATGATGCTGGAAAAGGTCTACCGCGAGGGCGACAAGCTGGTCGCGGTGCTGGAGAACGAATACACCGGGGCCAAGGAGGAGCGGGTGGTGGACCAGGTGGTGGTGGAGAACGGCGTGCGTCCGGACGAAGAGATCTACTACGCCCTCAAGCCGGGTTCGCGCAACAAGGGCCAGATCGACGTCGAAGCGTTGTTCGCGATCAAGCCGCAGCCCTGCCTGAACGAGTCAGGTGAGGGGTACTTGCTGTTTCGCATCGGTGACTGTGTGGCCCAGCGCAATACCCACGCTGCGATCTATGACGCCCTGCGCCTTTGCAAGGATTTCTAGGCAATCACCGAACCAAAGTGTGCTCGGTCAAGAAATGTGGGAGCAGCTTTTCTGTGGGAGCCGGGCTTGCCCGCGATGCAGGCAACTCGGTCTAGCTCAAGACCGCGTTGATGCCATCGCAGGCAAGCCAGCTCCCACACAAGCCCGCTCCCACATTCAGGGCCAGTTTCACAGTAGACCTCTGTGGTCTTTGGGAGCTTCACCATGCTGAACACCCTTCTTCCCATCCTGCTGTTCGCCGCCCTGGGCCTTGCCGTCCTCGGCGCCCTGCGCCGGGCGAACATGTGGCGCCGTGGCCGCGCGTCGAAAGTCGACCTGCTCGGCGGCCTGCTGGCCATGCCCAAGCGCTACATGGTCGACCTGCACCATGTGGTTGCCCGCGACAGATATATCGCCAACACCCACGTCGCCACGGCGCTGGGCTTTGTGCTGTCGGCGCTGCTGGCGATCCTGGTGCACGGTTTCGGCCTGCAGAGCCGCATCCTGGGCTACGCCCTGCTGTTGGCCTCGGTGTTGATGTTTATCGGCGCCACGTTCATGTATCTGCGCCGTCGCAATCCACCGTCTCGTCTGTCGAAAGGCCCGTGGATGCGCTTGCCGAAAAGCCTGATGGCATTCTCGGTAAGCTTCTTCCTCGTGACCTTGCCGGTGGCCGGGATGCTGCCGGCGGACTTCGGTGGCTGGTTGCTGGCTGCGCTGCTAAGCGTGGGCGTGTTGTGGGGCGTGTCCGAGATGTTCTTGGGCATGACCTGGGGTGGCCCGATGAAGCACGCCTTCGCCGGTGCACTTCACTTGGCCTGGCACCGCCGCGCCGAACGTTTTGGTGGCGGCCGTTCAACCGGCTTGAAGCCGCTGGACCTCAGCGACAAGACCGCACCATTGGGTGTGGAAAAACCCAAGGATTTCACCTGGAACCAACTGCTCGGCTTCGACGCCTGCGTGCAGTGCGGCAAATGCGAAGCCGCCTGCCCGGCGTTCGCCGCCGGCCAGCCGCTGAACCCGAAAAAGCTGATCCAGGACATGGTGGTCGGCCTGGCCGGCGGCACCGACGCCAAGTTCGCCGGCAGCCCCTATCCAGGAAAAGCCATTGGCGAACACGGCGGCAACCCGCACCAGCCGATCGTCAACGGCCTGGTGGACGCCGAGACCCTGTGGTCGTGCACCACCTGCCGCGCCTGCGTGGAAGAGTGCCCGATGATGATCGAGCACGTCGATGCCATCGTCGACATGCGCCGCCACCTCACCCTGGAAAAAGGCGCTACCCCAAACAAGGGCGCCGAAGTCCTCGAAAACCTGATCGCCACCGACAACCCCGGCGGCTTTGCTCCGGGCGGCCGCCTGAACTGGGCCACGGATTTGAACCTGCCGTTGCTCAGTGACAAGGGCAGTTGCGAGGTGCTGTTCTGGGTCGGCGACGGTGCCTTCGACATGCGTAACCAGCGCACCCTGCGCGCGTTCGTCAAAGTGCTCAAAGCGGGCGGTGTGGACTTTGCGGTGCTGGGTCTTGAAGAGCGCGACAGCGGCGACGTGGCCCGGCGTCTGGGCGATGAAGCGACGTTCCAACTGCTCGCCTCGCGCAATATCCAGACCCTGGGCAAATACAGTTTCAAGCGCATCGTCACCTGCGACCCGCACAGCTTTCATGTGCTGAAAAACGAGTACGGCGCCTTCAACGGCAATTACTTCGTGCAGCACCACAGCACCTTCATGGCCGAGCTGATCGGCGACGGCGCGCTGAACCTGGGCCAGCACAGAGGCAGCAGCGTGACCTATCACGACCCCTGCTACCTGGGCCGCTACAACGGTGAATACGAGGCGCCGCGCCAAGTGCTGCGGGCGTTGGGCATCGAGGTCAAGGAGATGCAACGCTCGGGCTTGCGTTCACGCTGCTGCGGCGGCGGCGGCGGGGCACCGATCACTGACATTCCCGGAAAGCAACGGATCCCGGACATGCGCATGGACGACATCCGCGAAACCGGCGCCGAGCTGGTGGCCGTGGGTTGCCCGCAGTGCACCGCGATGCTTGAAGGCGTGGTCGAGCCGCGCCCGTTGATCAAGGACATTGCCGAACTGGTGGCTGACGCCTTGCTTGAAGACGCCGCGCCTGCCAAAGCCCCTAATATGCGTGAACCTGCGGAGGTGCACTGATGAGCGATATTATCCGCCGCGACCCCCGTGCCGAATGGATCGCCCGCAACCGTCTGCACCCGCTGCATGCGGCGATGCAGCCGGTGCCACACAGCTGGATGGGGCCTAACGGCGTGATCCGCAAGAACGTGCATGGCGTCGGTTTTATCGGCCCCAACGGCATCAAGCGTATCGACCGCAGCGGCGCCCAGCAGGGCGGCGCGGCCAAACGCACGGCGGCCGTGGAAGCGCAATTGCCGCTGCATCAGGTCCCGGTCCCGGCGTTCTACATCAACGTGGTACCGGACATGGTCGGCGGTCGCTTGAGCAGCCACGACCGCGATTTACTCGGCCTGGCCCGGCAACTGGCCGGCAACGACGGCGCGGTGCTGGCCGTGGTGTTTGGTGACCACAAGGAAACGGCCTTTGCCACCGCCGGTGCGGATCGCCTGCTGGTGCTGGAAGGCCGTGAATTCGAGGGTTATTCACCTGAGCAGCGCGTGCAGGGTTTGCGCGCTGTGGATAACCAGTTCAACCCGCGCCATTGGTTGCTGCCGGACAGCCGCAGCGGTGGTGGCGAACTGGGCCGGCGCTTTGCCGCCAGCCTCAAGGAACGCCCGGCCACACGGGTGTGGCAGATCAAAGGTGATGAGTGCATCGGCCGTGCCGGTGCCGGCCAGGAGGATTTGGCTCGCCCACTGGCGCGCTTGATCCTGGCCGCCGCCGAGTGCGCCGACCCGGTCAGTGAGACCTGTCACGAGGCGTTGCCGGTGGAGTTATCCACAACCTTGGCGCGCAGCCTGCCGCGCATCGAAGACTTCGGCGCGGTGGCCGTGGACCCGGCGGCGATTCCCATGGCCGAGGCCGAATTCATTTTTTCCGGCGGCAACGGCGTGAAGGACTGGGCGCTTTTCCACCAGGCCGCCGCCGCCTTGGGCGCCACAGAAGGCGCCTCGCGGGTGGCGGTGGACGATGGCTTCATGGCGCGTGATCGCCAGGTCGGCGCCAGCGGCACCTGGGTGACGGCGCGGGTCTACGTGGCGGTGGGTATTTCCGGGGCGATCCAGCACCTGCAGGGCATCGGTGCCTGCGACAAGGTGGTGGCGATCAACCTGGACCCTGGCTGCGACATGATCAAGCGTGCCGACCTGTCGGTGATCGGCGAAAGCGCCGCGATACTGCAAGCCTTGATCGATGCGGTCCAGGCCTACCGCAACGGCGCCAAGCGCGATGCGGCTTAAGGAGTTGGTCATGACGACAAATGTAATCAGCCTGGTGTCCATCGGTGCCCACCCCACTTCGGGGCGCCCGCGCCGTGCGGAACAGGATGCACGCGCCGTGGAGCTGGGCCTGCAATTGGCTGGGGATAAGTTGCAGGTGCTGCACGCCGGCAACATCGCCGAGCCGACCTTGCGCAGCTACCTGGGCATGGGCTTGCCACACCTGCATGTGCTGGAACAACCGGCGGGCAGCGATGCATTGCCGGTACTCAGCGAGTACCTGCGCGACGCCGGCGCCCAGGTGGTGCTTGCCGGCAGTCAGGCCGAAACCGGTGAAGGTTCGGGCATGCTGCCGTTTCTGCTGGCCGAGCAATTGGGCTGGCCGCTGATTGTCGGGCTGGCGCAGGTGGAGTCCATCGACGCCGGCGTGGCCCTTGTGCTGCAAGCGTTGCCTCGCGGTCAACGGCGACGCTTGAAGGTGCGCTTGCCGTTCCTGGCGACGGTGGATAACGCCGCGCCCAAACCACGGCAAAGCGCCTACGGCCCGGCGCAGCGCGGTGAACTGGCGGCCCATGAAGTCGAGGTCGAACAGGACGAGTTATTCACAGGCGCTGTGTTGCAACCGGCCAAGCCACGGCCCAAGCGCCTCAAGGTAATCAAGGCCAAGAGTGGGGCGGATCGCATGAAGGCCGCTACGGCCAAGGCCAGTGGCGGTGGCGGGCAGGTGCTCAAGGGTGTCAGTCCAGAGGCGGGCGCCGAGGCCATCCTCAAGTTGTTGGTAGAAGAGGGTGTCGTACGCTAATCCTCTGTGGGAGCTGGCTTGCCTGCGATGGCAGTGTGTCAGTCCCACATGAGCTGACTGATCCACTGCTATCGCAGGCAAGCCCGCTCCCACATTAGTTTTTGCGGCGTTTGTAAGCTTACCCACAATCCCTGTTGACCCGTCTGTGGATAACCTGTTCGCGGTTGTCCACAGCCCCTGAATTTCAAGCCCTGCAGCCCTCTGTACGAAAAACAACCAACCTAACTGGCGGTTTTCCTTGGGGTTTTCTCTGCTCCTATACATTTTTCCAGGCAGACTTGCCCCCATACTCTGTTGGCGCTTCTGTGGATAAGGTGTTCGCTATCGGCTGCAGCCCTTGTAAATCAAGGCTTTCATGAATGCGATCAAAATTTGATCAATTCACGCTTTTGGCTGCGCGAAAGACACTCAAAACCCCGGTTTATGAAGGTTTCAGGTGGTTTTCCACAGCCGTCCTCAAGTTGCCCCCAAAGTCTGTTGGCGGTTCTGTGGATAAGGTGTTCGCGTACTGCTACAGGCCACGTATAACGTGGCTTTCATGCGATTGGTTAATAAGTGACCAGGTGGGAGCCAAAAACGCTGGCTTGAATAAGTCACGGATTTTCTTGATTTAATGTGAGAGGCGTAGCGCACTTGCCCACAATTGCTGTGGGTGGCTCTGTGGATAAGTTGTTGGGTGAAGGCTGGAGGGCAGGCTGGCAGAGGCTTGCGAAAGGTTTGATCAAATATTAAGCAGTGTGAGATTCAAGTGTGGGAGCGGGCTTGCTCGCGAATACGGTGGATCAGTCAATATATCTTGTGACTGTCACTGCGCATTCGCGAGCAAGCCCGCTCCCACATTGTTGATCTGTGGGGTGCCAGGTTATTCGTGTGCAGCCACGCCCTTGAGGTAGGGCGCCGGCGCCGCGCCGAGGTTGTTGAGCATGCGCTCGCTGTACCAATCTACAAAATTGACCACACCAAACTCATAGGTCTTGGAGTACGGCCCCGGCTGGTAAGCGGTGGAGTTGATGCCGCGCTGGTTCTCTTCAGCCAGGCGACGGTCCTGGTCGTTGGTGGCGTCCCACACTTGGCGCATGCGCTCCACGTCGTAGTCCACGCCTTCCACGGCGTCCTTGTGCACGATCCACTTGGTGGTGACCATGGTTTCCTGGGCGCTGAGCGGCCACACGGTGAACACGATGATGTGATCGCCCATGCAGTGGTTCCACGAATGGGGCAGGTGCAGGATGCGCATCGAGCCCAGGTCCGGGTTCTGGATGCGGCCCATGAGTTTGGCGCAGCCCTGCTTGCCGTCCAGCGTCATCGACACGGTGCCCTTGAGCAGCGGCATGCGCACGATGCGGTTACGCAGGCCGAAGCTGGCGTGGGCGTAAGGGATCTTCTCGGCATCCCAGGCGGCGGCCGAGGCGGCAACGTGGTCCTTGAACCCCTGGTCCGCGCGCGGGTCGGTGACGTCGTCCCATTCCAGCAGGGTTTTGAGCAGTTCCGGGTGCGAGGCGTTGCAGTGGTAGCACTCGCGGTTGTTTTCCAGCACCAGCTTCCAGTTGGCTTTTTCGAACAAGGTGGTCTGGATCGCCACCTTGGTGTTTTCCATGTCGTAGGGTTCCATGTAGTGGTTGAGCGTCGACAGGAAGTCATCGATGGCCGGCGGGTTCTCGGCCAGGCTGATGAAGATGTAGCCGCCGGCGGTCTTCACGTTCACCGGCTTGAGGCCGTACTGCTTCATGTCGAAGTCGGCGCCCATCTCGGTGCCGGCGAACAGCAGGCGACCGTCCAGCTCGTAGGTCCACTGGTGATAGTGGCAAACAAGCTTGGCAACCTTGCCCTTGTCGCTGGTGCACAAGCGCGAGCCACGGTGGCGGCACACGTTATGGAAGGCATGCACCACGCCTTCGGCGCCACGGATCACGATGATCGGGTTCTTGCCCACTTGCAGGGTCAGGTAATTGCCCTTGGTGGGGATCTCGCAGGTCATGCCGGCGATCAGCCACTCTTTCTGGAAGATCTCCTGCATGTCGATATCAAACAGCCGCTCATCAGAGTAGAACGGCTGTGGCAGCGAAAAAGTGCGCTCGCGCTCGTGCAGCATCTGCGCGGTGGCCTTGCGTGCGGGTTCCAGCGGATCGCCCAAGCTTAAGGTTGCGGTGACGTCCATCGTGTGTGTCCTCATGGCCATTCTGTGTGGCCGGCGAATAGTGGCTGATCAGGTTTGCAGCAAGGCGTAAAGAAAGCGTCGTTGTTGGGAGCGAGTGTGGGCCCGGCGTTGCGTGGAACCTTATCCATGGGCGACATGGCCCAATCTGATCCCGACGCGCAAGCCCCTGTTATTGGGGGCTGGTCGCGGTAAGTATGTGAATGTCGCAGATAGGTAAGTGGGCGGTTCTCGCGTTACGCAGAATCGCCACCATAAGGCCGACGTCGGCGGTGGAGAACAACATGTCCAATAGTTTCCTGAATCCGGTAACCACCCAGACCTGGGCCAATGGCCGGCACATCGTCCGTTGCGTCAAAGTCATCCAGGAAACCTGGGACGTGCGCACCTTCTGTTTCATGGCCGACCAGCCGATCCTGTTCTTCTTCAAACCGGGGCAGTTCGTCACCCTGGAGCTGGAGATCGAAGGCCAGCCGATCATGCGTTCCTACACCATTTCCAGCTCGCCGTCGGTGCCCTACAGCTTCTCGGTGACCATCAAGCGCGTACCGGGCGGCCGCGTTTCCAACTGGCTGCACGACACCCTGCACGAAGGCCAGGAGCTGGCGGTGCACGGGCCGGTCGGGCTGTTCAATGCGATCGACTTCCCAAGCCCTAAAGTGCTGTATCTGAGCGGTGGCGTCGGCATCACGCCGGTGATGTCCATGGCGCGCTGGTTCTACGACACCAACGCCAATGTCGACATGACGTTCGTTCACAGTGCCCGTTCACCCAAAGACATCATCTACCACCGCGAGCTGGAGCACATGGCGTCGCGTATCGACAACTTCAGCCTGCACCTGATCTGCGAGAAACACGGCCTGGGCGAACCTTGGGCGGGTTATCGCGGTTACCTGAACCACAAGATGCTCGAGTTGATGGTGCCGGACTTTCTTGAGCGCGAAGTGTTCTGCTGCGGGCCGACGCCGTACATGAGCGCAGTGAAGCGCCTGCTGGAAGCTGCTGGCTTCGATATGGCGCGCTATCACGAAGAATCCTTCGGTGCGACACCACCGGAAGCACGCGCCGACGCGGTGGAGCAGGCCGAACAAGCGGCGGATGCGCCGGAAGTCGACCTGGCGGACCTGCACCAGGTGGAATTCATCGCCTCGGGCAAAAGTATCCGCGTGGCCCCGGGAGAAACCGTGCATGCGGCGGCGGCCAAGCTTGGCTTGCTGATTCCCAAGGCCTGCGGCATGGGCATCTGCGGCACCTGCAAGGTGATGAAGCTGGGCGGCGAGGTCGAAATGGAGCACAACGGCGGGATCACCGAGGAAGATGAAGCCGAAGGCTACATCCTGTCGTGCTGCAGCGTGCCGAAGGGTGATGTGCGCATCGAATTCTAATCCTCACTGATCGTTCCCACGCTCCGCGTGGGAATGCTTCCTGGGACGCTCCGCGTCCCGCTGTCGCGCACGACTTAAGGCTGGCGAACGTTGTGACGCGGAGCGTCACGGGCTGCATGCCCACGCAGAGCGTGGGAACGATCTTTACGATCGTCAGGACCAGCGCTGTATCTCGATCAAACCCTCCATACCGGCATAGTTGCGAGCACTTGAGTACCGCCAGTGTTCCGCCAGATCCACGTAACCCCGTTTCACCGGGTTGTGGTGAATGTAATCAAGCTTCTGGCGCATCACGCTCTCGCTGTACACCAACTCGGCATGTGAGCCTTCCTGCCACAGTTGATAAACCCGATCTGTCTTGTGTGCGCGCTTGCTGAAACGCAGGCGTTGTAATACCCGCTCGGCGCCTTTGCTCTGCAGGTCATCAATGATGCTGCGGGCGGTGAAGGATTTGAATTGGCTGACGCACTTGGCCAGGTCGGGAGCCTGAGCGACGAAATGCAAGTGGTTTTCAAGGATGATGTAGCCATAAAGGTTTAAGTCTTTATGGCTTTGCTGATAGCGCCAGCAATCCAGCAAATGGCCGACGAGGTAGTCGCGGGTAAACAAAGGCAGCCATTCCATAACGGTGCATGTCAGGAAGTGCGGTTTTTCGGGTTCAGTGATGGTGTAGCGACTTCTGCCCATGCATTCATCCTTGAATCTTCTGGGGGGAGGGCTGGACGCGGAGCGTCCGGGGATGCATTCCCACGCAGAGCGTGGGAACGATCAAACGATCAAGGCCCGCATCGCAGGTCATGAGTCTGCGATGCGGGCCTTGTTGATCAACGAACGTTGAGGTTGATGACGTAGCGTTCACCGGATGCGGTCATCTCGAACGCCTTTCCGGTAACGGTGAAGGTTCTGGATGGCTCGATGATGGTGTCACCGACCTTTGCCAGTTTCCTCAGGTCGTCCAGGCTGACGAGTGTGGCGTTGATGTCCACTTCGTGTTGCGAGCTGGTGGTATAGCATTGATTTTCCATGATGTAGCCCTCTGCGGGATTTCCATTTCCAACCGAACATTCGGTAGGCAGTCAGCCCCGAAAAACGCGTCCGTCTGTTCGGGGTGTGGAGATCCTATCCAACGCAGGGGGTAGATAGATACCGTCAGAAATACGTACAAACAGTCTCTGCGAACGCGCCCAAAGGCCCGTCGTATCAGGCTTCCATCACTTTCCGAATGTCCGCCGCCAACTCTCTTACACGCTCTTCCTCGGTATCCCACGCACACATGAAGCGCGCGCCGCCTTTGCCGATGAAGGTGTAGAAACGCCAGCCCTTGGCGGTCAGCGCCGCGATGGCCGGTTCCGAGAGTTGCAGGAACACGCCGTTGGCTTGCACGGGGAACATCAGCTCAACGCCTTGGATATCCGCCACCAGGCTGCTCAGCAGCTGTGCGCACTGGTTGGCGTGGCGCGCGTGTTTGAGCCAGGCGTCGTTTTCCAGCAGGCCAACCCAGGGGGCGGAGAGGAAGCGCATTTTCGAGGCCAGTTGGCCGGCTTGCTTGCAGCGGTAATCGAAGTCTTCGGCCAGCGTGTGGTTGAAGAACAGGATTGCTTCGCCCACCGCCATGCCGTTCTTGGTGCCACCAAAGCACAGCACATCCACGCCGGCCTTCCAGGTCAGGTCCGCCGGCGAGCAACCGAGGAACGCACAGGCGTTGGAGAAGCGCGCACCATCCATGTGCAGGTTCAGGCCCAGCTCTTTGCAAGTGGCGCTGATGGCACGGATTTCTTCCGGGGTGTACACGCTGCCGACTTCAGTGGCCTGGGTGAGGGTGACCACCCGCGGCTTGGGGTAGTGGATGTCCTGGCGCTTGAGGGCGATCTCGCGGATCGACTCCGGGGTCAGCTTGCCGTTTTCGGTGCGGGCGGTGAGCAGCTTGGAGCCGTTGGAGAAAAATTCCGGCGCGCCGCATTCGTCGGTCTCGACGTGGGCGGTTTCCGAGCAAATCACGCTATGGTAGCTCTGGCACAAGGATGACAGGGCGAGGGAGTTGGCGGCGGTGCCATTGAAGGCAAAGAACACTTCGCAGTCGGTTTCGAACAGGTTGCGGAAACCGTCGGCCGCGCGGTGGGTCCATTCATCATCGCCATAGGCGCGCTGATGGCCCTGGTTGGCTTGTTCCATGGCGGCCCAGGCTTCCGGGCAAATGCCGGAATAATTGTCACTGGCGAATTGTTGGCTCTTGTCGGTCATGGCCCATTCCTGTGGTCGATGTTGGTGCGCACTGTAACCAAGATTGTCGCGGGTGCGCACGCACTGTAAATGCAAAGTCATTGGGGAATTATGCACGGTACTGAAACAATGCCTGTCGGACGCGTCCGTGATGGCGCTTTGGATTTGCTCAAGTGGTTGGCGCTGTTGAGCATGGTGCTGGATCACTTGCGCTATGTGGGGTTGAGTCTGGATGGCCTGTACGTACCCGGACGCCTGGCGTTTCCGTGGTTTTGCCTGGCGATCGCGGCGAACCTGCATCGAGTCAAAAACACAGCCGTCACCGGCCAGTGGCGGTATCTGGGCTGGCTGTTGCTGTTCAGTGTGATCAGCGAAGTGCCGTATCGGCTGTTTATCGAGGATGCCGATACGTTGAACGTGCTGCCAACCTTGGCGCTGGGCTTGCTGGTTGCACGGGGATGGCAGCAAAAGGCGGTGGTTGATCGAGGATTGGCGCTGATTGCCCTTGCGTTGGCGGCGGTGTTTTCAACCCACCTCATGTTCGGTTTTTTTGGTGTATTGCTGCCATTGGCGATGATGCTGGTGTTCCGTCGCCCTTGGTATTTCAGCTTATTGCCCGGTTTGGTGTGCGTCGCGGCCAACCAATGGCAGGTGTTACTCAGTAGCGGCAGCCTGGTTGCGATGCTTGGCTTGGCGACATGCCTGATTGCGCCATTGGCAGGATTGGTCTTGTTGCGACGTGGCAAAAGTGTTTCGCCACCGGCTATGCGGCGCTGGGCCTATGCCCTTTATCCCGCGCATTTCCTGCTGCTGCTACTGATCCGCCAGATCACTACCTAACCCCTGTGGGAGCTGGCTTGCCTGCGATGCTGGCACCTCGGTGTGTCAGCAGGAAAGCGGTGATGCCATCGCAGGCAAGCCAGCTCCCACACAAGCCTGTTCCCACATTTGTTCGGTGTCGCTCAGCTAATGTCGTAAACGCACCTTTGCGTGGCGTGCGCAGGCATTTGGCCTGCCTGCGCCAGCCCTACCATCGCATCAAAGGGCCCTGCGAGGGCCTCAACAATACGAAAGGCTGGGAGAGACGCGATGTTCAGCAAACAAGATCAGATCCAGGGATATGACGACGCACTGCTGGCGGCGATGAATGCCGAGGAGCAGCGTCAGGAAGATCATATCGAGCTGATCGCGTCGGAGAACTACACCAGCAAGCGCGTGATGCAAGCGCAAGGCAGCGGCCTCACCAACAAATACGCCGAAGGCTACCCGGGCAAGCGCTACTACGGTGGCTGCGAGCACGTGGACAAGGTCGAGGCCCTGGCCATCGAGCGTGCCAAGCAACTGTTCGGCGCCGATTACGCCAACGTGCAGCCGCACTCCGGTTCGTCCGCCAACAGCGCGGTGTACCTGGCGCTGATCAATGCCGGCGATACCATCCTGGGCATGAGCCTGGCCCACGGTGGCCACCTGACCCACGGCGCCAAAGTGTCGTCCTCGGGCAAGCTGTACAACGCCGTGCAGTACGGCATCAACACCGACACCGGCCTGATCGACTATGACGAAGTCGAGCGCCTGGCCGTGGAGCACCAGCCGAAGATGGTCGTTGCCGGCTTCTCCGCGTACTCCAAGACCCTGGATTTCCCGCGTTTTCGCGCGATCGCCGATAAGGTCGGTGCGCTGTTGTTCGTCGACATGGCCCATGTCGCCGGCCTGGTCGCCGCCGGCCTGTACCCGAACCCGCTGCCGTACGCCGACGTGGTCACCACCACCACCCACAAGACCCTGCGCGGTCCGCGTGGCGGCCTGATCCTGGCCAGGTCCAACGAAGCCATCGAGAAGAAACTCAACGCCGCCGTATTCCCCGGCGCCCAGGGCGGCCCACTGATGCACGTCATCGCCGGCAAGGCCGTGTGCTTCAAGGAAGCCCAGGAACCTGGCTTCAAGGTCTACCAGCAGCAAGTGATCGACAACGCCCAGGCCATGGCCGAGGTGTTTATCAAACGCGGCTACGATGTAGTGTCCGGCGGCACCGATAACCACCTGTTCCTGGTCAGCCTGATCCGTCAGGGCCTCACCGGCAAGGACGCGGACGCCGCCCTGGGCCGTGCCCACATCACCGTCAACAAGAACGCCGTGCCGAATGACCCGCAGTCGCCGTTCGTGACCTCGGGGCTGCGCATCGGCACCCCGGCGGTGACCACGCGTGGTTTCAAAGTGCCGCAGTGCATCGAACTGGCCGGCTGGATCTGCGACATCCTCGACAACCTCGGCGACGCCGACGTCGAGGCCAACGTGGCCAAGCACGTGTCTGCCCTGTGCGCTGATTTCCCGGTTTATCGCTGAGCGCGGTTTTGGAGTAATGACTATGCAACGCTACTCAGGCTTCGGCCTCTTCAAGCACTCACTCAGCCACCACGAAAACTGGCAGAAGATGTGGCGCACGCCTACCCCTAAAAAAGTCTACGACGTGGTCATCGTCGGCGGCGGCGGGCATGGTCTGGCGACCGCTTACTACCTGGCCAAGGAGCACGGCATCACCAACGTGGCCGTGGTCGAAAAGGGCTGGTTGGGCGGCGGTAACACCGCGCGCAACACCACCATCGTGCGTTCCAACTACCTGTGGGACGAGTCGGCGCACCTGTACGAACACGCGATGAAACTCTGGGAAGGCTTGTCCCAGGACCTGAACTACAACGTGATGTTTTCCCAGCGCGGCGTGTACAACCTGTGCCACACCCTGCAGGACATCCGTGACTCCGAGCGCCGCGTCAGCGCCAACCGCCTCAACGGCGTGGACGGCGAGCTGCTCAACGCCAAGCAGGTAGCCGACGAGATCCCCTACCTCGACTGCTCGAAAAACACCCGCTACCCGGTGCTCGGCGCCACCGTGCAACGGCGCGGCGGCGTGGCCCGTCACGATGCGGTGGCCTGGGGCTTTGCCCGCGCCGCTGACGCGCTCGGCGTGGACTTGATCCAGCAGACCGAAGTGATCGGCTTTCGCAAGGAAAACGGCGTGTGCATCGGCGTGGAAACCAACAAGGGCTTTATCGGCGCCAAGCGCGTCGGTGTGGTGACCGCCGGTAACTCCGGCCACATGGCCTCACTGGCAGGCTTTCGCCTGCCGATCGAATCCCACCCGCTGCAAGCGCTGGTATCGGAGCCGATCAAGCCGATTATCGACAGCGTGATCATGTCCAACGCCGTGCACGGCTACATCAGCCAGTCCGACAAGGGCGACCTGGTGATCGGCGCCGGTATCGACGGCTACAACGGCTACGGCCAGCGCGGTTCGTACCCGGTGATCGAACACACCATCCAGGCCATCGTCGAGATGTTCCCGGTGTTGTCCCGCGTGCGCATGAACCGCCAGTGGGGCGGCATCGTCGACACCACGCCGGATGCCTGCCCGATCATTTCCAAGACCCCGGTACCGAACATGTTCTTCAACTGCGGGTGGGGCACCGGTGGGTTCAAGGCCACCCCAGGCTCGGGCAACGTGTTTGCCGCCAGCCTGGCCAAGGGTGAAATGCACCCGCTGGCGGCACCTTTCTCCATCGACCGTTTCCACAACGGTGCGTTGATCGACGAACACGGCGCCGCGGCCGTCGCCCACTAACAGGAGAAATACCTCATGTTGCATATCTTCTGTCCTCACTGTGGCGAACTGCGCTCCGAAGAGGAATTTCACGCGTCCGGCCAAGCGCACATCCCGCGCCCGCTGGACCCGAATGCTTGCACCGACGCGGAGTGGGGCGACTACATGTTCTTTCGCGACAACCCCCGTGGCCTGCATCACGAACTGTGGATTCACGCCGCCGGTTGCCGTCAGTACTTCAACGCCACTCGCGACACCCTGACCTACGAAATGCTTGAAACCTACAAGATCGGCGAGAAGCCGCAATTCACCGCCAAGGCTTCTGGAGAGAAGGTATGAGCCAGACCAATCGCCTGTCCAACGGTGGCCGCATCGACCGTAATAAAGTCCTGACGTTTACCTTCAACGGCCAGAGCTACAAAGGCTTTGAAGGCGACACCCTGGCCGCTGCCCTGCTGGCCAACGGCGTTGACATCATTGGCCGCAGTTTCAAATACTCGCGCCCTCGCGGCATCTATGCGGCGGGCGCTGAAGAGCCGAACGCTGTGCTGCAGATTGGCGCAACCGAAGCCACGCAAATCCCTAACGTGCGCGCCACGCAGCAGGCGCTGTATCAAGGTTTGGTCGCCACCAGCACCAACGGCTGGCCGAGCGTGAACAACGACATGATGGGCATTCTCGGCAAGGTCGGCGGCAAGCTGATGCCGCCGGGTTTCTATTACAAAACCTTCATGTACCCGCAGTCGTTCTGGATGACCTACGAGAAGTACATCCGCAAGGCTGCCGGGCTTGGCCGCTCGCCGACCGAGAACGACCCGGACACCTACGACAACTTCAACCGTCACTGCGACGTGCTGGTGGTCGGCGCAGGCCCCGCCGGCCTGGCCGCGGCACTGGCGGCCGCGCGCAGCGGTGCCCGCGTGATCATCGCCGATGAGCAGGAAGAGTTCGGCGGCTCCTTGCTTGATTCGCGCGAAAGCCTCGACGGCAAACCGGCGGCTGAATGGGTCGCCAGCGTGATTGCGGAGTTGAAAGCCCTGCCCGACGTGGTGCTGCTGCCCCGCGCGACCGTCAACGGCTACCACGACCATAACTTCCTGACCATTCACGAGCGCCTCACCGATCACTTGGGTGACCGTGCGCCGATCGGCGTGGTGCGCCAGCGTATCCACCGTGTGCGCGCCAAGCGTGTGGTGCTGGCCACCGGTGCGTGCGAGCGCCCGCTGGTGTACGGCAACAACGACGTGCCGGGCAACATGCTCGCCGGTGCGGTCTCGACCTACGTGCGTCGCTACGGCGTGGCACCGGGCAAGAAGCTGGTGTTGTCGACCAACAATGACCACGCCTACCGCGTCGCGCTGGACTGGCTCGACGCCGGCCTGCCAGTGGTCGCAGTGGCCGATGTGCGCCACAACCCACGCGGCGCGCTGGTGGAAGAAGCCCGCGCCAAAGGTATTCGTATCCTCACCGGCAGCGCCGTGATCGAAGCCCGTGGCACCAAGCGCGTGACCGCTGCGCGTATCGCCGCGATTGACGTCAAGGCGCATAAAGTCACCAGCCCCGGCGAGTGGCTGGACTGCGACCTGGTGGCCAGCTCCGGCGGCTACAGCCCGGTGGTACACTTGGCCTCTCACCTGGGCGGCAAGCCAACCTGGCGCGAAGACATCCTTGGTTTTGTGCCGGGCGAAGCACCGCAAAAACGCGTGTGCGTCGGTGGCATCAACGGCGTCTACGGCCTTGGCGATTCCCTTGCTGACGGTTTTGAAGGCGGCGTGCGCGCCGCCAGCGAAGCCGGTTTTGCGCCGGTGGAAGGCACCTTGCCAAAAGCCCTGAGTCGTCTGGAAGAACCGACCCTGGGCATCTACCAGGTGCCGCACGACAAGCCCACCGCTCGGGCACCGAAGCAATTCGTCGACCTGCAGAACGACGTCACCGCCGCTGCCATCGAGCTGGCGACCCGCGAAGGTTTCGAGTCGGTCGAGCATGTCAAACGCTACACCGCGTTGGGCTTCGGTACCGATCAGGGCAAGCTGGGTAACGTCAACGGCCTGGCGATTGCCGCCCGTTCGCTGAACGTGACCATCCCGCAGATGGGCACCACCATGTTCCGCCCGAACTACACGCCGGTGACCTTCGGTGCAATTGCCGGGCGTCACTGCGGGCACATTTTCGAACCGGTGCGCTACACCGCGTTGCAAGCCTGGCACGTAAAGAACGGCGCCGAGTTTGAAGACGTCGGCCAGTGGAAACGCCCGTGGTACTTCCCACGCAACGGTGAAGACCTGCACGCTGCGGTAAAACGCGAATGCCTGGCCGTGCGCGACAGCGTCGGCCTGCTGGATGCGTCCACACTCGGCAAGATCGACATCCAGGGCCCTGACGCGCGTGAGTTCCTCAACCGCATCTACACCAACGCCTGGACCAAGCTCGACGTGGGCAAGGCGCGCTACGGCCTGATGTGCAAGGAAGACGGCATGGTCTTCGACGATGGCGTGACCGCGTGCCTGGCCGACAACCACTTCCTGATGACCACCACCACCGGCGGCGCCGCCCGCGTGCTGCAGTGGCTGGAAATCTATCAGCAGACCGAATGGCCGGACCTCAAGGTGTACTTCACCTCGGTCACCGACCACTGGGCGACCATGACCCTGTCCGGCCCCAACAGCCGCAAGCTGCTGGCGGAAGTCACCGACATCGACCTGGACAAGGACGGCTTCCCATTCATGACCTGGAAGGAAGGCTTGGTCGGCGGCGTTCCGGCGCGGGTGTTCCGTATTTCGTTTACCGGTGAGCTGTCCTACGAGGTCAACGTACAGGCCGACTACGCCATGGGCGTGCTGGAACAGATCGTCGAGACCGGCAAACAGTACAACCTGACCCCGTACGGCACCGAAACCATGCACGTATTGCGGGCCGAGAAGGGCTTCATCATCGTCGGCCAGGACACCGACGGCTCGATGACCCCGGACGACCTGAACATGGGCTGGTGCGTGGGCCGTACCAAGCCGTTCTCGTGGATCGGCTGGCGCGGGATGAACCGTGAAGACTGCGTGCGTGAAGAGCGCAAGCAACTGGTGGGCTTGAAGCCGATTGACCCTAACGTTTGGCTGCCGGAAGGCGCGCAGTTGGTGTTCGATCCGAAGCAGACGATTCCGATGAAGATGGTCGGCCATGTCACCTCAAGCTATGCGCACAACTCCCTGGGTTATTCGTTTGCCATGGGCGTGGTGAAGGGCGGCTTGAAGCGCATCGGTGAGCGGGTGTTTTCACCGCAGGCCGATGGCAGCGTGATCGAGGCGGAGATTGTGTCTTCCGTGTTCTTTGATCCGAAGGGCGAGCGGCAGAACATCTGATAGACCGAGTCGTCTGCATCGCAGGCAAGCCAGGTCCCACAGGGGAATGCATTCCAAATGTGGGAGGGGGCTTGCCCCCGATGAGGCCAGAACAGTCACCACAGAATTCAGACAGGTGCTTTATGACAGCAGCCAACGTATACCAACAACGCCCCACCACCGGCGCCAAGGCCGAGTCGTCGCTGCACCATGCCGACCTCGCCAGCCTGGTCGGCAAGGGCCGCAAGAACGCCGGCGTGACCGTGCGTGAAAAGAAACTCCTCGGCCACCTGACGATTCGTGGCGATGGCCATGACGCCGCCTTTGCCGCCGGCGTGCATAAGGCTCTGGGCATCGAATTGCCCGGCGCTCTCACCGTTATCGTCAAGGGCGACACCAGCCTGCAATGGCTCGGCCCGGACGAGTGGCTTTTGATCGTGCCGAGCGGTGAAGAATTCGCCGCCGAGCAAAACCTGCGTGCGGCCCTGGGCGACCTGCATATCCAGATCGTCAACGTCAGCGGCGGCCAGCAGATCCTCGAACTGAGCGGCCCGAACGTGCGCGATGTGCTGATGAAATCCACCAGCTACGACGTGCACCCCAACAACTTCCCGGTAGGCAAGGCGGTGGGCACGGTGTTCGCCAAGTCGCAACTGGTAATCCGCCATACCGCTGAAGACACCTGGGAACTGCTGATCCGTCGCAGCTTCTCGGATTACTGGTGGTTGTGGTTGCAGGACGCCTCGGCCGAGTTCGGTCTGAGCGTTCAAGCCTGATCGAATGAGCGCAAGAGGGCTGTTGTGGCGAGGGGGCTTGTCCCCCGTTGGAGCGCGCAGCGGTCCTATTAAGGTCAGCGCATTTTTCCTGAAATAACCGAGCAGCAGGTTTAAGGGCTGCTTCGCAGCCCAACGGGGGACAAGCCCCCTCGCCACAAGGGCCTGAGGATTGCACTATGAGCCGCGCACCTGATACATGGATTTTGACCGCCGACTGCCCCAGCGTGCTCGGCACGGTGGACGCGGTTACCCGCTACCTGTTCGAGCAGGGCTGCTACGTGACCGAGCACCACTCGTTCGATGACCGGCTTTCGGGGCGGTTTTTCATCCGCGTGGAGTTCCGCCAGCCCGACGGTTTCGATGAGCAGGCATTTCGCGATGGCCTGGCCAGGCGCGGCGAAGCCTTCGGCATGATCTTCGAGCTCACGGCGCCGAACTACCGGCCAAAAGTGGTGATCATGGTCTCCAAGGCCGATCACTGCCTCAATGACTTGCTGTACCGCCAGCGCATTGGGCAACTGTCGATGGACGTGGTTGCGGTGGTGTCCAATCACCCTGATTTGCAGCCCTTGGCCGACTGGCACCAGATTCCCTACTATCATTTTCCATTGGACCCCAACGACAAACCGTCCCAGGAGCGTCAGGTGTGGCAAGTGGTGGAAGACACCGGCGCCGAACTGGTGATCCTTGCGCGCTACATGCAAGTGCTGTCGCCGGAGCTGTGCCGCAAGCTGGATGGCAAGGCCATCAACATCCACCACTCGTTGCTGCCAGGGTTCAAGGGCGCCAAGCCGTATCACCAGGCTTATAACAAGGGCGTGAAACTGGTCGGGGCCACGGCGCATTACATCAATAACGACCTGGATGAAGGGCCGATCATTGCCCAGGGCGTGGAGGTGGTGGATCACAGTCACTATCCTGAGGACCTGATCGCCAAGGGGCGGGATATCGAGGGCCTGACATTGGCCCGCGCGGTGGGGTATCACATTGAGCGGCGGGTGTTCTTGAATGCCAATAGAACGGTGGTGCTCTGACGGGCGCCATCGCAGGCAAGCCAGCTCCCACATTTGAAATGTGTTCACACATCCAAACTGTGGGAGCCGGGCTTGCCCGCGATGAGGCCCCTGCAAACAACACAAAAAACAGCATCTGTACCCAAGCACTTAACGCGCTGCCCACCCAACCGGCAACGCAGTTCCATAAAAACAACAGCGAGGTGAAAGCATGTCTGGTAATCGTGGTGTCGTGTATCTCGGCAGCGGCAAGGTCGAAGTACAGAAAATCGACTATCCCAAAATGCAGGACCCCCGTGGCAGGAAGATTGAGCACGGCGTCATCCTGCGCGTGGTTTCCACCAACATCTGCGGCTCCGACCAACACATGGTGCGCGGCCGCACCACTGCCCAGACCGGCCTGGTGCTCGGTCACGAGATCACCGGTGAAGTGATCGAGAAGGGCAGCGACGTCGAAAACCTGAAGATCGGCGACCTGGTGTCGGTGCCCTTCAACGTGGCCTGCGGCCGTTGCCGTTCCTGCAAGGAAATGCACACCGGCGTTTGCTTGAGCGTTAACCCGGCGCGCCCGGGCGGTGCCTACGGCTACGTCGACATGGGCGACTGGACCGGCGGCCAGGCTGAATACGCGCTGGTGCCCTACGCCGACTTCAACCTGCTCAAACTGCCGGATCGCGACAAGGCCATGGAGAAAATCCGTGACCTGACCTGCCTCTCCGATATCCTGCCCACCGGCTACCACGGTGCGGTCACTGCGGGCGTCGGCCCAGGCAGCACGGTCTACATCGCCGGTGCCGGCCCGGTCGGCCTGGCTGCGGCCGCTTCAGCACGTCTGTTGGGCGCAGCGGTCGTGATCATCGGCGACGTCAACCCGATCCGCCTGGCCCACGCCAAGGCCCAGGGTTTCGAGATCGCCGACCTGTCCACCGACACACCGTTGCACGAACAGATCGCCGCGCTGCTCGGCGAGCCGGAAGTGGACTGCGCCGTCGATGCCGTCGGTTTTGAAGCACGCGGCCACGGCCACGACGGCGTCAAGGCCGAAGCCCCGGCCACCGTGCTCAACTCGCTGATGGGCGTGGTGCGCGTGGCGGGCAAGATCGGCATTCCGGGCCTGTACGTTACCGAAGATCCGGGTGCGGTCGACGCTGCCGCAAAAATGGGCAGCCTGAGCATCCGTTTTGGCCTGGGCTGGGCTAAATCCCACAGCTTCCACACCGGCCAGACGCCGGTGATGAAGTACAACCGCCAGCTGATGCAGGCGATCATGTGGGACCGGATCAACATTGCCGACATCGTTGGCGTGGAGGTGATCAGCCTGGATGACGCGCCACGTGGCTACGGCGAGTTCGATGCGGGTGTGCCGAAGAAGTTTGTGATTGATCCGCACAAACTGTTCAGCGCGGCGTAACGCGCAGCGTAAAAAAGGGCGACCCTCGGGTCGCCCTTTTTGCATCTGCCGTTTAAGCCTGCAAGCGCTGGCTGATCACATCCAGCAAATCGCACCCGTCGCGCAGCGGAATGGCGCAGAGCAGGGCGAAGTCCTGGAGGACAACGTTATCGGTGTCCAGGCCTTCGCGAAAGGCCAGGTTTTCCATGACTTGGGTGACGGCGCGGATGCGATAGGCGGCGGCGTCGTGGAGGATGTGCAGCGGGGTTTGGGTGTCGATGAGCAGGGACGGGGTGGTGCTGTCGTGGCCGGTGAGCGGTATGTATCGGTTCATGTGTGCAACCTTTATTTCAGAGAGTGGGGCTACCACTCATTCGTCGCCAAACGAATGGGTGGCAGCTGTACGCAGGTTGGCGAACCGGTGAAATAAAGCAAAGGCCGGCAGACCCGAAGGTCTCCCGCGCACAGCCGCCATAGAGCAGCTTTACGCGTGCAAAAAACCTGCGAAGAGCCAGGTGCTTTTGCATGCATTATTTCGATCGGGTCGCCAAACCCGTGTCGCCATGTGGACGACCGCCGAACTATAAGCGCCATCCATCGCCATGAGCAAGTCACCCAGGCGCGGAAGATCAAATGTGGGAGCGGGCTTGCTCGCGAATGCGGTGGGTCAGTTGTGCATCAGTGTCTGACCCACTGCATTCGCGAGCAAGCCCGCTCCCACAGGGGGATTTGGGGTGTTTCAGCGAGTAGCCAATGCACCTTGATACACCGTCGGCCCGGTCGGTTGCTTGCTCACCGACCCACCCTTGCTTTCCGAACTCACCATCAGCTCCACCGGCTTGCTGATGGAGGCCTGCTGGCGTGGGTTCAAGCCGATGATGCCTTTACCGTCTTCGGGCAAGAGGCCAAGGGACACAGGCGTGCCGCCTTCTGGGATGGCCCACAGCTCCAGGCTCTGGTCCGGCGCCGGGGCCGTGGAGGCAATTGGTTGCACTTCAAGGTAATCCTTGTGCGCCATGATCTGTGCGGCCGGCTGCTGGGTGGCGGTCACCAGGGTGGCGGCGGACTTGACGTTGTCCTGGGTGTAGAGCGCGCCGCCGATACCGGCAACCACCACCACGCAGGCGCCGATGAACAGGCGAGGGCGGCTCCAGAACGCAGGCTTGTGCTCAATCACTTGGGGTTGGATCGTAGTCATAAGTCTCTTCCCAACAAATTTTTTAGTCAGTTCATGGACCGGCTTATCGCCGATGGGTTCCAGGCGCCTTGGAACAACCGACGGGATACCCAGTCAAACGCCTGCTTTCACCCCTACACCCAGAGGTTGTTTCGATGAAGATTTCACGCGGTTTCGCCCTTTCCTGCCTGATGACGCTGGCAGCCGGCCCGGTGTTTGCCGCAGGGTTCAACCTCGGCGACGCGGCTAATGCCATCTCCGGCATGCAGGGGGGCAACAACAAGGCGGCCGCCGCCGCGCCGTCGTCCGAGACGGCCGGCTTGCTCAGCGCACTGACCTCCCAACTCAACATCACCCCCGAACAAGCCGTTGGCGGCACGGGCGCCATGCTAGGCCTGGCCAAGAACAAGCTGAGCGGTAACGATTATTCGCAACTGGGCAACAGCGTGCCGGGCCTGGACCAGTTGTCTGGCAACAACGCCTTGGGCAGCCTCGGCGCGTTGAGCGGTTTGCTCGGCCAGACCGGCGGCAGCAAGACCAGCGGCCTGGACGGCCTGCTGGGTAACGTGAAGAACACCAACGACCTGAACACCGCGTTCAGCGCCTTGGGCATGGACAGTGGCATGGTCGGGCAGTTTGCCCCGGTGATCCTGCAATACCTGGGCGGCCAGGGCGCGAACAGCTCGGTATTGGGTAAATTGGCCCAGGCCTGGGGCACGGGTACCTGAGGATCTGCGTTTTAACTGGCAATGTGGTGAAATATTTTTCGCGGAACGGCGTGGGATGCTTCGCCACGTAAGAGGACCGCTCGGGGCAATTAACCTGCGTCGAGCGGATTCCTTAAAACAGCCATGCAGGAACAACGCTATGTATATTCCCGGTCCTATCAGCGCTATCAGCGATGCAGCTTATCTGCTCTCTACCCTCAAGCTGCCCGACCCTGCCAAGCAGGGGAACGCCGCCGGTCATGCATGCGATGCACGGGCTGAGGCGGTGGCTGAGCAAGACACTATGGTAAGCAAGCCAGCGTTGAAGACGGGCTACGATTCTAGAACCTGGCCGAAGGTGGAGCATCGCCAGTAATTGCCTGATCAGGTCCCGGCGGACTCGCCAGACAGTTGGCGGATTCGCTGATCCTTCTCCCTCCAAAGCTGGTTCACCCAGCTCTGGACCACCTGGCGAAACACCGGATCGTTCTCGTAATCCCCCTGCCACAATACCGGGTCCAGTTCACGGGTGCGGATATCGATGATCACCTTTGGCACGGCGCCACTGATCAAATCCCAGAACCCCGGGATCTTTTGTTGCGGATACACCACGGTCACGTCAAGCACCGCATCCAGTTGCTCGCCCATCGCCGCCAGCACAAACGCCACACCGCCGGCCTTGGGCTTGAGCAAGCAACTGAACGGTGAACCCTGCTGTGCCCGCTTGGCTTCGCTGAAGCGCGTGCCTTCCAGGTAATTGACCACCGTTACCGGCTGGCGCTTGAACAGCTCGCAGGCTTGCCGAGTGATCTTCAGGTCCTGCCCGGCCAGTTCCGGGTACTTGGCCAGGAACGCCTTGGTGTAGCGCTTCATGAACGGGTAGTCCAGCGCCCACCAGGCCAGGCCCAGGAAGGGCACCCAGATCAGCTCTTTTTTCAGGAAGAATTTGAAGAACGGCGTGCGTCGATTGAGGGCCTGGATCAACGCCGGGATATCCACCCACGACTGGTGGTTACTGATCACCAGGTAGCTGGTATCACCCCGCAGGTTATCACCGCCGCGAATGTCCCACTGGGTCGGGATGCACAGCGCAAAGATCAGCTTGTCGATCTCGGCCCAGGTTTCGGCGATCCACATCACCGCCCCTGACATGGCGTCGCGGTAGCGACCGGGAGCCACCAGCTTGAGCAGGGCAAACACCGTCAACGGACCGATGAGGACCAGGGTATTGAGCAATAGCAGCAATGAGACCAGACAGCCGGTGAGCAGGCGGCGCATAAGTAACTCTTGAAATCCTGTAGGCGGGTCATGATAAGCAGCTTGAGTCCAGAGGCCAAATCCCGATTCGCCGGACGAATGTTTCACAGTGCGCCGGTTATGCTGGCGTCAGCTAACTAAGTGCTGCTTTTGCGGTCTAGAATCCGCCTACTTCTTTCCGAGGAAATCACGTCGTGAAACTGCTATTTGCCTCGCTCGCACTCGCCGCCTTGCCCGTCATGGCCGCCGAACCGACCCTCTACGGTCGCTACGAATACATCCAGTTGCCGGAGATCGGCGAAACCTTCAAGGCCAAGATGGACACCGGCGCGCTCACGGCTTCGCTGTCGGCCCGAGACATTGAAACCTTCACCCGTGATGGCGACGACTGGGTGCGTTTCCGCCTCGGCGGCAAGGACGCCACCGACAAAGTCTACGAACACAAGGTCTCGCGCATCAGCAAGATCAAGAGCCGCGCCGATGAAGACGATGACAAGGACGAGGCCAGCGTGGCCAAGCGCCCGGTCATCGACCTGGAAATGTGCCTGGGCAAGGTCAAGCGCACCGTCGAGGTTAACCTCACCGATCGCAGCAGCTTCAACTACCCCTTGCTGATCGGCGCCAAGGCCCTGCGTGAATTCGACGCTGCGGTCAACCCGGCCCGTCGCTACACTGCCGACAAACCGGACTGCTGACGGACCCCCATGCCGCATATCCTGATTGTCGAAGACGAAGCGGCGATAGCCGATACGCTGATATTCGCCCTGCAAGGCGAGGGCTTTACCACCACCTGGCTGAGCCTCGGCCAGGAAGCGCTGGCCCATCAGCGCCAGACCCCGGCCGACCTGATCATCCTCGACATCGGCCTGCCGGACATCACGGGCTTTGAAACCTGCAAGCAACTGCGCCGGTTCAGCGAAGTGCCGGTGATGTTCCTCAGCGCGCGGGATGGCGAGATCGACCGCGTGGTGGGGCTGGAGATCGGCGCCGACGATTACGTGGTCAAGCCCTTCAGCCCTCGGGAAGTCACCGCGCGGGTCAGGGCGATCCTCAAACGAATTGGTCCAAGTGCCGCGCCCATCGTGTTCCAGGTCGACCTGGAGCGCATGCAGATTACGTATCGCGGCCAGCCGTTAAGCCTCACGCGCCACGAGTTCCGCCTGCTGCAAAGCCTGCTGGAGCAACCCGAGCGCGTGTTCAGCCGCGAGCAACTGCTGGATGCCGTCGGTGTCGCGGCGGATGCCGGTTACGAGCGCAATATCGACAGCCACATCAAAAGCCTGCGCGGCAAATTGCGCAACGTGGCCGCCGACGCCGAGCCGATCCAGACCCATCGCGGCCTCGGCTACAGCTACAGCCCGAGCCACGGCTGATGCGCCTGGGGCTGCGGATTTTCCTGGTGTATGCGCTGTTTATCGGCCTCACCGGCTACTTTGTGCTCAGCACCGTGATGAAGGAAATCCGCCCCGGCGTGCGCCAGTCCACCGAAGAAACCCTGGTGGACACCGCCAACCTGCTGGCCGAGATCCTGCGCGACGACGTCAAAAACGGCACGCTCGGCCAGAGCCACTGGCCGGAGCTGCTCAAGGCTTACGGCAATCGGCAGCCAGGGGCGACCATCTGGGGGCTGCCGAAAAACCAGGTCAACCACCGTATCTATGTCACCGACGCCAAGGGCACCGTGTTGCTCGACTCCACGGGCACGGCGGTGGGGCAGGATTATTCAAAATGGAACGACGTGTACCTGACCCTGCGCGGCGAGTACGGCGCGCGTTCTTCGCGCAACGAACTGGATGATCCCACCTCGTCGGTGATGCACGTGGGCGCACCGATCCGCGACAACGGGCAGATCATCGGCGTGGTCACCGTGGCCAAGCCGAACAGTTCATTGCAGCCCTATGTCGACCGCACCGAGCGCCGCCTATTGTGGTACGGCGCGGGCCTGGTGATTCTCGGCCTGTTGCTCGGCGCGCTGCTGTCCTGGTGGCTGAGCGTTGCGCTACGGCGTTTGACGGCGTACGCCGAGGCGGTCAGCGAAGGCCGGCGCGCCGAGCTGCCGTATTACCGGGGCGGCGAACTCAAGCAGTTGTCCACCGCCGTGGAACACATGCGCACGCAGCTGGAGGGCAAAGCCTACGTCGAGCGTTACGTGCACACCCTGACCCACGAACTGAAAAGCCCGTTGGCCGCGATACGCGGCGCGGCGGAGCTGTTGCAGGGCGACATGAGCCGCGAACAACAGCAGCGCTTTGTCGGCAACATCGACAGCGAGAGCGCGCGCCTGCAGCAGTTGATCGAACGCTTGCTGAACCTGGCGCAGGTCGAGCAACGCCAGGGCCTGGAAGAGCAGGCCAGTATCCCGTTGGCGGCCATGGTCGATGAGGTGCTCAAGGCCCAATGCGCACGTATCGAGGGCGCCGGCTTGCAGGTCGAGCAGACGATTGCGGCGGGTGTGAAGGTGTATGGCGAACCCTTCCTGCTGCGTCAGGCCCTGGGCAACCTGCTGGACAACGCCCTGGATTTCACCCCGCCCGGCGGCCGGTTGGAGTTCAGTGCGCAGATGCGCCACAACGATGTGCAGGTAAGCCTGTTCAACCAGGCCGCACCGATTCCCGACTACGCGTTGCCGCGCCTGAGCGAACGTTTCTATTCGCTGCCACGCCCGGCCAGCGGGCGCAAAAGTACCGGGCTGGGCCTCAACTTTGTCGAGGAAGTGATGAAACTGCACGGCGGCGCGTTGCAGATCGGCAACGTACCCGGCGGCGTGCAAGCGGTGCTGCATCTCCACACAGTCTCCACATTGCCCACATAAATCCCCCACACGGGTTGCCCAGACTCTCCCCATCAAAACAGGGAGAGACCCATGAACCGCAGCCTGCTTTTCAAACTTGGCGCGATTGCGCTGCTGATCCTGCTACTGCTGATTCCATTGCTGATGATCAACGGCATCATCAGCGACCGCCAGCAACTGCGCGACGGCGTCTTGATGGACATTGCCCGCAGTTCCAGCTACGCCCAGCGCCTCACCGGTCCGGTGATGGTGGTGCCGTATCGCAAGACCGTGCGCGAGTGGAAGCTCAATGAAAAGCTCAACAAGCGCTACGAAGTCACCCGTGAAGAACGGGGGCGCCTGTATTTTCTGCCGGACCGTTTCGAGCTCGACGGCCAGGTGCAAACCGAACTGCGCGCGCGGGGCATTTACCAGGCGCGGCTGTTCCATGCCGACAACCGCATCAGCGGGCGTTTCGAACTGCCGGCGCAGTTGGGCATTACGGAAAACTTCGCCGATTACCGCTTCGAGCCGGCGTTTCTGGCGGTGGGCATCAGCGATATCCGTGGCATCGAAAACGCATTGAAGCTTGAGCTCGGCGGCCAGCAGTTGGAATTCGAACCGGGCTCCCAGGTGGACTGGTTGGGTGAGGGCGTGCATGTGATGCTGCCGGAGCAGGACAGCAAAAAGCCCAACGCCTTGGCGTTTGCCTTCGACCTGCGCCTGCAAGGCACCGAGCAACTGCAAGTGGTGCCGGTGGGCAAGACCAGCCAAGTGTCGCTCGCCTCCAACTGGCCGCACCCCAGCTTCATCGGCAACTTCCTGCCGGCACAACGCGAGATTACCGACAAGGGCTTTACCGCCCACTGGCAGACCTCATTCTTTTCCACCAACCTCGAACAAGCCCTGCAAACCTGCCTGGACGGCCAGGGCTGTGACGACTTCAACAACCGCAGCTTCGGCGTGAACTTCATCGACCCGGTGGACCAGTACCTCAAGAGCGACCGTGCGATCAAATACGCGCTGCTGTTCATTGCCCTGACCTTTGCCGGCTTCTTTCTGTTCGAAGTGCTCAAGAGCCTGGCGGTGCACCCGATCCAGTACGCCTTGGTGGGCGTTGCGCTGGCGCTCTTCTACCTGCTGTTGTTGTCGTTGTCCGAGCACATTGGCTTCGCCATGGCCTACCTCATCTCTGCCAGTGCCTGCGTGTTGTTGATTGGTTTCTACGTGTGCCATGTGCTGCGCAGCGTGGCCCATGGCCTGGGCTTTTCGGCGGCGTTGGCGGCGCTGTATGGCTTGTTGTACGGGCTGTTGAGTGCCGAGGATTACGCGCTGCTGATGGGGTCGCTGTTGCTGTTCGGCCTGCTGGGCACGGTGATGGTGCTGACGCGCAAACTGGACTGGTACGGCGTGGGCAAGCGCAAGGCGGCCGAGCCGCTGCAGTTTGACCTGGAGGCGGTGCAATGATCGGTTTGCGCGAGGATCAGCAGATGAAGGCGAGGATGGTCAACTTTCTCAACAACGCCGCCGCACACTGTGGGAGCTGGCTTGCCTGCGATGGCGGCGTGTCATCCACCACATCTTTTCCTGACCCACCGCTATCGCAGGCAAGCCAGCTCCCACACTGGACCTTGGTGGATGTCAGACGGGAGGCTGCGTCGCCTGCATCGAAGGCCGCTGGCTGACTTCTGCGTACCACTGGGCAAGCTTGGGATTTTCCAACCGCCATTGCATATCCGGATGCCGGAAATCCAGATAACCCAAGGCACACGCCACGCTGATGGCGGCGATGTCGAAGTGGCTGGCCAATTCGGCGATGGCGTGCGCTTCCAGTTCGGCGAGGGTGCGGCGGATCTTGTTGCGCTGCTCGTCGAGCCATTGGTCCCAATGCTTTTCCACCGGACGCAGGGCGGTCTCGTAGCGCACCAGCACGGCGGCGTCCATGATGCCGTCGGCCATCGAGGCCAGGGTCAGGCGGCGCCAGCGGGCCGAGCCGTCACGGGGGATCAGTGGGTTGCCGACGTGCTGGTGGTCGAAGTAATCGAGGATTACGCGGCTGTCATGCAGCACAGTACCGTCGGCCAGGCGCAGGGCCGGGATCTTGCCCACGGGATTGCCTTGTACCAACTGCGCATCCGGGGTGACCGGGGTCGGCATGCAGCCGTGCAGCGTTACGCGGTCCTGTTGGCCGGTTTCAGCCAGCAGCACGCGAACCTTGCGAACGAAGGGTGAAGCGGGGTTGTGGAACAGGGTCATGCTGGGCGCGGACATGGGCATTCCTCAAGATGGGCAGTGGCTAGCCTAGTGGGTTGCAGGGGGGCTGGCGAGGGGCATTTTTGTTGTTTTTGAGGACGCTATCGCAGGCAAGCCAGCTCCCACATTTGACGGTGTTTCACATCACCCTGTGGGAGCTGGCTTGCCTGCGATGAGGCCTTCAGCCGCGCCGCTTGAACAACGCCCAAATACCCAAGGCGGCAGGAATACCCAGCCCCACCCAGCTGAGCGAATCCCACAGCCCATCCCCCAGCAGCGCCGCAAACAACCCCGCAGCGCTGAGCAGACCAATGCCCAGCGGCGCGCCAAATACCTTCCAGAAATTCGACTGGCGCGGCCTCATGCCTTGCCCGCCTTGCGCCGCACGATCCACAAATAGATCCCGCTCACCAGCACGATGATGGTCAGCACATCCAGCACCGCCCAGAGGATTTTCATCGGCATGCCGCCGTAGTCGCCAAAGTGCAGCGGCTGGGACATGCCCATGGCGTCCATGTACCACGGTCGTTCGCCGATGGCAGTGACCACCAGGGTGCTGGCGTCGATCAGCACCGGCGTGAGCAAGTGCGAGGTAAGTTGGGTACTGCCCTTCATGAATACGGCGTAGTGGTGCTCACTGGAAAAGCGCGTGCCGGGGAAGGCGATGAAGTCCGGTTGCATGCCGGGCGTGGCCTTGGCGGCAATCGTCAGCAAATCGCTGGCCGGCGCCCGTTGGGTCAGTGGCGGCGCGTTTTTGTAGGGTTCGATCATGGCGCTGAGGCTGTCCTGGCGCCAGGCGTCGATGATCAGGTCGGCGCACGCACTGATCACGCCGGTGACGCCGACCACCAGCGCCCAGGTCAGCGTGACCACGCCAATCAGGTTATGCAGGTCGAGCCAGCGCAGACGCGGGGATTTGTCCTGGCGCACGGTGGCGAACGTCAAGCGACGCATGAACGGCAGGTACAGCACCGTGCCCGAGATAATCGCCACTACAAACAGAACCCCCATGAATGCCAGCAGCCACTTGCCCGGCAGGCCGGCGAACATGTCCACATGCAAGCGCAGCAGGAACAGGGTGAACCCACCGTTGGCCGCGGGGGTTTCCACGGCATCACCGGTGCGCGCGTCGAGCATGAAGGTGTGCGACAAATTGGGTTCGGTGCCGGCGCTGGCGGCCATGATCGCGATCACACCGTTCGCATCGTCTTCGTCCCAGGCCAGGTACTGCATGGCTTCGCCGGGGCGATGGGCCTGGGCCTTGCCCACCAGTTGCTCCAGGTTGAGCCGCGGCGTATCGACGGGCATTTGCGCCAGCTCAGGCTCGTTGCCCAGCAGGTGATCGATCTCGTGGTGAAACACCAGCGGCAGGCCGGTGAGGGCGAGCAGCAGCAGGAACACCGTGCAGATCAGGCTGGTCCAGGTGTGGATAAAGGACCAGCGGCGGATGGTTTTGCTTTTCATTTTCCAGCGCTTACCACTGGTAGGTGGCGCTGGCGACTACGCTGCGTTGGTCGCCGAAATAGCAGTAGGAACCGTCACAGGTGGAAATGTAATCCTTGTTGAACAGGTTGGTGGCGTTGAGCTTTACCGATGCGCCTTTGAGGCTATTGTCGATGCGACCCAGGTCGTAATGCACCGCCCCGTCGAATACGGTGTAGGCGTTGGCTTTACCCAACCAAGTGTTGCCTTGGTCACCGTAAGTGTTACCGGTGTAGCGGGCGCCGAAGCCGATGCCGAAGCCGTCCAGCGGGCCGGTATGCCAGGTGTAGTCCGTCCACAACGATGCTTGCTGGTTGGGCATCAGTTGCAGGCGGTTGCCTTTAAAGTCGCCTTTTTGCACTTCGGACTTCGCAAGGGTGTACGCCGCAATGACCTTGAGGTTTTCGGTCACATCAGACACGGCTTCCAACTCCAGACCTTTGACTTTTACTTCTCCGGTCTGATCGGTGACCGGCGTGCCGCTCGTTCCGGTGCTGGTGACCAGTACGTTTTTCTGGGTCAGGCTATAGACCGCCGCACTCAGCAAGGTATTGGAGCCGGGTGGTTGATATTTGATCCCCAGTTCCCATTGTTTGCCTTCGGTGGGTTTGTAGGACTTCACTGGGTCGGCACTGGCGTTGCTCGCCGGTTGGAAGGATTCAGCGTAGGACAGGTATGGCACGAAGCCCGAGTCGAATACATAGCTGACTGCCGCGTTGCCGCTGAAGTTTTTGTTGCGGTCGGTATTGGTCGCGTCTTGTTTGTTGAAGTACGTGGTGCCCTGATGCACCCAGTCTTCACGGCCACCCAGGGTCAGGCGCCAGTTGTCGAGTGCCATCTGGTCTTGTGCATAGAGACCGGTCTGCACGGTTTTCTGGTTGTAGTCATAGAACGCAGCGGAGCGCGCTGGGCGCACCACCGGCGTGGTATTGACCGGATTGAAAATGTTGACGCGTCCGGCACCGCCGAATATCGACAGGTAAGACGTATCTGTCCGCTGGTGGTCAAGACCCAGCAAAAGGGTGTGGGTAACGTCGCCGGTGGCAAAGTCAGCCTGGAAATTGTTATCCACCGCGAACTGTCCGATATCCTCGTCAACGTTGGTCGAGAGGCGGTCCATGTTGCCCGCGGCATCCACGGGAGCGAAGGCGTACGAGCCCACGGTCAGTTGCTGGAACGACAACTCCGATTTGGTGTAACGCAGGTTCTGTTTGAACTGCCAGGTATCGTTGAAGCGGTGCTCGAAGGCATAGCCCAACGCGTAGTAGGTGCGATCGTAAAACTCGTAGTCTGGATCGCCCAGGTTCTTATGATGTGAGACGTCCCCCAAGGGTGATTTGATCTTGGTGCCCACAATCGGCAAGAACTGACTGGTAGCCCCCGTATCATCACGCGTGAACTGCGAGAGGAAGGTCAGCTTGGTATCCGGATCAATATTCCAGGTCAGGCTCGGCGCAATGTTGTAGCGCTTGTTGTCGATGTGGTCGACCTGGGTGCCGGCATCGCGCACCACGCCGCTGAGGCCATACAGAAACTGACCTTCATCATCAATTTTGCCGGTGCTGGCGAAGTTGATCTGGCGGTAGTTGTCGCTGCCGTATTGCACTTGGATAGCATGGCTGGACTCTTCGCTGGGACGGCGGCTGACCATGTCCAGCAGACCGCCCGGCGGGGTCTGGCCGTACACCGACGAAGCCGGGCCACGCAGCAGGGCGAGGCGGTCGAGGTTCCAGGTTTCGGCTTTCGGGTTGGCGTATACGCCGCGTGGCAACGGCAGGCCATCGAGGAACTGGGTGGGTTCGAAACCACGCACGCGCATCCAGTCGTAGCGGGTGTCGCTGCCGTAGCTCGCGGACACGATGCCCGGCATGTATTTAACGGCGTCATCCAGGTTCTGTACGTTGCGGTCCTGCATCTGCGCGCGGGTCGCTACGGAGATCGAACGCGGTGCCTCGACCAGCGCGGTGTCGGTCTTGGTACCGGCGGCGGTGCGCGTGGCCAGGTAGCCGTGTACCGGGCCCCAAGCGCTTTCCAGGTTGGCGTCTTGGCCGGTGATATTAGTCACCGGCAATGCCATCGCACCCTCCGGAACCGCCACCAACGTATAGGTCCCCGCACTGCTCTGCTCCAACTGCAACCCCGTCCCACGCAACGCTTCACGCAGCGCGCCCGGTGCGTCGAACTGGCCCTGGACCGGCGCCGAGGTCTTGCCTGCGGCGAGCGCCGGGCTGAGGGTCAGCGCCAGGCCGCCCTGGCTGGCGATCTGGTTCAGGGTGCTGGCCAGGGGCGCCGCCGGCAGGTTGTACGCACGCACGCTGGAGGCCTGCTCGGCGGCGATCAGCAACGGGCTGGCCAGCGGGGCGCTGAGGGCAATGGCCACGGCTAACAGGCTGGGGCGCAACAAGGTGTCTAGCGTGCGGGACATAGGGCGGCTCCTGGATGGAAATATTTCTCAATTGCCTAGGTGCCGAACGAGAATCGAAAAGTGATAGGGCTGGGTAAAAATATTTTTTCTGAGGTGGCCTTCAGGGCGCCATCGCAGGCAAGCCAGCTCCCACATTGCGATTTGTGAACCCCGTCAAATGTGGGAGCTGGCTTGCCTGCGATAGCAATCGCTCAGGCACCGCCAAATCTAAGGCTTACCCTTCACCGTCACCCACCACGGCGTGCGCTGCTCAATCTGCACCGGCAGGGTCGGCAGCAGCGCATTCAACGCCAGGGTGGTGTCGTGCAGCGGGAAGCTGCCGGTGATGCGCAGGTCGGCCACGGTTTTGTCCACACCCAGGTAACCGGTGCGGTAGCGGCTGAGCTCTTCGACCACATCGCCCAGGCGGGCGTTGTCCACCACCAGCATGCCGCGGGTCCAGGCGTCTGTGGCGGGGGTGACGGCAAGCGCAGGGCCGAGGCCGTCGCTGCGCATCAGCACTTGCTGGCCGGCCTTGAAGATCTGTTCCTGGTGCAGCGCCTCGGGCTGGGCGGCGACGGCCGATTGCAGCACGCTCAAGCGCGTGGCGTCGTCTTCGCGCTTGACGATAAACCGCGTGCCCAACGCACGCAGGCTGCCGTCGCGGGTTTGCACATAGAACGGGCGCGCATCGTTGTGGCCGGTTTCGACCAGGATTTCGCCTTCCTGCAACACGATCAGTCGACGTTTTTCATCAAAACGCACGTCGATTGCACTGTGGGTGTTGAGGTTGATCAGGGTGCCGTCCGCCAGTTTCAGCGTGCGCTGCTCGCCGGTGGCGGTGCGCTGGTCGGCCAGCCAATAGTGGATCGGCACATAGCGCTCGCCGGCAAACAACGCCAGGCCAATGACCAGTGCGATGCTCGCCAGGCCGCTGCCCAGCTTGCGTACCCGCTGGCGAATACCCTCGCGCGACTGCAGCAGCGCCGCCCGCGCCGGGCCCGAAGCGGCGCTGAAACGCTGGTCGAGCATGCCCAGTTGGCGCCAGGCGCGCGCATGTTCCTCATGGCTGGCGAGCCATTTAGCGAATTCTTCGCGCTCAACCAGGCTGCCGTCGCCCGAATCGAGGGACAGTTGCCAGGCAATCGCGGCATCCAGTACGCGGGCCGAGACCGGCTTGGAGCTGATCATCGTCATTGCGGCTCGCCATACAGGGCGATGTAGCACTGGCGAATGCCCTGGGCCAGGTATTGGCGCACGCGCGGCACCGACACGCCGAGACGTTGGGCGATCTGCGCATGGCCCATGCCATCGAGGCGGTTGTACAGGAAGGCGGCGCGGGCCTTGCTCGACAGCTTGCCGAGCAGGCGGTCGATGGCCTTGAGGTCTTCGAGGATCAGTTGCTGCTCCAGCGGCGAAGGGTGTTCACTTTCCGGGAGCAGCATCAGTTCGGTGAGGTAGGCCTGTTCCAGGGCGGCGCGACGAAAATAGTCGAACAACAGGCCCTTGGCGATGGCCACCAGGAACGCCCGGGGTTCGCGGGGTTCGCGTAACTCGTCACGGCCCAGCAGGCGCATGAAGGTGTCCTGGCTCAAGTCTTCGGCGCGGCTCGGGCAGGCCACGTTTCGCCGAAGCCAGGCCAACAGCCAGCCACGATGATCGCGATACAACGCGCCAACGAGCTCACTGTGTGGGTTCTGGACCGACGACAAGGCATCACCGAATAAACAAGAGGTTTAAACTAACGAGAATTATTCGCGATTGTGTCAGAGCCGTGGGGTGGGCGCAATTGGCGTTTGTCGGGAGATGACGTTAAAACGATGGCGCCTGTCTGCGCCGTTTCCATTGGCTCAAACGCTCTTGCAGCGCCTGTGGCGAGTCGATGTGCTGCTGGCGCGCACGGTTCAACAGGATCAGCATCAGCTCCGCCGTGGCCAGGGCATCGGCGCTGGCGTGATGGCGCTCGCCCACGTGCAGGTTGAAGTGGTTGACCCAATCGTCCAGCCCGGCCTCGCGCAGAGGCACATCGGGGCACAGCAGCGGGGCGATCTCGGCAACATCGAGAAACGTATGGGTCAGGCGATGACCCAGGCTGTCCTTGAGCGCCCGGCACAACATGTGTTGATCGAATGGCGCGTGGAACGCGAGCAACGGGCTGTCGCCGACGAACTCCATGAAGTCCAGCAGCGCCTCCACCGGGTCGCTGCCGGCCGCAATCGCACTGGGGCCGAGGCCGTGGATCAATACGCTGGGGCTGAGTTTGGTTTCAGCGCGTTGCAGGGTGCGTTCGAAGAGTTGAGAGAAGTCCACCGCGCCGTCTTCGATCACCACCGCGCCAATGGACAGCACCTGGTCACGGTTGAGGTTCAGCCCGCTGGTTTCCAGGTCCAGCACGACCCAACGCTGGTCGCGCAAGGAACCGCCACCCAGGGCGGTGGGCTTGCGCAGCTGCTCCATGCGCTTGAGTTGGGCGCCGTCGAGCCCGGGCTTTTTCGTGCGCAGCCAACTGAACAGGCTCACAGCTGATACCGCAACGTCAGGCTGCTTTGCAGGCGCTGAGCCTGACGCAGAGACTCACGCAGGATGCGCCGGTCCAAGTGGTTGAGGCTGTCCGGGTCAACGCGGTTGGAATACGGCTGGTTCTCGCGGGTTTGCAGCTGGTGCTGTTGCATGCGGGTTTGCTGGATAAAGTGGTACGCCTCTTCATACGCGGCGCCGTCCAACGGTTCGATCACTTCTTTGATCACCAGTTGGCGCAGGCGCTCCAGGGTGTTGTTGGCGTGGATGCCATTGGCCAGGGCCAGCAGGCGCGCGCCGTCGACAAAAGGCGTCAGGCCTTGCACCTTCAGGTCGAGAGTGGCTTTTTCGCCGCCTTTACGCGTCAGCACAAACTCGCGGAAACGTCCTACAGGCGGCCGCTGGCGCAACGCGTTCTCAGCCAGCATGCGTTGGAACAAGCGGTTATCCGCGATCTGGTCGAGAATGCCCTGGCGCAATTGTTCGCAGCCACGTTCATCGCCCCACACCACGCGCAGGTCGAAATAAATGCTGGAGCCCAGCAGATTCTCCGGCGTCGCCTCACGAATGAATGCCGCAAACCGCCGCGCCCATTCCGCTCGGGACAGGCAAAGCTCTGGGTTGCCGGCCATGATGTTGCCCTTGCACAGGCTGAACCCGCACAACGCCAGGCTCTGGTTGATCTGCTGTGCCAGCGGCAACAGCAGTCCACGCATGGCCTCCGCTTCGCCCGCATCCTTGGCGTCAAACAGAATGCCGTTGTCCTGGTCGGTGTACAGCGTCTGCTCGCGACGACCTTCGCTGCCAAAACACAGCCAACTGAACGGCACGCCGGGGTCGCCTTTTTCGGCCAGCGTCAGTTCGATCACCCGACACACGGTGTGATCGTTGAGCAGGGTAATAATGTGGGTGATCTGGGTAGACGACGCACCGTGGGCCAGCATGCGTTCCACCAGTTGGCCGATCTCGCCGCGTATCGCCACCAGGTTGTCCACGCGCGGCGCATTACGGATGGTGCGCGCCAGGTGCACCAGGTCCACCCGTTGCAGGGAAAACAGGTCGCGCTCAGACACCACGCCACACAGGCGCTGGTCTTTGACCAGGCACACATGGGCGATATGCCGTTCAGTCATGGCGATGGCGGCGTCGAAAGCGCTGTGGTCCGGGGTCAAGAAGAAGGGTGCCTGGGTCATATGGCCTTCGATGCCCTGGCTGAAATCGCTGGTGCCATCGGCCACCACTTGGCGCAGGTCGCGCAGGGTGAAAATTCCCAGGGGTGCTTGGTCCTCATCGACGATCACAATGCTGCCCACCTGTTGTTCATGCATCAGCGTCACCGCTTCGCGCAGCGGCGTGGTTGGGCTGCACATCACTGGATGGCGCATGGCCAATTCACCCAGGCGGGTGTTCAGTGAGTATTGAGTGCCGAGGCTTTCCACGGCTTTTTGTTGAACCTGTTGATTCACGGTGTCCAACAGGCTGCTGACGCCACGCAGGGCGAAGTCGCGAAACGGGCTGGAAAGCGCGAACAGCTTGATAAAGGCCGGTTTGTTCAGTTGCAGGCAGAAGGTGTCTTCGGCGGCCTTGTGCTCGGTGCGGGTTGCCCGTTCACCTAACAGTGCTGCGAGGGGAAAGCATTCGCCAGTCGCGATTTCAAAGGTGGTTTCTTCGCTGTCCGGGCGCTCACCCACGACCCGTCCCTGCTTGACGATATAAAAGTGTTCAACCGGCCCGCCCGACGGCTTGAGGATGCTGTCACCGGGACCATAGAAGCGCAGCTGGCACTGTTCCACCAGAAACGCCAGGTGGGCGTTTTCCATCTGGTTGAAGGGCGGGAAGCGCTGCAGGAACTGCAGGGTGCCATGGATATTTTGCAACACAGCAGTTTTCCCCGCCTGGGCGAAGGCATCAGCTTTACTCATAACAGTGGCCGCATTTTTTTGTCGTTATCGTCCCGCATGGTCGACCCCCGCGCGGCGGGTGCCCATTGGACGTAAGTCTAGGTCGATGCAAAAGGCACGCACCTAAGGAAAAACCTTACATGACTATCGTCTAAACCCCGTATAACGCCCACTAGGCAAACTTTCCGACGAAGTGCACATTGATCGCCCTTCCGCAGATGTCTGACGAGTGTGCTGGGAGTTGAATAGAACTGCTGAGAACCGTATGTCCGACCACGATATTTTGAGCGATGCCGAGCGCGAGGCGCTGAGCGCCGTGATGCTGGAGCCTGATCTACCGCCACAACGCGTGTTGATTGTTGACGACGACAAGGATGCGCGTGAACTGCTGGCGGAGATCCTGGGGCTGGACGGTATCCGCTGCATGACCGCCGACAGTGGCGAGGCGGCATGGAATTTGTTGAAATCCAGCAGCTCCATCGGTTTGTTGATCACCGACCTGCGCATGGCCCCCAGCAACGGCCTGGAGTTGATCCGCCAGGTGCGTGAGTCCACGCGCGCGGCGCTGCCGATCATTATCATGTCCGGGGACGCGGAAGCGCCGGATGTGATCGATGCGATGCATTTGAGCGTGGTGGATTTTTTGCTCAAGCCCATTGATAGCTTGAAGTTGGCGAAGTTGGTGAAGCGGGAGTTGGGGATGGCGTCCTGATTTCGTGGTGACTGATGAGCATAGGTATGTACACATTTTTGTAGTGAGCGGGCTTGTCCCGCGCTGGGCTGAAGCGGCCCCAAACCAGGCGAATTGGGTTTATCTGAAACTGCGCGGCGTCTTTATTGGGGCGGCTTCGCCACCCAGCGCGGGACAAGCCCGCTCACTACAGGGAGTGTAGATGCCGATGCTGCGATGAGGCCATCACGGCATACCTGAATCTTCCCAGATGAAAAAAGCCCCGATCTTGCGACCAGGGCTTTTTCATTTACAGGCCGTTCTTAGCCTTGAACTCACGCCGCCGACGGTGCAACACCGGCTCGGTATACCCATTGGGCTGTTTAGTCCCTTCAATCACCAACTCCACCGCCGCCTGGAACGCGATGTTGCTGTCGAAATCCGGCGCCAATGGGCGATACAGTGCGTCCCCGGCATTTTGACGGTCCACCACCGGCGCCATGCGCTTGAGGCTTTCCATCACCTGGGCTTCGTTGACGATACCGTGACGCAACCAGTTGGCAATGTGCTGGCTGGAGATGCGCAGGGTGGCGCGATCTTCCATCAGGCCCACATCGTTGATGTCCGGCACTTTCGAACAGCCGACGCCCTGGTCAATCCAGCGCACCACATAGCCCAGGATGCCCTGGGCGTTGTTGTCCAATTCGTTGCGGATTTCTTCGTCGGACCAATCGGTGTTGCTGGCCAGAGGAATCGTCAGGATGTCGTCCACCGAGGCGCGTTCGCGCTTGGCCAGTTCGGCCTGGCGGGCGAAGACATCCACCTTGTGATAGTGCAGCGCGTGCAGGGCAGCGGCCGTTGGCGACGGCACCCAGGCGGTGTTGGCACCGGCCAGTGGGTGGGCGATTTTCTGTTCGAGCATCGCGGCCATCAGGTCGGGCATGGCCCACATGCCTTTACCGATCTGCGCGCGACCTTGCAGGCCGGTGCTCAGGCCGATATCGACGTTCCAGTTTTCGTAGGCGCCAATCCATTTCTCGGCCTTCATTGCGGCCTTGCGCACCATCGCGCCGGCTTCCATGGAGGTGTGGATTTCGTCGCCGGTACGGTCGAGGAAACCCGTGTTGATAAACACCACGCGCTCGCTGGCCGCCTTGATGCAGGCTTTGAGGTTGACCGTGGTACGGCGCTCCTCGTCCATGATCCCGACCTTCAGCGTGTTGCGCGGCAGGTTCAGTACATCTTCGATGCGGCCGAACAGCTCGTTGGTGAACGCAGCTTCTTCCGGGCCGTGCATCTTTGGTTTCACGATATACACGGAACCGGTGCGGCTGTTCTTGCGGCTGTTGTTGCCGTTCAGGCTGTGGACTGCCGCCAGGCTGGTCAGCAGGCCGTCGAGGATGCCTTCCGGCACTTCGTTGCCGTCTTTGTCGAGGATGGCGTCGATGGTCATCAGGTGACCTACGTTACGCACGAACAGCAGCGAACGGCCGTGCAGCGTGACGTCGTTGCCATCCACGCCGGTGTAAACGCGGTCGGCGTTCATGGTGCGGGTGAACGTCTTGCCGCCCTTGGCCACTTCTTCAGCCAGGTCGCCTTTCATCAGGCCGAGCCAGTTGCGGTAGATCACTACTTTGTCGTCGGCATCGACGGCGGCGACGGAGTCTTCGCAGTCCATGATGGTGGTCAGTGCGGCCTCCATCACCACGTCCTTGATGCCGGCGGCGTCGGTCTGGCCGACCGGGGTGCTGGCGTCGATCTGGATTTCGAAGTGCAGGCCGTTGTGTTTGAGCAGGATCGCAATCGGCTCGGCCGCTGGGCCCTGGAAGCCGATGAACTGGGCATCGTCGCGCAGGCCGCTGTTGCTGCCGCCCTTGAGGCTGACGATCAGCTTGCCGTCGACGACCTTGTAACCGGTGGACTCGACGTGGCTGCCGGCGCTGAGCGGCGCGGCTTCGTCGAGAAACGCACGGGCAAAGGCGATGACCTTGTCGCCGCGTACCTTGTTATAGCCCTGGCCCTTCTCGGCGCCGTCGGCTTCGCTGATGGCGTCGGTACCGTACAGCGCGTCATACAGCGAACCCCAACGCGCATTCGAGGCGTTGAGGGCGAAACGGGCGTTCATGACCGGTACCACCAGCTGGGGACCGGCCATACGCGCGATTTCGTCGTCGACGTTTTGGGTCGTGGCCTGGAAGTCCGGGGCGTCTGGCAGCAGGTAGCCGATGTCCTGCAGGAAGGCCTTGTAGGCCACCGGGTCGTGAGCCTTGCCTGCGTGAGTCTGGTGCCAGGTGTCGATCCGCGCTTGGAAGTCGTCGCGTTTGGCGAGCAGGGCTTTGTTCTTCGGGGCCAGGTCGTGGATGACCTTGTCGGCGCCGGCCCAGAACTGCTCGGCGGTGATGCCGGTGCCGGGAATGGCTTCGTTGTTCACGAAGTCGAACAGGACTTTGGCGACCTGCAGGCCACCGACTTGAACGTGTTCAGTCATCTCTTGCCTCACTCTGCGGAGCTTATGCGCTGTTTCGGATTTTCATTATGTAGTGCACGTTTGGGCATACTACATCATGACTTGCGGTTGTGAAAATTAGACTAAATACGTCGTTTAGCGACCCACTTTGGTCGTACGGTCACAGCGGAGAACCGGATGTTCTCAAAAAACTGTTGGATTGTTCCAGATAAATATAAAAATGGTACACGATTTGTTTTCGAGGGCGCCTGCGTCCACCTTGTAGATTGAATTCCAGAGGGCAACGCCATGGACCACCTTGTACTCACAATTATCGCCGCCGACAAACCCGGCCTGGTTGAACGTATTGCGCAGGTTATTGCCGCCCACGGTGGCAACTGGCTGGAAAGCCGAATGGCACATATGGCCGGGCAGTTCGCCGGGATCTTGCGTGTCAGTGTGCCTGCAGAAAACCGCCAGGCGCTGGTGGGTGCGCTGGAAGATTTATCCACGCAGGGTATTCGCGTGCTGGTGGGTGAGGGCAGCACCGGCCAGGCATCCGCGTCCAAGGCGATCGTGATGACGCTGCTGGGCAACGACCGTTCGGGCATTGTGCGTGAGATCACGGCGCTGCTAAGCAAGCAGGGCGTCAACCTGGAGCGCTTGAGTACCGACGTGCGGCCGGCGCCCATGAGCGGTGATCCGTTGTTCAGTGCCGAGGCGTTGTTGCAGGTGCCATCGACGTTATCCCTGGAGACGTTGCAGGAATCCCTGGAAACCCTGGCGGACGACCTGATGGTGGAGTTGCGTAACGAGGAATAACGGGGTGGATGTCTGCAAGCCAAGCAGGCTGTGGCTTGCAGAGGTTTGAGCGTTTTTTGATCAGCGTTTGCGCAGGCGCAGCCAGATATCCACGCTGTACACCAGCAGGCCGGCCCAGATAAAGGCGAAGGCGGTCAGCGTGCTTGGCGCCAGGTGTTCGCCGAACAGCAGCACGGCTTCCAGCAGCACCAGGGTGGGCGCTACGTACTGTAAAAAGCCCAGTGCGGTGTAGGGCAAATGCCGCGCGGCGGCGTTGAAACATACCAGCGGGATCAGCGTCACCGGGCCTGCAGCCACCAGCCACCAAGCCTCGGAAGTACTCCAGAATTCCAGCTGTGCACTGTGGGCGGTCGGGTTGAACAGCAACCAGGCTACGGCAATCGGCACCAGCATCCAGGTTTCCACTACCAGCCCCGGCAGGGCTTTCACTGGCGCCTGCTTACGGATCAGCCCGTAGAAGCCGAACGTCAGCGCCAGCACCAGCGACACCCAGGGCAAGCTGCCCACTTGCCAGACTTGTTGCGCCACGCCCACCGCGGCCAACCCGACGGCTACCCATTGCAGGCGGCGCAGGCGCTCGCCGAGCAGCAGCATGCCCAGCAGGACGTTGACCAGCGGATTGATGTAGTAACCCAGGCTCGCTTCCAGCATGCGCCCGGTGTTCACCGACCAGACATAGGTCAGCCAGTTAGCCGCGATCAACGTACCGCTCAGGGCCAGGATCGCCAGGCGCTTGGGGTTGTCGCGCAGCTCGCGGAACCAGCCGGGATGTTTCCACACCATCAGCAGCAAACCGCCGAACAGCGCCGACCAGAGCACCCGGTGCACGATGATTTCGGCGGCGGGTACGCTGGCGATGGCTTTGAAGTACAGCGGGAACAGGCCCCAGATGACATAGGCACTAAGGCCCAGGATGTAACCCTTGCGGGGGTTGGCGGCTTGCATGCGGAATCCTTGCTTGGGCTGCTGACAAAGCGCGATTGTAATTGGGTTTACCGATCGTTCCCACGCTCTGCGTGGGGATGCCGATTTGGACGCTCCGCGTCCGCTCTTGAACGCGTGACGCAGAGCGTCACCTGATGCATTCCCACGCGGAGCATGGGAACGATCAGCAGTCAGAAGAGTTTCAGCGGCTCTTCATTCAGGGCCGACAACTGTTCGCGCAAGGCCAACACTTGGTCGCCCCAATAACGCTCGCTGCCAAACCAGGGGAAGCTATGGGGGAACGCCGGGTCATCCCAACGGCGTGCCAGCCAGGCGCTGTAGTGCATCAGGCGCAGCGCGCGCAGAGGTTCGATCAGCGCCAATTCACGCGGGTCGAAGTCGTGGAATTCCTGGTAGCCATCCATCAATTCCGACAGTTGGCCCAGGCATTCCTGACGATCGCCCGCGAGCATCATCCACAGGTCCTGCACCGCCGGGCCCATGCGGCAGTCATCGAGGTCGACGATGTGAAACATTTCGTCGCGGCACATCATGTTGCCGGGGTGGCAGTCGCCGTGCATGCGAATGTTCTTGTGCGGCGTGGCCTTGTACACCTCTTCCACCCGTTTGAGCAGATCGCGGGCCACGGACTCGTAGGCCGGCAACAGGCTCTTTGGAATGAAGTTGCCTTCCAGCAGCGTGGTGAGGGAGTCATGGCCGAAGTTTTTCACCCCCAAGGCCTCACGGTGCTCGAACGGGCGGGTGGAACCCACCGCATGCAAACGGCCGAGCAATTGCCCAAGGCGATACAGCTGATCGAGATTGCCCGGCTCCGGCGCGCGGCCGCCACGGCGGGGGAACAAGGTAAAACGAAAGCCCGCGTGCTCGAACAGGCTCTCGCCGTTGTGGATCAGTGGCGCGACCACCGGCACTTCGCATTCGGCCAGTTCGAAGGTGAAGCGGTGCTCTTCGAGGATCGCTTCGTTGGTCCAGCGTTGCGGGCGATAGAACTTGGCGATCAGCGGCTCGGCGTCGTCGATACCCACTTGGTAGACGCGGTTTTCGTAGCTGTTGAGCGCCAGGATGCGAGCATCGCTGAGAAAGCCGATACTTTCCACAGCATCAAGCACCAGGTCGGGGGTGAGCGTTTCAAACGGATGGGCCATGCGTACTCCTGCGCGCAGCAGGTCGCCGCGTCCGGCCCGGTATGGTAACAGCATAGAAAGGCGGTGGCTGTTCGGACGCCATCGCGGGCAAGCCCGCTCCCACAGGTGACCGCGTATATCCTCTAAGAATGCGGTCACCTGTGGGAGCTGGCTTGCCTGCGATGAGGCCCTATCAGGCGCCGACGATACCGCCATCATCGCGCCGAATAGCCATCACCGACGAACGCGGTTTGCCATTCGGCACATGCTCCGGCCAGGTCGAACCACCGGTCTCGCCCGGGTGCTGAATGCCCACGAACAAGGTCTTCTGATCCGGCGAAAAGCTGATGCCCGTCACCTCGCACGCCACCGGTCCGACCATGAAACGGCGGATTTCCCCGGTGCTCGGGTCGGCGCAGAGCATCTGGTTATTGCCCATCCCCGCGAAATCGCCCGCGTTGCTGTAGTCGCCGTCCGTAAGAATCCACAGACGCCCGGCCTTGTCGAAACCCAAGCCATCGGGGCTGTTAAACATATTCTGCGGGTTGATATTCGACGAACCGCCCTTAGGCGTTCCGGCATGCACGCCAGGGTTGCCGGCCACCACGAACAGGTCCCAAGTGAACGCCTGGGCGCCGTGGTTATCGGCGTCGGCCTTCCAGCGCAGGATCTGGCCGTAGACGTTTTTCTCACGAGGGTTGGGTCCACCAACGGGCTGGCCGTCTTCACCGCGCTTGGCATTGTTGGTGAGGGTGCAATAGACCTGGCCATCGGTGGGGCTGACCACGATCCATTCCGGGCGGTCCATGCGTGTGGCTTTCACCACGCTGGCGGCCAGGCGCGCGTGGATCAGCACTTCGGCTTGGCTGTTGAAGCCGGTGCTGGCGTCGATGCCGTTTTTCCCAAAGGTCAACTCGACCCACTGGCCCTTGCCCTTTGGGTGGTCGGCATTGCCGTCGCCCGCGTCGAAGATCGCCACATACAAGGTGCCGTGGTCGAGCAGGTCTTTGTTGGCCTTGGGGTTCTTGTGGTTGATCTTGTCGCGGCTGACAAACTTGTAGATGAACTCGCCGCGCTCATCATCCCCCATGTACACCACGGCGCGCCCGTCGCGGGTTTCGGCCAGGGCGGCGTTTTCGTGCTTGAAACGGCCCAGGGCGGTGCGTTTGGTCGGAGTGGATTGTGGGTCGAACGGATCGATCTCCACCACCCAACCGTGGCGATTGAGTTCGTTGGGGTTCTTGGCAAGGTCGAAACGCGGGTCGTGCTGATGCCAGTTGATGTCTTTGCTGGCCGCGACCGCGCCGTAGCGTTTCTGCCCCGCGTCGAAGGTCTGTTGTGGGTTGCTGCTGCCGAAGCAGTCGGTGAAATTCTCTTCGCACGTCAGGTAAGTGCCCCATGGCGTCTTGCCGTTGGCGCAGTTCTGGAAGGTGCCCAGGGCGTTCTTGCCGGATTTGTCGGCGCTGGTTTTCAGCCAGTCGTGGCCGGCGGCGGGGCCGCTGAGGCGGATCGGCGAGTTGCCGTGGATGCGCCGGTTGTAGCGCGAGTCCTGGACGAACTGCCAGGTGTCGCCCTGACGTCGCACTTCGATCACGGACACGCCTTCGCTGGCCAGGGCCTTGCGCACGTCTTCGGCCGATTGCGGCGCGCCGCCGTGGGCGTAGAGGTAGCGGTAGTTGGTGTATTCGTTGTTGATCGCCATCAGCGCGCGGTTATCGTCGCCGGGGAAGGGGAACAGGCTCATGCCGTCATTGTTGTCACCGAACTGCTGTTCCTGGGCCTCTGCCGTGCCGTTGCCGGACGGGTCGAAGGCCGGCGCGCGCTTGCTCAGCGGCTGGCCCCAACTGATCAGCACCGAAGCGCTGTAGCCCGGCGGCAGGGTGATGGTGTCGCTGGTGGCGGCGGCGATGCTGGTAAAACCCAGCAGCGGGCTGGCGCTGGCGGCGTTGACGGCCAGGGCGCTGCGGCTCAACAGGTTGCCGCCCAGGAACATCGCGGCACCGCACAAGGCACCGGCACCGATGAAGCGGCGGCGGGTGAGGCCGACCATCTGTTCGAGGTCGGTGGCTTGGTTTTCTTCTAATAGGCTCATCTCAGGCTCCTTTACGGTTTTTGCAGATACCTTAAGGAGTGAGCGTGACGAAATTGTTGCATTTAAAAGAAGCGCGCGGCTTACACCGGTGTGCCGAGCAGCACATTGCTCGGCGCGAATTGCACCTGGATCGCCGTGCCGCTGGCGGCGCCGATGGCCTTGAGCGCGTCGGGCTGCGCCAGTGCGCAGAGAACCTGGCCGTTGGGCAGGGCGATGCGCACTTCGCTGGGGCCGTCGTCGGCGTCGAGAATGGCGTCAACGGTGCCGCGCATGCAATTGTGTCCGGGTGTTGCGGAATGCTCGATCGCCAGCAATTCCAGCCAGCCGGCCTTGATCAGCGCAACGACCTCCACACCGGTTTCCAGCTCCAGGCGCTGCGTGCTGTCGTGGGTAATCTGCGCATCCAGCGTCAGCCCACCCGCCAGTTGTAGGCGGACCCGATCATTGCGGCCCTGCTGGTCGATGGCAATGACCTGGCCGTGCAGTTGATTGCGCGCGCTGGTGCGCAGCATCAAGCGGCCCAGCAGGTTGAAGTCGCTGGCCGCTTCGTCGGAGCCCAGCACCTCGGCCTGCAGCACTTGCAGGCGCTGGTACAGACGCAACACCCGCTCTCCCTCGGCCGTCAGCCTGGCGCCTCCACCGCCCTTGCCCCCGACGCTACGTTCCACCAGGGGCTTTTGCGCCAGATTATTCAGCTCATCGATGGCGTCCCACGCCGCCTTGTAACTCAAGCCTGCGCTCTTCGCGGCACGGGTGATGGAGCCCTGCTCGACGATATGCGCCAGCAAGGCGATGCGCTGGGGACGACGGATGATGTGTTGGCTGAGCGGGATCGGCAGAGACATGTGGATACGCTTCGATGAGATAGGCCGAACGTTGCGGGCAAGCCTGGCTGGCGTCAAGTCAGGGGCCCGGTTTGGGCGTGCGGGCCAGGCAGTACACGTCGACCTTTCTCGCGCCTGCATTGATCAATAATCGCGCCAGGCTGTGGGCGGTCGCGCCGGTGGTGAGCACGTCATCGACCAGGGCGAAGTGACGCCCTTGCACCTGGGCTTCGGGCGCCAGGGCGAAGGCGCCGAGCAGGTTGCGCTTGCGCGTCCTGGCGTCGAGGGCTTGCTGTGCAACGGTTTCATGGGGGCGTAACAACAGGTGTTCATCGTGGGCGATATTCAGGTCGCTGCTGAGCCAGCGCGTCAGCATCAACGCCTGGTTATAGCCGCGTTCACGCAGGCGTTTGCGGGCCATGGGCACCGCCAGCAAGCAATCGGGTTGCGTGAGTTCGGTGTTGTCGAAGCGGTGTTGCAGATGCTGCGCCAACAGTCGTGCAAGCATCTGCCCGAGCGGCCAGCGTGCCTGGTGCTTGAAGCGGCTGATCAGGCTGTCGACGGGAAAGCTGTAGGTCCAGGGCGCGATCACCTGGCTGAAGGCGGGCGGTTGTTTCTGGCACTGGCCGCAGATCAATCCTTCCATCGGCAGGGGCAGGGCGCACACATCGCAATGCTCCATCAACCACGGCAGCTCCGTTTCGCATGCGTTGCATACCGCATCGGCGGATTGCGTCGATTCATCGCAGATCAGGCAGAATTGTATGGTTTTTAACCAGATGTAAACCTGGTGGTTGTTGCTGGGTTGACAGTGCATGGATCTTCCTTAAATATGCCGAGCATCCGTGTCGTGCCTGTGGGTATTACCCAGCCCACAGCGCTTGCCAAAGCATAATCAAGGAATCGCCCATGAGCGCCAGCACCACCGCCACATTGCGTCACGATTGGTCCCTCGCCGAAGTCAAAGCGCTGTTCGTGCAGCCGTTCAATGACCTGTTATTCCAGGCGCAGACCGTGCACCGCGCGCATTTCGACGCCAACCGTGTGCAGGTGTCGACGCTGCTCTCGATCAAAACCGGCGCGTGCCCGGAAGATTGCAAATATTGTCCGCAGTCGGGCCACTACAACACCGGCCTGGAAAAAGAAAAGCTGATGGAGGTGCAAAAGGTCCTCGAAGAGGCCGCCCGCGCCAAAGCCATCGGTTCGACCCGCTTTTGCATGGGCGCGGCCTGGAAACACCCGTCGGCCAAAGACATGCCCTACGTGCTGGAAATGGTCAAAGGCGTGAAGGCCATGGGCCTGGAAACCTGCATGACCCTTGGCCGTCTCGACCAGGACCAGACCGAAGCGCTGGCCCAGGCCGGCCTCGATTACTACAACCACAACCTCGACACGTCGCCGGAGTTCTACGGATCGATCATCACCACCCGCACTTACGGTGAGCGCCTGCAAACCCTGGCCTATGTGCGTGATTCCGGGATGAAGATCTGCTCCGGCGGCATCCTCGGCATGGGCGAATCCCTCGATGACCGCGCCAATTTGCTGATCCAGCTGGCCAACCTGCCGGAGCATCCGGAATCGGTGCCGATCAACATGCTGGTGAAGGTCGCCGGTACGCCGCTGGAAAACGCCGAGGACATCGACCCGTTCGACTTCATTCGCATGCTTGCCGTGGCGCGCATTCTGATGCCGCAGTCCCACGTGCGCCTGTCGGCCGGCCGTGAGGCGATGAATGAGCAGATGCAGGCCTTGGCGTTTTTTGCTGGTGCCAACTCGATCTTCTACGGTGACAAGCTGCTGACCACCGCCAACCCGCAGGCCGACAAGGACATGCAATTGTTCGCGCGCCTGGGGATCCTGCCGGAGGCGCGGGAAGAGCACGCCGATGAAGTGCATCAGGCGGCGATCGAGCAGGCGTTGGTTGAGCAGAAAAGCAGCGAACAGTTCTACAACGCCGCCGCCGTTTGATTGCAATGCAATCCAAATGTGGGAGCTGGCTTGCCTGCGATAGCGGTCTGTCAGGCATATTGATGTTGAATGTGCCGCCGTTATCGCAGGCAAGCCAGCTCCCACAATGTTGACCGAGTTAATCCTTTGAAGCCGAGGCCTGCATGTCTTTCGATCTCGCCGCGCGCCTCGCTGCCCGCCGGGCCGAACACCTTTATCGCCAGCGCCCGCTGCTGGAAAGCCCCCAAGGCCCGGAAGTGGTGGTGGACGGCCAGCCGTTGCTGGCGTTCTGCAACAACGACTACCTGGGCCTGGCCAATCATCCGCAGGTGATCGAAGCCTGGCGCGCCGGTGCGTCCCGTTGGGGCGTCGGCGGTGGCGCTTCGCACCTGGTGGTCGGGCATGCCACGCCGCACCATGAACTGGAAGAAGCCCTGGCTGACCTGACCGGTCGCCCGCGCGCCTTGTTGTTTACGACCGGCTACATGGCCAACCTGGGCGCGGTCACGGCGTTAGTGGGGCAAGGCGATACCGTGCTGGAAGACCGTCTTAACCATGCCTCGCTGCTGGATGCCGGCTTGCTGTCCGGTGCGCGCTTTAATCGCTACCTGCATAACGATGCCGAAAGCCTGGCCAAGCGCCTGGAGAAGGCCACCGGCAATACGCTGGTAGTCACCGACGGCGTGTTCAGCATGGACGGCGATTTGGCCGACTTGCCCGCGCTGGCCCGTGAAGCCAAGGCCAAAGGCGCCTGGTTGATGGTGGACGACGCCCACGGTTTCGGCCCCTTGGGCGCCAATGGCGGCGGGATCGTCGAGCATTTCGGCCTGAGCCAGGAGGACGTGCCGGTACTGGTCGGCACCCTCGGCAAAGCGTTCGGCACGGCCGGAGCCTTTGTGGCCGGCAGTGAAGCGCTGATCGAAAGCCTGATCCAGTTCGCGCGCCCCTACATCTACACCACCAGCCAACCACCGGCCCTGGCCTGCGCGACCCTGAAAAGCCTGGAGCTGTTGCGCAGCGAGCATTGGCGCCGCAAACACCTCAACAGCCTGATCCGCCAGTTCCGCCAGGGCGCCGAGCAGCTTGGCCTGGCGTTGATGGACAGCTTCACGCCGATCCAGCCGATCCTGATTGGCGACAGTGCCAAGGCCATGCGCCTGTCACAGCGGCTGCGCGAGCGCGGCCTGATGGTGACCGCGATCCGTCCACCCACGGTGCCGGCCGGTAGCGCGCGTTTACGCGTGACATTGACGGCGGCCCACAGCGCGGCGCAGGTGCAGCTATTGTTAAACGCCTTGGAAGAGTGTTTCCGCCTGGAGCCCGCCCATGCGTGATCGATTGATACTGCTGCCCGGCTGGGGCCTGGGTGTTTCACCATTGGAACCGTTGGCCGCCGCACTGCAGGGTTTGGACGAGCACCTGCAGGTGCAGATCGAGCCGTTGCCCGCACTGGACTCCAGCGACCTTAGTGAATGGCTCGACGAACTCGACGCCACGTTGCCGGACAACGCCTGGCTGGGCGGCTGGTCACTCGGCGGCATGCTGGCCTCGGAGCTGGCGGCACGGCGCGGCGAACGTTGCTGCGGCCTGCTGACCCTGGCGAGCAACCCGTGTTTTGTCGCCCATGATGGCTGGCCGAATGCGATGCCCGCCGAGACCTTCGATGCGTTTCTCGCCGGCTGCCATGCCGATTCCCAGGTCACCCTCAAGCGCTTCGGCCTGTTGTGTGCCAAGGGCGCCAAAGACCCGCGCGGGTTGTCGCGCCTGCTGGTCAGCGGTGCTCCGAGTACGCCTTCACGTGTCTTGATGCCCGGGCTTGAGCTGCTCGCCCAACTCGACACGCGCGACGCCCTGCTGGCGTATCGGGGTCCGCAGTTGCATCTGTTCGCAGGTCTGGACGAACTGGTACCCGCCGAAGCTGCCGGCGCGCTGCTGGCCCTGCTCCCGGATATTGAAATCGGCCTGATTGAACAGGCCGGCCACGCTTTTCTTCTGGAAGACCCCCACGGTGTAGCGGGGGCCATCCAGGCTTTTTTGCATGAGTGCGTCGATGACTGATTTATCCCAGGCCCCGCTGCCGGGTGCCTTGCCGGACAAGCGCCAGGTGGCGGCGTCCTTTTCCCGTGCCGCCGCCAGTTACGACAACGTCGCCCAGTTGCAGCGGGCGGTTGGCCACCAATTGCTGGCGCGTTTGCCGGCGGATCTGGCGCCGCAACGCTGGTTGGATATGGGCTGCGGCACCGGATATTTCAGCCGCGTGCTGGCCGAACGTTTTTCCAACAGCCAAGGCATCGCACTGGATATCGCCGAAGGCATGCTCAACCACGCACGCCCGTTGGGTGGCGCCGAGCACTTCATCGCAGGTGACGCCGAGCGCTTGCCGCTTAAGGCTGAAAGCTTGCAGTTGCTCTTCTCCTCCCTTGCGGTGCAATGGTGCGCGAACTTCGGGGCGGTGCTCAGCGAGGCCCATCGCGTGTTGCAGCCGGGTGGTGTGCTGGCCTTCGCCAGCCTCTGCGTGGGCACCCTGGAAGAACTGCGCGAAAGCTGGCGCGCGGCGGATGGCCTGGTTCACGTCAATCGCTTTCGCACCTTCCAGGCGTACCAACAACTGTGCGCGGCCAGCGGCCTGCGGGTGGTGAGCCTGGAACGGCGCGCGCATGTATTGCATTACCCCGATGTGCGCAGCCTCACCCATGAGTTGAAGGCATTGGGCGCGCATAACCTCAACCCCGGTCGGCCGGGCGGCTTGACGGGGCGTGCGCGGATCGCGGCACTGGTGCAAGCGTATGAGCAGTTCCGCCAGGCCCAGGGCCTGCCGGCGACTTACCACGTGGTGTATGCCGTACTGGAGAAACCGCTATGAGTGCCGCTTACTTCATCACCGGCACCGACACCGATGTCGGCAAAACCACCGTCGCCGCCGGCCTGTTGCACGCGGCGCGGCAAGCCGGACGAAGCACCGCCGCCGGCAAGCCCGTCGCTTCCGGCTGCGAGGTTACGCCCAACGGCTTGCGCAACGCCGATGCATTGGCGTTGTTGGCGCAATGTTCGTTGCCCCTGAATTACTCCGATGTGAACCCGGTGGCGTTCGAGCCGGCCATCGCACCGCATCTGGCGGCGCGCGAGGCGGGTGTCTCGCTGACCGTGCAGTCCCTGGTGAAGCCCATGCAGCAGGTCCTGGCCCTGAAAGCGGATTTCACCTTGATCGAAGGCGCAGGCGGTTGGCGCGTGCCACTGGCCGACCAAGCGAATTTGTCAGACCTGGCCATGGCGCTGAAACTGCCGGTGATCCTGGTGGTGGGCGTGCGCCTGGGTTGCATCAGCCATGCCTTGCTCACCGCTGAAGCCATTGCACGGGATGGTTTGCAACTGGCGGGGTGGGTGGCCAATATCATCGACCCCGAGACTTCCCGTCTGGAAGAAAACCTCGCCACCCTGGCCGAGCGCCTGCCTGCGCCGTGCCTGGGCCGTGTGCCCAGACTCAAGCACGCCGGGGCTGAGGCGGTGGCGCATTACCTGCAATTGGATTTGCTTGACTGATTTTGGCTATTGCCAGGCATTGTGCTATTAGTGTTTTTAACGGGCGTTTTGCCAGCATCTCTGTTTCAATCATTGTTCACGATTCTCTAAAAGGCAGGTTCAAGCCATGGACATCTCTGGCAGCAGCGCGTTTTATTCGGGCCTGAATACCATTGCGTCCGGGCAGAGCCGTGTCGACCAGGCCGCCGGCAAGATCGCCAGTGCCGCCACCAGCCAACCCTCGGACGCCCAGAATGATCGGCTGCAAGCGGTCAATCGCGGCCAGCCGACCAACTCTGCGAGCAATATGGTGGAATTGGCCGAAGGCAAATTCCAGGTAGAGCTGGGCGTCAAAGTCGCCAAGGCTTCGGATGAAATGCTTGGCAGCTTGATCGATACCTACGCTTAATCCTCTCTCTGTCTGTACGCCAGCTTCGCTTTTATGTGGGAGCTGGCTTGCCTGCGATCAGATCCCCTCGGTATGACTGATGTACAGCGGCGTCTGCATCGCAGGCAAGCCAGCTCCCACATTTGATCGTTCTTGCCTGCTCGAACTTCTAGACTTCTCAAATCACGTGGCGTCTTGCCACAGGCATCGCCGTGCGCGCCGTTGATCCACGTCATGACAAACGGCATCCGGACGACGCTTGACATCCCCAGGTCGTAAACGTATGTTTCAAACACCTGTTTGACCGCCATCACACATCCACGCGGTTGTTCATCCCAGATACATCAGCAGAGGTTTATCGCTATGCCTGACTACAAGGCCCCCTTGCGTGATATTCGCTTCGTTCGTGACGAACTGCTTGGCTATGAAGCGCACTATCAGAGCCTGCCGGCTTGCCAGGACGCTACGCCGGACATGGTTGACGCCATCCTTGAAGAAGGCGCCAAGTTCTGTGAGCAAGTGCTGGCACCGCTGAACCGTGTGGGCGACATCGAAGGGTGCACCTGGAGTGAGTCAGGCGTTAAAACCCCGACCGGTTTCAAAGAAGCCTACAAACAGTTCGTTGAAGGCGGCTGGCCAAGCCTGGCCCACGACGTGGAGCACGGTGGCCAAGGCCTGCCGGAATCCCTGGGTCTGGCCGTGAGCGAAATGGTCGGCGAAGCCAACTGGTCGTGGGGCATGTACCCAGGCCTGTCGCACGGCGCGATGAACACCATCTCCGAGCACGGCACTCCCGAGCAGCAAGACGCCTACCTGACCAAACTGGTGTCGGGCGAATGGACCGGTACCATGTGCCTGACCGAGCCGCACTGCGGCACCGACCTGGGCATGCTGCGCACCAAGGCCGAGCCTCAGGCTGATGGTTCCTACAACGTCTCCGGCACCAAGATCTTCATCTCGGCCGGTGAGCACGACATGGCCGATAACATCGTCCACATCGTCCTGGCCCGCCTGCCGGATGCACCGGCCGGCACCAAAGGCATTTCGCTGTTTATCGTGCCCAAGTTCCTGCCGAACGCCGATGGCTCGATCGGCGCGCGCAACGCGGTGACCTGCGGCTCGCTGGAACACAAGATGGGCATCCACGGCAACGCCACTTGCGTGATGAACTTCGACGCGGCCACCGGTTTCCTGATCGGCCCGGCGAACAAAGGCCTGAACTGCATGTTCACCTTTATGAACACCGCTCGCCTGGGTACTGCGCTGCAAGGCCTGGCCCACGCCGAGATCGGCTTCCAGGGCGGCCTGAAATACGCTCGCGACCGCCTGCAAATGCGTTCCCTGACTGGTCCGAAAGCGCCGGAGAAGGCTGCTGACCCGATCATCGTGCACCCTGACGTGCGCCGCATGCTGCTGACCATGAAAGCCTTCGCCGAAGGCAACCGTGCAATGGTGTACTTCACCGCCAAGCAAGTGGACATCGTCAAGTACGGCACCGACGACGAAGCCAAGAAACAGGCTGACGGCCTGCTGGCCTTCATGACCCCGATCGCCAAGGCGTTCATGACCGAAGTCGGCTTTGAATCGGCCAACCACGGCGTGCAGATCTATGGCGGCCACGGTTTCATTGCCGAGTGGGGCATGGAGCAGAACGTGCGCGACAGCCGCATTTCGATGCTGTACGAAGGCACCACCGGCATCCAGGCCCTGGACCTGCTGGGTCGTAAAGTGCTGATGACCCAAGGCGAAGCGCTCAAGGGCTTTACCAAGATCGTGCACAAGTTCTGCCAGGCCAACGAAGGCAACGAAGCGGTTCAGGAATTCGTCGCGCCGCTGGCTGCACTGAACAAAGAGTGGGGCGAGTTGACCATGAAGGTCGGCATGGCCGCGATGAAAGACCGTGAAGAAGTCGGTGCTGCTTCGGTGGATTACCTGATGTACTCCGGTTATGCGTGCCTGGCTTACTTCTGGGCCGACATGGCGCGCCTGGCGGCCGAGAAACTGGCTGCCGGCACCAGCGAAGCGGCGTTCTACACCGCCAAGCTGCAAACCGCGCGCTTCTACTTCCAGCGCATCCTGCCGCGTACCCGCACTCACGTCGCGACCATGCTCTCGGGTGCAGGCAACCTGATGGACATGAAAGAAGAAGACTTCGGCCTGGCTTACTAAGCCTCACCGGATCACCTTAAAACCGCCGCGCCCCTTGGGGCGCGGCGGTTTTTTTTGCACGATAAAAAACCGCACTGCCGCGCTCAGGGATTGCGGCCGGCTGCCGTTACAGTGATGGCAATGTGATACATGCTCGTCAGGTTGTGCTTAACTGTCAGGGTAAAGGCATAGTGCCATCATTCTTTGCGGGTCGGAGTTTTACCCTTGTCGCGCGTGTCCGCTGTACGGTTCAGTCATTTTCTCCCTTCGTTGCTGCTCTTGCTGGCCGGGCTCTCGGCTGCGTACGTCAAGGACCTCAACGTCTTCTTCACCTCGCTGTTCAATGTGCTGCCGACCCTGGTGCTGTTGCTCGGCGGTTCGTACTGCGCGGTGTACCGTCGTCAGCGTGAGCTGTTCCTGATGATCACGGTGTATATCGCCTACTATCTGCTCGATACCCAGACCGATTTCTACCGCGACCACGGCCGCGTGCGCGAAGACGCAGCGGTGGTGTTCCATCTGTGCTGTCTGCTGCTGCCGTTGCTGTTCAGCATCTACGCGCTGTGGCAGGAGAAAACCCACCTGTTTCGTGACTTCGTCGCCCGTGGCGCGGTGTTGCTGGCGATCGGCAGCGTAGCGCTGGCGCTGGAACAACGTTATCCCGAGGGCGTGCTGGATTGGCTGGCGGAGATTCGCTGGCCGATGTTGCATGGCGCCTGGATGAGCCTGATCCAGTTGTCGTACCCGATGTTCCTGGTTGGTTTCCTGACCCTGGCGGCGCAGTACTGGTACCAGCCGCGTCCGCTGCACGCTGCGCAACTGGTGGGGATCATTGGATTGATCTGGATGTTGCCTCAGACCTTCATCCTGCCGTTCACCCTCAATATCATGTGCAGCCAGGTCATGCTGATGATCGCCGCCGGCGTGGCCCACGAGGCCTATCAAATGGCATTCCGCGATGAACTCACCGGCCTGCCGGGCCGTCGGGCGCTGAATGAGCGTATGCAGCGCCTGGGGCGCAACTATGTACTGGCGATGAGTGACGTCGATCACTTCAAGCGCTTCAACGATACCCACGGCCATGATGTCGGCGACCAGGTGCTGCGGCTGGTGGCGAGCAAGCTGTCCAAAGTCAACGGCGGCGGGCGCGCCTACCGCTATGGTGGTGAAGAATTCTCCGTGGTGTTCGCCGGCAAGACGGTGGAAGAATGCATGCCGCACCTGGAAGAAATCCGCGAGATCATCGCCGACTACGCCATCAAGTTGCGCAACCTGGACCGTCCCCATGACGATCAGCAAGGCCGGCAGCGCCGCGCGGGCAGCGGCGCGTCGAGTGTTTCGGTGACCATCAGCATCGGCGTGGCCGAGCGCCAGGCCGAGCAGCGCACGCCGGAAGAAGTGCTCAAATCCGCCGACGAGGCGCTGTATGCCGCCAAGGGCGCCGGGCGTAACTGTGTGGTTGCAGCCGGTCAGACCCGCCGTGGCGCGGTGCGCATGCAAAGCGCTGCCGGTTGAGTAATGGCGCTGTATTCAGCAGCGCTACAGTGATTGTTCGGGCTCGTTGCCGGCAGTAGGTTTACCCCATCTGCCGCCGGAGACATCGCCATGCCTGACTACAAAGCTCCCCTGCGCGACATGCGCTTTCTGATCGACAACGTATTTGATTTCCACAGCCACTACGCCGCATTGGGCACAACCGACGCCAGCCCGGACATGGTCAGCGCGATCCTCGAAGAAGGCGCGAAATTCTGCGAGAACGTGCTCGCGCCGCTCAACCGCAGCGGCGATGAAGAAGGTTGCCATTTCGACAACGGCGTCGTTACCACGCCCAAGGGCTTCAAAGAAGCCTTCGCCCAGTACGTGGCGGGCGGTTGGCATGGCGTAGCGGCGGACCCCGCCTACGGTGGCCAGGGTTTGCCCCAATCACTGGGCCTGGTGCTCAGCGAAATGATCGGCTCCAGCAATACCTCCTGGGGCATGTACCCGGGGCTGACCCACGGCGCGATGTCGGCGATCCACGCCCATGGCACCGCCGAGCAGAAAGACACCTACCTGAACAAACTCACCGCCGGCGAGTGGACAGGCACCATGTGCCTCACCGAAGCCCATTGCGGCACCGACCTGGGCCTGATCAAGACCCGCGCCGTGCCCCAGGCGGACGGCAGCTATGCCGTCAGCGGCAGCAAGATCTTCATCTCGGCCGGCGAGCACGACATGAGCGCCAATATTATCCACCTGGTGCTGGCCAAGCTGCCGGATGCGCCGGCGGGCACCAAGGGCATCTCGTTGTTCATCGTGCCCAAATTCCATGCGGACTCCGGCACGCGCAACGCGGTGCACTGTGGTTCCATCGAACACAAGATGGGTATCAAGGGCTCGGCCACGTGCGTGCTGAATTTCGACGGCGCCAGGGGCTTTCTGATTGGCGAGGCGAACAAAGGCCTCAACTGCATGTTCACCATGATGAACCACGCGCGCCTGGGCACTGGCATGCAGGGCCTGTGTAACGGCGAGGCAAGTTTCCAGGGTGCGATCAAATACGCCAACGACCGTCTGCAAATGCGCTCTTTGACCGGCGCCAAGGCCCCGGAAAAAGCCGCCGACCCGATCATCGTGCACGCCGATGTACGTCGTATGCTGCTGACCATGAAAGCCTTCAACGAAGGCAACCGCGCACTCGCCTACTTCACCGCGCAATTGCTCGACACGGCGCACCTGAGCAGCGACGCCGGCCAACGCCAGGACGCCGAAGACTTGCTGGCGTTCCTCACTCCCATCTGCAAAGCCTTCATGACCGACACTGGGCTGGAGGTGACCAACCATGGCATGCAGGTGTTCGGCGGCCACGGTTACATCCGCGAATGGGGCATGGAACAACTGGCCCGGGATGCGCGGATTGCGCCGATCTATGAGGGCACCAACGGCATCCAGGCCCTCGACCTGCTGGGGCGCAAGGTGCTGGGCAGCCAAGGCAAGTTGCTGCGTGGATTCACCAAAATCGTACACAAATTCTGTGCCGCGAATGCCGAGCACCCGCAGTTCAAGGCCCATGTGGCGCAGCTCGATCAACTGAACCGCGAATGGGGCGAGCTGACAACCCGCGTGGGCATGGCGGCGATGAAGAACCCCGACGAAGTCGGCGCCGCTGCTGTGGATTACTTGATGTACAGCGGATACGTGGTGCTCGCTTACCTGTGGCTGCGCATGGCGCTGGCGGCCCTTGAGCAACCTGACGCTGACTTCGCCAAGGCCAAGCTGGCCACCTGCGATTTCTACTTCAAACGCTTGCTGCCGCGTACCGCCACCCACCGCGCGGCGGTGGAAGCGGGCAGCGAATGTCTGATGAGTCTGCCTGCGGAGTTGTTTGGCCTGTAGGAATTGTTCTAACTATGGGCGCTGATTGCCACTTTAAAAGGCTGAAAATCACTGTAGTGAGCGGGCTTGCCCCGCGCTGGGTGGCGAAGCCGCCCCAATAAAGACACCGCAGAGTTCTAGAAAGAATCACGTTGCCTGGTTTGGGGCTGCTTCGCAGCCCAGCGCGGGGCAAGCCCGCTCACTACAAAAATGTAGATATCCATGGGGGGATTACAGACGAGAATAAAACTGCGTGTGACTTGAAAATACCTGCTGGTCACGAACGGACCCTATGTGTCTGAAAAGTTGTTCGGGTACACTCTGAGCCTGTAAAACCGATCCTACCGAATCATTTTTCACGTTCTCACGAGGTTTGCCATGGCTGATTACAAAGCGCCGCTGCGTGATATGCGCTTCGTCCTCAACGAAGTGTTTGAGGTCGCCAAGACTTGGGCCCAATTGCCGGCATTGGCAGACACCGTAGACGCCGAAACCGTAGAGGCGATCCTCGAAGAAGCCGGCAAAGTCACCGCCAAGTCCATCGCCCCGCTCAGCCGCGGCGGCGATGAACAAGGGTGCCGCTGGGAAAACACCGCGGTGTTTACCCCGGACGGCTTCCCACAGGCCTACAAGACCTACGCTGAAGGCGGTTGGGTTGGCGTGGGCGGTGATCCGGCCTTTGGTGGCATGGGCATGCCCAAGGCAGTGTCGGCCCAGGTTGAAGAGATGATCAACTCGTCGAGCCTGGCGTTCGGCTTGTACCCGATGCTGACCTCCGGCGCCTGTGTGTCGATTGCCACGCATGCCAGCGAGGCACTCAAGGCCGCTTACCTGCCGAAGATGTATTCCGGCGAATGGGCGGGTTCCATGTGCTTGACCGAGGCGCATGCCGGGACTGACCTGGGGATCATTCGGACCAAGGCAGAGCCACAGGCGGACGGTTCCTACAAGGTCAGCGGCACCAAAATCTTTATCACCGGCGGCGAACACGACCTTACCGACAACATCATCCACCTGGTGCTGGCCAAGCTGCCGGACGCACCGGCAGGCCCCAAGGGCATCTCGCTGTTCCTGGTGCCCAAGTTCATGGTCAATGCCGACGGCAGCCTGGGCGCGCGTAACGCGGTGAGCTGCGGGTCCATCGAACACAAGATGGGGATCCAGGCATCGGCGACCTGTGTGATGAACTTCGACGCAGCCGTGGGTTACCTGGTAGGCGAGCCGAACCGTGGTCTGGCGGCAATGTTCACCATGATGAATTACGAGCGCCTGGGTGTCGGTATCCAGGGCCTCGCTTCCGGTGAGCGTTCTTACCAGAACGCGATCGAATACGCGCGCGATCGCTTGCAAAGCCGTTCGCCGACCGGCGCCCAGGCCAAGGACAAGGTAGCCGACCCGATCATCGTGCACCCGGACGTGCGTCGCATGCTGCTGACCATGAAGGCGGCGAATGAAGGGGGGCGTGCGTTCTCCACCTACGTGGCGACGCAACTGGACATCGCCAAGTTCAGCGACGATGCCGTGGCGCGCGAGCGCGCGGACAACCTGGTGGCGCTGTTGACCCCGGTGGCCAAGGCGTTCCTCAGCGACCTGGGCCTGGAAACCACGGTGTTGGGCCAGCAAGTCTTCGGCGGCCATGGCTACATTCGTGAATGGGGCCAGGAGCAACTGGTGCGCGACGTGCGCATTACCCAGATCTACGAAGGCACCAATGGTATCCAGGCGCTGGATCTCATGGGGCGCAAGATCGTTGGCAGCGGCGGTGCGTTCTACACCTTGTTCGCCGACGAAATCCGCGCGTTCATCGCTTCGGCGGGTGCCGAGCTGGCTGAATTCACCAAACCGCTGGGTGCGGCAGTGGACAACCTGGACGAATTGACCGCCTGGGTACTGGATCGCGCCAAGACCAACCCGAATGAAATCGGCGCGGCGTCGGTTGAGTATTTGCACGCCTTTGGCTACATGGCCTATGCGTACATGTGGGCGCGTATGGCCAAGGCGGCGTTGGGCAAGGAAGCAGAAGAAGGCTTCTACGCCAGCAAACTGGGCACCGCACGCTTCTACTTCGCGCGCCTGTTGCCACGCATCCAATCGCTGAGTGCGTCGGTAAAAGCCGGTAGCGAATCTTTGTTTTTACTGGATGAAGCCCTGTTCTAAGGCGTTGGAGGGCGTGTAAGCATTCTCTTACATGACGTGCTGCTATTCGTCCTCTATCGCCAGATTGGATCCACGGATAATCTACTTCACATGGACGTCGCGCAGGAAGCGCAAAGCAACAACACGGACACGTAGGATTCTGCCAGGAAGGCGGAGTGAAATGGATGTCAGGGAAACAGTCTGCAAAGCCCCGCTTCGGCGGGGTTTTCTTTTGCCTGCGAAAAAGTCAGGCGGGCGCGTGCGGGGCGTTCATCACGTCTTCCAGCAAGGTGCGCAACAATGCCACTGTCGCCTGCTGGCGCTGCACATCGCGGCACACCAAGCCCACTTTCAATGGCACCCTGGGTTCACTCAAGGGTTTCCACAATAGCGACTGGCTGTTGTGTTCGTCCTGGGAGCGCCCCGGCAACACTGTTGCCAGCTTCGTATGAGGCAGGCTGTCGAGAATCCCCACCATGGTGTTGAGCTCCGCCTGCACTTGCGGGCGGCGGCCAAGGTTGGCCAACTGGGCCTGCCAGATCTGCCGCACCTGGAATTCTTCGCCCAACAGCAGCATCGGCAGCTCTGCCGCCTGTTTCAGCGAGACTTTCTTGAATTCGCGCAGAGGATGGTCCTCGGGGATGACGACCTTCAGTTCATCTTCGTACAACAACACGCCGTGCAGCCCTGGCTGGCGTGGTGGCAGGTAGCTGATACCGATGTCCAGCGAACCGTTGAGCAAGCGCCGCTCGATCTCAATCCCGGTCAATTCGTAGATCTGCACCACCAGGTGCGGCTGGGCTTTGCGCACGCGCTCGAGCATCTGCGGCACCAGGCTGGTGTGCACGGTTTGCAGCACGCCGATGGCCAGGGTGCGCATCGCCTGGCCTTTGAAGTTACGCAACGCTTCGACGGCCTGTTGCATCCCGTCGATCAACGGCAGCGCATGGTTGTACAAAGTGTGAGCAGCCAGCGTCGGCAACAGGCGCTTGCTGCTGCGCTCGAACAGGCTCACATCCAGGTTCTGTTCCAACTGGCGAATCTGCTGGGACAGGGCCGGCTGGGAGATCGACAGACGCTCCGCGGCACGGCCGACATGGCCTTCTTCATACACCGCGACGAAATAACGCAGTTGCTTGAAATCCATAACGCTTACTTATCGAAAATGCTGGAAAATCGAAATGGCCGCTGGCCCCCGAGACGCCTAGTCTAGCGCCTATTCGCAGGGCTTACAGGGCCGGATCGGGCAATGAACAGCATGCATGTTGAAAGCGTTTACATAGGCAAGGCAAACAATCCTCAGACTGCTTACAGGACGGATACCGACCAAGGTATGGTTGCCAGCGAGCGTGGCCTGTGAACCTGTTCACTAGGCGTCGCCCTGCACCGAGCCTGGACGATCTGGTCCTGGATGCCGCAGGCGGCAGGCTTTGCAGCGAATCCTTGATGCCCACGGTGGCCCGTCCGCCTCAAGTCTTTGTGCGGGGCCAGGGTTCATGGTTGTGGGACAGTGACGAGCGCGCCTACCTGGACTTCAGCCAGGGCGGTGCCGCCAACAGCCTCGGCCACAGCCCGAAGGTGCTGATCGAAGCGTTGGCCGACCAGGCCCAGGCGCTGATCAACCCAGGCAACGGTCTGCATAACCGCACCCAGCTCAACCTCATCGAGCGCCTGTGCCATCGCACCGGCAGCGACCAGGCGTACCTGCTCAACAGTGGCGCGCAAGCCTGCGAAGCGGCGATCAAGCTGGCGCGCAAATGGGGCCAACTGCACCGTGGCGGCGCCTACCGCATCATCAGCGCGAGCGGTGGTTGCCACGGCCGCAGCTTTGCAGCATTGGCCGCCTCGGCCGGCGCTGTCGCCAACCGGTTTGAACCGCAGTTGCCGGGCTTCAGCCATGTACCGTTCAACGACCTGGCAGCCCTGCATGCTGCCGTCGATGCGCAGACCGTCGCCATCATGCTCGAGCCGATCCAGGGCGAAGCCGGCGTGATTCCCGCGACGGAGCACTATCTCAAAGGCGTCGAGCGTTTGTGCCGGGAACTGGGGATCCTGCTGATCCTCGACGAGGTACAAACGGGTATCGGCCGTTGCGGCAGCCTGCTCGTCGAACAGCAATACGGCGTACGCGCCGACATCATCACCCTCGGCAAAGGCCTGGGCGGCGGCGTCCCCCTCGCGGCGTTGCTGGCACGCGGCAAAGCCTGTTGCTTTGAAGTGGGCGAGTTGGAAGGCACCCATCATGGCAATGCGCTGATGGCGTCGGCCGGGGTGGCCGTGCTTGATACGGTGTTGGAAAACGGCTTTCTGGAGCAGGTGCGTGACGCCGGTTTCTACCTTGGCGAGGGCCTTGCCCGTCTGGCCTATCGCTATGAACACGGCCCACTACGCGGCCATGGCCTGATGTGGGGGCTGACGCTGTTGGATGATTCTGCGGAGGCTGTCGTAAAAGCTGCCTTCCATGAAGGCTTGATCATTAACGCCCCGCAAGCGAACTGCCTGCGCTTCACGCCGGCCCTCACGGTAAGCAAAAGCAACATCGACGAAATGCTTCTGCGCCTGGCCCGCGCCTTCGCGCGCGTGCGCACCGCGCAGTTGCAATGCCGCAAGGGCATTGCCGTTTAAACCCCAGTTTACTCAACCGTCTCGCGGCCTACGCGGCGCCTCCAGCCTGATTTTTTCGGCTGGGGGCGTTTTTTTGTGCGCGTAATTTTTGGATTGGAAATGTTGATTGAGCACTTGTGAAAACAATGGCTCTTTAGCGGGTGTCGGTAAGGACTGCCGATGGGGTGCAGAGCTTTTTGCTGATGCGGCCCGTAAGGCTTGGATTTGTGATTCAGCGTTGAGCGAGGCATTTGGTCAGTTACTTAAGGGGCAAGCGGATAGTCTGGGAGGTGGAGTGTGGAAAAAGCGCCTAAATCAGAATAGACATCGCTCTATCATTCTGGCCAAGGGCAGGCATTACTGGGTTTATCAGTTTTTGTTCGCTAAGCAGGATCAAAGCAATATCAGTCAAAAGGATTTGATATGGTTTCGAGCAATGGCAAAGACTTATGAAGGTTTAAACGAAGCACAGGTCCAGCAACTTCTGGATCTCAGGGAGTTTGTGGAGATACATCATGATCAAAAAATATGAAAGCGAAGCGTTGGAGTCGATACACAAATCCGCCGTAGCGCTTTATGCCATCGGCGCCATTAGCAAAACCACGCTTCGTGAATATGACGAGGCGTGCTTATCCGCCGTCCCTGAGCAAATCCCGGCCGAACAAATCAAGCAGCTTCGTGAAAGCAGCCATGTGAGCCAACCTGTTTTCGCCCGCTACCTGAACACCAGCGCTTCCACAGTGAAAAAGTGGGAGTCCGGCGAGAAACAGCCCAGTGGCATGGCGCTCAAGCTGCTGAGCATCGTACAAAAACACGGGTTGGAAATTCTGGCCTGAAGATAGCCCAACGCCAGAGCCCACTGAACCCTCACGAACGCCCAAGGTCGATTAGCTACACGGCTCACACGAGCCGATTTTTCTGGAGCTGACCCATGGATTTCATTCGTATCATCATCGCCATTCTGCTGCCGCCATTGGGTGTGTTCCTGCAAGTGGGCTTCGGCGGCGCGTTCTGGCTGAACATCCTGCTGACGTTGTGTGGCTACTTTCCGGGCATCATCCACGCGGTGTACATCATCGCCAAGCGCTGAGGCCGTCAGCCTTTTGCGATGAGCCGTGAGTTGCGCTCGTTGCGAAAGGCCAACTGCTCGATGGTCTGGGTGGCGTGTTCGGCCTCTTCGCGCGCTTGCAGGATGATGCCGTGCTGCTCGGACTTGCTGCACACCGGGTCGGCATTGCTCGCATCCCCTGTGAGCATGAAAGCCTGGCACCGACAGCCGCCGAAGTCCTTTTCCTTTTCGTCACATGACCGGCACGGCTCGGGCATCCAGTCGTAGCCGCGAAAGCGGTTGAAGCCGAACGAGTCGTACCAGATGTGCTGCATGCTGTAGTCGCGCACGTTGGGAAATTGCACCGGCATCTGTCGGGCGCCGTGGCAGGGCAGGGCGGTGCCGTCGGGCGTCACGGTCAGAAAAATGCTGCCCCACCCGTTCATGCAGGCTTTCGGGCGCTCTTCGTAGTAATCCGGCGTGACAAAGATCAGCTTGCACGGGTGACCTTCGGCTTCCAGTTTGGCGCGGTATTCGTTGGTGATGCGTTCGGCGCGCACCAGCTGTTCGCGGGTCGGCAACAAACCCACGCGGTTGAGCTGCGCCCAGCCATAGAACTGGCAGGTGGCGAGTTCGACAAAATCCGCCTCAAGCGCGATACACAGCTCGATGATGCGGTCGATCTTGTCGATGTTGTGCCGATGGGTGACGAAGTTCAGCACCATCGGGTAGCCGTGGGCCTTCACCGCGCGGGCCATTTCGAGCTTTTGCGCGAAGGCTTTTTTCGAGCCGGCCAGCAGGTTGTTCACCTGTTCGTCGCTGGCCTGGAAGCTGATCTGGATATGGTCCAGGCCGGCCTTTTTGAAGTCACTGATCTTCTGCTCGGTCAAGCCGATGCCGGAGGTAATCAAGTTGGTGTAGAAGCCCAGCTTGCGCGCCTCAGCGATCAGCTCGGCGAGGTCTTGGCGCACCAGCGGCTCACCGCCGGAAAAACCCAATTGCGCCGCACCCATTTCCCGCGCTTCACGAAATACCTTGATCCATTGCTCGGTACTCAACTCCTTGCCCTGCTCGGCAAAATCCAGGGGGTTGGAGCAATACGGGCACTGCAACGGGCAGCGATAAGTCAGCTCGGCCAGCAGCCACAACGGCAGGCCAATTGCTGGTTTGTCAGGCAAGGGTGATCCAGTGCTCAGCACGGGCGACCTCCATGAATTGCTCGATGTCATCACCAAGCTCAGGCACGCCGGGGAATTGTTTATCCAGCTCGGCGATGATCGCCGCCACGTCGCGCTCGCCATCAATCAAGCCACCGATCAGCGCGGCGCTGTCGTTGAGCTTGATCATGCCTTCGGGATAGAGCAATACATGGCCCTTTTGCGCGGGCTCGTACTGGTAGCGATAGCCCTGGCGCCAGGTCGGTTTTTTGCTGCGATCAAAGCTCATAGGGTGATCCCTTTATGCCAAACCCGTTGCTCGGTCACGCTGTGATACGGCGGGCGTTTGAGTTCGTAGGCCATGCTCATGGCATCGAGCATGCTCCACAGGATGTCCAGTTTGAACTGGAGAATTTCCAGCATGCGTTCCTGGCCTTCGCGGGTGGTGTAATGCTGCAGGGTGATCGCCAACCCGTGCTCCACATCGCGACGGGCCTGGCCCAGACGGGTGCGGAAATACTCATAGCCGGCCGGGTCGATCCAGGGGTAATGCTGCGGCCAGCTGTCGAGGCGCGACTGGTGGATCTGCGGCGCGAACAGTTCAGTCAGCGAACTGCTGGCCGCTTCCTGCCAACGGGCGCGACGGGCGAAGTTGACGTAGGCATCCACCGCAAATCTCACACCGGGCAATACCAGTTCCTGGGAGCGCAGTTGGTCCGGGTCGAGGCCCACGGCTTGGCCCAGGCGCAGCCAGGCTTCGATGCCACCGTCTTCACCGGGAGCGCCGTCGTGGTCGAGCAGGCGCTGGATCCACTCGCGGCGGATCTCACGGTCCGGGCAGTTGGCCAGGATCGCGGCGTCTTTCAGGGGAATATTCACCTGATAGTAAAAGCGGTTGGCGACCCAGCCCTGGATCTGCTCGCGGGTCGCGCGGCCTTCATACATCGCCACATGGTAGGGGTGATGAATATGGTAGAAGGCGCCCTTGGCCCGCAAAGCGTGTTCGAACTCGGCGGGCGTCAGCGGTGTGTCAGTCATGGGGTCTGCTCCTACAATTCAATGCTCATGCCGTCGTAAGCCACTTCGACATTGCGCCGCACCAGCTCCGCGCGCTCGGGGGAGTCTTCATCGAGGATCGGGTTGGTGTTGTTGATGTGGATAAGCACCTTGCGCTGCCGGGGCAATTGCTCAAGCACTTCGAGCATGCCGCCGGGGCCGTTCTGTGCCAGGTGCCCCATTTCACGGCCGGTACGGGTGCCGACGCCGCGGCGTTGCATTTCGTCGTCGTCCCACATCGTGCCGTCCACGAGCAGACAGTCGCTGCCGGCCATGATGTCGAGCAACGGCGCGTCGACCTTGCCCAGGCCTGGGGCGTAGAACAATTTTCCGCCGGTGCGCAGGTCTTCGACGATCAGGCCGATGTTATCGCCTGGGTGCGGGTCGAAGCGGTGCGGCGAGTAGGGGGGCGCTGCGCTGCGCAATGGCAGTGGCGTGAAACGCAGGTTGGGGCAGGCCGGGATGGTGAAGCGGGCGTCCAGCTCGATACGGTTCCAGGCCAGGCCGCCATTCCAGTGGGTGAGCATGGTGAACAGCGGGAAGCCGGTGCTCAGGTCTTCATGGACCATGTCGGTGCACCAGACCTGGTGCGGGCAACCTTCGCGCAGGCTCAACAGGCCGGTGGTGTGGTCGATCTGGCTGTCCATCAGGATGATCGCGCTGATGCCGGTATCGCGCAGGGTGCGGCCGGGTTGCATCGGGGCGAAGCCTTGAAGCTGCGCACGGATATCCGGCGAGGCATTGCACAACACCCAGTTCACACCATCGTCGGAGATCGCGATGGACGATTGGGTACGCGCTTGGGCCCGCAGGCTACCGTCTCGGAAACCTGCGCAGTTCACGCAGTTGCAGTTCCACTGCGGGAAACCACCGCCGGCGGCGGAACCTAGAATCTGGACAAACATGGTCGCTCCATCAAGCTCAAAACAAAAACGCCCCGGGCGAACCGAGGCGTTGTATTACCCAGCGGATTAACGGCTGGCGAAGTACATGGTGACTTCGAAACCGATGCGCAGATCAGTGTAAGCAGGTTTGGACCAGGTCATATTCTTACTCCTACGAAGGGATGGGACGTTTACTACCAAGTAATACATATAGTCCACCTCCAGTCGGAGATGTTCAGATGTGTGCGTGGGAATGTTACGCAATTCTTTTCAAGTTAGCGCTGTCTCGGTGGAAAAAGCCTATTGCAGGGGCGGCAATGATCAATCGCCCGCTTGCCAATCAACCGAGACGCGCGGGCCGTTGGCCACGCAGCGCCAGCCGCCTGCGGCGTCGTTCAGTTGTTCGGCGGCCGTCTGCAGGGCTTGCGGTGTACAGGTTTGGATCCGGGATTGAAGATGCGCCAGATAGTCCGACGGATGGCCTGCCAGATGGGCGTGCCACAACCATTCGGCGGCTTGGGCGGTGGGCAGCGTCTGCGCTGAGAACTGCTGCGCCAGGGTCTGGTTGCCCAGGTCGTCGCTGCATTCGATCAACGCCGGCAGTTGCTTGAGGAAGTGTTGCAAGTGATCAGTGATTCCTTCCAGGGACACACTGGGCGATTGCACGCCGAATAGCAGGCCGGTCTGGCCGTTTATCTGTCGGATGCCGCTGAATACTGCGTAGCCGATTTGCAGTTCTACACGCAGGCGCTGGTAGAACGGTGCCTGAAGCAGGTGGCCGAGCAATCGCCATGCCGCTTCATCGGCCAGGGCCGGGCTTGGCGTTGGGCAAAACAGCAGCAGTGCGGCTTCGTTAGAATCGGTTTTCACCTCATGCCATACGCGTTGGCCGCTGAGGGAGGGGAGTGGTTGATTGAGCTTCGCAGACTGTCCAGGCAAACGGGCCGCTGCCGTTTTGATTGCGGCTTCATGCGCGGCCGAAAACCCCACCCCCAAGCCTTGCCAGCGGGCGGTGCCCCTGGCAGCAGGTTGCGGATCGATGGTGCCGCAGCAAGCGGGCAGTGCCTTTAGCAATGCTCGAATGGCGATCGTGGCGGGCTTGGCAAATTGAACCTCTTGGGGTTGGTTCAGGCTTTGCACCAAGGCATCCAGCACGGCGGGCATGGGTTCCTGCAGCCCGATCATTCTTACCAGCGAGTCGTTACCCAGGCTTTCGAAGGACAATTCGACACCCGCCTGGCGGGCATTTTCGCGCAGCGACTGCACTGTGGTTTCCAGGCCGGAAGGCGCCGCGCGCCATTGCAGATACAGCGCCGCTTCATCACTGTCGTCCGCCAATGCCGGACTGAAGGTCAACGCTGACATCTCCCTGCGCCCACGGGAGCGATCCTGGGCAAAGGTGCGCAAGCCCCGATGGGCGCTGGTCTGGCCACGAATCAAGCCAGCGCGCTCGTCCCTGGCCGGTGAGCGCAGGAACGGGTTGTTCGGCGGCAGTTGCCAGCGCTGCTCAGAGGGCGGCAGGCGCAGCGAAACCAGCAGTGTCTTGAGAGCGACGACATCCTGTTCCGAAAGGTCTTGGCAGTCATGCCTGGCCAACGCCAGGGCGCCCTGGATCTGTTGCTGGCGAGCAGCCAGCCGCGCAAATTCTTCGCGCAGTGACGTCCAATCGCTGTGTGCGAAAAAGCTCAGCCAGTCGTGCAGCAACGCTTCGACCTGCGTAACCGCTTCATCTTGGGTACTGAGCGTAAAGTCGATATCCAGCACCGCTTGCCCGGCGAAGTGATAAAGCACCGACGCCTGCAACGCGCTCGCCAGTTGTCGCGCTTTCAGTTCAGCCAGCAACCCGCCGGGTGCCGAGGCGTTAAGCCAGGTGCAGAGAAAGTCCAGTGCTTCACGGGGCGCATCACCTGTAATGACGTGGTGCAGGTGGTTATCGGCGATGTGCTGATAGCTGCGCGCTTGGCCCTGCATCAATGCCATGGGCGCGGATTGGGGGTGTAGAGGCCCTGAGGTGAGGTGTTCGCTGAACTGCTGCGCCAGGTTTTCCAATGCTTGCAGCGACTGCGGGCCGGCCAGGCTCAATGTCATCTGCCCGCTCTGGTAGAAGTGCATATGGAAGTCACGCAACGCCTGCTGAAATGCCTCACGCTCCACCGGCAGGCTATCGCGGTTACCCGCATGAAACCCTCGCAGCGGATGATCCGCCGCCAGGCCTTGCAGCAACGCGACCTGCTGCTGCGCCTGGGTATCCTGGGACCAGGCGATAAATTCCGCGTGCAGCACTTCGCGTTCGCGCAGTTGGTCTTCCAGGGCCAGGCGCGGATGAGTCAGCATGTCCGCCAAACGCTCCAGCCCACCGCTAAACGTTGCAACTGGCAACTCGAAGAAGAACTCGGTGGTGCGCTCACGAGTGCTGGCATTGACCAGGCCTCCATGACGTTGCACATAGGCCATCAGCCCTTCATTCGTGGGAAAACGCCGGGTACCGAGAAACAACAGGTGTTCCAGAAAATGCGCCAATCCCGGCCACGCCACTGGCACGTCATGGCTGCCGGCGGCTACCCGCAGGACGGCGGCGCAACGCTTCAAGCGCGGTGCATGACGCAAGGTAACCCGCAAGCCATTGGCCAGGGTCAGGTGGAGAGGATGAAGCGGGGCCGGCGCAGGCATGGGCACTTCCATAACGTAGGAACCGCCTATGCTAACAAACCCGCCGGATCAGGGCTTGTGCAGCGCGCCGTACAGCTCGGGGCGCCGGTCTTGCAGGTAGTGGTTGGCGGCGCGCGCATCAAGGATCGATTGCCGCTCCAGCGTGCCGACGATCAAGGCTTCATCCAGGCCCGCCTGGGCAATGCGCTGGCCATTCGGTGCGGCGATGCTGCTTTGCCCGCAGTACCGGATATCGCCTTCGTGCCCGCAGTAATTGGCATAGGCCACATAACACTGGTTTTCAAAAGCCCGCGCCCGCACGGTGACATCGGCGACAAAGTCGAACGGCACCATATTGGCGGTGGGCACCAGGATCAGTTCGGCACCTGCCAGGGCCAGGCGCCGAGTGTTTTCCGGAAACTCCAGGTCGTAGCAGATCAGAAAACCGAGCCTCCAACCGTTGAGTTCCACCAGCGGGAAATCATCGTCGCCGGCACTGAACATCGAACGGTCCAAATCACCAAACAGGTGCGTCTTGCGGTAGTTGCACCGGCGTTGGCCGTGGGCGTCGATCAACTGCACGGCGTTGTAGATTTGGCCGTCTTCGGCCCGTTCCGGGTAGCCGTACAGGATCGCCAGCCCGGCGCTTTTGGCCAGTTCGGCAATCGCCTGTGCCGACGGCCCATCCTGCGCCTCGGCCAGGGCCCCGACGGCTTCGGCACCGATGTTGTAGCCGCTGAGAAACATCTCCGGCAGCACCAGCAGATCGGCACCGGAGGCCTCATGCGCCAGCTGATGCAGGCGCTTGAGGTTGGCGGCAACATCCAGCGGCAGGGGCGGGCATTGGTAGAGGGCGACACGCATGGCTTGGCTCCTTATTCAGGCAGGGCGATCGGCCCGATTTCATCGAATACATCGCCCGGCCCCGGGTTCTCGGGGTGAGTGCTGCCGCCGAAGTGATTCATGATGCCCCACACCGCGTTCAGCGAGGTTTGCACCGCGCCTTCGACCCATGCCGGCGTCCAGGAGACGTCGTCACCGGCGATAAAAATCCCACGCTGTTCGGCGGGCATGTCCTTCTGCATGAAATGCGCATACATACGCTGGTTGTAGCGATAATGGCCGGGCAGGGCGCCCTTGAAGGCGCCGAGGAAATGCGGGTCGGCTTCCCACGACACCGTGATCGGGTCGCCGATGATGCGCGCCTTGATATCGACTTTCGGGTAGATCTTGTTCAGTGCGTCGAGGGCCAGCTTCACGCGTTTATCGATGGGCTGCGGCAGCATTTTCAGCGCGTCGCTCATCCACGAGTACGACAGGCAGATCACGCCTGGTTTGTCGTCACCGTTGTCGTACTTTCCGTTTTCGAACAGGTAGGTACCACGGGTGAGGCGATCGGTGAGGGTCATGCTCATCAGGTCGCGGCCGGTTTCCGGGTCTTTGTCTTTCCAGAACGGACGATCGACCATCACAAAGGTTTTTGACGATTGCATGTAGCGGGTGCGGTCCAGGGCCATCCACATCTTCTGCGAGAACAGGGTTTCGTCGCATTCGATCTGGGTGGTCAGCAGCCAGCTCTGGCAGGTGGTCAGCACGGCGGCGTATTCGCGGGTGTCGCCATAGGTGTCGGTCACTGCAAAACGGCCATCGGCGGCGTGGGCGATGCGTTTCACCCCGGCCCGTGGCGCGCCGCGGTGCAGCGAACTGAGGCTGGTACCGGCCGGCCAGTGGGCGCAGCGCTCCGGGACATGGCGCCAGATACCCATGGGGACCTGGGCAACGCCGCCGACGATCAAGTGCTGGTGGTCGTCGCAGTTGGTCATCACCACGCGAAAGATTTCCAGCATCGAGTTAGGGAAGTCCGAGTCCCAGCCTCCGGTGCCGAAACCCACCTGGCCAAACACCTCGCGGTGATGAAATGACAATTTGGCGAAGGCCTTCGAAGTGGCGACGAAGTCATAGAAGGTGCGGTCGTCCCACAGCGGCACCAGCGTGTTCCACAGCGCTTTGAGGCGCGGCACGTCACGGTCGCGGATGGCTTGCTGGATATCGGCGAACTGCGAGCCGGCTTCCAGCGCATCGGCCCAGGCGTCAGCCACTTCCTGGAACAGTGCGGGCAAGTCGGAGAGTTTCTGTGCGTAGTGAGTCTGGCCTTCGAGGTCGATCACCGTGCTGCCCGACGCCGGAGTCAGCGGGTTGGGAAACGGTTTGGTTTCCAGGCCCAGCTTGTCCACGTAGTGATAGAACGCGGTGGACGACACCGGGAAACGCATCCCGCCCAACTCGGCGATGATGCCTTCGGCGCCTTCAAACGCCTGGGAGCGCAGGCGGCCGCCCATTTTCGAGGCTTCATACACCACCGGCTTGAGGCCCAGCTTCATCAACTCGTAAGCGGCCACCAGGCCCGCGATCCCCGCGCCGACAATCGCCACTTCCGCACCATGGTTGGCGGCAGGAATGCTGCCCAGGCCAGCAGGGTGCTCGATCCAGTCATCAAAGGCGAACGGGAAATCCGGGCCGAAGATGGTGATGGGCTTCTGACCGTCGACCGGGTGGCGATGGGGCTTGGCGAGGGTGCTGGACGGAATGCTCATGGCTGACCTTACTGGCGACTGGGCGGACGTGACCCGCTGAGTATAGGAAAAGATGGCAGCCAGTTTAGGGAGCGTAGCGTTCGTTATTAAGACGCAATGTGTCGTCGGATTGAATTGATTTCAGTCATAACGACGAGATGCCTGGTCAGATTGATTGTCCACGATCCAATTTGTTGCTGAGGATGATCGACGTGGTGGTTTTTTCCACACCGTCCACGCTGCCGATCTGGTCGAGCAATTGGTCGAGCTGTTCCGGCGAATCCGTGCGCAGCCAGGCAACGTAGTCAAACTCGCCACTGACCGCGCACAACTGCTGTACCTGCGCCATGGCGCTGAGCCGACGCAGCACTTCCTTGCCCGAGCGCGCCTGCACAGTGATGCCGACGTACGCCTGCAAACCGCCATCCACCACGCGCTTGCCGAGACGCACGCCGTAACCGGTGATGACCTGGGTTTTCTCCAGGCGCGCCAAGCGTGAGGTTACGGTGGTGCGCGCGATGCCTAGTTGCCGGGCAAGCATGGCCACGCTTTCGCGGGCGTTGAGCTGCAGGGCGGCGATGAGTTGGCGGTCGATTTCGTCTAGGGCGGGCAAGGCGAGCTCCGGTTTGGCGGTGATAGGGAGCATGTTACAGACTTCCAGACACACAAAAGCCGCGCAATGCGCGGCTTTCTTGTTTGGTGGGCCCGCACGGACTTGAACCGAGGACGAAAATATTATGAGTTTTGTGCGTGATACTAAAAGGCTATTAGCGTTTCGCGTAGCCTATGTAAGCCTGGGTATCAGAGCGAGAAATAGGCTTCTCCCCCGTACAGCAATACTGCTATCGAATACAGTGCAGCTTCCTTTCAGCAGAGTAACGCCATGAACGTACAAATCGGTGGAGGCGCCCTCGCGGTCATTCTGACGGGCATGCTCATAGTTTTCGGCGTCAGCGAGTGCCAGCGTGGCCCGTTGAACCCGGAACTTGCCGACGACGCCAGCGACGCGCAAAAGACCTGGCTGACCATCGAGCACCGCATCAAGCGTTATGACCCGGCCCTGACGCAGGTCACGCGAGACCAGCAAGCTCTGACCGTTTTCTACCGTCCAGCCACGCCCGCCGAGGAGGTCGACGATTGGGCCCCGGACATGCTGCGTACCGTCGGCCACGCACTGGCGGCGCTGAACGGCGCGCCAGGAGGAAAGGCGTACACCCAAGTGACCGTCAGAGCGCGAATGCTCGCCGATGATGATGTGGGATTGGTGTACGACATGCCGGGGGTCGATGCCGTCAAGACCCAGCAGGATGGTTACTTCAACTTCGCCAGCACGCCGCGCAGCCTGTCATTCAGCCCGGCCGCCCTGGCGCAGATCAACGACGCTTGCCGGGGCATGAACGCCCAGGCGTTCTATCCGCAATTCTGCCGGCGAGTCGAAGAGGCCGCAACGAGCCATCCCTGAACGCGTGCACACCGCATGCGTTTAATCCGTTTTTTGACGCAATACTGTCAACTCTGACAGTAGGCGAGTTCATCCCGATTCCAAGCTCGAATCGTCGAAGGTAGCCGCGATGGTTCCGCCAAGAACGCGAAAGCCGCGCAATGCGCGGCTTTGGAGTTGGTGGGCCCACACGGACTTGAACCGTGGACCAAAGGATTATGAGTCCTCTGCTCTGACCAACTGAGCTATAGGCCCTTAACAGGTCGCGGATTATAACGATGGTTTCCCCGCTGTGCCATCCGAAAAATCCTCAATGCTCATACGAAGAAACGTCGCGGCAAAAAGCTCGGGCGGTAGCGGCAGGCTGACGATGTAGCCTTGCATCTGTTCGCAGCCTTCGGCAGCCAGGAAAGCCTGTTGCGCGGTGTTCTCCACGCCTTCGGCGATGATGGTGAATTGCATGCTATGGCCCAGGGCGATGATGGCGCGCACGATGGCGGCGTCGTGGGGGTCGTCGGGCAGGCCGCGGACGAAGGATTGGTCGATTTTCAGGAAGTCCAGCGGCAGGCGCTTGAGGTAGCTCAAGGACGAATAACCGGTGCCAAAGTCGTCAATGGCGAGCTGTACGCCCAAATCCTTGAGTTGGTGCAGGACCTGCAACGCTTCTTCGGCCTGGCTCATGATGAAGTTTTCGGTGATCTCCAGTTGCAGGCGGCCTGGGTCGAGCCGGTAGTCGCGCAGCAGTTGTTCGATGCGATCCAGCAAGCCGGGATGGCGCAATTGGGCACCCGCCAGGTTGACCGACAGCGGGCCGAAGTCGTCGAAGGTGCCTTGCCAGGCATGCAGTTGTCGGCAGGCTTGTTCGAGTACCCAGTCGCCGATCTGCAGGATCATGCCGTTTTCTTCGGCCAGGGCGATGAAGTGTTCGGGCGGCACGTCGCCAAAGGTGGGGTGGCGCCAGCGGATCAGCGCTTCAGCACCGATCAGTTCCTGGGTGGCCAGGCTGAGTTTGGGCTGGTAGTACAGGCTCAGTTCATCGCGCTCGATGGCGCGGCGCAATTCGTGTTCGAGTGCCAGGCGTTCGTTGGCTTGCGCGGTGAGATCGCTGGTGTAGCTTTCGACCCGGTTACGGCCCTTGGCCTTGGAGCGATACATCGCGGCATCGGCGTTCTTGACCAGCGTGGCGACATCCGTGCCGTCCTGGGGGTACAGGCTGGTGCCAATGCTGGCGCTGATAAAGAACTCGTGTTCGCCCGCCTGGAAGGGGGGGATGAAGCAGGCCAGCAGTTTATTGGCCAGGTACTCGGCGTCGTTGGCGTGCTGCAGGCCGGGGAGCAGGATGATGAATTCGTCACCGCCCAGGCGCGCAACGGTGTCAATGTCACGCAGTTGCTCCTTGAGGCGCACGGCGATGCCCTTGAGCAGCAAGTCGCCTATCGGATGGCCGAGGCTGTCGTTGATGTGCTTGAAACGGTCCAGGTCCAGAAACAGTACGGCGCCTTGCTTGCCGGTTTCCTGGTGTCCGTTGAGGGCGGCCTGCAGCCGACTTTCAAACAGCGTGCGGTTGGGCAGGCCGGTCAGCGGGTCGTGGTGCGCCTGGTAGTCGAGGCGGGCCTGGGCCAGCTTGAGGCTGGATATGTCGGCAAACACGGCGACGAAGTGGGTGATCACCTCGTCGCGGTCGCGCACGGCGCTGATGGTCAGCCAACTGGGGAACAGCTCACCGCTCTTGCGCCGATTGGAGATCTCACCCTGCCAGTGGCCCCGTGCGGCCAGTTGATGCCACATGGCGGCATAAAAGGCGCTGTCATGCAGGCCGGAGGCAAGCAGACGGGGTGTTTGGCCGAGGGCTTCGGCCTCGCTGTAGCCGGTGATCTCGGTGAAGGCGCGGTTGACTGCGCTGATGTTCTGGCGGATATCGGTGATCAAGACGCCTTCGGCCGTACTCTCGAACACCGTGGCAGCCTGTTGCAGTTTTTCCTGCATCAACTGGCGTTCGGTAATGTCCCGCGCGATGGTCAGCATGCATTCCTCATTGCCAATGCTCATTGGGCGGCTGGACACTTCACAGAGCCGAATCTGCCCGTCGCTGCGCCGTATATGGCAGATGTAGTCACGCACAAAGCCATCGCGCTGCATCGTTTCCAGCAGGTGTTTGCGTTCATTGAGATCGACCCAGATGCCCAGGTCCAGCGTCGATTGGGCGAGCGATGCGGCGCTGGAAAAACCGGTGATTCGAGTGAAGCCGTCGTTCACTTCAATCAACAGGCCATCCCGTTGTCGGCTCAGCAGCAGCCCATCGGGAGAAGCGTGGAAGGCCTTGGCAAATTTCTCTTCGGAAGTTTGCAGCAGCTGCTGGGTTTCCTTGAGTTGGGTGATGTCGCGCACCACCACCACGATGGCTTGCGTGGTATCAAGTTGAAACGGCTCGGCAGAAATCAGCCCGGTAAAGGCCTGGCCATTGCTGCGCAGGAAGGGCATTTCCAGGTTGCGGATGCTGGTGGTCTGCATCCGCTGCAGCAAGTCAGGGCCAACGCCTTGAATGTCCCAGATATCCAACTCGGTGATTCTTCTGCCGATCACGCACTCGGCACCCAGGCCGATCTGGTCCTCAAATGCCTTGTTCACCTCCAGCAGGCAGCCATCGGACAGTCGCGCGATCACCAACATATCCGGGCATTGCTGGAACACCGAGGCAAATTTTTGCTCGGACAGTTGCAAGGCTTCCTCGGTGCGCTTGGCCTCGCTGATGTCAATCATCAAGCCGCGCAATACGGGCTGGTGGCCGTGCTCGATCAGGCTGACGATGTCCCGTACCCATAAGCAGCGGCCATCGGCGGTGATCACGCGGTAATCAACGCTGTGGTCACGGTTGGCACGGGTTTCTCGGTAACAGTAGGCTTCGGTGCGGGTCCGGTCGGCGGGATGAATGATGTTGCGCCAGAAACCTGGAATCAGCCAGTGGGCGCGGGGGTACCCCAGCAGGTCTTCGGCGTGGGGTGACACATAGCTGTAGGTGAAATCGGCAACGCTGGCTTCCCAGGCGATGGCGGACAGGCTCTCCACCAGGCCGCGATAGTGATATTCGCTGCTGCGCAGTTCCTGTTCGAGGGCGACGCGGCGGGCAATTTCCGAACTGAGCCGGCGATTGATCCGGATCACGATGGCCAATACGGTGGTCAACAGCAAAACCGCCGGTAGGCCGTACAGCAATAAGTCTTCCCAGAAGCTGCGGTGGTCGGTGAAGCTGCCGACCCAGCGCCGCTGGATGGCGTTGGTTTCTTCCGGGCTCAGGTCGGCAAACACTTTGTCCAGGATGCCCACCAGCATTTTGTCGTTGCGGGGCACGCCCATCGCCAGTTGATAGCGGTAAGGCGTCTCGCCACTGACGTACAAGCCGTCGAGCTTGAGCTCGCGCAGGTTCCACACCGTCGAAGCCAAGTCGCTGACCACGGCGTCGACTTCACCGGTGGCCAGTGCTTGCAGGGTCGAGCTGACGTTGGGCAATGCCACCAGATTAAGGTCGGGGTGGTGGGTACGCAGCAGTTCGTGAGGGGAATAGTTCTCGACCACCGCAACTTTCAGTCCGTAGAGGTCCTTGAGATTGCGCGGACGAGCACCGCCTTCGTGCGCAAGGATGACCATCGGGAAGTCAATGTAGGGGCGTGTGAATGCCAGGTAGTTCTGTCGCTCCGGTGTCGACATGATGCTGGATATGAGATCCAGCTGATTGTTCCGTGCCATCTCCAGAACAGCACCCCAGGCGGGCGGTTCGATAAGCTTGATCCTCACGCCTAGGCGGTCTTGGATCAAACGGATGTAATCCGCCGCCAAACCTTGGTAGCGGCCCTCTTCATCACGGTATTCAAAAGGTGGCCATGAGGCATCCACCCCCAGCCGCAGCTCCTGATGGTCCGCCAGCCAGGCACGCTCATCATCATTGAACGTCAACGCGCCAGCCGTTGCGGTCCAGGTCAGCAGCCACAGCAAACACACAGCCGGCAGTCTGGGCATAACGGTCTCGTTATGGCACGGGGAATGTTTCGAGTGTAGACGGGCTTTTGGGGGAGGGATCTGGCGCGGGGTTTTATCTGTAGAAAACAAAACCCCCGGCCTGGGCCGGGGGTTTTGGTATCACTCGTCGAGGAAGGAGCGCAGATGCTCGCTTCGCGTCGGGTGGCGCAACTTGCGCAGCGCCTTGGCTTCGATCTGACGGATCCGCTCGCGGGTCACGTCAAACTGCTTACCGACTTCCTCAAGGGTGTGGTCGGTATTCATGTCGATGCCGAAACGCATGCGCAGTACCTTGGCTTCACGGGCAGTGAGGCCGGACAGTACGTCGCGAGTCGCTTCTTTAAGGCTCTCAACAGTGGCGACATCGATTGGCGACTGCATGGTCGAATCTTCGATGAAGTCACCCAGGTGAGAGTCTTCGTCATCACCAATCGGGGTTTCCATGGAGATCGGCTCTTTGGCGATCTTCAATACCTTGCGGATTTTATCCTCAGGCATTTCCATGCGTTCGCCTAGTTCTTCCGGGGTCGGTTCGCGACCCATTTCCTGCAACATCTGCCGGGAAATACGGTTGAGCTTGTTGATAGTCTCGATCATGTGCACCGGAATACGGATGGTGCGGGCCTGGTCGGCGATCGAGCGAGTGATCGCCTGACGGATCCACCAGGTGGCATAAGTCGAGAACTTGTAGCCGCGACGGTATTCGAACTTGTCCACAGCCTTCATCAAACCGATGTTGCCTTCCTGGATCAGATCGAGGAATTGCAGGCCACGGTTGGTGTACTTCTTGGCGATGGAGATCACCAGACGCAAGTTGGCTTCGACCATCTCTTTCTTCGCGCGGCGGGCCTTGGCCTCACCGATCGACATGCGACGGTTGATGTCCTTGATCTCGGCGATCGTCAGGCCGGTCTCGGTCTGCAGTGCGATCAGCTTTTGCTGGCAACGAATGATGTCCGGTTGCAGGCGACCGATGGCTTCGGCGTATTTCGCCTTGCCCTTGGCCAGTGCGTCGGTCCAGCTTTCGTCGACTTCGTTGCCCGGGAACTGGCGCAGGAAGTCGGCACGCGGCATGCGCGCATCACGGACACAGAGCTGCATGATCGCACGCTCTTGTGCACGCAGGCGCTCAAGGGCGCTGCGGACACGCTCGACCAGGCCTTCGAATTGCTTGGGCACCAGCTTGATCGGCATGAACAGCTCAGCCAGGGCAACCAGCTCGGCGATTGCCAGCTTGTTGGAACGGCCGTGCTTCTTCAGCGCCTTGCGGGTGATTTCCATCTGATCGGAAACCGCACCGAAACGCTGGGCAGCCACGACCGGATCCGGACCGCTTTCAACTTCATCTTCGTCGTCGCTGCTGGCTTCAGCATCGTCGTCTTCGGTTTCGTCGTCGGCTTTAACGGCTTTCGGGTCGACAGGCGGCGGCACTTCGGCGGCAGGCGGCGCGATGCCGTCGTCCGGGTCGATGTAGCCACTCAGCACGTCGGACAGGCGACCGCCTTCGGTGGTGACTCGGGTGTACTCGGAGAGAATATGGTCAACCGTGCCAGGGAAGTGCGCAATTGCGCCCATCACTTCACGGATGCCCTCTTCGATACGCTTGGCGATTTCGATTTCGCCTTCGCGTGTCAGCAGCTCGACGGTACCCATTTCACGCATATACATGCGCACAGGGTCGGTGGTACGACCGATATCGGTCTCCACAGCGGCCAGCGCGGCAGCCGCTTCTTCAGCGGCAGCCTCGTCGGTATCGGCGTCCGCCAGCATAAGGGAATCCTTATCTGGCGCAGCTTCGAATACGTTGATCCCCATGTCGTTAATCATGCGGATGATGTCTTCCACCTGCTCTGGATCTGAAATATCCTCAGGCAGGTGGTCGTTGACCTCCGCGTAAGTCAGGTAACCCTGCTCACGACCGAGAACGATCAACTCTTTGATACGAGACTGCTGTTGCGCTTTTCCGGACATAACACCCTATCCACTGAAGGTCTTGGCGGGCAAAAAACAAGCCGAGGATTATACCCGAGCTATGACCTCACACGCCAGCTGAGGTCGGGTTTGATGCGCAAACGTTCTGTTTTAAGAGGTCGCGCATCTGTTTTGCTATCTGAATTTTCTCTTCAGCCGATAAATCCGGCTGTCTTGCTCGCTTGATGAGCTCATCGAGGGTCTGTGTGTGCTGACCCGCGGATAACCTATTAATGGTGTCTAAAAACTGTTGTTCAAGGTTGTCGCCGTCAATTAGCCACTCCTTTTCCGCGAGGGCTTTCAACAGTCGGCCTTGTTCGGTGCCGTGCCAGCGTGCCATCAGCTGAATTGAGTTTAGCTTGGGATTTTTCTGTACCGCCTCGATCAAGGCGATCAGCACCTGGGCATAAGTATTGCTCGCGTTAGCAAAATGGTCGGCGCTCTCAACCTTGCCCGCCAGCTGCGGGTGATGGATGAGCGTACGCAGCGCAATAAGCGTTGGCGCTTCAACGGCCACCGGCGTTCTCGGCGCGTAGGATTCGTCGCGATCGCCACGCTTGCCGTTCTTGCTCCAGGGTTTGTTGTCCCATTTCTTGCCGCCGGCGCCGGGCTTTTTCGGTGTCCACTCCTGCTGGGGCGCATAGGCCTCCTGCGGTTGGTGGAAGTCGGAATAGTCCGGCATGGCGTCGTAATCCATGCCTGGGTCGTACGCCGGCGGGGCATCTTGCGGTGCGTTATGCACCAACTGGCTGACGGCCTCGCCGCTCAAGCCGGTGATTTCCAGCAGGCGCATGCGCATCAGCGATTTCAGGTTGGCGCCGGGGACTTTGTCGATCAGCGGTGCCGCGAGGGTGGCCATGTGGGCCTTGCCTTCGAGGGAGCGCGGGTCAGCCTCTTCGGTCAGTTGCTGGAAGAAATAGTCCGCCAGCGGCTGTGCGTGTTGATTGATGCGCGCGCGGAATGCGTCGGTGCCTTCGGAGCGCACCAGGGTGTCCGGGTCTTCGCCTTCGGGCAGGAACAGGAAGCGTGCACGACGCCCGTCCTGCAGGCTCGACAGTGTTGCCTCAAGCGCGCGCCAGGCGGCGTTGCGGCCGGCTTGGTCACCGTCGAAGCAGAAGAGCACGCTGGGCACCACGCGAAACAGGCGCTTCATGTGTTCTTCGCTGGTGGCGGTGCCGAGCGTGGCCACGGCGTTGCGCAGGCCCTGTTGAGCGAGCGCGATCACGTCCATATAACCTTCAACCACGATGATCTCGTCGAGGTTGCGGTTGTTCTTGCGTGCTTCAAACAGGCCGTAGAGTTCCTGGCCCTTGTGGAACACCGGGGTTTCCGGCGAATTCAAGTACTTGGGTTTGTCGTCCCCCAGCACCCGGCCACCAAAGGCGATGATGCGGCCACGGCTGTCCCGTATCGGGAACATCACGCGGTCGCGGAAACGGTCATAGCGTTTGCCGGTTTCGGCGTTTTCCACCAGCAGGCCGGCATCGATCATGGCTTTTTGCTGGAGGGTGTCGCTGCTCAGGTGCTTGTACAGGTTGTCCCAACCGGGCGGGGCGAAACCGAGGCCGAAGTCACGCGCGATTTCACCCGTGAGGCCACGGCCCTTGAGGTAATCGACGGCGGCTTTGCGCTGTGGGTGGCTTTTAAGCGCCTGGCGGTAGAAGTCGGCAGCAGCGGTCAGCAGCGGGTAGAGCGGCGAATCGGTGGGTTGTCGCGGTTTGTGCGGGCGGCCACTTTCTTCGCGGGGCACTTCCATGCCCGCCGCTTTCGCCAGGTCCTCGATAGCCTGGGGGAAGTCCAGGTTGTCGTGGTCCATGAGAAACCCCAGGGCGTTACCGCCGGCGCCGCAACCAAAGCAGTAGTAGAACTGCTTGTCGGGACTGACGCTGAACGATGGAGTTTTTTCCTTGTGGAACGGGCAGCAGGCGGTGTAATTCTTGCCAGCTTTTTTCAGTTGCACGCGCGAGCTGACAACATCGACGATGTCGGTGCGGTTCAGAAGGTCGTCAATAAAGCTCTGGGGAATCAGCCCGGCCATGGCGTTCTCGTCATCACTGCGTGTAAATGAGGGCCCATCAAGTATTCAAGCGCACGCATCGTGTGGCTCGATCATCAAATGCCCGCTTGGGCTTACAGGAAGTGTATCTGCCGCGCATTCGCTGACGTTAATTTCAATCAGGTTTTCGGCATGGAAATATTGCCCCGGCATCCGGTCTTGGCCAATGGCGGGCCTCGGAAGCGCATTATCGGGCACAGCCGATACAGTTGATCGCCTGCTTGAAAAATGAGTGTGCTCGTCAGTAGCCTTGATAGGCTCGTCAGAAGAGACGTGCACCGCTGGCAGAAGCGCCAGTCCTGACGTGTGAAGCAGGTGTTTCAGTCGCATGTGCGGCGTCAACAGTGAAACATCAAGCGATATCCGCAAATGCCATTAGCCCGGCTGAGGGCCGGGCTTGGCAGAAGCTTGCTACGAACGTCTGTGTATTAGTACAGACGAACGGCGCGGCGCTGTTCGCGCTGAACTTTCTTGGCGTGACGCTTAACAGCGGCTGCTGCTTTACGCTTACGCTCAGACGTTGGCTTCTCGTAAAATTCGCGGCTACGAACTTCAGCCAGTACACCGGCTTTTTCGCAGGAGCGCTTGAAACGACGCAGAGCTACGTCGAAGGGTTCGTTCTCTTTAACTTTGACGGCTGGCATCCAGAGCTACCTTCTTTCATTACCGGGATCAACGTTCTCGTCGCAAAAAATTCGCGGCTGAGGTCGTCGGTTTTTAAGGGTTGCGGATGTTAACCCCTCATTGCCCGGAATGCAAAGCCTCTGATCGAAAACCGCTAGTCGGGAGGGGGAGCGGCGACTATTATGCGCGCCTTCGAATCTAGCCTCTACAAGGCGAAAACCCATGCTAGTACTGGGACTTGAAACCTCCTGCGACGAAACCGGTGTCGCACTTTACGACAGTGAACGCGGGCTCTTGGCCGATGCGCTGTTCAGCCAGATCGACCTGCACCGTGCCTATGGCGGTGTGGTGCCGGAGCTGGCCAGCCGTGATCACGTCAAACGCATGCTGCCGCTGATCCGCCAGGTGCTGGATGAGGCCGGCTGCGTGCCGACAGAGATCGACGCCATCGCCTACACCGCGGGCCCTGGATTGGTCGGAGCCCTGCTGGTTGGGGCCTCTTGCGCCCAGGCGCTGGCATTCGCCTGGGGCATTCCCGCCCTCGGCGTGCACCATATGGAAGGCCATTTATTGGCGCCGATGCTGGAAAAAACACCCCCTGAGTTCCCGTTCGTCGCTTTGTTGGTTTCAGGGGGCCATACGCAGCTGGTTCAAGTGGATGGCATCGGCCAATACACCCTGTTGGGTGAGTCACTGGACGACGCCGCGGGCGAGGCATTCGACAAGACCGCGAAGATGATGGGCCTCAATTATCCCGGTGGCCCGGAAATCGCGCGTCTCGCCGAAAAAGGCGTTGCCGGCCGCTACACCTTCCCGCGCCCGATGTGCGATCGCCCTGGCCTGATGTTCAGTTTCAGTGGTTTGAAGACCTCTGCGCTGAACACCTGGCAGCACAGCGTCAGCGCCGGGGACGACAGTGAGCAAGCCCGTTGCGACATCGCACTGGCGTTCCAGCAGGCCGTGGTGGAGACTTTGACCATCAAGTGCAAGCGCGCCCTGAAACAGGCGGGCATGAAGCGCCTGGTGATCGCTGGCGGTGTCAGCGCCAACAAGGCCTTGCGCACTTCACTGGAAAAAATGCTCGGTGACATGAAAGGCGATGTGTTCTACGCCCGGCCCGAGTTCTGCACCGACAACGGTGCGATGATCGCCTATGCCGGTTGCCAACGCTTGCAGGCGGGTCAGCACGAAAGCCTGGCGATCAGTGTGCAGGCGCGCTGGCCGATGGAGCAGTTGTCGCCGCTGTAACGCCCAAGCGTGAGCCGGGCTCGCCGAAGGTATTTAAAAATGCCGTTCGCGCCCGGCAAACAGGTCGCGTAAATTGCCTCGGTGGCGCCACACGATCAGCAGTGTCAGCACGCTCATCGGCAGCAGCGCCGCCGGTTCTTGCCAGGCCAGCAGCGGCAGGGTGAGCGGAGTCGCGATCAAGGCGGCGAGTGAGCTGGTGCGGGTCAAGTAGAACGTCAGTAGCCAGCCGAGTAGGGCCAGCAAGGCCGCCGGGGGATAAATTCCCAGCAACATGCCGGCTGCCGTGGCGACGCCTTTGCCGCCGCGAAAACGGAAGTACAGTGGGAACAGGTGGCCGAGGACGGCGCATACGCCGATCCAGGCCTGTTGTTGCAGGGTAAGGCCGGCGAGGCTGGCGATCAGCACGGGCAACAAGCCTTTGCACGCGTCGCCCAGCAACGTGAGTACGGCGAGTTTCTTGCCGGCCAGACGCAACATATTGGTGGCGCCGGCATTGCCTGAGCCACTCATTCGCGGATCGGGATTTCCCGTCAGGCGGCTGAGCAAAATGGCGAAGGACAGCGAGCCGAGCAGGTAGGCGAAAGTCGCCAGTGACCAAAACATGCTAACTATTCCGGGCGAGGACGCCCTGATTCTAACGGGGCATCGCGCCCTTGTCGTGCTGCGGAGAAGAGTGCTTGGACAGAGTGTTTATCGAAGGCCTGGAAGTCGACACCGTGATCGGGGCCTACGACTGGGAGCGCGGAATCCGCCAATGCCTGCGCCTGGACCTGAGCTTCGCCTGGGACAACCGCCCGGCCGCCGCGGGTGACGACCTGACCTTGGCGCTGGATTACGCCAGCGTATCCGCTCGTATCCAGGCCTTTGCCGAACAAGCCCAGTACCAGTTGGTCGAGACGTTCGCCGAGCGCCTGGCCGAAGTGCTGATGAGTGAATTCCAGATTCCCTGGCTGCACCTCAAGTTGACCAAGCCAGGTGCCGTGCCGGCTGCCAAGGGTGTGGGTGTGGAGATCGAGCGCGGATGCCGCTAACTCAGGTTTACCTTGGCCTAGGCAGCAACATTGAGCGCGAGTCGCATCTGCGTGCCGGCCTTGATGCGCTGGCAAGTTTCTTGACCGATGTGCGTTGCTCGCCCGTGTTCGAAAGCCAGCCGGTGGGCATCAAGAGCGGTCCGTTCTTCAACCTGGTGGTGTCGGCTTATACCGACCTGCCATTGATGGAACTGGATCGCCGGTTGAAATTCATCGAGGCCGATAACGGCCGCTATGCGCCAGACCGCAAGGGCCTGCCGCTGGATATCGATGTGTTGCTGTATGGCGACCTGGTGGGCAACTTCGATGGTTTGATCCTGCCGCGTGCAGAAATCCTCAAGAACGCCTTTGTACTGTGGCCACTGTCGTTGATGGCGCCGGAGCGTGTGCACCCTGAAGTGGGCAAGACCCTGGCTGAGCTGTGGCGCGATGCGCAGATTGACCAGGTGCTGGCGCCTGTCGGTTTCGAGTGGCAGGGCCGGCAACTGACGCCGGATGCGTTCCTATAGGGAATGCCGTTCCTTGTAGGCCTTCAATGCCTTGTGCCGTTCGCGCTTGAGTGCCTCCCCCAGTTCCGGGCCTTTGAAGCCTTTCTCCAGCAGCGGCGCTACGGCGACTTCGCGTGCGGCCTGTGCCGCGCCGCGCAGGTAATCCGCCTGTGGATAACTTCTCAGTTCCAGGCCCTTGCGGCCTCGGGCATCCATCTCGCAGGCAACCACAAACTCTTCAAAGCGCTGCGGTCGCCGGTAAACGTCGAAACTCTGCAGCAACTCCAGCAACGTCGAGGCTTTCAGCTCCAGGGCCCGGTGGCCATGGGTGTGATATTGGCCCACCAGCAGCGCCAATTCCTGGCAGTCCTTGGGTACTTTGAAGCGCTCGTTGACGGCCTTGATCAGCTTTAAACCCAGGTGTTCATGGGCGATGTGCTGCGGCCACTTATCCACAGGCGTCACACCCTTACCCAAGTCGTGCAGCAGGCAGGCCCAGCGCACAGTCAGTGGCTGTTTGTGCCGGGCGGCTTGTTCCAGCACGCTTAAGGTGTGTACGCCGGTGTCGATTTCAGGGTGATGCGCTTCGGGCTGCGGCACGCCGAACAGCGCATCGACCTCGGGCATCAAGATTTTCAGTGCAGTGCAGTCGCGCAGCACCTGGATAAAGACTTGGGGCCGGTCTTCCAGCAGCGCTCGGGAGATTTCTTTCCAGCTGCGCTCCGGCGTCAGGGCTTCCAGTTCGCCGGACGCACTGAGCTCACGCATCAGTTCGAGTGTTTCTGGCGCCACGGTAAAACCCAGGTGTGCGTACCGCGCGGCAAAGCGTGCAACGCGCAGCACACGTAGCGGATCTTCGGCGAATGCCGGAGAAACATGGCGCAAAATGCGTGCGTCAAGATCGTGCCTGCCGTGATAAGGGTCGGTCAGGTTGCCATCATCGTCTTCCGCCATGGCGTTGATGGTGAGGTCGCGACGGATCAGGTCTTCTTCCAGCGTGACCTCGGGGCTGGCGTGAAACACAAAGCCCCCATAACCCCGGCCGCTCTTGCGTTCCGTGCGGGCAAGCGCGTATTCATCGCCGTTTTTGGGGTCCAGGAACACCGGGAAGTCAGCGCCGACCGGCTTGTAACCTTTGGCCAGCATCTCTTCGGCAGTTGCGCCAACGACAACGCGGTCAATATCGGTGACCGGGATGCCCAGGAGGCGGTCCCGTACCGCACCGCCGACTTTATAAATTTTCATGAAAAAGCCTCCATTAGCGCCACAGGATACCGTCTGTGCGTGGCTAATGGAGGCTTTGCCGTTTCAGAGATGGACGACGGCGAGGTCCAGGCGACCGTAGTCATCGTTATGATCGTTGCGCGGTGGCACATGGTGGGTTTTCATCACTTGGTCGCCCTGCAGGGTCTCCAGGTGAATGTCGAAGCCCCACAGCCGATGCAGGTGCTTGAGCACTTCCTCGGTGGATTCGCCCAACGGTTTGCGGTCGTGCTGCTGGTGACGCAAGGTCAACGATCGATCGCCACGCACATCAATGCTATAGATCTGCACGTTGGGCTCGCGGTTGCCCAGGTTGTACTGCGCCGCCAGCGTCTCACGAATGGTGCGGTAGCCGGGCTCATCGTGGATGGCCGGCACCACCAGGTCGTCCTTGAGGTCGTCGTCGAGGATGCTGAACAGCTTGAGATCCCGAATCACCTGAGGCGACAGGTACTGCAGGATAAAGCTCTCATCCTTGAAGCTGCTCATGGCGAACTTGAGGGTGGACAGCCAATCGCTGCCGGCGATTTCCGGAAACCAGCGGCGGTCTTCCTCGGTGGGGCGTTCGCACATGCGCCGGATATCGCGGTACATGGCGAAGCCCAGCGCATAAGGGTTGATGCCGTTGTAGTAAGGGCTGTCGAAGCCGGGCTGGAATACCACGCTGGTGTGAGCGGTGAGGAACTCCATCATGAAACCATCGGTGACCAGGCCTTCGTCGTACAGGTCGTTCATCAACGTGTAGTGCCAGAACGTCGCCCAGCCCTCGTTCATCACCTGGGTCTGGCGCTGTGGATAAAAGTACTGGGCGATCTTGCGCACGATACGCACGATCTCCCGTTGCCAGGGCTCCAGCAGCGGGGCATGTTTTTCCAGGAAATAGAGGATGTTTTCCTGCGGTTCGCTGGGGAAGCGCGCATTGTCCTTGTCGTTGTTTTTGTCGGCGCGCTTGGGAATGGTGCGCCACAGGTCGTTGATCTGCTTCTGCAGGTGCTCCTCGCGCTCCTTCTGGCGCAGGCGTTCTTCTTCGGCCGAAATCGGGTACGGGCGTTTGTAGCGGTCCACGCCGTAGTTCATCAGCGCATGGCAGGAGTCGAGCAGGTCCTCCACCGCATCGATGCCGTGGCGTTCCTCGCATTGCATGATGTACTGCTTGGCGAACACCAGGTAGTCGATGATCGAACTGGCATCGGTCCAGGTGCGGAACAGGTAGTTGCCCTTGAAGAAGCTGTTGTGCCCGTAGCAGGCATGAGCCACCACCAGCGCCTGCATGCAGATGGTGTTTTCTTCCATCAGGTAGGCGATGCAAGGGTCGGAGTTGATCACGATCTCGTACGCCAGGCCCATCTGGCCACGGGTGTAGGACTTCTCCGTGCTGAGGAAGTGTTTGCCATAGGACCAATGGTGATACCCCAGTGGCATGCCGACGGAGGCGTACGCATCCATCATCTGCTCGGCGGTGATCACTTCGATCTGGTTGGGATAGGTGTCCAGGGCATAACCTGCCGCGATGCGGCTTATTTCCCGGTCATAGGCCTGGATCAGTTCAAAGGTCCACTCGGATCCTGTGGAAATCGGTTGGCGCTTATGCTCTTTTTTGGCGGTCATGTCACTAACCTGCGCTGGAAGAGTTCACGGAAGACCGGGTAGATATCGCCGGCCGAGACCAGTTGCTGTTGGGCGAACGTATCGGCAAAGGCTTCGCCGATGCGCTCGTATTCGAACCACAGGGCCTGGTGCTCACGGGGGGTGATTTCAACGTACGTGTAGTACTGCACGAACGGCATGATCTGGTTGATCAGGATGTCGCGGCAAATAGGCGAGTCGTCGTTCCAATTGTCACCGTCCGAAGCCTGGGCGGCGTAGATGTTCCATTCGTTGGCGGGGTAGCGCTCGGCCATGATTTCCTGCATCAGCTTCAGGGCGCTGGAAACGATGGTGCCCCCCGTCTCCCGCGAGTAGAAGAACTCTTCTTCGTCCACTTCCCGGGCGCTGGTGTGATGGCGGATGAATACCACGTCGATCTTGTCGTAGTTCCGCTTCAGGAACAGGTACAGCAGGATAAAGAAGCGCTTGGCGATATCCTTGGTGGCCTGGGTCATGGAGCCGGAGACGTCCATCAGGCAGAACATTACTGCCTTCGAGCTGGGGTTGGGTTGCTTGACCAGCAGGTTGTACTTCAAGTCGAAGGTATCGAGGAACGGCACGCGATGGATGCGCGCGCTGAGTTTTTCGATCTCAGCTTCGATTTGCTGGATATCACCGAAGTTGTCCGGTTCCTCGCGCTTCAAGCGCGCCAATTCTTCTTTGGCTTCCTTCAATTTGGCGCGGCTGCTGCCCGACAACGCAATACGTCGGGCATGGGCTGAACGCAAGGTGCGGATGATATTGATACGGGACGGATTGCCCTCGTTGCTGATCCCGGCGCGCACGGTCTTGAACGTGTCGGTGCCGGTCAGGTGGCGCTTGACCAGGTTGGGCAGCTCCAGGTCCTCGAACATGAACTCAAGAAATTCCTCCTGGGTGATCTGGAACACGAACTCGTCCATGCCTTCGCCGGAATTGCCCGCCTTGCCCGGACCCTTGCCGCCGCCACCACCTTGGGGGCGCTGGATGTGCTCACCGGTGGTGAACTCCTTGTTACCCGGATGCACGACGGTCTGCTTGCCGCCGCGACCGTGGTGCAGCACCGGTTCGTCGATGTCCCGTCCGGGAATGCTGATTTGTTCGCCATGCTCCATGTCGGTGATGGAGCGGCGGCTGACGGCCTCTTCGACGGCCTTTTTGATGTGGCCACGGTAACGCCGCAGGAAACGCTGGCGGTTTACCGTGCTTTTGTTCTTGCCATTGAGGCGTCGGTCGATCACATAGCTCATGGGGAGCCCTCCGGGCAGCTTCACGTTACAAGCTTCAAGCCGCGAGCTGGAAGCTTAGAGACAAGCGGTCGGCTGCCAGGCCAATGGCCCGGCAGCGTATGCCTGTCGCTGCCTTACTGCGATTTCCGGACCCGTAGGTACCACTCGGAGAGCAGCCGTACCTGTTTGTCGGTGTAGCCGCGCTCGACCATTCGAGTGACGAAGTCGTTGTGTTTTTGCTGATCCTCCTTGCTGGCCTTGGCGTTGAAGCTGATAACGGGCAGCAGATCTTCGGTGTTGGAGAACATTTTCTTCTCGATGACCACCCGCAGCTTCTCGTAGCTGAGCCAGGTCGGGTTCTTGCCGTTGTTGTTGGCCCGGGCGCGCAGCACGAAGTTGACGATTTCGTTGCGGAAATCCTTCGGATTGCTGATGCCGGCCGGTTTCTCGATTTTCTCGAGTTCCTCGTTGAGGGCCACGCGGTTGAGGATCTCGCCGGTTTCCGGGTCGCGGTATTCCTGGTCCTGGATCCAGAAGTCGGCGTACAGCACATAGCGGTCGAAGATGTTCTGGCCGTACTCGCTGTAGGATTCCAGGTATGCGGTCTGGATTTCCTTGCCGATGAACTCGATGTAGCGCGGCGCCAGGTATTCCTTGAGGAAGCGCAGGTAGCGTTCGCGGGTTTCCGCCTGGAATTGCTCCTGTTCAATCTGCTGTTCCAGCACATAGAGCAGGTGCACGGGGTTGGCGGCGATCTCGTGAGGGTCGAAGTTGAAAACCTTGGACAGGATCTTGAACGCAAAGCGCGTCGACAGGCCGTTCATGCCCTCATCCACGCCGGCGGTGTCGCGGTATTCCTGGATCGACTTGGCCTTGGGGTCCGTGTCCTTGAGGTTTTCGCCATCGTAGACGCGCATCTTCGAGTAGATATTCGAGTTCTCCGGTTCCTTGAGGCGCGACAGTACGGTGAACTGGGCGAGCATCTTCAAGGTATCGGGCGCGCAGTGGGCCTTGGCCAGGGAACTGTTGAACAGCAGCTTGTCGTAGATCTTGATTTCATCGCTGACCCGCAGGCAGTACGGCACCTTGACGATGTAGATGCGGTCGATGAAGGCTTCGTTGTTCTTGTTGTTGCGGAAGGTGTGCCATTCCGATTCGTTGGAGTGAGCCAGCAGGATCCCGGTGAACGGAATCGCGCCCAGGCCTTCGGTGCTGTTGTAGTTGCCTTCCTGGGTTGCGGTGAGCAGTGGGTGCAGCACCTTGATCGGGGCCTTGAACATCTCGACGAATTCCATCAGGCCCTGGTTGGCCCGGCACAGCGCACCCGAGTAGCTGTAGGCATCGGCGTCGTTCTGCGGGAATTCTTCGAGTTTGCGGATATCGACCTTGCCCACCAGCGCCGAGATGTCCTGGTTGTTCTCGTCGCCCGGTTCGGTCTTGGCCACGCCGATCTGGTTGAGGATGGAGGGGTAGAGTTTCACCACGCGGAACTGGCTGATGTCACCGCCGAACTCGGCCAGGCGCTTGGTGGCCCAGGGCGACATGATGGTGTTGAGGTAGCGCCGCGGAATGCCGAAGTCTTCTTCGAGGATTGCGCCATCTTCCGTGGCGTTGAACAGGCCCAGGGGCGACTCGAACACCGGCGAGCCCTTGATTGCGTAGAAGGGCACCTTCTCGATCAGTTGCTTGAGTTTTTCGGCCAGGGACGACTTGCCGCCGCCGACGGGGCCGAGCAGGTAGAGGATCTGTTTCTTCTCTTCCAGGCCTTGGGCGGCATGACGGAAGTAGGAGACGATCTGGTCAATGCACTCTTCCATGCCATGGAAGTCTTCAAAGGCCGGATAGCGACGGATCACTTTGTTGGAAAATATCCGCGACAGGCGCGAATTGTTCGAGGTGTCTACCAGCTCCGGCTCGCCAATCGCCAATAGCAGGCGTTCGGCGGCAGACGCATAGGTGCTGCGGTCCTGCTTGCACAGCTCAAGGTACTCTTGAAGCGTGAGTTCCTCCTGCTGTGTGGACGCGAAGCGTTGTTGGAAGTGGCTAAAGATACTCATGACGTCGTCACCTCGCTCGATACGTGGAGCCGACGCCGGGTCAATCAGTCGATGCTGGCAGACATTGACGCATGCCAATGGCTGTTTTCCCCCCAAACACCCTGAAACGCTACCGATGACCCGCGCGCCGGTGTACCGGCTCTCCCCTGATTCGGATGGCCTGCGCTTAAGGATAGTTCGGAATCGGAGAGGTCAAGGCGCGATGCGCAATTAGTTTGGCTGCGCCGTTCGTCAGAATCGGCGCGAGCCCAAGCGTCACGCGGGGTAGCGGGGTGTGAAAAAAATTATTGCGAATTGTCGGAAGAAATTTCCGCCGGATAGGTCGTACGCCACAGCTCAAAGCCGCCGTCCAGGCTATAGACATCGGAGAAGCCCTGGCTGATCAGGTAGGCCGCGGCGCTCTGGCTGGAGTTGCCGTGGTAGCAGGCCACAATCACGGGCGCATCGAGGTCGGCGGCGCGGATGAAATCGGCGATGTTGACGTTATCCAGATGCTGGGCACCGGTGATGTGAGCCGCTGCATACGTCGGCTGGTCACGGATGTCGACCACCACGGCGCCTTGCTGGCGCAGTGCCTGGGCTTGTTCAGGGGGGATACGTTTGAATTCGCTCATGGCGGGCTCCTAGGGCTTGGCGGCCGGCAGTGTCAAAGAAAGAGGAGGTTCGCACCGGCAGCTCAGGCGCTCGCCGGTGTCGATGTTCATCAGGGTCATGGCGCCACCCCACACGCAGCCGGTGTCGAGGGCGAACACGCCGGGCTCGTCGCATTTGCCTTCCAGGGCCGCCCAGTGGCCGAAGATGATCTTGGTGTCACGGGCCTTGCGTTCCTTGTGCGCAAACCACGGTTTATAGCCGGGCAGTGCGGTGTCGGTGCCTTCCTTGCTCTTGAGGTCCAGCTTGCCCTCGGCGGTGCAGAAGCGCATGCGCGTGAAATAATTGGTAATTACCCGCAGGCGCGTGACACCGGTGAGGTCGTTGTCCCACTTCACCGGCTCGTTGCCATACATGCCGTCGAGGTAGACGGTGTACAGGTTGTCATCGGCCAGTGCGCTTTCAACTTCGGCGGCGCACTTGAGGGCCTTCTTAAGCGTCCACTGGGGCGGGATGCCAGCATGGACCAGGGCCATATTGCGGGCTTCGTCGTAATGCATGATTTTTTGCCGGCGCAGCCAGTCGAGTAACTCGGCGCGATCCGGTGCTTCAAGGATTTCGCGCAGGGTATCGCCCTTTTTCAGGCGCTCGATGTTATTGCCGGCCGCCAGCAAATGCAGGTCGTGATTGCCAAGGACGCATACCAGCGAGTCACGCAAGCCATATAGATAGCGCAGGGTCTGCAGGGATTCGGGGCCGCGATTGACCAGGTCACCGACCAGCCACAGGCGATCATTCGCCGGGTCGAAGGCGACCTGCTCAAGCAGGCACTTGAGAGGCGCCAGGCAACCCTGTAGGTCACCGACCGCATACGTCGCCATCAGTGCAGGGCTCCGGGCACCGCGAGGCGGAAGGGCTTGATCGTTGCGTCGAACAAATGCCCATCGGTGGCTTTCATCTGATACGAGCCCTGCATGGTGCCGACCTTGGAGGTCATCACCGTGCCGCTGCTGTAGGTGTGGCTCGCGCCGATGTCGATCAACGGTTGTTGGCCTACCACGCCTGCGCCGCGTACTTCCTCGACCTGGCCGTCACCGTCGGTGATTACCCAGTGGCGGGACAGCAGCTTGGCCGGCACCAGCCCGTTGTTTTTCACCGTGATGGTGTAGGCAAAGGCGAAGCGGTTCAGTTCAGGTTGCGATTGGTCCGCCAGGAAGCGGGTGACGACGCTGACGTCGATCTGGTAGCGAGGATCGGACATGCAAGAGGCCTTAAAAGCAAAAGCGGAGGACAGCAGATGCGGATCAGTCTAGGCCAAGAGGAGGGCACTAGGCCAGACATGCTGGCTCGTGGTGCGGAGAATGTGGGAGCGGGCTTGCTCGCGAATGCGGTGTGTCAGTTGATGCATGTGCCGACTGATCCGCCGTATTCGCGAGCAAGCCCGCTCCCACATTTGAGTTGCGTTGAGCCTTACTCCGATGTCGGGGCTGGCTGGATGGCAAGCTGGTCGGCCAGGCGCACGAATGCGGCCAGGTCCAGTTGCTCGGGGCGCAGGCTGCCGTCGACGCCGGCCGCTTCGATCTCGGCGTTGCTCAGCAGCGCCTTGAGCGTGTTGCGCAAGGTTTTGCGGCGCTGGTTGAAGGCTTCACGCACGACGCGCTCAAGCAGTTTGTGATCCTTGGCCGGATGAGGCAGCACGGCGTGGGGCACCAGGCGCACGATGGCCGAGTCGACCTTCGGCGGCGGGTTGAACGCGCCAGGCCCGACGTTGAACAGGTGTTCGACGCGGCAGTGGTACTGGACCATGATCGACAGACGGCCCCAATCACCGCCACCTGGGCCGGCAGCCAGGCGTTCCACCACTTCCTTTTGCAGCATGAAGTGCATGTCGCGGATGATCCCGGCGTTGTTCAACAGGTGGAAAATCAGCGGGGTAGAGATGTTGTACGGCAGGTTACCCACCACCCGCAGGCTGTTGGGCGCTGCGTTGAGGCTGTTGAAGTCGAACTTCAGTGCATCACCTTGATGCAGGTTGAAGTTGGGCTTGTCGGCGAATTGCTGGTTGAGGATCGGAATCAGGTCCTTGTCCAGCTCCACCACGTCCAACTGGCCGCCGCTGGCCAGCAGGCCTTGGGTCAGGGCGCCCTGGCCCGGGCCGATTTCCAGCAGACGGTCGGAAGATTTGGCATGGATGGAGCGCAGGATGCGGTCGATCACGCCAGCGTCGTGCAGGAAGTTTTGCCCGAAGCGCTTGCGCGCCCGGTGTTGGTAATGCTCGGTCATATACGGGTCTCGGCCATCTGATAGGCGGTTTCCAGGGCCACGTGCAGGCTGCCGGTGTCGATCCTGCCGCTGCCCGCCAGGTCCAGGGCGGTGCCATGGTCGACGGAGGTACGGATGATCGGCAGGCCCAGTGTCACGTTGACTGCGGCGCCGAAGCCTTTGTATTTAAGCACCGGCAGCCCCTGGTCGTGGTACATCGCCAGCACTGCGTCGCAGTGCTCCAGATATTTGGGGGTAAACAGAGTGTCCGCAGGCAGTGGGCCGCGCAGGTCCATGCCTTCTTGGCGCAGACGCTCCAGGGTTGGTTCGATGATGTCGATTTCTTCACGGCCCAGATGTCCGCCTTCACCGGCATGGGGGTTGAGCCCACAGACCAGGATGCGCGGTCGGGCGATGCCGAATTTGTGTTGCAGGTCGGCGTAGAGGATGCGCGTCACGCGCTCTATACGTTCGGCGGTAATGGCCTCGGCAACGTCGCGCAGCGGCAGGTGCGTGGTCACCAAGGCAACCCGCAGGCCGCGCGTGGCCAGCATCATGACGACTTGAGCGGTGTTGGTCAGCTCGGCGAGGAATTCGGTATGGCCGGAAAAGGCGATACCGGATTCATTGATCACACCCTTGTGCACGGGCGCGGTGATCATGCCGGCGAAGTCGTCATCGATGCAGCCTTGCCCTGCGCGTGTCAGGGTTTGCAACACGAACGCCGCGTTGGTTTTATCCAGTTGCCCGGCAACCACCTTGGCCTGTAAGGGGGTGTCCCACACATACAGGCTGCCGGCCGGGGCGGGCAGGTCGGGCCAGCCGCCTGGCGTCACGTTCAACAGATTGACCGCCACACCCAACTGCACGGCCCGCTCAAGGAGCAGGTCGCGGCTGGTAATGGCGATCAGGGGATGTGGCTGGGCTTGCGAGGCGAGCAGCAGGCACAGGTCTGGACCAATGCCGGCCGGCTCGCCGGGTGTTACCGCGAAACGCTTGGGTTTCACTGAACGGCCTGGTCGGTGCCTGTTTGCTCGGCGCCTGGCAGCTTGTTCTCAACGTAGGCTTCGTCGCGGATCTGACGCAGCCAGGTTTGCAGCTCTTCGTCGTATTTGCGGTTACGCAGTACGTTCAGCGCTTGTTGCTCGCGGGCCTGGTTGGTGTTGTCGGTGGCGCGGCGGCCAAGGACTTCCAGTACATGCCAGCCATATTGGGTCTTGAACGGCTTGGACAGCACACCTTGCGGGGTCTCGGCCATCACCTGCTGGAACTCCGGCACCAGCGCTTTCGGATCGATCCAGTTCAGGTCGCCGCCGTTGAGGGCCGAACCTGGGTCTTCCGAGAAGCTCTTGGCCAGGGTGGCGAAGTCTTCACCGCTTTCGATGCGGTCGTAGATCTTCTGGGCCAATTCCTTGGTTTGGGCTTCGGTGCGGATTTCGCTTGGTTTGACCAGGATGTGACGAACATGCACTTCGTCTTTCAGCGAGGTCTCGCCACCACGACGCTCCAGCAGCTTAAGGATGATGAAACCACCTGGCGTACGCGCTGGCTGGGTGATGCCACCGACTTCCATGGCGCTCAGTTCGCGGTCGAACGGCGGCGGCAATTGAGCGGCTTTACGCCAGCCCATGTCACCGCCTTCAAGGGCGTTGTCGCTGCCGGACTGGGCAATGGCCATCTGGGCGAAGTCGGCACCGGCCTTGAGGCGTTCATAGATAGCCTGGGTCTTGGCCGCCGCGGCATTGAGCTGCTCGGAGTTGGCGCTGTCCGGTGTCGGAATCAGGATGTTGGCCAGGTGCAGCTCTTCGGACAGCTGCATCTTGCCCAGGTCCGACGCCAGGAAGTTCTTCACTTCCTGCTCGGACACCTGCACGCGCTCGGCCACTCGGCGCTGACGCACACGGCTGATGATCATTTCGCGGCGGATCTGGTCACGGGCGTCCTCATAGGACAAGCCGTCGCGGGCCAGGGCGGCGCGGAACTGGTCAATGCTCATGTTGTTGCGCTGGGCAATGGTGCCGACAGCCTGGTTCAGTTCTTCGTCCGAAATACGGATGCCGGAGCGATCACCGATCTGCAGTTGCAGGTTCTCGACGATCAGGCGCTCCAGCACCTGTTGGTCCAGGACGCTGGTAGGTGGCACGCCACCGCCACGCTTGGCGATGGTTTGCTGGACTTCCTTGACGCGCTGGTCCAGTTGGCTCTGCATGATCACGTCGTTGTCGACGATGGCCACTACCTTATCCAGTTCCTGAACCGCGGCGTGCGCCGATGCGGTGCCCAGGAACAGCGCGCCCAGTACGAGCGGGCGCAGACAATCAGAAAGCTTGGTTTTCACGTTCACGATAACCTTCAATGCCTTTGTCTAGGAAGCTCTCTACCTTGGCGCCGGTCAGGCCGCCGAGTCCTTTGAGGACGATCTGCAGGAAGAGCCCGTGGTCACCCTTTTCGTTAAGCGGGGCGAGCTGGCTGTATTCGTCGTTGTCCACCCAGTAGCGGTTGATGACACGCAGTTTCCAGCAGCAGTTGTCGTACTCGAAACCACCGAAGGCTTCCAGGGTACGGTTGCGGGCGTAGTCATACTGCCAGCGAGTGATCAGATTCCACTGAGGGATGATCGGCCACATCATCGAGAAATCGTGTTGCTGGATTTTGTAGTAATCCTTCACGAAGTTCGGATCGCCCGGCTGACCATAGTCACCGCCGAACTGCCATCTGCCGGTCAGCTGGTTGTAGACCACCTGGTCGTTACGATAGCGATAACCGACGTTGATGATCTTGTTTGGATCGTTCTCCGGTTGGTAGTGGAGCATTGCGCTGCCTGAACGAGGGCTGTGTTCCTCGGTGTCCCAGTTGTAGTCGGCCGTGGCGCGCCAGTCGCGGTTGAAGCGGAATTCGTATTCCAGGGCAACGGGCGAAACGTCAGACTGTGCATCTGCACGGTCGGCGGCCAGGATGCCCGGTAATTGAACTTCGCGATCCTTGAAGTACACGGCTTGGCCGACGCTGACGCGCTGACGCTCAAAGCCGTTTTCCTCGATCCAGCGGCTTGTTACGCCCAGGGAAAGCTTGTTCTCGTCACCGATCCGGTCGGAACCGCTGAAGCGGTTGTCGCGAAACAGCGACGCATAGCTGAACGAGTACTCGCTGGTGTCGAAGACTGGGATGTCGCTTTGGTCTTTATTCGGAACATAAAGATAGAACGCGCGTGGTTCGAGGGTCTGGCGATACTCTTTGCCGAACCAGTTAGTGTTGCGATCGAAGTACAGGCCGCTGTCGACGCTGGCGATTGGAACTGCGCGGTCTTGCGAGCTATTAAACGTGCCGCCGGCGTATTGGGTGCCAGCTGACGCCGCTGCGGCTTGCGCTGCAACAATGTCGTTCTTGCCTATGTTATCCAGGTCAAGATCGTACTTGGTGTAAACGTACTTGAGCTTCGGCGTAATGAAACCGTAGGTCCAGTTCATCGGATAATCGACAGCAGGCGCTACGTTCAGGCGAGTACCGTTTGCACGGGTCAGGCCTCTCACGTTTGTGTCCAGTCGAGCAGTCTCTACACCGTCTTCGCCTGTGAACATGCCCTTTTCCAGGCTGCGCTCAAAGCGAACGGCTTCCGTCTCGTACGTGAAGTTCAACCCGCCCGGATGATAGGGCAGCGCACCATTGAAGGTGATCTGCGGCAGTCGATCATACGGCGTGATCTGGGAAATCGTCGCCAGCTGGTAAGCCTGGACGTTCAAACGGGCCTGATAGGAGTCGCCGCGATAGGTCACGGCACCCTGCTGATTGAGGAAGTCACGAGACTCCACGCCAATCTGGTTGCTCTTCAGATCCTGGAAATAATACGGATCGCTGATCCGGGTGTAGTCAACCTGAGTCGCTACGCGCGAATCCAGCCCGCCCTTATGCTGCCAGTTGAGCATGTAGCGGGTTTTTTCGTAATCGGTCTGCTTTTTCCGCTCGTCGCTGTCGTCGTTCAGGTACGCGCCGCCGAACTGGCCCTCGCTGGACTTGGTGAGGTAGCGGAATTCGCCTTCCATCAGCATGCCGCGCTTGGTCATGTACTGCGGATACAACGTGGCGTCGTAGTTGGGCGCCAGGTTGAAGTAGTACGGCGTGTTCAGCGTAAAGCCGGTTTCGCTGCCGGTGCTGAAGCTCGGTGGCAGGAAGCCGGATTGACGACGGTCGTCGATCGGGAAATAGATGTAAGGGGTGTACAGGATCGGGATGTTCTTGATCCGCAACGTCGCGTTGGTGGCCGTACCGAAACCGGTGGCCGGGTTCAACGTGATGTTGTTGCCCTTGAGCTGCCAGGCGTTGCTGTCTGGCTCGCAGGTGGTGTACGTACCGTCCTTGAGACGGATAATGGCGTTTTCGGCACGCTTGGCGTACAGCGCGTTACCGCGGATACGCGACTTGTGCATCACGTATTCGGCGTTGTCGATCTGCGCGGCGCCGGTGTCCAGCTGGACTTCGGCGTGGTCGCCCACGATCAGTGCGCCATTGTCGCGCAGACGGACTTTGCCGTTCAGCTCGCCACGGTTCTCGGCCTGGTACAGGCTGGCTTCTTCAGACTCCAGCTGCATGCTGCCCTGGCGCATGACGACGTCACCGGCCAGGGTCGCGACTTGCGATTCCTGCTCGTAACGCGAGGCCTTGGCGCCGATAAAGGTGGGCGCATCGCTCTTGTTCGTCTTGTCGTTCATGCCAGGACGAGTCGGCTCGATGTACGCACCACCGCAGTACGGACCAGTTTCGGCCAGCTGCGCGGCGGTCAGCTTGTCGCGCGGTACCCAGTCCAGGTGGCTGTAGTCGGCACTGCGCGAACGCAGGCCTCGGCCCTTGGCGTCAGTGACCAGCGCGGTCTTGGGCTCGGCCTCGGCTTTGCCGCCGGCATCGGCTTGCGCCGTGCTGTTGGCGGAGCTGACGGCTGCGCCGTCATGCACCGGGCGTGGTGGCAACGGGGCTGCGGCGGTTTTCGGCGCGCAATCCCAGGCACCCGAAGCAGAGACTGAGCAGTCATACTGTTCCGCGGCGACCACGAATGAGGTGGCGAAGGGTTGCAAGGCCAGCAGACTGCCGGTTACCAGCAACGGAAATTTTCTACGAAACGCGGGGGATTTCAATGCCATCTTATTAGTCCGGGCTTCCTGCGTGCCATCTGCCCGCGGTTTGGGCCGCACGCCTCTCGATGGTCTGAAAAAGATGCGTGATAATAAAGCATGCCCCGCTTGACGGCTAGCGCCGTCGGAGACCCTTGTAATGCCCGAGCAAGATCTACGTTTACAACAGCTGGAAGTCTGGCTGGATGAGCAGTTGCCGATTCTTTTCAACGCTCAGGATTGGGGCTCCGTACCCCCGGCTACATTGACCGCGGCCAGCAGCGACGCGAGTTTCAGGCGCTATTTCCGTTGGGAAGGCGGTGGCCGGACACTCGTCGTGATGGACGCTCCACCCCCTCAGGAAAACTGCAAACCTTTCGTCGATATCGCCCATTTGCTGGCGAAGTCAGGCATAAATGTGCCAAAAATTTATGCAGAAGATTTGCCGCGAGGCTTTCTTTTGCTCAATGACCTGGGCAGAAAAACCTATCTGGACGTGATTGACGACCAAAACGCCGATCAATTGTTTGCCGATGCCATCGACGCCTTGCTGGCTTTCCAGCAGCTCCCGATGGACGCGCCACTGCCCAGCTATGACGTCGCCTTGCTGCGCCGCGAACTCGAATTGTTTCCGGAGTGGTACGTTCGCCGGCACTTGGGTGTCCAGCTGGATGCGCAGCAACAAGCGCTTTGGCAGCGTGCCAGCGACCTTTTGATCGACAGCGCCCTTGCGCAGCCCAAAGTGCTGGTGCACCGCGACTACATGCCGCGCAACCTGATGATCAGCGAGCCGAGCCCAGGCGTGCTGGATTTCCAGGATGCAGTCTACGGGCCCGTGACCTACGACATTACCTGCCTGTTCAAGGACGCCTTCCTCAGTTGGCCGAAGGCGCGTGTGCGCGAATGGCAGCGTGGCTATTGGGAGCGTGCGGTTCAAGCGGGTATCCCGGTGCAGGCGGACTTCGACGACTTCGAGCGCGCCAGCGACCTGATGGGCGTGCAGCGTCACCTCAAGGTGATCGGTATCTTCGCGCGCATTTGCCATCGCGACGGCAAGCCTCGCTACCTGGCTGACGTGCCGCGCTTCTTCGCCTATATAGAAGCGGTGCTGGCCGACCGTCCGGAGTTGCGCGAGTTGGGCGAACTGCTGGCCAGCCTGCAGCCCGTCGAGGCAACTGTATGAAGGCGATGATCCTGGCGGCCGGCAAAGGCGAGCGCATGCGCCCGCTTACCCTGCATACGCCCAAGCCGCTGGTGCAGGCCGGCGGCAAGCGCCTGATCGAGTATCACCTGGAAGCGCTGGCCAAGGCCGGTTTCACTGATATCGTGATCAACCATGCCTGGCTCGGCCAGCAGATCGAAGGCTACCTGGGCGATGGCGCGCAGTTTGGGGTGCGCATCCGCTACTCCCCCGAGGGTGAACCGCTGGAAACCGGCGGTGGGATTTTCCAGGCGCTGGCGTTGCTGGGAGATGAACCCTTTCTGGTCGTCAACGGCGATATCTGGACCGACTACGATTTTGCCCGGCTCAAGCAGCCGCTCAAGGGCCTGGCTCATCTGGTGATGGTCGATAACCCGGCGCATCACCCCTCGGGGGGCGATTTCTACCTGGATCACGGTTTGCTTCATGATGCGGCGGCCGGTGCCGATAACCTGACCTTCAGTGGCATTTCAGTGCTCGACCCCAAGCTGTTTGCGGGTTGCAGTGCCGGTGCCTTCAAACTGGCGCCGCTGTTGCGGGCGGCCATGGCCAAAGGTCTGGTAACGGGGGAACACATGGCGGGACGCTGGATCGATGTCGGCACGCTGGAACGCCTGGCGCAAGTCGAAACCCTGCTGGCAGCGGGGCAGTAACATGCTGTGGCCAGGGACGCTGATCGGCGCCGGGGCTGGCTTTGCCATTGCCAGTATTCCGGGGGCCTTGTTGGGGGCATTGTTGGGGCAGGCACTGGACCGCCGCCTGCAATTGCAAAGTTGGGCGCAGTTGCGCGAGCGCCTCGGCGGGCGCCCGGCGTTGCGCAATGATGAACTGCTGTTTGTGTTGCTGGGGCGCCTGGCCAAGAGCAATGGGCGAGTGGTGGATGGGCATATCCAGCAGGCGCGCCAGGAAATGCGCTCGCTGGACATGACCGACTCGGCCCAGCGCCGCGCGATTGCCGCCTTCAATCGCGGCAAGTCCGGCTCCGACCGGGTGCGCAGCTACCTGCGTGTGCTCAAGGCTCAGCCCCACGCGGCGGAAGGCGTGTTGCGCGCGTGCTGGCGCATGGTCTGGGCGGACGGCAGGGCCGATGAAGCCGAGCGTGACCTGATCGACCTGTGGGGCAAATGGCTGGGGTGGACGCCGCAACAGCTGAAGGCGTTGGCTGCCGACTACACGCCGGAGCGCAAGCCGCTGGTCAATCGCAGCGTTACCTATCAGGACGCGTTGCGCTTGCTGGGCGTGACGGCCACCACCGAGCCGTCGGCTATCAAGCGCGCCTATCGTCGCCTGCTGAGCCGGCATCATCCGGACAAGATTGCCGGTACCGGTGCCACCCCCGCGCAAGTGCGGGATGCCACCGAGCGCACGCGCGAATTGCATAATGCCTACACGTTGATTCGCGAACGGCGGGATTTTCGCTAGCTGGCACTCTTTCACTTTGATAACCCATTCCCCTGTGGGAGCTGGCTTGCCTGCGATAGCGGACTTTCAGTGACACAGGCTTTGCTGACCCACCGCTATCGCAGGCAAGCCAGCTCCCACATTTGGATGGGTTACCAGCCCGGAATCAGTCCGAGCTGGCCTGCGGGCTCAACCACCCGCGGACCCTGCGATACAACTGCTCCTGCTCCGCAGCGCTATTGCCGGGCGAGGCCGTCAACGACACTTGCTTGTAACCGTCATTCTTCAAGCGCTTGGCCGCCTGGGCGCGGGCCAGGGCGCTTTTGCGTGTTTGAGCGTCGTCCTGATAGTAGATGTCAGCAGTCGGCACCTTCAGGCCCGGGGCCAGTTGCTGCACGTCCGGATGGCGCGCGTTGGGCGTCTTTGCCGCGACCATCACGAACTTCTGCACCTGGGACGGCTGCTTCTCGCTCAAATAGCGCGCGGCCCACCAAGCGCCGGTGCCATGCCCGAGCAGCACCACGCTACGCGCGCTCTGGGTTTGGGCGTACGCGACCGCGGCGTCGATGCGGGCAAAAATGCGCGACGCGTCGGTCTTGTCCTGCTCGTCGGCGCCAGGCACCACCGCCGGGTCAGTCCCTTCTGCTTCGGCGCTGGCGGCCTGCTCGATGGGTTTGTCGGCGGTGCTGGCTTCCTTGCTGCTGGTGTCGACCGTGGCCTGGGGCGCTTCCATCACGCGCGGCGGCAGGGTATCAACGCTTACATCCGGCAACGACAGGCTGAGGCTGCCCCAATTGGCATCCGGCAATTTATGCCGCAACGGGCTGATTGCTTGCGGCCAGTCAGCCGTCTCGCCAGCGCCTGGCACGATAATCACCACGCCTTCGGGCTCGGCGCTGTTGGCTGGCTTCCAGAGAGCGAGGAATGAGTCGCTACCGGCCTGCAATTGCTGCTGTTCCTGTTGTGGGATTTTGCGTTCCAAGGCACTGGCTTCTTCCAGGCTGCGCTCGGGCAAGGGTTGGCGCTCGACAGGTTTTTCGGCTTCAGGTGCGGGGGCGTCAGCAGCCTGCACAGAAAAGGCACTGGTAAAAAGCAGCGACAGGCACAATGCTGGCAGTGCTGAACGGTGGAGAAAGGGCATCGTTAATTCCCGGCCAGAAGTGATTCCAGCAGCCTAATGGGTTGGTCAGTATTTGTCAGTGATGTGAGACGTGGATCATGGGTTTTCGCTGTCTGCTGGTTATCGGCTGTTTGTGCCTTGCCTTGATGGCAAATGCCGCCCCCGCGCCCGCCGCGCCCCAGGCGCAGCTCAATGCGCAGCAACGCGATTGGCTGGCCCGGCACCCCGAGCTTCGGGTGGGCCTGGTGTTGCAGGCGCCCTACGCGCAGTACGATCGGCGTTTGCAGCGCCTGTCCGGGGCCAATGTCGAGTTGATGCAAGGGTTGGCCAAGGCGCTGAACATCGAGCTGACCTGGCGCAACTTCCCCACTCAGGAACAACTGGAAGCTGCCGTGCGCGAGGGCGAGGTGGATATCGCCCCCGGCCTGCAACAGACCCCGGCCAGCTTGCGCCTGTGGTCGTTCACCGACCCTTACATGCGCGTGCCGCAGCTTATCGTCGGTACCCGCGAGGGCGGCGGCGCCGTGGAGTTGGATAAGCTTGATGAGCAATCGCGCGTCGCTGTGCGCATGCCCAGCGCCGTGGCCGATTACCTGCGCAGCACCTATCCCGCTCTCAACCTGCAAGGTGTGCCGATGGAGCGCCAGGCCCTGCAATTGCTGGTAAGCCAGCAGGCGCGGTACGCGGTGGTGGATGAAGCGCAATTGAGCCGTTTGTCTGGCGAAGCTGAATTTGCCGGGCTGGCGGTGGTGGGTGATGTCGGCCTGCCGCAATTGCTTCGGGTGGCGACGCGGCGCGAATGGCCGGAACTGGCTGGCATCATGGAAAGTGCCTTGCGCGCCATCCCGGCACGCGACCTGGACCAACTGCACAACCGCTGGCTGCAGCCCCAATACCCGCACCTGAAGCAATCCACCGGGCTGTGGCAAAACCTCAGTTTGTTGTTGGGCCTGCTGCTGCTCGCCAGCCTGGCCGTCGTGTTCTGGCAGCGCCGCCAGCAGCGGGTGCTGGAACACGGCCTGCTGGCCGCGCGAGAAGAAAGCGCGGCCCGCGCCGCCGGTGCCGAAGCGCTGCGGTTGACGCAGTTTTCCATCGACCAAAGCACTGTCGGCATCCTCTGGGTCAACTGGGACAGCCATGTGCGCTACGCCAATCGTGCGGCTGAAAGCATGCTTGGCTACGCGCCCGGTGCGCTGATCGAGCGGCCCTTGGTCGACCTTGACCCAAGCCTGGACATGGACCGTTGGCTCAACCTGTGGAAACGCGCACGGGCCAGTGAAGACGGCCCGCAGAACTTTGCCACCGATTGCCGGCGTGCCGATGGCAGCATCCTGCCGACCCATGTGTCCTTGAGCTTCCTGCGGTTTGCCGAGGCCGAATACCTGGTGGTCTATCTCAACGACGTCACCGAGCTGCGCCGCACCTTGGCGGCCTTGCTGCAAAGTGAAGCGCAACTGCGCGAACTGTCCGCCCACCTGGAAACCGTGCGCGAAGAAGAAAAGGCCCGCATCGCCCGCGAAGTGCACGACGAACTGGGGCAAATGCTCACGGTGCTCAAGCTTGAAACCTCGATGTGTGAGCTGGCCTATGCGCAACTCGACCCTGGTCTGCATGAACGCTTGAACAGCATGAAGCGCCTGATCGCCCAGCTCTTCCAATTGGTGCGGGACGTGGCGACAGCGTTGCGCCCGCCAATTCTCGACGCCGGTATCGCCTCGGCCATCGAGTGGCAGGCCCGGCGTTTCGAAGCGCGCACGCACATTCCCTGCCTGGTGCGGGTTCCGGATAACCTGCCGGCCTTGAGCGATGCCAAGGCCATCGGCCTGTTCCGGATCCTGCAGGAGGCGCTGACCAATGTGATGCGTCATGCCCAGGCGCATACTGTGGAGCTGACCCTTGCCGTGGAGGGCACGGACCTGCGGCTGACCATCAGCGACGATGGCGTAGGTTTCGTGCCGGCCCAGGACCGCCCGGTGTCGTTCGGTCTGGTGGGCATGCGCGAACGGGTGTTGATCATGGGCGGGCAGTTGAGCCTGGACAGCGAGCTGGGGGAGGGCACCACCCTGAGTGTCACGGTGCCATTGGATGCCTAACATCAAGAGGAAGTCCCTGTGATCCGCGTACTGGTAGCCGAAGACCACACCATCGTTCGTGAAGGCATCAAGCAATTGATCGGCCTGGCCAAAGACCTGTTGGTGGTCGGCGAAGCGAGCAATGGCGAGCAACTGCTGGAGGCCCTGCGCCACGTGCCTTGCGAGGTGGTGTTGCTGGATATCTCGATGCCCGGCGTCAACGGCCTTGAAGCCATCGCGCGGATCCGTGCGCTGAGCCACCCGCCGGCGATCCTGGTGCTGTCGATGCACGACGAAGCGCAAATGGCCGCCCGCGCCTTGAAGGTCGGCGCCGCCGGTTACGCCACCAAAGACAGCGATCCGGCGCTGTTGCTGACGGCGATTCGCAAAGTGGCGGCGGGCGGTCGTTATATCGACCCTGACCTGGCCGACCGAATGGTCTTCGAAGTCGGCCTCACCGATGCCCGGCCGTTGCATTCATTGCTCTCGGAGCGCGAGTTCTCGGTGTTCGAGCGCCTGGCCCAAGGCGCCAATGTCAACGACATCGCCCAGCAACTGGCGCTGAGCAGCAAGACCATCAGTACCCACAAGGCGCGGCTGATGCAAAAGCTGCATATCACTTCCCTGGCTGAACTGGTGAAGTACGCCATGGAACACAAACTGCTCTAGCGGCATACCTGATAACGACACACCAGAATCACTGCCGCGCCCATTCCTGCCGCTTGCAGCTCGCCGCTTGTGGTTGCCCTGTTCCATCCCCGCCATCCGTGTAGGGCGATCCCTACCCCGAACCTTCCATCCGGCTGATGCCATTCTCTCCTGGCCCCCGATTTCCGGGGGCTTCGGCGTGGACTACGCTTGTGCCACAGCAGTCCAAAACACAAAGGTGCGGGTATGAGCGAGGTGGATTCAAATGATGTGCTGGTCAGCTTTCGTGGCGTGCAAAAGAGCTACGACGGCGAGAACCTGATCGTCAAAGACCTCAACCTGGAAATTCGCAAGGGCGAGTTCCTCACGCTGCTCGGGCCTTCCGGCTCGGGCAAGACCACCAGCCTGATGATGCTCGCCGGCTTCGAGACGCCGACTGCCGGTGAAATCCAGCTGGCCGGACGTTCGATCAACAACGTGCCCCCGCACAAGCGCGACATCGGCATGGTGTTCCAGAATTACGCATTGTTTCCGCACATGACCGTCGCCGAGAACCTGGCGTTCCCGCTCTCGGTACGCGGTTTGAGCAAGACCGATATCAGCGAGCGGGTCAAACGCGTGCTGAGCATGGTGCAGCTTGACGCCTTCGCCCAGCGCTACCCGGCACAACTCTCCGGCGGCCAGCAACAGCGCGTGGCCCTGGCGCGCGCGTTGGTGTTCGAACCGCAGCTGGTACTGATGGACGAGCCCCTTGGGGCCCTCGACAAGCAACTGCGCGAGCACATGCAAATGGAGATCAAGCACCTGCACCAGCGTCTCGGCGTGACGGTGGTGTACGTGACCCATGACCAGGGCGAAGCGCTGACCATGTCTGACCGCGTGGCGGTGTTTCACCAGGGCGAAATCCAGCAGATTGCCGCACCACGCACTTTGTACGAAGAGCCGAAAAATACCTTTGTCGCCAACTTCATCGGCGAGAACAACCGCCTCAACGGCCGCCTGCACAGCCACACCGGCGAGCGCTGCGTGGTGGAGTTGGCGCGCGGCGAGAAGGTCGAGGCGCTGGCGGTGAACGTCGGCCAGGTCGGCGGCCCGGTGACCCTGTCGGTGCGCCCGGAACGCGTCAGCCTGAATGGTTCGAGCGAAGCGTGCGTCAACCGTTTCTCGGGACGGGTGGCGGAGTTCATCTACCTGGGCGACCACGTGCGCGTACGCCTGGAAGTCTGCGGCAAGGCCGATTTTTTTGTGAAACAACCGATTGCCGAGCTGGACCCAGCCCTGGCGGTCGGCGACGTGGTACCGATTGGCTGGCAAGTCGAGCACGTTCGCGCACTCGACCCACTTCTAGAGGCGAATTGATCGCCCCCCCTGGCTTCACCAACCCTGCACGTGGAGAGCACAACAATGTTGAGATCCCTTAAGTATTCAGCGCTGGCGCTTGGCTTGATCGGCGCGACCCAGGCCATGGCGGGCCCGGACCTGACGGTCGTGTCCTTCGGCGGCGCGAACAAGGCGGCCCAGGTCAAGGCCTTCTATGCACCGTGGGAAAAGGCCGGCAATGGCAAGATTGTCGCCGGCGAGTACAACGGTGAAATGGCCAAGGTCAAGGCCATGGTCGACACCAAGAGCGTGTCCTGGGACCTGGTGGAAGTCGAATCGCCGGAACTGTCCCGTGGCTGTGACGAAGACATGTTCGAGCCGTTGGACCCGAAACTGTTCGGCAACAGCGCCGACTACGTGAAAGGCGCGATCCAGCCATGCGGCGTGGGCTTTTTCGTATGGTCGACCGTGCTGGCCTACAACGCCGACAAACTCACCAGCGCGCCGACCAGTTGGGCGGATTTCTGGGACACCAAGAAATTCCCGGGCAAGCGCGGCCTGCGTAAAGGCGCCAAGTACACCCTGGAATTCGCGCTGATGGCCGACGGTGTAGCGCCCAAGGACGTCTATAAAGTGCTGGCCGGCAAGGATGGCCAGGACCGAGCGTTCAAGAAACTCGACGAACTCAAGCCGTCGATCCAGTGGTGGGAAGCCGGTGCACAGCCGCCGCAGTACCTCGCCTCGGGTGACGTGGTGATGAGCTCGGCCTACAACGGCCGGATCGCCGCCGTGCAGAAAGAAAGCAACCTGAAAGTGGTGTGGAACGGCGGCATCTACGACTTTGACGCCTGGGCCATTCCCAAAGGCCTGGACAAGGACCGCGCTGAGGCGGCGAAAAAATTCATCGCCTTCTCGGTGCAGCCGCAGCAGCAGAAGACCTATTCGGAAAACATCGCCTACGGCCCGGCCAACACCCAAGCCGTGCCGCTGCTGGCCAAGGACATCCTCAAGGACATGCCGACCACCCCGGAAAACATCGCCAACCAGGTGCAGATCGACGTGAGCTTCTGGGCGGACAACGGCGAGCAGTTGGAGCAGCGCTTCAATTCATGGGCGGCCAAGTAACAGTGCATAACCCTCTGGCACAACCGGCTCATGTGGGAGCTGGCTTGCCTGCGATGCAGACACCTCGGTGTAGCTGACACACCGAGTCGATGCCATCGCAGGCAAGCCAGCTCCCACAGTGGCCGCGATCGCCAGGGACTCAACGTATATTTGCGGAGTTTGCCATGGCCATTGCCATTCCCACCCTCAAGCAGCGCCTGGCGCGTGCCGAACGGCTTAACCGCTGGAAGGCCCAGGCCTTGATCGCACCGCTGGTGCTGTTTTTGCTGCTGGTATTCCTGGTGCCGATCGTTGCGCTGCTGTTCAAGAGTGTCGGCAACCCGGAGGTGGTGGCCGGTTTGCCGCGTACCGTCGTGGCCGTAACGGCCTGGGATGGGCGTGGCTTGCCGGGCGAGCCGGTGTACCAGGCACTCACCGAGGACTTGGGCGAAGCACGCAAAAACCAGACGCTGGGCGATCTGTCCAAACGCTTGAACATGGAACTGGCCGGCTATCGCAGCCTGTTGACCAAAACCGCGCGGGCGCTGCCGTTCAGCGAAGTGCCCGGCTCCTATAAAGAAGCGCTGGAAAACCTCGACGAACGCTGGGGTGACCCGGCGTACTGGCAGGCGATCCGGCGCAATACCAGCAGCGTGACACCGTTCTACCTGCTGGCGGCCGTCGACCACCGCATCGACGATCTCGGCGAGGTCGCACCGGCCACGCCGGACCAGGCAATTTACCTGGACATCTTTGCCCGCACCTTCTGGATGGGCCTGGTGATCACGGCGATCTGCCTGCTGCTGGCCTATCCCCTGGCGTACCTGCTGGCCAACCTGCCTGCGCGTAAAAGCAACTTGCTGATGATCCTGGTGTTGTTGCCGTTCTGGACGTCGATCCTGGTGCGCGTGGCGGCGTGGATCGTGTTGCTGCAGTCCGGTGGGCTGATCAACAGCGCGCTCATGGGCATGGGGCTGATCGACAGTCCGCTGGAGCTGGTGTTCAACCGCACCGGGGTCTACATCTCCATGGTGCATATCCTGCTGCCGTTCATGATTCTGCCGATCTACAGCGTAATGAAGGGCATCTCGCCCACTTACATGCGCGCGGCGATTTCCCTGGGCTGTCATCCGTTCGCCAGTTTCTGGCGCGTGTATTTCCCACAGACCTACGCCGGCGTGGGCGCCGGCTGCCTGTTGGTGTTCATCCTGGCGATTGGTTACTACATCACCCCGGCATTGCTGGGCAGCCCGAACGACCAGATGGTCAGTTACTTCGTGGCGTTCTACACCAACACCAGCATCAACTGGGGCATGGCAACGGCGTTGGGTGGCTTGCTGCTGCTGGCGACCGTGGTGCTGTACCTGATCTATAACCGGCTGGTGGGCGCCAGTCGCCTGCGCCTGAGCTAAGGAGACCTAGCGATGCTGAGCCCTTATATGTCGCCCGTTGAGCGGGTCTGGTTCTACAGCTTGCGGATCCTCTGCGGCTTGATCCTGCTGTTTTTGATTCTGCCGGTGCTGGTGATCATCCCGCTGTCGTTCAACAGCGGCAGTTTCCTGGTGTACCCGCTGCAAGGCTTCTCGCTGCACTGGTACCAGGATTTCTTCGCCTCCGCCGAGTGGATGCGTGCACTCAAGAACAGCATCATCGTCGCCCCGGCCGCCACGCTGCTGGCCATGGTGTTCGGCACGCTGGCGGCCATCGGCCTGACACGCGGCGATTTCCCCGGCAAGGCGTTGGTAATGGCCCTGGTGATTTCGCCGATGGTGGTACCGGTGGTGATCATCGGCGTGGCCAGTTACCTGTTCTTTGCGCCTTTGGGCCTGGGCAACAGCTTTTTTTCGCTGATCGTGGTGCATGCGGTGTTGGGCGTGCCCTTTGTGATCATCACCGTGTCGGCGACCTTGCAGGGGTTCAACCACAACCTGGTGCGGGCGGCGGCCAGTCTCGGCGCTTCGCCATTGACCGCGTTTCGCCGGGTGACCTTGCCGTTGATCGCGCCGGGGGTGATCTCCGGCGCGCTGTTTGCCTTTGCCACTTCGTTCGATGAAGTGGTGGTGACCCTGTTCCTCGCCGGCCCTGAACAAGCCACCTTGCCGCGCCAGATGTTCAGCGGCATCCGCGAGAACCTCAGCCCGACGATTGCCGCGGCGGCGACCTTGCTGATTGCCTTTTCGGTGCTGTTGTTGCTGACCCTGGAATGGTTGCGCGGACGAAGCGAGAAACTACGTACTGCCCAGGTTTGAAGGTCGGACTCGGTTAACTGTGGGAGCTGGCTTGCCTGCGATGGCGATGTGTAATTCACCGCCGCCATTGCAGGCAAGCCAGCTCCCACATTGACCGTGCCCGCTTTGGCCCACCTGACCATTCAGCCGCTGAATGGCAGACAACCCCTCTGCATCAGCTACTCTTGTGCCAGCCCATCTATCAATAAGAGGCCGCGCACATGAGTACTTCCTCATTCAAGATCGCCCACAAACTGCTGACCGGCGCCGGTGCCATCGAGCAACTGGCCGCTGAGCTCACGCGCCTGGATGTGGACAACCCGCTGATCGTCACCGACGCAGCGCTGGTCAAGTCCGGCACGGTGGCGCTGGCGCTTGAACACCTGGGCGAACGCCCCTATGAAATCTTCGACCGCGTGCTGCCCGACCCGGAAATCGCCATCGTCGAAGACTGCATGCGCGTTTACCGCGAGGGCGGTCACGACGGCCTGATCGGGCTGGGCGGCGGCAGTGCCATCGATATCGCCAAAAGCGTGGCCGCCTATGCCGGCTACCACGGCGCCCTGGCGGATTTGTTCGGCGTCGACCAGGTGCCGCGCAAGGGCCCGCCGCTGATCGCCATTCCCACCACAGCCGGCACCGGTTCGGAAGTGACCAATGTGGCGATTCTCTCCGACAAGGCCGCGCAGCTGAAAAAAGGCATCGTCAGCGATTTCCTGCTGCCGGATGTGGCGCTGATCAGCCCGCAAATGACCCTGACCTGCCCGCGCAGCGTCACCGCTGCCAGTGGCGTGGATGCGCTGGTGCATGCCATCGAGTCGTACCTGTCGCTGAATGCTTCGCCGATCACCGACGCCCTGGCCATCGGCGCGATCAAGCTGATCGCCAATGCGTTGCCCAAGGCCTACGCCAACCCGGCCAACCTGCAGGCCCGCGACGATATGGCCACTGCCAGCCTGATGGCCGGCATGGCATTCGGTAACGCCGGGGTCGGCGCAGTGCATGCGCTGGCCTATCCGCTGGGCGGGCGGTTCAATATCGCCCATGGCGTGAGTAACGCGCTGTTGCTGCCCTATGTGATGCACTGGAACAAGTTGGCTTGCGTGGAGCGCATGCAGGACATTGCCCAGGCCATGGGCGTGAATGTCACCGGCTTGAGTGTCAACGCTGCCGCCGACCAGGCCGTCGAGGCGATGACGCAACTGTGTACCGCCGTCGAGATTCCACTGGGCCTGCGCAGCTTCGGCGTTCCCGAGGACGCCATTCCCGCCATGGCCATCGAAGCGGCGGGCATCGAGCGGCTGATGCGCAACAACCCGCGCAAGCTCAGCGCGGCCGACATCGAGAAAATCTATCGGGCAGCCTACTAGCCATTGAGCCAGGTCACGGTGCGCGCGGCAAAGCATGAGGTATACAATGCGCGCCATCGTGATTTAGCTCAAAAAAGGTGCGTCATGCAGCCCTTCGTCATTGCTCCATCGATTCTCTCCGCCGATTTCGCCCGCCTGGGTGAAGAGGTGGACAAGGTGTTGGCCGCCGGTGCCGACTTCGTGCACTTCGATGTCATGGACAACCACTACGTGCCCAACCTGACCATCGGCCCGATGGTCTGCGCGGCGCTGCGCAAGTACGGCATTACCGCGCCGATTGACGCGCACCTGATGGTCAGCCCGGTGGACCGCATCATCGGTGACTTCGTTGACGCCGGCGCGACCTACATTACCTTTCACCCGGAAGCCTCGCTGCACGTCGACCGCACCCTGCAACTGATCCGCGAAGGCGGCTGCAAGGCGGGCCTGGTGTTCAACCCGGCGACGCCGCTGGACGTGCTCAAGTATGTGATGGACAAGGTCGACATGGTCTTGCTGATGAGCGTCAACCCAGGCTTCGGCGGGCAGAAGTTCATCCCTGGCACCCTCGACAAGCTGCGCGAAGCGCGTGCACTGATCGACGCCTCGGGCCGTGATATCCGCCTGGAAATCGACGGCGGGGTCAACGTCAACAATATCCGCGAAATCGCTGCCGCCGGCGCCGACACCTTTGTGGCCGGCTCGGCGATCTTCAACGCGCCGGACTACCAGGAAGTCATCGCGAAGATGCGCGCCGAACTGGCGCTGGCGCGTCCATGAGCGGCTTTGAGCAGCTGTTCCCCGGCAAGCTGCCACGGCTGGTGATGTTCGATCTGGACGGTACCTTGATCGACTCGGTGCCTGACCTGGCGGCGGCGGTGGACGAGATGCTGCTCAAACTGGGGCGCAAGCCGGTCGGGATCGAGTCGGTGCGTGAATGGGTCGGCAACGGTGCGCCGATGCTGGTGCGCCGGGCCTTGGCCAATCATATCGATGCCGAGGGGGTCGATGAGGTCGAAGCCGAGCACGCCCTGGAGTTGTTCAACGCCGCCTATGAAAACGGCCACGAATTGACTGTGGTGTATCCCGGCGTGCGCGACACCCTTAAATGGCTGCACAAGCAGGGCGTGGAAATGGCCCTGATCACCAACAAGCCGGAGCGCTTCGTCGCGCCGCTGTTGGACCAGATGAAAATTGGCCGTTATTTCCGCTGGATCATCGGTGGCGATACCCTGCCACAGAAAAAGCCTGATCCGGCGGCGCTGTTTTTCGTGATGAAAATGGCCAATATTCCGGCCTCGCAGTCGTTGTTTGTCGGCGATTCGCGCAGTGATGTGCAAGCGGCGAAGGCCGCGGGCGTGCAGTGCGTGGCGCTCAGCTACGGCTACAACCACGGCCGGCCGATCGCCGAAGAATCGCCTTCCCTGGTGATTGATGACCTGCGACTGCTAATCCCCGGTTGCCTGGGCGCTGGCGCTGAGATAACGTTGCCCGGTATCGATCCTTCCCCTTCTGGAAATGCCATCGTGGTGGTCACTCGCAAACTCTGGATGAAAGTCATCAAGGCCCTGGCCCGCTGGCGTTGGCGCGCCTGACCGATCCTGGCCGCGCTGCGCGGCACGTTTGCCTACCTGACTGTTAGACCCTCATGCCACGAGGCACATCATGACCCGCGAAGAATTCCTGCGTTTGGCCGCTGCCGGCTATAACCGCATCCCCCTGGCCTGCGAAACCCTGGCCGACTTCGACACGCCGCTGTCGATCTATCTGAAACTGGCCGACGAGCCCAATTCCTACCTGCTGGAATCGGTGCAGGGCGGCGAGAAGTGGGGCCGTTACTCGATCATCGGCCTGCCGTGCCGCACCGTGATGCGCGTTCACGATCATCATGTGAGCATTACCCATGATGGCGTCGAGATCGAAAGCCATGATGTGGAAGACCCGTTGGCGTTCGTCGAGGCGTTCAAGGCGCGCTACAACGTACCGACCATTGCTGGCCTGCCGCGTTTCAACGGCGGGCTGGTGGGTTACTTCGGTTACGACTGCGTGCGTTACGTGGAAAAACGCCTGGGCAAATGCCCTAACCCGGATCCTTTGGGTGTGCCGGACATTCTGTTGATGGTCTCGGATGCGGTCGTCGTATTCGACAACCTCGCCGGCAAGATGCACGCGATCGTACTCGCCGACCCTTCCCACGCCGACGCTTTCGAGCAAGGCCTGGCGAGCCTGGAAACCCTGCTGGACAAACTGCGCCAGCCGATCACCCCGCGTCGCGGCCTGGACCTCAGCCGTCCACCGGCGGCCGACCCGGTGTTCCGCTCCAGCTTTACCCAGGATGACTACGAGCGCGCCGTCGACACCATCAAGGAATATATCCTCGCCGGTGACTGCATGCAGGTGGTGCCGTCGCAACGCATGTCCATCGACTTCAAGGCCGCGCCGATCGATCTGTACCGGGCGCTACGCTGTTTCAACCCGACGCCGTACATGTACTTCTTCAACTTCGGTGACTTCCACGTGGTGGGCAGCTCGCCGGAAGTACTGGTGCGCGTCGAAGACAACCTGATCACGGTGCGCCCGATCGCCGGTACCCGTCCGCGTGGCGCGACTGAAGAAGCCGACCTGGCGCTGGAAGAAGACCTGCTGAGCGACGACAAGGAAATCGCCGAGCACTTGATGCTCATCGATCTGGGCCGCAACGATACCGGGCGTGTCTCGGAAATCGGTTCGGTGAAGCTCACTGAGAAGATGGTGATCGAGCGCTATTCCAACGTGATGCACATTGTGTCCAACGTCACCGGCGAGCTGAAGGCCGGCTTGACCGCGATGGATGCACTGCGCGCTATCCTGCCGGCCGGCACCTTGTCGGGCGCGCCGAAGATCCGCGCGATGGAAATCATCGACGAACTGGAGCCGGTCAAGCGCGGTGTCTACGGCGGCGCCGTGGGGTATTTCGCCTGGAATGGCAACATGGACACGGCCATTGCGATCCGCACGGCCGTGATCAAGGACGGGGAACTGCATGTGCAGGCCGGCGGCGGGATTGTCGCCGACTCGGTGCCGGCCCTCGAATGGGAAGAAACCCTGAACAAGCGCCGCGCGATGTTCCGCGCGGTGGCGCTGGCCGAGCAAACCCCTCAGGACTGAAGGCTGACTCCCACACTAGGTTTTGTGGGAGGCTCAAGCCCTATTAGAAGTCCAGGCTTACCCCGACACTGACCCCTTGCTGGGTCAGGTTGTCATCTTTGCTCACGTTATACGCCGCGCGTAGCGCCAGCGCCTGCGTCAGCTTGTGGCTGACACCCAGGCTCAAACGATCCGAGTTGCTGCGCGGGGTATAACCGTCCAGCTTGAAATCGATCCCCTGCACGCTGTTGAGCGAGATATTCACCTTCTGCGTATCGTTTTCGAATTCATGCTCGTGGGCCACTTCGCCAAACACTTGGGTCTGTGGTGTGACTCGGTAGCTGCCCTTCAGGCCGACGCCGAGACGTTTGGAGTCGCGCTGCTGGTCATCAAAGGTCAGCGCGGTGGAGCGGCTGTCCTTTTCCGAGTAGCCCTCAACGTCTACACGTGAATAGTCGGCGCTGAGGAAGGGTGACAGGTGCCAGTCGCTGCCCGGCGGGGCAATGTCGTAACCCACGCGGCCGCTCAAGGCCCACAGCCAGCCATCGGTGTCGCCCTTTTCGGAGCCTTCGCTGACGCCCAGGGCAAACTTGCGCTTGAGGCTGTCGAAATCCAGCTTGCCGCCGCTCAACGCCGCATCGGCCCACCAGTGATTCTGCTGAAACTGCGCGAAGGCTGTCCCCATGTAGCTGTTGAGTTTGTAGTCTGAGTCGCTGGCGCCGGCTTCAAGAGTCTGGCGATATAAGCCAGCGGCCACTCCGACGCGCCACGCCTCGTTGAGCCGGTAGCTGCCACCGATATTCAGGTTGTAGCCCCCGCCGTCACCGCTTGCCGAGCTGTCTTGGGCATCGAAATCCAGGCGCTGGCCACCGGCGGCCACGATCGCGCGCCATTGGCCGACCGCCTGCCAGTGGCCGTCATCGGCCTGCCACTGGTTACGCAATTCATCCTGATGGGCGCGCAAGCTGCCTTGGGCCATTTCTGGCAACAACGTCAACTCCCAGGGCGCAGCCAGCAGCGAATAGGCGTAGTCGGCGATCAGGCGTTGCCCTGCAATGGTGGGGTGAGCCGCGTCGTTATAGATCAGCCGGGTGGGATCGGGGGTGGTGCCGCCGATGCCATAGGTCGGGTTGGCGGCGCAGCCGTTGCCGCTGAAGCAGGTTCCCGTGAGGTTTTGACCGATGGCCAGGCCGAAGCGGCCGGGGTCGGCGAAGGTTTCCTGGAGGAGCAGCGGAATATTCAGCGGGATCACTTGGGCGTCAATCTGCGACAGGCGTTGCACCAGCGCCTGGTTGAACAGGCTGCTGAGGGCAGTGCTTGGCGCTTGCAAAGGTGTGCCGTTGATGGCCGGCGTCAGGCCGAGGTCGGGCAGCATCCATACCATGATGTAGCGCGCGCCGGCTTGCTGCAGCACCTGGGCGCTGTCGGCCAGGCGCCCGCCGGCGGCAACGGCCTGGCCGGGGCTGAGTACGCGTCCTTGCAGGAAGTCATTGCCGCCGCCGGATAGGAAGTACAGCGCATTGGGATCGGCTCGTCCGCCATTGGCCGGCAGATAACCCTGGCGACTGCGCAACACCGTGCCGCCGCCGGGGTTTCCGGGTGGGATCGCCGCGTCGGAAACCGTGGTGATGGAGTCGAGGATGTTGTCCGTACGGTAGCCGCCCACGGCCCAGTTATTCCCGTCGGGCAAGCTCTGGGCCGCACGCACGGGTGAGGTGGAAGCGTTCAAGTCATTGGCGGCAACGCCCAACCTTGCGCCGAGCAAGGTTGACGACACCAGGCCGAAATCACCCTGGAAGCCAGGCCCGGTGCGGTTGGTAAAGCGCAAGGTGGAACCGCGGGTGCCGTCGGGAAACTGGCCGGCATCCGCCAGGCTGTCACCAAACACAACCATGGTGGAGTAGGGCGATGCTGCCAGCGCCTGGGCGCAGGCCAGTGATAAGAGGCAGCCGGCAAGGGGGGTAAGAAACGCAGGTCTGGGCATAGAAAAATCCATTTCGTTGTTGTATCGGGAAGAAAACATTAACAAAGTAGTGGGTTTTTTCTGCAACTCAAAACAGCTTTAGGCTACAAACCGCCCAAAGGCGCTGCCCCCGTATTTGCTGCTCCATATTGCACCGCTGGCGAGGCTACGTTACTGTGCCTGAACGTATGAATGAGACCCTCCCTGTGTTGATCATCAGCAAACTCTTGATGCGCGTAGTCAAGGCACACGCCCGTTGGCGTTGGCGCGCCTGACTTTTTCTTTACCGGCCCGGCCGGACCTGTACCGATTTGCCTTCTTTACCCTTGCTCGACGCCCCTTGCCTGCGATGCCGGCAACCGGAACGTGCGTCTGGCAGCGGGCTTTTCCCTTGAAGGCCGTCACTAAAAATCAGTGAGTTCAAGAGGTGTTAGCTTCCATGTTGCTGATGATTGATAACTACGATTCCTTTACCTACAACGTTGTGCAGTACCTGGGCGAGCTGGGTGCCGAGGTCAAGGTGGTGCGCAACGACGAACTGACCGTGGCCCAGATCGCTGCCCTGAATCCGGAGCGCATCGTGGTTTCGCCCGGCCCGTGCACGCCCACCGAGGCGGGTATTTCCCTGGAAGCCATCAACTACTTCGCCGGCAAATTGCCGATTTTGGGCGTGTGCCTGGGTCACCAGTCCATCGGCCAGGCCTTTGGCGGTGACGTGGTGCGCGCGCGCCAGGTCATGCACGGCAAGACCAGCCCGGTGTTCCATAACGATGTCGGCGTGTTTCACGGGCTGAACCTGCCGGTGACGGTGACGCGCTACCACTCGCTGGTGGTCAAGCGTGAAACCCTGCCGCAATGCCTGGAACTGACGGCCTGGACCCAGCTTGAAGACGGCTCCGTCGACGAGATCATGGGCCTGCGCCACAAGACGCTGAATATCGAAGGGGTGCAATTTCACCCCGAGTCGATCCTGACCGAGCAGGGCTACGAGCTGTTCGCCAACTTTCTCAAGCAGAGCGGCGGCACGCGCTAAGGACTTTCCATGGATATCAAGACTGCCCTGAGCCGTATCGTCGGCCACCTGGACCTGAGCACCGCCGAGATGAGCGATGTGATGCGCGAGATCATGACCGGTCAATGCACCGACGCGCAGATCGGCGCGTTCATGATGGCCATGCGCATGAAGAGCGAGAGCATCGACGAGATCGTCGGCGCCGTGTCGGTGATGCGTGAGCTGGCGGACAAGGTCGAACTCAAGACCCTCGACGGCGTGGTGGATGTGGTGGGCACCGGCGGTGACGGTGCTAACATTTTCAACGTGTCGACCGCTGCGTCGTTTGTTGTGGCGGCGGCGGGTTGCACCGTGGCCAAGCACGGTAACCGCGCAGTGTCCGGCAAGAGCGGCAGCGCCGATCTGCTGGAGGCGGCCGGGATCTACCTGAACCTGACGCCGGTGCAAGTAGCGCGTTGCATCGACAACGTCGGCATCGGCTTTATGTTTGCCCAATCCCACCATGGTGCGATGAAGCACGCCGCCGGCCCGCGCAAGGACCTCGGCCTGCGCACCCTGTTCAACATGCTCGGCCCGCTTACGAATCCGGCCGGTGTGAAGCACCAGGTGGTGGGCGTGTTCAGCCAGGCGCTGTGCCGGCCGTTGGCCGAAGTGCTGCAGCGCATGGGCAGCAAGCACGTGCTGGTGGTGCATTCCAAAGACGGGCTGGACGAATTCAGCCTGGCGGCACCGACGTTTGTCGCCGAGCTGAAGAATGACCAGGTCACTGAGTATTGGGTCGAGCCGGAAGATTTGGGCATGAAGAGCCAGAGCCTGCACGGCCTGGCGGTGGAAAGCCCGGCCGCGTCGCTGGAATTGATTCGCGATGCCCTGGGGCGTCGCAAGACCGAGAACGGCCAAAAAGCCGCTGAGATGATTGTTTTGAATGCCGGCGCCGCACTTTATGCGGCCGACCATGCCTATAGTCTTAAGGAGGGTGTCGCCTTGGCCCACGATGCACTGCACACCGGTCTGGCTCGCGAGAAGCTCGAAGAGCTGGGAGCATTCACCGCAGTATTCAAGATGGAGAATGAAGAATGAGTGTGCCGACCGTTCTGGAAAAAATCCTGGCCCGCAAGGCTGAAGAGGTGGCCGAGCGCCGCGCCCGTGTGAGCCTGGCCGAGCTGGAAAGCCAGGCCAAGCTGGCTGATGCGCCGCGTGGTTTTGCCAACGCGTTGATCACCCAGGCCAAGCTCAAGCAGCCGGCTGTCATCGCTGAAATCAAGAAAGCTTCGCCAAGCAAAGGCGTGATCCGCGAGCACTTCGTGCCGCAGGAGATTGCTGTCAGCTACGAAAAGGGCGGGGCGACCTGCCTGTCGGTACTGACCGATGTGGACTACTTCCAGGGCAGCGACCTGTTCCTGCAGCAAGCCCGCGCCGCCTGCAAGTTGCCGGTGATCCGCAAGGATTTCATGGTCGACCCGTACCAGATCATCGAAGCCCGTGCCTTGGGCGCCGACTGCGTGCTGCTGATCGTCTCCGCACTGGATGATGTGAAGATGGCTGAGTTGGCGGCCGTGGCCAAGAGCGTCGGCCTGGACGTACTGGTGGAAGTGCACGACGGCGATGAGCTGGAGCGCGCGTTGAAAGCCCTCGACACACCGCTGGTGGGGGTCAACAACCGTAACCTGCACACCTTCGAGGTCAGCCTGGAAACCACCCTCGACCTGCTGCCGCGCATACCGCGCGACCGTTTGGTGATTACCGAGAGCGGCATCCTCAATCGCGCCGACGTGGAGCTGATGGAAATCAGCGACGTGTACGCATTCCTGGTGGGCGAAGCCTTCATGCGCGCTGAAAACCCAGGGACGGAACTGCAGCGCCTATTCTTCCCGGAGCGTGGCGTGGCGGTCAGCGGTTCGACCCTCGATTAATTCAAAGCGCGGCCTGGCTGCCAGAAGCAGGCTTCTGTGGGAGCTGGCTTGCCTGCGATTGCATCACTTCGGCGTTACTGAAAACCGAGGTGCCAGCATCGCAGGCAAGCCAGCTCCCACATTTGATTTTGTGTGATTCAGATAGGCAGGTGTTTGATGGCTAAGCCGGTGTCGATGACTGTTGAAGCTGGGCTGGCCGCGGAGCAAGCCTTACTGGCGGCCGTTTGCGCTGGCGATCAAGAGTTCGGCCTGCTGTTCTGGCAACCCAACGACCAAGCCTTGGTAATGCCGCGTCGTTTGAGTCGCCTGCCCGCGTTCGAAACCGCCAGCCAGGTCTCGGCCGACGCCGGGTGGCCGGTGTTGCTACGGGAAACCGGCGGCGAACCGGTGCCGCAGTCGAACGCCACGGTCAATATCGCCCTGGTCTACGCCCCGCCGCGTAGTGAAGGGGACCAGAACCGTATCGAAACCGGTTACCTGCGTTTATGCCAGCCGATTTGCGACCTGCTGATAGAGTTGGGGGGCGATGCCAGCGTCGGCGAAATCGATGGCGCGTTTTGCGACGGTCGCTACAACGTCAACCTCAACGGCCGCAAAATGGTCGGCACCGCCCAGCGTTGGCGACAAAGCGGCGGCCGCCCGGTGGGGTTGGTGCACGGTGCGTTGTTGCTGGATAACGACCGCGAAGCACTGATCACTGCGGTCAATCGCTTCAATGAGGCCTGTGGCCTGGAGCAGCGTGTTCGCGCCGACAGCCATATCGCCCTGCACGAAGCTTTCCCTGCGCCGGACGCAATCGGCCGCCTGGACACGCTGTATCGTCAAATGCTGGCCAGCTTTCTGCCGGTTTAACGCGTGCCGAACACCACCATCGTCTTGCCTTTGACGTGCACCAGGCTGCGCTCTTCCAGATCCTTGAGCACGCGGCCGACCATCTCCCGTGAACAGCCGACAATGCGCCCGATTTCCTGGCGTGTGACTTTGATCTGCATGCCATCGGGGTGAGTCATGGCGTCGGGCTGTTTGCACAATTCCAGCAGGCAGCGGGCTACCCGGCCGGTGACATCAAAGAAGGCCAGGTCGCCGACCTTGCGCGTGGTGTCCCGCAGGCGCTGGGCAATCTGGCCACTGAGCGCGTAGAGAATGTCCGGATCCTGCTGGGCCAGTTCGCGAAACTTGGTGTAGCTGATTTCGGCCACTTCGCACTCGACCTTGGCCCGCACCCAGGCGCTGCGCTCCTGTTCCTTGCCCGCTTGCTCGAACAGCCCCAGCTCGCCAAAAAAGTCCCCGGTATTGAGGTAGGCAATGATCATTTCGCGGCCGTCTTCGTCCTCGATCAGGATAGTGACGGAGCCTTTGATAATGAAGAATAGCGTTTCGGAGCGTTCGCCGGCGCAGATGATGTTGTGCTTGGTCGGGTAGCGGCGGCGCTGGCAATGCATCAGCAGCTTGTCGAGATTCTTGATCTTGGGTATGGGAGTAAGGGCAACCATGGTTGTATCCCGAAAAGACTGCGCGAAGTAGTTGGAGTTGTTGTGTCACCGGTATCGGCACTGATACAGGTTGTATGAGCGGTGGCAATAAGCCATCCATTTGGCGCCAGCTTAACAGACACATTCTGTCTCGATTAGTCAATTTTCCCGGTAAGTCCTACTATTGATCGCTTTTGTGCGAAACACTGACCCAGGCGGGCCCTGTGCTAAGCTGGCACCCTTTTTTAGCAGTGGAGTCTGGGCGATGAAGGCACGCATCCAATGGGCGGGCGAAGCCATGTTCCTCGGTGAGTCGGGCAGTGGCCATGTGGTAGTTATGGACGGCCCGCCTGAAGCCGGTGGCCGCAACCTGGGCGTACGTCCGATGGAAATGCTTCTGTTGGGTGTGGGCGGTTGCAGCAATTTCGATGTGGTCAGCATCCTGAAAAAGTCCCGTCAGGCCGTGGAAAGCTGCGAAGCCTTCCTGGAAGCGGAGCGCGCCACTGAGGACCCCAAGGTATTCACCAAGATCCACATGCATTTCGTGGTGAAGGGCCGGGCATTGAAAGAAGCGCAGGTCAAGCGAGCTATCGAGCTGTCGGCCGAGAAGTACTGCTCGGCGTCGATCATGCTCGGCGCGGCGGGTGTGGCCATCACCCATGATTACGAAATCATAGAGTTGGGTTGATCGCTCAATCGGTGGCCAAAAGAAAGGGCGCTGTGATAGCGCCCTTTTTTGCGTCTGGAATGGATGCATCCAGATGTGATGCGCCTAGATGCGATAGGTACTTTTGGTCATGACCTTGGCCAGCACGCTCATGCCAAACCGCACCGGTGCAGGAAAGCGGAAACCGCCCGCACCCAATGCACTTTCTGCGTGGTGTTCTTCGTCGATGCGCATCTGCTCCAGAATTGCCCGGGACTTTTCGTCCTCGGCCGGCAGTTGTTTCAAGTGCTCGTCCAGGTGCTTGCACACCTGGTGCTCGGTGGCGGCCACAAAGCCCAGGCTGACCTTGTCGCTGATCAGGCCGGCAGCGGCGCCTATGCCAAACGACAAGCCATAAAACAGCGGATTCAGCACGCTGGTATGGCTGCCGAGTTGATGAATGCGCTGCTCGCACCAGGCCAGATGATCGACTTCTTCCTCGGCGGCATGTTCCATGGCTGCGCGCACTTGCGGCAGCTTGGCGGTCAGGGCCTGGCCTTGATACAGCGCCTGGGCACAGACTTCGCCGGTGTGGTTGATGCGCATCAGGCCAGCGACGTGGCGGGTCTCGGTCTGGCTCATCTGCGCGTCGGGTTGCACGACAGCAGGCGAGGGGCGATGGGGCTGGCCGCTGAACGGCAGCAGCGTGCGCATGGCCATGTCGGCTTGCAGCAACAGACGGTCAATCGGCGAGTAGTGACGTTGGGTAGTCATGCAGACCTCCGGAAAGAATCTCGACGGCCAGTTTACCGCAAGAGAGGGGGGAGCGTTTGCGCTGAGTCAGGGCATGGGGTCGCAGCGCCAGGCCGCGACCTTGGCTGGAGGGCTTATCAGCCCGGCGGCCAATTCATCTGACGCTGACCCAGCACGTGCATATGAATGTGATAGACGGTCTGCCCGCCGTCTTCGTTGCAGTTCATCACCACACGAAAACCCTTTTCGCAGCCTTGCTCGACGGCGAGGCGCTGGGCGGTGAACAGGATATGGCCGGCGAGGGCTTTATCGTCTTCCGTCAGATCGTTCAAGGTCCGGATAGGTTTCTTCGGAATGACCAGAAAATGCACGGGGGCTTGCGGAGCGATATCGTGGAAGGCCAACACTTGGTCGTCTTCGTAGATAATCTTCGCGGGTATTTCTCTGTTGATGATCTTGGTGAACAGAGTATCCACAGCTGTTTCTCCATTGTTAAGTAGGCAGGTTGAGTGTACTCAGCCAGTCAGCGCGGGCAATAGGCCTTGTTGATGGCGCCGGCGATCCTGCGGGTTAGCCAGCGCGGGCTCAAGCGCGGGCTGAAGGCGATCCAGCGGTTGCGCCGGCCGGGAATAATGATGGCTTTGTTCTTTTCCAGGGCGCGTACGGTATAGAGCGCCACTTCTTCGGGGCTCATCAACTGTTGGCTGCGATCGAGCTTGGCGGTGTCCATGTGTGCGGTGCCGAAGAATGCCGTACGTGTCGGGCCGGGGCAGAGGACCGAGACCTTGATGCCGCAGCTCTTAAGCTCTTCGCGCAGGCCTTCGGAAAAGTGCAGCACATAAGCTTTGCTGGCGTAGTAGGTGCTCATCCAGGGGCCGGGCTGAAACGCGGCGATGGAAGCCACGTTGAGAATTTGCCCGCCGCCCTGCAGCGCCATGGTATTGCCAAGCGCATGGCACATGCGAGTCAGGGCTAGAACGTTGACCTCTATCAGGTCTTGCTCGGTCATCCAGTCCTGGGCCAGGAATGGCCCGCTGGTGCCGATGCCGGCGCAGTTCACCAGCAGATCGATCTGCCGCTCGCCTTCTTCAAGCTCCAGCAGAAACCCGGACAAGCGCAGCGGCTCGCCCAGGTCGCAGGCCCGGAACAGCACCTCGACGCCAAAGCGCTGGGTCAATTCAATTGCAATGCTTTCCAACTGATCACGCTGGCGGGCCACCAGAATCAAGCTGCGGCCGCGACGGGCCAGCGCTTCGGCCAAGGCCAGGCCGATGCCGCTGGAGGCACCGGTGATCAGAGCGTAACGGGTCATGCCTTTCTCCATCGCGACGCCGCCGCGCCTGTGACAAAGGCATCACAGGCCGGGGGCTTTTCTTCACTGTTCTGGAGAGTCTACAGGTTCGCCCGCGTCCTCAGCACTTTGCGCTTGGTCTTCCTCTGCGTTCGCGCTCTGGTCAAGGTCTTCATCGGAGGTGATGGCGCTGCTTTCGTAGCTGCTGTCCACGTTGGCTTCGAGTTGGTTCAGGTAGCCGTTCATGCCCAGGGTCAGCCCGATGATGAGCATCAACGGGATAAACGCCAACCACAGCGAGGCCAGGACCTTCACAGCAGTGGAATTGCGCGGTGGTGGTGCGCCGTATTGGTTGGCGCCCGAGTTGCCTGGCAACACCAGCAGCAACAGCGGGAAGATGCTGTTCACCAACGGTACCAGGTTCAGCAGGTACAGCCAGCCCGACCAGCCCAGGTCGTGCAGGCGCTGCACACCGATTTGCACGCTCACGACGACAAGCGCGACGAACAGTGCGAAGCCCAGCAACGAACCAAGAATAATGGCGATTGTTGGGGAGGCGGTCGCAATGGCGAAGCACACGGTACTGATGATGCCCGCCGCCACCAGCATCGCAACGCTCAACACCAGCGTCCATGCCAGGTAGCGCAGACGCCCGATGCGCCCATTGATAGTGAAGACGTTGAGCGTGGCGTACTCCGGCAGGTCTTCACCTACGGCAGCGCGCGGTGGTGCGTACGGCGAAGCGGCCGGGCGGGAGAAATCGGAAGCGCCGGCATCGGTTTCATGGGTTTCGGCGAGGCTGAACGCTACGGGTTGTTCGGCTTCGATGCGCGCGTCGACACCGGCGTTCTTCAACGCGGTGAGGTAGGTTTCCGCGTCCGGGCGGGTAAGGTCGCGCTTGAGCGCAACCGGGCTGCCGGTGAAAAGCTTATCGATGCCTTCGACGTCGCTCTTGAACAGCTCGGCCAGGTTCAGTTTGGCCGTGGTGCTTTCGACACCCGGGAGCAAGGCTCCATCAAACACAATCTTGAAACGGTTGTCGCTCATGCGGGCATCCTTGGCAATCATACAGGGAGGTTGTGCAGGCCTGCACAATCAGCGGGCCTTGCGGTTGGGTCAGCGTGGCCAGCTTAGTTGAGCCGCCTGTTCGCGCGCCTTGCGGTATTCGGCATCCAGGCGGGCAACCAGTTCATCGACGCTGGGTAAATCATCAATGTCACCGACGCCTTGGCCGGCTGACCATACAGTCTTCCACGCCTTGGCCTCGTCGCTCAACGGCTTGAGCTTGGAACCTGCGTTGACTTCGCCTTTGCCTTGCAGGGCTGCGAGGTCGAAACCGGCATTTTCCAGGCTCTGGCGCATAAAGCTGGCGGGCACGCCGGAGACAGCGGGAGTGTGCACTATGTCGGCGGCGTGCGCTGTGAGCAGCATCTCTTTATACGCATCCGGTGCGTGGCTTTCGGTGGTGCCGATAAAGCGCGTGCCGAAATAAGCCAGGTCTGCACCGAGCAGTTGTGCTGCGAGAATCTCGTGCCCGTGGTTCAGGCAACCGGCCAGCAGCAGGGTTTTATCGAAGAACTGGCGAATTTCGGCAATCAGCGCGAATGGGCTCCAGGTGCCGGCATGGCCGCCGGCACCTGCTGCCACGGCGATCAAGCCATCCACGCCGGCTTCGGCGGCCTTTTCGGCATGACGCCGGGTGGTGACGTCATGGAACACCAGGCCGCCGTATCTGTGCACGGCGTCTACCAATTCCTTCACGGCGCCCAGGCTGGTAATGATGATCGGCACTTTATGTTCGACGCAAATCGCCAGGTCCGCCTCCAGGCGTGGATTGCTGTTGTGCACGATCAGGTTAACGGCATAAGGCGCGGGGTTGTCTAGTTGCACCAGGCCCGCTTCGATTTCCTCCAGCCAGGCCTTGAACCCGCTGCTTTCGCGTTGATTGAGCGCCGGGAAACTACCGACCACCCCATTGCGGCAGCACGCCAGGACCAGTTGCGGGTTGGAAATCAGGAACATCGGCGCTGCCACGACGGGCAGGCGCAGACGTTGTTCAAGCAGAGCGGGCAGCGACATTGGATGGACCCCGAGTAATTGACGTTAGAACGGTTTGACCACGACCAGAATGACGATTGCCAGCAACATTAGAACAGGCACTTCATTGAACCAGCGATAAAACACATGGCTGCGGGTGTTTTCGCCACGCGCAAAACGTTTTACCTGCGCGCCACACATATGGTGATAGCCAATCAGCAACACCACCAGGGTCAGCTTGGCGTGGATCCAGGCGCCCGACTGGAAGATGCCTGGGTTAAGGACGATCAACCAGATGCCGAATACCAGCGTCGCCAGCATCGCCGGGCCCATGATGCCGCGGTACAGCTTGCGTTCCATGACGCTGAAGCGCTCCTTGCTGACGGTGTCCTCGCTTTGGGCATGGTAGACGAACAGGCGCGGCAGGTAGAACAGCCCGGCAAACCAGCACACGATGGCGACGATATGGAAAGCTTTGACCCATAGATAGAGCATTTTTAGTTATTCCCAGGTTCACGGTACGAAGATAGTAGTGGCTCGGGTGTCCACGCGTCACCTTGATGGTTGTCGCGGGACGATGCGGCCCCTATTATCGACCGCTTTCCAGTGGGTTCGTTGAGGGCAGGTTTATGGTCAAGGTCGGTATCGTCGGCGGCACGGGTTACACCGGTGTCGAATTGCTGCGTCTGTTGGCTCAGCATCCGCAGGCTGAGGTGGTGGTCATCACCTCTCGATCCGAGGCTGGGCTGGCCGTGGCCGATATGTACCCGAACCTGCGCGGCCATTACGACGGCCTGGCGTTCAGTGTTCCGGACACCAAGACCTTGGGCGCTTGCGACGTGGTGTTCTTTGCCACGCCTCACGGTGTCGCCCATGCCTTGGCCGGCGAGTTGCTGGCGGCGGGCACCAAGGTGATCGATCTGTCGGCGGACTTCCGTTTGCAGGACGCCGATGAGTGGGCCAAGTGGTACGGCCAGCCCCACGGCGCACCGCAGCTGCTGGAAGAGGCGGTGTACGGCCTGCCGGAAGTCAACCGTGAGCAGATCAAGCAGGCGCGCCTGATTGCGGTGCCGGGTTGCTATCCGACGGCCACTCAACTGGGTTTCCTGCCATTGCTGGAAGCGGGGCTGGCGGATGCATCGCGCTTGATCGCCGATTGTAAGTCGGGCGTCAGCGGCGCGGGTCGCGGTGCAGCGGTGGGTTCGCTGTACTCCGAGACGTCGGAAAGCATGAAGGCTTATGCGGTAAAAGGGCATCGTCACTTGCCTGAAATCCGCCAGGGGCTACGTCGCGCTGCCGGTAAGGACGTGGGCCTGACCTTTGTGCCGCATCTGACCCCGATGATCCGCGGCATTCATTCAACGCTTTACGCGTCCGTGGTTGACCGTTCCGTAGACCTGCAAGCGCTGTTCGAAAAGCGTTATGCCAACGAACCGTTTGTCGACGTGATGCCTGCGGGTAGCCACCCGGAAACACGCAGTGTGCGCGGCGCCAACGTATGCCGGATCGCCGTGCACCGTCCGCAGGATGGTGACCTGGTCGTGGTGCTGTCGGTGATCGACAACCTGGTCAAGGGCGCGTCGGGCCAGGCGGTGCAGAACATGAACATTCTGTTTGGCCTGGACGAGAAACTGGGTCTGTCCCACGCAGGCATGCTGCCTTAAGACGCTGCAGCTACTGCACAAAAGGCCCGTTGATCGGGCCTTTTGTGTTTTTAATGACAGCGGTGCAGATTGATATACCGTAACAATAGTTGACCGATTTTCTAGGAGAAGCGGATAATACCCACCATTACGCATAGGGCGGCGCTACGCCGGGAGATTATCAGCATGAGCGTTGAATCCTTCACCCCCACGGCTTTGCAATTCACCCACGGTGCTGCGCACAAGGTGAAGAGCCTGGTCGATGAAGAGGGTAATGATCGCTTGAAGCTGCGCGTATTCGTTACGGGCGGCGGTTGTTCTGGGTTTCAGTACGGTTTTACCTTCGATGAAGATGTGGCCGACGATGACACCATCGTTGAGCGCGAGGGCGTCAGCCTGGTCGTGGACCCGATGAGCTTCCAGTACCTGGCAGGTGCCGAGGTGGATTATCAGGAAGGTCTGGAGGGTTCGCGTTTCGTGATCAAGAATCCTAACGCCACTACTACCTGTGGTTGCGGGTCTTCGTTCTCGATCTGACCGGTAGCTTGATCTGCGACACGTGAAAAAACGCCGCTTGGCTTTGTAGGCCAAGCGGCGTTTTGCTGTCTGCTGATTCTCTACGGAGCAGTCAGGCCGGGTAAATAGCGCCCAGTACCCGTAGTCCGCGTGCGCCAGTGACACTGGGGCGGTTGGCGGCGATGCCTTCAAGGCAGCAATGGGCCAGCCAGGCGAAGGCCATTGCTTCAACCCAGTCGGGGTCTACGCCGTAGGCGGCGGTGCTGCTGACTTGGGTCGACGGCAGCAGAGCGGCCATTCGGTCCATCAGCGTGATGTTGTGAGCGCCGCCGCCACACACCAGCAGCGTTTCTGTCCGGGGTTGGGCGAACTGCAGGGACTCGACGATGGTCAGCGCGGTGAGCTCCAGCAGCGTGGCCTGCACATCCTGAGGCTCGAATGCGGGTAAACGGTCTAGGTGTTGTTGCAGCCATCCCAGGTTGAATACTTCGCGTCCGGTGCTTTTAGGGCCCTGGGTCACGAAGAATGGGTCGCTGAGCAGCGCGTTGAGTAGCTGCGGTTCAACCTTGCCGCTGGCAGCCCACTGCCCATCCCGATCAAAGTGTTCGCCATGTTGTTGGTGAATCCAGGCATCCAGCAAGACATTGCCTGGACCACAGTCGAAGCCGGCTACCGGTTTGCCGGCCTCGATCAGGCTGAGGTTGCTGAAACCCCCCACATTCAATACGGCACGGTTGCCGGTGTGCTCACCAAATAACGCTTCATGAAATGCGGGTACCAGCGGCGCGCCCTGACCACCTGCAGCAACGTCGCGGCTGCGGAAATCGCTGACCACGGTGATGGCTGTCAGCTCGGTGAGCAAGGCCGGGTTGCCGATCTGTACGGTAAACCCCCGAGCGGGTTCATGGCGGACGGTCTGGCCGTGGCTGCCAATCGCGCGAATGTCCTGGGGACTGAGGTGTTGCTGATCGAGCAAAGCGTGAATCCCCTGTGCAGCAAGCTTCACCCAGTTCTGTTGGGCAATGGCTGAACGTGCGATCTCATCCGGGCCGCTGGCGCACAGGCCGAGCAACTCGCCGCGCAGGGCATCCGGCATGGGGATGTAGTGAGTGGCGATCAGTTTGACCGCCTTGCCCTGTTCGATCAGGGCGATATCCAGGCCATCGAGGCTGGTCCCGGACATCACGCCTATGTAGAGCGGCATACCTTAACGCTTCGCCGAAGCCAGCAGGGTGGAGCGCTCCTGGTCCATGCGGGCCATCAACGGCTGGCTCTGTTGCATGAAGCGCGCGCGTTCGGCCTTGGCGATTGGGTCGGCCATCGGCAGTTTCTGACCAAGCGGATCGACGTGCACGCCGTTGACCTGGAATTCATAGTGCAAGTGCGGGCCGGTAGACAGGCCGGTAGTGCCGATATAACCAATCACCTGGCCTTGCTTCACCGTACCGCCGGTTTGCACGCCCTTGGCGAAGCCCTGCATGTGGCCATACAGCGTACGGTAGGTATTGCCGTGCTGGATGATCACGGTGTTGCCGTAACCACCGCGGCGCCCGGCCAGCAGCACCTTGCCGTCGCCTGCGGCCTTGATCGGCGTGCCACGTGGAGCGGCGTAGTCGACGCCTTTGTGGGCGCGGATTTTGTTCAAAATTGGATGCTTGCGACCCATGGAAAAACGCGAGCTGATACGAGCGAAGTCCACCGGCGTACGGATGAAGGCCTTGCGCATGCTATTGCCATCGGCCGTGTAGTAGCTGCTGTTGCCTTGCTTGTTGGTATAGCGAACGGCGGTGTAGGTCTTGCCGCGGTTGGTGAAGCGAGCAGAGAGGATGTTGCCGGTGCCGACCACTTTGCCATTGGCGACTTTCTGCTCGTAGATCACGTCGAATTCGTCACCTTGGCGGATGTCCTGGGCGAAGTCGATGTCGTAGCCAAACACGCTGGCCATGTCCATGGTCATGCTGTGGGACAAGCCCGCGCGAGCGGCGGATTGCGAGAGCGAGCTATTGATCACGCCGTGCACGTAGGCGGAGCGCATCACCGGCTTGGTGGTAATGCGGTTGAAAGCGAAGCCTTTGGCGCCCTTGGTCAGGGTGATGCTTTCGAGGTCGCTGACATTGCTGTGCAGGTTGTTGAGCTGGCCGTCGGGCGTCAGTTCGAATTCAAGCTTTTGGCCGCGCTTGAGCTGGGTGAATTGCTTGGCTTGTTTGTCGCTGGCGAGGACTTCGTTGACGGCGGCCGCCGGCAGGCCGACTTTCTCGAACAGGGTCGAAAGCGTATCGCCTTTGCCTACGATCACTTCGCGGTGCTGGGGACTCTTGGCTGCGTCCACGGCTGGCGCAGGCTGGGCCTGGGCGGCTTGCAGTGTGTCTTCCGGGCTGTTTTCTATCTGGGCAAACGGCGAATCGGCTGGAGCGTTTGTGGCTTGTTGTGCGTCGGAAGCGTCTTGATCCTGTGTCAGTTGTTCAACTGGACTTTCCAGGTCAAGGCTCAGGGATGTTCGTTTGGCTTCTACGTCACTGGAAGGGAAGACCAGGAGTGCCAGGCTGAGAAGGGCGGCGATACCACTTGCGGCGAGCAGGTGGGTCTTCGGGTAAAGCGGTGGCGCTTTAGACGGTTCAGTGGTCATAGGTAATTTTGACTTTGAAGATGAAATGGAAAAGATGAATGACATGATGAAGATGAAATAACTGTATAAAATATAACCAAATCATCTGTGGCGCAAGCTCGCGAACGCTGGGCTTGCTGAACGGTGTCCGTTCGCAGGGCAAAACTTGTAATTAGGCCCTGATCTTGTATGGTTGGTTCCCTTTTGAATTTGAGCCTTGCGGGTCTGTTATGAAGTCGGTTGAAGAGCAGCTAGCGCTGATAAAACGTGGTGCGGAAGAACTGTTGGTCGAGGCCGAGCTGATCGAAAAGCTCAAGCGTGGCCAACCCCTGCGTATCAAGGCCGGCTTTGATCCGACGGCGCCGGATCTGCACCTGGGTCATACCGTGCTTATTAATAAGCTGCGTCAGTTCCAGGAGCTGGGGCATCAGGTCATCTTCCTTATCGGTGACTTCACTGGGATGATCGGCGACCCGAGCGGCAAGAGCGCCACGCGTCCGCCGCTGACCCGTGAGCAGGTGCTCGATAATGCCGAGACCTACAAGACGCAGGTATTCAAAATTCTCGATCCGGCCAAGACCGAAGTGGCGTTCAACTCCACGTGGATGGATCAGATGGGGCCGGCAGACTTCATTCGCCTGACCTCCCAGTACACCGTTGCGCGCATGCTTGAGCGTGATGACTTCGATAAGCGCTACTCCACCAATCAGCCAATCGCGATTCATGAGTTCCTGTATCCGCTTGTCCAGGGTTATGACTCGGTAGCGTTGCGTGCTGACGTCGAGCTGGGCGGTACCGACCAGAAGTTCAACCTGCTGATGGGGCGTGAGTTGCAGCGCGCGTATGGCCAGGAAGCCCAGTGCATTCTGACCATGCCGTTGCTGGAAGGGCTGGATGGCGTCAAGAAGATGTCCAAGTCCTTGGGCAACTATGTCGGTATCCAGGAAGCGCCAGGCGTGATGTACGGCAAGTTGGTTTCGATTCCTGATGCGCTGATGTGGCGCTACTTTGAGCTGCTGAGCTTTCGCTCGATGGAGGAGATCAATGCGCTGCGTGCTGATGTAGAGGCTGGCGCTAACCCGCGTGACGTGAAAATCAAGCTGGCGGAAGAGATCGTTGCGCGTTTCCACGGTGAGGAGGCTGCGGCCAATGCCCACCGTGCGGCGGGCAATCGCATGAAAGATGGCGAGCTGCCGGATGATCTGCCGGAGATTGAGTTGTCGGCTGCCGAGGCGATGCCGATTGCTGCTGTCCTTAATAAGGCGGGCCTAGTCAAGAACTCCGCAGTCGCGCGTGATCTGCTGGGTTCTGGCGGTGTGCGTATAGATGGTGAGGTTGTGGACCGCACCTTTATATACGAACTGGGTGCTACCCACGTTTGTCAGGCTGGGAAGAAGGCATTTGCGCGTATTACGCTCATATCCGAATAAATCTGGAATTAAGTGTTGACGGCGAATTATATCTGTCTATAATTCGCCCCACTTCCGGCGCAGTCGAAACGGAAAACTCCTTGGTAAACAAAGAGTTATGCGAGATTCGACAGCGGCCTGCTTCAGTTCATCGAAGCCTGGAAGGAGTTGGTAGGGCGGTGTTGTTTGGCTCTATTAACGTTTCGATCTTCTCGGTCGAAAGCGGAGAAAAAGAGGTGTTGACAGCAGCGTGTAACGCTGTAGAATTCGCCTCCCGCTAACGAGAGATCGGAAGCGCAAGTGGTTGAAGTTGTTGAAGAATTCTTCGAAAGCTTCTGAAAATAATCACTTGACAGCAAATGAGGCTGCTGTAGAATGCGCGCCTCGGTTGAGACGAAAGATCTTAACCAACCGCTCTTTAACAACTGAATCAAGCAATTCGTGTGGGTGCTTGTGGAGTCAGACTGATAGTCAACAAGATTATCAGCATCACAAGTTACTCCGCGAGAAATCAAAGATGTAACCAACGATTGCTGAGCCAAGTTTAGGGTTTCTTAAAAACCCAAAGATGTTTGAACTGAAGAGTTTGATCATGGCTCAGATTGAACGCTGGCGGCAGGCCTAACACATGCAAGTCGAGCGGTAGAGAGAAGCTTGCTTCTCTTGAGAGCGGCGGACGGGTGAGTAATGCCTAGGAATCTGCCTGGTAGTGGGGGATAACGTTCGGAAACGGACGCTAATACCGCATACGTCCTACGGGAGAAAGCAGGGGACCTTCGGGCCTTGCGCTATCAGATGAGCCTAGGTCGGATTAGCTAGTTGGTGAGGTAATGGCTCACCAAGGCAACGATCCGTAACTGGTCTGAGAGGATGATCAGTCACACTGGAACTGAGACACGGTCCAGACTCCTACGGGAGGCAGCAGTGGGGAATATTGGACAATGGGCGAAAGCCTGATCCAGCCATGCCGCGTGTGTGAAGAAGGTCTTCGGATTGTAAAGCACTTTAAGTTGGGAGGAAGGGTTGTAGATTAATACTCTGCAATTTTGACGTTACCGACAGAATAAGCACCGGCTAACTCTGTGCCAGCAGCCGCGGTAATACAGAGGGTGCAAGCGTTAATCGGAATTACTGGGCGTAAAGCGCGCGTAGGTGGTTTGTTAAGTTGGATGTGAAATCCCCGGGCTCAACCTGGGAACTGCATTCAAAACTGACTGACTAGAGTGTGGTAGAGGGTGGTGGAATTTCCTGTGTAGCGGTGAAATGCGTAGATATAGGAAGGAACACCAGTGGCGAAGGCGACCACCTGGACCAACACTGACACTGAGGTGCGAAAGCGTGGGGAGCAAACAGGATTAGATACCCTGGTAGTCCACGCCGTAAACGATGTCAACTAGCCGTTGGGAGCCTTGAGCTCTTAGTGGCGCAGCTAACGCATTAAGTTGACCGCCTGGGGAGTACGGCCGCAAGGTTAAAACTCAAATGAATTGACGGGGGCCCGCACAAGCGGTGGAGCATGTGGTTTAATTCGAAGCAACGCGAAGAACCTTACCAGGCCTTGACATCCAATGAACTTTCCAGAGATGGATTGGTGCCTTCGGGAACATTGAGACAGGTGCTGCATGGCTGTCGTCAGCTCGTGTCGTGAGATGTTGGGTTAAGTCCCGTAACGAGCGCAACCCTTGTCCTTAGTTACCAGCACGTCATGGTGGGCACTCTAAGGAGACTGCCGGTGACAAACCGGAGGAAGGTGGGGATGACGTCAAGTCATCATGGCCCTTACGGCCTGGGCTACACACGTGCTACAATGGTCGGTACAGAGGGTTGCCAAGCCGCGAGGTGGAGCTAATCCCACAAAACCGATCGTAGTCCGGATCGCAGTCTGCAACTCGACTGCGTGAAGTCGGAATCGCTAGTAATCGCGAATCAGAATGTCGCGGTGAATACGTTCCCGGGCCTTGTACACACCGCCCGTCACACCATGGGAGTGGGTTGCACCAGAAGTAGCTAGTCTAACCTTCGGGAGGACGGTTACCACGGTGTGATTCATGACTGGGGTGAAGTCGTAACAAGGTAGCCGTAGGGGAACCTGCGGCTGGATCACCTCCTTAATCGACGACATCAGCTGCTCCATAAGTTCCCACACGAATTGCTTGATTCATTGAAGAAGACGATAGAAGCAGCTTTAAGCTCCAAGCTGATAGCTCAAAGCTAATCAGTTGCGCTCGAAATTGGGTCTGTAGCTCAGTTGGTTAGAGCGCACCCCTGATAAGGGTGAGGTCGGCAGTTCGAATCTGCCCAGACCCACCAATTTTGTTATGGGGCCATAGCTCAGCTGGGAGAGCGCCTGCCTTGCACGCAGGAGGTCAACGGTTCGATCCCGTTTGGCTCCACCATTAACTGCTTCTGCTGTTAGAGTTTAGAAATGAATATTCTGAAGTGAATATTGATTTCTAGTCTTTGATTAGATCGTTCTTTAAAAATTTGGGTATGTGATAGAAAGATAGACTGAACGTTACTTTCACTGGTAACGGATCAGGCTAAGGTAAAATTTGTGAGTTCTCTTAACGAGAAATTCGAATTTTCGGCGAATGTTGTCTTCACAGTATAACCAGATTGCTTGGGGTTATATGGTCAAGTGAAGAAGCGCATACGGTGGATGCCTTGGCAGTCAGAGGCGATGAAAGACGTGGTAGCCTGCGAAAAGCTTCGGGGAGTCGGCAAACAGACTTTGATCCGGAGATGTCTGAATGGGGGAACCCAGCCATCATAAGATGGTTACCTTACACTGAATACATAGGTGTATGGAGCGAACCAGGGGAACTGAAACATCTAAGTACCCTGAGGAAAAGAAATCAACCGAGATTCCCTTAGTAGTGGCGAGCGAACGGGGACTAGCCCTTAAGTGGCTTTGAGATTAGCGGAACGCTCTGGAAAGTGCGGCCATAGTGGGTGATAGCCCTGTACGCGAAAATCTCTTAGTCATGAAATCGAGTAGGACGGAGCACGAGAAACTTTGTCTGAATATGGGGGGACCATCCTCCAAGGCTAAATACTACTGACTGACCGATAGTGAACTAGTACCGTGAGGGAAAGGCGAAAAGAACCCCGGAGAGGGGAGTGAAATAGATCCTGAAACCGTATGCGTACAAGCAGTGGGAGCCCACTTTGTTGGGTGACTGCGTACCTTTTGTATAATGGGTCAGCGACTTATTTTCAGTGGCGAGCTTAACCGAATAGGGGAGGCGTAGCGAAAGCGAGTCTTAATAGGGCGTCTAGTCGCTGGGAATAGACCCGAAACCGGGCGATCTATCCATGGGCAGGTTGAAGGTTGGGTAACACTAACTGGAGGACCGAACCGACTACCGTTGAAAAGTTAGCGGATGACCTGTGGATCGGAGTGAAAGGCTAATCAAGCTCGGAGATAGCTGGTTCTCCTCGAAAGCTATTTAGGTAGCGCCTCATGTATCACTGTAGGGGGTAGAGCACTGTTTCGGCTAGGGGGTCATCCCGACTTACCAAACCGATGCAAACTCCGAATACCTACAAGTGCCGAGCATGGGAGACACACGGCGGGTGCTAACGTCCGTCGTGAAAAGGGAAACAACCCAGACCGTCAGCTAAGGTCCCAAAGTTATGGTTAAGTGGGAAACGATGTGGGAAGGCTTAGACAGCTAGGAGGTTGGCTTAGAAGCAGCCACCCTTTAAAGAAAGCGTAATAGCTCACTAGTCGAGTCGGCCTGCGCGGAAGATGTAACGGGGCTCAAACCATACACCGAAGCTACGGGTATCACGCAAGTGATGCGGTAGAGGAGCGTTCTGTAAGCCTGTGAAGGTGAGTTGAGAAGCTTGCTGGAGGTATCAGAAGTGCGAATGCTGACATGAGTAACGACAATGGGTGTGAAAAACACCCACGCCGAAAGACCAAGGTTTCCTGCGCAACGTTAATCGACGCAGGGTTAGTCGGTCCCTAAGGCGAGGCTGAAAAGCGTAGTCGATGGAAAACAGGTTAATATTCCTGTACTTCTGGTTATTGCGATGGAGGGACGGAGAAGGCTAGGCCAGCTTGGCGTTGGTTGTCCAAGTTTAAGGTGGTAGGCTGAGATCTTAGGTAAATCCGGGATCTTAAGGCCGAGAGCTGATGACGAGTCGTCTTTTAGACGACGAAGTGGTTGATGCCATGCTTCCAAGAAAAGCTTCTAAGCTTCAGGTAACCAGGAACCGTACCCCAAACCGACACAGGTGGTTGGGTAGAGAATACCAAGGCGCTTGAGAGAACTCGGGTGAAGGAACTAGGCAAAATGGCACCGTAACTTCGGGAGAAGGTGCGCCGGTGAGGGTGAAGGACTTGCTCCGTAAGCTCATGCCGGTCGAAGATACCAGGCCGCTGCGACTGTTTATTAAAAACACAGCACTCTGCAAACACGAAAGTGGACGTATAGGGTGTGACGCCTGCCCGGTGCCGGAAGGTTAATTGATGGGGTTAGCTAACGCGAAGCTCTTGATCGAAGCCCCGGTAAACGGCGGCCGTAACTATAACGGTCCTAAGGTAGCGAAATTCCTTGTCGGGTAAGTTCCGACCTGCACGAATGGCGTAACGATGGCGGCGCTGTCTCCACCCGAGACTCAGTGAAATTGAAATCGCTGTGAAGATGCAGTGTATCCGCGGCTAGACGGAAAGACCCCGTGAACCTTTACTATAGCTTTGCACTGGACTTTGAATTTGCTTGTGTAGGATAGGTGGGAGGCTTTGAAGCGTGGACGCCAGTTCGCGTGGAGCCAACCTTGAAATACCACCCTGGCAACTTTGAGGTTCTAACTCAGGTCCGTTATCCGGATCGAGGACAGTGTATGGTGGGTAGTTTGACTGGGGCGGTCTCCTCCTAAAGAGTAACGGAGGAGTACGAAGGTGCGCTCAGACCGGTCGGAAATCGGTCGTAGAGTATAAAGGCAAAAGCGCGCTTGACTGCGAGACAGACACGTCGAGCAGGTACGAAAGTAGGTCTTAGTGATCCGGTGGTTCTGTATGGAAGGGCCATCGCTCAACGGATAAAAGGTACTCCGGGGATAACAGGCTGATACCGCCCAAGAGTTCATATCGACGGCGGTGTTTGGCACCTCGATGTCGGCTCATCACATCCTGGGGCTGAAGCCGGTCCCAAGGGTATGGCTGTTCGCCATTTAAAGTGGTACGCGAGCTGGGTTTAGAACGTCGTGAGACAGTTCGGTCCCTATCTGCCGTGGACGTTTGAGATTTGAGAGGGGCTGCTCCTAGTACGAGAGGACCGGAGTGGACGAACCTCTGGTGTTCCGGTTGTCACGCCAGTGGCATTGCCGGGTAGCTATGTTCGGAATAGATAACCGCTGAAAGCATCTAAGCGGGAAACTAGCCTCAAGATGAGATCTCACTGGAACCTTGAGTTCCCTGAAGGGCCGTCGAAGACTACGACGTTGATAGGTTGGGTGTGTAAGCGCTGTGAGGCGTTGAGCTAACCAATACTAATTGCCCGTGAGGCTTGACCATATAACACCCAAGCAATTTGACGACTCTAACGAGCATCAGATTGCGGTGTGTGAAGACGCAATGAACCGAAAGTTCGACGCTCACAAAACACCGAAAGCTGTCACATACCCAATTTGCTGAAGCGAGGCCATCTGGTCACGACTCAGTACCCGAATTTCTTGACGACCATAGAGCATTGGAACCACCTGATCCCATCCCGAACTCAGCAGTGAAACGATGCATCGCCGATGGTAGTGTGGGGTTTCCCCATGTGAGAGTAGGTCATCGTCAAGATTAAATTCCGAAACCCCATTTGCGAAAGCAGATGGGGTTTTGTTTTGGGCGATCGGAAAGCACGAGTGAATTCATCGCAGTCGTCTTGAGGTTAACCTTCGGCCTTTCTATGCAATGCCCCTGCGCATGGCTATCATGCGTGCCTCATTGTGAGGCGATACTTGCATGCTGACGTTGTTAAAACTTTTGAAAGATGGCCGATTCCATTCCGGAGAAGCACTTGGCGCCGCCTTAGGCGTGAGTCGCAGTGCTGTCTGGAAGCAGCTGCAGCATCTTGAGGCTGAATTGAATTTGCCCATCCATAAAGTTCGTGGCAAGGGGTATCAATTAGCATCGCCGCTGGTGTTTTTGAATGCCGAGAACATAGCGCTGAATGCGCCCTCCTTGGAATGGCCTATACATATCTCTGACTCGATTGACTCCACGAATACCGAAGGCTTGCGCCTGGCGGATTCAGGATGTCCAGCGCCATTTCTAGTACTTGCGGAGCAGCAAACAGCAGGGCGAGGCAGGAGAGGGCGGAAGTGGGTCAGTCCTTACGCACAGAATGTGTACTACAGCCTCGTCTTGCGTATCGAATCGGGTCTTAGGCAGTTGGAAGGCCTGAGCCTTGTCGTGGGTTTGGCCGTCATGCGGGCATTGCGCGAATCGGGTGTGCAGGGTGCAGCATTGAAGTGGCCAAACGACGTCTTGGTAGGGCAGAAAAAAATCGCCGGGATTTTGCTCGAGTTGGTGGGAGATCCTGCTGACATCTGCCACGTTGTTATCGGTATAGGTATCAACGTGAATATGCGCAGGGCTGACGAGGTAGACCAGCAATGGACCTCGGTACAGCTTGAGACGGGTTCTCCTGTCGATCGGAATGGCTTAGTGGCGCAACTGAGTATGCAGTTGCAGGGCTATCTTGATCGCCATAAAGCGGGTGGTTTTGTCTCGCTTCAAGAGGAGTGGGAGCAAAATCACGCATGGCAGGGAAGAGCTGTATCTCTCATCGCCGGTGTAAACCAAGTTGATGGGGTCGTGCTGGGTGTAGATCATCAGGGTGCACTGCGGTTGAGCGTGGATGGTGTTGAGAAAATATACAGTGGTGGTGAGTTAACCCTGAGGTTGCGTGATGATTCTTGAGCTCGACTGTGGGAATAGCTTTATCAAATGGCGTGTGCTGGATTCGGAAAAGGCAGCAGCCTCGGCGGAGGGCATCGTAGGTTCCGATCTGGCGTTGATTGAAAGCCTGGTCGCGCTTCCTGGATTGCTGTTGACGCGCTGCCGGCTGGTGAGTGTTCGTGCCCTGGAGGAAACAAACAAGCTAGTGACGGCTCTGCATGAGGCATTCGGCGTGAGCGTCTCCTGCGCGGCTCCGGCGCGACAGATGGCTGGAGTGCGCAACGGCTACGAAGACTTCGAGCGCTTGGGTCTTGATCGCTGGTTAGCGATGCTGGGTGGATTCAAGCTGGCAAAGGGTGCCTGCCTGGTGCTCGATTTTGGCACGGCAGCAACGGCAGACTTTATAGCGGCAGATGGTGAGCACTTGGGCGGTTTCATTTGCCCTGGTATGCCCCTCATGCGCAACCAGCTGCGAACGCACACGCGTAAGATACGGTACGACGACGCTTCTGCTGAAAGAGCGTTGGAGCGCCTCTCTCCGGGTCGCACGACGGTAGAGGCGGTAGAGCGGGGCTGTACGCTGATGCTCAGAGGGTTTGTGCTGACGCAATTGGAGTTGGCCCGCAGTTACTGGGGTGATGACTTCACTGTATTCCTGACCGGTGGAGATGCTGAATTGGTGTCGAATGCAGTGCCCCAGGCGCGGCTCGTTCCCGACCTGGTTTTCGTCGGTTTGGCGATGGCGTGCCCTTTATCCTGAGGTGATTATGCGTTGGCTGTTTCTGCTTTTACTGGTCCTTAACGCCTTCTACTACATCTGGCATCAGCAGGAAGCGCCACTGCGTGCCAAAGATGTAACGCCTCTGAGCCTTTATAAGGGGGCGCAACAAGATATTCGCCTGTTGAGCGAGTCCTCTGAGGCTGTGGTGCGCCGAGATCGCACGCGCGCGTCTGATGCGCAAACTAATTGCCTATACATCGGCGGTTTCGTGGATCAGCGTCAAGCGCAGGTCGTTGAGCAGCGGCTCACTAGCCTGGATATAAAGGTCAAGGTTCAGTTGTTGAATACGTCTGACGCTTCCGGCTATTGGCTTCGCGTAGCCCCTGAAAGCAGGCGCCTGGCTGACGACCTGCCCTTTGAAAACCTTGCTAAGGAATTCAATGAGTTAAAACACAAAATAATGTTGTGCGAAGGCGTTGCAACTCTCGGATAGTTTGCATAGAATGGCGCCCGCTTCGCAGTGAAGACCTTTAAGGTCCAACGCGCAAAGCAAAGGTCAACGCAGCTAACCTCATATTTTTTATGAGAAAATGCTTGACAGAAGGCCGGCGTGATGTAGAATGCCGGCTCGCTTAGGAGGGGTTCCCGAGCGGCCAAAGGGATCAGACTGTAAATCTGACGTCTACGACTTCGAAGGTTCGAATCCTTCCCCCTCCACCATTTTTAGCGTGAGCTGCAAGCTCCGCGGGTATAGTTTAGTGGTAGAACCTCAGCCTTCCAAGCTGATGATGCGGGTTCGATTCCCGCTACCCGCTCCAAGTTTGCAGGTTGTGCAGGTGTTTTGCTCTTGTAGCTCAGTTGGTAGAGCACACCCTTGGTAAGGGTGAGGTCAGCGGTTCAAATCCGCTCAAGAGCTCCATATAACAAGGCAGATATGAAAATATCTGCCTTTGTTTTAACAGCTGCCTCGGCTTGTATCGTGTTGTGTCTGGTGCTCGTTGTCAGGTGATTTCAAGTCTGTTGGGGTTGGTTGTTGTAAAGTCTTTTTCAGGCCTGCATAATGGTCGGCCTGATTTTGTTTTAGGTCAGTAGCTCAATTGGCAGAGCGACGGTCTCCAAAACCGTAGGTTGGGGGTTCGATTCCCTCCTGACCTGCCAGATTCACGTGGTGTGTCTGGCTTTCTTTTCACAGGATCTTCATAGATGACTCCTAAGGCTGAAGCTCAAAGCTCTCGTTTCGATCTGATCAAGTGGTTCGCCGTAGTCGCCTTGGTGGTCGTAGGCGTTGTCGGCAATCAGTACTATTCTGCTTCGCCGATCCTGTATCGCGTCCTCGCTTTGCTCGCCCTCGCTGCTGTAGCTGCCTTTGTTGGCCTGCAGACTGCTAAAGGCAAGTCTTTTGCGGTCCTGGTAAAGGAAGCTCGCACCGAAATACGTAAAGTCGTTTGGCCGACTCGCCAAGAAACTACGCAGACCACGTTGATCGTTGTGGCTGTTGTTCTGGTTATGGCGTTGCTGTTGTGGGGGCTTGATTCCCTGCTCGGTTGGCTTGTTTCCTTGATTGTTGGCTAAGGGTGTCCCGTGGCTAAGCGTTGGTACGTTGTGCATGCTTACTCGGGTTACGAGAAGCATGTTATGCGCTCTTTGCTGGAGCGCGTAAAGCTCGCAGGCATGGAAGATGGCTTCGGCGAAATTCTGGTTCCCACTGAAGAAGTGGTTGAGATGCGTAATGGCCAGAAACGCAAAAGCGAACGCAAGTTCTTCCCTGGCTATGTGCTGGTACAGATGGACATGAATGAAGGTACTTGGCACTTGGTCAAGGACACTCCTCGTGTCATGGGCTTCATCGGCGGTACCGCTGACAAGCCTGCTCCTATCACCGACAAGGAGGCGGAAGCGATTCTGCGTCGTGTTGCTGATGGTAGCGACAAGCCCAAGCCGAAGACGCTTTTCGAGCCGGGTGAGGTTGTTCGTGTCACAGATGGTCCGTTCGCTGATTTCAACGGCACTGTCGAAGAAGTTAACTACGAAAAGAGCCGGATCCAAGTGGCGGTGCTCATTTTCGGTCGCTCTACTCCGGTAGAGCTGGAGTTCAGCCAGGTCGAGAAGGTCTAGCTGAGCAAGCATCCCAACCCCGCAGCCCTAGGCTGTGGGGTTTTGTCGTCACTGGGATAAACGCGCAAGTAACCGGGGAGCCTTTCGAGGCGTTCGAACCCGTAATTGGAGTGCCTCATGGCCAAGAAGATTACCGCTTACATCAAGCTGCAAGTGAAGGCCGCACAGGCCAACCCTAGCCCACCCGTCGGTCCAGCTCTGGGTCAGCACGGCGTGAACATCATGGAATTCTGCAAGGCCTTCAACGCCCGTACCCAGGGTATTGAGCCAGGTCTGCCGACTCCAGTGATCATTACTGTATACAGCGACCGTAGCTTCACTTTCGAAACCAAGTCGACTCCGGCCTCGGTTTTGCTGAAGAAAGCTGCCGGTCTGACCAGCGGTTCCGCTCGTCCGAACACCGTTAAGGTTGGCACCGTCACTCGTGCTCAGCTGGAAGAAATCGCGAAAACCAAAAACGCGGATCTGACTGCAGCTGATATGGATGCAGCCGTGCGTACCATCGCCGGTTCTGCTCGTAGCATGGGCCTTAACGTGGAGGGTGTGTAATGGCTAAGCTGACCAAGCGCCAAAAGGCTGTCGCCGGCAAAATCGAAGCAGGCAAGGCCTACAACTTTGTAGACGCCGCTGCTCTGCTGACCGAGCTGTCGACTGTCAAGTTCAGCGAGTCCGTTGACGTTGCTGTAAACCTGGGTGTAGACCCGCGTAAATCCGACCAGGTCGTTCGTAGCGCTACAGTGCTGCCACACGGTACTGGCAAGACTGTGCGTGTTGCTGTCTTTACCCAAGGCCCAGCCGCTGAAGCTGCTCTGGCCGCCGGCGCTGATCGCGTTGGCATGGACGACCTGGCTGCCGAAATGAAAGGCGGCGACCTGAACTATGACGTCGTTATTGCTTCCCCGGATGCAATGCGCGTCGTAGGTCAGTTGGGTCAGATCCTGGGTCCACGCGGCCTGATGCCTAACCCTAAAGTCGGCACCGTAACGCCAGACGTAGCCACCGCGGTTAAAAACGCCAAGGCTGGTCAGGTTCGTTATCGCACCGACAAAAACGGCATCATTCACACCTCCGTTGGCAAAGTCGGCTTTGACGCCGTCAAGCTGAAGGAAAACGTTGAAGCCCTGATCGCTGATCTCAAGCGTATCAAGCCCGCTTCCTCGAAAGGTATCTACGTCAAGCGCGTTACCCTGAGCACCACTATGGGTCCAGGTCTGGTCATCGACCAAGGCTCGCTCGACGTATAAGACACAGATTGGCGCAAGTGATTGCGCCAATTGAAAGATTGGGGTCCCTGCCTGGCGGGGGCTATCCAAGACCGTAGGCGACGCAAGTCTTAAACCAACAAGCCTACGCAGATGGTGCTCCCGGTTCCTTACCGAATCAGACACCAAAACGACATCAGGCCTAGGCCAGATGAAACGGTAACAAGCAGGAGTTAAACCCGTGGCAATTAATCTCGAAGACAAGAAGGCCATCGTCGCTGAAGTCAACGAGGCTGCCAAAGCTGCTCTGTCCGCTGTCGTGGCTGATGCCCGTGGTGTGACAGTAAGCGCTATGACCGGACTCCGTAAAGAGGCTCGTGAAGCTGGCGTATACGTACGTGTTGTACGTAATACCCTGCTCAAGCGCGCTGTTGCTGACACTGAATACAGTGTCCTCAACGACGTGTTCACCGGCCCGACCCTGATTGCGTTCTCCACCGATCATCCAGGCGCTGCTGCCCGTTTGTTCAAAGAGTTCGCCAAGGGTCAGGACAAGTTCGAGATCAAGGCAGCTGCGTTCGAGGGCAAGTTCCTCGCAGCTAACCAAATCGACGTACTGGCAACACTGCCGACCCGTAACGAAGCTATTTCGCAGCTGATGAGCGTGATTCAAGGCGCTACCAGCAAGCTGGCTCGTACTCTGGCTGCAGTTCGCGAGCAAAAAGAAGCTGCCGCAGCCTAAGGCTGAGCAAATTCTCTCGCGTATTTTTGTTTATTTCGATGGCCGCGTAGGCCGTCCCCCAATTCAGGAAATACAGCAATGTCTATCTCCCAAGACGATATCCTCAACGCCGTAGCTGAAATGTCGGTTCTGCAGGTTGTTGAGCTGATCAAAGCTTTCGAAGAAAAATTCGGCGTTTCCGCTGCTGCTGCTTCCGCTGGCCCAGCTGTTGCTGCTGTCGCTGCTGAAGAGCAAACCGAATTCAACGTCATGCTGCTGGAAGCTGGCGAGAAGAAAGTAAACGTGATCAAGGCAGTACGTGAACTGACCGGTCTGGGCCTGAAAGAAGCCAAGGCTGTAGTTGACGGCGCTCCTGCCCAGGTTCTGGAAGCTGTGTCGAAAGACGCTGCTGACAAAGCCAAAGCTACTCTGGAAGAAGCAGGCGCTAAAGTCGAGCTGAAGTAAGCATCGACCTTGCGTCTCCAGCCCAAGCTTTAAGCTGAAGGCTGATGGCTGGTGGCTCTTGCCACCGGCCTTTTTCCGTTCTTGGCTGTCGACTCGGTCGCCGCCATTAACGCGCTGTAGCCACCCGATGCGGTGGTGCAAACCATGGGGTTTGCAAGATTTTCTGGCTGCTCCCGTCGGGAGGGCCAAACAAGCAGGTGACCAAGCTGGGGAACGCTGATGGCTTACTCATATACTGAGAAAAAACGTATCCGCAAGGACTTTAGCAAGTTGCCGGACGTCATGGATGTCCCGTACCTTCTGGCTATCCAGCTGGATTCGTATCGTGAATTCTTGCAGGCGGGAGCGACCAAAGATCAGTTCCGCGACGTGGGCCTGCATGCGGCCTTCAAATCCGTTTTCCCGATCATCAGCTACTCCGGCAATGCTGCGCTGGAGTACGTCGGTTATCGCCTGGGCGAACCGGCATTTGATGTCAAAGAATGCGTGTTGCGCGGTGTTACGTACGCCGTACCTTTGCGGGTAAAAGTCCGCCTGATCATTTTCGACAAAGAATCGTCGAACAAAGCGATCAAGGACATCAAAGAGCAAGAAGTCTACATGGGTGAAATCCCACTGATGACTGAAAACGGCACCTTCGTTATCAACGGTACCGAGCGTGTAATCGTTTCCCAGCTGCACCGTTCCCCGGGCGTGTTCTTCGACCACGACCGCGGCAAGACGCACAGCTCCGGTAAGCTCCTGTACTCCGCGCGGATCATTCCGTACCGCGGTTCGTGGTTGGACTTCGAGTTCGACCCGAAAGACTGCGTGTTCGTGCGTATCGACCGTCGTCGCAAGCTGCCGGCCTCGGTACTTTTGCGCGCGCTCGGCTATACCACTGAGCAAGTGCTGGACGCCTTCTACACCACCAACGTATTCAGCCTGAAGGATGAAACCCTCAGCCTGGAGTTGATTGCTTCGCGTCTGCGTGGTGAGATTGCCGTTCTGGACATTCAGGACGAGAAGGGCAAGGTCATTGTTGAAGCCGGCCGTCGTATTACTGCGCGCCACATCAACCAGATCGAAAAAGCCGGTATCAAGTCGCTGGACGTGCCTCTGGACTACGTCCTGGGCCGCACTACCGCCAAGGTCATCGTTCACCCGGCTACAGGCGAAATCCTGGCTGAGTGCAACACTGAGCTGAACACCGAGATCCTGGCCAAAATCGCCAAGGCCCAGGTTGTTCGCATCGAGACCCTGTACACCAACGACATCGACTGCGGTCCGTTCATCTCCGACACACTGAAGATCGACTCCACCAGTAACCAATTGGAAGCGCTGGTCGAGATCTATCGCATGATGCGTCCTGGTGAGCCGCCTACCAAAGACGCTGCCGAGACCCTGTTCAACAACCTGTTCTTCAGCCCTGAGCGCTATGACTTGTCTGCGGTCGGCCGGATGAAGTTCAACCGTCGTATCGGTCGTACCGAGATCGAAGGTTCGGGCGTGCTGTGCAAGGAAGACATCGTCGCGGTACTGAAGACCCTGGTCGACATCCGTAACGGTAAAGGCATCGTCGATGACATCGACCACCTGGGTAACCGTCGTGTTCGCTGTGTAGGCGAAATGGCCGAGAACCAGTTCCGCGTTGGCTTGGTACGTGTTGAGCGTGCGGTCAAAGAGCGTCTGTCGATGGCTGAAAGCGAAGGCCTGATGCCGCAAGACCTGATCAACGCCAAGCCAGTGGCTGCCGCGGTGAAAGAGTTCTTCGGTTCCAGCCAGCTCTCGCAGTTCATGGACCAGAACAACCCGCTCTCCGAGATCACCCACAAGCGCCGTGTTTCCGCACTGGGCCCGGGCGGTCTGACCCGTGAGCGTGCAGGCTTTGAAGTTCGTGACGTACACCCGACGCACTACGGTCGTGTTTGCCCGATCGAAACGCCGGAAGGTCCGAACATCGGTCTGATCAACTCCTTGGCCGCTTATGCGCGCACCAACCAGTACGGCTTCCTCGAGAGCCCGTACCGTGTGGTGAAGGAGGGTCTGGTTACCGACGAGATCGTATTCCTGTCCGCCATCGAAGAGGCCGATCACGTGATCGCCCAGGCTTCGGCCACGATGAACGACAAGAAAGTTCTGATCGACGAGCTGGTAGCTGTTCGTCACTTGAACGAGTTCACCGTCAAGGCGCCGGAAGACGTGACCTTGATGGACGTTTCGCCGAAGCAGGTTGTTTCGGTTGCCGCGTCGCTGATCCCGTTCCTGGAGCACGATGACGCCAACCGTGCGTTGATGGGTTCCAACATGCAGCGTCAAGCTGTACCAACCCTGCGCGCTGACAAGCCGCTGGTAGGTACCGGCATGGAGCGTAACGTAGCCCGTGACTCCGGCGTTTGCGTCGTGGCTCGTCGTGGCGGCGTGATCGACTCCGTTGATGCCAGCCGTATCGTGGTGCGTGTTGCCGATGACGAAGTTGAAACCGGTGAAGCCGGCGTCGACATCTACAACCTGACCAAATACACCCGTTCGAACCAGAACACCTGCATCAACCAGCGTCCGCTGGTGCGTAAGGGTGACCGCGTTCAGCGCAGCGACATCATGGCCGACGGCCCGTCCACCGACATGGGTGAGCTGGCACTGGGCCAGAACATGCGCATCGCGTTCATGGCCTGGAACGGTTACAACTTCGAAGACTCCATCTGCCTGTCGGAACGAGTCGTTCAAGAAGACCGCTTTACCACGATCCACATCCAGGAACTGACCTGTGTGGCACGTGACACCAAGCTTGGGCCGGAGGAAATCACTGCAGACATCCCGAACGTGGGTGAAGCTGCGCTGAACAAGCTGGACGAAGCCGGTATCGTTTACGTAGGTGCCGAAGTAGGCGCAGGCGACATCCTGGTCGGTAAGGTCACTCCGAAAGGCGAGACCCAACTGACTCCGGAAGAAAAACTGCTGCGTGCCATCTTCGGTGAAAAAGCCAGCGACGTTAAAGACACTTCCCTGCGTGTACCTACCGGTACCAAGGGTACTGTCATCGACGTACAGGTCTTCACCCGTGACGGCGTTGAGCGTGATGCTCGTGCACTGTCCATCGAGAAGACCCAACTCGACGAGATCCGCAAGGACCTGAACGAAGAGTTCCGTATCGTTGAAGGCGCGACCTTCGAACGTCTGCGTTCCGCGCTGGTAGGCCACAAGGCTGAAGGCGGCGCAGGACTGAAGAAAGGTCAGGACATCACCGACGAAGTCCTCGACGGTCTTGAGCACGGCCAGTGGTTCAAACTGCGCATGGCTGAAGATGCTTTGAACGAGCAGCTCGAGAAGGCCCAGGCCTACATCGTTGATCGCCGCCGTCTGCTGGACGACAAGTTCGAAGACAAGAAGCGCAAACTGCAGCAGGGCGATGACCTGGCTCCAGGCGTGCTGAAAATCGTCAAGGTTTACCTGGCAATCCGTCGCCGCATCCAGCCGGGCGACAAGATGGCCGGTCGTCACGGTAACAAAGGTGTGGTCTCCGTGATCATGCCGGTTGAAGACATGCCGCACGATGCCAATGGCACCCCGGTCGACGTTGTCCTCAACCCGTTGGGCGTACCTTCGCGTATGAACGTTGGTCAGATCCTCGAAACCCACCTGGGCCTCGCGGCCAAAGGTCTGGGCGAGAAGATCAACCGTATGATCGAAGAGCAGCGCAAGGTCGCAGACCTGCGTAAGTTCCTGCACGAGATCTACAACGAGATCGGCGGCCGCAACGAAGAGCTGGACACCTTCACCGACCAGGAAATCCTGGACCTGGCGAAGAACCTGCGCGGCGGCGTTCCAATGGCTACCCCGGTGTTCGACGGTGCCAAGGAAAGCGAAATCAAGGCCATGCTGAAACTGGCAGACCTGCCGGAAAGCGGCCAGATGCAGCTGTTCGACGGCCGTACCGGCAACAAGTTCGAGCGCCCGGTTACTGTTGGCTACATGTACATGCTGAAGCTGAACCACTTGGTAGACGACAAGATGCACGCTCGTTCTACCGGTTCGTACAGCCTGGTTACCCAGCAGCCGCTGGGTGGTAAGGCTCAGTTCGGTGGTCAGCGTTTCGGGGAGATGGAGGTCTGGGCACTGGAAGCATACGGTGCTGCTTACACTCTGCAAGAAATGCTCACAGTGAAGTCGGACGATGTGAACGGCCGGACCAAGATGTACAAAAACATCGTGGACGGCGATCACCGTATGGAGCCGGGCATGCCCGAGTCTTTCAACGTGTTGATCAAAGAAATTCGTTCCCTCGGCATCGATATCGATCTGGAAACCGAATAACACGTGACGCGAATCGAGAGCGGGGCCGTTTGGCCCGCTCTCTGCTCCGCCAGGAGGAAAGGCCTTGAAAGACCTACTGAATTTGCTGAAAAACCAGGGTCAAGTCGAAGAGTTCGACGCCATCCGTATTGGGTTGGCATCGCCTGAGATGATCCGTTCGTGGTCGTTCGGTGAAGTTAAAAAGCCGGAAACCATCAACTACCGTACGTTCAAACCCGAGCGTGACGGCCTGTTCTGCGCCAAGATCTTTGGCCCGGTCAAGGATTACGAGTGCCTGTGCGGTAAGTACAAGCGCTTGAAGCACCGTGGTGTGATCTGCGAGAAGTGCGGCGTTGAAGTTGCACTGGCCAAGGTTCGTCGTGAGCGCATGGCGCACATCGAACTGGCTTCGCCGGTTGCCCACATCTGGTTCCTGAAATCGCTGCCGTCCCGTATCGGCTTGCTGATGGACATGACCCTGCGTGATATCGAGCGCGTTCTCTATTTCGAGAGCTATGTCGTTATCGATCCAGGCATGACCACCCTTGAAAAAGGTCAGCTGCTCAATGACGAGCAGTACTTCGAAGCGCTGGAAGAGTTCGGCGACGATTTCGATGCCCGCATGGGTGCCGAGGCTGTCCGCGAGCTGCTGCACGCTATCGACCTGGAACACGAGATTGGCCGTCTGCGTGAAGAAATTCCGCAAACCAACTCCGAAACCAAAATCAAGAAGCTGTCCAAGCGTCTGAAGTTGATGGAAGCCTTCCAGGGTTCCGGCAACTTGCCAGAGTGGATGGTGCTGACCGTTCTGCCGGTTCTGCCGCCAGACCTGCGTCCGCTGGTACCGTTGGACGGTGGTCGTTTCGCGACGTCCGACCTCAACGACCTGTACCGCCGCGTGATCAACCGTAACAACCGCTTGAAGCGTCTGCTCGATCTGTCCGCTCCGGACATCATCGTGCGCAACGAAAAGCGTATGTTGCAGGAAGCGGTCGATGCCTTGCTCGACAACGGTCGTCGTGGCCGTGCTATCACCGGCTCCAACAAGCGTCCTCTGAAATCCCTGGCTGACATGATCAAGGGTAAGCAAGGTCGTTTCCGTCAGAACTTGCTCGGCAAGCGTGTTGACTACTCCGGTCGTTCGGTAATTACCGTAGGCCCGACCCTGCGTCTGCACCAGTGCGGTCTGCCCAAGAAGATGGCACTTGAGCTGTTCAAACCATTCATCTTCGGCAAGCTGGAAATGCGCGGTCTCGCGACCACGATCAAGGCGGCCAAGAAAATGGTCGAGCGCGAACTGCCAGAGGTTTGGGACGTTCTCGCTGAAGTGATCCGTGAACACCCGGTTCTCCTCAACCGTGCACCGACCCTTCACCGTCTGGGTATCCAGGCGTTTGAACCGGTACTGATCGAAGGCAAGGCTATCCAGCTGCACCCTCTGGTCTGTGCTGCGTACAACGCCGACTTCGACGGCGACCAAATGGCCGTGCACGTACCGCTGACACTGGAAGCCCAGTTGGAAGCGCGTGCGTTGATGATGTCGACCAACAACATTCTGTCGCCAGCCAACGGTGAGCCAATCATCGTTCCGTCGCAGGACGTTGTATTGGGTCTGTACTACATGACCCGTGAAGCGATCAACGCCAAGGGCGAAGGTCGTGTATTCGCTGATCTGCAGGAAGTTGACCGTGTTTTCCGTGCTGGCGAAGCTGCCTTGCACGCCAAGGTCAAAGTGCGGATCAACGAAACCGTCAACGACCGTGACGGCGGCAGCGTGAGCGGCACCCGTATCGTCGACACCACTGTCGGCCGTGCGCTGCTGTATCAGGTTGTGCCAAAAGGTCTGTCGTACGACGTCGTCAACCTGCCGATGAAGAAAAAGGCGATCTCCAAGCTGATCAACCAGTGCTACCGCGTGGTTGGTTTGAAAGAGACCGTGATCTTCGCTGACCAGTTGATGTACACCGGTTTTGCCTATTCGACTATTTCCGGCGTTTCCATCGGTGTTAACGACTTCGTTATCCCGGATGAAAAAGCTCAGATCATCGCCGCTGCTACCGATGAAGTGAAAGAGATCGAAAGCCAGTACGCCTCCGGCCTGGTAACCCAGGGTGAGAAGTACAACAAGGTGATCGACCTTTGGTCCAAGGCCAACGACGAAGTGTCGAAGGCGATGATGGCCAACCTCTCGAAAGAGAAGGTTATCGACCGTCATGGCGTGGAAGTCGACCAAGAGTCGTTCAACTCGATGTATATGATGGCCGACTCGGGCGCACGGGGTTCTGCTGCGCAGATCCGTCAGCTCGCCGGTATGCGTGGCCTGATGGCCAAGCCGGACGGTTCCATCATCGAGACGCCGATTACCGCGAACTTCCGTGAAGGGTTGAGCGTACTTCAGTACTTCATCTCCACTCACGGTGCTCGTAAAGGTCTGGCGGATACCGCGTTGAAAACCGCTAACTCCGGTTACCTGACGCGTCGTCTGGTAGACGTTGCGCAAGACTTGGTTGTGACTGAAGTCGACTGCGGTACCGAACACGGTCTGCTGATGACTCCGCACATCGAAGGCGGCGACGTTGTAGAACCGTTGGGTGAGCGCGTACTGGGCCGAGTCATCGCCCGTGACGTATTCAAGCCAGGTACCGAGGAAATCATCGTTCCTGCCGGCACTCTGGTAGATGAGAAGTGGGTCGAGTTCATCGAACTCAACAGCATCGACGAAGTGATCGTTCGCTCGCCGATCAGCTGCGAAACCCGCTACGGCATCTGCGCCAAGTGCTACGGCCGTGACTTGGCTCGCGGTCACCAGGTGAACATCGGTGAAGCGGTCGGCGTTATCGCTGCCCAGTCCATCGGTGAGCCGGGTACCCAGCTGACCATGCGTACGTTCCACATCGGTGGTGCGGCAAGCCGGACCTCCGCAGCCGACAGCGTTCAGGTGAAGAATGGCGGTACTGTCCGCCTGCACAACCTCAAGCACGTTGAGCGAGTGGATGGCCACCTGGTTGCTGTATCCCGTTCCGGTGAGCTGGCAATCGCCGACGACTACGGTCGTGAGCGTGAGCGTTACAAGCTGCCGTACGGTGCTGTGATTTCGGTCAAGGAAGGTGACAAGGTCGACGCTGGCGCAATCGTGGCCAAGTGGGATCCGCACACTCACCCAATCGTTACCGAAATGAAAGGTACCGTGACCTACGTGGGCATGGAAGAAGGCATCACGATCAAGCGTCAGACTGACGAATTGACCGGTATGACCAACATTGAAGTACTCGACGCTAAAGATCGTCCAGCTGCCGGTAAGGACATCCGCCCTGCCGTGAAGATGGTCGACGACAACGGCAAGGACTTGTTGCTGCCAGGCACTGACGTAATCGCTCAGTACTTCCTGCCAGCCAACGCCCTGGTCGGTGTAGCGGATGGTGCGAAGATCGCGATCGGTGATGTTATCGCGCGTATCCCGCAAGAAACTTCGAAGACCCGTGACATCACCGGTGGTCTGCCGCGTGTTGCCGACTTGTTCGAAGCTCGTCGTCCGAAAGAAGCGTCGATTCTGGCTGAAGTCAGCGGCACCATCGCGTTCGGTAAGGAAACCAAAGGCAAGCGCCGTCTGGTTATTACCCCGAACGACGGTAGCGATCCGTACGAAGAGCTGATTCCGAAGTGGCGTCACCTGAACGTCTTCGAAGGCGAACAGGTAAACCGCGGCGAAGTTATCTCCGACGGCCCGAGCGATCCACACGACATCCTGCGTCTGCTGGGTGTGAGTGCGCTGGCCAAGTACATCGTTAACGAGATCCAGGACGTTTACCGCCTGCAAGGCGTGAAGATCAACGATAAGCACATCGAGACCATCCTGCGTCAGATGCTGCGTAAAGTTGAAATCGCTGAGTCCGGCGATTCCAGTTTCATCAAGGGCGACCAGATGGAACTGACTCACGTACTGGTAGAGAACGAGCGTCTGGGCGCGGAAGACAAGTTTGTCTCCAAGTTCACTCGCGTGCTGCTGGGTATCACCAAGGCGTCGTTGTCCACTGAGTCGTTCATCTCGGCGGCCTCCTTCCAGGAGACCACTCGCGTACTGACCGAAGCAGCGGTAACCGGCAAGCGCGATTACCTGCGCGGCCTGAAAGAAAACGTAGTCGTGGGTCGTCTGATCCCGGCGGGTACCGGTTTGGCTTACCACAGCGAGCGTAAACGCCGCCGTGATGCTGACAAGCCGCTGCGCGTAAGCGCCAGTGAAGTGGAAGCTGCACTGACCGAAGCACTGAACTCAAGCGGTAACTGAGTTCTGCAGTAGATTGAGTCCGGGCCCTGGCAGTCCCATTCGTCGGATCGAGGCAATTTTGCCCCGGTTCGATGCGCGGGGAGGCCGGGGCCTTGCCTTGACTGGGGGCAAGATCCTCTTTAGACTCTTGTACCCCTAAATTTGGCGGGAATTCGTTCCTGCCATTTTGCTTTTCTTGTAAGACAATAGCGTCGCAAGACAACAGTGGAGCTAGTAGATGGCAACTATCAACCAGCTGGTACGTCAGCCGCGTAAGCGTATCGTCGAGAAATCCGACGTGCCTGCGCTGCAGAACTGCCCGCAACGTCGTGGCGTATGCACCCGTGTGTATACCACCACGCCGAAAAAACCTAACTCGGCACTGCGTAAAGTATGCCGTGTGCGCCTGACCAACGGTTTCGAGGTTTCCTCGTACATCGGCGGTGAAGGCCACAACCTGCAAGAGCACAGCGTGGTGCTGATCCGCGGCGGTCGTGTAAAAGACTTGCCAGGTGTTCGTTACCACACCGTACGCGGCTCCTTGGATACTTCCGGCGTTAAAGGTCGTAACCAGGGTCGTTCGAAGTACGGTACCAAGAAGCCTAAGTAGTAGCGGCTTTTTGTAAAAACTGAATCATCTTATTTTCTGAGTCGATAAGAGTAAGGTCGGAGGCGTCCCGTAAGGGCCAGATTCCGAACGAACCTGAAGACCGTTTGAGGGCTTATCCATGCCAAGAAGACGCGTAGCAGCCAAGCGCGAAGTGCTTGACGATCCAAAATACGGAAGCCAAATCCTGGCCAAGTTCATGAACCACGTGATGGAAAGCGGCAAAAAAGCCGTTGCCGAGCGTATCGTTTATGGCGCGCTGGAAAAGGTTAAAGAACGCAAGAACAGCGACCCCCTGGAAATCTTCGAGAAAGCTCTCGACGCCATCGCTCCGCTGGTCGAAGTGAAGTCGCGCCGTGTAGGCGGTGCTACTTACCAGGTTCCGGTCGAAGTTCGTCCGTCTCGTCGTAACGCTCTGGCAATGCGCTGGTTGGTAGACTTCGCCCGTAAGCGCGGCGAGAAGTCTATGGCCCTGCGTTTGGCTGGCGAACTGTTGGACGCTGCTGAAGGTAAAGGTGCTGCTGTTAAGAAGCGTGAAGACGTGCACCGTATGGCTGAAGCTAACAAAGCTTTCTCGCACTACCGCTTCTAATCTTAGCTTCACTAATTTTGCGAGGGCTTTATGGCTCGTACTACTCCGATTAGCCGCTACCGTAACATCGGTATCGTTGCTCACGTGGATGCTGGTAAAACCACCACCACCGAGCGCGTACTGTTTTACACCGGCAAAAGTCACAAGATGGGCGAGGTGCATGACGGCGCCGCGACCACAGACTGGATGGTTCAGGAGCAGGAGCGTGGTATTACCATTACTTCTGCTGCTATTACCGCCTTCTGGAAAGGTTCCGAGAAGCAGTACAAAGATGAGCATCGCTTCAACGTAATCGATACCCCGGGTCACGTAGACTTCACCATTGAAGTTGAACGTTCCCTGCGCGTACTCGACGGCGCTGTCGTTGTGTTCTGTGGTACCTCGGGTGTTGAGCCGCAGTCGGAAACCGTATGGCGTCAAGCCAATAAATACGGCGTTCCACGTCTTGTTTACGTAAACAAGATGGACCGTGCCGGTGCGAACTTCCTGCGCGTGATCGCTCAGATCAAGCAGCGCTTGGGTCACACCCCGGTGCCAATTCAGTTGGCTATCGGTTCCGAAGATAATTTCCAAGGCCAGATCGATCTGCTGACCATGGAAGCTGTCTACTGGAACGATGCTGACAAAGGTATGGTTCCTGTTCGCAAGCCTATCCCTGCTGAACTGCAGGAACTGGCTGACGAATGGCGCAACAACATGGTTGAAGCTGCGGCTGAAGCCAACGAAGAACTGATGAACAAGTACCTCGAAGGTGAAGAACTCACCAACGTGGAAATCAAGGCCGCTCTGCGTCAGCGTACTATCGCTGGCGAAATCGTCCTGGCTGTTTGTGGTTCCTCGTTCAAGAACAAGGGCGTTCCCCTGGTTCTCGATGCTGTGATCGACTACCTGCCGGCACCAGTAGATATTCCTGCCATCAAGGGTACCGACCCGGATGACGAGACTATCGAGCTGGAGCGTCATGCAGACGACGCTGAACCGTTCTCCGCTCTGGCATTTAAAATTGCCACTGACCCATTCGTGGGCACATTGACCTTCGTCCGCGTTTACTCGGGCGTGTTGAACTCCGGCGACGGCGTGATCAACTCGGTTAAAGGCAAAAAAGAGCGCGTTGGTCGTATGGTGCAAATGCACGCAAACGCTCGCGAAGAGATCAAGGAAGTACGCGCTGGCGACATCGCGGCCTTGATCGGCATGAAGGACGTCACCACCGGTGAAACCTTGTGCAACGCTGACAAGCCAATCATCCTGGTTCGCATGGACTTCCCGGAGCCGGTTATTTCGGTTGCCGTAGAGCCTAAGACCAAGGATGACCAGGAAAAAATGGGTATCGCTCTGGGCAAGCTTGCTCAGGAGGATCCATCTTTCCGCGTCAAGACTGATGAAGAGACTGGTCAAACGATCATCTCCGGCATGGGCGAGCTTCACCTGGACATCCTGGTTGACCGGATGCGCCGTGAGTTCAACGTCGAAGCCAACATCGGTAAGCCTCAGGTTTCCTATCGTGAGCGCATCACGAAGAACTGTGAAATCGAAGGCAAGTTCGTTCGTCAGTCCGGCGGTCGTGGTCAGTTCGGTCACTGCTGGATCCGTTTTGCTCCTGCTGACGAAGGTCAGGAAGGTCTGCAATTCGTGAACGAAGTAGTGGGCGGTGTGGTTCCTAAGGAATACATCCCTGCTATCCAGAAGGGTATCGAAGAGCAGATGAAGAACGGTGTTGTTGCCGGCTATCCGCTGATCGGCCTGAAAGCAACCGTTTTTGACGGTTCTTACCACGACGTCGACTCCAACGAGATGGCGTTTAAGGTGGCTGCCTCCATGGCAACCAAGCAACTGGCCCAGAAGGGCGGTGGTGAGTTGCTTGAGCCAATCATGGCGGTAGAAGTTGTTACACCTGAAGACTATATGGGTGATGTCATGGGCGACCTTAACCGTCGTCGCGGCATGATTCTGGGTATGGAAGACACGGTTTCCGGCAAAGTGATTCGCGCCGAGGTTCCGTTGGGTGAGATGTTCGGTTATGCGACCGACGTCCGCTCCATGTCTCAGGGTCGCGCAAGCTACTCTATGGAATTCAAAAAATACAACACAGCTCCGGCGCACATCGCTGAAACTGTATCCAAAAAACAAGGCTGATTCAGTCCTTTAGGCAAGGAGTTAATTGTCGTGGCTAAAGAAAAATTTGATCGTTCCCTACCGCACGTCAACGTTGGCACCATCGGTCACGTTGACCACGGTAAAACCACGCTGACTGCTGCTCTGACTCGCGTTTGCTCCGAAGTTTTCGGTTCCGCAATCGTTGATTTCGATAAAATCGACAGCGCACCAGAAGAAAAAGCTCGTGGTATCACCATTAACACCGCGCACGTTGAATACAACTCGCTGATCCGTCACTACGCTCACGTTGACTGCCCAGGTCACGCTGACTATGTGAAGAACATGATCACCGGTGCTGCCCAGATGGACGGCGCAATTCTGGTTTGTTCGGCCGCTGATGGTCCGATGCCACAAACCCGTGAGCACATCCTGCTGTCCCGTCAGGTTGGCGTTCCGTACATCGTGGTTTACCTGAACAAGGCCGACCTGGTAGACGACGCTGAGCTGCTGGAACTGGTTGAGATGGAAGTGCGCGATCTGCTGAGCACTTACGACTTCCCAGGCGACGACACTCCGATCATCATCGGTTCTGCTCGTATGGCTCTGGAAGGCAAAGACGATAACGAAATGGGCACCACGTCCGTTCGTAAACTGGTTGAGACTCTGGACAGCTACATCCCAGATCCAGTCCGTGTTATCGACAAGCCGTTCCTGATGCCAATCGAAGACGTGTTCTCGATCTCCGGTCGCGGTACTGTTGTAACTGGTCGTATCGAGCGCGGTATCGTCAAGGTTCAAGATCCACTGGAAATCGTTGGTCTGCGTGACACCACCGTCACCACCTGCACCGGTGTTGAAATGTTCCGTAAACTGCTCGACGAAGGTCGTGCTGGCGAGAACTGCGGCGTTCTGCTGCGTGGTACCAAGCGTGACGACGTTGAGCGTGGCCAGGTTCTGGTCAAGCCAGGTTCGGTTAAGCCGCACACCAAGTTCGAAGCTGAAGTGTACGTGCTGAGCAAAGAAGAAGGCGGTCGTCACACTCCGTTCTTCAAAGGCTACCGTCCACAGTTCTACTTCCGTACTACTGACGTGACTGGTAACTGCGAACTGCCGGAAGGCGTTGAGATGGTAATGCCGGGCGACAACATCAAAATGGTTGTTACCCTGATCAAAACCATCGCAATGGAAGACGGTCTGCGTTTCGCTATTCGCGAAGGCGGCCGTACCGTTGGTGCTGGCGTTGTAGCTAAAATCATCGAGTAATTTTCTCTTCTGAGATCGCTCGATGTTTTGAGAGGGCCCCCGCTTAGCGGGGGCCTTTTTTATTGGGTTGACACCTACCAGGGGCGTCTATAGAATTGCGCCTCCTTTTAACGGGCGTATTGCGCTCGCTGGGAATAGCAGCCGGAGTCTGAAATCCAATGCAAAATCAGCAAATTCGTATCAGGTTGAAGGCTTTTGACCATCGCCTGATCGACCAATCCACCCAGGAAATCGTGGAAACCGCGAAACGTACTGGTGCTCAAGTGCGTGGTCCAATTCCACTGCCTACCCGTAAAGAGCGGTTCACCGTTCTGGTCTCCCCGCACGTCAACAAGGACGCGCGTGACCAGTACGAGATCCGTACTCATAAGCGCGTACTGGACATCGTCCAGCCAACGGATAAAACCGTTGATGCACTTATGAAGCTCGATCTGGCGGCCGGTGTGGAAGTACAGATCAGCCTCGGCTAAGACTTGGGTCTTAGTCGTGTAACGCTCTGAAATGGGCGGCCATAGCGGGTGAAAGCCCCGTACACTCATGAGGTTTACAACATGACTATTGGTGTAGTCGGTCGTAAATGCGGTATGACCCGTATTTTCACCGAAGAAGGTGTCTCCATTCCGGTCACGGTCATTGAGATCGAACCGAATCGCGTCACCCAGTTCAAAACTGAAGAAACCGATGGCTATCGTGCAGTGCAAGTCACTGTCGGCGAGCGTCGTGCTTCGCGCGTGACTGCTGCTCAAGCAGGTCACTTCGCTAAAGCAAACGTTGCAGCTGGTCGCACCGTCATGGAGTTCCGTCTTGAAGACGGCGACTACCAGGCAGGCGATCTGATCAACGCTGAAATCTTCGCCGCTGGTCAACTGGTTGATGTAACCGGTCAGTCCAAGGGTAAAGGCTTCCAGGGTACGATCAAGCGTTGGAATTTCCGTGGCCAAGACAACACTCACGGTAACTCCGTTTCCCACCGCGTCCCGGGCTCTATTGGCCAGTGCCAGACTCCTGGTCGTGTATTCAAGGGCAAAAAAATGTCCGGTCATATGGGCGCTGAGCGCGTGACCGTGCAGTCCCTCGAAGTAGTGCGCGTCGACGCTGAACGCAATCTGTTGTTGGTCAAGGGTGCTGTTCCTGGCGCTACTGGCGGCAACCTGGTTGTACGTCCAGCGGCCAAGGCTCGCGGTTAAGGGGAAGCTGACATGCAATTAAATGTAAATGACGCTCAAGCGATCGAAGTTTCCGAACTGACATTTGGCGGCGAATTCAACGAGACGCTGGTTCACCAAGCAGTCGTGGCCTACATGGCCGGCGGCCGTCAAGGTAGCAAGCAGCAAAAGACCCGTTCCGACGTACGTGGTGGCGGTAAGCGCCCTTGGCGTCAGAAAGGCACTGGCCGTGCTCGTGCCGGTACTATCCGTAGCCCAATCTGGCGTGGCGGCGGTACCACTTTCGCAGCTCGTCCACAGGATCACTCGCAGAAGCTCAACAAGAAGATGTACCGCGCAGCTCTGCGCTCCATCCTTGCTGAACTCGTGCGTACCGATCGTCTGGTCGTGGTTCAGGACTTCGCTGTTGAAAGTCCAAAAACCAAAGAACTGCTGGGCAAACTGACCAACATGAGCCTGACCGATGTTTTGATCGTGTCTGAAGCCGTTGATCAGAACCTGTACCTGGCTGCTCGCAACCTGCCACACGTTGATGTACGTGACGTGCAAGGTTCCGATCCAGTTAGTCTGATCGCATACGACAAGGTGTTGATCACCGTGTCGGCCGTGAAGAAATTCGAGGAGCTGCTGGGATGAACCAGGAACGCGTATTTAAAGTTCTGCTTGGCCCGCACGTTTCCGAAAAGGCTACGGTTCTGGCTGACAAGAAAGGCCAGTTCGTTTTCAAGGTTGCAACTGACGCAACCAAGCTGGAAATCAAGAAGGCCGTCGAAAGCCTGTTCAGCGTGAAAGTAGAGCGTGTTACTACCCTGAATGTTCTGGGTAAGAGCAAGCGCACTGCTCGCGGTCTGGGCAAGCGTAATGACTGGAAGAAGGCAGTTATCTCCCTTCAGCCAGGCCAAGATCTCGATTTCAGCAGCAGTGCTGAGTAAGGAAGGGGTGCATCATGGCAATCGTTAAATGCAAACCGACTTCCCCTGGCCGCCGTTTTGTGGTCAAGGTGGTCAACCAGGAGCTGCATAAAGGCGCTCCTCACGCACCGCTGCTCGAGAAAAAATCGAAGACTGGTGGTCGTAATAACAATGGTCGTATTACCACGCGTCACATCGGTGGTGGCCATAAGCAGCATTATCGTCTGGTCGATTTCCGTCGCAACGACAAAGATGGCATCTCTGCCACTGTCGAGCGTATTGAATACGATCCAAACCGTACTGCTCACATCGCTCTGCTGCTGTACGCAGATGGCGAGCGTCGCTACATCATCGCCCCTAAAGGCGTGAGTGCTGGCGACCAGCTGATCGCAGGTGCCTTGGCGCCGATCAAGCCGGGCAACGCTCTGCAACTGCGCAACATTCCAGTTGGTAGCACCGTACACGGCATCGAATTGAAGCCAGGTAAAGGCGCGCAAATCGCTCGTTCCGCTGGTGCTTCGGCTCAGCTGATCGCTCGTGAAGGTGTCTACGTGACCCTGCGTCTGCGTTCTGGTGAGATGCGTAAAGTGCTGGCTGAGTGCCGCGCGACCCTGGGCGAAGTCTCGAACTCCGAGCACAGCCTGCGTTCGCTGGGTAAAGCTGGTGCCAAACGCTGGCGTGGCGTTCGCCCAACCGTTCGTGGTGTTGCCATGAACCCGGTTGACCACCCACACGGTGGTGGTGAAGGTCGTACCTCTGGTGGTCGTCATCCGGTATCGCCATGGGGCTTCCCGACTAAGGGCGCGAAGACTCGTGGTAATAAGCGTACCGACAAAATGATCGTCCGTCGTCGCAAGTAAATAGAGGGATACGACAGTGCCACGTTCTCTGAAAAAAGGTCCTTTTATTGATCTTCACCTACTGAAGAAGATCGAAGTGGCGGCGGAAAAGAACGATCGCAAACCAGTTAAGACCTGGTCGCGTCGTTCGATGATCCTGCCACAAATGGTCGGTCTGACCATCGCTGTACACAACGGTCGCTTGCACGTCCCAGTTCTCGTGAACGAAGACATGGTCGGCCACAAACTAGGCGAGTTTGCCGGTACCCGCACTTATCGTGGGCACGTGGCAGACAAGAAAGCCAAGCGTTAAGGGGTTAGGAAATGGAAGTAGCCGCTAAGTTGTCGGGCGCTCGAATCTCCGCCCAGAAAGCCCGCTTGGTCGCCGACCAGATCCGCGGGAAGAAGGTGGGCGAAGCGCTCAACCTGTTGGCTTTCAGCAGTAAGAAAGCCGCCGAGATCATGAAGAAAGTGCTGGAGTCGGCCGTAGCCAACGCCGAGCATAACGAAGGCGCAGACGTTGATGACCTTAAAGTCAGCACCGTTTTCGTCAACGAAGGGCGTTCGCTGAAGCGAATCATGCCACGTGCCAAAGGCCGTGCTGATCGCATCGTCAAGCGGTCTTGCCATATCACTGTCAAGGTTGCTGACAAGTAACGGAGTCGAAGAGATGGGTCAGAAAGTACATCCCATTGGCATTCGCCTGGGAATCGTCAAGGAACACACCTCCGTCTGGTATGCAGACGGCCGGACTTATGCGGACTATTTGTTCGCTGATCTGAAGGTGCGTGAGTATCTCCAAGACAAACTAAAAAGCGCGTCCGTAAGCCGTATCGATATCCATCGCCCGGCGCAAACCGCACGTATCACCATCCACACCGCTCGTCCAGGTATTGTTATCGGGAAGAAAGGTGAAGATGTTGAGAAACTGCGTCAGGACCTGACCAAGCAAATGGGTGTGCCTGTGCACATCAATATCGAAGAGATCCGCAAGCCGGAGCTCGACGGTATGCTGGTTGCGCAGAGCGTAGCTCAGCAGCTGGAGCGTCGCGTCATGTTCCGTCGCGCTATGAAGCGCGCTGTACAGAACGCCATGCGCATTGGTGCCAAAGGCATCAAAATCCAAGTGAGCGGTCGTCTCGGCGGTGCTGAAATCGCACGTACTGAATGGTATCGCGAAGGTCGTGTGCCACTGCACACCCTGCGTGCCGACATCGACTATGCCAACTACGAAGCTCACACCACTTATGGTGTGATCGGTGTAAAGGTTTGGATCTTCAAAGGCGAAGTAATTGGTGGTCGCCAAGAAGAACTGAAACCACAAGCACCAGCGCCTCGTAAAAAAGCTGCTAAGTAAGGGGTACGCCAAATGTTGCAACCAAAGCGTACGAAGTTCCGCAAGCAGATGACAGGCCACAACCGTGGTCTGGCTCAGCGCGGTAGCAAAGTCAGCTTCGGCGAGTTCGCGCTGAAGTCTGTAGCTCGTGGTCGTCTCACCGCTCGTCAGATCGAGTCAGCGCGTCGTGCACTGACCCGTCACGTAAAACGTGGTGGCAAGATCTGGATCCGTGTATTCCCGGACAAGCCGATCTCCAAAAAACCTCTCGAGGTTCGTATGGGTAAAGGTAAGGGTAACGTGGAATACTGGGTAGCCCAGATTCAGCCAGGCAAAGTCCTGTATGAAATCGAGGGCGTAACTGAAGAGCTGGCGCGTGAGGCTTTTGCCCTGGCTGCTGCAAAGCTGCCGCTCGCCACCGCCTTTGTTAAACGGACGGTGATGTGATGAAAGCGAATGAACTTCGTGAAAAATCCGCACAGCAGCTGAACGAGCAACTGCTCGGCCTGCTGCGCGACCAGTTCAATCTGCGCATGCAGAAAGCAACTGGCCAGTTGGGGCAGTCTCATCTGCTCTCGCAAGTTAAGCGTGACATCGCTCGCGTGAAGACTGTGCTCAACCAGCAGGCAGGTAAGTGATCATGGCTGAAGCCGAAAAGACTGTCCGTACGCTGACTGGCCGTGTTGTCAGCGACAAGATGGACAAAACCATCACCGTTTTAATCGAGCGTCGCGTTAAGCACCCGATCTACGGTAAATATGTTAAGCGTTCGACTAAGCTGCACGCGCACGACGAAACCAATCAGTGCCACATCGGCGACAAAGTCACTATTCGTGAAACTCGTCCGCTGGCCAAGACCAAGTCTTGGGCACTGGTTGATGTTCTCGAACGCGCTGTGGAAGTCTAAGGACTAGGGGTCGGAGAAATTATATGATTCAGACTCAATCCATGCTCGATGTGGCCGATAACAGCGGCGCTCGCCGCGTTATGTGCATCAAGGTGCTGGGTGGCTCCCATCGTCGTTACGCTGGTATCGGTGACATCATCAAAGTTACCGTGAAGGAAGCAATTCCTCGCGGTAAAGTGAAAAAAGGCCAAGTGATGACTGCTGTTGTAGTCCGCACTCGTCACGGCGTACGTCGTGCTGATGGCTCCATTATCCGCTTTGATGGCAACGCTGCTGTTCTTCTGAACAACAAGCAAGAGCCTATCGGCACCCGTATCTTTGGGCCAGTGACCCGTGAACTTCGTACTGAGAAGTTCATGAAGATCGTCTCGCTCGCCCCAGAAGTGCTGTAAGGAGATCCGACATGCAAAAGATTCGTCGTGACGACGAGATCATCGTGATCGCCGGCAAAGACAAAGGTAAGCGCGGTAAGGTGCTTAAGGTTCTCGCTAACAACCGTCTGGTTATCGGCGGTTTGAACCTGGTCAAGCGTCATACCAAGCCTAACCCGATGTCGGGCGTGCAGGGCGGTATCGTCGAAAAAGAAGCTCCGCTGGACGCTTCTAACGTCGCCATTTTCAACGGCGAAACCAACAAGGCTGATCGCGTTGGTTTCAAAGTAGAAGATGGCAAGAAAATTCGTGTCTTCAAGTCGACCCAAAAAGCGGTTGATGCTTGAACACTGCTAGGTAGAAGACCATGGCACGACTAAAAGAGATTTACTGGAAAGAAATCGCACCGAAACTTAAGGAAGAACTTAAGCTTTCGAACGTGATGGAAGTTCCACGCGTTACCAAAATCACCCTGAACATGGGTTTGGGCGAAGCGGTCGGTGACAAAAAAGTCATCGAACACGCTGTTGCTGACCTGGAAAAGATCACCGGTCAAAAAGTCGTTGTGACTTACGCTCGGAAATCCATCGCTGGCTTTAAAGTCCGCGAAGGCTGGCCGATTGGCGTCAAAGTGACTCTGCGCCGTGAGCGTATGTACGAATTCCTGGATCGTCTGCTGTCGATCTCCCTGCCTCGGGTTCGCGACTTCCGCGGCCTGAATGCCAAGTCCTTCGATGGTCGTGGTAACTACAGCATGGGCGTGAAAGAGCAGATCATCTTCCCGGAAATCGACTACGACAAGATCGATGCTCTCCGCGGTCTGGACATCACCCTGACCACCACTGCCAAGAACGATGATGAAGGTCGCGCCCTGTTGCGTGCTTTCAAATTCCCGTTCCGCAACTGATTGGAGTAGGACCATGGCCAAGATGAGCATGAAAAACCGCGAGCTGAAGCGTCAGCTCACGGTTGCCAAGTACGCCAAGAAGCGTGCAGCACTGAAAGCAATCATCGTTGATCTGAACGCAAGTCCAGAAGCGCGTTGGGAAGCTACAGTTGCCCTGCAGAAGCAGCCACGTGACGCAAGCGCCTCGCGCATGCGTAACCGCTGCCGCCTGACCGGTCGTCCACACGGCGTTTACCGCAAGTTCGGCCTCGGCCGTAACAAACTGCGTGAAGCGGCAATGCGTGGTGACGTTCCAGGTCTGGTTAAAGCCAGCTGGTAAGTACTTTCAGCGTCAAGGCGGTTGGTATCGCAAGATACTGACCGCCGGTGACCCTGAATCTGGAACAAGCCCCTTTTGGGGCTTGTTTCATTTCCGCAGTGTGTCTAAAATACGCGGCTCGCCTGAGCCCGTGTGTTTTATGCTCGGAGATTCTCGGCGACATATGTAGCCGCAAGGCTAATTTTTTTGTATTAGGAGCGTCTAGCCATGAGTATGCAGGACCCGTTAGCGGACATGCTAACTCGTATCCGTAATGCCCAGATGGCTGAAAAGTCCGTCGTAAGCATGCCATCTTCCAAATTGAAGGTAGCTGTTGCCAAAGTCCTGAAAGACGAAGGCTACATTGCGGGTTATCAGATCAGCAGCGAAATCAAACCTCTGCTGTCCATCGAGCTGAAATACTTCGAAGGCCGTTCGGTCATCGAAGAAGTGAAGCGCGTTAGCCGTCCAGGCCTGCGTCAGTACAAGTCCGCTGAAGATCTGCCGAAAGTTCGTGGCGGTCTGGGCGTGTCTATCGTCTCCACCAACAAAGGTGTGATGACGGATCGTGCTGCGCGCGCTGCCGGTGTCGGCGGCGAAGTTCTTTGCACTGTGTTCTAAGGGGGGATAAGCATGTCTCGCGTCGCTAAGAACCCCGTTAAGCTGCCAGCCGGTGTCGAAGTCAAATTCGCAGGCCAACAGCTTTCGGTGAAGGGTGCCAAGGGCACTCTTGAACTGAACATCCATTCGTCCGTTGAGATCGTTGAAGAAGCTGGTGAGCTGCGTTTCGCTGCTCGCAATGGCGATCAACAAACTCGCGCAATGGCCGGTACCACGCGTGCGTTGGTAAACAACATGGTCCAAGGCGTAAGCCAAGGCTTCGAGCGCAAGCTCCAGCTGGTCGGTGTTGGTTACAAAGCGCAAGCAAAAGGCACGGTTTTGAACCTTGCCCTTGGCTTCTCGCACCCAGTGGATTACGAACTGCCGGAAGGCATCACCGCTGAGACCCCTAGCCAGACCGATATCCTGATCAAGGGCATCGACAAGCAGCTGGTAGGTCAGGTGGCCGCTGAGATCCGCGACTTCCGTCCACCAGAGCCGTACAAAGGCAAAGGTGTGCGCTACGCGGACGAAGTCGTCCGTCGTAAAGAAGCCAAGAAGAAGTAGGGCATAGCAAATGACCGACAAAAAAGTTACTCGACTGCGTCGCGCTCGCAAAGCACGCCTGAAAATGCACGAACTCGAAGTCGTGCGTCTCTGCGTGTACCGCTCGTCGCAGCACATCTACGCCCAGGTCATCTCGGCCGACGGCAACCAGGTCCTGGCAAGCGCCTCGACTTTGGACAAAGAACTGCGTGATGGTGCCACCGGCAACATCGACGCGGCCACTAAGGTTGGCCAGCTGGTCGCTACGCGTGCTAAGGCCGCTGGCGTCTCGCAAGTGGCTTTCGACCGCTCTGGCTTCAAGTACCACGGCCGCGTTAAAGCGCTGGCTGATGCTGCTCGTGAAGCTGGGCTGGAGTTCTAAGTTATGTCAAATAACGACCAAAAGCGCGACGAAGGCTACATTGAGAAGCTGGTTCAAGTTAACCGCGTAGCCAAAACCGTTAAAGGCGGCCGTATCTTCACTTTCACCGCGTTGACCGTGGTAGGTGATGGTAAAGGGCGTGTTGGCTTCGGCCGTGGCAAGTCACGTGAAGTGCCTGCCGCGATCCAGAAGGCAATGGAAGCTGCTCGTCGCAACATGATCCAAGTTGATCTGAACGGCACCACGCTGCAGTACGCAATGAAGTCCGCCCATGGCGCTTCGAAGGTGTACATGCAGCCTGCTTCTGAAGGTACCGGTATCATCGCTGGCGGCGCTATGCGTGCTGTCCTCGAAGTTGCTGGCGTCCAGAACGTTCTGGCCAAGTGCTACGGCTCGACTAACCCGGTAAACGTGGTTCACGCCACTTTCAAGGGTTTGAAAGCTATGCAATCTCCTGAGTCCATTGCTGCCAAGCGCGGCTTGACTGTCAAGGAGATCTTCTGATCATGGCTACCGTTAAAGTAACGCTGATCAAAAGCATGACCGGCCGCATCCCTAACCACAAATTGTGCGTTAAAGGTCTGGGTCTGCGTCGCATCGGTCACACTGTAGAAGTCCAGGATACTCCCGAGAATCGCGGGATGATCAACAAGGCTTACTACATGCTGCGTGTAGAGGGTTAATCGATGAAACTCAATGATCTGAGTCCAGCGCCGGGTTCCCGTCGCGAAAAGCATCGTCCGGGCCGTGGTATCGGTAGCGGTTTGGGTAAGACTGGTGGCCGTGGCCACAAAGGTCAAACCTCCCGCTCCGGTGGCACCATCGCTCCAGGCTTTGAAGGCGGCCAACAGCCGCTGCATCGTCGCCTGCCTAAGTTCGGTTTCGTATCCTTGAAGGCCATGGACCGCGCAGAAGTGCGTCTGTCCGAGCTGGCTAAAGTGGAAGGCGACATCGTTACTGTGCAGACCCTGAAAGATGCCAACGTGATCAACGTCAACGTACAGCGTGTGAAAATCATGCTGTCCGGTGAAGTGACTCGCGCTGTCACTATCGGCAAGGGAATCGGCGCCACCAAAGGTGCGCGTTCGGCTATCGAAGCAGCTGGCGGCAAGTTCGAGGAATAAATGGCTAAGCAAGGTGCTCTCTCAGCGCTCGGCAAAGGCGGTATGTCTGAACTTTGGGCTCGTCTGCGTTTTCTGTTCCTGGCGATTATCGTCTACCGAATAGGCGCACACATCCCGGTTCCAGGTATCAACCCGGACCGACTCGCAGACCTGTTTCGACAGAATGAGGGGACCATTCTTAGCTTGTTCAACATGTTTTCCGGCGGCGCGCTGGAACGGATGAGCATCTTTGCACTGGGGATCATGCCGTACATTTCGGCATCGATCATCATGCAACTGATGACCGCCGTCAGCCCGCAGCTGGAGCAGTTGAAGAAGGAAGGTGAAGCTGGTCGTCGCAAGATTAGCCAGTACACCCGCTACGGCACTGTCGTCCTCGCCCTGGTTCAAGCTATCGGCATGTCCGTTGGCCTGGCCGGGCAGGGCGTTGCGTTCACTGGTGACTTTGGCTTCCATTTCGTCGCGGTATCCACTTTTGTGGCTGGTGCGATGTTCATGATGTGGCTGGGTGAGCAGATTACTGAGCGTGGTGTTGGCAACGGTATCTCGATGTTGATTTTCGCAGGTATCGTCGCCGGTCTTCCGAGAGCAATCGGGCAGTCTTTCGAGTCTGCACGTCAGGGTGATATCAATATCTTCGCCCTGGTTGCCATCGGTTTGCTGGCAGTAGCGATTATCGGTTTTGTGGTGTTCATTGAGCGTGGCCAGCGTCGTATTGCTGTTCACTACGCCAAGCGTCAGCAGGGCCGTAAGGTCTTTGCTGCGCAGACCAGCCACTTGCCGCTGAAAGTGAATATGGCCGGCGTTATTCCGGCAATTTTCGCGAGCAGCATTTTGCTGTTTCCGGCTTCGTTGGGTACCTGGTTTGGTCAGTCTGAAAATATGGGCTGGCTGCAGGACCTCTCTCAGTCGATCGCTCCTGGTCAGCCGTTGAATATTCTGCTGTTTAGTGCAGGGATTATTTTCTTCTGCTTCTTCTATACGGCGTTGATGTTCAATCCGAAAGACGTAGCGGAAAACCTGAAGAAGTCCGGTGCCTTTATTCCGGGTATTCGTCCAGGTGAGCAGTCTGCGCGCTACATTGATGGCGTTCTGACTCGTTTGACCCTGTTCGGTGCTCTATATATGACGGCCGTGTGTCTGCTTCCCCAGTTCCTGGTGGTTGCAGCAAACGTTCCGTTCTACCTTGGCGGGACCTCGTTGCTGATCGTGGTCGTGGTTGTGATGGACTTCATGTCCCAAGTACAATCGCACCTCGTTTCGCACCAGTACGAATCCCTGATGAAGAAAGCCAACCTGAAGGGCTACGGCAGCGGCATGTTGCGCTGAGTACCCCATAAGGTTCGAGGAGTTGGTGATGAAAGTTCGTGCATCGGTGAAAAAGCTGTGCCGTAACTGCAAGATTATTCGCCGCGAAGGTGTTGTTCGAGTAATTTGCAGCGCGGAACCGCGTCACAAACAGCGCCAAGGCTGAATGTGATCCGCTTGAAGCCCGGCAGCTAGTGCGCTGCCGGGTTGATTATTTGTTATTACAGCGATATTATCTCGCGCCCTATTTCTTGGCTTCCGGGGCGTAGGTAGCTGTCAATTGGAGTCCCACTGAATGGCCCGTATTGCAGGCGTTAACATTCCAGATAACAAGCACACTGTTATCTCGCTGACCTACATCTATGGTGTTGGTCGCACTACTGCGCAGAAAATTTGCGCAGACACTGGGGTAAACCCAGCCGCAAAGATCAAGGATCTGAGCGACGAGCAGATCGAGCTGTTGCGTGGCGAAGTGGCGAAGTTCACCACTGAAGGTGACCTGCGTCGCGAAATCAACATGAAAATCAAGCGTTTGATGGACCTCGGTTGCTACCGCGGTCTGCGTCATCGTCGTGGTCTTCCAGTACGCGGTCAGCGTACCAAGACTAACGCGCGTACCCGTAAAGGTCCGCGTAAGCCGATCCGCAAGTAATCGCCCACGCGAATCGACAGGAAAATTATCATGGCAAAACCTGCTGCTCGTCCTCGTAAAAAAGTTAAAAAGACAGTGGTTGATGGCATCGCCCACATCCATGCATCTTTTAACAACACCATCGTGACCATCACCGACCGTCAAGGTAACGCGCTTTCTTGGGCTACCTCCGGTGGTTCGGGTTTCCGCGGTTCCCGCAAGTCCACGCCGTTTGCCGCTCAAGTAGCTGCTGAACGTGCTGGTCAAGCTGCGCTGGAATACGGCCTGAAAAACCTCGACGTTAACGTCAAAGGTCCAGGTCCAGGTCGTGAGTCTGCTGTCCGTGCTTTGAACGGCTGTGGCTATAAGATCGCCAGCATCACCGACGTGACGCCAATCCCGCACAACGGGTGCCGTCCGCCGAAGAAGCGCCGCGTGTAATCCAGGAGATTGTAAAGAATGGCTCGTTACATTGGTCCAAAATGCAAACTCGCTCGTCGCGAAGGCACCGATCTCTTCTTGAAGAGCGGCGTGCGCGCGATCGAATCGAAGTGCAACATCGAAGCAGCACCTGGTATCCACGGCCAACGCCGCGGTCGCCAGTCCGATTACGGCACCCAACTGCGTGAAAAGCAGAAGGTCCGTCGTATCTACGGCGTTCTCGAGCGTCAATTCAGCGGCTACTACAAAGAAGCTGCTGGCAAGAAAGGTGCAACCGGTGAGAACCTGCTGCAACTGCTCGAATGCCGTCTGGACAACGTTGTATACCGTATGGGCTTTGGTTCGACTCGTGCCGAATCCCGTCAGCTGGTATCGCACAAGTCGATCAGCGTTAACGGTCAGACCGTAAACGTTCCGTCCTACCAGGTTCGTGCTGGTGACGTGGTCGCAGTTCGCGAGAAAGCTAAAAACCAACTTCGCATTGTCCAAGCTCTCGATCTGTGTGCCCAACGTGGCCGCGTAGAATGGGTAGAAGTAGACACTGAGAAGAAGTCGGGCGTTTTCAAGAACGTTCCTGCTCGCAGTGATCTGTCCGCCGACATCAACGAAAGCCTGATTGTCGAGCTCTACTCCAAGTAAGGGCTAGAAAATAGGTGCATCCATGCAGATTTCGGTAAATGAGTTCCTGACACCCCGCCACATTGATGTGCAGGTTGTCAGTCCAACCCGCGCCAAGATCACTCTCGAGCCTCTCGAGCGTGGTTTTGGCCACACCCTGGGCAACGCGCTGCGCCGCATCCTGTTGTCCTCAATGCCCGGCTGTGCAGTAGTCGAGGCCGAGATTGACGGTGTGCTCCACGAGTACAGCGCCATCGAAGGTGTACAGGAAGACGTAATTGAAATCCTGTTGAACCTTAAAGGTCTGGCTATCAAGCTGCACGGCCGTGACGAAGTTACGCTGACCTTGTCGAAGAAGGGTTCGGGGGTGGTTACCGCTGCCGATATTCAGCTGGATCATGATGTCGAGATCGTTAATCCCGATCACGTAATCGCTAACCTGGCGTCTAACGGCGCCCTGAACATGAAGCTCACTGTAGCTCGTGGTCGTGGTTATGAACCGGCCGACTCGCGTCAGAGCGATGAAGATGAAAGCCGCAGCATTGGTCGCTTGCAGCTTGACTCTTCGTTCAGCCCGGTTCGCCGTATCGCATACGTGGTGGAAAACGCCCGTGTCGAGCAGCGCACCAACCTGGACAAGCTGGTTATTGATCTGGAAACCAACGGTACCCTGGATCCTGAAGAGGCTATTCGCCGCGCTGCAACCATTCTGCAACAGCAGTTGGCTGCGTTCGTCGACCTCAAAGGTGACAGCGAACCAGTGGTAATCGAGCAGGAAGACGAGATCGATCCGATCCTGCTTCGCCCGGTTGACGATCTGGAACTGACTGTACGTTCGGCTAACTGCCTTAAGGCGGAAAACATCTACTACATCGGTGACCTGATTCAGCGTACCGAAGTAGAGCTGTTGAAGACTCCGAACCTGGGCAAGAAATCCTTGACTGAAATCAAGGACGTTCTGGCCTCCCGCGGTCTGTCCCTCGGCATGCGCCTCGACAACTGGCCGCCTGCAAGTCTTAAGAAGGACGACAAGGCGACTGCCTGATCGTCGTAATCACCGAACGTGAGTTTGGTAAGGAATGAACCATGCGTCATCGTAAAAGTGGTCGTCACCTGAGCCGTACCAGCTCGCACCGCAAGGCCATGTTTCAAAACATGGCGGTGTCGCTGTTCGAGCACGAGCTGATCAAAACTACACTGCCGAAAGCTAAAGAACTGCGTCGCGTTGCTGAGCCGCTGATCACTTTGGCCAAGACAGACAGCCTGGCTAACCGCCGTCTGGCTTTCGACCGTACTCGCTCGAAAGCTATCGTTGGTAAGCTCTTCAACGACCTGGGCAAGCGTTACGCTACCCGTGAGGGTGGCTACCTGCGCATCCTCAAGTGCGGTTTCCGCACTGGCGACAACGCGCCTATGGCGTACGTCGAGTTGGTTGATCGTGCTACTGCCGGCGAAGCTGTAAGCGCCGAGTAAAACGATAAGCTGTATCGAAAAACCGGGCCTAGCGCCCGGTTTTTTGTGCGCGTGACAAAAGCGCGATTTATACAAGCTTCCCTGGCGAGCTTGGCACTATGGTTGGGCGGATCGTTGTTAGTTATTTTCTATTGATCCCGACAATTTAATGAATTTGTAGCCGTCATGTTGATGGTCAATACTCCTCCCAAGCCGTTAGCCGGCAGTTCCAAGTCCGACCTAAGGAAATTGCGCATGAGCCAGAATAAAGTCCTTACCACCGCCAGCGGTGCACCCGTTGCGGATAACCAGAATTCCCGTTCCGCCGGCCCGCGCGGCCCATTGCTGCTCGACGACTTCCACCTGATCGAGAAGCTCGCTCACTTCAATCGCGAGAACATTCCTGAGCGTCGCGTGCACGCCAAAGGCTCGGGCGCTTACGGCACCTTCACAGTCACCCAAGACATCACTCAATTCACCAGCGCCAAGCTGTTTGAGTCCGTCGGCAAGCAAACCCCAACCTTCCTGCGGTTCTCAACCGTGGGCGGCGAGCGCGGTTCAGCCGATACCGAGCGCGATCCCCGTGGTTTCGCCCTGAAGTTCTACACCGAAGAAGGCAACTGGGACATCGTGGGTAACAACACCCCTGTGTTCTTCATTCGCGACCCATTGAAGTTCCCGGACTTCATCCACACCCAGAAACGCCTGCCGCAAAGCAACCTGAAGAGCGCGCAGATGATGTGGGACTTCTGGTCGCACTCTCCTGAGGCGCTGCACCAGGTCACCATTCTGTTTTCGGACCGTGGCATTCCCGACGGCTATCGTCACATGCACGGCTTTGGTAGCCACACCTACAGCCTGATCAACGCCAGTGGCGAGCGTCACTGGGTCAAGTGGCACTACAAGACCCAGCAAGGCATCAAGAACCTGGCGCCGGCTGAAGCTGCACGCCTGGCCGGCACCGACCCTGATTACGCCCAGCGCGATCTGTTCGGCGCGATCGAGCGCGGGGATTTCCCGAAATGGCGCGTCTGCATCCAGATCATGAGCGAGGCCCAGGCGAACGCTCATTATGAGAACCCCTTCGACGTGACCAAAACCTGGTCGCAGAAAGAATTCCCGTTGATCGAGGTCGGTGAACTGGAGCTCAACCGCAATCCGCAAAACTACTTCGCTGAAGTTGAGCAGGCTGCGTTTGGCCCGAGCAATATGGTTCCAGGTGTGGGCCTGTCGCCGGACCGCATGCTGCAGGGTCGTGTGTTCGCGTACGCCGATGCCCACCGCTACCGCGTGGGCACCAATCACCAGCAACTGCCGGTGAACGCCCCGCGCAATCAAGTGAACAGCTACCAGCGTGACGGCTCGATGGCCTTCGGCAGCAACGGTGGTGCAGCGCCCAACTATGAGCCGAACAGCTACGCCGATGCGCCAAAGCAGGCGCCTCAGTATGCAGAGCCGGCCTTGGCCTTGAGCGGCGCCGCAGACCGTTATGATCACCGGGAAGACACCGATTACTACAGCCACGCCGGTGCGCTGTTCCGCCTGATGAATGATGAGCAAAAAGCCTTGCTCACCAGCAACATCGCGGGCGCAATGGGGGGCGTTTCCAGTGATGTGGTTCAGCGCCAGTTGCAGCACTTCTACAAGGCAGATCCTGCTTATGGAGAAGCAATCGCAAAGGCACTGGGCGTATCGCTTAACTAACTCTAAACGATAAGCAGAACCGCCCTCATTTGGGCGGTTTTTGCGTTATTTCAGCTACTTTTCTTCGAAAGCCTTCACTTTTCTGCCGTTGGTCCCGTGACCTTCGAGTCATCATGGTTCAAACTACAGCCTTTAAAGCAGGGAGATGTAGGGCGATGCAAGGTCACCCCGACGTAATCGATTACCTCAACACGTTGCTGACGGGCGAACTGGCGGCTCGTGACCAATATTTCATCCACTCGCGCATGTACGAAGACTGGGGCTTTACCGAGCTCTACGAGCGTATCAACCACGAGATGGAAGAAGAGGCACAGCACGCCGACGCACTGATGCGCCGTATCCTCATGCTTGAAGGCACGCCGCGTATGCGTCCGGATGACTTGGATGTGGGCACCACAGTACCTGACATGCTCGCTGCCGACCTGCGCCTCGAGTACAAGGTCCGTGCCGCGCTCTGCAAGGGCATCGAGCTCTGCGAGCAGCACAACGACTACGTCACGCGGGAAATCCTGCGAGTGCAGTTGAATGACACCGAAGAAGATCACACCTACTGGCTGGAAAAGCAGCTGGGCCTGATCAAGCTGATTGGCCTGGAGAATTATCTGCAGTCGCAGTTCTAATTCCCAGCTTCAAAAAAGCCCCTGTCACCGCAAAGTGGCAGGGGCTTTTCATTGGGCCCGGAAAAAGTCAGGCCCGGTCGCGCTCCAGCAGCGGCTTCAAGTAATAGCCGGTGTGTGACTGCGGCATCTCGGCAACTTGCTCCGGCGTGCCCACCGCGATGATCTGGCCACCCTTGGAACCACCTTCCGGCCCCAGGTCAACCAGCCAGTCGGCGGTCTTGATCACATCCAGGTTGTGCTCGATCACCACCACGGTGTTGCCGTGGTCGCGCAAGCGGTGCAGCACGTCCAACAGCTGTTGGATATCCGCGAAGTGCAGGCCGGTGGTCGGCTCATCGAGGATATACAAGGTCTTGCCGGTATCGCGCTTGGACAGCTCGCGCGACAGCTTCACCCGCTGCGCCTCACCACCGGACAGCGTGGTCGCCGACTGGCCCAGTTTGATATACGACAGGCCCACATCCATCAATGTCTGCAGCTTGCGCGCCAACGCTGGAACCGCGTCGAAGAACACCCGCGCTTCCTCGATGGTCATCTCCAGGGTTTCGTGGATGTTCTTGCCCTTGTATTTGATCTCCAGTGTCTCGCGGTTATAGCGCTTGCTCTTGCACACATCGCAAGGCACGTAGATATCCGGCAGGAAATGCATCTCCACCTTGATCAAGCCATCGCCCTGGCACGCTTCACAGCGCCCGCCCTTGACGTTGAACGAGAAACGGCCTGGGCCGTAACCCCGCGAACGGGATTCCGGAACACCCGCAAACAGCTCGCGAATGGGCGTGAACAACCCGGTGTACGTCGCCGGATTGGAACGCGGCGTACGGCCGATAGGGCTCTGGTCGATATCAACGACCTTATCAAGCAGTTCCAGGCCTTTGATGCTGTCGTGGGGCGCCGCCTCTAGGGTGGTCGCGCCGTTCAAGGCGGTGGCACTCAAGGGGAACAGCGTGTTGTTGATCAGCGTCGATTTGCCCGAGCCGGAAACGCCGGTCACACAGGTGAGCAGGCCCAGCGGAATCTCCAAGTCAACATTGCGCAGGTTGTTGCCACGCGCGCCCTTGAGGTGCAACGCCATCTTCTTGTTACGCGGCGTGCGCTTGGCCGGCACGGCAATTTTCACACGGCCTGACAGGTACTTGCCTGTCAGCGAATCCGGATGCGCCATGACTTCGGCAGGCGTGCCCTGGGCGACAATGTGTCCGCCATGCACGCCCGCGCCCGGGCCAATGTCGACTACGTAATCCGCCAGGCGAATCGCGTCTTCGTCGTGCTCGACCACGATCACCGTGTTGCCGATATCGCGCAGGTGTTTCAACGTACCCAGCAAGCGATCGTTGTCGCGTTGATGCAAGCCAATCGACGGCTCATCGAGGATGTACAGCACACCCACAAGGCCGGCACCGATCTGGCTGGCCAGGCGAATCCGCTGGGCCTCACCGCCCGATAACGTGTCGGCACTGCGATCCAGCGACAGGTAATCCAGGCCGACGTTGACCAGGAACTGCAGGCGCTCGCGAATTTCCTTGAGGATCTTGTCGGCGATTTCCCCGCGCCGGCCGGTCAGCTTGAGCACACCAAAGTACTCACAGGCATCGCCGATCGGCAGGTTGGTCACCGCCGGCAATGTCTTCTCGCCGACCCACACATGCCGCGCCTCGCGACGCAGCCGGGTGCCGCGGCAATCCGGGCAAGGCTGGGTACTGAGGAATTTCGCCAGTTCTTCGCGCACGCTGGCCGATTCGGTCTCGCGGTAGCGACGCTCCAGGTTCGGCACGATGCCTTCGAACGGGTGGGAGCGTTTGACGATATCGCCACGGTCGTTCAGGTACTTGAAGTCGACGTTCTGCGAACCGCTGCCGTTGAGGATGACTTTCTGCTGGTCGGCCGGTAGTTGGGTGAACGGCACTTCGAGGCTGAACTTATAGTGTGACGCCAACGACCCCAGCATCTGGAAGTAGTAGACGTTGCGCCTGTCCCAGCCACGAATCGCCCCCTCCGCCAGCGTCAGGTCGCCGTTGACCAGACGCTTGATGTCGAAGAACTGCTTCACCCCCAGGCCGTCACAGGTCGGGCAGGCGCCGGCCGGATTGTTGAAGGAAAACAGCTTGGGTTCCAGCTCGCTGATGGCATGGCCGCAGATCGGGCAGGCAAAGCGCGCGGAGAAGATGATCTCTTCGCCCGGCTCGTCATCCATTGGCGCCACCAGGGCAATGCCATCGGCCAGCTTCAGCGCGGTTTCGAATGATTCGGCCAAGCGCTGCTGCAGGTCGGCGCGCACCTTGAAGCGGTCGACCACCACATCAATCGAGTGCTTCTTCTGCTTGTCCAGCTTGGGTGCTTCATCCAGCTCGTAGAGCTTGCCGTTGATCCGCGCGCGTACAAAACCTTGGGCACGCAGCTCTTCGAAGACGGAAAGGTGTTCACCCTTGCGCTCACGAATCACCGGGGCCAGCAGCATCAGCTTGGCGCCTTCCGGCTGGGCCAGCACCAGGTCGACCATTTGGCTGACGGTCTGTGCTTCCAGGGGAATATCGTGGTCCGGGCAACGCGGAATACCCACGCGTGCATACAGCAGACGCAGGTAGTCGTAGATCTCAGTAATGGTGCCCACGGTGGAGCGCGGATTATGGGACGTCGACTTCTGCTCGATGGAAATGGCCGGCGACAGGCCTTCAATGGTGTCGACGTCGGGCTTTTCCATCATCGACAGGAACTGGCGGGCGTAGGCCGACAGGGATTCCACATAGCGACGCTGGCCTTCGGCATACAGCGTGTCGAACGCCAGCGACGATTTGCCGGAGCCGGACAGGCCGGTGATGACGATCAGTTTGTCCCGGGGTAGGGTCAGGTCGATGTTCTTCAGGTTGTGGGTTCTAGCCCCACGAATCAGGATCTTGTCCAAGATGGCCTCGCACGGCGGGCGTAAATAATGCCGGAGTATACGGCTAAAGACTGGATGAATATACACTGTCAAAAGGCCGCTTGCAGCCTTAGATGAAAGCTGCGCGGCAAACCGCCGCATATACCCTCTCAATCGATGGGACTGGTAGAATCGCCGCCGGTTCACACGAGGTTTTTCCATGCACGATCCCCACAGCGAAGGCATGAGTAGCGGCGAGACCCGGGCGGCAGGCGGTCTGGCCCTGGTGTTCGCCTTCCGTATGCTTGGCATGTTCATGGTGTTGCCGGTGCTGGCGACCTATGGAATGGATCTCGCAGGCGCGACCCCCGCATTGATTGGCCTGGCGATTGGCGCCTATGGCCTGACCCAGGCGATTTTCCAGATTCCGTTCGGGATCATTTCCGACCGCATCGGCCGCCGCCCGGTGATCTACCTTGGATTGATCGTCTTCGCTCTGGGCAGTGTGCTTGCGGCTCAATCCGATTCCATCTGGGGCGTGATCGCCGGGCGCATCCTGCAAGGCGCCGGTGCGATTTCCGCCGCGGTCATGGCGTTGCTTTCCGACCTGACCCGCGAACAGCACCGCACCAAGGCCATGGCCATGATCGGCATGACCATCGGCCTCTCATTTGCCGTTGCCATGGTGGTCGGCCCCTTGCTGACCCGCGCGTTCGGCCTGCATGGGCTGTTCCTGGCCACCGGCGGCATGGCGTTGTTCGGCATCGTGATTGTGGCCTTCATGGTGCCGCGCTCCACTGGCACGCTGCAGCACCGCGAGTCGGGCGTCGCGCGCCAAGCGCTCTTGCCGACGCTCAAGCACCCCGACCTGCTGCGCCTGGATTTAGGTATCTTCGTATTACATGCAATGCTGATGTGCAGCTTCGTCGCCTTGCCCCTGGCACTGGTGGAAAAAGCCGGGCTGCCCAAGGAACAGCACTGGTGGGTGTACTTGACCGCCTTGCTGATTTCATTCTTCGCCATGATTCCGTTCATCATCTATGGCGAGAAAAAACGCAAAATGAAACGAGTTTTGCTCGGCGCCGTCGCGACGCTGATGCTCACTGAGCTATTCTTCTGGCAGTTCGGCGACAGCCTGCGGGCGCTGGTAACCGGCACGGTGGTATTTTTCACCGCGTTCAACCTGCTCGAGGCTTCATTGCCTTCGCTGATCAGTAAAGTTTCACCGGCCGGTGGCAAGGGCACGGCGATGGGGGTGTATTCCACCAGCCAGTTCCTCGGTTCCGCATTGGGCGGCATCATGGGTGGCTGGATGTTCCAGCATGGCGGTTTGTCGGTTGTTTTCCTGGGATGCGCCGGGCTGGCTGCACTTTGGCTGGCCTTTGCTGTTACCATGCGCGAACCTCCCTATGTGACGAGTCTGCGCTTGCCGTTATCGCCCGCCGCGATGCGCGAAGCTGGCCTGGCCGAGCGCCTGAAGACCGTTACCGGGGTTACCGATGCCGTGGTTGTCGCTGAAGAAGCCGCCATCTACATCAAACTAGACACCGAATTATTGGATCGCGCGACGCTCGAGCACCTGGTCAACCCAGTGCCGACAGCGCGCCCAGCTTAGGAGAACGTTATGGCCCGTGGGGTTAACAAAGTCATATTGGTCGGTACGTGCGGCCAGGATCCTGAAGTTCGCTACTTGCCTAACGGTAACGCCGTGACCAACCTGAGTCTGGCGACCAGCGAGCAATGGACCGACAAGCAGACTGGCCAGAAAGTCGAGAAGACCGAATGGCACCGTGTGTCGATGTTCGGCAAGGTTGCGGAGATCGCTGGTGAGTACCTGCGCAAGGGTTCGCAGGTGTACATCGAAGGCAAACTGCAAACCCGCGAGTGGGAAAAAGACGGCATCAAGCGTTACACCACTGAAATCGTGGTCGATATGCAAGGCACCATGCAACTGCTGGGCGGCCGTCCACAGGGCGACCAACAAGGCCAGGGCGGCATGTCCAACTCGGCACCGCGCCCGCAGCAGTCACGTCCGCAGCCAAGCCAGCAGCCACAACGTGAGTCGCGTCCAGCGCCACAACAGGCCGCGCCGCAACCGGCTGCGGATTTCGACAGCTTTGATGACGATATTCCGTTCTAGGGTATAGCTTAGACCTAAAGTGTAAAGTCTTTCCCTGAAGGCCCCAAGAATCAAGCTCTTGGGGCTTTTTCTTTGCCCCAAAAAATGTAAAATTTTGAGCCGCGAGTGTCAGCAGGGGGATAGTTAGGGATGAGTGTTAAATTTGCAGAGGTATTTGTTCCAGTTCGTGTTGCGACCGTTAGGCAAATCGTCTTTGAGGACGGCGAAAGGTCATGCGTGGTTGTCGATACTGAAGGAATGCCCCTTTTTTATCCGAACCTCTTCTTGACGACTCAAATGCGGAATGACGACCTTTCATCCTCAACCTTGTCGAATAATGCAGGTCACTTATGTGCATTCCTGCAAGCTATGGAAGAGTCGCAAATAGATCTAATAGCACGCCTGTCTGAAGGAAAGGTGTTAGAGCCATATGAGGTCGAAGCGCTGCGCGGTGATTTACAGAGGCGATTGACGAGTAAGCCAGAAGGTCGCGGCCTTCGTTCTTACTTCTCTCAGGCAGAGTACATTTCTAAAGAAATAATGCATGCGCGTATTACTGTGTCCGCTAAATATCTGGACTGGCTTGCGACGTTATACCTGCGTAATCCGCGTGATTCAGATGAGCTAGCACGGGTGCTCGCGGCGATGAGAGAAATTCGCCCTGTAAATAAGAAGCGGAACACTATAAAGAGGAAGCGTGGGCTGAGTGCTGAAACCGCTTCTGCGATAAAAGAGGTGCTCCGGCCTGGTTCTGAGTACAACATCTGGTCAGATCCAGCTATTCAGGTAAGAAATCGCTTAATTCTATCTTTGTTGTATGAGGCAGGTATACGGCGTGGAGAGCTGCTTAATCTGATGGTCGAGGATTTTAACTTTGGTGCTAATTCTCTTGAAATAGTTAGGCGGGCTGATGAAAAAGCTGATCCGCGCGTAGATCAGCCTCTTGTTAAAACTAACGACCGAGTTATCCCGATAAAGGCCTCTTTGATGGCAGAGGTTCGTCTGTATGTATTTGACCATCGTCGGCATGTTCCGGGAGCCAAAAAACATGGCTTCCTGTTTGTTACCCACAAGCTTGGACCTACTGTAGGTCAGCCTATGACTATTGTAAATTATAAACATATAGTCAATACGCTTCGTGCGGCAGTGCCTCCTCTAAAAGACTTTTCCGGTCATGATTTACGCCATTATTGGAATGAGCGGTTCTCCGATTTGATGGACAAGACTGAACTGACTCCAACTGAGCAAGAACAGATACGCTCCCAATTGATGGGGTGGAGGTTTGGCAGCGGTACAGCTGCGACCTACAATCAGCGATTCGTAGAGAGGAAAGCAGCAGAGTTCGGCATGAAGCTACAGGCAGGCATCATTGGAAGCAAAGGAGTGCAAGGATGATGAACCTAATCAAGGTTGTCCCTATTGACGATGAAGTGATATTAGACGCTGACCAGCCGGACCGTCGAGTAGCGAACGGGACCGTCCTGAGATCAGTTATGGGCTATGAGTTTCTGTCTGAAGATGAGAGATGGAAGCTATCTAAGGATACTTCTCTTAACGTCTCATTGCTAATGAGCCGGATACCTTCCCAACACCGTGGTGCAGCAAAAAAAATGCTGGTTCACTACGCCACGACTTTCTCTGGTGGTACGGTACTGAGGCTGGCGGCCGCACTGCATGATTTTTTTTCGAAGACATCCGGCGACATAAGCACAACGCAGCTCATTAACTACAAATCCGGGCTGGCTGACAATGAGCACTTAATGCAGCTTCGCCCGTTCTTTAGGCGCTGGTTAAATTTTCGACTCCCTGGCGTTACGAAAGAAGTAGTCTCGATGCTCGATAGCTGGCGGCTAGCCGGTCGTGAAAAGGGGCTGGCGGTTAAAACTCTCGATCCTAGGGGCGGTCCGCTCTCTGATTTCGAGCACTCCGCATTTAACGAAGGCCTGACATTCTCGTATGAGGCGGGTGAGATCGATCTATACGAGTTGTGCGTCTGTCTGATCATAAGTACTACCGGCAGGCGGCCCATTCAGCTCACTCATTTGAAATGTGGCGATTTGGTTGACGTCGTTGGGTCGGATGGCGTGATAAATTATTTTCTACACATTCCCAGAGCAAAGCAGCACGGTTCAAGCTTTAGAGATGAGTTCAAAACTTATCAGCTTACACGCGAAATGTATGATCTCTTGAACAGTCACCGAGAGAAGCTATGGCGTGACGTTGACCTTATGGGATATCGCCTGTCTCAAGATCACATGAAGCTGTTACCGCTTTTTCCAGCTAAACGAAGCTTACCGAGGTATGGTTCAACTGCTGAGTTGATAAAGGTTTTGCCTGGAGAACGACTGCACGTGGTTGTGGGTGTATTTACTCAGATAATGAAGCGAGCGGTAGAGTCTCTGGGAATTGTCTCCGACCGCACCGGTGATCTTCTTGAGGTTTTCGCGAGACGTTTCAGGTATTCGCTGGGGACGCGCGCAGCACGAGAAGGTGTCAGTAAGTTTGTCATCGCAGAGCTACTTGATCACTCCGATACTCAGCATGTTGATACCTACACCTTGAATGTCCCAGAGCATTTGAAAAAAATAGATGAAGCGTTAGGCTTTCAGCTCGCTGTATATGCGCAAGCGTTTACCGGCAATCTGGTTGATACAGAATTGGATGCGTTGCGCGGATCAGATCCTGCCAGTCGGGTAAAACATAAAAGAAGTGGAGTAGGGACTTGCGGAAATTTTTCATACTGCGGCATGAACGTACCCCGCCCGTGCTACACATGTGTAAACTTTCAGCCTTGGCTTGACGGGCCACATGATGAACTCTATTTCGAGCTGCTGGACGAACGAGAGAGAATCATGTCTGAGACGGGTGATCTAACTATGGCTGCCATTCTAGACCGCACAATTGTCGCGGTTGCTCAAGTAATAATGAGATGTTCCGAGCGTAAAAGGGAGATGGCATGTGAGTAATATTTTTTATTTTTCCAGCAGAAGTGACATTGCGGCTAGCCAAAACCTAGAAATTTTTATTGAGCGGTGTCGCAATGAACTAACTGTGTTCGGCGCGGACCTGGATTTTGATTCATGGCTGTGGCCGAAAGTGGCTAACTTTACAACGCTTGGTTCTGGGTCTCGTTCATCCTCCATTGAAGATAAGATGGCTGAGCCGTTTATATCATTTGCTAAGGCTTACTTTAGATATCAACAGGGGCACAGACCGGCTAAGACCCGCAACGAGTCCAAGGCGCTAAAGGTCCTTGAGCGTGCTTTGACCGAAGCACACGGTGAGCCAGATATTTTGAAGCTGGATGCTTCCATTTTAGACCGGGCTGCTTTGATCGCTCGTGAGCATTACGCCTCGGCTGCCTATCAGTGTGGCAGGGAGTTGGCACGTCTAGCAAAGTTTGTGTCGGATAATCATTTAATCTCTAAACCATGCGGGACTTGGAAAAATCCGATTTCTCGGCCGCAGGATGACAATAAAGTCGGAAAGAAGGCTAGAGAGGCGAGATCTCGAAAGCTACCTTCTCGTGACGCGGTGTTAGCAATGGGAGATATATTTGCTAATGCCGGTGATGACCCTAGAGATATTTTTACTAGCAGTGTCTTTGCTCTGTTGATGAGTGGAAGTGTGCGTATCACAGAGGTTCTGCATCTGCCGGTTGATTGTGAGGTGCATGATTTCAATCAGCAGGGAGAACCAGTATACGGTTTGCGGTTCTATTCCGGAAAGGGGTTTGGCGCGAACATTAAATGGGTTCCTACCGTTATGTGGCCTATTGTTAAAGAGGCTATATCTCGTGTTAAGGCGATCACCGAGGAAGGTAGGGCGCTTGGAGCCTGGCTAGAGAAAAATCCCGATTTAATGTTCATTCATCCTGACTCAAACTATGCCGACCGCTCTAAACCTCTTACAGAGGTTGAGGCCTGTGAAACGCTTGGCCTGTATCTGGATCAAGATGCGGCCAAGCAGCGCATTTATTACGCTTATGAATTCAAGCGGGGGGATTTGCTCACTATGGAAACAGTTTGGAAGAAGCTAAGGCATAGACTTCCAGATCAGTTTCCATATGTTGAGGAGAAGGCAAATATTACTTTTGGTAACGCTTTGTTTGCAATGCAGATTAATGCACTTCATGCAAAAAGGGGCGTGGTGCGAGTATTGCCTTGGCTTCCAAGTGTAAACATCGTCAACAACGATCTATCTCCACGGGATCACTTAGCAGAAGGCGCTCATCGGAGTATTTTCTCACGTTATGGATATTTCCATGCGGATGGCTCCGAAATGCACATTACGACGCATCAGATGCGGCATATGATCGACACGATGGGGCATCGCGGTGGTATGAGTGATGAGGAAATTGCCCGCTTCGCAGGCCGGGCAGATCCTAAGCAAAACCGTGTTTATAACCATCTGACTGGTAAAGAACTGGCAGTTAAGTACGAGCAGGCGCAAGTTGCGGCGGGCTACGAAGAGTCCATGCTGATCCATTGTGAACCAGTCAGTCGCGAAGCCTACGATCTTGCTCCTAAAGGGCCTGTTCATCGCTCGCTGTGGGGATTTTGTTTACACGATTTTGCTGCTTCTCCATGTGGGTTGTTTCGTGATTGTTTAAACTGTGATGAGCATTTGTGCGAGAAGCGGTCTGGGACCAAGGAAGAGCTTACGGCTCAGCTGGCTGACACAGAGGCAAATCTTCTAGCTTCTGAAAAAGCAATGACTGACGGCGAGTATGGCGCAGATCGCTGGTACGAACACCACAAGCTAACTGTTGCCCGGTTGCGTGAACTAATCGCTATTATGAACGATAGCAATGTGCCTGACGGCTCGTTAATTCGGCTACGCCAGGACTATGCGCCTAGTCATTCAAATCGCGCGTTACGTGCTCGCGGTGACCTGGCGCGTAGATCTCTAGGCCATGCAGAGATGCCGTTGTTGAGCAGTCTGATGGAAGAAATTTAAATGACAAAGCATCTTACTCCACTTGAGCTTTCGGCAATTGAAGATGCTTTGTATTCTTGGGAAGGCACTATTACGTGGGCTGGCGTATGCGATAAGGTTGAGGCGCTTATCGGGAAAAGTGTTACGAGGCAGACATTAAGTGGTAATTACGTAATCAAGCGTGCTTATGATCAGGCTAAATCTCGAAGCAGTAATGTAGCTCCAGTTACACCATCACCCTCCAGTTTGAAAATCGCTGCTGATAGGATTTCTAGGCTAGAGTCGGAAATAGCTGCTTTGAAGTCTGAGAACTCAAAGCTTATAGAGAAATTTCTACGCTGGCAGTATAATGCGTATATCAAGGGATTGACTGAAGCCCATTTGGATAAGCCATTGCCGATTATTGATCGTGAGCGCTCGGATGCGCCTCTTCGGGTGGTTCGGAGGGGGAGAAAAGGAAGATAGTGTTTCAGCCCAAGGGTAACTATGCTGGCGGTTCAAAGTTTTAATCAAAGGGGTAAGCCACTAGCTTATACAGCTAGTGGCAAGTCTTCTTTATATCTGGCTCGTGCCGCGTAGTTAGTTTTGCGGAAGCCAACCCCAATTTTCCTTGTGGTAGGAATTTATTCTACTCACTGAGTTTATAGTGCGCGGACCAAAAATTTCTTGATGACCACACTGCGCCCAGTATTCTTATTTTTTTCATGCTCACTCCTGCTCCTTGGAACACAGCCAAACACTTGCATTTAAGGTAGTTGCCACGGCAGCTAAGGCATTTTGCCCTCTGAATTATATTTGCAGGCGTCAAAAATAGGCACTGCCGTTCCATCATTAGCTCTAATAGTTCGGTGTTTGAAGAGTGGACTTTATATGTGAATTGGCCATTGCTATTGAGTTCGTACTCGCTTCTTTCCGCGAATTTTCTACTAACTCTGAAGTCTCCTATATTTTTCAGTAGTGATCTGTCGGGGATGCTCCTTTCTTGCTCAGATATGCTAAGTTTAAGACATTCACTTTGAGTTTTGATCCAGTCCGGTATTTTCGAAAATGAGCTTGGGAGTGAGAATCTCTCAGGGTCTAGCAATTCGTGGAGCGCTTTGATGCTACATGCAATTGCATACTTTACCGTGGCTTCTGGATATACTACGCACACGCTCGCGGTAATGATTCTATCATCTAATGCCAGCTTGCTTAGAGAGATAGATCGTGCACATTGAAAGATTTTGTTAGCATTCGAGATCGAACTGCTCCCTCTACACACAAACAGAGGAAGATTTATGTCGAAGTCGTCATATGCAAGTAAATTTACATGCTTGGGTATTGGGCAGGCTGATCCTGTGGATTTTCTGATGTCTTTCAGTAAATCAACTGCCTCAAATTCAATCACGTTAACACGCATGTCTCCGATTACTATGGAGTCCACCGCAATAATCTCTACCTCCTGTTTCCCCGGGAAGGTTTCTAACGGATGGTAAGAAATAAATATCTGGGATTTATCATTTGGACGCGATTTGCACGTGTACTTGTGCAGTGGGTCTTCACTGCTTTTAGCTGACGGTGAGGAAGTGGATTGCTCGGATATAGTATCTACTCCGCCAAAGTACTCGCCTATCAAATGGTTGTCTTTATAGAAATCACATATTAACTCCTTCCAAGTGGATAGTGGTATATCCCCATCAATTCTCCATAGCTTAAAGTAATTTGAATTTTTCCCTGCATTTGAAATTGATGCGTCTAACCTGTCAATGTAAGACTCTTCGTCGTAGAGTCGAATTGCACCATCCAAGTGATAAGCGCTTCCTTCATCATTAACCATTGAGTGTACATATCTACACCCGTAGTCTTCCCCACTTACTCCATACGAAGGATTATCTCTTAGCTCCTCGCATTCAAGAGACTGGATGCCATTTTGTTTGTGCCACCAAAACTCTGTGGCTGAAACTCCCGAAAAGAAACGACCTCGTTCCGTATTTTCATATTTTGTAACGCCAGAGGGTATGTCCAGTAACGAGTCGTTGAATTTTGGACCCCACCAGTAATCTAATTCAATGGGTTCGGCATAACTGTTTATAAGCCCAATGCTATGCGGGTCTAAAGAGATCTTTACATCCAAGTCGTCTGAGTTGCAAAGTTGAATGAGCCGATTTAGGAAGCTCATGTTTAGGTTGTTGAATTGAGAAAGTGATCGCCTGAAGAATCTATGCGCAAAAACTGCATGGCCTTCATACTCAAATACGCCCGGAGCAATTACCTTTAAGTCTTTCAGCGAGCATAGATTACGCTTGTCTTGCTCGTCCCCCTTGAAAAGGTTAGGGAAAGCTTTGCGTGCTATGTTTTCATCTATTAGCGAAATGCACTCTCTAACTGCAAATACTTCACTGCCAGTCAGTAAATGCTCTTTGCCTGAAATTAAAGAGTTCTTATCTGTCTCACTTACGGCTTGTATTTTATAAGACACAAACTTAGATGAAAGCGTATTTATTTCATTCTGCTCTTCATCGTTTTCTGCGAAGCTTGACAAGCCCATCAGCTCTACTTGGTGTGAGAAAATTCTCAGCCCTAATGGCTTGGACCAACCTAGCGGCCTGTGAAAGTCGTGGCTTATGAACATGGGAGTGCCTAGCTCCCAGGACTGCCTTAATCCACTCTCTAATGCATCGATAGAGAAACGGTATCCGTATTTGTTAAGTTGGTCGGTATTAAATAGGCTCAGATATTCTTTCATGTGTTGCTCGCTGTGAGTCGAGAGGTCAAGCTTGCGCCGATGATACGACAGCTTTATGATTGTGTCTAAATTTGTTATTACGGTTTTATTTGGGGTTTTTTGGGTTTTTATTGTGATAAAGCCTACTGCTAAAAATGTGGGGTGTTAGTTTTCTGTCCCTTTGTCTATTGTCGGATTTATCTCGTTAATGCATGTTGTGTAGTCGCCGGTGATGATTTCTCGCTGCTCGCTGCTGATGTAGTTTTCCACATGGGGTGTTAGTACGCCTCGCCTGTAGCCAATTCTGTAGCAAATGTTCATACTTGAGCGACAGGCCCATGCGCTTTTCAATTTAATGTTTTGTATTTTGCATGATATTGTTGCTTTATCTGTTAGGCTGTATACATAACTTGCGCAGTGTTAGCTATAAGTCATTCAATTGGATATGCAAGAGTATCAACAGTAACGCAAAGCCTTGAACAGCAGCGCTCTCAGTTGTCAGAGCTGGGATGTATCAGGATTTTTGAAGAAAAAGTCAGTGGCACGAAGCGAGACCGCCCGGAGCTAATCTGTATGCTTGATCACCTTCGGGCAGGTGATGTGCTTTTGGTCACGCGCCTAGATCGCCTGGCGCGCTCTACGGCGGATCTCCTCCACATTGCAGAGCTGTTGCGTGAGCGCGGCGCGGGCTTGCGATCAGTGGCAGAGCCCTGGGCTGACACCACCACTCCTGCCGGGCGGATGATCCTTACTGTCTTCGCTGGCATCGCGGACTTTGAACGGTCACTGATCGTCGAACGAACTAGCAACGGGCGGCAAGCTGCCAAGTCTCGGGGTGTTCGATTCGGTCCCAAACCAGTGCTCACTTCATCACAGATCGCGCATGCCCGTGAGTTGAGTAAATCACTGCTGAGCATCGGGCCGTTCAGCGTCAGTAGGTCGATGAGCGCGTTGTCAGCCATGATCGTTCTCGCACTGGTGTCACACAGCGCTATTTATACTGGTACTGCTTGTAAACAAGGGACAACACCTCTTTCGCGCGCCTGTTGTGCGACATAGGAAAAATAGGCCTTCTGGAGCATTCGGCGGAGATTTTTTGTAAAAATGTCACAATGAGTTCAGACCAAATCAACGCTTCCTTTCGGCGTGGCGGATAGATAGAGGGTGTCTAAATTGGACCCGCTGGCCAGCTTTGACGAATCCGGTTGATTTGGGCCAAGCTCTCTGCACTCTTGCATAATCCTGGCAAAATTTCAGCGGAGCATTGTCGGCATGAGCAGCAACTGGGAACTGGCCTTGATAGCCGTCGTTGAGAAGGAGCTTGGTCAATTGAAGTGGTTGATCGATTGCCAGCGAGACGGCGTCGAGGATATTGAAAAGCAGGATGTCCATGCCCAGGTTAGTCGCGTTACAGCTCTCACAGACCTTGCGTACCCTGATGCACTTCCTCTCAGTGAAACCAGTGCTGCAAGGCTGCGTCAGTTCAATGACACCGCGATGCGATGGGTGCGAGCAAGCGCTTTGGAGCGGTGACCCTTGGGGCGCTAGGCTGCATCTGTGAGAGCATCCGGCTCATGACGAATCACGGCATGAGAAAACTGCGGTGGCAACGGACCATGCTTTGGCTGGGATAGTGAAAAAAACGCGCTCGCAGTGGAGGTCGTTTTCGGCAGCGAGAATCGTGTCTATATGCACGAGACGTGGCTCCACTAGAGTGATCAACCCAGAGTTTTCATGATCTGTTGGCCTCCGCATCATCCAGAGTTAGCTGGCGTTTTTCGAAGCTCCATGACGTCTGATTGACATCTAACCGGAACACCTGGCATTGCAACTGGAACGTGCTAGCAAAGTCTGGGTCATTCACAAAGGTGCTGCGGGCTCCGAGATACACTTCTCGTATCGGCATTTTGTGGTTGAACAGATACAGCTCACGGGAATTATCGTTAAGGGGCGCGACGAAGTAACCAGGCTCAAAATCTACGTCAGGAATTTCCTCCGCCCCGAGGTCTCTAGTAAGCATGTAAAAGGAACGCAGCGGGTCAGATTGATCTTCCTCGACCGTCCGGGTCCAGTCCAACACCTTCTTGACGACTCGCACCTCTTCTTCGTAGACCCAACTCGCGTGCTTCGTCAAAAAGAGCCGCCTTGCCAGGGCCCTGTCAGCTGCAGCTTCGAATCCCATGGCATGCTGGTAGACCCCATTCAAGGCCTCCATGCTTTCTGGGTTCAAAGCAAATGGTGTTTTCGTGTTTGTGTATAGGACATCACCCGAGTCGACGGTGATTAGGTTGTATTCGGGCGAGTTGAGAAACGGACCTGAGGTGTCGTAGCCAATCACAAAACCTTGATGCTGGTCTGCGTAATGGGCCCACATCAGCGGATTTACGGCGCTGCGTGTTAAGCAAAGGATGGCGACCTGGTCTTTGAGCTGATCGATCCTTCTTTTCAGCGTTTCCTGCTTACTGATGGGCCCGACGCTGTTAGACAGGGCTGTTAGCTCAAAAGGATCGTTGAAGAATTCGGGTTTCCGAAAGCCCAGGTTTTGGCTTTTGAGAGCGGCTTTACCACCGGCGTAGCTGTAATACTTGTAGAGGACTGTCATGCGCAACTCCCTTCGCGAAATCACCTGATCTTAGCGGTTCTCTCCATGATCGTCTCTGATCACAGCCTTCATAGATGCTGGCGCCTAACCGCCTCACGCAGCTGTTGCTGTGTTGCCAGGACCCGACGCTGGGAAGGTTCAGCGCTCGCGCTGCTTTGAGTAGGCGTACCGGTGTAGGGAGCAGTCTGATGGGTGAACGCAGCAGCGGCGCTTAAGGTGAACAGCTGGATACGTTTGTGGGATAGTGTCACTATGCCTCATCAAGCGCGGTGAGCATCACCGTGCGATGCATGGATTGCCAGTAGTTCGTCGCAGGGTTGCATATGACAGCTCCTTCCTACCTTCAGTGGTTAACTGATTCAGGCACCGCCCTCACGTCAGCTTGCGGGAAGCCTATCCCTGTGTGGGTGTTAGGCCATGACCTCGCTGACGCTAAGATGATGAGTGAGTGGGCACGGCAATTTCGAAGCCACTACTGCTCCGATGGGGAGCTGGCGTTTCTCAAGCCATCAGGGATGTCCAATGCGGAGTATTTGAGGAATCTGAAATTTCCTCATCAGACAGAAAAACCTGGCCCCAGCATCAGGGCGGGTGATTTCGCGGAATTGCTGGTGGCGGATTACCTAGAGTATGTTCGAGAGTATCTGGTCTATCGCACACGTTACGATAGAAAAACCATAACAAACGAATCTACCAAAGGATCCGATGTTATAGGTTTCAAGAAAAAGCCGAATTTAATCAGTGATCAGGATGAGCTTCTGATTTTTGAGGTGAAAGCCAAAGCTAGTCCGACTAAAGGTAAAAGTAAAAAAGTTAACGTGTTGCAGACGGCAATCGATCACTCTGTGAAAGATGAGTTCAGGCTGGCAGAGTCGTTAAATGCGATGAGGCAAAGGCTCTACGATAAAGGCGACCATGCTTCGATGGCAGTTGTTGGCCGCTTTCAGCAAGAATCTGATAATCCATATAAGAGACGCTATGGTGCAGCTGCGGTGTATACATCATCATCGGTAGATGCGGCTACCCTAGCACTTTCAGATTCTAGCTCGCACCCCGGCAAAGATGCCATTGAGCTGATTGTGATCCATGGATCACTTCTGATGAAGCTGGTTCACGCCTTGTACGAGCGAGCTGCCGATGAAGCTTGAAGTAAATTCAAAGGTAATTTTAGATATCACTCGTGCCAAAGCTAAACTTTATGAGTTTGGCATTGAGGAACAATTTCATCTTGATATGACTCAAGACCCCAAGCGTCTAATTTTACTGACAATTGGGATCCTCGGTGAGCTATCAGCCGTGGAGGCCAGAAGCCCAGGTACTGCAGATAGCTACAAGCAAGAGTTGCAGGAGCAGCTTGTGCATGTCGGGCAGTATTTCGAATCGTTGACAACCAGCAGAGTTACTTCTGGAGTCGACGAGTACCTGACGCTTCTTTCTTCCGCAGCGTACTATTTGGCCGATATGCCTGGTAGCTCGCTCGTGGTGGCAAGGCTTTTACCACCTAATCCGGACACACTTACTGATAGCTACCTTGAAGGGTTTCTTGTATGGCTTCTCAAGCAGGATAATGGTGAGGGCTATTACTACGTAGGTTTAGGTGGGTTTAATAACTTAATTTCATTCCTTCATGCATATTTTTTGTCGTTCTTCCAGCTTGGCTCTGATCTTGAGGCTGTATTAGACGCAGCGGCACAGCTTCGGAAAGCCGTCTACGAACGAGGCTCTGATCGCGAAATACTACTGGTAGACACCATTTGTGCTGTTGTCTCCAAGCGTCTTCATACGTCCTCCATTATCTGCCTTCCACGGTATACGGGAATACCTATCAACGACTGGGCTCCGGTCCTGAGTGAAGGGAAAGTTGTCCGAGAATTTTGGCCCGGTCAGCGACTTATAGCGGAGGCAGGCGTCTTGAATGGCAAGTCCGCCGTTATTCAAATGCCGACGAGCGCAGGGAAGACCAAGTCAGCAGAAATTGTGATAAGAAGCGCATTCATGAGCGGGCGCGCGGACCTTGCCGTCGTGGTTGCGCCATTCCGTGCGTTATGCTCCGAAATTACGAGCGAGTTTGAAAAGTCATTTGCTAATGAGCTTGTGGGCGTTAACGAGTTAAGAGATGTCAGCCACGTTGATGCTCATGAGGCAGAGTTTTTAAAATTCTTGCTCGGCGATGAGTACAAAGGCAGTGCAGAAAATAATATTTTGATCTCCACGCCTGAGAAGCTCGCTTATTTGCTACGGCAGAAGCCCGAGCTGGCGCAGAAAATCGGACTGATAATATTTGACGAGGGGCATCAGTTCGATACTGGTACGCGGGGAGTCACATATGAGTTGTTGATCTCATCTCTAAATGTCGCTCTGCCTGCTGACGCGCAAAAGCTTTTAATTTCTGCTGTGGTATCGAATGCAGAAAGCCTAAATGACTGGTTGAATGGCGAGGCAGGAATTTACATCCAGGCGGGTAAAAAACTCCCTACAATAAAGAGTGTAGCATTTCTAAGTTGGGTCACAGATATGGGGCAGCTTAGCTATCTGGACAGTGATCATGTGAAGGACAGCGGGCTGTATGTTCCTAGAGTTATTCAAGAGACGAAGCTGAATAGAAAAAAGGGCGAAAGAAAAGATCGGTATTTTCCTGAGCGAAATAAGTCATCCAGTTGCGCCTGTTATCTCGGTATTCGATTAGCCAATCAAGGTCCAGTGGCGATGTTTTGTGGGACCAAAGCTACCGTTAAATCCACTTTAAAAATTATAGTTGGGAATTACGAACGCGGCCTATCGCTTCCTCCGCCGTCGACTGTCAGCGATTCTGGTGAATTACTGCGGATAGCTAGACTGATGAATATGCATTTTGGTGAGGGAAACATCTACTCCAAAGCTATCGAACTAGGTGCCCTCCCTCACAGTACAGGAATTCCGAACGGTGTCAGGGTTTCTGTCGAATGGGCTATGAGTCACAACCAGGCTCGTCTGGTTGTGTGCACCTCAACGTTGGCCCAAGGTGTAAATTTGCCTATCAAGTATTTGATAATTTCAAGTCTGGCGCAGGGAAAGAAGTTGATCAAGACACGGGATTTTCAAAACCTGATAGGAAGGGCTGGTCGTGCTGGATACCATACTGAAGGAAGCATAATTTTTTCAGACCAGAAGATCTATGATGGCCGTAAGACCTGGGCGGGTAGAAGAAAGTGGGCAGATGTTTTGGGGTTGCTGGACTTTAGTAACTCCGAAGACTGCATCAGCAGTTTGCTGGAGCTAATCAAGCCCTTCGACCCGTTGTCGGATGTGAATGCCAGTCTTCAATTCTTGAGAGCCCCGTCTGAGGCTATCCAGCATCTCAAGCAGTCTCTTGGTGTAGAAGAGGCTAAGAAATTGCCGATCTACGAAGATATGGTGTATAGAGCAAGTTTAGTAGACTCAATCGAGAGCTTTTTTCTTGCAATGATAAGAGAAAATCCTGACACGGCAGAGTTAAGCAGCTTCGTAGAACTATGCCATGGCACCTTGGCGTATCACCTATCAGACCCGCAGCAAAAGGCGCATCTGGATGCGGTCTTCTTAATTTTTCACGATAGAATAAGCTCCCTGCCACCAGAAAAGTTTTCTTATTATGGAAAAACTTTGCTGGGTTTGGATGCTCTGAAAAAAATCGATGAGTGGTTGATCGAAAACTCGTTTGAGCTAGATCTCCAAGACGATGCGCTAGAAATGCTAGTGCTCTTTTGGGATCTGCTTGAAGACGTCATTGGCGACAGAATGAGTCGTATCGAGCCGAGGGAGTCAAGATTTACGGTAGCTGACATGTGGGTTAGAGGGTGTAGTTACGACGATATCTACAAAAAATTAGTTGAGATGGGTGCTGTTATTCGAGCCGGTTCAACTCTTCGCAAAATGACCCAGGAGGCAGTGGTAGATTTTACGTCTATGCTTGCGTTTGACGGCATGTCTGTAGTAGGAGCTTCCGCTGATATATTGGAGGAGACTACAGATAATGAGATGGCTTACAACTTGGTTCGTCGGCTCCAAGAAAGTCTTCGTCTGGGACTGAAATCAGAGTTTGAAATTTGGCTGTACGGAAAAGGCTACACGGATCGAGAGGTCTGCAAGATATTGAACGAATCTCTTAAAGAGGTGAGGAAGGAGAATATTGTGAATTTTAAAATTCTATCCGAGAATGCTGAGATTGTCGGAGAAGCTCTCAAAGATCTTCCTAGCGTATATTCTCAGATAGTTGAGCCTCGCCCATTGTAATAGGCATGGGGACATAGCTATGAGCCCTTGCACAGACCGCCGCTGAGGGGAGTTGCAAAGATGTCTTGTCGCGCACCCTGAGGAGCTCGGATGCCTAACCTATTTTTCTCAGCACGAGTATGTATCTAAGGAGGTCATGCACGCGAGAGTGGGCGTAGCAACGCAATATATACGATGGCTTGCTGCTCGCTACTTACGAAACCCTCGTGACCCTGAAGAGCTCAAGCGTGTGGTAGCTGCGTTCAAGCAAATTCGACCAGTCGATAAGAGAAGGAATACAGTTAAGCGGAAGCGCGGCCTGTCGAGAAACACCATCCGAAAATGGGTCAGAGCTCCCGAAGCCACTCAGCCGGCGTACCAGCGATGCGCGACCTTCAACAAACTCAGCCCATTCCACGACACGTTGGAACAGGCGCTGAAAGCCGATTCGTTTCGGGCAAAGCACAACCGCAGAAGCGCCAAAGCACTTTTCGAGCAGATCAAGGCCGAGGGTTATGACGGCGGCTACAGCCAGCTCACAGCGTTTGTACGCTCGTGGCGAGGTGAGCAAGGCAAGTCTTTACGCGCTTTTGTTCCGCTGACGTTTGGTACCATCGCCTTTGGTATCGGGGTCAGGAGGGTGTGTTGGCCGGACGCATACGCTTGTGCGAATGAGAATGTACTTGTGCTCGCCTAGTCACTCCAAATCGAGGCCAAAAAAAACCACCTGAGGGGCGGTTTTCTTTTGCGGGTCTGGTTGAGAGACCTAACCTGCGGGTTCCACTAGATACAGTCACTGAGGACAATCATAAATAACGATTCCACAAGCGTCAACAAGGCTCTACAAGCGTTCACAAGAGATTTCGAGCCTAGATCGGTTGCCTGCGAGCATGGCGACAGGCCATTCTTAGCTTACGGTTTTGTCCGTTTTCTGGTACGTATAGCGCGTGGCATGACGTCGGGCATTGGCGCCTTGCGCTGGGTCAAAACCGCCCGTGCGCTTCGGTGACACCTGCTCGCAGATCTTGGTAGCTTACCTATTTGAGCCACCCCTAGCTCATGCCTGAACGATAGCGTTCACGCGCAGATCCGCAGGTAATGTCAATGACGACACCATCGAGCTCCACCCACGCATGGGAAGCCCCATCCTGCTCGCCAAACACATATTCAACCCGCAGCCCAAGCTGGGTATTGAGATAGTCACCGAGTAGTTCCGAGACCACGCCGCAGCAGCCCCTTGGAAAGTTCAGCAAGTGAGCCGGCAGGTGGCCCAAGACATGTTGTGCTTCAAGCGATTTGCGAAAGGCGTGGACGACAGTAAAAAGGTCCATTGATTTCCCAGGTGATTTCGCGGACGCCAAAGTGGGCGTCCTCTCACCGACTCAGCTCCATTCAAGGGGCTCTGGTGTACCTGGTCATTTCATCAGTAAGGCTGCTGGTTCTTTCATAGCTGCTTCAAGGCTTTCAAAAATGTCATTCGCGAAGTTTTCAATCACCCCAATGCTTGTATTTACTGCCTTCTCATCGATGAAGTGAGGTTCGTCATTGATCGTTTTGCCGTCTCTGTGAACCAAGTCATGACGCTTTTCAATCACGCTCTGCATGGCGGCCATATACGTGTCAGTCAATGACTGGCCGGTGATGATGCTGACGAAATGCTTGACCGTTACAGGGTTGTGGTAAAGCTGCTCGTTTAGGATTCCGAGAACAATCCCATTCAGGCCAAGCACTGCGATCTCCTTGAGTTGGAATTTCCGGCTCTTGTCTTCACCAAGCTTGTTGACCATACGGCTCATCAGGTGTGGATAGGCCAAGACCGTTGCCTTCAATACATCACCCACCATGGCTTCGAACAGCGTCACCGCGTGGACGTAGGCCATTTTCTGGAGCATTTGGTCATCGAATGGATCTGCTTTCCTGCTCACCATCAGCTTCAGTTGTCGCAGCTTGTCAGTAAAAATGCTGTACGTTTCAAGAAAGGGGTGTTCCTCGAACCACTTCATTTCCGCTTCGTACTGCTCGTACTGATAGTCCAGTTCCCTCAGTCGGTCCTGTTCCATCAGGACCTCCATAGCCCACTCCTTGGTACGTCCCATTAGCATTCCCTTAGGTATACAAACAACATGGTGGTTGTTAATTAGCCTGGCTTCAGAGATGCGAAGCGCCTAATGCTCTGCGGGCAGGTCGAGGTATGGCTCTGCTGGATGTCACCGCCACTGTAAAAATGACCCCCTAACGCCAACCTAGAATTGACCCCCCTGGGTAAAACTGGCGGCTTTGAGCTGCCAATATGTTGACCCAGGAGCAGTCTGTGGAAATTAAAGTGTTGGCCCGTCAGGGCCATGGCATCAAATTCATCGCCCGTGAGCTGGGTATTTCGCGTAACACCGTGCGCAAGTACCTGCGAAAGGCCCGGTCGCTACCCAGTGACAAGGTGAGACCCGCACGTCCGTGCAAAATCGACCCCTTCAAGGACTACCTGCACGAGCGTATTGAGGCGGCGCGCCCACACTGGATTCCGGCGACCGTCCTGCTGCGTGAGATCACGGCATTGGGGTACAGCGGCGGCGTCAGTCGTCTGAAGGCTTATATTCGCCCCTTCAAACGTAAGGCAGAAGAGCCGGTGGTACGTTTCGAGACACTGCCCGGCAAGCAGATACAGGTGGACTTCACCACCATTCGACGAGGCCGTCAGCCGCTTAAGGCGTTCGTGGCGACACTTGGTTTTAGTCGAGCAAGCTTTGTCCGTTTCTCCGAGCGAGAGGACAGCGAAGCCTGGCTGACAGGGCTTCGGGAGGCGTTCGCTTACTTTGGCGGCGTGCCCGAGCAGGCATTGTTTGATAACGCCGGAACCATCATCACCGAGCGAGATGCTTTTGGGGAGGGCCAGCACCGTTGGCATCCCCGATTGGCTGCGCTGGCCGATGAGTTTGGTTTTATTCCCAAGGTCTGCCGCCCTTACCGTGCCCAGACCAAGGGCAAGGTTGAGCGCTTCAACGGGTATCTGAAGGGCAGTTTCATTACCCCGTTGGCCGCTACGCTCAAGAGTGCGGGTCTGACGCTGGATGTGGTGACGGCCAACGCACATATCGGCCAATGGCTCGACGAAGTCGCTCATCAGCGGATTCACGGCACGACGGGTGTTCAACCGGCGGTACGTCTGGCCCAAGAGCAGCAGGTACTATTACCACTGCCAACACAGAGCCTGCGCCCACAACCCGCCCAAGGCCTACGCCTGGGACGGGTCCTGCCGTACGAGAGCTTGCAGCATCCGCTGTCGGTTTATGAGCAACTGCTGGAGGTGAGAGCATGAACCTTCAACATGCTCGCCTGACAGAACTATGCAAGGGGCTAAAGCTTGAGCGCGTCGGGGTGGACTGGCCGCACCTGGCCCAACAAGCAGCAAGCGGCGAAGACAGCTTTGCCGACTTCCTCGAAAAGCTGCTGGCTGCCGAGACCGATGCCCGAAGTGAACGCTCTCGACAGGCCCTGCTGAAAACTGCCGCGCTGCCCGCTGTGAAAACGCTGGAGCAATACGACTTCGCGTTTGCCACCGGCGTCCCCCGAGCACAGCTCCAGGAGCTGGCAGCACTGAGTTTTGTTGGACGTGCCGAGAACATCGTGTTCCTGGGGCCTAGTGGTGTAGGCAAGAGCCACCTGGCTATCGCCCTGGCCTACCGGGCAGTGATGGCCGGTATCAAAACCCGCTTCGTCACGGCGGCTGACTTGATGCTGCAACTGACCGCTGCGCACCGCCAGGAACGGCTCAAGGAATACTTCAGTCGTGTGGTGATGGCCCCTGGGTTGTTGGTCATCGATGAAATCGGCTACCTGCCGTTTGGTCGTGATGAAGCCAACCTGTTCTTCAATGTTGTCGCCAAGCGCTACGAGCAAGGCAGCCTGATCCTCACGAGTAACTTGCCGTTTACCCAGTGGGCCGGAACCTTTGCGGATGATCAAACACTGACAGCGGCCATGCTGGACAGGCTGTTACATCATGCCCATATCGTGCAGATGACAGGTGAAAGCTATCGACTCAAGGACAAGCGCAAAGCAGGAACCAAATCTTCTCGGGCCGAACCGGCTCGAAAATATGAACCCGAGGGGGGTCAAAACTAAGTTGGCGATTTAGCACGGAAGGGGGTCACTTTTTAGTTGGCGTTGACAGCTGGAAACAATAAATATCAACGAGGTGACTGCACGAGACCAAGAGACTCATGCCAAAACCTAGCTGCGTCATGAACACGGAAGTGAACGTTTTCAGGTCCACCACCAGCGCCGTGGACTATGTCCCAGTATGTTGCATCTGGATTATTTCCGAAGAGAGCACCGCCGTCTGCCAACCACTGGCCAGATTCATCCTGCAGATGATAAGGCTGTCTGACAGCAGGATGCCCGTCGAGAGAGTCAATAGTAGGAACTGGTAAAACAGAGATGAGGAGCGTGTGGCTGCCAGAACACTCCGAATGGCCGCAAGGAAAAGTGACTTTGAAATCAGGCTTCCAGTTGGATATAGGGGAAATATTTGTATTCCATTGCCAGCCAGCAAGGTCAAAAAAAGCTGCCCATCGAGCAAGCAATTCAGTTGGAAATTCTAATCCTTTATAGCTCACAGACATCGCGCTGCTCCTTGAATGAATCTGATAGTGACGTCCAGAGTACAGCGAAAAAAAGCCGCGCATAATGCACGTAGCGCCGGTTTTTTTCGCGGGCGCGAAAATGCATAGCCGGAATCTTTCCCTGTTTCAGACCCGGTTGAGAATTTCGCGGACGCGAAACTGGGGGCCTTCCAGGCCAAGCTCACAAGGAGCAGAAGACCGATCCGGAATCCTTCCCTGTTTCAGACCCGGTTGAGAGTTTCGCGGACGCGAAATTGGGGTCTTCCAAGCCAAGCTAACAAGGAGCAAAAGACCGACCCGGAATCTTTCCCTGTTTCAGACCAAGCTGAGAATTTCGCGGAAGCAGTGTAAATGATGGCCTCGCATAATAGACGTTATGGATAAATCCAGCGCCGGGGCTTCGCAATTTTCCCGGCGCCGAATTCTGCCCGTTCGGGCGGCAAGTACTATAACGTCAGGCTCATTATGCGAAGCGTCCTATGGAGGCTTGGCGTAACCACGCAAGGTGTGCTGGGCAAACGCTACTTCGTATCCGACCGCTTGCGATTTGCGGACACTATCTATCGGCTCCCAGCGTCACCAAAATAATCATCCTTCTCGACCAGACCGAGATTATCGGTGAGATCCTGGCCATCCTCGCTGAGCAGATGTTGAGTTCGCCGCTCCTGCTTGAGGTAAGCCAACGTTCGGAAGAAGCATTCCTCACACAGGTGCAGTTCATAGCGCTCCCCGTCATGGGCAGTGCCATAGCCCCAGTGTGCTTGTAGGGTGCCGAACTGATGCCCACCAGTATTCAAGCGGGTGGAGCAACGGCATACATCGCACACGACGTCCGTGACGGTCTCGACTTCGACTCTTCCGGTTATTTTCATCGCTGACTCCTACACACGGCTCTGACTTTTGCTTTCAGCATACAGGCTCCAGGACGGAGCGTAGGCTGGCTATTGTTACATCCACCGTTTGAATCCACAGTCGTTCTCTGCCGGTCAAGGTCATGAAATGTGGTGGTCAATCCCATGCAAATGGCTGGTCAGGTCGAATGCAATTGGATGGGCGAGTCTGCGCAATACCCCAACCACGCAAGGTGAGTTGGGGGAACGCTTACAAAGACACTATCCGTGCCCGGCATTAGTCTGCTGGCATCGGCTGGACGCCTCAAGGCACGATGCGCAGCTCTCCCTGGAGTTCGGTGCTCACTGAGTCTCCTACTACGATCTCACCCAATGTGTGCAACGGCGTTAGTGGTGGTGGCGCGATTGGGACTGCTATGCGGCGCTTCACAGCTCGGTCTTCCCTACGCTTTTGCCGCCTCTTCTCAGCCTCGAATTCTTGCATAGGGTGCTTCACGAAATGCTGCTCATACGTCTTCAGAAGACCCGCCTCCTTACTCGCTTTTGCTTCGTCCAGAACGTATTCAGCGTCACGCAGCTGGATCACGAGCTTGCTGCTCTTTTCCTGTCTAGCGCTCACAAGGGCTAGTGCTTTCTCGGAAAATCTACCGCTCGTCCACAGCTCATAGCGCTGAGTCAGTGCTGCCCAATCCGAATGACTTTTTGCGGCCCCTCTTAGGATAGGAATTCGCTTATCCAGCCATTTGATAACCTCGTCGTCGTCAAGGGTGCTTGCCGGGTGAATACCCTTGCACTCGATGAAAATGACTTCATGATTTTTGCGTACCGCAAGCACGTCAATTTCGGCCTGTTTTCCCATCGGGTCCTTCACGATCCGATTCATCTCTTGATCGTATCCTGCGAACGTGGACCTACAAATTTGAGCCACTGCGAATTCAAAAAGGCTTCCACGTAATGAATAGGACGCACCCTCTATTCGTGATAGGTCGTTGAAGATTTTATCCAACGCAGCGGGGCTCTCTGTAAGCTTGGCGGTGTCGTTCAAAACGTTGCACAGGTTTTTTAATGCAACGGCTACGTCATGGCCAAAGAGGCTTTCAGTCGTAGCCGGGATGACTCCCTCGCCTTTGAGCAGGGCAAATGCCTCGGTTTGATAAGCCTCAGCCACAAACACCTGAAGGCATTTGCCGACTTTCGGTAAGCTACGAAGGGTGGTGCATTTGTGCAGGAAAGCGCCTATGTCGTCTGGAGAGATCCAGCCATTCAGGGCTATATCGCAAACGAAGAAGCCAGGCTTCAAGACTGTGCTTGAATAGGTCCGCATTGGATGTAGGTAGGAGGGCCCAGCCAGGTCCCAGTTGAAGGTGCCGACTTTAGGCAACGTATCGCGACCCTCATCCTCCCTGGTCTCCACCGACTCATAGCTCACCATCCCAAGGTTTCTTGCCCAATCTTTGACAGCCAGAAGCGTGACCTTCTCTGCGATCAGGCGGCTTTTCATTTTTCCCCACATTGATGGAATATCTGACATTTGCTCCCTGTCGCATCGCATGACGGAAATCTGTCCACCTGGAAGGTCAACTTCCTTCACCAAGGCTGCTTTGATCAGTCGTTCGAGCAGGCTTTCCGCTGAAATGTGTTTTTTCTGCGCTATGGGAGCTCCGCACGCGATTAGGAAATGTGCCCGCGGCATCACGTTGTCCCGCAGCTCAAGTGCCCTCAACGCCAGATAATACGCACTCCGCGTTTTCTTCAGAGCTTCCATTAGGTTGTGGAAGAAATGCTGGGATCCGTAGCTTTGTTCCAGATAGACGAACCGAGCACGATGAGGGAAGACGATTTGGCTCAGCTTATTCACCCCATCACAACCACGCTCGACGCGTTTTCGGGCAGCTGTTGGATTCAAGCCGTACCTCTGCTCCAGCAGTTTCGATAAGTCACTGCTCAACATTGGTCCTTCGCGCTTGAGGATGTCCGCGATTGGGCTGTCGTTCATGATGGTTACCTGAGATGTCACACAGCGCTATTTATACTACTTGTAAACAAGTGTGATCCGATATTTCTTGATTCCTCAAGAAGTGCCCGGAAATCAAGGCATGCAGCGCCTTAAAAATTCATTTTTGTCGAAAATGTCACAATAGGCATTTCCTGAGGGTTTGAGTAATCCCGCAAGTGCTTCTGACGGACGCCGCCACGTGGTGGCCTTTTTCATCCTGTATAGCTGAGCGCCTAGGCGTTGTGAGCGCTTACTAGCACACGCGCTTTGGCATACCCGTGGCTTGATTGAATTCGAACGCATTTCCTAGGCGGAGCATTCCCTCAGGTATTTGGGTTGTTGTCTTGCTGCAAGGCGTTCATGAACCACTTTGGCGGGCTAAGATCATCCCCATTGAGGATGTTCGCGGGAACGTCTTTCCAGAACGCTACGATGGCGTCAGATATGCTTTGTATCTGATCGTCGGTCACGCTCAAATGCGTGTGATCCAGCCACTCTAGATCGGTAGCGGGTAAGCCGTGTACTGACTGTATCGGATCAGCTAAATATTCAGGGAATCGCTGCTTCAGGTCCGCGAGCGATTTTCCGTCACCGTGCTTGTAGACGTTCACGAGACACCGACAGCCGTCCAAGGTCTGCAAATATGTGTGGCTGTTCAGCGGCCATCCTAAGCCCTCCAGGAGAGACATAATCGACGGGAAGTCAGCAGACCATACCTTGGCTGCTGCGCTGGGGCCGCGATGCCAGTGCCGCATTTCGTCCGTGATCCACCCTCTAAGCTTCTTGTCCCAGGCGTGGAACATTCCGGCGACGACGCTCAGTCGCGTTTGCATCCGCATCTTGTCCAGAAGAAGATAAAACTCGATACCTTCGTCCCCGGACGCTTCGTAAATGGAGCCAACATCATCTCTATCAGGGTCGAAATGCTTTGAGCGCTCATTCAGCCACTCGTCCGCAGCGGTGTCGGCATCTTGCTCCATATTTGCAAATTGGCTTAGGAGTCGGTTACGTGCCTGCTCTACGTAGAAGTTGTGCTGGCCTATCAGCGACTGCCTATACGGTTCCCACATTTGAAACAAAACTTGAGCGCTAGGCATGATGCGATACTCATCCAGATGGCAGATCCATGATTTAGAATTACCTCTGGTGAGGCCTCGCGCAACATGTTTTCTAAGCGCTGCTGTACGTTCCGTCTAACCTTTGTAAGGGGCGAGGCTCGACCAATGTGGTGCGGCGTCGCGCGCTGACACGCTTATGATTGTTGGATTCTTGAGCTATGCGTTTTTCCGCTATCAGCCCAAGGTGCCGGAAAGACCTGTGCCTTCAGTCGAGGAATGTAAAATGGGATGGGATGCACTTCTGGGAATCATCACCACGATGATCCCGATCCTTGATGCCAAGCGGGCACGAGAGCAAGAGCACGTTGAACGGGTTTTGAATGCGTTAGGGACTGCATACTTCGCGACCGAAACCTATTTCGCGAACCTCGAATCTGGGAGTCCCTCCTCACGCGCCGATCAATTAGCGCTTGCGGAAAAGTGGGATCATGTCGCAAACGTGATTCGTCGCTACGATCAAAATTTGGCCAGTCGCTTTAGTATCAAAAGCAGATTTTGGAGTGAAGGTGGCACTTGGGACAGGCGTCAGATCCAGCAGGCCAATATTGGTCTGGAGAAAATCCGCATGGATGCTAGAAGCATGCTTTTGCTGAAGCAGTATGCCAAGCCCGCTCGGCCCTGATTGCCCCTATCCACACCCCACGGCGCTGGGGCAATTCACCAGCGCCCGCGCTGGCGGTTGATAGCTGATCTCTATATTGGAAATTTGGCTTTCATAGAAGCACCCAAAACGGCGAGCTCAGTAGAACTCGGTGGAGTTTTTGTATTCGGAATGAAAGACTGTTTCCCGTCTCGTATAAAGCTGTATCCACCGATAGAACTAAAGTAGTGCAAAGAGTGCACAGATGCCTCGCAGCCCTCGCCATATTGTGTTTTCAGTATCTCAAGCACCGCTGAGGGGCCTTGCTTGAACGCCCCTGAAAGGCCTGTGTCACATGCGAAAAGCACGTCGATTCAAGTTCAGACACGTACCATGAGGCTAGGGGTTGAGGCCGGGCTTTCATTGCCGCCGTCTTCATTATCGCGATGGCGGATACCCGTCATAGATTTTCTGCTCTTCTTCTAGAGCGCAAACGATGCAGACCCAGATCGCGCGCGGGTTCATATCGCCGCCCACGTCGTGAGAATGGTGCCAAGTATGCTGCCCTAGACGGCGGCATCGAAAACGCTGCCACATGGTTGGTGTTGCTGAGAATGCTGACATCGGTAAGGTAGCTCCTTTAGGTGGTGACTTCACTAGCATGTGTCGGGAGCTTGAGCTGGCACAAGGCTATTCCTTCTGAGAGAACAGTGCATCTAGGCCAACTCTTTTCAGCAAGCAAAATCCGTGACCAGCATTAATCAGTGGCTCCTGGCCGTTTCGACCAGAAGCCATTGTTCCAAACCTAGCTGGGATTTCAGGAAAACATTTCGCACAACAGGTCTTCGCGCATCCTCGCCCAGACCGGCTCAAGCATCTGTTTAGTCCACTTCAAGTCATTGTCGATCCCGTTTATGGTTTCACAGCAGCAGATCAACGACCGAAGCGCCATTTCCAACATTGTGCAATTGGTCGAACGTGTATTGCTGGCCGCTATCAGCTCGACGAGACTGTTTACCAGTGGCCCTTGATCCAGTTGAAGGTTGCCTCGGATGTAGTTGTGGTGCTGCTCAGGGAGGCGGTAAGCCAAATGTTGAACGCAGCGCAACACACTCTTCAGCAGGTCCTGCTCAAGATCAGCCGCAGTACTAAGGCAGCTGAAATGCAACTGCATTGCATGTAGGCAGCTGTTTAACTCTTCGACAGTCATTGCTTCAGCGATCTGCCGCACGCTGAGCCGAGCTAGCGAAAAGACATGATCTTCAGTGACTAAACCAGGGACGTTGCCCGTTAGCTTCTCAACCGGGTTGCTCAACCAGGATAGATTCTGCTGGGTTTTGCGTCGATACCAGTCCCTAACGTTAGGTAGGAGTGTCGATCTCAGCCAATCATGGGTAAATTCAGCATCCCATTGCCCTCTTGGACCCCAGTGGCTGGAAAGCTCGCGCAGATTATTGGGGTTCCAACAGATACTAATGTTGGGCTCATAACGGCCGGTTGGGCCACCGTCATCATATGCATATGAAATCAGATGATATCCAGCATCCAGCGCAGTGGTGGTATTCGGTGAAAATACCTTCAGGACGCTATTGGATGCATCGAAAATGTGCTCACCAGACTCACCTTTGGCGTAATCGTGCTCGCTGACATAATCCATCATCACGCGCCAAAGAGTCCGTGGCAGGCTGACAAGCGCATGCACTGGTTGGGATGATTCACTTAGCCTCTTGAACCGAAGACATCTCCAATCGTTTTCCAGTGCCTGGATTGCGGAAAGGTAATGAGTCCATGCATGTCGCAGACACCAGTCCAGATGTTCGAACTCAGAGCTATCCAAGCTCAGCTGAAATTTTGGCGTTGTCAGAAGAAACCGATCTGGGTCGCTCAACGGGAGCGTGAAGGGGCCACTCAGGGGGTCGTGAGGATGTCCCGCCCATTGCAGCCACCGCACAAGGTCCTTTCCGTCGATAGCAAGTGACACGCCTTCTAAATTGGACCGAGCAAACGACAGAATGGCAGACGCGCGGGGAGAACTACGATTGGGCAGAATAACTTCCATTCTGACGCTTTCGTTTTCTGCAGTGAAACGCGAATCATATTGGCCTATGTAGGTACGACGAAAGAGCCGTGGCTCTTCGGTCGGCATACTGAGGGTGTGGCAAAAGCGGTCGCGAATTTCTTTAGAAAAAAACCGCTCCACAAGCTCAGGGCTGCCCCGCAAAAGCTCTTCAATAACTCCTCGGTCCCAAACCAGTGCTTGAATGTCATGTGACTCAAGCTCAGTTTTCGCGGCGTCCCAAGCCATCAGTAGCTTATTGTTATGTTCAACATCAACTGATAGGCAGAGGATCCAAATGCGAGAGTCAGTTGCCCGCTCGCCCTTCAGAAATGCTTTTAGCCATTTTTGAATGTTTGATGGCTTAACGGTTTCCCAATGCTTTACTTCCGCGACGCTGTATTTACTCTCTCCTGTCGTTTTCCAAATGATGTCGATTCCGTCTTGCTCCTGGCCAGTTTTTCCATACTGGAACACCTGAGTGCCGCTTCCGAGATGCTGACGCTGGATCAATCGAGCGCACAGCTTTTGAAAGTCTTCCCAGTGCATCTGCCTCCAAGGCAATTCGCCGAGCTTGGGCTCGAAGTTGTCTGTGGTTACCAGTCTTGGATCAGCTAGCAAATTTCCGAGATCAATGTCTGTGTACTTCATCCATTCCCCTGATTTTTTCAGAATGTAGCTGATGGGATTATCGAACCACCTTCGCTTCAGTGGATGATCCGAGCTACCCGGTATCAACCCTTTGGACCACCTCTTGTCTTCCTGCCGTCGGCGTTTTGAGTCGGGATCTTTGTGATTTATGACGGGCAGTCGCTCGGTTGGAGTGCAAACGCTCTCTTTCAAAGGTATCTATAAATACTGGATGAATCAACAGTGATTTTGTGGTGTTCGGGTTCCGACGCCGAGAGGAGATTGAGCAACTAACAGCGGGCGGCAACCGCAAGGTGGCTTCGGCATAGTCGTTAATTTCACGCGGTAAATTCTTATGCACATCGCCCTATGGCAGACTCAATAGCTCAAGCATTTAATTGTTAGGAGATGAGGGATGCCGACGGTAAGCAAGGAAAGCGCTGAGGCTCTTAATGAAGAGGCTCCAATGGCGTTTGGTACCCCCACCAAATATCAGCCTATATCGAAGGATATTCTTGCCAAGCTGTTGACCCCTTTCCTGTACGCGTCAATTGGACAGCTTTACTTTGGGCCTGCCGGGCTGTCCGAGGATGGAGTGCCATGGGTTGTGCTGATAACGCGAGACATCAAACGTCCAGCAATTTATCGTGAATCTGGCAGGTTTGGCCTTCTTGGGTGGCGATGGAATACTTCGCCATCTTGCTTCTTCAGCCTGACAGCGATGGGGCTCAGGGAATCGAGACCCCATGTGCGATGGATGGGATCGTCAGAGGATCCGGTGGTGCAGGCAATTCGCGACGTCGGTCGAGTTCGAGTTTGCATGGCGCACCCGACAGGCAGCCACAGCGGCTGGTTCGAAGCCGTGTTTAGCATGCGTGGTCCGTCAGGCCATCAGGTTCCGTCCAACGCCCCGTTATTGAGGCAGTGGACATTTCCGCCGTCAGGCATCCCACACTCTGCTGTCGGTCAACGTTTTGATCCCGGTGAGCGGGGCGACAGGGATATGGATAACGAAATCCCACTTTGGCCGCATTCTTTATCTGATGGTTGGTTGACGCTGCAAGGAACAGGAGGGCCGTGGCGGGGTGATCTGGAGGAGGCTGATGAGAAAATCGCTGACTGGGCGAGTTACTTCCATCATAAACGAGCACGCGCAGCGGGTCTGCTGCTTGCAATCAAAGAGCGGAGTCTTTATGGGGAATCCCCTTGGTTGATGAATGCCGAGGGCCGATGGGTATTGCCCGGCTCTGAGGAGGAAAATGTCGAAGCATTCCTGCAACAACACCAATCCATTAGGAAATGGTTGTTGGCAGTTGTTGGCCCTACACCGGACGCATCTCTAGCCCATGAGGCCGCATTTCAGCTGCTAAATGATCCGAAAGGTATATTTGCGTTCGTTGCTAATTTCATGGGGCTAATGCGTACCCTCAACGATTTTTTGTTGGCAGAAGCTTTGCAGCAAAGCCTGGAAGCTGCACTTATCGATTCTCGTATTACTGATTTAGGTCGCAAGAGGCCTTGGTTAAAAAATATAGGGAATTCTGAACTTGAGCTCTGCACGATCAACTTGGATTCAGGTTGCCCACGGGATGATTTGGATACTCTCTGGCGTAGTGGCTTACAGTTCGGAGATCTGCTCGATGCGGGTGAATGGTTCGGGCCGACAGATTTGCCCGCGGCACCAAGCGTTGTGAATGAGGCGCTAGAGTCGGTCCGCATCGAAGGTTCGATTGAGGACGCATTCTGTCGCGCTCAGCAGTTGCTGTACGAAGCTCAGGAGTCACGGCAGTGGTCAGTTCCGTGGGGGGCAAGGGTACAAATCCAATTTGGTTCATTTGTCGCAATGAGGATCTTTGAAAAAGACGGAGAGTTTTCCTGCCACTTTCTTGATGAGCAGGAAAGGTATTTTCACGTCGCCATCGGTTTGGGCCAGGGCAACCCGACGATCAGCAATGTCGATCTTGTCCGAAAGTCGGCAAACGATGAGGTCGAGTGGAATGAAGATGCCGAGGTAAGCTTGCAGCTAATTGCTTCAGCAATTGTTCGAGATTTTCTTGTGGTAGAGCAGCGCGAAAAGGTCTTCAACACCAAACCTTATCGTGCTCGAGTGGGAAAGCGAAAGATCCAGACCATCATCTACTTACCTAGAGTGCGCTATAGCCAAATGCGGCATGATCAGCCTCCGGTCAGTGATGCTGCCAAACAGCACAGGGCAAAACATAAAGTGGCGTTCCACGTGCGTCGCTCGGCAAGCGCATCAGCAACACAGCATTTTTTGGCTCAGCGGTACGGGCTATCTATCCCTCAAGGATTCACGTTCGTCCGCCCGCATGAAAGGGGGGCGAGTGGTCTTTCTGAGCGTGTGAATATCTATAGAAGCAGGTCAGCTTCTCGCATGATTTATGAGGCAATTAGCAGTGCTCCAGAGGGTTCTAGGCCCGCATGGTTTGATTTTGAGAAAGCTTGTGCTCGACTTCTTGAGCGTGAAGGGAAGTCAGTTATTCACCAATCTGCCAATCGCGACGGCGATGGAGGTGTCGACCTTTTTGCAGTCGACCAAGACGGTGCATCCTGGGTTGTGCAGTGCAAATGCTGGGCGCCCAATCGTCCTGTAGGACCTGATGTGGTGAGGGAGCTTATAGGTTCAATTATCCAGGCGGACCGCAACTCGGATCAAAATAGCCGTGGGATGATAATCACGACAAGTCGGTTGACCTCTGGCGCGGCTTTGGAGGCTGAGGCTGCTGGATTTCGTGTCATCGATGGTAGTGAGCTATCCACCTATTCGCTTGAGTAATTAGTGATACGGCTCGTGTCACCCAATGCGCGTCGTCAACATCGCGTCTTGCGGGCTTGCGGGCTTGCGGGTGAGCGGGAAGGGCAGTGAGCCATTTGGCGAGCGTCGATTACATTGAAATGGCCGACGCCCGATGCTGAAGGCTGCGTCCACTTGGCATCGTAGGCTTTAACGTACTGGCTGCATTTTTGTTGAACGGGTAGATTATTGTTTAGAAGGTACTTCAGATGTCATACAGGAGTTAGCTAATGTCGTTCCCCAAGCGTCTTGAGCAGATGCTGCCGCCTTTTGTAGATCCATTTGTCAGCGCTATTTCACTAATCAAGCCTGGTGATTATCGAGATCCACCCGGAGATCATCATGGGACCGGGTCTTTTCTTTACTTGGATGAAACTAGGCTGATTCTCACATGTGAGCATGTAGCTAGCGTTCAACAAGACGCAATGCTTGGCATGACACAATTTGGAGCTAACCACGCAATTTCTATTCCTGGCGCTTTTAGTTCAGATAAATATCCGATTGACGTCGCAGTGAACCACATTCCAGATAGAAACTGGAACCGTGTGCCGCATATGGCCAAGTGTGTTGATATAGGGGTGATCGCAAGAAGACATGAGCCGGTTGATGGTGAGTACCTTTATGTTTATGGCTTTCCTGGGGACGACGCGGCAGTCGGGTTTGGCCAGCATCACCACCGCGGCTTAGCAGTATTTTCTCATGAGCGAGATTTTTCTACCGTCTTGATTGATGAGGATCCTAAACCGATAGACAAGTATCATTTTCTCATACCATATAATCCAGAACATGCAGTTCTACTTGATGGTAAAAATCCATTGCTTCCTAAGCCGCCAGGAATGAGCGGTTCGTTGGTTTGGAATACTCGATATGTCGAAGTGACAAACCAAGGCAAAGAATGGAGCCCCGAAGACTCTCGCGTAACTGGGGTTGTTTGGGGGCACTCCTCAAAGGCTAGCGTGCTGGTGGCGACCAAAATTGAATTTCTTCGTTATTTTCTAAGTATTGATAATGACTTAGATGGGTAAGCGTTGGTGAGGCGACCTTGTTTTTCATCGTCGTGAGTTCGCAGCTTCGCAAGTGTATGGCCAATTCACCTTACGTAAGTCAGGCCGGCATTCACAGGTAGTTCTGGAGTACATGATCTCACTTGCTATTTGTGTCGGCATATCATTGGGATAGGCATGCGAATCGTGCCTGCTCATGCGTGCCGACCGGATCAAGCCCATTACCACCGACGCCCCTTTTCCGCCGGGTAGCGATCCGAGCAGCGATCCCTGTCGCTCATGTATCTTGCTAGGTGTTCAACTTTGCACAAGCCGCCAATCGAATGCAGTGCCTTTTCGGCTATCCCCCATAACGAGTACGTGAGTACCCTCGGCGAAAATCGCTAGGGGCCTGCTGCTATTGCTTGAAGCGTTCCAACCTACAGAAGCAGGATATCGATGGCCGTTGAGCCCGCTAGCTATTAGGTCCAATGCTGCAGCATAGATCCCCATCGGATGATGCTATTCTTGAAGCAATAGGTGGTGCAGTGTGCGGTCAAGAGATTTGAACCTGCAATAATATGTGCTTTGTGGGGGATGTATGAGGAATATCATAGTTCTAAGTCTTACTCAGCTTTCCGAATTATCCCCGGATTCCGGAATAAATGATTATTCAATACGTGGATTATGTAATGCATATATTGTTCTGCTTGCTACGCGAAAGTTATCTCAGGCTCAGATAGTCGGCCGAACGGGCTTCTCTTTGTCTATGGTTTCAAGTTGTTTTAATTCTGTTGATGTAACTACGATAGCTCGGGTTAACTATGCGATCTACGGTCAATTTTCGAGTCTCACGTCTGAAGAGCTAGTCTCCTTAAGGTCGGAGATGCAAAATGACGGAAAGTGGATGCGGGCACGACTTCGAGAACTCCGAGTCAGCCCGTCGAAAAAATGCTGATGCGTTCGGTGGCTGAAATTTGTATTGTTGGTTTTGGCTGCTGGTGTTTTTTGCGGAGGTATCCTGTAGTAGGCCACTCAAGGTGTTGGTGCTAGATGTTGCAGCATAGATCTTCGGTATATTATAGTTTTCTCTAAAACGACCGCGTCGCGGAGTTGGTCTCGCTCCAGAGTTGTATAAAAGTAACCGCCTTCGACTTCGTAAAACTCAAAGCTGCCTAGTTTTAAATCATGGCCATAAGAGAACTCTAAGAGCTTTTCCATTTGCCAGAGTGACCCGCCATTTATGTGCGGTGGAGTGACAAGTTGCACTTCTTTTATCTGTAGTGATTTTTGGTGTTGCTCCAATAATTCAATGAAAGTCTTAGGGTCCATCACCTGAAGCATTGTTGTTGTCTGGGTTTCATCGCCTATAAGAGTGACATAGAACCATGGCAAGGCGAGACTGTGCTCAATGCACCCCCAATGAAAACAGTCGCTCTCGACGGCGGGCGATCCCAGCAAGGTGGAGGTATGCGTACGAAACATGCTTAAGCTCCATGAATGAGTCCTATAGATTGTAGCTCTATAGGGCTCGATAGCGCTTTATCTTCTGTTTTGTGGGACGAAACCATGGAATTGAAGCGAGCCTTCGGTCTCACCTTGAAGCGCATGCGAATTGAGAAGGGGCTCACCCAGGAAGATTTTTCCTTGGTTAGCAGTCGGACGTATCTCAGTACGTTGGAGCGTGGCCTTAAGTGCCCTACCTTGGAAAAGCTAGAGGATCTTGCCGCCGTGATTGGCGTGCATCCTGTGACGTTGCTGGTTGCTGTATATACTCGGGAGGGCGGTGTAGAGGCGCAGGACGCTCTGCTACAAGAGGTCAAGACGCAGCTTAAGTGAGTTTTGGGGGTTTCGGCATACGCGCTTCTGCAGAAAGCGTTCTGCTCGCGCTATCGCTCATCCGTGAACGGTAGCGTTCACGGATGAGCTACCCCTAGCTCACTAGATGAGCTACCTCAGCTTCAGAGTTGTATCAATGCGGGGTGACTCCGGGATTCTTAAATTGCTAGCCTCAGAGCTGATAGAAAGAAAAGTAAGTAAATTTTTGTGGGCTAAGTGGTCATTTCTTTACATTTTTCACGCTAATATGATAATTATTAGCTCATAAATGCCCAGGGTGATGGGGGAAAATTTTACATTGATGGTCTCAGCTGTCCTTTCCCGTTCTAGGCCAAATTTGAAACGAACAGAACCCCCGCAGGCTCAGGCCTCGGGGGTTTTTTATTGCTGGTGATCAAACCAGTCGCTGCTGCGAGTGCTCCAACCGGGGCAATTGTTCTCACGGTCCACACGTTTTAGGCTGTACCCAATCCTCAATAAATAGGAAAGCGCGATGACCTGGTCAGCCAAGCAATACACCCTGTTCGAACAGCAGCGCACCCGTCCTGTCCGTGACTTGGTCGCGGCCATTCCAAACACCCAAGTGCGTAATGCGGTTGACCTCGGTTGCGGCCCCGGCAATTCCACTGAGGTATTGGCCGAACGCTTCCCGCACGCGCTCATCACCGGCCTGGACAGCTCCGACGACATGCTGGCCGACGCGCGCAAACGCCTGCCGGCGCTCAGCTTCGAGCTGGCGGATATTGGGGCGTGGAACCCTACGCAGACCTTCGATGTGATCCTGGCCAATGCGTCCCTGCAATGGCTGCCGGATCACGCCACGCTTTATCCGCATCTGATCAGTCAACTGAGCCCCGGCGGCACGCTGGCGGTGCAGACGCCCGACAACCTCGATGAGCCCGCCCACCGGCTTGCCCGAGAAGTCGCGGCTGATGGGCCGTGGTCTTCCAAGATCGGCGCGGTCAAACACAATGAGCGCCACACGGCGAGCTACTACTACGCGTTGCTGGCTAAACACTGCAGCACCGTCGACGTGTGGCGCACCACTTATCTGCACCCGCTGGCGGATCACGCCTCGGTGGTGGAATGGTTCAAGGCTTCAGCATTGCGGCCCTTTCTGGCGCCGTTGAACGGCGCTGAAAAAACCGCTTTCCTGGGTGAATATCAAGCGCGGATTACCCAGGCTTACCCCGCGCTGGAGGATGGCACCGTGTTGCTGCCTTTTCCGCGCTTGTTCATCATTGCCACACGCTGATACCTGAGCGGCGGTCACGCGGCCGCCGCTTGCGCCTTCAGGTACTCATCCGTCGACACCACGCTTGCGTAACCAAACGCCAGCGACGCCATATAGGCCCCGTGCACCTGGGCCGCTGGAATCACCTGCCCATTAAATTCCTGATCCCGCGTCGCGCACGCGTCATGAATCACTGTGACCCTGTAGCCCAGGTCCGCCGCCGCTCGCACCACGGCATCAATGCACATATGGCTCATGCTGCCGACCACGACCAATTCCGTGATGCTGCGTTGTTCCAGCGCCGCACGCAGGTTGGTCTCGCGAAACGCATTCACGAAATGTTTGAGCACCACCGGTTCATTGGCTTCGTTCAGCACTTTGGTGTGCAGATGCGCACCCTCGGAGCCCGGCGTGAAGAACGGCGCGTCGTCAGAAGTGAATTCGTGACGCACGTGAATCACCGCATCGCCCGCCTGGCGAAATGCTTGCAACACCTGCGCGGCTTTGTCGGCCGCGGCCTCCACGCCGTCGAGTGGCCACTTGCCCTTGGGAAAGTAGTCGTTCTGGATATCGATTAGGATGAGCGCTTGCTTGGCCATGTGTGTCGCCTCGTGATGGGTTGATGGGCCCAGTATGTTAGCTGGCGCCTGCACCGGGGATTGGCTGCACCGACAATAACAGAGGGAAAACTGACAATGGTCGTTGTTGAGCTGGGCGTATTGATCTATCAAGGTGCGCAGTTGGCGGCCGTGCATGGCTTGACCGATCTGTTCGGCGTGGCCAACCGCATTGCCGCCGAGCACCAGTCGGCGCAGTTGCCGTTGCTGCGGGTCAGCCATTGGCAAGTGGATGCGACCGGCCAACCGGTGCGCGTGTTCAGCAGCCATCCCGGTCCGGCTCAACCGATGATGGCGGTGCTGGTACCACCGTCGGTGGGTGAGTTCACCGAAGAACAATCACCCCCCGCACTGCTGGAATGGATCCGCCAGCAACACGCGGCAGGCACTGTGCTCGGCGGCGTATGCATCGGTTCGATCATGCTGGCGCGCAGTGGCCTGCTGGACGGGCGCAGCGCCACCACGCACTGGTCTTCCGCCGAATCCTTCGCCGCCCGTTACCCGGCCGTACGCCTGGAGGCGGACAAGCCCATCGTCGATGACGGCGACCTCATCACCACCGCCGGCTTGATGGCCTGGTCCGAACTCGGCCTGCGCCTGGTCGATCGCCTGATGGGCCCGAGCCTCGCGGCCGATACCGCACGTTTCCTGGTGATTGAGCACAGTGACAGCGCCAGCCAATGCGGTAGCAATTTTGCACCGATTCTCGGCCACGGTGACGCTGCCATCCTCAAGGTCCAGCACTGGCTGCAGGCGAGCGGCGCGGTGGATGTTTCCCTGGCGGCGATGGCGCAGGAAGCGGGCCTGGAAGAGCGCACCTTCCTGCGGCGGTTTCGCAATGCCACGGGCTTGAAACCCACTGAATATTGCCAACACCTGCGGGTGGGCAAAGCGCGGCAGATGCTGGAGTTCACCACTGGCACCATCGACCATATTGCCTGGACCGTGGGTTATCAGGACCCCAGCGCGTTTCGCGTCCTCTTCAAGAAAATTACCGGTTTGGCGCCGAGTGACTATCGCCGCCGCTTTGGGGTGTGAATCGTGCAGAACGCCGCAACGTCAACGCAGGGTCGTGCAGAATAAAACAGGCCAACTGCCATCGATTGCCGTCAACCGGTTGATAGGTAAACCCTCTCTGTTAAAGAGGCTTTGGCCTGATCCCTGCAACCTTCTTGCCTCACCCACAGCGGGATAGCCAAGGAGGATGCATGACCCCGACTCAGCGCAAAAAGCTGGTAGTCGCTCACTCCACACGGGCGGGCGCGCCAACGCATGAGATCGAAACCAACCGAGCCTTGGCGCGCTGGCTGGCGCAGATTCTGGGGCTCCCATTCGGCGGCAACTACGACCCCGACCTGCATGCGGGGCGAGCGCTGTACCTGTTGCCCACGCAAACCCTGGTCGGCCCGGCCCAGGCGCATGCGCTTAATGTCCGAGGGCCGCAGGATCTGTGGGGCGGCTACGTCGATTACGACTTCATCTGCACCAAAGCCATCAGCCATGGCTTGATCGGCCCGGAAGCCAAAGCGCCCCGCGGTTGGTCGGCATTGTTCTGCGAGCGTGTGCGAAACGTCGTACTGGATGGCTTGAGCGTTTTCGCGCTGGAGGACGCACGACCCGCCGCCACACGCTTGCTCTACAGCGGGCCTATCCGCTTGAAACCGGTGCATGCCTGCGCGGGCCGGGGCCAGGAGGTTATCCACAGCCTCGACGACCTCGATGCCGTGCTGGCTCGGCCGGATGCCGCCACACTCTTCAACCAAGGCGTGGTGCTGGAACAAGACCTGAAGGATGTAGTCACTCACAGTGTCGGCCAGAGCTTTATCGGCGCTCATGTGTTCAGCTACTGCGGCGAGCAGTACCTGACTACAGACGGGCAGGGCGCTGAGGTCTACGGCGGTTCCAGCCTGTTGGTCGTGCCTGGCGGCTACGCTGATCTGTTGAAGCTCGAACTGCCCGACGATGTGCGCGAAGCCATCGGACAAGCCCAGGTCTTCGACAGCGCCGCTGATGAAGCCTACCCCGGTTTCTATGCGTCGCGGCGCAACTACGACATCGCCCAGGGCCTGGACAGCGACGGTCAACCTCGCAGCGGCGTGCTCGAGCAGTCCTGGCGCATGGGCGGGGCCAGCAGCGCGGAGGTTGCGGCGCTGCGCAGCTTTGTCAACGACCCTGGTCTCAAAGCCATTCGGGTGTCTTCGGTGGAAACCTACCAGGACCAAGCGCTGCCGGCCGATGCCATCGAGGTGTACCGCGGCCCGGCGGAAAACAGCGACTTTCTTCTCAAGTACGTGACGGTTGAATCTTATGACGGCTAGAAGCGAAAGCATTGCGATCGACATCGACGACGAACAGATGAGCGGCACGTTCCTGAGCCCCAAATCCAAAGTGCCGGGCGTGTTGTTCGTGCACGGCTGGGGCGGCAGCCAGGAGCGCGACCTCGAGCGAGCCAAAGGCATCGCGGGGTTGGGGTGCGTGTGCCTGACCTTTGACCTGCGCGGCCACGCGGGCGCCGGTATCCCGTTATCGCGCGTTACCCGCGAAGACAATCTGCGCGATCTGCTGGCGGCCTACGACCGCTTGCTGGCGCACCCGGCCATCGACACCTCGGCGGTGGCGGTGGTGGGCACCAGTTACGGGGGTTACCTGGCGGCGATCCTCACCTCATTGCGCCCGGTGCGCTGGCTGGCGCTGCGCGTGCCTGCGTTGTACCGCGATGAAGAATGGCTCAAGCCCAAGCGTGACTTGGACAAAATGGACCTGATGGATTACCGCAGCACCCTGGTCCATGCCGAAACCAATCGCGCCTTGCACGCGTGTTCGGCGTTTACCGGTGATGTGTTGATCGTGGAGTCGGAAACCGACGATCACGTACCTCATGCCACCATCATGAGTTACCGCGCGGCGTGCCAGCAGACGCATTCGCTGACCCATCGCATCATTGACGGCGCCGACCATTCCCTCAGCGATCCGGTGTCCCAGCAGGCCTACACTTCGATCCTGGTGGACTGGATTACCGAGATGGTGGTGGGGGAGCGGTTGAGCATTATCCAGTCCAGATGATGGGTTTCCATAAAGCCGTCATCGCGGGCAAGCCCGCTCCCACATTGGAACGCATACGCCTGTGGGAGCTGGCTCGCCTGCGATAGCGATTAACCAGTCAACACCTTTCAGCAGGTGTCTTCTTCACCCGCAACGCCTTGGCCTTCGCCTCCACCCCGAGGTACATCACCAGTGCAATGAGCAGCGGCACAATAAAGTAGATCGCCCGGTACGCAATCAACCCCGCCAACAAACTGCCCCGCGACGCCTCATGCTGCAACAACGCAATAAACACCGCCTCCAGCACGCCGAGTCCGGCCGGGATATGCGTGAGCACCCCGGCAATCGCGCTGATCAGCAGCACACCCAACACCAGCGGGTAGTCCAGTTTGGACGGCAGCAGCGTGAAGATCACCGCCGCCATCAGCGACCAGTTCAACGCGCCCAGCATCAACTGCAGGCACGCCATGCGCAGCGACGGCAGGTTGATTTCCATGCCACGAATCGTCCATGCGCGCTTTTTCGAAAACTGGCAGGCGGCCAGGTATCCCAGGCTGGCCAGCACCAGCAGCGCGCCGATGCCTTGCAAGGCCGTGGTGCTGACCTTCCAGCCCGGCGGCATGGTGACCAGGCCGCTGCTGAAAATCACTCCCGAGATGGCCATGTAGCCGAACCAGTTGGTGGCCAGGCTCAGGCCGAGGATCTTGGCGATATTGCTGGTGCTCACCCCCAGCCGTGAATACAAGCGATAGCGCATGGCGATACCGCCGACCCACGCGCTCAGGTTGAGATTGAAGGCATAGCTGATGATCCCCACCGGCAGGATCTGCTTCCACCCCAGGTTCTGGCGAATGTAGGTGCGCCCGATCAAGTCGAAGCTGGCATAGACCAGAAAGCTGCACAACGTCAGGGCGCCCGCGATCAGCAAGGTGCGCACCTTGAATTCGCCGAGGGTCTGCAGCACTTCGCTCCAATCGATGCGCCGCGCGAGCATCGTGAACAGCACGATCAGCAGCAGGAAAAAGGCGATAGTCAGCGGTTTTTTCCAGCGTTGGAACCGCGAGCCTTTGGTTTCAGACGTCATGGGGCTGGGCCTCGAAGGGTTTCAATCGTGGCTTGTGGGCAGGCAGCCAGCCGGTCAGTGCGGGAAAGTGGCGCATCACATGGAACACCAGGAAGCCCACGGTCAGACGCCACAGCCACAGGCGTGGCTTGCGCTTTTCCGGCATGGTCTGGCAATGATCCCTGGCCAGGGCTTCCAGGCTGTCATAAAGCTGTTGATTGAAGCCACGGTCACGAATCAACACGTTGGCTTCCAGGTTCAGCGCCAGGCTCAGTGGGTCCAGGTTGCTCGAACCCACGGTGCTCCAATCGTCATCCACCAGCGCCACTTTGCCGTGCAGCGGGCGCTGGCAATACTCATGAATCACCACGCCATCCTTGAGCAAATAGTCGTAGAGCATGCGTGCCGCCAGCTTGGCCAGCAGCACGTCGGGCTGGCCCTGCATGATCAGTTGCACGTGCACGCCACGGCGCGCGGCGTTACGGATTTCACGCAGCAGGCGGTAGCCGGGGAAGAAGTAGGCATTGGCGATCACCGCGCGTTTTTTCGCCTTGCTCAATGCGTGGATGTACGCCTCTTCGATGTCGTCGCGATGCTGCAGGTTGTCACGGTAGATCAAGCGCACCAGGCCATCGCCTTGCTCGCTCGACCATGCCGACGGCCGTTGCTGGCGCCGCCGCCAGCCGCGTCGGGTGCGCACCTGGCGCCCGCTTTGGGCCAAGGCGAAATGATGCAGGTCGGCGACCACCGGCCCCGTCACTTGCACGGCGTAATCCTGCTTGGCTTCGGGACCGAAGTCCCCCAGGTGGTCGGCGGAAAAATTGATCCCGCCGATAAACCCCACGCTGGCGTCCACCACCACGATTTTTCGGTGCAGGCGGCGAAACCAGTTGGTGCGAATGCCCAGGGTCTTGGACGCGGGATCAAACATCTGCACCATGACGCCGGCCTCGGCCAACTCACGCAGGAACGACGGGCTCAGCTCGCCGCAGCCAAAACCGTCGAGGCTCGCCACTACCTTTACGCCCCGCTGCGCCGCCTCGATCAGGATGTCTTTGAGCTCGTAGCCAACCTTGTCTTCGAAAAGGATGAAGGTCTCCAGCAGGATCTCGCGCCGGGCCTGGCGCATGGCCTCGAACACTTTGGGAAAGTACGCCTCGCCGTTCTCCAGCAACTCAATCTGGTTGCCGCTTTGCCAGCCGTAGTCCAGGTCACGGGCCTTGGTTTCATCCGGCGGCTGGTCTGTGGAAATGTGTTCTACCGCGACGTTCATAACTCAACCTCCACCGACAGCGGCACATGATCAGACAAATGGGACCAGGGCCGGGTGTTCAATACCCTGGGGTTATGCGCGGTCAGATTGCGTACGTAAATGCGATCCAACGCCAGCAATGGCAAGCGCGCCGGAAAGGTGCGCGCCAGTTTGCCGTCGGCTTCGAAAAACACTTCCTTCAGGCCGCTCCGGCTCAGGTCGGCGCGCTGGCGCCAGTCGTTGAAATCGCCGGCCACCACCAGTGGCGCGTCGGCCGGGATCTCGCTGATACGCTGCTCCAGCAAGCGCAATTGCTGTTGGCGATGCACCTCGCGCAAGCCCAGGTGCATGCAGATCGCGTGCACTTCCTGGCCGGTGCCCGGCAGGCGCAGCACGCAATGCAGCAGGCCACGGTTTTCGTGGCCGCTTTGGGAAATGTCGAGGTTGTCGTAGCTCACGATCTGGAATTTCGACATCAGCGCATTGCCGTGGTCGCCGTGGGGGTAGACGGCATTGCGCCCGTAGGCGAATTGCGGCCAGATGCTGTCAGCGAGGAACTCGTACTGCGGCATTTTCGGCCAATCGCTATAGCGCTGCGGATGGCGCTCGTGGGTGCCATGGATTTCCTGCAGGAATACGATATCGGCGCCCACGCTGCGCACGGCTTCACGTAATTCGGGCAGGATGAAACGTCGGTTCAGCGCGGTGAAGCCTTTGTGGATATTCACTGTCAGCACCGTGAAGCGCTTGATGGCGGTGGTGGGCGGGGTGGGGATCAGTTCCGGATGGGTCATGGCAGTACCCCCGGCGCTGGCAGTTTTCCGGGCTCGGTGGCGAGGTGTTTATCCAGCTCGAAACGCTGCAGCAGTTGGCGTGCATCAAAGGGCGCACGCACCTTGATGTCATTGTCGAAAAAACAGAACACATCACGCTGTTTGCGGGCGCGGGGTTTGTGCTGCGGGTCGGCCAGCTGGGCGTCCGCAGGCTGTTTGCCCTCGGACCAACGCTCGATGCGATCCCCCCAGCGCTTGAGGGCTTCGTCACTGTAGCCACTGGCGTACAGCTCCTTGTCGCCATGCAGGCGCAAGTACATGAAGTTGGCGGTGACGTCTTCCAGGTACGGCCACTTGCTGGCGGTATCCGCCACCACGAGTGCCACCCCGTATTTGTCCAGCATCTGCACAAACTCCGGCACGGCGAAACTCTTATGACGGATCTCCACCGCATGGCGCAGCGCGCGCTTGCCATGGGCTTGCATGCTCGCCTTGCCATTCAGGCGCGGTTCATGCTGGCGGGCGAGGGCGGCGGCCTGTTGGGTGTCGGTGGGCAGTTCCCGTAGAAAGGCTTCGAACAGCGGCGGGTCGAACTTGAAGCTGGGCGGAAACTGCCAAAGGATCGGGCCGAGCTTTTCCTTGAGCTCCAGTACCCCGGAGGCGAAAAAGTTGGCCATCGGCGCATGCACGTCCCTTAACCGCAGGATATGGGTAATGAAGCGCGGCGCCTTGACGCTGAACATGAAGCCTTCAGGCGTATCGGCGTACCACTCGGCGTAACGCTTGGGGGTTTGCAGCGCATAGAACGAGCCATTGATTTCGATGCTGTTGACGGCGCGTGACGCAAACTGCAGCTCGCGTTTCTGGGTCAGCCCTTCGGGGTAGAAATCCCCGCGCCAGGGCGTGTAGCGCCAGCCGGAAATACCGATGTGAATCGCCGCCATGAATGCTCCCGTCAAAATTGGGTCGGTTGACCGCCGTTTTTGGATGACTGCGGTAGGCGTCTGAAAGTTTCGCGCTTCCTACAGACGGCACTTTCTCGGGAACGATCAGGCATCAAACCCGTCAGTTCCTTACAGACCCCTCTGCAGGAGCTCGGTGTTTTGCTGAATCTAAAGACTGCATTACTGCTCGGTGCGTTGCTGTTTTGCGGCAGTGGCGCACTGCAAGCGGCGGCGACCGCGCCAGAACCGGATGCGCCGGCCAAACCGGAATTGCTGGTGGAAGGCGGATTGCTGGGGGCCATCAGTTCCAGCATTGACGACGTGCAGCAAAAGCTCGACCTCAATCAGGGCTTTATCGATCAATGGCGCCTGCGCGCGGATCGGGCCGCAGATGAAGTGGGGCGCCTGGTCGACCAGACCGCTGCGCGTTCGCCCTGGAGCGTGGCGGGCGACTTTCTGTTGCTGACGAGCGTGTGGGTTGGTGCCTTTGTGGGGTTGACCTTGCTTGGGCGATTTGTCGTGCAGCGCCTGGGGCGTCGAACCTTCTTTGAAAAACGCGAACGCTTGCTGGCGGTGCTGGGGTATGTGATTCCATACACGATCCCCGCGCTGGTGTGCCTGCCGCTGACGCTTTACGTCAGCCACTTTTTACCGACCTCCGTGGGCCGCGCGCTGGCGCTGTGTTTTGCCTACGCCACCAGCAGCGGCATCTTTTCCACCTCGATGCTGCTCTGTGTGATTGTCATGTTCAATGTCGGCCACAAGCGCCCCGCGGTGCAGATTATTCGCAGCTACTGCCCCAAACCGCTGTTCCTGATCGGCTTTCTCGCCGCCCTCAGCGATGCCCTTACCAGTCCGCAGATCGCCCGCCAGCTGGGCGGCAATATCACCAGCAGCATCGCCGTGTTTACCGGGCTGTTCGCTGCGGTGATCTTCGGCGTGCTGGTGGTGCGCCTGCGCCGCCCGGTGGCCCATCTGATCCGTAACCGGCCATTGGCCCAGCGCCTCAAACACCCGGCGTTGCAGCAATCGCTGCGGGTGTTTTCCGGGTTGTGGTACTGGCCAATCCTGTTGATGGTGCTGGTCTCGGCGATCAACCTGATCGGCGCCGGTGACGATAACCAGAAGGCGCTGCGCTGCGCGTTGTTCACCACGATCCTGCTGATCGGCACCGTGTTCCTGAGCACCGTGTTGCAGCACCTGTTCAAGTCGCGCAGCCAAGTGGCGATCCAGCGCAGCAGTGCCTACAAGGAGCGCTTCCTCAGCCTGTTGCATGCGATCCTGCGCATTGTCATGGCCGTTGCGTTCATTGAAGTGCTCGGGCGGATCTGGGGCGTGTCGCTGTTCGAGTTCGCCGAGCGCAACTCCATTGGCCGGGCGATCAGCGACTCTCTCAGCAGCATCGGCCTGATCCTGCTGATGACATGGCTATTCTGGGTGGTGCTCGACACGGCGATCCAGGAAGCGCTGAAGCCGCCGGTGAACAAACGCTCCAGCCGCCAGCCCAGCACGCGAATCAAGACCATTCTGCCGCTGCTGCGCAATGCGGTGAAGATTATCCTGGTGGTGATCTGCGCGATCACCACCATGGCCAACCTCGGCATCAACGTCGCACCGCTGCTGGCCGGCGCCGGGGTGGTGGGCCTGGCGATCGGTTTCGGTTCCCAGCAGTTGGTGCAGGACGTGATCACCGGCCTGTTCATCATCATCGAAGACACGCTGTCGATCGGCGACTGGGTGGTGCTCGACTCCGGCCACGCCGGCACCGTCGAAGGCCTGACCATCCGCACCCTGCGGCTGCGCGACGGCAAGGGCTTTGTGCACTCGGTGCCGTTCGGGCAGATCAAGGCGGTCACCAATCAGTCGCGGCAGTTTGCCTATGCGTTTTTCTCGGTGCAGTTCACCTATGACACCGATGTGGACAAGGCGGTGGAGCTGATCCAGGAGGCCGGGCAGTCGATCCGTGATGACGTGTTCCTCAAGTACAACCTGCAAGGCCCGCTGGAGGTGTTTGGTGTCGACAAGATGGACCTTAACGGCGTGGTGCTGACCGCGCAGTTCCGTACGGTGTCGGGTGGTCAATATGCGGTGAGTCGCGCGTTTAACCAGCGGTTGAAGAAGCTTGTGGATAACTGTGACGAGGTGCACTTTGCGCAGACGTATCCACAGCAGGTGGTGTTGCCCAAGCGCATGGCGCAGGATGAGGCCTTGGTGCTGACTGAACAGCCGCGCACCCAATGATCAGCGGTGCCTGGGCTGACGCCTTCGCGAGCAAGCCCGCTCCCACAGTTGGACCGTATTCCAAGGATGTACCCGGTCCAACTGTGGGAGCGGGCTTGCTCGCGAAGAGGCCCTCAATGTCAACCCATTTCAGTGCCTGATCAACTTCTCCTGCACCGCCAACTGATCCACCTCCAACAACACCTGCTGCTTGCCCGCCACCCTCACCGCCGCTGGCAACCCATCCCGGTACACAATCCGATTACCGCTCACCGCGGGCACCTTGTCCCCCGGTAACAGCGTGCCCACCAGATTCAACGGATCAGCCCCGCACACCGCAATCAAACTGCCGTCATGGGGCCGACGCCGCACTTCACGCAGCAATGCAATCGCCTCCGGCAACGCAAACTGTTCCCCCGCCAAGCCGCTGACAAAGCGCCCGCCGCGAATCTCCCCGCGCGCTTCCAGGCGATGGAAGGTGCGCAATAACTCGCGCCAGCTCGGCAACCAATCCGCCTCGCGCTCCAGCAAGCGCCAGAATACCACGCCATAGCGGCGCAGCAGGGTCATCGCCACATGCTCCAGCGTCTCGGCCGAATGCGGGCCCGCGGCGGTTGATGAACGCCGCACCAGAGCCCAGCGCCCGGCGTCGTCCATGCCGCCGATAAACGCTCCGCGCCCACGCCGACTGCTGCGCGCCTGGCGTTTGCTCGCTGGGGTGGTCAGCGCGCGCAGCCCGGCGAAGCTGTCGGCGTTTACCAGCCCGGCGCCCACCAATTCCTGCAGGGCGGTTTCCAGTTCGCTGCGCAGCAAGTGGGCTTCGTGCACCAGCTCATCGAAAAACAGCGCGCCGTGATCGCGCAGGGCTTGATGCACCTTTTGCGCCTTGGGTGACAGCGTTGCGGCGTCGGTGAGCTCGGTCAATCCGCTCCACAATGCCGCTTGGCTACGTGGCAGCAACACCACCGGCGTGCTGCGCAAGGCCATGGCGCCGGCCTTGTTGCTCAAGCGCGTCCACACCAGCTTGCCGCTGCGGCACAAGTCATCCAGCCACGTGGATGAGTAGTCCTTGAGCCGCGCACTAAGCAGGTCGCTGTCCCAGGCGGACGTGGCGGCGGCGTAACCTTCGAACTGGCCGACGATCTGCGCCAACATCGCGCTGCCCTGGCCGCGAGTGCCGTCGGACAGGTGCTGCCAATCGAACAGAAAACGCATGAAGTCCTGCAACGCCACCGGCTCGATTTCGCGGCGCAGGCGTTTGATCGTGTAGCGGTGAATGCGCGCCAGCAGGTGACGTTCGCACCATTGCTCTTCGGTGGCGTCGGGGCTGAAATGACCGCGCAGCACGTAGCCTTCCTGTTCCAGGCGCGCGAGTGCCTGAGTGACATCCGTCACAGGCAACGCGAGCGGTGCGGCGATTTGGTTCAGCGTCAGCGGGCCGAACCCGCCCAGACGTGCGCGCAGCACTTCGACCACGGCCTCATCGAAGGTCCAGGGCTCATCGAAACCCGGCAGCAGCGGCAGGTTGCTGGGGTAGATCGCCTGCAAACAGCTCAGGCGCTCCACCGCGACCCACAAGCCGTTGTGCAACTGATACGCACGGCCACCCTTGGCCAGGGCGTCGAGCCATTCTCGCCACTGCGCGGGGACTTCGGCGTCGGCGATGCACGCCAGGCTCATCAGCGCCTCATGCATTTCATCCACGCCGTTGGGCGCCGGCCACGCTTCTTCGCGCACCCCGGCGATGGCGTCGGCGTCCAGGGCGCCAAGATCATCGGTGCTCTGCGGGTCGCTCCAGCGTCGGTTGAACACCGCCTGGGTGCGGCGCTCTTCCAGTGGCGCGTCGTCGAGAAAGGTGTAGGGCCGCGCGCTGAGAATTTCCGCAGCCATGGGCGAGGGCGCCGGCAGGTCGCGACTGATCAGGCGCACTTCGCCGCGCTCCATGCGTTGCAGCAGGGCCAGCCAGGCGTCGCTGTCCATGGCCTCGTGCAGGCAATCGTCGAGGGTCTGCTCGATCAACGGATGGTCCGGGACTTCGCGTTCGCCGGCGAGGTTTTCCAGGCAGGCGATCTGGTCGGGAAACACACTGGCAATCAGGTCTTCGCTTTTCATGCGCTGGATCTGCGGCGCTACCTTGCGCCCGCCGGTATAACGCGGCAATGCCAGGGCCACACCGGCATTCCAGCGCCAGCGCACGCCGAACAGCGGCGCATCCAGCACCGCCTGGATCAGGATGTGTTCGGCGCTGTTGCTGTTGAGGTAACGCCACACCTCGTCCAGCTCGAAACTGTGGCTGGTGGACAGCGACAGCACGATGGCATTTTCGCTGGCCGCCGCCTGCAATTCGAAATTGAAGGTGCGGCAAAACCGCTTGCGCAACGCCAGGCCCCAGGCACGGTTGACGCGGCTGCCGAACGGCGTGTGGATGATCAGTTGGGTGCCGCCGGACGCGTCGAAGAAGCGCTCCATGATCAAGGTGTCCTGGGACGGCAACGCGCTCAGGGCCAGGCGTGTGCGCGCCAGGTAATCGAGGATTTGTTCGGCGCTGGCATGGTTCAGGCGCAGGGTGTCGGTGAGCCAGTCCAATGCCGGTTGCAAGTCGCCGGGTGTGGCGCTGAGCAGCGCGTCCAGCAGGCCCTGCAGACGCGCCACCGCGGCCGACAATTCGTTGCTGCGCCCCGGCGCTTCACCGAGCCAGAACGGGATGGTCGGTGGCTGGCCATGGGCGTCTTCGACCCGCACTTTGCCGGCTTCGACCCGCAGGATCCGGTACGACGTGTTGCCCAGCTGGAAGATATCCCCTGCGATGCTTTCCACCGCAAAGTCTTCGTTGACGCTGCCGATGTTCAGGCTCTGGGGTTCGAGCAACACGCTGTAGTCGGCGTTGTCGGGAATGGTGCCGCCGCTGGTCACGGCGGTGAGTTTGGCGCCCCGCCGACCGCGCAGCGTGCGGGTGAGGGCGTCGCGGTGCAGGTAGGCGCTGCGGATACCCTGGCGCCCGTTGTAGCCGTCGGCGAGCATCTGCAACAACGCCTGGTAGTGATGCTCATCCAACTCGGCATAGGGCGCGGCGCGGCGGATCAGCGCCAGCAACGTCTGTTCCGACCATTCCTGGGCGCTGACCTCGGCGATGATCTGCTGGGCCAGCACATCCAGCGGCGCGACCGGTATGTGCAAGGTGTCCAATTCGCCCCGGCGCACGCAGTCGAGCAGCGCGGCGCATTCGATCAGGTCGTCGCGGGTGGTTGCGAACAGGCGCCCCTTGGGCGTGCCGCCGACCTGGTGCCCGGAACGTCCGACTCTTTGCAGAAAGCCATTGATCGAGCCGGGCGAGCCGATCTGGCAGACCAGATCGACATCGCCGATATCAATCCCCAGTTCCAGGGAGGCGGTGGCGATCAGCACTTGCAACTCGCCGGCCTTGAGGCGCTGTTCGGCATCCAGGCGCATCTCCTTGGCCAGGCTGCCATGGTGGGCGGCCACTGCAGTTTTGCCCAGGCGCTCGCTCAAATGCCGGGCCAGGCGTTCGGCCAGGCGGCGGGTGTTGACGAAGACCAATGTAGTGCGGTGTTCGCGGGCCAGGTCGGCGAGGCGGTCATAGACCAGCGCCCACACATCGTTGGCCATGACTGCCGAAAGCGGCACCGGCGGCACCTCGATATCCAGGTCACGGGGGCGGGCGTGGCCGATGTCGACGATCGCGCAATCGCGGCCGCTGCCCACCAGGAACCGCGACACCGCCTCGATGGGCTTTTGCGTGGCCGACAGGCCGATGCGCGTCAGCGGTTCCCTGCACAGCCCTTGCAGACGCTCCAGGCTCAACGCCAGGTGGCTGCCGCGTTTGCCGGCGGCGATAGCGTGGATTTCATCGACAATCACCGTTCGCGTGCTGGCGAGCATTTGTCGACCGGAGTCCGAGCCCAGCAGCACGTAGAGCGATTCCGGGGTGGTCACCAGGATGTGAGGCGCTCGCTTGCGCATCTGCGCGCGGTCTTTTTGCGGCGTGTCGCCGGTGCGCACGGCGGTGCGGATCACCAGCGGCGGCAGGCCCAGGCGCTGCAGGTGCTCGGTGATACCGGCCAGCGGGTTTTGCAGGTTGATCTGGATGTCGTTGGACAGCGCCTTGAGCGGCGACACATAGACCACCAGGGTTTCATCCGGCAGTTGCCCGCCGTTGGCCAGGCCCTGATGGACCAAGTCATCCAGCACCGCCAGGAAAGCCGTCAGTGTCTTGCCGGAGCCGGTGGGCGCGGCGATGAGTGTCGATTGGCGTTGGCGGATCAGTGGCCATGCCTGGGCCTGGGCGCCTGTCACCGAAGGGAAGGTGCTGGCAAACCAGGCGCTGACGGCGGGGTGGAAGCCGTTCAAGGCTGTGTCGGTGGATTCGGGTCGGTTCATGTAGTGATTGATACTGCCCGATCCAACAAGTTGCAATGGCGCAGTTTATCCGTGACGGTTGCGCTACAAACCCGCAAAATGCAACGATTCTGACGAATACCTGAAAAACCTTCGTTCCACACTGACCGGGCCTGCTCAATCTATGCGAATGCGCCTTATGTTACTGGGCGGCGGGAATGCCCTCGGGCAGGCGCTGATTCGCCTTGGTGCAGAGGAAGACATCGGTTTCCTCGCACCCAAACCGCCCCAAGACGGCTGGGATGCCGCGAGCCTCACCCAACTGCTCGACGACACCCGTCCCGATGCCTTGATCAACCTCGCCTACTATTTCGACTGGTTCCAGGCCGAAGCGGTCAGCGAAACGCGCCTGGCCTCCCAGGAGTTCGCCATCGAGCGCCTGGCCGAGCTGTGCCAACACCACAACATCACCTTGCTGCAACCGTCCAGCTATCGCGTGTTTGATGGCTCCCGCGCCACCGCCTACAGCGAAAAGGACGAGCCAGTGCCCCTGGGCCTGCGCGGCCAGGCGTTGTGGCGGATCGAGCAAAGCGTGCGCGCCACATGCCCGCAACATGTGCTGCTACGGTTTGGCTGGTTGCTCGATGACAGCGTTGACGGAACGCTCGGGCGCTTCCTGGCGCGGGCCGAGAAGCCGGATGAATTGCTCATGGCGGACGACCGTCGTGGCAACCCGACGCCGGTGGACGACGCGGCGCGGGTGATCATCTCGGTGCTCAAGCAACTCGATTGCGCGGCGCCGTTGTGGGGCACCTATCACTATGCCGGCCAGGAAGCGACCACACCGTTGGCGCTGGGCCAGGCGATCCTCACCGAAGCGCGCACCTTTCACCCGCTGGCGATCGAATCCCCCACCGCCCAGGCCCACGCAGCCCGGCCGGATGCCGGTGAAGAACCGCAGCACGCGGTGCTTGCCTGCAAGAAAATCCTTCATACCTTCGGCATCAAGCCACGGGCTTGGCGGGCAGGGTTGCCGGCATTATTGGACAGGTTCTATCGCCGTAGCTGATACACCTGAAACCAAATGTGGGAGCGGGCTTGCTCGCGAAGGCGGCGTGTCAGTCAACAGATTCATCGACTGATCCACCGCATTCGCGAGCAAGCCCGCTCCCACATTTGTTATGCAGTGTTGCTTAGAACTTGTAGCCAATCCCCACCATGTAAACCATCGGGTCCACGTCCACATTGACCTTGGCGCGAGTGCCCGGCGCCACGCCGTTGTTTTCCACGGTGGCCTTGGTGCTGATGTCGATGTAGCGCGCCTGGGCGTTGATCATCCACTTGTCGTTGATCATGTAGTCCGCACCGATCTGCGCGGCCCAGCCCCAGGAGTTTTCAGCCTTGAAGTTGCTGAAGCCGGCGCCTTGGGCACGGCTGCCGACGTGTTCGTCATAAATCCAGGTGTAGTTGATACCGGCGCCCACGTACGGCTGGAAGGCCGACTTGTTGTCCAGTGGGTAGTAGACGACGCTCAGGGTCGGCGGCAGGTGTTTGAGGGTGCCGAGCTTGCCGTTGGCCGGGCTCAGTGCGGTGCCTTTGATCTTCACATCGTGCTCGAACGGCGTGGCGGCCAGCAATTCGATACCAACGTGGTTGGTCAGCATGTAGGCGAAGTTCAGGCCCAGTTGAGTGTCGCTGCTCATGGTCGCCTTGCCGCCCAGGTTGGTGCCCGCCAAGGGGCCCTGGTCGACTTTGACGTGGCCGCTGTCCGCCTTCGGGTTCACCGTAATTGCACCGGCGCGAACCAGAATGTCGCCCGCTTCGTGAGCGTGTGCGACAGGGGCGACGAGGGCAAGCGCGAAGAGGGACGCGCCGAGCAGAGACTTGTTCATGGGAGCTCCAAAGGACGTTTAAAAGTTGTACGTCCAATGGTAAAGATCGTTCCGCCCGGTCTTTTGACTCAGCTCAATGAAAGCTTCATCAGCTCTATTCCGGCAGCTCATACATGTAAATCTTCTCGGCTTCCATCTGGTAACCGGCGTCGGCCAGTTCGCTGCTGGACGGCTTGACCTGCATCGCGCCTTCGATCCAGTACGGCTGATACAGCTCATCGAGCTTCACGCCGACTTCGCTTTTGACATGCACGATCTGGTTCGACGGTGGCGGTGGCACATGGATGCAAGCGCCGAAATACGGCACCAGCAAAAACTCGGTGGTGCGGCCGTTCTCGCCGACTTCCAACGGCACGATATAACCCGGCAGGCGGATGTGCTTGCCGTCAAGGGCCGGCACCACGGGCGCGTGGGGCATTTCCTGCTTGGCCGCCGGTGCCGATTCCAGCGCATCGGCCATGCCGGACAAATTGTGCAGCGGCTGCATGTTCGGCACTTCCGGCTCGGCGTCCGGCGGGATCAGCTCCGACCAGGTCAGCTCTTTGGGCTCGGCGGCCCAGGCGGGCAGAGCGATCAGCAGCAACAAGGCAAACAGGCCACGGCGCATCGAAACCTTCCTCATAAACGAATGGACAGGCCATCGGCCAAAGACTGCCGGTAGGCGCGCCATGCGGGCACGCTGCCCATCAACAGCGCGGCGGCCAGGATACCGGCGAGCAGCGTCCATTCATATTCGCTGGGCCACGACATCGGCAGGTCCAGCCCGTAGTTGGCCTGTAAATACCCGCGCGACGCAGCGATACACACGTAGAGCAAAGCCACACCCGCAACCACGCCGGACAACGCCAGGGCAAACGCTTCGAAGATCAGCAACGTCGCGATATGCCACGGGCGGGCGCCCACCGAACGCAGGATCGCCATTTCGCGGCGGCGCTCGTTGAGGCTGGTGAGGATCGCCGTGAGCATGCCGATCAAGCCGGTGAGCACCACGAACAGCGAGATCACGAACAGCGCTTTTTCAGCGGTGCCCATCATGCTCCACAATTCTTGCAGCGCCACGCCGGGCAGAATCGCCAGCATCGGCTCGCCACGGAATTCGTTGATCTCCCGTTGCAGGGCGAAGGTGGAAATCTTGTTGTTCAGGCCGAGCATGAACGCCGTGATGGCCTGCGGCGTGAGGTCCATATTGCGCGCCTGGTCGGCACTGATCCGACCTTTGCCCTGGGCCGGCACGCCGTTGTGCCAGTCGATATGGATCGCTTCCATGCCGCCCAGGCTGATATGCAGCGTGCGGTCCACTGGTGTGCCGGTGCGCTTGAGAATGCCGACCACGGTGAAGGGTTTGTCATCGTGTTTGACCAGGCTGACCACCGCCACGCCATGGGCCAGCACCAGCTTGTCGCCGAGCTTGTAGTGCAGCGCGTCGGCCACTTCGGCACCGAGGACCACTTCGAACGGGTCGGTGGCAAAGGCGCGGCCGCTGGCCAGTTCGAGGTTTTGCTTGCGTCCGTACTGGTAGTGCTCGAAGTAGGACGCGTTGGTGCCCATGACGCGGTAGCCGCGATGGGAGTCGCCCAGGGAAATCGGGATGGCCCACTTCACTTGAGGGCTGGCGGCAAAATGCTCGTAGCTGTCCCAGCGGATGTTGTTGGTGGCGTTGCCGATGCGAAATACCGAGTACAGCAGCAAGTTCACCGAGCCCGAGCGGGCGCCGACGATCAGGTCGGTGCCACTGATGGTGCTGGCGAAACTGTTGCGCGCCTCAACGCGTACGCGCTCCACCGCCAGCAACAGGCACACCGACAGGGCGATGGCGAAGGCGGTGAGGATCGCGGTAAACCGGCGGTTAGCCAGGCTGGCCATGGCTAGACGGAACAGATACATCTCAAACCTCTGCGGGCGTGGCGGCGCGATTGAGTTCGGCCAACGACAGGTTACGGTCGAACAGGGCGGCCAGGCTTTGGTCATGGCTGACAAACAGCAGGCTGGCGCCCGCGTCGCGGCACTCGGCGAACAACAGCTGAAGGAAGGCTTCGCGGGCGTCGTAGTCCAGGGCCGAGGTGGGTTCGTCGGCGATCACCAGTTCCGGTTGGCCGATGAGCGCGCGGGCGGCAGCCACCCGTTGTTGCTGGCCGATGGACAGCGAGTCGGCACGACGTTCCAGCAGGTCTTTGTCGTTCAAGCCCAGATGCGCCAGCAAGGTCGCGGCGGCCCGGTCGACACTGCCGTGGCGCTGCTTGGCCCGTTGCGCACGCAGCTTGGAAAAATGGCACGGCAACTCGACGTTTTCCCGCACCGACAAGAACGGCAGCAGGTTGAACTGCTGGAAGATGTAGCCGGTGTGATCGACACGGAAACGGTCACGGGCCCCGGCGGAGAGTTCGGTCAGCTCCTGGCCCAGCAGGCGAATGCTGCCCCGGCTGGGTTTCTGCACGCCGCCGAGCAGGCCCAGCAGCGTGGTTTTGCCGCTGCCGCTGGGGCCCTTGAGGAACAGGGTTTGCCCCGCTTCCAGGCGGAACGCGGGGATGTCCAGCAGTTGCGGGTGACCGGGCCAGTTGAAGCCCAGGTCAGACAGTTCGATTAAGGCATGAGTCATGGGGAATCAATGTCACCGGGTTTTGGAACATGGCGCCGATCCACTGTGGGAGCTGGCTTGCCTGCGATAGCATCACCTCGGTATCACTGATACACCGAGGTGCCTGTATCGCAGGCAAGCCAGCTCCCACATTGACCGCATTTGCACTTCAGAATTTGAGGGTGGCTGCCTTGGCCGTCGCATCAACACCCTGCTGACCGCTCGGGCCGATCAGTTGTACCTGAATTTTCTGAGTGGCGGGGAAGGTCTTGAACACTTGGGTCAGGTCAAGATGGCTCAGGGCCGTCGGCGTGGCGCAAGTGAATTGGTAGTGAGCGTGGATTTCGCTGTGGTCGTGATGGTGTTCGTGGGCAGCGTCTTTGGCGTCATCATCATCGTCATGGTCGGCTTCGGGTTTGTCGCCGAACAACGGGCTGTTGAGTTCCTGGGAACTGACTACGCAACCGGCGGCTTTGGGCAGGTTGAACAGGGCCGCCGGGTTCTCCAGCTGCTTGCGCGCGGCGGCGACCTTGGCTTTGTCGGCGGCGCTGGTAGCCACGTGTTCAAAGCCCACCAGATTCATCGCCGGGCTGTCCAGCTCAAGCTCCAGCGCCTGGCCATCGAGTACGGCGTTGAGTCGCCCGACGCCGTGCTCGTGGGCGCCGAGGCTGCCGTGTTCATGGTCATGATCGTGGTCGTGTTCATCGGCCGCATGGGCAATGGCCAGTGGCAGCAGGGCAAACGGCAAAGCAAGCAGCAGACGGCGCATGGGAAAGCTCCAGGACATGAATATTTTGTTATGTGATCTTATAACAAATGGTGTCGAGAGTTTGACCGCCTGCTTGGCGTTGCGCAAGCCACATGGGAGCATGCCTGTCAGAAAAAGTGCAGGAGTAAGGATGATGTTGCGAATTCGTGGAACCGTCGGCGACCTGCCGGTGGACTTGACTCTGGAGCTGGACGACGGCGATTGGGCGCGATTGGGCGCGCACTTACAGGCAACGCCCGTGCCCAGCTCGGCCGCCGCGCCAGTGGCGCCGGTCAAACACAATGATGACCTGTGGCAGAACGCCCAGGACCTGCTACGCAAGGCCGGGCAGCTCAGTGGCCTTGAGCTGCTCGACCAACTGGAAGGCTTGACCGGTGACGCCTCGGCGGGTAAACGCCTGCTGGTGCGCCTGCGCCACAACGCCCAGGTGAAAGTGGCCAGCGGCGGGGACACGCCGATCTACACCTGGATCGAACCCCTGTAGGAGCGAGCTTGCTCGCGAAAAACGCTAGGACGCCGCCGTCATCCATGATGCTCGCGTTATCGTTAACGGTCTTCGCGAGCAAGGACTAGGCGTCCCCCTCGCTCCTACAGAGTGTGGTTAGTACAACGCGGCAAACATTTTGCGGCGGTATACGGTCACCAGTGGGTGGTCGTTGCCCAGCAGTTCGAATACCTGCAGCAAGGTTTTGTGCGGCAGGCCTTCGCTGTAGCCACGGTTGCGGATAAACAGCTTGAGCAAGCCTTCGAGCGCTGCATCGTACTGCTGGCGCGCCAGTTGCTGGATCGCCAATTGGTAGGCTGCTTCGTCGTCCTGCGGGTTTTGCGCCAGGCGGCTTTTCAAGTCAGCGGCGTCCGGCAGCTCGGCGGCCTGACGCAAAAAGGTGATTTGCGCCTTGGCCCCGGCGAGGGCAGCTTTGTGGTCGTCGCTTTTTACCGCGTCCAGCACGGTCTGGGCTTCACCCAATTCACCGCGCTCGGCCAGGCAGCGCGCATACAGGATCAACGCGCCAGCATTGGTATTGTCTTCGCCCAACAGCGCCACCAACAGAGCCTCGGCATCGCTGATGCGGCCTTCGGCAAACAACGCCTGGGCCTGCTCCAACGGATCTGCCGCGGCCGGTGGCGGCATCTGCACATGGGGTTCGAGCATCGCCCGCACCGCCGACTCCGGCTGCGCCCCGGCAAACCCATCCACCGGCTGGCCGTCCTTGAACAACACCACCGTCGGCAGGCTTTGAATGCCAAAGCGCGCGACGATATCCTGCTCGGCCTCGCAATCGACCTTAGCCAGCAGCAACTCGCCCTGATAACTCTCGGCGATCTGCGCCAGCATCGGCATCAACGCCTTGCACGGCGCGCACCACTCGGCCCAGAAATCCACCAGCACAGGTTTTTCGAAGGAATTCTGAATCACCGCCTGTTCGAAGTTGGCGGTGGTGACGTCGAAGATGTAGGGCGTGGGCTCACTCATGGGGAATCTCGAATAAAGCGGGAATGGGGCAACTATAAGGGCTGGCGCGGTTGGCTGAAAGCATGTCGGGCTTTAGATCGCTATCGCAGGCAAGCCCGCTCCCAAAGAGGAGTGCGGTCAAATGTGGGAGCGGGCTTGCCCGCGATGGCCTCAAGCGCGCCGCGAATGGTACAGGCTTACCTTGCGAAACTCCCAAGGCTCGGCCAGGTCCGGCAGGGTCAGCGCGTCGAGTATCTCCAGGCGCCGATAAGCCGGATGCTGGAAGTCGCGCACACGTGAATCCGCCACCAGTGCCTCTCGGCCACGGCTCAGGAACTGATCCAGCAGCGGCAGGTTGGCGCGATCGTAGAGCACGTCGGCGACAAGGATCAGGTCAAAGCGGTCGGCTTCGGCGAAAAAATCCGCCGAATAACCCAATTCCACCCCATTGAGTTCGGCATTGGCCCGGCAGGCTGCCAGCGCCAGCGGGTCCAGGTCGCAAGCGACCACTTCCGATGCGCCTGCTTTAAGCGCAGCAATCGCGGCGACACCGGAGCCCGCGCCAAAATCCAGTACGCGTTTGCCGGCCACCCATTCAGGATTCGCCGCCAGGTACCGCGCCAGTGCCAGGCCGCTGGCCCAGCAAAAACTCCAGTAGGGCGGTTCGTGCAGGATGCGTCGGGTTTCTTCGGGGCTGAAGGCGCGGTCCATGTTGTCCGCATCCAGCAGCCACAGCGACAGCGCGGTGCCCGGCAGCGGGCAGGGCACCAGGTGAGCATCGCCGATCAGCTCGCTCAGGGCGTGCTGCAAGTCCAACGGTGGCGTCATGGTGCCTTGACGAGTTCCAGGGGGCCGGTGGTCTGGGTGATCGCCTGGGTAATACGTACGGCCGGCAGGTGCAGGATCAACTGGCCGGACTGGCTGGCGCGGCCGCGCAGTTCAACCCGCGCACCGGCCGGGAACGCCTCGGGGTTGAAGCGCAGGCGGAAGGCCAGTGGCTTGCCGTTGCCGGTCAGTACGCTGCTGGCGAGCAGTTGTTGCGGACGTGAACGGTCGTCGATCACCAGCAAGGCCATCTCGACTTCGGCGCCGGCCGGCACGTTACTCAGGCTGCCGTTGATCTCGCGCTGGTAGGCCGGCAACGGGCCAAGGTCTTCAATGCCTGGGACTTTTTTCTCTTGCGCAGGCGTGGGTTGTGGCGCGGAAGGCTTGGGTGCTTCGCTGCTGCAGGCGACCAGAACACTGAACAAGGTGAGTAAAACAAGTGGTCGTAACTGCATATACGGCTCCAGAAAGGACAAAATCCGTGGCTTGAATAATATGAAACATATAAGCCTGCCTATATACCGTAAAGGCTATGGCTTGTCTTGCCACGGGGATGCGCTACCATGGCCCTCCCTTTATTTGTTGCCTGCCAACCATGCACTGTCCCTTCTGCGGTGCCAACGACACCAAGGTCATTGACTCACGTCTGGTCGCCGAGGGCGATCAAGTACGTCGCCGGCGCGAATGCCTGGCCTCTGGCTGCGGTGAACGTTTCACCACCTTCGAAACCGCCGAACTGGTGCTGCCACGTCTGATCAAGTCCGACGGCAGCCGCCAACCTTTCGACGAAGACAAACTGCGCGCCGGTATGCAGCGCGCCCTGGAAAAACGCCCGGTGAGTGTCGAGCGGCTGGAGGCGGCGCTGGTGCATATCAAGCACAAGCTGCGCGCCACCGGCGAGCGTGAGGTCAAGAGCCTGGTGGTGGGAGAGCTGGTGATGGGCGAGCTGCAAAAGCTCGACGAAGTCGCCTACATCCGTTTCGCCTCGGTGTATCGACGCTTCCAGGACCTCAATGAGTTCCGCGAAGAGATCGACCGCCTGGCCCGTGAGCCGATCAAAGAATGAATCCACCTTCCATGACAGAGCAGGCTGTCCTCGACGCCCACTACATGGCCCGCGCCCTCGAACTGGCGCGCAAGGGCCTGTACACCACCCATCCCAACCCCCGGGTAGGCTGCGTGATCGTGCGCGATGGGCAGATCGTCGGCGAAGGCTGGCACGAGCGCACCGGCGAGCCCCATGCCGAGCCCAATGCCCTGCGCGCCGCAGGTGCCAAGGCCCGTGGCGCCACGGTGTACGTGACTCTGGAGCCGTGCAGTCACCATGGGCGCACGCCGCCCTGTGCCGATGCGTTGGTCACGGCCGGTGTCGCCCGTGTCGTGGCCGGCATGCAGGACCCGAACCCTGAGGTGGCCGGGCGCGGCATGCAGCGTCTGGCCCAAGCCGGGATCGAGGTGCGCAGCGGCGTGCTGGAAGCCGAGGCGCGGGCGCTCAACCCCGGGTTCCTCAAACGCATGGAACACGGCTTGCCTTTCGTGCGGGTCAAGTTGGCGATGAGCCTGGACGGGCGCACCGCGATGGCCAGCGGCGAAAGCCAGTGGATCACCGGCCCCGCCGCCCGCGCCGCCGTGCAGCGCCTGCGTGCCGAAGCCAGTGTGGTGCTGACCGGCGCCGACACGGTGCTGGCCGACGGTGCGCGCCTGACCGTGCGCGCCGCCGAGCTGGGCCTGGACGAAGCCACCACCGCCCTGGCCATGTCGCGCCCGCCGCTGCGCGTGCTGATCGACGGCCGTCTGCGTGTGCCGCTCAACGCGCCGTTCTTCAAGGCTGGCCCGGCGCTGGTGATTACCTGCGTCACCCCGGAAAACCAGTTTCCTCGGGGCCCCGAGTGCCTGGTGGTGCCGGGTGTCGAGGGCCAGGTCGACCTGCGCTCGGCATTGGTCGCGCTGGCCGCCCGTGGCGTCAACGAAGTATTGGTGGAAGCCGGCCCAAGCCTGGCGGGCGCGTTTGCCCAACAAGGCCTGGTGGATGAATATGTGATTTTCATCGCCGGCAAGTTCCTTGGCTCCGCCGCCCGCCCTTTGCTGGACTGGCCGCTTGAGAAACTGGCCGACGCCCCCCACCTCAAGATCACTGAAATGCGCGCTGTGGGCGACGACTGGCGAGTCACTGCCATCCCGCTACCCGCAGCGAGCGTATAATTCCCGGCCTGCGCTTGCGCGTCAGCCCCCGTTTTCAGGAGAACGAAATGTTCACCGGCATTATCGAATCCATCGGCAGCATCCGCGCCATGACCCCAAAAGGCGGCGACGTGCGCCTGTTGGTTGAAACCGGCAAGCTCGACCTGGGCGACGTCAAGCTGGGTGACAGCATCGCCGTCAGTGGCGTGTGCCTGACCGTCGTCGAATTGCCGGGCAACGGCTTTGCCGCCGACGTCAGCCGGGAGACCCTGGACTGCACCGCGATGAACGACCTCAAGGCCGGCAGCCCGGTGAACCTGGAAAAAGCCCTGACCCCGACCACGCGGCTGGGCGGTCACCTGGTCAGCGGCCACGTCGACGGCGTCGGCGAAGTGGTTGCCCGCAGCGAAAACGCCCGCGCCGTGGAATTTCGCATCCGCGCGCCCAAAGAACTGGCCAAGTACATCGCCCACAAAGGCTCGATCACCGTCGACGGCACCAGCCTGACCGTGAACGCCGTCAATGGCGCCGAATTCGAACTGACCATCATTCCCCACACCCTCAGCGAAACCATCATGGCGTCCTACCAGCCAGGTCGCCGGGTGAACCTGGAAGTCGACTTGCTTGCCCGTTACCTGGAACGCCTGCTTAAGGGCGATAAGGCCGCAGAGCCTGACTCTTTGCAGGGGCCTGGCAACATCACCGAAAGTTTTCTAGCCGCCAACGGCTACCTCAAATCCTGACCAAGGGGGTGCCGCGTGGCGCTCAATAGCATCGAAGAACTGGTTGAAGACATCCGCCAAGGCAAGATGGTCATCCTGATGGATGACGAAGACCGCGAGAACGAAGGCGACATCATCATGGCGGCCGAGGCCTGCCAGGCTGAGCACATCAACTTCATGGCCAAGCACGCCCGTGGGCTGATTTGCATGCCCATGAGCCGCGAGCGCTGCGAGCTGCTCAAGTTGCCGTTGATGGCGCCGCGCAATGGTTCGGGCTTCGGCACCAAGTTCACCGTGTCCATCGAAGCCACCACGGGCGTCACCACCGGGATCTCCGCCGCTGACCGCGCGCGCACCGTGCAGGCCGCCGCCGCGAAAGACGCCAAGGCCGAAGACATCGTCAGCCCTGGCCACATCTTCCCGCTGATGGCCCAACCGGGCGGCACCCTGGCCCGCGCCGGCCACACCGAAGCCGCCTGCGACCTGGCGCGCATGGCCGGGTTCGAGCCGAGCGGTGTGATCTGCGAAGTGATGAACGACGACGGCACCATGGCCCGTCGCGCCGAACTCGAAGCCTTTGCCGCCGAACACGGCATCAAGATCGGCACCATCGCCGACCTGATCCACTACCGGATGATCCACGAACGTACCGTTCAGCGGATTGCCGAGCAGCCGCTGGACAGTGAGCTGGGCCAATTCAATTTGGTGACCTACCGTGATTCGGTGGAAGGCGACGTGCACATGGCGCTGACGCTGGGCACCATCAGTGCCGACGTACCGACCCTGGTGCGCGTGCACAACATGGATCCGCTGCGCGACCTGCTGATGGTCAAGCAACCGGGCCGGTGGAGCCTGCGCGCCGCGATGGCGGCGGTGTCCGAGGCCGGCAGCGGCGTGGTGCTGCTGTTGGGCAACCCGGTCGATGGCGATGTGCTGCTGGCGCATATCCGTGAAACCGCCGAGCAGACCCAGGTGAAAACACCGACCACCTACAGCATCGTCGGTGCCGGCTCGCAGATCCTGCGTGACTTGGGCGTGCGCAAAATGCGCCTGATGAGTGCGCCAATGAAATTTAATGCGATATCCGGTTTCGACCTGGAAGTAGTAGAATACGTGCCCTCCGAATAAAGGCCGGCGATTGTCGCCCTTGTTCGCGGTTCAAATATCACTAAGGGGCGCGTCCTACACGCGTCCCGGCTCTTTAAGAGATTTGTCGAATGACCCTGAAGACCATCGAAGGTACCTTCATCGCCCCCAAAGGCCGCTACGCCCTCGTAGTTGGCCGCTTCAACAGCTTCGTGGTTGAAAGCCTGGTAAGCGGTGCCGTGGATGCCCTGGTTCGCCACGGTGTGAGCGAAAGCGATATCACCCTTATCCGTGCGCCTGGCGCCTTCGAAATTCCACTGGTTGCGCAAAAAGTTGCTCAGCAGGGCGAATACGCGGCAATCATCGCCCTGGGCGCGGTCATTCGTGGCGGTACGCCGCACTTCGAATACGTGGCTGGCGAATGCACCAAGGGCCTGGCCCAGGTGTCCATGGAGTTCGGCGTGCCGGTCGCGTTTGGCGTACTGACCGTGGATTCCATCGAGCAAGCCATCGAGCGTTCCGGCACCAAGGCCGGTAACAAAGGCGCTGAAGCTGCCCTGTCCGCCCTGGAAATGGTCAGCCTGCTGTCGCAGCTGGAGGCCAAGTGATTTCCGACGAGAGCGACAACTTCAACCCGCGCGAACCACGCCCGGCGGACGCCGGCAAGCCATCCAAGAACGAGAAGCGCCGCGCGGCTCGTCAGTTGGCGACCCAGGCGTTGTATCAGCGCCAGATGGCGGGTACGTCGTTGAACGAAATCGAAGCACAGTTTCGTGTCGACAACGACTTTACCTTCGCTGACCTGCCTTACTTCCACGACATCCTGCACGGTGTGCATGCCAACCTGACCGAGATCGACACGGCGCTGGCGCCCTGCCTGGACCTGACCCTCGAAGAGCTGGACCCGGTCGAGCTGTGCGTGATGCGCCTGTCCACCTGGGAGCTGCTCAAGCGCGTCGACGTGCCGTATCGCGTGGTGATCAACGAAGGCATTGAACTGGCGAAAGTCTATGGTTCGACCGACGGCCACAAGTTTGTCAACGGCGTGCTCGACAAGCTGGCCCCGCGCCTGCGGGAAGCCGAAGTGAAGGCGTACAAGCGCTAATCCGCGCTTGACTCCCGAATGGGCGAGTTCGAGCTGATCCGCAAGTATTTTGCCGCCGCGCCCTGTGCGCAAGGCGGCGAAGGCATTGTCCTGGGGATCGGCGACGACTGCGCCTTGCTGGCGCTCCCTGCCGGGGAGCAGCTGGCAATTTCTACCGATACGCTGGTGGCCGGGGTGCATTTTGCCGACCCCTGCGACCCGTTCTTGCTGGGCCAGCGCTCGTTGGCCGTGGCGGTGAGCGACCTGGCCGCCATGGGCGCCCATCCTCTTGCGTTTACCCTTGCCCTCACCACGCCGACGGTCGATGCCGATTGGCTGCAGCGCTATGCCTTGGGTTTGAACCTCATGGCGCAGAACTGCGGCGTCGGCCTGGTGGGCGGTGATACCACGCGCGGGCCGTTGAGCCTGACCCTGACCGTGTTTGGTCGCGTGCCGGCCGGGCAGGCCCTCACGCGCAGCGGCGCACAACCGGGCGATCTGCTCTGTGTCGGTGGCGAGCTCGGCAACGCCGCCGGCGCCTTGCCGCTGGTATTGGGCCAGCGCAGCGCCGAAGCCGCCATCGCCGAGCCGCTGCTGGCCCATTACTGGTCGCCGCAACCGCAACTGGCCCTTGGCCTGGCGCTGCGCGGCAAGGCCACGGCAGCCATGGATATCTCCGACGGGCTGCTGGCCGATTGCGGGCATATCGCCAAGGCATCACAGGTCAGCCTGTTGATCGAGCATCGCAAGCTGCCGTTGTCAAAAGCCTTGCTGGCATTTGTCGGCGATGACGCAGCGCGCGTGGCCGCGTTGAGCGGTGGCGACGATTACGTGCTGGCCTTCACCTTGCCAGCTGCACAATTGCCGTCGCTGCTGGCCGAGGGCTGGCCGATCCACGTGATCGGCCGGGTGCAGACGGGGCAGGGAGTGACATTGCTCGACGCCAACGGCCAGGACATCACCCCGGCCGTACGCGGTTACCAGCATTTTTAACGGTGCGCCCCGACGCGGCCTGCATAGAACCAAAGCAAACACCAATCGAACCGATTGATCTTTATCAGCGATCATTCAGCTTAAGCGTCTGTAGGAACCTGCTGTTACAATGGCCGCCTTTGAAAAAACTGAAATCAGGAGCACACGGTGCCCGTCGTTTTCGTCGCCGCTTCCAAGCTGCCTACCCCTTTTGCCACGTTCACCATGCACGGCTTTCTCGAAGAAGGCACCGGGCGTGAACATGTTGTGCTCAGCCTCGGCGATATCGCTGACGGCGCGCCGGTGCTGGGTCGGGTGCACTCCGAATGCCTGACTGGCGATGCGTTGTTCAGCCAGCGTTGCGACTGTGGTTCGCAACTGGAGGCCGCCATGCGCGCCATCGCCCACGAAGGCCGTGGCGTGCTGCTGTACTTGCGCCAGGAAGGCCGTGGCATTGGCCTGATGAACAAGATCCGCGCCTACGAGCTGCAGGATGGCGGCGCCGATACCGTCGAAGCCAACGAGCGCCTGGGCTTTGCCGCCGACCAGCGCGACTATGCGATCTGCCTGCCGATGCTGCAACACTTGGGCGTCCAGTCCCTGCGCTTGATGACCAACAACCCGCGCAAGGTCAAAGCCTTGACCGAGATGGGCATCACCGTGGCCGAGCGCGTGCCGTTGCACACCGGGCACAACCCGCACAACAAGCTCTACCTGGCCACCAAGGCCAGCAAGCTCGACCACATGATGGGCAACGAGCACCAGGGCGAGGTCGACCGCGCGTGACCCGTGGCCAGGTAAAACGGCGACTCTCCTTCAGTTGGTGGCAGTACCTGGCCCTGGCGTTGCTGCCGTTGTTCGTGATCAACCTGGTATTTGGCCGTGGCGAGTCCCTGCTGCCGGTGCTGGCCATGCCGTTCTTCATTGCCGGCGTGGCCTCGATGTTTCTCACCCTGCGCTACTTCAACGGCTATAAACACGCGTTGATCGCCACCTCCAAAGCCCTCGATACCCCCGAAGAACCGGCCGCCTGGATCACCCTGGCGGCGCGCCGGCGCACGGCCTTGCTGGTGGCCGGCATCCCCGCCTGGATCGGTGCGCTGGCGGTGTTCGTCGGCCTGGAAGCCGTGCCGCTGTTTCTCCTGGCGCTGTCGACCACCGTGCTGTTTTACCTCTATCGCATCCCGCGTCAGCTGGGATGATGCGTCGCTGGCTGGCGCTCCTGCTATTGGCATTGAGCGCCCAGGCATTGGCGGCCGAGCGGGTCGTCAGCCTGGCACCGTCCTTGTCTGAAATTGTGGTCGAACTGGGCGCTGCCGACCTGCTGGTGGGCCTGCTCGACGGCGGCGATCGCCCGCCCGTCCTGGCGCAAGTGCCGTCCGTGGGGCATTACGGCCAATTGAACATGGAGCGCCTGCTCAGCCTCCAGCCCGACTTGATCCTGCTGTGGCCCGGCAGCGTCGGCCCGGCGCAGCGTGAGCAACTGCAGCGTCTGAACATTGCGGTGTACGTCGCCGAACCCCATGACCTTGAACAGCTCACTACCCAGGTCCAGGCCATTGCCGAGCAATTGGGCCGCGCGCAAGCCGGTCGGCAGCTCGCCGCGCAGTTGCGCCAGCGCCTGGCCGAACTGCGCCAGCGCTATCAGCGTGCCGAGCCGTTGCGGGTGTTCTACCAAGTGTGGAACACGCCGCTGTATACGGTAGGCGGCGGCCAGATCATCAGCGATGCGTTGAGTGTGTGCGGTGCGCGCAACGTGTTTGATGACCTCAAGTTGCCGGCGCCGCAGGTGAGTATCGAAGCGGTGTTGCAGCGTGATCCCGAGTTGATTCTGGTGGGCGACCAGGCGCAGAAGGAGGCCTGGAACGTCTGGCCGGCGATGGCGGCGCGTGTGCGGCTGGTTCCGGATAAAGGACTTGAGCGGCCCAGTGGGCAGATGTTGGAAGCGGTGGCGCGGTTGTGTCAGGTGGTTGCTCCGAACCTGTGACACCGCTTTCGCAGGCAAGCCAGCTCCCACCTTTTGAAATGCATTCCCCTGTGGGAGCTGGCTTGCCTGCGATGAGGCCGGTATGTACACCTCAGATATCAGGCGTCCAAGTCACCCCAAACATCCACACCCGACCTTCCTCCCGATAATCCTGGTTATTCAAGAAGCTCGGATCGTCATAGCTGTAACGCGCCCGCGCATAAGCCTTGTCCAGCAGGTTATCAACCTTCAACGACAACGCCACTTCCCGAGTTACCGCCCAACGGCTGCGCAGCCCAAGCAAGGCATAACCGCCCAGGCGTTGCCTGTTGTCTTCATCGTCATAGCTGCTGCTGATCGCCTGCCAGCTTGCGCCCACCCCCAGCGCGTCGAACTGCCGGTCCAGATCCAGGCTCAGCGTACGCCGCGCCCGGCGAGCCAGGGTGTGGCCGCTGTCGCGGTCGCGTGGGTCGATGAGCGACAGCCCCAGGTTGCCTTGCCAGCCGAACAGCTCCTGCTTGAGCGCGGCTTCGAAGCCATTGATGCGTGCCGTCGCCACGTTCTGCGGCTTGCCGGCGCGGTCGAGGATGATCGCATCGCTCAAGTCGGTGCGGTACAGCGAGGCTTCCAGGTGTGTGCTGTCGCTCAACTGGCTACGCCATTGCAGCTCGTAGCTTTTCGAGGTTTCGGGCTGCAGGTTGGGGTTGCTGTACTGGGTGTCGGGGTAGTACAGGTCATTGAAGGTCGGCGCGCGGAAGCCTTCGCTGTAACTCAACAGCAAGTCGTTGTCCGGGTTGAGCGGCAAGGTGACGGTGCCGCTCCAGCTGTTCTGGCTGCCGAACTGCTGGTTCTGGTCGCGACGCACGCCCAGTTCCGTGGAGAACCAGTCGCCGTGGAAGCGATGCTGCACGAATGCCGCGCGGTTCCAGCGGCTGTTTTCGGTAAAGGTCGTGGAGCCGTGGAAGCGGTCTTCGTACCAGTCGCCGCCGAGAATCAGGCTGTTCCGGTCGTTCAGCGTCAAGTCGTTCTGCCAGTTGACCGAGTCGCGGTAGGTATTGAACACGCTGAAGTCATCGCTGAGGGTGTCGCGTTTGGTATCGCGGTTTTCGCTGTGGCCCAGCTCCAGGCGTGATTGCCAGCGCTCGTTGAATGCGGCATCGACATAGCCGCTGGCGCTGCTGACGCTGTAGTCGGTGTAAGGCTTTTGCCCGACGGTTTGCCCGCTGGCGACGTCATAGCGGCCGAAGCTGTTGTCGTACTCCGACTTGCCACGGCTATCCAACAGGTTGAAGCCCAGCTCCAACTCATCGCTGAAGGCGTGGCTGAGGTTCAAGCTCAGGGACTGGTTGCGGTAGGCGTCATGGTCGCCATCGCTGGGGAATGAGGTGTGCGTCGAGTTGATACCGGCAGTTTCATCCACACTCGCGCCGAGGTTGAAGCGCGTGTGTTCATCGCCACCGGAGAGGCCGAGGCTGCGTTCCCAGGTCTGGTGGCTGCCAACACCCAGTTTCAGGCGCGGTTGCAGGCCTTGCTCGGCATTGCGGCGGGTGAAGACCTGAATCACCCCGCCAATGGCATCGCTGCCGTAGATCACCGAGCGTGAGCCGCGCAGGACTTCCACTCGTTCAATCTGGTCGACGTTCAGGTATTGCAGGCCGCTGTCACCGGAAGTGCTGTTGGCGATGCGCTGGCCGTCCACCAGCACCAGGCTCTGGGCGGATTTGGTGCCGCGGATGTATATCCCCGGCAGGCTGCCACGGCCACCGGTGGGCGCTATTTGCACGCCGGGAACGTGGCTGAGCAGGTCGGTGAGGCGGGTGGGTTGCAGGCGGTCAATGTCGTCGCGGGTGAACACGGTGTTGGCGGCGCTGCTGTCGTTGCGTGCCTGGACCTGGCGGTTGGCGCTGATGACTACGTTGGGGAGTTTGAGGGCGTCGTCGCGGGTGTCGGCGAGCAGATCCGGAGTGGGTAGCAGGAGCAAGGCGAGGTGCAGGCGTTTCATGGGCTGTCCATAGCATTCAAAAACAATGCAAAACCAATGTGGGAGCTGGCTTGCCTGCGATAACGGTGTATCAGACACATTGATGTTGAATGTGCTGCCGTTATCGCAGGCAAGCCAGCTCCCACACTTTAGTCCGGTTTCTACCGGAGGATTAGGTCACAGGCCGAGCAGTGCTATGCGCCGACGCACCGCCGCCTCTATCCCGGCCTCATCCAGCCCGCATTCAGCCAACATCTGCGCCGGCTTGGCGTGCTCGACATACACATCCGGCAAACCCAGGTGCAGCACCGACTTGAGGATATTCTCCCGCGCCAGAAACTCGCTGACGGCCGCACCGGCGCCGCCCATGATGGCGTTTTCTTCGACGGTCACCAGCAACTCATGGCTGCCGGCGATTTCTCGTACCAGGGCTTCATCCATGGGTTTGACGAAGCGCATATCGACCACGGTCGCGTCGATCTTCTCGGCCACCTTCAGCGCTTCGGCCAGTTGCACGCCAAACACCAGAAACGCGGTCTTGCTGCCTTGGCGACGAACAACACCTTTGCCGATCTCGATAGGCTCCAGGTCCTTCTCGATCAGCGCATTCGGGCCATTGCCGCGCGGATAACGCACGGCCGCCGGGCCTTTGTACAGGTGGCCGGTGCTGAGCATTTTGCGCAGTTCGTTTTCATCGCTCGGCGTCATCACCAGCATGCCGGGGATGCAGCGCAGGTAAGAGAGGTCAAAGCTGCCGGCGTGGGTCGGGCCGTCTTCGCCCACCAGGCCTGCGCGGTCGATGGCGAACAGCACGTCGAGGTTCTGCACCGCCACGTCATGCACCAGCTGGTCGTAACCGCGTTGCAGGAACGTCGAATAGATCGCCACCACCGGCTTGGCGCCTTCACAGGCCATGCCGGCCGCAAACGTGACGGCGTGCTGCTCGGCAATCGCCACGTCAAAGTAGCGCAGCGGGAAGCGCTCGCTGAACGCCACCAGATCGGAGCCTTCTTTCATCGCCGGGGTAATGCCTACCAGGCGCGAATCGGCGGCGGCCATGTCGCACAGCCATTCACCGAACACGCCGGAATACTTCGGCCCGCTGGCTTGTTTCGGCGCGGCGGCCGGGGCGTCCAGGGGGTCCAGCTTGGTGATCGCGTGGTAGCCGATCGGGTCGACCTCCGCCGGGGCGAAGCCCTTGCCTTTCTTGGTGACGATATGCAGGAATTGCGGGCCCTTGAGGTCACGCATGTTGCGCAGCGTGGCGATCAGGGTGGGCAGGTCGTGACCGTCGATCGGGCCGATGTAATTCCAGCCCAGCTCTTCGAACAGGGTGCCGGGAACCAGCATGCCCTTGGCGTATTCTTCGGTACGACGGGCAATTTCCCACGCGCCGGGCAGGCGAGAGAGCACCTTCTTGCTGCCTTCGCGCATGCTGGCATAGGTACGGCTGGAGAGAATCTTTGCCAAATAATTCGACAAGCCACCGACGTTGCGCGAAATCGACATGTCGTTGTCGTTGAGGATCACCAACATGTTGGCGTCCACTTCCGGCGCATGGTTCAGCGCTTCGAAGGCCATGCCGGCGGTCAGCGCACCATCGCCAATCACTGCAATCGCCTTGCGCTCGCTGCCTTGCAGGCGGGCGGCAATCGCCATGCCCAGCGCGGCGCTGATGGACGTGCTGGAGTGACCGACGCCAAAAGTGTCGTATTCGCTCTCGGCGCGGCGCGGGAAGGCGGCAATGCCGTCCTTCTGGCGTAGCGTGCCCATCTGCTCGCGGCGCCCGGTGAGGATTTTATGCGGGTACGCCTGATGACCCACGTCCCACACCAGCCGGTCGTCCGGGGTGTCGAACACGTAATGCAGGGCGATGGTCAGCTCGATGACGCCCAGGCCTGCCCCAAAATGCCCACCGGTCTGGCCGACCGTGTAGAGCAATTCCAGGCGCAACTCATCGGCCAGGGTTTCCAGCTCGGCTTCAGCCAGTCGACGCAGGCCGGCCGGCGTGACAGCACGGTCAAGCAGGGGCGTGGACGGGCGCTTGCGGGGAATCTCTTGAAACGTCGTGGGCATCAGGCGAATCGTTATAGGTATAGAAGAGGCCGCAGTTTACCTCAAGCATCGCAAACTGCGCACGCCGAGCGCCGAACTTGGCGGACAGGTGGCCGCAATGGCCGTTGTTATCAGTGCCGGCGTTCGACGATATACCGCGCCAGGTCTCGCAATGGCGCGGCTTCCGCGTCGAAAGGTCGCAGGGCGTTCAGGGCCTGGTCACGCAGTTCAATGGCATACGCCTTGGCCGCGGCAAGCCCGAGCAACGCAGGATAAGTCGGTTTGTCCCGTGCAATATCGGCGCCTTGGCGTTTGCCCAGGGTCGCGGTGTCACTTTCTACGTCGAGAATGTCGTCCTGCACCTGGAACGCCAGGCCGATGGCCCGGGAATAGGTCTGCAACGCCGCCAATTGCGCCGCTTCGGCACGGCCACTGGCCAAGGCGCCCAAGTGCACGGCGGCTTCGATCAGGGCGCCGGTCTTGTGACGGTGCATGTGTTCCAGGGCCTGTTGATCCAGCTTGAGGCTGACCGAACCCATGTCGATGGCTTGCCCGCCGACCATGCCGGCCGGGCCGGCGGCCAATGCCAGGGCGGTGACCATGCGCAAGCGGATCTCGGCGTTGACGCTGCTCAAGCGCGGGTCCAGCAATGCGCTGAACGCCAGGCTCTGCAGGCCATCACCGGCCAGGATCGCGTAGGCTTCATCAAAAGCTTTGTGGGTGGTCGGTTGGCCACGACGCAGATCGTCGTCGTCCATTGCCGGCAAGTCGTCGTGTACCAGCGAATAGGCGTGAATCAGTTCTACCGCGCACGCCGCACCATTCGCCTCTTCGGCTGGCCCACCCAGCGCTTCACACGCCGCATACGCCAGCAACGGGCGCACACGCTTGCCGCCGTTCATCACGCTGTAGCGCATGGCGGCATAGAGGCGCTCCATTTCCGGGCTTGGCGCAACAAACAAGGGTTCCAGCGCCGCATTCACCCGGGCTTGGCTGCTGGCTTGATACGCGTCGATCATTCGGGTTGTTCCGCATCGAAAGGTTCTTCGGCCAACTCCCCATCACGTTCCAGCAACACCTGCACCTTCTGCTCCGCCTGTGCGAGCGCGCTCTGGCAGTCACGGGTCAGGCCGATGCCTTGCTCAAACGCGGTCAACGAGTCTTCCAGCGACAACTCGCCGTTCTCCAGACGCTCGACCAAGGTTTGCAGGTCGGCGAGGGATTGTTCGAAATCGAGTGCAACTTTTTTGCGGGCCATGGCGGCTATTCCGGTAGACGGTAAACCCGCGCGACACTAGCAGACATGCGGATTCTGGGCAAATGAGCGGGGGCGTTACTCGCCCGCTGTATTGACCTGATAACGCGTGCTGCGGCCTCCGCCGCGCAAGCGCAGAAGGCAGTTCTTTTCCAGCATGTCGTCCAGGTGACGCGTCGCGGTGACCTTGGACACCTTTGCTACCGTTTGATACTGCGCGGCGCTGATGTCATGTTCAAAGCCCTTGTCCCTGCCGTCTAGCAGACGGTTGAGCACATTCATCTCAATGGGTCGAGCTTCGGTTGGGGTGGTCGATTGGGGAACTGCCTTGGTGTGAGCCGATTAAGCAGGGTATTCGGCTCATTCTGTGAGCCGATTGCGTATGCTATCTGGCTCATCGCCTATGAGTATTTTTCGCTCATGCTTAGGTATTCAAGGACGAAGGGCGGATTACCCTGTGCCCAGAACTTACTGCGCTGATTGTATGCAGGATACGGTTCCTGTGTCCGCTAGAGCACTAGAGTATTTGTAATAAGCTAAAAGTAGAAAAAAAGGCCTGTACGGTTTTTGATCGCAAGGGTGTTCAGGTTGATCAGCTTTTTCATTGTTAAGGAGTTCCCAAGCGTCAGATGGTCTTTGAGTATCGCTAAGCTTTTGTTGAGCTCATCAATGTTGTCGATTGCTTCGTCTTCGTAGTCATCAATCATTTTTCCAAGCGTATTGTTTATAGCTTCCAGTGCGCCTGATTCAAGAAACTGCTCGTACTCATCGTCGGTGAGGGTGACGCTTTCGAGTAAGGAGTCCGGGCAGTCGTTTATGTCTAATAAATTCATGGCCTCCAACGTAAGAGGTGTACAAATTATTTTCATTTTTTGTAATCTCCTTTGTTGAAATGGGTAGCTTCATTGTATTCGCTTTTCGTTCTGCCTATTTGCTTTCCAGAATGAGATATTTTGTTATTAGGGACTATGCCTTCAAGACTTAAATAGCGTCGTTTACCTGGCAGTGATGGATCATAGATCCTGAAGTAGGCTCCATTGAGGTCCTCTACAATTTCAATGCCGTTGGTAGGGTTTTTGTATATCTTCTTGCCCTTATCTGTCGTCGTCACGATTGGGTTAGCGCTGGCAAATTTGACTACGTTTTCATCCAGGCTGGCTGTTTTCCAGTTTGAGGAATATTTTGCTGCTCGCTGAGCTCCTCCAGTTTTTGGTAGTTCAGCTTCTCCTTCATTCACTTGTGGCGATTTGGCCGGATCCTTGGCAATCGCCTCTGGTTTACACCCGTCTCCGCCAGGGCAAGAGTTCAAACCTAGGGGATCCACCCACCCGGTCGGGTTGGGCACGTACTGGTACGAATTGATCCCACCCGCCAACTTCACCGGATCCGGCGTCAGGTAGCGACCAATGTCCGGATTGTAGTAGCGATGGCGGTTGTAGTGCAGGCCGCTTTCCTGATCGAAGTACTGCCCTTGGAAGCGCAGTGGATTGTTGATTTTTCCTATGTCTAGGCGGCTAATTTCGCCATAGGCACGGTAATGCGCGGACCACACGATTTCGCCGTCCGGGGCGGTGAGTTCCTGGGGCGTGCCCAAGTGGTCGAGTTGGTAGTGGTAGGGATTGGTTTCTTTGGGGCCAAACCCTTCCAATAGGGCTAGTGGCCGGAAACTGTCCGGTTCGTAGAGATAGCTGCGGTGGCGGTCCGCATGGTGTTCGGCGATCAGCTTGTCGCCTTGCCAGAAGAACTCGGTGGTGATGTTTTTGACGGTCTTGCTGATACGCCGGCCGAACGGGTCGTAGCGGTAGTTGGCGGTTTTTCCGTTGGGTTGGGTGATGCCGATCAGGCGGTGCTGGCAGTCGTAGCGGTATTCGGTGACGAGTTGGTGGCCTTTGCCGCGTCGTTCGCGGTTGAGGTTGCCGAAGGCGTCGTAGTCGTAATGGCGGTCGCCCTGGATCATCAGGCGGTTGCCGGCGACGATGTCGGGGCCGGGGCGGTCTTGCATGAGCAGGTTGCCGGCCGGGTCGTGGGCGAAGCGTTCCTGTTCGCCTTGGGAATGGTCGGCGCGGGTGAGACGGTTCAGTGGGTCGTAGTGGTAGCGGTGTTCGCCTTTGCGGGTGTCGTTGAGGCGGGTGAGGTTGCCGGATTTGTCGTAGTCGTAGTGGCGCTGGTAGAAGTAGTTGTTCTGTTGGGTGACGGCGTGGGTGTGGAGGCGCTGCTGATCGTCGTAGTGGTAGCGGCTGATCAATTGGCCTTGTTGGCGTTGGTGTTCCTGGCCGGATTTGAACAGGTGTGAGGTGAGCACTTCACCGTTCAGTTCTACGGTGGCGAGGTGGCCGCCCTTGTCGTGGTTGAAGGTGAGGCGGTTGTTGTCGGGCAGGCGCAGCTTTTGGAGCTGGCCGCAGGCGTCGTAGCCGTAGCGCAAGGTGCCCCAGCCTTGGTGTTCGGCGGTGAGGCGGTTTTGTGGGTCGTATTCGTAGGCTAAAAACCAATGGCCGTCGTCGACGCTGAGGAGATTGCCTTGGCGGTCGTAGGCGTAATCGATGATATTGCCGTCGGGCAGGGTTTTTCGTACGAGGCGCCCGGCGTGGTCGCGCTCGTAGTGGGTGATTAGCTGACTGCCATCGTCGCCGTGTTCGGTTTTTTCCTGCAGATTGCCGTTGAGGTCGTAGACGTAGGCGGTGCGCTGGCCGTCAAAGCCGGTTTCCTGCTGGATCAGGCCGTTGTTGTGGTACTGGAGTCGGTAGGTTTCGCCGGCTTCGTTTCCGATCTCGGTCAGCAGCAGCCGGGCGTTGTCGTAGCGGTAGTTGACCTGGGTGCCATCGGCGTTGATGCGGCGGCTGATCAGGTGCAGGCCGTCAGCGTATTCGTAGCGGGTGACGTGGCCCAGTTCGTCGCGTTCGGAGGTGATTTTTCCGTAAGCGTTGTAACTGTATTCCCGCGTGGCACCACCGGGTTGAGTCAGTTTCAGCAAACGGCCTGCGGCATCCCATTGATACTGCGTCAGCGCGCCATGTTCATCTTCGCGCGCAACCTGCCGTCCAAGATCGTCATAGCGATAGCGCTTGAGGCCGCCATTCGGCAACTGTTCTTCAAGCAACTGCCCGCGCGCGTTCCAAATGAGCCGGTGACAGCTGTGATCGGGATACCAAACCCCAACCAGCTGGCCGTATCTGTTGTAGCTGTAGTCCGTAGCATTACCGTCGGGATCGGACCTGCGCGTAATGTCGCCTCGCTCATTACGCTCGTACTTCCAGACCGCCTCGCCACGCCGCACCACCCGTACGAAACCGTTGTCATGCTCGTAGGTTGTCGGCTCATCGTCCCCCGGAAACAACGCCACCAAGCGGCCCGCTTCGTCGTATTGATATGCCGTGATTGCCCCGAGCGGATCCTGCTCAACCGTCAGCCGACCTTTGTCGTCGTAGGATTTGAAGTGTTGAGCGCCATCCGGGTCGATGCGTTGCACCAGCCGCGCACGATCATCGTGCACATAGACTTCCTGGCTGCCGTCGGCGTTAAAAACTGTGACACTGCCGTTGTCATCCCAGACATACCGCGTGTCCATCTGCGAAAAGCTGGCCCAATGCCGGACACATCGCGCCGCCTTGCCAGACCTTTCCCACTCCCAGTAAAAACTCGCCCCACCGGCCAGCCCACGCTCAAGAATGACGTGCTGTTCGTCGTACCGATAAACCTCGCTTTCGCCTACGGCATTGGTCGCCGAAACCAACCGTCCAAGGTCGTCATAGGCGTAGGAAACAACGTTCTGCTCCGTCACCCAGACAAACGGGCCGTCGTCCACTGCCCGCTCAATCTGGTAATCCACCGCCACGATGCGGCCCGATGCGTAGCGCAGAAACAGCGAGCGCCCGACACCGTTATCGAGCCGCTCAATCTGTCCAAGATAATTACGGAAAATACGTAGCCGGTTGTCGTACGCATCGCTGATCGCGGTCAGCACACCGTCGCGAAAGTGATAGAAACGCGACGCCTGGGCCAGCACCAACTCATCCGGCAAAGCACCCAGATAAATCGCCGCTTCAGCCAGGCTATTGGTAATGGCTGGTCGAGAAACCGTGGGCAAGGGCAGGGCAGTCGACCGATTCTCATGATCGACCCACACCACCGAATCACCAGAAACACTCAGCCGATGCGATAAAGAGTGGCTCCAGCCAAACCCCAATCCAACATCCACCTCCACCGCACTGGTGCGGTACAACCGGGTCCACTCGAACGGCAGAATCCCGTCCAGGGCACCATCGGTCAGCGTCAGCAGTTCCTCGCCAGTGACCATCGACACGGGGCAACCGTTGGTGGCGGTTTTATCCGCAGAAGTGGCCGCATCTCCCGCCGGGTTCTTCGCCACCGCAGGCACATCATCGACATGCTCTGTCTGCTTCAAAGTCGCGTTCTGCCGCGCCTTCCAGCGCATCTGCATCCTGCCTTGCTTCAGCCCGCCAGCCACCCCGCGAACCGCCACCGCCTTGTAGCGATCCACTGTCTGCATGAACTGCGTCAGAATCCCTAAAAGCCCCTTAACAAAGCCCACCGCAGCCTCAAGAATCCGCGCGCCATACTTGACCAGCCGCAAACTCAAATACGCTACGCCCGCCGCCGGTAACGCGATGGTCAGCACCGCGCCAATCACCAGGTCAATCAGCAACGACACCACAAACCCGGCGGCCACCTCGGCGATCTCACTGGGCGGCAATGCGTCCAACCAAATCATCGCCGTGCGCACCATCAGGAACAGCGCCGCTTCGTCACTGGCCAGCAACATCGCCTGTTCCATGACCTTGGGCGTATCAATAGAGATCTGCGCCAGTTGGGCGGCCTGATGACCCAACTGCTCGACGAATTTCAGCGGGTCTTCAAGAATCGCCTGCACCAGCTTGATGCTGTCCCACACATCGCGGATCGCGGCCCAACTGCCCGCCAACACGCCGCTGCCAATCGCGCTGGCGGTGGACTGCTCCCAATGCGGTTTGAAACCTGCCCATTGCTTGCGCAGCCACTGCTCAAGATCTGAAGTCAGCCCGTTGTAGGTGGCGAACAGCGCACCCACCTGTTCCTCGGAAACTGCACCCTGCACCCGCACCTGATAGCGTCCGCCCGCGGCGCAGTAGTGCGAGCCTTTGCCCTGATCATCCAGCATGATCAGGGTGGAACTGCCGTCATCCAGCCCGATCACCTCAACCGGGATATTGCCGATCGGCACGTCATACACCGACTCGAACAGACTCTCGATCTTCAGCTCACCGCCCACGGGACACTGGGCCACGGTGGCAAATTCAGAGTCGGAAATACTCACGGAGCGTAGCGAATCCCCCGCCCGCAACACCCGGTCCATCCCCAGCAACGACGGCATATCCAACCCATGACTCACCGACTCCAGCGCACGGGAATACCAGGCGCTCATCTGCTGGCGATAAACCTCCAGGCTCTGATGGAAGCCATTGAGCTCAAATTCGATAAGGGCAATGTGGGCAGCGTGGGTCATCCGTGACGTCTCGACGAGGGGCAAGGCGTCGGAGAATGCCGCAGCGAAAAGCTACTGGATGAACGGTTGGGAAAATCAGAATGGGCTTACGAAAGGGCCGCAAAAGTCAGCGCTAACTCGCGCTGAAGAGCTACGTCAAATAGCGACCATACTGATTGACGAGCATTTGCCCCTGCGCTTCTTTCAACTGGTTTTCAAACGCTGTCAGCCCCGCCTGTATTTTCTGCAGCACGGCAATCTGCGCGGCCAGCTCGCGTTTCTTGTGGGTGATGGCCTGGTCTGCCGGTCCCAGGGCAAGGTTTCTCGCGGACTATTGCGTAGAATCTCCTGCAACTCCTTGAGCTTGAACCCCAACTGCTGAGCGCACTTGATAAATATCAGTAACTCAACGCTTTGCTCCGAATAAACCCGGTAATGGCAAAGGCGTTGCGGCGCTGGCAGCAGCCCAATTGCCTCATAGTGACGAATCGTGACGAACGCAATATGCCGATTTGTGATTGCCAGCAGGACGGATCTGTAACTTTTGCGAGACCTTTCCTTGAGCGCTGGCTGCCCCTTGTGAACGCGGAACCGGCTCACTAGCCTTGCCCAAAACTCAAGAGTGAAACGGCATGAGCGAAATCGCAATTGGCTTGATCGAACCGCCTGCGGGTTACAGCGACTGGCTGAGCGACCTGAAAGGTCGCATTCACTCCGCCCAACAACGCGCATCACTGTCGGTAAACCGCGAATTGGTGCTGCTCTATTGGCAGGTCGGTCACGATATTCTGATCCGCCAGGCCGAACAGGGGTGGGGTACCAAGGTGATTGAGCGCCTCGCTCAGGATTTACGTGCGGCCTTTCCAAAAATGAAAGGATTTTCGCCACGTAATCTCAAGTACATGCGTGCTTTTGCGCAGGCCTGGCCTGATGCGGAATTTGTGCAAGAGGTGCTTGCACAGTTGCCTTGGTATCACCAACTGGCTCTGCTGGATAAACTGCCCGGCCCCGAAACCCGACGTTGGTACGTTAGCCAGGCAATCGAGCACAACTGGTCGCGCAACACGCTGGTGATGCACATCGAAAATCGTCTGCTGGAGCGCAGTGGCAAAGCCGTCAGCAACTTCGAAACCCACCTGCCCAAACCACAATCCGATCTTGCGCGCGAATCGCTGAAAGACCCTTATCGCTTCGATTTCCTCAGCTTGACCCGGGGTGCCCAGGAGCGTGAAATTGAAAACGCCTTGATAAAGCACGTCACTGACTTTTTATTGGAACTGGGCGCGGGGTTCGCTTTCGTCGGACAGCAGGTCTTGCTGGATGTTGGCGGTGACGAATTCTTCGTGGATCTGTTGTTCTATCACTTGAAGCTGCGTTGCTACGTTGTGATCGAGCTCAAGGCCGGCAAATTTAAGCCCGAGCACCTGGGCAAACTGAGTTTTTACCTCGCGGCTGTGGATGCCCAACTGAAACATCCCCAGGATGGCCCGACCATTGGCTTGCTGTTGTGCAAGGGCAAGAATGAGGTCGTGGCGGAATATGCGTTGCGTGACAACAACCGGCCTATTGGGGTGGCGGAATATCAACTGGTTGAATCGTTGCCTGCGGAGCTGCAAACCAGTTTGCCAAGCATCGAGCAGATAGAACGAGAACTGGCTAAATAACGGCGAAAGCCTGCTTCTAAGGGCAGGCTTGTCGTACGGCTTTGCTACTTACTTCTGATGAGCCGTCAGCGCCGCATACCCATTCATCAAGTTCCGATAGTTGGGAATGCGCTGGGACAGCAAATTCCCCAGCCCTTCAATATCGTTGCGCCAGTCGCCCTGCAGCTCACACGCCACCGAAAACCAGTTCATCAACTGCGCACCCGCTTGTGTCATCCGGCTCCACGCCGCCTGCTGCACCGTGGTATTGAACGTGCCCGACGCATCGGTCACCACAAACACCTCAAACCCCTCCGCCAGCGCCGACAAGGTCGGGAACGCGACGCACACATCCGTGACCACGCCGGCGATGATGATCTGCTTACGGCCGGTGGCCTTGATCGCCTTGACGAAGTCTTCGTTGTCCCACGCATTGATCTGGCCAGGGCGGGCGATGTACGGCGCATCCGGGAACATCGCCTTCAACTCCGGCACCAGCGGGCCGTTGGGGCCTTGCTCGAAGCTGGTGGTGAGGATGGTCGGCAAGTTGAAGAACTTGGCCAGGTCGGCCAGGGCCAGCACGTTGTTCTTGAACTCGTTGGGCGAGAAGTCCTGCACCAGGGAAATCAGGCCGGTTTGGTGGTCGACCAGCAGAACTACGGCGTCGTCTTTGTTGAGGCGGTTGTAGGTTGGAGTGCTCATGGTTGAATCCTTTTTTGTTTAGGTTGGTTGGGCGTTGCGTTCAACATGGGCACAGGTTAATGGGTGGAAGCTGGGTGATAAATCGGTTGGAAGGCGTCTTACTGTCAACTTAAAAGGGACGATTAGGTTTGGCGGTTTGTGCAGCAGCCTGTTGCACAACTCTAAGTAGCGAGTGGATTGCTGTCAGGTTTTGGCCTTGATCTTGAGTGGCCAGCAGGGCCTCTCCCTTTCATTTGCAGGACGTTTCCGAGAGAATCCCAACTGCATTGCGCCAGTGGGGATGGGTGACTAGGCTGCGGATTGTCACTGCACATTCAGTGATCGGGTTTAGTCGCCCGGACTTCGCTAGGCGCACGCGCCATCCCAAAGACGGGTGTCTTCCCACCTGCACTTTATGGTGGCTGTGCGCAGGGCACCTCCGGGTGCGCCGGTGCCTAGCGGCCGGTCGACTAACCTGTGTACAGCCACCACCTCTACTCGTTTAGTCGCGAAAGGACGGTGGTAGTCACTTACTGCTAGAGGTTTTGCTATGGATAACGTTTTTTCGAATTCGCCGTGGTCGGCTGCGACCAACCCATTTACTGTCAATGAAGAACTGAGCTTCGAGGATGCCTGGGTGCGTGTGGCGGAGTTGCTGCAGTGTGCGGTGGCGACATCGCAGGTGCTCGGGGAGCCGCTGGGTGCGCCGCAGAAGGCGGTAATGCACTTGGTGGAGATGGCAAAGATGGTGGCGGATCGGGCTGTGGAGTGTATGCAGCCTAGCTAACACCCTTCAGGCGCGGAAGCCGCCCGCTTTGGTCATTCAAGTGTCCAACAGCTGTTGGACACTTGAATCGGATTTTTACAGGCATTAAAAAGCCGGCTTGTGGCCGGCTTCTCGGGGACTGGTTCAGTCTATTTTTGGTAAACCTCGCCAGCCTTCAAATCGCTCAGCCCACATTGCGTCGGGCTGAATAGTAGGGGCATACGCGGGAACTCCTCCGCATCGCCGGGCAGGGTGAATAGCTTCAAGCCACCCCCTGCCAAATGTGCGGGGCATGATACCCACATCCCTCTCAGTTGCCCACCTCCGGATCCGATTTAGCGCCTTCCCAGCCCAGCAGGTGATCATCCAGCGGCACCGGTGGCCTGCGGTTGTTGAGGGTGGACCACCAGAATACCCAGCCCAGAATCTGGAAATTCTGTTCGAAGCGTTGCTCGTAGGTGAGGTATTCGTCGGGATGTTCGCTTGCATTGTGGCTACGCATGCGCAAACCACCTCCGGGTCGGTTGTAGAGGTATTTGATGCGCAGCATGCCGTCGTGCTCTACGGCGTAGATCTCGCCGTCGATGATTTGGGTGCGGCCTCGGTCCACGGCGAGGGTGGCGCCTTGTTGGATGATGTCGGTCATGCTGTTGTCGACCATGTAGGCGCCCAGGGCGCGGTCGGGGTTGACGTTAAGGGTTTCGAAGGTGTGCAGCGAGATGCGGATGCGTTCGGTTGAGGTGAATGAGGCGTGGAGGTCGATCTCCACGTCGATTTTTTCTGGGGTGCAGGCGGGGCCTGTGAGGTATTTGCCGCTTCCTTCGCGCAGTGTGGGCAGTCCTTTTCGGGTGTCCGGGCCTTCCAGCAGAAAGTTGGCCGGTGGGTGTTTGGGGCCTTCGCCGGTGCGCAGCCAACGGCTGGAGACGCAGAGCAATTCTGCGATCTCGTTGAGTCGGCCCATGGGTACACCGCGCTTGAACCAGTTGTTCACGTGTTGAGGCGTGACATTGCGGTTCTTGGCGAAGTCGGAGGCGGAAAGATGAACTTCCCGCAGTAGTGCTTTTAAACGATCACCTGATGTATTCATAAACGCAGAGTTTACTGGCGGGATTTACAGATCAAATAAACCATGCGTTGAGTTGCGCGTGTAGGCTTTTGCTTAGTTGTAGCTTGATACTTCAGATTCACGTGCTAGTTAAACGGTGTTTATAAAGTATTGAACCAGGTGTTTAAAATTGCCCACAAAAAAGCCCCGAATGATCGGGGCTTTTTCAATTGCGAGTGCAATGAGGAGCGGGTATCAGCCTTTGTAGGCGGCGACCGACTTCATGATCTCGGCGCGGGCGGCTTCTGCGTCGCCCCAACCGTCGATCTTCACCCATTTGCCTTTTTCGAGGTCTTTGTAGTTCTCGAAGAAGTGCTTGATCTGTTCCAGCAACAGGGGCGGCAGGTCGGTGTATTCCTTCACGTCCACGTACAACTGCGACAGCTTGTCGTGGGGGACCGCGATAACCTTGGCGTCGCCGCCGCCGTCGTCGGTCATGTGCAGGATGCCGACCGGGCGGGCGCGGATGACCGAGCCTGGGGTGACGGGGTAAGGGGTTACCACCAGCACGTCGAGGGGGTCGCCGTCGTCAGCCAGGGTGTTGGGGATAAAACCGTAGTTGGCCGGGTAGAACATAGGGGTGGCCATGAAACGGTCAACGAACAGGCAGTCGCTGTCTTTGTCGATTTCGTATTTGATCGGCGCGTGGTTGGCCGGAATCTCGATGGCGACGTAGATGTCGTTCGGCAGGTCTTTGCCAGCCGGAATCTTGCTATAGCTCATTGGGCGTTGCCCCCGTTAGTTGACCATATGACATGGCCGGATTGGCCTAAAAGTGGCGGCGATTATAGGCATATTCTGACGCCGATGCCATGCGCCAGACGTCGTACGGTCATTCGTCTTGCGGCTGATAACGTGGGTCGCGCGCTTGCAGCAGGGCGAGGCGGGCCAGTGGATCCTGGCGATAAAAGCGGCTGAGTTGGGCGTACACCTGTGGATAACTATTGACCAGCAGGTCTGGGGCGCTAAAAAAATATTCGCTGGTGACGGCAAAGAATTCCGCCGGGTTTTCCGCGGCGTAGGGGTCGATCTCGGTGTCGGCGTCCGGGTTGGCGTCCAGTTGGCGGTTGAGGTCGTCATAGGCGCTTTGCATCACGCTGGCCCATTCCTGCACGCGCATGTCGTTGTGCAGCGGCGGCAGGCCGTTGGCGTCGCCGTTGAGCATGTCGAGCTTGTGCGCCAATTCGTGGATGACCAGGTTGTAGCCTTCCCAGTTGCCACTGGCCAGCACGCCGGGCCAGGCGAGGATCACCGGGCCCTGTTGCCAGGCTTCGCCGCTGTGTTCGCCGTCCCATTCATGTTCGACGCCGCTGCTGTCGCGATGGCGCTGGGGGCTGACGAAGTCGTCGGGGTACAGCACGATTTCGTGAAAGCCCTGGTACCAGTCGAGGTCGCCCAGGTTCATCAGTGGCAGTTGCGCCTGGGCGGCGAGCAGCAGGCGTTGTTCCTGGTGCAGTTCGACGCCGGGCAGGGCGGTGAGGTGTTTGTCGGCGAGGAACAGCACGCAGGCTTCGCGCAGCCACTGGTCCTGTTCGGGGCTGATGCCGTCGAGAATGGTCAGGTGTTCGCGCACCCGCTGCCATGTGTCACCGGCAATCGGGTGCTTGGCCAGCAAGCGCTGGCGACGCCAGGCGCTGAGGGACCACATCGCAGGTTACTGCTGCTTGGCTTCGGAGGACGCACGGCCAAAGCGGCTGCGGAACACGCCAATGATCATCGGCACCAGCGACAGCAGGATGATGAACACCACCAGCAGCGACAGGTTTTTCTTGATGAACGGCACGTTGCCGAAGAAGTAGCCCAGGGTCACCAGGCCACCGACCCAGAGGATGGTGCCAAGCACGCTGAAACCGAAGAAGCGCGGGTAGGGCATTTTCGCGATGCCGGCAACGAACGGCGCAAAGGTGCGCAGGATCGGCAGGAAGCGCGCCAGAGTCACGGTTTTGCCGCCGTGCTTGTCGTAGAACTCATGGGTTTTTTGCAGGTAGTCGCGGCGGAAGATTTTCGAGTTCGGGTTGTTGAACAAGCGTTCACCCACCGTTCGCCCAATCACGTAGTTGGTGCTGTCGCCGAGGATGGCCGCCAGCATCAACAGGCCCCCCAGCAGCACCGGGTCCATGCCGCCGCCTGCCGCTACGGCGCCGGCGATGAACAGCAACGAATCACCCGGCAGGAACGGCATGACTACCAGGCCGGTTTCGCAAAAAATGACCAGGAACAGAATGGCGTAGATCCACGGACCGTAGTTGGTTACCAGCAGGTCGAGGTAAACATCGAGATGCAGGATAAGGTCGAGCGGGTTGAAATCCATGGGTGGCACCTGTGTGAATGGCCCGGCTCAGCAGGCCTGTGCGGAAGCTCGGGTAATAAGGCTACAAGTGTATGCCGCATTTCTTACAACCCTGAAAGGTCCGCATTATACGGATTGAGTGGTGAAAAGCGTGTTGGTTTTGTAGCGGGGGATGTCGCGCAAATGCTGGGGTGCGGTGTGAATGTTATCGAATGTCCAAATAGCGGAATAGGGCCTATGTGGGAGCTGGCTTGCCTGCGATAGCCACGGGTATCTACGCATTGTAGTGAGCGGGCTTGTCGAATCGTCGCACCGCCCGCGCTGGGTGGCGAAGCCGCCCCAATCGGTTGCTGCGGTGTTTCAGGTGAAATTGGGCAGACTGGTTTTGGGGCGGCTTCGCCACCCAGCGCGGGGCAAGCCCGCTCACTACAGAAATATCCAGCCTCGCCAGCGTTCGACAGATGTTCGTTTAATCCTCGTTGATGGGCAACGTGTAGTTCTTGAATTCGGTGTCCTCCCGAAACCCGATCGACTCATACGTCTTCTGCGCCACTTCGTTGTCGCTGCTGGTCGACACCCGCAGCCGTACCGCCTGGGTTTCCTTGGCCATCTTCTTGGCCGTGCGCATCAGGTTGTCCGCCACCAACTGGCGTCGCGCATCTTCGGCGACATAGATGTCGTTAAGAATCCACACACGCTTGAGCGACAACGACGAAAAGCTCGGATACAACTGGCAAAACCCCAGTAGCCGTTTGTCGTCATCATCCGCCAGCGCCAGGTAAATCACCGATTCCTGGCGGCGCAGGCGTTTTTCCAGAAAGGCCCGCGACGAATCCGGGAAGGGCAGGGCCCCGTAGAACTCGCGGTATTTGACGAACAACGGGGTCAACAGGTCCAGGTGTTCCAGGGTCGCTTGAGTAATCCGCATGCCAGGCCTCAACTTCCAAATGGGTGACCACACACGCGGCCGTGACTCGATGCTGCCTAATGGCGTGAAAAAGCGCAATCGTGCAGCGATCAGTCCTCCGGCGGGCTGAGCAGGAAGTTATCTTTCATCAAGTCGGGATCGTCGGACTCGATGGTTTGGACTTGCGCTTCGTCCTTGAGATGGACCCCCGACAACTGCCGGCGACACGCCTCTCGCATCAAGTACAGCAGACGGTGGGCCGCCATGCCGTAGCTCAGGCCTTCGAGGCGCACGTTGGAGATGCAATTGCGATAGGCGTCGGTGAGGCCCACTTTGGGGTTGTAGGTGAAATACAGGCCCAGGCTGTCCGGCGAGCTGAGCCCGGGCCGTTCGCCGATCAGGATCACCACCATTTTGGCGCCGAGCAATTGCCCGATCTCATCCGCCACTGCGACGCGGCCCTGTTCCACGAGAATGACCGGCGACAAAGTCCAGCCTTCGGCGTGGGTGTGTTCTTCCAGGCGTGTCAGAAACGGCAAGGTATGTTTATGCACGGCCAGCGCCGATAAACCATCGGCCACCACCACCGCCAGGTCCACCCCGTCGGGATTGGCCGAGGCGTGATCACGCAAGGCCTGGGCCGACTCATCACTGAGCCGCCGCCCCAGGTCCGGGCGCTGCAGGTAGCTGTGGCGGTCGGCGGCGGCACTGTGCAGCAACAGGCTGTCGCGGCCACGGTCGGCCAACTGGCTGCTGAGACCTCCATGGTCAAACGGCAAATGCACCGCGTCCCGCGCCTGGGCGTGGGCGAATTGGAAATCCAGCTGCGCGCTGGTGGGGAGGCTGGTGCCGGTGCGGCCCAGGGCAATGCGCGCCGGGGTGAGTCGGCGCAGTTGCAGCCATGGGTTGTCAGGCAGGTCGAGTGGCACAGTCGGCTCCTTCATCCCAGTTGCGCCAAGGCGTGGCGGAACGCTGGCGGCAGGCTGTTGCCGAAGCGCACCTTGCCGTCGGCTTGCGTGAAGATGCCCATCTTCGCCAACCACTGTTCAAACTCAGGCGCCGGTTTCAACCCCAGCGTCTGGCGGGCGTACAAGGCGTCGTGAAACGAGGTGGTCTGGTAGTTGAGCATGATGTCGTCGGAGCCGGGGATGCCCATGATGAAGTTGATCCCGGCCACACTCAGCAAGGTCAGCAGCGTGTCCATGTCGTCCTGGTCGGCTTCGGCGTGGTTGGTGTAGCAGATGTCGCAACCCATGGGCACGCCGAGCAACTTGCCGCAGAAGTGGTCTTCAAGACCCGCGCGGATGATCTGCTTGCCGTTGTAAAGGTACTCAGGGCCGATGAAACCGACCACGGTGTTCACCAGAAACGGCTTGAAGTGCCGCGCCACGGCATAGGCACGGGTTTCGCAGGTTTGCTGGTCCACGCCAAAGTGCGCGTTGGCCGACAAGGCGCTGCCCTGGCCGGTTTCGAAATACATCAGGTTCTGCCCCAACGTGCCGCGATTGAGGCTCAAGCCCGCGTCGTAACCTTCCTGCAGCAGGCTCAGGCTGATGCCGAAGCTGGCATTGGCCGCTTCGGTGCCGGCAATCGACTGGAATACCAGGTCCAGCGGCACGCCACGGTTGATCGCCTCGATGGAGGTGGTGACGTGGGTCAGCACGCAGGCCTGGGTCGGGATCTCGTAGCGCTGGATGATCGCGTCGAGCATCTCCAGCATGGCGCAGATCGAGGCGGTGCTGTCGGTGGCCGGGTTGATGCCGATCATGGCGTCGCCGTTGCCATACAGCAGGCCGTCGAGGATGCTCGCGGCGATCCCCGCCGGTTCGTCCGTGGGATGGTTGGGTTGCAGGCGTGTGGATAAACGCCCGCGCAGGCCCATGGTGCCGCGAAATTGCGTGACCACGCGGATCTTCTGCGCCACCAGTACCAGGTCCTGCACACGCATGATCTTGGACACGGCGGCGGCCATTTCCGGTGTCAGCCCTGGCGCCAGCGCGCGCAGGGATTGTTCATCGGCTGCGTCGCTGAGCAGCCAGTCACGCAGGCCGCCGACGGTCAGGTGGCTGACGGCGGCAAACGCCTGCTTGTCGTGGGTGTCGATGATCAGGCGGGTGACTTCGTCACTTTCATACGGGATCAGCACTTCCTGCAGAAAGTGTTTGAGCGGGATGTTCGCCAGCACCATTTGCGCCGCCACCCGCTCACCGTCATTTTGCGCGGCGACGCCGGCGAGAAAATCCCCGGAGCGCGCGGGGCTGGCCTTGGCCATCACGTCCTTGAGGCTGTCGAAACGGTAGGTCTGTGCGCCCACCGCGTGGGAAAAGCTTGCCATACAGTGTCTCCTTGATGACGCGGGGCGCTGGTAAACAAGGCTCCCGCGTCGAGGTTTACGGCATTCAGTGCAGGGCGGCCTCTGCGGCCTGGATCGCCGCGAATTCCTCTTCGGGCGTGCCCGCAACCAAGTGATGCCGGCTGTAGAAAGCAAAGTAAGCAATTAATACTCCATAGATGATCGCGGCGCCAATCACCACCCGCGGATCCACCAGAAAGCCCGCCACTACGGCCACGCAGGCCAGTACCAGCGCGACGCCCGAAGTGAAGATGCCGCCCGGTGTACGGTACGGGCGATCCATTTTGGGGCGACGGATGCGCAGGGTGATGTGCGCGGCCATCATCAGTACATAGGAAATGGTCGCGCCGAACACTGCCACCAGGATCAGCAAGTCACCCTGGCCGGTCAGCGACAAGCCAAACCCGATGATGCCGGGGATGACCAATGCCAGCACCGGCGCCTTGCTTTTGTTGGTCTGGGACAGTTTGCGCGGCAGGTAGCCGGCACGGGACAGCGCGAAGATCTGCCGCGAATAGGCATAGATGATCGAGAAAAAGCTCGCGATCAGCCCGGCCAGCCCAACCAGGTTGACGAAGCTGCCCATCCAGGTCGAACCGCCGTAGGCCAAGGCCAGCGCTTCCACCAGCGGGTTGCCGGATTTGACCAGGGCATTGGTGCCCGCGCCACCCGGAGCGATGACCAGGATCAGCAGGGCAAAGCTGGTCAGCACCACAATGGCGCCGATCAAGCCGCGCGGCAGGTCGCGTTTCGGGTTCTTGGTTTCTTCAGCCGCCAGGGGCACACCCTCTACCGCGAGGAAAAACCAGATGGCGTAGGGAATCGCCGCCCACACACCCACATAGCCGAACGGCAGGAAGGTGCTGGCGCCCTTGGCTTCGCTCACTGGAATATCCAGCAGGTTGGCGACGTTGAAGTGCGGCACCATCGCCACCAGGAATACACCCAAGGCAATCGCCGCCACGGCGGTGATCACAAACATCAGCTTCAAGGCTTCGCCGACACCAAAAATGTGGATGCCGATAAAGATGACGTAGAACGCCAGGTAGATCATCCAGCCGCCGATACCGAACAGCGACTCGCAATAGGCGCCGATAAACACCGCAATGGCGGCGGGGGCGATGGCGTACTCAATGAGGATAGCGGTGCCGGTGAGGAACCCGCCCCAAGGGCCAAAGGCGCTGCGGGCAAAACCGTAGCCACCGCCGGCGGTGGGGATCATGGAAGACAGTTCGGCCAGGGAAAAACACATGCACAGGTACATGGTGGCCATCAGCAATGTCGCAAGGAACATTCCGCCCCAGCCGCCTTGGGCCAGGCCGAAGTTCCAGCCGGCGTAGTCGCCGGAAATCACGTAGGCAACACCCAGGCCAACCAGCAGCACCCAGCCGGCGGCGCCTTTTTTCAATTCGCGTTGTTGGAAGTATTGGGAATCGACTTTTTCGAAGTCGACCGAGGATCCAGTGGGTTCGCTAGGCATGGAGAAGTACCTTTCGTTGTTATTGTTTTTAACTCGGCCTCTGTGTGCCGAATGCAGTTCGCAAGTACTTATGAAAATCTGAAACTGTGGGAGCTGGCTTGCCTGCGATTGCGGTGTCTCAGCCAATGCACAGCCAACTGACACGCCGCTATCGCAGGCAAGCCAGCTCCCACATTTGATTGCATTTCAAATGTGAGAGTGGGGAGTTAGTTAGAAAAAGCCCAACGGGTTGATGTCGTAACTCACCAGCAGGTTCTTGGTCTGCTGGTAATGATCCAACATCATCTTGTGCGTCTCACGCCCCACGCCGGACTTCTTGTAACCGCCAAACGCGGCGTGCGCGGGGTAAAGGTGGTAGCAGTTGGTCCACACGCGGCCCGCCTTGATCGCCCGGCCCATGCGGTAGGCGCGGTTGATGTCGCGGGTCCACACGCCGGCGCCCAGGCCGAACTCGGTGTCGTTGGCAATCGCCAGGGCTTCGGCCTCGTCCTTGAACGTGGTGATGCTCACCACCGGGCCGAAGATTTCTTCCTGGAAGACGCGCATTTCATTGGTGCCCTTGAGCAGGGTCGGCTGGATGTAATAGCCGCCGGCCATATCGCCTTCGAGCTTCTCGACCTTGCCACCGGTGAGCAGTTGCGCGCCTTCGCCCTTGGCGATTTCCAGGTAGGACAGGATCTTGTCGAATTGCTGCTCGGACGCCTGGGCACCGACCATGGTGTCGGTGTCCAGCGGGTCGCCGCGTTTGATCTGCTCGACTTTCTTCATCACCACTTTCATGAAGTCGTCGTAGATCGACTCTTCCACCAGCGCGCGGGAAGGGCATGTGCACACTTCGCCCTGGTTGAAGAACGCCAGCACCAGGCCTTCAGCGGCCTTTTCGATAAACGAGGGTTCGGCTTTCATGATGTCGGCGAAGAAGATGTTCGGCGACTTGCCGCCCAGTTCAACGGTGGACGGAATGATGTTCTCGGCTGCCGCATGCATGATGTGCGAGCCCACCGGCGTGGAGCCGGTGAACGCAATCTTGGCGATGCGCTTGCTGGTGGCCAGGGCTTCGCCGGCTTCCTTGCCGAAACCGTGCACCACGTTCAGCACGCCCGGTGGCAACAGATCGCCGACCAACTCCATCAGCACATTGATGCCCAGCGGCGTTTGCTCGGCCGGCTTGAGCACCACGCAGTTACCGGCGGCCAGGGCCGGGGCGAGTTTCCAGGCGGCCATCAGCAGCGGGAAGTTCCACGGGATGATCTGGCCGACCACGCCCAGCGGTTCATGGAAGTGATAGGACGCGGTGTGTTCGTTGATCTCGGCGCTGGTGCCTTCCTGCGCGCGGATGCAGCCGGCGAAATAACGGAAGTGGTCGGCGGCCAATGGGATGTCGGCGTTGAGTGTTTCACGCACGGCCTTGCCGTTGTCCCAGGTTTCGGTGATGGCCAGCAGTTCGAGGTTCTGTTCGATGCGGTCGGCGATTTTCAGCAGGACCAGCGAACGGTCCTGGGCGGAGGTCTTGCCCCAGGCGTCGGCGGCGGCATGGGCGGCGTCCAGTGCCTTGTCGATGTCCTTGGCGGTGGAGCGCGGGAATTCGGCGATTGGCTTGCCGTTGACCGGCGAAGTGTTGGTGAAATAATTGCCATCGACCGGTGCAACGAATTCGCCACCGATGTAGTTGCCGTACTTGGCCTTGAACGAAACGATGGCACCTTCAGTACCGGGGTGTGCGTAACGCATGGTGGGTATCTCCTGGCTTTTATGTTTATTGGGAGCGCAGCGCAAAGCGCTTGATAAAGCGTAGAGCAAAGGTTGGGCCACTGCCGGGCGGGCCAGCAAAATCAGGGGTTTGGAGTTGTGGCAAAGCATAACTGTCACCCAGGCGGTACAAGCACAGTGACAGTTTGTGCCATGACCGGTACAGCCAGTGACCGGTGGGTCGGCCCGGGATTGCATTGCCCGGATGCCTGAGGGATGCTGGGCGCTCTCACGCAGGGAGAATAATAAGAAATGCACAACGATCATTTCAGCCGGCATGCCCAGCAGGTGCTCACCGTGGCGCATGGCCGCGACCCGTCAAGCGACCCCTCCATCGCCCGCTCCTGGCTGCGTTGCCTGGAGGACTACCACCTCGACCCTGCGCAAACCCTTGCGCCCACTGTGCTTGAACATGGCCGCTTGCTGGAAAGCCGCGAACGCTTGCAACAGGTGCTGCACATCGCCGGCAGTGAGATGAACAGCCTGCATCAACAGCTCTCGGGTGCGGGGCATGCCGTGCTGTTGACCGATGCGCGCGGGGTGATCCTCAACTGCGTCACCGCGCCGTCCGAGCGCAAGATCTTCGAGCGCGCCGGGCTGTGGCTGGGCGCCGATTGGAGCGAAGCCTGCGAAGGCACCAATGGCATCGGCACCTGCCTGGTGGAGCGCCAGTCCCTGACTATTCATCGCGATGAGCACTTTCGCGGCCGCCACACCGGGTTGACCTGTTCGGCAAGCCCGGTGTTCGACCCCCATGGCGACCTGCTGGCGGTGCTGGATGTGTCCTCGGCGCGCGAAGCGGTGTCGCGCCAGAGCCAGTTCCATACCATGGCGCTGGTGAACCTGTCGGCGAAGATGATCGAAAGTTGCTACTTCCTGCGTCACTTCGAAAACCATTGGCTGCTGCGTTTTCACCTGCAGGCAGAATCGGTGGGCCTGTTCAGTGAGGGACTGCTGGCGTTTGACGGCGAAGGGCGCGTGTGCGCGGTCAACCAGAGTGCGCTGAACCTGCTGGGACAGGTGCGCAGCAGTCTGGTCGGGCAGTCGGTGGAGGCGTTTTTCGACAGCTCCCTCGACCAGTTGCTCGACCGTGCCAGTGCCCAGGCCACCGCCAGTTGGCCGTTGCGCACCCGTGACGGCCGGCCGCTATTCGCTGCCTTGCGCGGGCAGCCGCGCAGCGTGCCCATGCCTCGGGCCAAGGTTGACGCGCCGCACCTGCCTGGCATCTGCCTGGGCGATCCCGCACTGCAGGTTGATTTTCGCCGGGCGCTGAAAGTGTTCGAGCGTGATGTGCCGCTGCTGATCAATGGCGAAACCGGCTGTGGCAAGGAGGCCTTCGCCAAGGCCGTGCATCAAGCCAGTTCGCGTGCCGACAATGCCTTCGTGGCCCTCAACTGCGCTGCCATCCCGGAGAACCTGATTGAAAGCGAGCTGTTTGGTTATCGCGGCGGCAGTTTTACCGGCGCGCTCAAAGAAGGCATGCGCGGCAAGTTACAGCAGGCGGATGGCGGTACCTTGTTTCTGGATGAAATCGGCGACATGCCCTTTGCCTTGCAGACCCGTCTGCTAAGGGTGCTGGAAGATCGCCTGGTGGTGCCCATCGGCGGCGCGCCGCAGGCGGTGGACGTCAGGATCATCAGCGCGACTCACCGCCACTTGCTGGAGCGCGTTCAGGCTGGCAGCTTCCGCGAGGATTTGTACTACCGGCTCAACGGGTTGGAGGTGCAACTGCCTGCGCTGCGCGAACGCACTGATAAAACGCAATTGCTGGAGTTTTTACTGGCTCAAGAGGCCGCAGGGCAGGCCGTCACAATGGAGGCTGCAGCGCGGGAGGCACTGCTCGCGTATGCGTGGCCGGGCAATGTGCGGCAATTACGCATGGTGTTGCGCACATTGGTCGCGTTGACTGAAGAGGGGCGCATTGCAGTCAGCGATTTACCTGCGAATGTGCGTACACCCGTCATCCCCGTGAGTACCTCGCCTCTGGACGAGGCTGAGCGTAAAACATTGCTGAACGCTCTGGAAGAGCAGCGCTGGCACATGACCCGGACCGCTGAGCAACTGGGGGTCAGCCGCAATACGCTGTACCGCAAGTTGCGCAAGCATGGAGTTATGCCCTCTAATAATTAAGTGGCCATGCAAGCATGGCTTAACGGACTAGTTATCAGTTATAGGCGTGCTCTATAGGGGTGTTAGTTATATTCAATCGATAAAATGGCTGAATGCCTTGTTTGTCGAGGAACTGCTTGGTTGGCGATAGCCACATAATAAGTCGAGAGTCGGGGCGTCTCTCTTCAATATCGAGCACTGTCTGGTTAGTTTGTTGGTCAGCTGGTTTGCGCTCATCTTACAAGGGATTTTAAATAGCTCGCCAGTTTGAGTGTTCGAATGATTGGTTGTCAGGTGTAGCGCTTATTGTCATTGAATGGGCGTTGGGCCTGATCGGTTTATAAAAAGTTGCCCATCATTCGCGCTGTGCATTCAGTTGCGTTTACGAGCTGTTCATCGAAACCATGATAGAGATAAAATATGACTGTGCTTAATCCAGGTTCGGCGCGCTTTGGCTCGGCGAAAAGTAACTTCCCTCAGGAAGATATTAACGCGAACTCTGCCCCGCCCATAATAAGTGGGAGCAGCGCGGCAGATGACTCCGAGGCTACCCGAGCGGCTGCCGATGCTCGATTGAAGCAAGATTCCATTGCGCGACATGCACCAGGCGCGCGTATACCCGTTCCAGCAGAGTCCACATTGGGGCGCTGGCTTGAAGCACTGAAGCAGGTGATCAATTCTACGGCGTTCAAGCGTCTGGAGGAGATTTTTGGTGGGCGTGGTTCGTTCTCTCATATTGACCCCAACAAAGGTGAGATCTGGTTGGACGGCGGGCGCGTAAAAATAACCAGGGACTCCGCTGAATTAGACAGTATTCCAGGCGGCAAAGAGTTGTTTGACAATGTGATGACCATCGGTAAAAAAATGACGCCTTATGGCATCTTGAGCCGTCATGATGTTTTTAAATCTGACGCGTCCGGGGCGAACACGGTCGATTCGAACGTCGTTCAACAATTTCTCTATGGCCCAGGTCCAGGGGCATTGCCTGACCATCACGTGCCTGCCGATATTTTGCGCAAAACGGGCGAAGCCGACACACGACATAACTTGCTTGGTGCTTTAAAAAAACAGATTGAAACGCCTGGCGTTAAGCCGGATCTGGAATCCATCACCGTGGAGATCGCGCCGCACTCCGTACTTTGGAGCGCAGCGCAAACGCAGCCCGTTACGATGAACCTCAAGCAATTGCTGGCTGCCTATGGCTTGCAAGTTCCAACCACATCGCAGGCGCTTGCCAATCTGGAACTCACATTGTTCACGCCGCCTTTGAGTGCACCGGCACAAGCCAACTATGGAGGATTGTTGAGCAAGGCGGTGCCATTGGGCGAGGAGGAACAGAAGAAAATAAACGAAACCGTCAGCGCCTGGAAAGTCCAGCAAACACAGGTTCGAGTTGATTCATCGGGGCGTACTCAATCGCTTTTCAATTATCTGGCGCGTGCGCTCTCAGAATCACAGAGAGCGTTGGCCGAGACGGATCCTCAGGCGTTTTTAAACGCTTTGATCAATACGCCTCAAGCCCGGGCATTAGGCAAGCAGTTGCAGGAAGCAATTGGCGCGTTGCCCACCCCCTCCAGCGGTCAGGAAGCGTTGCTCGCCGCATTGGGGCTGGAGGCAGATCCGGCTGGAGGCCAGGAACGCAATAATTTGGCCGGGTATAACCTGCGTCAGCGAGACAACGTTGGCAGGACGCCAGCGGATATCGTCGAACGGTTCCAGGATCATATGGAAGGCCGAGTGGGTCGGGACATGGCTAAAGCCGGAGCCTATCAACTGCTGGCAATGTCTGCTCCGGAGTTCCTGGCCAAGGATGTGCCTCCCAATCTGGTTTATGGTTCACAGCAATGGGCCGCCTTTAGTGCGGCGGTGTCGCGTCGTGAGCAGGACACACCGGGTTCAACGGCTGGTAAAACCTACGCCGAGATCATGCAGCATGACGCTCTTGAGCCTGTTACAGAAGCAGGACACCACCAGGTGCAACTGGCTGCCATGACATCGGTCATCGACTGGGGTATTGCCAATGGCGTCATTGAGGAAAGCAAGGACGGCAATTACAGCCCTGAGACCATAGAGCGCGTATTCGCTGCCATGCAAGCGCAGGCCGAGCGCTTGATCAGCACCGTCGAATCACTCGCCGCTACGATGCCGACGCGCAAGGATGTAGCGCTGGCTGAATTAAAGCGGGTATATGGTGAAGAAAAAGCTCACCTCTTTGAAAAAAAGGTTTTCCGGCGTTCTGGTCAGCCATCCCGCGACGATAGCCGATACTCTTTGCTTGATATTTATATGTCGGGTGAACTGAGGTCGTATCATTGGGACTCTAACAGTCATGAGGCCTACATAGGCGCTTTTGCAAGTGGCTTCTCTAAGTTGGAGAGCGCACAAAAAAAGTTTGACGAGGCCTTTGATCAATATACCGACAATTTGAGCAAGGCGGCAGGCGTGAACTTCCAGTATCAATTGTCGCAATTGCCAGCGGAGGAGCGGGAGAGGTTTGAGCGCGGTAGTGTCGTTGTCCACCACTTGAACGCTTCCAGTTTCTCCCCTTTCCCCGAAGGCAGTGATGAGCATCCTGTCTTCAAACTCTTTGGCGTCGGCGCAGTTCTCTTCGAGACTCATCATGAGGGGAAAGTGGTCAAGTATGTGTTCTCGCCTACGCTGGGCAAAATCATCAAGGCGGGCGAGCCCTTTCCTGGTGCTCCTGAAGGGTGGAACATAAACGTCAGTGTCCGCAGGCGTAAGGACGGTGGAGGTTATCGTCGAACCCGTTACGGCTTGACTGTTGGCGATAAGTTTTACGAACTCAAGGAGAATCACCAGACAGCAAAATCACTCGAGGCTTTGCCCGAGTCGCATTCCGCTCTTGGCACAAAGGAGCTATCGGCGAGATCGGAGGAGTTAGCCAAGGGGGTCACTTCCATGTATAGCAATGCTGTAAATGAGTTCAGAAAGAGCGCGCGTGGCGTCACTGAGCGCGAGAAAGTTGAAGCTCAGCGCAAGTTTCTCACTAACTTCCTGTTAGGCCTTGTTCCCTTTCATAATTTCATTAAAAGCATTGTTGAGGGTAACAAGCATGATGCGGTTGTCTACGGGCTGTTGGACTTTCTCGGTTTGATCGTTCCCGGCTTCAAGGGCGGCTATGCAGGCGCTAAAATCGGGGCCAAGGGACTCGGGTCAGCGTTGGGTTTTATCAAAGGTTTTGCCAAGGCAGGCCTCAAGGCCGCCAACCCTTTCGGAAGCATTTATGACGCGGGTAAAGGTGTGTTCAAACTAGGCAAAACCGTTGTCAAATCGTTGCCGTCGGTCAAGTTTTCCTTGTTTGACAAGGCGCGTAATCTCAGCGGGCGCAGCGGCAGTTGGAATATTCCTCAGGGGGGCTACAAGCAGACCATCGCCGATGGTACTTATCGGCGATTAGGCGGAGATGGTGCGCCGGTATCCGTACTGGCCACGCAACAAAACGGCAAGTGGTACGCCCTGGACCCCAAGACCATGTCGCCGTACGGCACTGCGTTGAAAGGTTTCACACCGACTAACGTGCAGGACTTGCGCGACCTTCGCCAAGGCACGGCTGTATCTATAAAAGATGGGAGTTCTTTCAAAGAGTCCCAACAAGAGCACCAGGATATTCAAGCCAGGCCCGGTACTGCCCCAACGCCTTCATCGCAAGTTGAAGAGCAGAACCGCAAGGCCGTCGAACAGTCGCGCGATACTACCAGGCTGGTTAAGAACGCTCAGTCTTGAGTGGCCCCGGTTATTCACCAAACCTGGGTGAACGGTGCGTTGTTTAGCGCCGTAACGCTCGTATCGTACACATCGACGTGGGTTGTTCCGACGGAACCGCTCGTAAGCAGTTGCTCACTCAATGGGGGCAACTGCTTACGGTGTTTCCAAACAATAACAACCATCTGGGTGAACACGATGATTACTCCAACCGCCACAAGGGCTTTCATTCCTCAACAATCCCCACATATCCAAGACACCTCTGAACACGCCGGGCCCCAAGAGGTGCCTGCCGCCCCACCGTTGGTGCGCAGCAAACGAGGCCTGTTTGGCAAGGGCAAAAGCCTGTCTTTCGGGTTTGGAAACAAACCTGCCGCGAGCCTCCCTTCCGCGCCCAAGCCCAAGCCCGGCCCTTCATTCAAGCCAGGCTCAGCGCTGACGCCGCCAGGCAGCAAGCTCAAAGATGTCGGGCAGACGGTCATCCACGCCAACAAGGTCAAGGCGAATGACGAGTTGATCATGGCCAACCTGCGAAAGCAGGCGCCGATCAGTGTGGCCGAGGCCACCAAGCGACTGATCGATGCCGAAAGCCTGGTCAAGTCCGGCGTAATCTCTACGGGGCCCAATGCCAGCCGCGTGGCCCGTGACGCCTTTATCAGTGCCGGCATTACCGGGCTGGTCAGTGCGCCGATCAATGTGGGCGCCTATGCCGGCTCCGTGGCCGCGGGCGAGTCAATCAAGGCGAACTATGCGCCGGGGGTGTTGCCGCCGCCGTTTTTGCCGGGTGCTGCCGCTCAGTCCAAATCCACGTCCGCTGAAGCGGCAACGGCTCCGGACTCGCTCGGCACGCGTTTGGACGAAGTGGAGAGCACGGTACTGGGCATGGCGTCCGCGGTGATGTTTATGCTCGGCGATACCAGCAGTGTGTTCACCAAAAATGAAAGTTGGCCAAAAGATGACGCCGGACGTTTGAATAACCTGGAAAAGTTGCTTGGCACTGCGGAGCATCACTTGAAGAAAGCCGCGCGGCAGAACGACATTGTGTTCAAACCCTACAAACCTGGCGAAAAAATCCCTGAAGACGCAAAGGGGCGCCTTGATCTGTTGAAGAAGAAGTTGGAACGCATGACGGAGTCCTACGACAAGCTGCGAATTCTGGCAGCGATCAAGCACAGTGAACGCGAAGAACAGGCTGCAATCCTCGCCTGAGCAAGCGCTGCCGAGCGATAGGCACCGGCGCACTTCGCTCGGCACGCTGACGCATAAAGGGTGCGATTTGCCCCTCCCTGCGCTAACCTGCCTCGATGTTTTACGAGGTCGACTATGCACATTCATATTCTCGGTATTTGCGGCACGTTCATGGGGTCGATGGCAGTGCTTGCCAAAGAACTGGGCCATCACGTGACGGGCTCCGATGCCAACGTCTACCCGCCCATGAGCACGCAACTCGAGGCACAGGGCATTGAGCTGACCCAAGGCTACGATCCCTCGCAGTTCAACCCGGTCCCGGACTTGGTCGTGATCGGCAACGCCATGTCGCGCGGCAACCCAGCCGTCGAATACGTGCTCAATAAAGGCTTGCCTTATGTGTCCGGCCCGCAATGGCTGGCGGACCACGTGCTGCAAGGCCGCTGGGTGCTGGCGGTTGCCGGCACCCACGGCAAGACCACCACCAGCAGCATGCTGGCCTGGGTGCTGGAGCATGCGGGGATGAGCCCGGGTTTCCTGATCGGCGGTGTGCCGCAGAACTTCTCGGTGTCGGCGCGCCTGGGCGGTACGCCGTTCTTCGTGATCGAGGCGGATGAATATGACAGTGCCTTTTTCGACAAGCGTTCCAAGTTTGTCCACTACCGACCCCGCACGGCCATCCTGAACAACCTTGAGTTCGATCACGCGGACATCTTCCCCGATCTGCCGGCCATTGAGCGTCAGTTCCACCACTTGGTGCGCACCATTCCAAGTGAGGGCCTGGTGATCCACCCGACCACCGAGCCCGCGTTGCAGCGCGTGATCGAGATGGGCTGCTGGACCCCGGTGCAAACCACCGGCGTGAGCGGGCAGTGGCAGGTCAACCTGCTCAGTGAAGACGGTTCCCGCTTTGAAGTGCTGTTCGAAGGCCAGGCCCAAGGCATTGTCGAGTGGGACATGACCGGCCAGCACAACGTTGCCAATGCGTTGGTCACGTTGGCTGCCGCACGGCATGTGGGCGTGGTGCCGTCCATGGGCATTGCCGCGCTCAGCGCCTTCAAGAGCGTGAAGCGGCGCATGGAAAAAGTCGCCGACGTGAACGGGATTACCATCTACGACGACTTTGCCCACCACCCGACGGCGATCGCGACTACCCTGGATGGCTTGCGCAAGCGTGTCGGCGATGCGCCGATCATTGCGATTGTCGAGCCGCGTTCCAACTCCATGAAGTTGGGCGCCCATCGCGATGGCTTGCCGCAAAGCGTCGACGATGCCGACCAGGTGGTGTGGTACGCGCCGGCCAATCTCGGCTGGGACCTGCCGGCGATTGCAGCGCTGTGCACGGTGCCGTCCACCGTGTGTGATTCCATCGAAGGCATCATCGAACACGTCAAGCGCTTGGCCACGCCTGGCACGCACGTGGTGGTCATGAGCAACGGCGGCTTCGGCGGCCTGCACGGCAAATTGGCCGAGGCGCTTAAATGAGCGGCCCGGAACGCGTCACCCTGGCGATGACCGGTGCATCCGGCGCGCCCTATGGTCTGCGCCTGCTCGATTGCCTGGTGCGCGAAGACCGTGAGGTGCACTTCCTGATTTCCAAGGCTGCGCAGTTGGTGATGGCGACCGAGACCGACGTGGCGCTGCCGCCCAAGGTGCAGATGATGCAGGCCTTCCTGACCGAATACACCGGTGCGGCGGCGGGGCAGATCAAGGTTTACGGGAAGGAAGACTGGATGTCGCCCGTGGCCTCCGGCTCCGGTGCGCCGGCCGCGATGGTGGTGGTGCCGTGTTCCACCGGGACCTTGTCGGCGATTGCCACCGGTGCCTGCAACAACTTGATCGAACGCGCGGCGGACGTAACCTTGAAGGAGCGCCGCCAGTTGATCCTGGTGCCGCGTGAAGCGCCGTACTCGAGCATTCACTTGGAGCACATGCTCAAGTTGTCGAACATGGGCGTAACGATCCTGCCGGCCTCGCCAGGGTTTTATCACCAGCCGCAAACCATCGATGACCTGGTGGACTTTGTGGTGGCGCGCATTCTCAACCTGCTGAACATCCCCCAGGATATGCTGCCGCGCTGGGGCGAACACCATTTGAGCAATGATGAATAAGGTCCTGTCGGCGGTATTGGCGTTGCATCTGACGGGGTGCGCCACCGTGCGCACGCTGGACGCGGCACAGCCGAATGCGCCGGTGGTGTATGCCGGCACGCGCCTGGATCTGTATGCAATGAATGGCGGTTGCTGCGCCAAGGACAGGTTTGGTGCCGAGGCGCCGAGCTATCCGGGCCTTGATCTGCCGGCGAGTGCGTTGCTCGACACGCTGCTGTTGCCCTTGTCGGTGCTGACGGTGATTGGGGTTGGCTTCAACGCCACCGGCGGTCTATAGACGTGTATTGCCTGTGCCGGCTTCATCGCAGGCAAGCCAGCTCCCACATTTGAGCTGTGTGAACCCGATCAAATGTGGGAGCCGGGCTTGCCCGCGATGAGGCCAGCATAGCCACCTCAAAATCATTTGCCCAGCTTGCGCAGTTCATCCGATTCCACCACCCGCACCCCATCCTGTTCCTCCAGCGCCAGCCGCCACATGGCCCGGGCCAGTTCGCACACTTCAATGCCGTGGTACTTGCCTGGAATCAGCCGTGACAGTGGCCCGGCCAGTTGCTCGGCCAGGCGCGGTTCCAGCCGTTCCCCCAGTAACAGCGAAGGCCGCACGATGGTCAGTTGTGGCCAATCCTGGGCCTTGAGCACCTCTTCCATTTCCCCTTTGACGCGGTTGTAGAAGATCGAGGATTTCGGATCGGCACCGATTGCGCTGATCACGATCAGGTGCCGCGCACCCATGTCCCGCGCACGCTTGGCGAAGGCCACGACCAGGTCCAGGTCGACGGCGCGAAAGGCGGCTTCGGAGCCCGCTTGTTTAATGGTGGTGCCCAGGCAGCAGAAGGCGATGTCCACCCGGCCGGTCAGTTGCGGCAGAATCACCGCAGGGTCTCCGACCGGGTTTTCCAGATGCGGGTGTTCGGCCAGCGGTTTGCGACTCGGTGCCAGCACGCGGGTGACGGTGGGTTCGTTGAGCAGGCGATCGAGCAGGTGTTCGCCGGTAAGGCCGGAAGCTCCGGCAAGCAGGATATGCTGAGGCGTCAGGTACATGGTGTTTCCCCCTTGTTACAGGTTACAGCTTAGTTGCCTTTGGCTTCCTTGCTATTCATTGAGACGCTTTCGAGCGCCTTACGTGCCTGCTGCTTGCGTAATAATTGCCAATGGGCGATGACGCCCTTTGGGGCCCAGATCTGCGGTTCAGAGGCTTCGAAGTTGTCCGCCTGTTCGCGTTCGGCCACATGCAGTTGCGCCAGCTTGAAGGCTTGCTGCAAGTCGTCGGTCTGGTTGAAGGCCTGGGCGAAGAGGGCGTCGCCGAAGTAGGTGAAATCGGCTTCCTCCGAGCAGCCGAAGGACACGCGGTCGGCCCGGGAGGCGGTCATGATCAGGGTGCGCTCATCTTTCAAGGCCGGGATGAAACCACCGGAGTAGCAGGCCGAAATCACCACGATCTTGTCGCGGTTCTTCAGCGGCGCCAGCACGGCGGCCAGCTCATCGGCCGGCAGGTCGGCCAGTTCCATGCGCGGTTGGTCCAGCACCAATTCGTGCTCGTGGGTGCCGTGGCTGGTCATGTAGATAAACACCAAGTCTTCCGGGCCGGTGCGTTCGGCCAGGGTTTGCACGGCGCGACGCAGGCTTTCGCGCGTGGCCAGCGGGCGGTCGGTGATGTGGTCGCGGTGGTTGACCAGGCGAACCTGCCCGCGTGCGCCGAAACGGGTAGCGAGCAGGTTGCTGACGTAATCGGCCTCGCGCAGGAACACGCTTTGTTTGCCGTCGCCGGCCACGGCCAGGGTGTACAGCTCCACCGCAGGCGTGGAGGCGGGCACGGCGATCAGGGCCGCATCCAGCAGGCGGCCCTGGGCCAGCACGCCGATTTCCAGCGGGTCGGGCAACAAGCTGCCGTCAGCGTCTCGCACGCGCATGCCGTTGACCCAAGTGCCGGCCTGTACGGTGCCGTCGGTAAGCACCAGGGTGCCTTTGCCCTGGTAGCTGTCGCCGTCGAAGCCGCCGATATAGAAGCTGCCGTCGGTGAGGTTCAAGCGGCCTTCGCCGCTGAAGCGCCAATCGCTGAACTCACCGACATAGTGGCTGCCGTCGACGCCAATCAACTCGCCCTTGCCGCTGAGCGCGCCTTCCTTGAACTGGCCGATCCAGACGTCGCCATCGGCGTTCTCATAGCGACCTTTGCCGTTGAGCTGGTTCTGTTTGAACTGGCCGACATAGATGTCGCCATCGGCGCTGTTGAACGTGCCGTTACCTTCCAGTTGGCCATCGACGAAATGGCCGCTGAACTGATTGCCGCTGTCATCGTTGCGCTGGCCTTCGCCATTGGGCTTGCCGTGGGCGAACTGGCCCTGGTACTGGCTGCCGTCGGCCAACTCCAGGCGACCGAGGCCGGAGTACTGGTCATCCTTGAACTCGCCGCGATACGTCATCTTCCCCTCTTTGAGGGTGCCTTCGCCGTTGCGTCGTCCGTTCTTGAACCCGCCCACATACTCGCTGCCCGCGGTGGTCAGGCTGCCCTGGCCATCAAACAGGCCCTGCTTGAACTGGCCCTTGTAGACTTCGCCGTTGCTGCCATGCCACTCGCCCTGGCCGTGCCATTGGCCCTTGTCGAACTGCCCGGCATACCAACTGCCATTGGGATAGTCCACGCGACCCTGGCCTTGCAGCAAGCCATCGACCACGTCGCCCCGGTAGCGCCCGCCATCAGGCAGACGCGCGTCGGGCGGCAACAGTGATTCGCCGTCTCCGCAAGCGGTGAGCAACAGGGCAAGGGCAAGGGGAGCGAGTGGGCGCATAGCGGGATCCGGATAATTGAGCGCCGAGTATGCCGCAGCTGCGAGTTTCATACATAAATTTACATACGCTGTGGCAAGGTTTATCGCCTCACCACAGGCACGGCCCTACACGAAGCAGAGGGACAACGACTCGGCGATGTAAGCGGGCTTTTCCTGGCCTTCGATCTCCAGGGTGGCGGTGGCCTTGAATAGCCATTGGCCAGGTTTTTTCTCGGTCACGTCGGTGAGGGTCACGTTCAGGCGCACCTTGGAGTCAACCTTTACCGGCTGGATGAAGCGCACGCTGTCCAGGCCGTAGTTGACCGCCATCTTCAGGCCTTCGGGCATGATCAGGATGTCTTCCATCAGCTTGGGCATCAGCGACAGCGAAAGGAAACCGTGGGCGATGGTGCTGCCGAACGGCGTTTGCGCGGCCTTGACCGGGTCGACGTGGATGAACTGATGATCGCCCGTGGCTTCGGCGAACAGGTTGATGCGTGCCTGGTCGATGGTGAGCCATTCGGAACGTCCCAGTTCCTTGCCGACGTAATCTTTGAGCTGCGCTACGGGTACAGAAGGCATTGCGTCTCTCCTTGGTTCATCAGTTGTTGTGGGTGACAGAGAACCCATGTAGATCATCATGGCCATTGGGTCCGGTCAACCCACCATGCTTTTGGCGAATGCCGACGCATAGGTCGGGCGTGCTTATAATGCGTGCGAGTCTTGAAGGGGAACGACGGATGCTGTTACGTGGCCTGACCTGGCTGGTGCTGTTTCAACTGATCGGTACGGCGATCAATCATTTGCTGTTGCCGGTGTTGCCGGGGCCGATCATCGGCCTGTTATTGATGCTGGGCTTTCTGGTCTGGAAGGGCGAAGTCGGCGAACCGTTGAGCCTGGCGGCCAGCAGCCTGTTGCGTTACCTGCCGTTGCTGCTGGTGCCGCCGGCGGTCGGGGTGATGGTGTACGCCAAGGACATTGCCGCAGACTTCTGGGCCATCGTCGGTGCACTGGTCCTGTCGCTGGTGATCGCCATGGGCTTTGTCGGCGTGCTGATGCAGCACTTGGTCAAGCGCAAGGAGGGGGATCAATGATCTTCGACTGGCAGGGTGCGTGGACGGCGGTGATTCATCATCCGTTGTTCGGCATCGGCATTACCCTCGGCGCCTATCAACTGGTGCTGGCAGGGTTTGAGAAGACCCGCTGGATCTTCCTGCAACCGGTGCTGGTCTCCATGCTGTTGGTGATCGGCGTGCTGGTGACCTGTGGCCTGAGCTATGCCGAATACCGCAAGAGCACCGAGATCATGGGCGTCCTGCTGGGCCCGGCGACAGTGGCGCTGGCCGTGCCGCTTTATCTGAACCTGCGGCGTATTCGGCAATTGTTCTGGCCGATTTTTACTACGCTGGTGGTAGGCGGGGTGCTGGCTACCGGCCTGTGTGTGCTGCTGGGGTGGTGGTTCGGCGCCGAGCACAGGATGTTGATGACCATGGCGCCCAAGTCGGTCACGTCGCCGATCGCCATGCTGGTGGCCGAGCAGATCGGCGGCGTCGCGGCATTGGCGGCGGTGTTTGTGCTGATCACCGGGGTGGTGGGCGCGATGGTCGGCCCGGCGCTGCTTTCACGCTTGGATGTGAACAGCGTTGAGGCGCGCGGCATGGCCCTGGGCATGACGGCCCACGCCGTCGGCACCTCGGTCGCCCTGCAGGAAAGCGAAGAGTGCGGCGCCTTTGCGGCGTTGGCGATGAGTCTGATGGGCGTGGCCACGGCGGTGTTCCTGCCGCTGGCCGTGTCGGTGATCGTTTAAACCGGGTTTAAGGAAACCTTTATGAGTCTGGCGCTGTTCCCGCTCAATACCGTGCTGTTCCCTGGCTGCACCCTCGACCTGCAACTGTTCGAGGCGCGCTACCTGGACATGATCAGCCGCTGCATGAAAAAGGGCGAAAGCTTCGGCGTGGTGTGCATCCTCGACGGCACGGAAGTGGGCCAGGCGCCGGACGGCTATGCGCTGGTTGGCTGCGAAGCGCTGATTCGCGACTTCAAGCAACAGGACAACGGCCTGCTGGGGATTCGCGTCGAAGGCGGTCGCCGGTTTCGTGTGCGCGATGCGGGCGTGCAGAAGGACCAATTGCTGGTGGCCGAGGTGCAATGGCTCGAAGAGGCGCCGGACCGGCCATTGGAAGAAGAGGACGCTGACCTGCTGGCGCTGCTCCAGGCCTTGGCCGAACACCCCATGGTGGCGTCGCTGGACATGGACGCCCATGCCCAAGGGCAACACGCCTTGGGGCATCAGCTGGCATATCTGTTGCCCTTCTCCGAGGCCGACAAGATCGACCTGCTGCAGCTCGACGACCCGCAGCAGCGCCTGGATGCGATCCAGATGCTGCTTGATGAGCTGCAGGGCGAGCTGTTTACCTGATGGGACTTGTAGTGAGCGGGCTTGCCCCGCGCTGGGTGGCGCAGCCGCCCCAACCGAGGCGACCTGGTTCTACCTGGAGTTCGGCGGTGCCTTTATTGGGGCGGCTTCGCCCCCCAGCGCGGGGCAAGCCCGCTCACTACAATTTAATAGGCGTAGCGCAGCAGCGCGTGCGATGTGCCGACCAGTGCGATAAAGCTCAGCACCGCCACCAGCGCCGGGAGCAGCAGCCACCAAACTTTTTGCGACATGGCCGGCAGCGGGCTTCGGTATTCGCTGATGCCCAGGCTGAACGCACACACCGTCATGGCCAGCAGCGTGCCGGCGAGAATGTCGGTGGGCCAATGGGCGCCGAGGTAAACCCGCGACAGCGCGATGAATGCCGCGGGAATACAACCCAGCAGCATCCAGGTCAGGCGCAGCCGCGTGGGTTGGCCGCGCCCGGCCAGTACCGCCAGGGCCAGGAAAAACGCGAACGCGCCGGACGCGTGGCCGCTGGGCATGCTGAAACTGGTCAAGGGGTCTGTCAGGATTTCCGGGCGGCCACGCGCGAAAAACAGCTTGGTCCCGGTGTTGATCACCGCAGCCCCGGCCAGCGTTACGCCGACAAACAGCGCATGCCGCCATTGCCGCGCCAGCAGCAGCAGGCCGGTAAAGAGGGCGCTGGCCACGAACATCTTCTTGAATTCGCCCAACTGGGTGATGCGCACCATCACTTCGTCCAGCCAGGGGCTGCGGTGTTCCTGCACCAGGGCGCTCAGGCCGTGGTCGAAGTTATCCAGCGAGTGGTAGCCGATAAACAGCGCAATCAACAGCACCAGGCTGGCGCAACCAATCCACAAGGTGGCGCGACGATGGCCGCGCAGGCTGCTGTTCAGGCTCAGCCCGATCACCACCGCGAGGCACCCCGCGACCACCGCCGCCTCGGGCCAGAACCCTTCGGGCAATGGCAGGCGGAAGGCGGCGCCGGTCGCCCAGCCCGGTAACAGATACGCCACTGACCAGCCCGCCGCCGCCACGACACTCACGATCGCGAAGCGCGGGAAGGGCATGTCGCACATCCCGGCCACCATCGGCAGCATAGGGCGCAGCGGGCCGATGAAACGTCCCACCAGCAGGCTGGCGATGCCGTACTTGTGGAAGTAGGTTTCGGCGCCATTCATCCATTCCGGGTGCTGGCGCAGGCCGGGCAGGCGCCTGATGTTCTGGTGGAAATGTCGCCCCAGGAAGTAGGAAACCCCATCACCCAACAACCCGCCGAGGAAGCCCAGCAGCAAGGTTTCACTCAGTGACAGCGCGCCGCTGCCGGCGAGCGCCGCAATGGCGAACAACAATACCGTGCCCGGCACGATCAGGCCGGCGATGGCCAGGCATTCCACGCAGGCGACGACAAATACCGCCACTGCCAGCCATTCGGGGTTCAGGGTTAACCAGCCGGTAATGCTATCGAGCCATTGGCCCATACAATCCACTCCGTCAATGCATAACATACTTGGAAACACTGGGGATCAACTGTGGGAGCTGGCTTGCCGCAGGGTTCAACGTGAATTCAATTCAAATCAAAAAATAGTCGCGGCCTTCGACCTGGCCCCTGCGCAACGGGTTCCGTGTGCAATAAGGCGCATAGCCAGCATCGACGAAGCGGTACATCAGGTGTTCATCGCGACCGATCGGAATACCCAGGCGCGTGGTCTGGATGATCTGGTTCGGCGTCTGGCCCACATCTTCGACGTAGAGCAGTTCCTGGTCGAAGCGCTTGGCATCCCACATCGGCACCTTGAGCCCCAGGGCTTTGCACAGCAGGGTCTGGCCGGCGCACAGCTTGTGGGACGGGCGCGGGCTGCCGTCGGGATTCGGGTTGTTCAACAGCATTTGCGCCAGGCTGGCCGGGCCGGACAACGCGTCGACCCACGGATACGCCGATTTGATCAGCACGGCATTGCCGGGCCCGTGTGCGCTGAAATTCAGGGAATCGCCGCCGCGGGCGTAGTACATGTAGATGTGACCGCCGTCCAGAAACAAAGCCTTACGCTTTTCTGTGTAACCCAATGAAGAGTGGCTGCCCTTTTCGGCCGCGTAATACGCTTCGGTTTCAATAATCCGCGCCGAAAGCCAGATGTCACCGACGCGATGGCGGATTATTTTCCCGAGCAATTGCTGCGCAAGCATCTGCGCGTCGCGGTCGAAGAAGCTGTCGGGCAGGGCGCTGGCGGGGAGTTGCGGCGATAAGCTGGGCATGGCGGTAAGGGTAAATAAGGCTAAATGTGACGGAATCATAACAACTCCCGCCTTAATTACCGCTGAACACAAGGTTTTTACAGTTCATTTCGACCATCCGCCCCTCACCGCTGTCAGTCAGGCGGCGTCACGGCTATAATCTGCCGCTTTCCTCTTTGCCAAGACTTTCCGACCCATGACTGAGTCCGTTCTTGACTACATGACCCGCCTGGGTCGCGCTGCCCGTCAGGCCTCGCGATTGATCGCCCGTGCGAGCACCGCGCAGAAGAACCGTGCACTGCTGGCCGCCGCCGATGCGCTGGATGCTTCGCGCACAGGGCTCGCCGCCGCCAATGAGCTGGACCTGGCCAACGGCCGCGCCAATGGCCTGGAGCCGGCCCTGCTGGACCGCCTGGCGCTGACCCCGGCACGTATCGACGACATGATCGAAGGCCTGCGTCAGGTGGCCAAGCTGCCTGACCCCATCGGTGAAATCCGCGATATGCGTTACCTGCCGTCCGGCATCCAGGTCGGCAAGATGCGCGTGCCCCTGGGCGTGATCGGCATCATTTATGAGTCGCGTCCGAACGTGACCATCGACGCCGCGAGCCTGTGCCTCAAGTCCGGCAACGCCGCCATCCTGCGTGGCGGTTCCGAGGCCATCCATTCCAATCGAGCCATTGCGGCATGTATCCAGCAAGGCCTGGCCGTGGCCGAGCTGCCCGCTGAAGTGGTGCAAGTGGTGGAAACCACCGACCGCGCTGCCGTCGGCGCGCTGATCACGATGCCAGAATTTGTCGACGTGATCGTGCCGCGCGGCGGCAAGGGCCTGATCGAGCGCGTCAGCCGCGATGCCAAGGTGCCAGTGATCAAGCACCTGGACGGCGTGTGCCACGTGTTCATCGACGTCGCCGCCGACCTCGACAAGGCGATCCGTATTGCCGACAACGCCAAGACGCATCGCTACGCCCCGTGCAACACCATGGAAACCCTGCTGGTGCACGCCGGCATCGCCGAGCGCGTGCTGCCGCCGCTGGCCGCCATCTACCGCGACAAGGGCGTGGAGCTGCGCGGATGTCAGCGCACCCGTGCGCTGCTGGGCGCGGACGTGATCGAGGCGACCGAACTGGACTGGTACACCGAGTACACGGCACCGATCCTGTCGATCAAGATGGTCGACGACCTGGACGAGGCCATTGAGCACATCAATACCTACGGCTCCAAGCACACCGACGCCATTGTTTCCGAGCATTTCAGCGATGCGCGGCGCTTCCTCAACGAAGTGGATTCCGCTTCGGTGATGATCAACGCCTCGACGCGCTTTGCCGACGGCTTCGAGTACGGCCTGGGGGCGGAGATCGGTATCTCCACCGACAAGCTTCACGCCCGTGGCCCGGTTGGGCTGGAAGGCCTGACCAGCGAGAAGTACGTGGTGTTCGGCGACGGTCATGTGCGCACTTGATGGCTAAACGCATCGGGCTGCTCGGCGGCACCTTTGACCCCGTGCACATCGGCCATTTGCGCAGTGCCCTGGAAGTGGCGGACGCGCTGGCGATGGACGAGCTGCGCCTGATCCCCAATTTCCGGCCGCCGCATCGCGACACGCCGCAGGTGGCACCGCAACAACGCCTGGAAATGGTGCGCCTGGCGGTTGAAGGCATTGCACCGCTGGTGGTGGACGATCGCGAGCTCAAGCGCGATAAACCGTCCTACACTGTCGACACCCTGGAACTGATGCGCGCCGAGTTGGCCGCCGACGACCAGTTGTTTCTGCTTTTGGGCTGGGACGCATTTTGCGGCCTGCCCTCTTGGCATCGCTGGGAGGAACTCCTCCAGCATTGCCACATCCTGGTTTTGCAACGCCCGGATGCCGACAGCGAACCGCCGGATGCCTTGCGCAACCTGCTGGCCGCGCGGTCGGTAAGTGACCCCTTGGCCCTGACCGGGCCGAACGGGAATATTGCATTCGTCTGGCAGACCCCGCTTGCGGTGTCTGCCACCCAGATCCGTCAACTGCTGGCCAGCGGGAAGTCGGTACGTTTCCTGGTGCCTGACGCGGTCCTGGCCTACATCGATGCGCACGGGCTTTACCGTGCGTCGAACTGAAAAGGCGCGCTTGAATCTACGCACAGTCGTAGCGCGAGCGCCCGAACATACGAGCAAAACAGGTTTTATATGACGAACAAAGACGTAAGCAAAGTTAAGCGCAAAGGCACGTTCAAAAGTGCTCCGCTGCCGGTTGAAGCCCACGTTGGCCCTGAGCTGGCTGGCGAAGAGCTGGTAAAAGTCGCCGTGGCGGCCCTGGAAGACGTTAAAGCCCAGGACATCCAGGTGCTGGACGTGCGCGACAAGCAGAGCATCACCGACTACATGATCATCGCAACCGGTACGTCGAACCGCCAGATCGGCGCGATGCTCGACAAGGTGCGCGAAGCCGTCAAGGCCCAGGGCGTCAAGCCGCTGGGTGAAGAAGGCAAGGGCGACAGCGACTGGGTGCTGCTGGACATGGACGACGTGATCGTTCACATGATGACCTCCAACGCTCGCCAGTTCTACGACCTGGAGCGCCTGTGGAAAGGCGCCGAGCAGAGTCGTGCCGCCGATGGCAAGCACCACAGCCCGGAAGTGGGCCACGCGCACTTCGACAAGCTCAACAAAGACCAGGAATAAGGAACGGCTGTGCGCCTGCGTCTGATTGCTGTCGGTTCACGCATGCCCAAGTGGGTGGAAGAAGGCTGGCACGAGTATGCCAAGCGTCTGCCCGCCGAGCTGTCGCTGGAACTGGTAGAAATACCGCTCAATACCCGGGGCAAGAATGCCGATGTGGCGCGCTTCATCCGTCAGGAAGGCGAAGCCATGCTGGCCAAGGTCGGCCCCAACGAGCGCATCGTCACCCTCGAAGTGCACGGCAAACCCTGGAGCACCGAGCAACTGGCGGTGGAGTTGGACCGCTGGCGCCTGGACTCGCGTACCGTCAACTTCATGGTGGGCGGTCCCGAAGGGCTGGCGCCGGAAGTCTGTGCGCGGGCGGACCAGCGCTGGTCGTTGTCCGCGCTGACGCTGCCGCACCCGTTGGTAAGGATCCTGATCGGTGAACAGCTGTATCGCGCCTGGACAGTTCTGTCCGGGCACCCTTACCACAAATAATTCGCGCCCCTCCCGATGACCCAGCCGATCCGCATCAAGGACCACGAGAAAGACGCACGTCTTGTACGCGCTCGTGTGGTGTTTGGCGCCTTCATGGTGGTGGGGTTGATCGCGGTGTTGATCGCGCGCCTGTATTTCCTGCAGGTGATCCAGTACGAGTATCACTCCACGCTGTCGGAAAACAACCGGGTGCATGTGCAACCGATTCCGCCGACCCGTGGGTTGATATTCGACCGCAATGGCGTGGTGGTCGCGGATAACCGGCCCAGCTTCAGCCTGAGCATGACCCGCGAACGCTCCGGCGACTGGCAGCAGGTGCTCGACGTGATCGTCGAGGTGCTGCAGCTGACCCCGGAAGACCGCGTGATCTTCGAAAAGCGCATGCGGCAAGGGCGCCGGCCATTCGAGCCGGTGCCGATCCTGTTTGAGCTGACCGAAGAGCAGATCGCGCGGATCGCGGTGAACCAGTTCCGTCTGCCGGGTGTGGAAGTGGTGGCGCAGTTGGTGCGGCATTACCCGCAAGGCCCGCACTTTGCGCACTCGGTCGGCTACATGGGGCGGATCAACGAGAAAGAGCTCAAAACCCTCGACCCGGTCAATTACAGCGGTACCCACCATATCGGCAAGACCGGCATCGAGCGGTTCTACGAGCCGGAACTGCACGGGCAGGTGGGTTACGAGGAAGTCGAGACCAACGCCCGTGGCCGTGTGCTGCGGGTGCTCAAGCGCACCGACCCGGTGCCGGGCAAGGACATCGTGCTGAGCCTGGACATCAAGTTGCAGGAAGCGGCCGAGATGGCCCTGGGCGGTCGTCGCGGCGCGGTCGTGGCACTGGACCCGAAAACCGGTGAAGTGCTGGCGATGGTCAGCCAGCCGAGCTTCGACCCCAACCTGTTCGTGACGGGAATCAGCTTCAAGGCCTACGCTGAATTGCGCGATTCCATTGACCGGCCGCTGTTCAACCGCGTGCTGCGCGGCCTGTATCCGCCGGGTTCGACTATCAAGCCGGCGGTGGCCATTGCGGGCCTGGATGCCGGCGTGGTCACCGCCTCCAGCCGCGTGTACGACCCCGGTTACTACATGCTGCCCAACTACGATCACAAATACCGTAACTGGAACCGCACCGGTGATGGCTATGTCGACCTCGACACCGCCATCATGCGTTCCAACGACACCTATTTTTATGACTTGGCCCACAAGCTGGGCATCGACCGCTTGTCCGCCTACATGGGCAAGTTCGGCCTGGGTCAGAAAGTCTCTCTGGACATGTTCGAAGAGTCGCCCGGCCTGATGCCATCGCGTGAATGGAAGCGTGCGACCCGCCGGCAGGCCTGGTTCCCGGGCGAAACCCTGATCCTCGGCATCGGCCAGGGCTATATGCAAGCCACGCCGCTGCAACTGGCCCAGGCCACGGCGCTGGTGGCCAACAAAGGTGTGTGGAACCGTCCGCACCTGGCCAGGACCATCGAAGGCGAGAAGCCGGTGGATGAAAACCCGATCCCGGACATCGTCTTGCGCGACCCCTCCGACTGGGACAAGGTTAATCACGGCATGCAACAGGTGATGCACGGCGCCCGCGGTACCGCGCGCAAAGCGGCGATCGGCGCGCAATACCGCATCGCAGGCAAGAGTGGTACGGCCCAGGTGGTCGCGATCAAGCAGGGCGAGAAATATGACCGCTCCAAGGTGCAGGAACGCCACCGCGACCACGCCTTGTTTGTCGGCTTCGCGCCGGCGGAAGACCCCAAGATCGTGGTGGCGGTGATGGTCGAGAACGGCGAATCCGGCTCCGGCGTCGCGGCGCCTGTGGTGCGCCAGATCATGGACGCCTGGCTGTTGGCGAGCGACGGCAGGCTCAAGCCCGAATATGGTGGCCCCCCTACAAGCACCGAGGTTACGGCCAATGAAGAGTAATTTTGACCGCATCCTCTCCAGCGAAGATGTGATGCGTCGCCGTGCAACGTTGCTGCAACGTATGCACATTGATGGCCCGCTGCTGATCCTGCTGCTGACCCTGGCGGCCGGTAGCCTGTTCGTCCTCTATTCGGCCAGCGGCAAGAACTGGGACCTGCTGATCAAGCAAGCGTCATCGTTCGGCCTGGGGCTGTTGTCGATGGTGGTCATCGCGCAGCTCGAACCGCGCTTCATGGCGCGCTGGGTGCCGTTGGGTTATGTGGCCGGCGTGTTGCTGCTGGTAGTGGTGGACGTGATGGGCCACAACGCCATGGGCGCGACCCGCTGGATCAACATTCCGGGGGTGATTCGCTTCCAGCCGTCGGAATTCATGAAGATCCTGATGCCGGCGACCATCGCGTGGTACCTGTCCAAGCGCACCTTGCCGCCGCAGCTCAAGCACGTGGGCATCAGCCTGCTGCTGATTGGCATACCGTTCATCCTGATCGTGCGCCAGCCGGACCTGGGTACATCGTTGCTGATCCTGGCGGGCGGTGCGTTCGTGCTGTTCATGGGTGGCTTGCGCTGGCGCTGGATCCTCAGCGTGCTGGCCGCCGCCGTGCCGGTGGCCGTGGCCATGTGGTTCTTCTTTATGCACGATTACCAGAAGCAGCGGATCCTGACCTTCCTCGACCCGGAAAGCGACCCGCTCGGCACTGGCTGGAACATCATCCAGTCGAAGGCCGCGATCGGTTCCGGCGGTGTATTTGGCAAGGGGTGGTTATTGGGTACGCAGTCGCACCTGGACTTTTTGCCCGAAAGCCACACCGACTTCATCATTGCGGTGCTGGGCGAAGAGTTCGGCCTGGTGGGCATCTGCGCGCTGCTGCTGATCTATCTGTTGTTGATTGGTCGCGGCCTGGTGATCACCGCGCAGGCGCAGACGTTATTCGGCAAACTGCTGGCCGGCGCGCTCACCATGACTTTTTTTGTTTATGTTTTCGTCAACATCGGTATGGTCAGTGGCCTGCTGCCGGTGGTGGGGGTGCCGTTGCCGTTCATTAGCTACGGCGGAACTTCGCTGGTGACGTTGATGTCAGCGTTTGGGGTTTTGATGTCGATTCATACGCATCGCAAATGGATCGCACAGGTTTGAATAAGGTGAAGATGTCAATGCAAGTAATGCGCGGCTGGGCGACTCGGCACGCGTCCTGGATGGGCCTGATCGGGCTGCTGGGCGCCACGCAAGAGGCGCAGGCCGGTGACTATGATGGTTCACCCCAGGTCGCCGAGTTTGTCGGTGAAATGACCCGCGACTATGGTTTCGCCGGCGAACAACTGATGGGCGTGTTTCGCGAAGCCCAGAAAAAGCAGGCGATCCTCGACGCCATCTCCCGCCCTGCCGAGCGTGTAAAGCAGTGGAAGGAATACCGCCCGATGTTCCTGACCGACGCCCGCGTGGCCCGAGGTGTGGACTTCTGGCGCCAGCACGAGGCGGTACTGGCCCGCGCCGAGCAGGAATACGGCGTGCCGGCGCAGGTGATTGTCTCGATCATTGGCATCGAAACCTTTTACGGGCGCAACACCGGCAGTTACCGCGTGATCGACGCCTTGGCGACCCTGGGCTTCGATTACCCGCCGCGCGCTGACTTCTTCCGCAAGGAGCTGCGCGAATTCCTGTTGCTGGCGCGCGAAGAGCAGGTCGACCCGTTGACCCTCAAGGGTTCCTACGCCGGTGCGATGGGCCTGCCGCAGTTCATGCCGAGCAGCTTTCGCGCCTATGCGGTGGATTTCGACGGTGACGGCCATATCAATATCTGGAGCAACCCCGACGACGCCATCGGCAGCGTGGCCAGCTACTTCAAGCGCCACGGCTGGGCGGCGGGCGAACCGGTGGTGGCCCGCGCAGAGGTCGCCGGCGATCGCGCCGACGAGGGCCTGACCCAGGGCATCGAGCCGGTGAAGACGGTCGGGGAGTTGCGGGCGCTGGGCTGGTCGAGTCAGAATGCGCTGCCTGACGATATGCCAGTGACGGCGTTCCGCCTTGAAGGCGAAAACGGCCCGGAATACTGGATGGGCCTGAGGAATTTTTACGCAATCACGCGTTATAACCGCAGTGTGATGTACGCCATGGCCGTGCATCAACTGTCAGACATGCTGGTCCAAGCACGGGGCAACAAGTAATGCGGGCATCGCTGTTCAATCAACCGCTCAAGCTGGTGGCGTTCGCCGCGTTGTCCCTGCTGGTCGTCAGTTGTTCCACCAGCCGGGCACCGGTGCAGCAGAAATCCGGCGGCGCAGTGGTCCGTGCCCAGCCGGGCCTGGATATCAACCGCGCGCACAAAGACGGCGCGCCGTGGTGGGACGTCGACGTGTCGAAGATCCCGGACGCCACGCCGACCCTGCACACCGGCCCGTACAAGGCCAACCCCTATACCGTGCTCGGCAAGAACTACTTCCCGCTGCAGGATTCCAAGACCTACGTGCAATCGGGCACGGCGTCCTGGTACGGCACCAAGTTTCATGGCCAGAACACCGCCAACGGCGAAGTGTATGACCTGTACGGCATGAGCGCGGCCCACAAAACCTTGCCGCTGCCCAGCTATGTACGCGTGACCAACCTGGACAACAACCGCACCGTGATCCTGCGGGTCAACGACCGTGGGCCGTTCTATTCGGACCGCATCATCGACTTGTCCTACGCGGCCGCGAAGAAGCTCGGTTACGCCGAAACCGGTACCGCGCGCGTGAAGGTCGAAGGTATCGACCCTGCGCAGTATTGGGCCCAGCGTGGCAAACCGGCGCCGTTGATGCTCAATGAGCCACCGACCCAGCAGCCGCAAATGACCGCCTCGACGGGCAAGATCGAGCAATGGACGCCGCCGCCACAGCAGCACGCGCCGGACACGGTCGTGGTGCCCAGGGCTGCGCCGGGCGCAGCGGCAGCGGGTGGCCAATACCTGCAGGTCGGCGCTTTCGCCAACCCCGACGCGGCAGAACTGTTAAGGTCCAAACTCAGCGGCATGGTCAACGCGCCTGTCTTCATCAGCTCCATCGTGCGTAACCAGCAGACCCTGCACCGGGTGCGCATGGGCCCGATCGGCTCGCCGAGCGAGGTCGCGCAAGTGCAGAACAGCGTGCGCCTGGCCAACCTGGGGCAACCCAGCGTCGTCACGGCTGAATAATAAAGCATTGATGGCTCTGGCTCGTCGGGCCTGGGCTGTGGTTGTTGGCTCGTTGAACAATAAAAACCCAGGGGCAAGGGGTGGAGCGGGCAACCGAACACGCGACAGTCTGGCAACGGGCTGTCTGAATAAGTTTTGCCCGCGAGGGCAAGTTTCCATAAGCAATTTCGAGAGACGGATGAACATCACCACCTTAGCCAAACGCACGTGCCTGCTTCTTTCGCTGATCATCACCCCGGCCGCCTGGGCGGTTGAAATGGTGCCGGCTTCCCCGCAACTGGCCGCCAAGTCCTGGGTCCTCATGGATGCTGCCAGTGGCAACGTGCTGGTCGAGAGCAACGGTGACCAGCGCCTGCCGCCGGCCAGCCTGACCAAACTGATGACCGCCTACATCGCGACCCTGGAAATCCGTCGCGGCCAGATCGGCGAGAACGACCCGGTGACCGTCAGCGAAAACGCCTGGCGTACCGGCGGTTCGCGGATGTTCATCAAGGTCGGCTCGCAGGTCACGGTGAGCGACCTGCTGCACGGCATCATCATCCAGTCCGGTAACGACGCCAGCGTCGCCCTGGCCGAGCACATCGCCGGCAGCGAAGACGCGTTCGCCGACATGATGAACAAAACGGCCGGCGACCTGGGCATGACCAACAGCCACTTCATGAACCCGACCGGCTTGCCGAACCCAGAGCATTATTCGTCGGCTCACGACATGGCGTTGTTGGCGCGCGCGATCATTCGCGTCGACCCGGTGCACTATGCGATCTACTCCCAGAAGGAGTTCTTCTGGAACAACATCAAGCAGCCTAACCGCAACCTGCTGCTGTGGCGCGACAAGACCGTCGACGGTCTGAAGACCGGCCACACCGAAGAAGCCGGCTACTGCATGGTGTCGTCCGCCGTGCGTGACGGCCAGCGCCTGATCGCCGTGGTCTTCGGCACCAACAGCGAGCAGGCCCGCGCGGCCGAGACGCAAAAACTGCTGACTTACGGTTTCCGCTTCTTCGAAACCCAGACCTTCTACCAGAAGGGTGCCGAGCTTGCGACTGCTCCCGTCTGGAAGGGCGCTACCTCCCAGGTCAAGGCCGGCCTGGCCGAAGACCTGACCCTGACCATGCCTAAAGGCCAGCTGAAAAAGCTCGCGGCCAGCATGACCATGAACCCGCAATTGGTGGCGCCGATCGCCAAGGGCGACGTGATCGGTAAAGTCGAAGTCAAGCTGGACGACAAGGTGGTGCACAGCGCCGACCTGATCGCGCTGGACGCCGTCGACGAAGGTGGTATCTTCCGCCGCGTGTGGGATAGCATCCGTCTATTCTTCTACGGCTTGTTCAACTGATTGTGTGCACCTGCAAAGCCCCGCGTTGATCCGACGCGGGGCTTTGTTGTCGCCAAGGCTTACGCTTACGAGGCCGTTACGCCATGACCGATACCGAAGTAAAGGCGCCAAAGATCGAATTCCCGGTGGTGGACTATCCGATCAAGATCATCAGCGATACCGGCGTAGGCCGCAAAGATCTGATCCTCGAGATCGTGCGTAAGCACGCGACGATCAATGATCAGCGTGTGGACGAGCGATCCAGCTCCACAGGCAAATACACCACAATCCAATTGCACATCGTTGCAATTGGCCAAGACCAGCTCTACGACATCAACAGCGAACTGCGAGCCACCGGCTTCGTGCACATGGTGCTGTGATGCCACAGGTATTGGGCTTTCGCGAGCTCGGTCGGATGGACTATGAGCCCGTCTGGCATGCCATGCAGCGCTTCACCAACGAACGCGGTAGCGCGGCCGCCGATGAAATCTGGCTGGTGGAACACCCGCCGGTGTTCACCCAGGGCCAGGCCGGCAAGGCCGAGCATCTGTTACTGCCGGGGGATATTCCGGTGGTGCAGGTCGACCGGGGTGGCCAAGTGACTTACCATGGGCCGGGTCAACTGGTGGCTTACTTGCTGCTGGACGTACGCAAGCTTGGGTTTGGTGTGCGCGACCTGGTGAGCCGCATGGAGGCTTGCCTGATCGAGCTGTTGGCCAGTTACGGCGTGACCGCCGCGGCCAAGCCCGATGCACCCGGTGTGTATGTGGATGGCGCAAAAATCGCCTCCCTCGGCTTGCGCATTCGCCACGGTTGTTCCTTTCACGGCCTGGCCCTGAATGTGGACATGGACCTGGCGCCGTTCCGGCGGATCAACCCGTGCGGCTATGCCGGGTTGGCGATGACGCAACTGAGTGAGCATGCCACACCGATTAAATTTGCCGAGGTAAGTGCCCGGCTGCGTGCGCAGCTCGTCAAACACCTCGACTATGCTGAGCAGACGACCCTTACGGGCGGAATCGACTGACTATGACTACTGATGCAGTGCAAACCATGATCCCGACGGTCGACGTGACCGACCGTCCGGCCCCGGCCCCGCGTGCCAAGGTGGAAGCCGGCGTCAAGCTGCGCGGCGCCGAGAAGGTTGCACGCATCCCGGTGAAGATCATTCCGACCACCGAGCTGCCGAAGAAACCCGACTGGATCCGCGTGCGCATCCCGGTTTCGCCGGAAGTCGACCGTATCAAGGCGCTGCTGCGCAAGCACAAGCTGCACAGCGTGTGCGAAGAAGCCTCCTGCCCGAACCTGGGTGAGTGCTTCTCCGGCGGCACCGCCACCTTCATGATCATGGGCGATATCTGCACCCGTCGTTGCCCGTTCTGCGACGTCGGCCACGGCCGGCCGAAGCCTCTGGACGTCAACGAGCCGCAAAGCCTGGCCATCGCCATCGCCGACCTGAAACTCAAATACGTGGTGATCACCTCGGTCGACCGTGACGACCTGCGTGACGGCGGCGCGCAGCACTTCGCCGACTGCATCCGCGAAATCCGCAAGCTGTCGCCGAACGTGATGCTCGAAACCCTGGTGCCGGACTACCGCGGCCGTATGGACGTGGCGCTGGAAATCACCGCCGCCGAGCCGCCGGATGTGTTCAACCACAACCTGGAGACCGTGCCGCGCCTGTACAAGGCAGCGCGTCCGGGTTCGGATTACCAGTGGTCGCTGACCCTGCTGCAGAAATTCAAGCAGATGATGCCGCACATCCCGACCAAGTCCGGCTTGATGCTGGGCCTGGGCGAGACCGATGAAGAAGTGATCGAAGTCATGAAGCGCATGCGCGAACACGACATCGACATGCTGACCCTGGGCCAGTACCTGCAACCGTCCCGCAGCCACTTGCCGGTGCAGCGTTTCGTGCACCCGGACACCTTCGCCTGGTTCGCCGAGGAAGGCTACAAGATGGGCTTCAAGAACGTGGCATCGGGCCCGTTGGTGCGCTCCTCGTACCACGCGGACGAGCAGGCCAAGCTGGTCAAGGCGAGTTTGGTCTCTTAATACAGAGATGGAGAACACCGCTGATCCAATGTGGGAGCGGGCTTATGTGGGAGCTGGCTTGCCTGCGATGCAGACGCCTCGGTACAACAGATGTACCGAGGAGATGCCATCGCAGGCAAGCCAGCTCCCACAGTTCGTTCTGCGTTAATTTAGGGAGAATCGTGGATGAGCATTGCCGTACCTGCCTTGCGACCCGAAGGCACCATCGCCCTGATCGCCCCCGCCGGCCCCGCCGCGCTGGACGTTGAAAAAGCCGGCCAATGGATACGCTCCCGTGGCTACGACCTGCGAATCCTGCCTGGCGTCTATGAACGCGACGGCTACCTGGCCGGCAGCGATAAAACCCGTCTCAACGATTTGCACACAGCCTTCGCCGACCCTGAAGTCGACGCCATCTTCTGCCTGCGCGGCGGCTACGGCACGCCACGTCTGCTCGACAGCCTTGATTTTGAACTGCTGCGCGGCAACCCCAAGCCCTTCGTCGGCTACAGCGACATCACTGCCCTGCACCTGGCGATCAACCGCTATGCCGGTTTCGTGACGTTCCACGGCCCGATGCTCAATGCCGACTTGCTCGGTGCCAAGCAACCACCCACCGAGTCGTCATTGCTCGGCATGCTGCGCGGTGACCTCGGTGCGGGCAGCGTGCTGGCACACCCGGCCGCCTTCCCGTTGATCACCCTTGAGCCCGGCATCGCCTGTGGTCACTTGCTGGGTGGCAACTTATCAATGATCGCCGCCGTGATGGGCACGCCCTACGAGATCGACGCCGACGGCATCATCCTGTTTATCGAAGACGTCAACGAGCCGATCTACCGCATCGACCGCCTGCTTACGCATTTACGCCTGGCGGGCAAGCTGGCCCAGGTGGCCGGCGTGCTGGTGGGGGATGTGGCGGGTGTGGAGCCTGTCGCCCTGGAGCGTCTGTTGAAGCAGACCTTTGCGCCGCTGTGCATTCCGGTATTGTCCGGCTGGCGCAGTGGGCATTGCGACCCGAACCTGACGCTGCCGATGGGTGCGCTGGTACGGTTGGATGCGGGGGAGCAGCGGGTGGTGCTGGAGCAGGATGTGGTCTTCAAATAGTTGCCGCCTGTGGTGCCGTCATCGCAGGCAAGCCAGCTCCCACAGGGGAATGCATTCCTAATGTGGGAGCTGGCTTGCCTGCGATAGCGCCGGTCGCCATAAGCAAATCTAACGGTTCTGCAACGATTCCAGCAGTTTCACCGTCGGATACCCATCCGCCGGCCAGCCCAGTGCCTGCTGCGCCGCGCGTATCGCCTTGCGCGTATTGGCGCCGATGATCCCGTCCGGGTTGCCCGCGTCATAGCCATTGGCACTCAGCGCCGTCTGCAAATCCATACGCTGTGAGCGGCTCAGCGGCAGCTCGTCTTTTGGCCAGTCGCCACGAATCACGCCGCCACCGCCGAACCGCTCCGACAGCAAGCCGACCGCCAACGCGTAGGACGACGAGTTGTTGTACTTGAGAATCGCGCGGAAGTTATCCAGCACCAGGAATGCCGGCCCACGGTAGCCCGACGGCAACAACAGCGCGGCGGACAGTTGCTCGACGTTGGGCGGCAGGCTTGCGCCCGGTGGCAGTTGGACGCCCAATTGCAGCCATTCGGCAACAGTCTTGCGGATGCCGCCATCGGCGAGGGCGTAATCAAAGTTCGTTGGCAGTTGTTTCACCTCGAAACCCCACGGCTGGCCTTTCTGCCAGCCGGAGCTTTGCAGGTAGTGCGCGGTGGAGGCGAGGGCGTCAGCCGGGCTGTTCCAGATATCGCGGCGACCGTCGCCATCGAAGTCCACGGCGTGGGTGTTGTAGGTGGTCGGGATAAATTGGGTCTGGCCCATGGCGCCGGCCCAGGAGCCTTTCATCTGGTCGGCCTGGATGTCGCCGTGCTGGATGATCTGCAACGCCGCCAGCAGCTGCGCCTGGGCAAACGCCGGGCGGCGGCCTTCGTAGGCCAGGGTCGCCAGTGAGCGGATCACTGAGTTATTGCCCTGGAACTGGCCGAAGTTGCTTTCCATGCCCCACACCGACACCAGCGCCTGGCGGTCGACGCCGTACCGTTGCTCGATGCTTTGCAGGATGTCGGCGTATCTGACCAGCAAGGCCTGGCCGTTGCGCACGCGCACCGGCGACAGGGCGCCGTCGAGGTATTCCCACACCGGGCGGGAAAACTCCGGCTGGCTGCGGTCGGCACGAATCACCGCCATGTCGGGCGTGACGTTGGCGAAGGCATCGTCGAACACGGCGGCAGTGATGCCCGCCTGCAGGGCTTGCGCGCGAAAGCCGGCCTGCCATTCGGCAAAGGTCTGGGTGGGTTGGATATCAAGATTGTCCACGGCCAGCGGGGCCACTACGGCAGGCGCGACCACCGGGGCGGTCTGGACTTTGGGCAGTGGTTGAGCGTCGGCGGCGGTTGGTTTCTCCGCGCAGGCGACAAGCAGAATGAGGCTGGAGGCAGCGATCAATTGGCGAAGGTGCCAACGACGGGAAAGACTAGAGGGCATGCACAGGTCCAGGGATTACAAATCAGAAGCAGACCTTATCATGCCGGAGGGGCGCTTGCCTTCAGGCAGCCAGAAAGTAAGAAGCCTCCCAGCTATTAGACTGGAAGGCTTCGCGGCGGTAGCTGCCTTTGCCCTTGCCGGCGCGTTCCTGGCGGCTGCGGAACAATGGCTGGGCGATGATGGATTTGGCCTTGTTGGGGCCATGCTTGGATGGCTTTTTGCTCATGATGGTACGCTCTTTGGGTGGGGGAATCGGAGCAAATAATCTGCTGAAGTTTGGCCGCTGTAAAGCCCGACGATGTGTAGGCTTTTTCAAAGAATCAAGTGGGCACGGTCAATGTGGGAGCTGGCTTGCCTGCGATGGCGGTGTATCGGTGCCAGAGATGCAAGCTGATCCACCGCTATCGCAGGCAAGCCAGCTCCCACAGGGGGGTGTGGTGATTTTGAGAGAGGTGTTATTCGGCAGGCAGAGTAAGGCGCTGGCCGCACATCAAAAGCGACAAACGGCTCAGGCTCATCCACGGCGAACCGGCTGCCTGGCCCTTGATCTGCGCATCGATGCGCTGCGCTTCCAGCAAAAGCTGCGCCCAGCGTTGCGCCGAGTGCCGTTGCAGGGCTTTGCTCATCAGGGGCTTGCGCTTGTCCCAGACCGGCGGTCGAGCCTGGCTGAAGCATTTGTCCAGCGGCGTGCCTTGGCTGTATTGCAGCGCGATATTGGCCAGCACCCGCAGTTCACGGGCCAAGGCCCACAGAATCACCGGCGGCTCCACGCCTTCGCCGCGCAGGCCTTCCAGCATGCGCAGTGCGTGGGCGGGTTCGCCGTTGAGGATCGCATCCACCAGCCCGAACACGTCAAAGCGCGCGCTGTCCGCCACGGCGCCCTGAACGGTTTCGACGGTGATCTGCCCGTCTTCGGCCATCAGCTTGAGCTTTTCGATCTCCTGGGCGGCGGCCAGCAAGTTGCCTTCGACCCGCGCGGCGATCAACTCCACCGCGTCCTGAGTGGCCGACAGCCCCGATTGGGACAGGCGCTGGCGAATCCACTGCGGCAACTGGCTGCTGTCCACCGGCCAGATCTGGATGAACTGGGTGTGTGCTCCCTCGACCAGGGCCTTGCCCCATTTGGTTTTCTGCGCACTGCCATCGAGCTTGGGCAGGCTGATCAACAGCACCGTGTCTTCGGCAGGCCGTGAGCAATATTCCATTAGGGCTGCCGCCCCCTTGTCGCCGGGCTTGCCCGACGGCAGGCGCAGTTCCAGCAGGCGTTTTTCGGCAAACAGCGACATGCTCGCGCCCGCTTGCAGCAACGTGCCCCAGTCGAAACTGGCGTCGGCGCTGAAAACCTGGCGTTCATCGAAGCCTTGCTGGCGCACAGCAGCGCGGATAGCGTCGGCGGCTTCCTGGCACAGCAGCGGATCGTCTCCGCTGATGATGTAGACAGGCGCAAGGCTGCCTTGCAGGTGCTTGGCGAGTTGGGCGGGGGCGAGTTTCATAGGCAGGGCGAACGGGGCGCTTGGCGCGCCCCGTCTGGCTTACTCGACAGGGACTTCAACAGGCGATTGTTTCGGCGTGTTGTCTTCGTATTCCTGGGCGGCCTTGAGCGCATCGGCATCAGCCTTTGCCTTGTCGTCAGCTTTCTGCTGCAGGACCTCGAGCTGTTGCGGCGTAATCATCGACAGGCGCACCATCATGCGCTGTACCAGCTCGCGACGCATTTCCTTGCGCACCTGAATGATTTCGGAGTCCGAACCCACCAGATTGTTGCCGTCGTGGCTGACAACTTTCTGAACCTGGAGGTCGTCGCCCATCAAAGGCACTTTGTCGCGGCCCTGGAGTTCAAAGCTGAGCACGCTGCTCAGTTCGATATCGGATGCACGACCGGCGCTGGCATAGCTGAGGTTGCGCTGGGTTTCCCGCTCGTTGGCCAGGTACAGCTTGTAGGTCGCGCCGTTGTAGACGTGAACGCCGCTGTTTTCCAGAACCTGACGCAGCTGGGTCACCGTTTCGCTGTAGGCGTCGCGGGCGCTGAGGTCCAGTTCCTTGACCGCCAGTTCGGTGGTGCCTGTGCCACGCAGTTGGAAGCCGCAAGCGCTCAGCAGCACGGCAAGGCCCATAACCAGCAAATTGCGTTTGATCATTTTGTTGCTCCCCTTGAAACCATGTGGGCCTTATCGAGGCCCTGAAGGCTTTATTCGGCGCAGCGCTCAAGCCCTGCGCCCGATCCGATTAGCTAGCGACGATATTGACCAGTTTGCCAGGCACCACGATCACTTTGCGGATCGTCAGGCCTTCGGTAAAGCGCAGCACGTTTTCGTTGATGCGGGCGGCCGCTTCCACGTCTTCGCGGCTGGCGCTGGCAGGCATGTCGATCTGGCCGCGCAGTTTGCCGTTGACCTGGATCACCAGCTGCAGCGTGTCCTGTACCAGGGCGCTGTCATCCTGCACCGGCCAGCGTGCATCAATGACCGCTTCGCTGTGGCCCAGACGGTTCCACAGGTCATGGCTGATGTGCGGCGTGATCGGGGCCAGCAGCAGGGTGACCGTTTCCAGGCCTTCCTGCACCAGCGCGCGATCCTGTTCAGTGGCTTGTGGGGCTTTTTCCAGCACGTTCATCAGCGTCATCACCTGGGCGATGGCGGTGTTGAACTTGTGGTGCTGGCCCACGTCCTGGCTGGCTTGCTTGATGGCCAGGTGGGTGCTGCGGCGAATGGCTTTCTGCTCGTCGTTCAAGGTCGCCACGTCCAGCTTGCCCGGCAGGCCCTGGCTGATGTGCGCGTGCGCCAGGCGCCAGACGCGCTTGAGGAAACGGTGCGAACCTTCGACGCCGGAGTCGGACCATTCGGCGCTCATGTCAGGCGGCGAGGCGAACATCATGAACAGGCGGCAGGTGTCGGCGCCGAACTGATCGATCATCGACTGTGGGTCAACGCCGTTGTTCTTCGACTTGGCCATCTTCTCGGTGCCACCGATTTCCACCGGCAGGCCGTCGGCGATCAACTTGGCGCTGATGACCTTGGCCTTGCTGTCGCGCTCAAGCTCCACGTCAGCCGGGTTGAACCAGGTGTAGGCGCCATTGGCTTCACGGCGATAGTACGTCTCGGCGACAACCATGCCCTGGGTCAGCAGGTTCTTGAACGGCTCGTCGGAACTGACCAGGCCTTCGTCGCGCATCAGCTTGTGGAAGAAGCGCGCGTACAGCAGGTGAAGGATGGCGTGTTCGATACCGCCGATGTACTGGTCCACCGGCAGCCAGTGGTCGGCTGCGGATTTTTCTACCAGGCCGCCTGCATAGTGCGGCGAGGCGTAGCGAGCGTAGTACCACGAGGACTCGACGAAGGTGTCCATGGTGTCGGTTTCACGCTTGGCAGGCTGGCCGCATTTCGGGCAACTGCACTCATAGAACTCAGGCATGCGCGCCAGTGGCGAACCGGCACCATCCGGTACCACGTCTTCCGGCAGGACGACCGGCAGCTGGTCTTCCGGCACCGGCACGTCGCCACAGCTTTCGCAGTGGATGATCGGGATCGGGCAGCCCCAGTAGCGCTGGCGGCTGATGCCCCAGTCGCGCAGGCGGAACTGGGTGCGCGAGGCACCGAGGTTTTTCTTGATCAGGGCAACTTCAATCGCGTCGAAAGCGCCCTGGAAATCCAGGCCGTCGAACTCGCCGGAATTGATCAGTGTGCCATGTTCGTTGTATGCGTCCTGCCAAGGCGCCGGGTTGGTATCACCCGAACTGGTACGCACCACGGATTTGACCGGCAGGTTGTACTTGGTGGCGAACTCGAAGTCGCGCTCGTCGTGGGCTGGCACGGCCATCACAGCGCCATCGCCGTAGTGCATCAGCACATAGTTGGCGACCCATACCGGCAGTTTCTCGCCCGTCAGCGGGTGCTCGACAAACAGGCCGGTCGGCAGGCCTTTTTTCTCCTGGGTGGCGACGTCGGCTTCAGCCACGCTGCCGCCTTTGCATTCGGCGATAAACGCCTGCAGCTCAGGATTGTTGTGTGCAGCCTGGGTGGCCAATGGGTGTTCGGCGGCTACGGCGACGTAGGTCGCGCCCATCAGGGTGTCCGGACGGGTGGTGAAGACTTTGAGCGCGCCCGCTTCGCCGATCGAATCGACGTTGTACGGGAACTGCACTTCCATGCCCTTGGACTTGCCGATCCAGTTGCGCTGCATGGTCTTGACCTGTTCAGGCCAGCCCGGCAGGTCGTCGAGGCTCGACAAGAGTTCATCCGCGTAGGCGGTGATCTTGAAGTAGTACATCGGGATTTCGCGCTTCTCGATCAGCGCGCCGGAGCGCCAGCCGCGACCGTCGATCACCTGCTCGTTGGCCAGCACGGTCTGGTCGATCGGGTCCCAGTTCACGGTACCGCTCTTTTTGTAGATCACGCCTTTTTCGAACAGACGCGTGAACAGCCATTGTTCCCAGCGGTAGTAGTCCGGCTTGCAGGTGGTCACTTCGCGGGACCAGTCCACCGCCAAGCCCAGGCTGCGCAGCTGGGTCTTCATGTAGGCGATGTTTTCGTAGGTCCACTTGGCGGGGGCCACGTTGTTTTTCATCGCGGCGTTTTCCGCCGGCATGCCGAAGGCGTCCCAACCCATGGGTTGCAGAACGTTCTTGCCTTGCATGCGCTGGTAGCGCGAAATCACGTCGCCGATGGTGTAGTTGCGCACATGCCCCATGTGTAGCTTGCCGCTGGGGTAAGGGAACATCGACAGGCAGTAGAAAGTCTCCTTGCCCGGCTGTTCACTGACTTCAAAGGACTTTTGCTCGTCCCAGAAGGTCTGGGCGGCATTTTCTATTTCACGGGGCTGATAGTGTTCGTGCATGGCTACTTTTGAACTGGATAGGGGTGGCCTAATCCTCTTCGGTGCAACGTTCAGGTTGATCGACACCGGAAAGCGGCGCGTCCGTGCCCAAACCCTGCGGGAAGTGGAGTGACAGGAAGCGCCGTAGCATACATGACCCCACTCTATCGAGGGAAACCCTGATTGCGCAGGCCAGGCCGTCTGTCGCGGCGCCAGGCAGGCGCAGCAACGGGGACTACGCTGTTTATTGGGGAGCAAGTCTTTCTTCAATGAGGTGAGGGGATGGTTGAATCGCAGCGAATCGTATCGAAACCGGATATCTACGAAGGACTGATCGACCGATTGGGTCGTGCATTGGATGCGGCGAGGACAGCGGGTCGATTGCGTGATGAACGGCCCGTTGAGTTGGAGTTGCGCGGTCTGAGCCGCGCGGAACTGGAACTGATCAAGGCTTATCTGGAACGCAATGGGCGTACCGCAGCACCCTGGGTGGCGAACCCGCCGGCCAAGGGGCCTGCTCATTCAGCCAAGGTGGTATGGCTCAAGGACTTGTCTGCCGGTCGAGGCCCGGAGAAGCTCCGGTCCGCCCGCTACAAGTAGTTCACTGCTCTCCTGAGCTGCACCGTTTTTATCGTAGAGATTGTCGCTAAACCCCGTTACACCTTAGGCTTCGGGCATCTATGGAGATGCCCGATGCCTATTCGTTATTTCATCAAACAACTGCTCCTGCCGCCCGGCATTCTCTTGCTGTTGCTGGCCCTTGCCTGGTGGTTTCGTCGCACCCGCCCACGCCTGGCGGCGTGTTGTTTTGCCCTGGGTTTGGGCGGGATGTGGCTGATCAGCCTGCCGGTGGTAGTGGAATGGAGTGCGCGGACCCTGGAAACCGAACCGCCGCTGGCACGGGAAGATTGGTCGACCCTGGCCGGGCGCGCCGACGCCATTGTGGTGCTGGGTTCGGGACGCGAGCGCGGTGACCCGGCCTGGGGCACCGACCAGCCCACCGGCATTGGCCTGGAGCGCCAGCGTTATGCCGCGCGTTTGGCCAAGGCTTCCGGTTTGCCGGTGCTGACCACCGGCGGCCTGCACTACGGCACGCCGCCCAGCGAGGCCGAGTTGATGGCGGTGTCGATGCGCGATGACTTCGGCGTGACCGTGCGCTGGAAGGAAGAGCGCAGCCGCACCACCTGGGAAAATGCGCAGATGAGCGCCGAGATACTGCTTCCAGAAGGCGTCAAACGCGTGGTGGTCGTGACTCAGGCCTGGCACATGCCGCGCGCGGTATGGAGCTTTGAGAAGGCCGGTTTCACCGTAGTGCCGGCGCCGGTGGGGTTTCTGGGCGTGGATAACGCTCGCCCGCTGGGTGGCTGGATGCCGGAGTTCAAGTCGATATGGCAGAGCGGGCAGTTGATCAATGAAGCGGTGGGGCAGGTGGGGTATCGAGTATTTTACAGGTAACACCGCAGGGCAAATGTGGGAGCTGGCTTGCCTGCGATGGCATCCCCCCGGTCTCACTGATACACCGAGGTGCCTGCATCGCAGGCAAGCCAGCTCCCACCAGGTTTTGTGGTTGTCTGTCAGACGGTCTTCGACATGCGGGCCGCCAACAGCGCCCAGCCGAACAGCAGCAGGCACACAATGATCAACGGCCACGAGCGCCATTGCAGGTACGGCGTGAGGTTGTGCATCGGCACCACTTCACCGTAGAGAATGCCGCGCTCGAATTGCGGGATCTGCGCGGTGATCTGCCCGAATGGGTTGATCAGGCCGGTCACGCCATTGTTGGTGGCGCGGATCATCCAGCGGCCGGCCTCAAGTGCACGCATCTGCGCCATTTGCAGGTGTTGCAAGGGGCCGATGGAACGGCCGAACCAGGTGTCGTTGCTGATGGTCAGCAGCAGGTCGCTCTGGGCCGAGAGGCCGGCGGCGAATTCCGGGTACACCACTTCGTAACAAATGAACGGCGCAATCTGGTAGCCCTTGGCCTGCAACATCGCCTGGTCAGCCGGGCCGCGGGCGAAGTCCGACATCGGCAGGTCGAAGAAGGCGATCAGGCCGCGCAGCATGTCCTGCAGTGGTACGTACTCACCGAAGGGCACCAGTTTCTGCTTGAGGTAGGTGCCGTCGCCTTCACCGACCACGGTGATGCCGTTGTAGTAGCGCTTCTGGTGATGCACTTCCTGGCGGATGGGCACGCCGGTGATCAGCGCCGTATGCCGGTCGGCGGCGAACTTGCCCATCATCCCCAGGTAGCCTTCGACGGACTCCTTGAGGACGGGCACGGCGGTTTCCGGCCACACCAGCAAGTCGACGCGCTTGGAGGCGAAGCTCATGTCGCGGTACAGCGCGAGTTGCGCATTGAGCTGCTCCGGGTCCCACTTCATGCTTTGTTCGACATTGCCTTGAAGGGCGGCCACGGTCAGCGGCGCGCCAGACGGGCTGGTCCAGGCGTGGTGCTTGAGCGCAAGGCCGATCGCCCAAGGCGCCACCAGCAACACCAGGCCCGCGCCGATAAACGCGTTGCGCTTGCCTGCCAGCAGGCGCGGCAGGTTGCACAACAGCGCCGCGGTCAGTGCCAGGGTAAACGAAATCAGCCACATGCCGCCCACGGGCGCCAGGCCCGAGAGGGGGCCGTCAAGCTGGCTGTAACCGGAGTACAGCCACGGGAAGCCGGTGAGGAACCAACCGCGAAACGCTTCCTGGCCCACCCACAGGGCCGCGAATGTCAGCGCATCCGCCAGCGGTGCTTCATTACGCCGCAACCAGCGTGCCCACAGCCACGCGGGCAGGGCAAAGAACCAGGCGATGGCGGCGGTAAACAGCAGCATCAGGAAGCCCGCCAGCAGCACCGAAGCGCCGCCGAAGTGGTGAATGCTGTAGTAGATCCAACTGGTGCCGGCACCGAACAGACCGAAACCAAAACACCAGCCACGGCCCAAGGCCTGGCGTGGGCTCAGTTCCCGCAGCCCCACATAAAACAATCCGACCGCCACCAGGGCCAGCGGCCACAGATCGAACGGCGCCAGCGCCAGGGTGGTGATGGCGCCGGCCACCGCGGCCAGCAGATTACCGGGCCAGCCGGGTGCGATCAGACGGCGCATTTCAGTCCTTAACGAGCAATAGGGGTCAGACGGATCAGGTGGATACGACGGCTGTCCGCATTGAGGATGCGGAACCGATACGCGCCGATCTCGGTGGTTTCGTTACGCTTGGGCAGATGCCCGAACGCGCTCATCACCAGGCCGCCGACGGTGTCGAACTCGTCGTCGGAAAACTCGCTGTCGAAGAACTCGTTGAAGTTCTCGATCGGCGTCAGGGCCTTGATCAGGAAATCACCGCTGGGCAGTGGCTTGATGTAGCTGTCTTCTTCGACGTCGTGTTCATCTTCGATGTCGCCGACGATCTGCTCCAGGACGTCTTCAATCGTCACCAGGCCGGCCACGCCGCCGTATTCGTCGATCACAATGGCCATGTGATTGTGGTTGGCGCGGAATTCGCGCAGCAGCACGTTCAGGCGCTTGGATTCCGGCACGAAGGTGGCCGGACGCAGCAGGTCCTTGATGTTGAAGCTGTCGCCGTTTTCCTTGAGGATCAGCGGCAGCAGATCCTTGGCCAACAGGACGCCCATGACGTCGTCATGGCTTTCACCGATCACCGGGTAGCGCGAGTGCGCTGAATCGATCACGGCCGGGAGGAACTCCCGTGGGGTCTGGGTCGCCTTGATGCTGATCATCTGCGAGCGCGGGACCATGATGTCGCGTACTTGCAGGTCAGCCACCTGAATGGCGCCTTCGACGATGGCCAGCGCTTCGCTGTCCAGCAACTTGTTCTGGTGGGCCTCGCGCAGCAGCTCAAGCAGCTCCTGGCGGTTTTTCGGCTCGTGGGCAAAAGCCTGGGTCAGTTTCCCCAGCCATGACTTCTGCCCGTTGCTCGATCGGTCTTCGCTCATAGCGATTACTCTGAATCCTTTAGTGTGACAGTTGAGTGTTTTTTAAACTTCGTCGTCTGCATACGGGTCCGGATGGCCCAGTTCTGCAAGCAACGTTTGTTCCAGCGCTTCCATTTCCTCGGCTTCGTCATCGTCTATATGGTCGTAACCCAAGAGATGCAAGCAGCCGTGGATGACCAGATGAGCCCAGTGGGCTTCGAGTGCCTTGCCCTGTTCCTTCGCTTCGCGTTCCACCACCTCGACGCAGATCACCAGGTCGCCCAGCAGCGGGATATCCAGCAATTCGTCCGGTACGTCGGCGGGAAAGGACAACACGTTGGTCGCGTAATCCTTTTGACGCCAGGTGTGGTTCAGCGCTCGACCTTCGGGCTCATCCACCAGACGGATGGTCAGCTCCGAGTCGGCGCTGCGCTGGCGCAGGGCCAGCGCACACCATTGGCGCAACTGTGCTTCGCTGGGGACGGGCGCTTCGGTGGCCAGCTGCAGGTCAAGCTCAAGCATCGCGGCGCGTGTCCTTGGCCGGTGCGTCGTCGCGATGATCGAAGCGCTCATAGGCCTCGACAATGCGCTGCACCAGCGGGTGGCGCACCACGTCCTTGGGCATGAAGTGCGTGAAGCTGATCCCCGGTACGTCCTTGAGCACCTCGATCACTTGGGCCAGGCCCGATTTGGTGCCCTTGGGCAGGTCAACCTGGGTGACGTCACCGGTGATCACGGCGGTGGAGCCGAAGCCGATGCGGGTGAGGAACATCTTCATTTGTTCGACGGTGGTGTTCTGGCTTTCGTCGAGGATGATGAAGCTGTTGTTCAAGGTGCGTCCACGCATGTAGGCCAGCGGAGCGATCTCGATCACTTGGCGTTCTATCAGTTTGGCCACGTATTCAAAGCCGAGCATCTCGTAGAGCGCGTCATAGAGCGGGCGCAGGTACGGGTCGATCTTCTGGGCCAGGTCGCCGGGCAGGAAGCCGAGCTTCTCGCCGGCCTCGACCGCCGGGCGCACCAGCAGGATGCGGCGCACCTGCTCGCGCTCCAGGGCGTCGACCGCGCAGGCCACGGCCAGGTAGGTTTTGCCGGTACCGGCGGGGCCGATGCCGAAGTTGATGTCGTTGCCGAGGATTTCCTTGACGTACCTCTGCTGATTCAGGCCGCGCGGGCGAATCATGCCTTTTTTGGTACGCAGCGCCACGCTGGCTTCGGCCACGGGGTTATTGGCGAGGTCTTCGACCGCCGATTCCTGCAGGTACAGATGCACGGTTTCCGGCGACAGCTCGCTACCCTTGGTTTCGCGGTAGAGGCGGCGCAGCAGGTTTTCTGCGGACGTCGTGTGTTGGGGTTCACCAATGAGCTCGAACTGATTGCCGCGGTTGCGGATCTCGATGCTCAGGCGTTGTTCGATCAGGCGCAGGTGCTCGTCGAACTGTCCGCACAGGTTGGCGAAACGGCGAGCCTCAAACGGCTCGAGCGTGAAACGATGGGGTTCTACTATGGGTGCGTTCAAGGTCGCTTTTAGCCGCCCTTTGGCTGTTGAGGTGGACTAGAGAATAACGCCAGCCGCCCGTGTGCGAAAGCACTTATATGGGCTGGGTTATCTCTCAAGAACAACAAAAATCTACTGTGGGAGCTGGCTTGCCTGCGATAGGGCCGGCACATTCAAAAAAGATATTGCCTGTTGCACCGCTATCGCAGGCAAGCCAGCTCCCACATTTGATCTTCATCAGGCTTGAAGGTTTGCATGTCAGTTAAGCAGCGACCCCCGCAACGAATGCGGTTGCGCCGCATCGATATGCACATCGGCAAACTGGCCGATCAGGGTCGGATTGTCGCACCGGAAGTTGACGATTCGGTTGTTCTCGGTTCGGCCCTGCAATTCGCCGGGGTCTTTTTTCGAGTAGTCGGTGACCAGGATGCGCTGGGTCGAACCGACCATTTGTCGGCTGATCTCGAAACCTTGTTGGTTCAGGCGATGTTGCAGCGCATTCAGGCGCTCTTTTTTCAGCGCTTCCGGGGTTTCATCCGCCAGGTCGGCCGCCGGGGTGCCGGGGCGCTGGCTGTAGACGAACGAGTAGGAGAAGTCGAAACCGACGTCTTCGATCAACTTCATGGTCTGCTCGAAGTCTTTCTCGGTCTCGCCGGGGAAGCCGACGATAAAGTCCGAGCTGATGCAGATGCCCGGCACCGCCGCGCGCAATTTGCGCAGTTTGGATTTGTACTCCAGCGCGGTGTGGTTGCGCTTCATCGCCGCCAGGATGCGGTCCGAGCCCGATTGCACCGGCAGATGCAGGTGCTTGACCAGTTCCGGTACTTCGGCGTGAGCCTGGATCAGGCTGTCGGAGAACTCCAGCGGGTGCGAGGTGGTGTAGCGAATGCGCTCGATCCCGTCCACGGCGGCGACCACGCGGATCAACTCTGCCAGGTCGGCCAGGCGGCCGTCGTGGGTCAGGCCGCGATAGCCGTTGACGTTCTGGCCCAGCAGGGTCACTTCACGCACGCCGTTTTCGGCCAGGTGGATGATTTCCGACATGACATCGTCAAACGGCCGGCTGACTTCTTCGCCACGGGTGTAAGGCACCACGCAAAAGGTGCAGTACTTGCTGCAGCCTTCCATTACCGACACGTAGGCGCTTGGCCCGTCGATACGCGGTTCGGGTAAATGGTCGAATTTTTCGATCTCCGGGAAGGACACGTCGACCTGCGGCAGCTTGGTGAGGCGCGCGGCGTCGATCATTTCCGGCAGGCGGTGCAGGGTCTGAGGGCCGAACACCACGTCGACATAGGGCGCGCGGTCGCGGATCGCGGCGCCTTCCTGGCTGGCCACGCAACCACCAACGGCGATCACCATGTCCGGGTTGGCCAGTTTCAGTTCGCGCCAGCGGCCCAGCTGGGAGTAGACACGGTCCTGGGCCCGTTCGCGGATCGAGCAGGTATTGAGCAGGATCACGTCGGCATCTTCGGCGCGGGCGGTGACTTCCAGGGCCTGGTGTTCGCCCAGCAGGTCGACCATGCGCGAGCTGTCGTACTCGTTCATCTGGCAACCGTGGGTTTCGATGTAAAGCTTCTTGGCCATGGGAATCGTCAACTGGTGGTAAAGAACCGCGCATTATAGGGCGCATGTCCATTGGTTCCTAGCGTTGTGCATCGGGTGCCATGCTATAGTTCGCGCCCTCTTTTATATCCCCGATGTGTTATCCGCCCACCATGACCAAACGTGAAGCTCCAATCTATAAGGTGATTTTCCTCAACCAGGGCCAGGTGTTCGAAATGTACGCCAAGCAGATCTATCAGAGCGATCTGTGGGGTTTCCTGGAGGTGGAAGAGTTCGTCTTTGGCGAGCGCACCCAGTTGGTCGTCGACCCCGGCGAAGAGAAGCTCAAGGCGCAGTTTGAAGGCGTGGTGCGCAGTTTTGTGCCGATGCATTCGATTGTGCGCATCGATGAAGTCGAGCGTTTGGGTACGCCGAAGATCAGCGAAGCGCGGGGCACCAGCAATGTAATGCCGTTTCCGATGCCGATGCCTGAGAAGTAGTAGGGCGTTAGACCGCGCCGCGCCCATCGCAGGCAAGCCAGCTCCCACAGTTGAATGCATTCCAAGGTTGGAACTCGATCGACTGTGGGAGCTGGCTTGCCTGCGATGGCGGTAGAAGGGTTTAGCTGAAATCAGGGCAGGGGTGAAAAGGGCGAACGCCCATCCGCACTCTGCAATTCCTGCAGATAATTGCGGAAAATCTGCCCCAGCACCTGGGTCGCCACTTCCAGCTCATCGCGCTGCATGTGCTCGGCCACTTCATCGGCCGTGTCCAGTGCGTCTTCGGCGCCGTTGACCGCGGCCATTTTCAGCACGATGTACGCCTGCACGTTGTTGGCCGGTACGCCTTCGCCTTTGAAAAACATGCTGCCCAGCTGAAACTGCGCCTGGGCGTGGCCCTGCAATGAGGCTTTTTCGAAGTAGCTCAAGGCCTTGTTGAGGTCGCGGGCAGGGTTTTTGCTGTCGTGGAAGTACTCGCCCAACTCGTATTGGGCCTGCGCATCCCCGCCGTCGGCCTGTTTCTGGCACGCGCTCAGGGTTTCGGCCTGGCTTTCTGGCTGGGTATTGAGGGTGCAGCGACCCATCGCTGGGATTAACAACGAGTTGCCGCCTGCTTGTGCATGTGCCAGCAGCGGCTGAAGGAGCAACAGGCAGCCCAGAACCAGGGTGCGGCCGGTGCGTTTCATGGGAATCGACTTACCTCTGACGGGGCGCGCGGACCCTCGTGGGATCCAATAAGCGCGCATTATGAAATAAGCAGGCCTCTGCTTACAAAGTCTTTACTCGTTTTTCTGCTGGTTGGGCAAGTTATCTGCCGGATTGCAGGTAATTTCTCGAAATAATTCGGAAATATCTGTCGGCAAAGCGGCAAATCAGGCACCGATCGCGCGATGCCTGAGGGTTGCGGCCGATTACTTCAGTGCAGCGAAGGCTCGCTCGGCGGCGTCGAGGGTCAGTTTCAGCTCGGCGTCGCCATGGGCGATGGAGGTGAAGCCGGCTTCGAAAGCGCTCGGTGCCAGGTACACACCGCCTTCCAGCATGAGGTGGAAGAAGCGCTTGAACAGATCGGCATCACTGCCCATCACGTCATCGAAGGTGACGATATCGTCGGCGCCGCTGAAGTACAGGCCGAACATACCGCCCGCCTGGGTGGTAACAAAGGGGATACCGGCGGCATCGGCGCGCTGTTGCAGGCCGTCGAGCAAACGCGTGGTGTAGTCGGTCAGTTCGGCGTGGAAGCCTGGGCGGCTGATCAGGCGCAGGGTGGTCAGGCCGGCGGCCATCGCCAGCGGGTTACCCGACAAGGTACCCGCCTGATACACCGGGCCCAGCGGCGCGATGTGCTGCATGATTTCGCGTTTGCCGCCGAAGCAGCCTACCGGCATGCCGCCGCCGATGATCTTGCCGAAGGTGCTCAGGTCCGGCGTCACACCGTAGTGGGCCTGGGCGCCGCCGAGGGCGACGCGAAAGCCGGTCATCACTTCGTCGAAAATCAACACCACGCCGTGCTTGTCGCACTGCTCGCGCAGCCCTTCGAGGAAGCCTGGCGCCGGCGGTACGCAGTTCATGTTGCCGGCCACCGGTTCGACGATGATGCACGCCACGTCCTGGCCGACTTCACTGAGCATCTGCTCGACGGCGGCGATGTCGTTGAACGGCAGGGTCAAGGTGTGTTTGGCAAACGCTGCCGGTACACCGGCCGAGCTTGGCACGCCTTGGGTCAGCGCGCCGGAGCCGGCTTTCACCAGCAGGCTGTCGGAGTGACCGTGGTAGCAGCCTTCGAACTTGATGATGCTGTCGCGGCCGGTAAAACCACGGGCCAGGCGGATTGCGCTCATGGTCGCTTCGGTGCCGGAGCTGACCATGCGCACCATTTCCATCGACGGCACAATGCTGCATACCAAGTCGGCCATCTCGGTTTCCATGGCGGTCGGCGCGCCGTAGGAGAGGCCGTGTTGCAGTTGCTGACGCACCGCGTCCAGCACGTCCGGGTGGCTGTGACCGAGGATCATGGGGCCCCATGAGCCCACATAGTCGACGTAGCGCTTGTCATCCTCGTCGGTGACGTAGGCGCCTTCGGCATGCTTGAAGAACAACGGCGTGCCGCCCACGCTCTTGAACGCACGCACGGGGGAGTTCACACCGCCGGGGATGTGTTTCTGGGCATTGGCAAACAGGGTTTCGGAACGGGACATGATGGGCTCTCTGAAATCAAATCTTGAAAAGGGCGTTGAACGCACGGGCGCGGCGCGTGACTTCCTGGGTGCTGTCGGCACCGAACAGGCCGTGCACCACCGCCAGCAGGTCGGCACCGTGGGCCACCAGGGGCTCGGCGTTCTCCAGGGTGACGCCGCCGATCACGCAGATCGGCAGGTGCAGCCGCTTGCGCGCTTGCGCGAGCATGTCGACGGCGGCGGCCGGGGCACCGGGCTTGGTGCTGGAATTGAAAAAGCGGCCGAAGGCAACGTAGCTGGCGCCTTCCTTGGCGGCCTGTTCGGCCAGTTCGATCTGGCTGTGGCAGGTGGCGCCGATGATCGCCTTGGAGCCGAGCAGCGCACGGGCCGGCGTCAGCGGGCCGTCGGTCTGCCCCAGGTGCACGCCGACGCCGAGGCGAGCGGCCAGTTCAGCGTCATCGTTGATGATCAGTTGAGTCTTGTAGCGCGAGCACAGTTCCCGCAGTTTTTGCGCTTCACGCAAGCGTCGGGCTTCGTCGCTGCTTTTGTCGCGGTACTGCAGCAGGGTCACGCCACCGTCCAATGCCGCTTCGACGTAGGCGAGGAATTTGCCGGCCAATAATTGGCTGTCGGTAATGGCGTAAAGGCCACGTAGTTTCATCGGGCGAGTCCCTTGATTTTACGAGCAGGGTGTTACGAGCAGAAATCCAGTGGCAACCGGCGCGGTACAAACTGGCCCTGGCCGAGTTGTTCGGCGTCACGCAGGGTGCGCCACGTATAGTTGAGCGCCGTTTGCACGGCGCTCACCAAGCCTTCGCCCTGGGCGATTCGCCCGGCCAACGCGCTGGCCAACGTGCAGCCCGAACCGTGATAACTGCCGGGCAGGCGCTGGCAGGTGAAGGTCTGGCGCGTGCCGTCGCGACTGTACAGGCGGTTGTGCACTTCGTGCTCGTCGCCGTGGCCGCCGGTGATCAGTAGATGCTTGATATACGGCAGCAGCTTTTCGGCGCATTCGTCCGCCGTGCCTTCAGGCAGTTCTGCGAGGATGCGCGCTTCGGGCAGGTTTGGTGTGGCGATCAGCGACAACGGCAACAGCCGCTCGCGCATCGCGAAGCCGACCTCGTCCTTGCCCAGGCTGCCCCCGCCACCGGCGCGCAGCACCGGGTCGCACACCACCGGCAGGTGCGGGTGCGCCTGCAGCAGTTCAACCACGGTGTCGACCATCGCGGTGGAACCGAGCATGCCCAGCTTGACCGCCGCCACCTCGGAATCGCCGAGCACGGCATTGGCCTGGGCCAGCACCCACTCGCGGTCGAGCACACGGAAATCGCTGACGTTGACGGTGTTCTGCACGGTCAGCGCGGTGACGGCCGCAGCCGCGTGGCAACCCTGGGCGAGCAGGGCTTCGATATCTGCCTGCAAGCCGGCGCCACCACTGGGATCATGGCCGGAGAGACAGAGGACAACGGGGCGAGAGCTGTAGATATTCATGGAGCGCGAGCTTACCACCAAACGCTTTTGGCGGGGCCTTCCGGCGAAGGTTGAATGATAGACGCATTTATCATGAGTTTTGGCGGTTTGCTAGTCTTCGCCGCGGTAGAGAAAGGCGCTGAAAGCCTTGTTCTAGAGCCTTTCGAAATTTTATTTCAATGGTGTCCAATGGCCTTTAGCGGCTATGCTAGAGTGGATCCAAACTACTTACTGTATTGCCGGTATACGTCTTCTCAAAAGGATGGGGGGCTTTTTGACATAACCGGACAGGCCACGCTGGGGCTCTATGCGCTATTTGCTGATGTTACTGTTGTGCGGGCTGCCGATGCTCGCCGGCGCCGTTGAGTTCACCCAGGACACGCGAAGCCTGCCGTTGGGCCGGGCCATGCAAGTGCTCGAAGACCCGACCGATGCGTTGACCATCGCTGATGTCAGCGCGTCTTCCGCCGCCGCGCAGTTCAAGCCCCACGACAAAGACACCCTGAATGCGGGCTACTCACGCTCGGTGTTCTGGCTCAAGGTCAATCTGCACTACCTGCCCAATCATTCCGACGCGCAACGCACCTGGTTGCTGGAACTGGCCTATCCGCCACTCGACCATCTTGACCTCTACTTGCCCGACAGCACCGGCACCTATCGCCTGGCCGGGCGAACCGGGGATGCGCTGCCGTTTTCCGCCCGCGAGATCCGGCAGAACAACTACCTGTTCAAGGTCGACTTTGTCCCTGGCGAGGCTAAAACCGTCTACCTGCGCCTGCAAAGCGAAGGCTCGATCCAGGCGCCATTGACGCTCTGGTCGAGCACCGCCTACCTGGAACAACAACCGCTGCGCCTGTATGTACTGGGCCTGATTTATGGCGTGTTGCTCGGCATGTTGGTCTACAACCTGTTCATCTACCTCAGCGTGCGCGACACCAGCTACCTCTATTACATCTTCTATATCGCTTCGTTCGGCATGTACCAGCTATCGGTCAACGGCGCGGCGGTGGAGTATTTCTGGCCGAACAACCCCTGGTGGGCGAATGCCGCGACGCCGTTCCTGATCGGTGCATCGGCGCTGTTCGGCAGCCTGTTTGCGCGCAGCTTTTTGCACACAGCCCAGCACAGTCGGTGGATCAATCGCCTGCTGCTGGCGCTGGTGGCCTGCGGTGGCGTGGTGATGTTGTTGTCGTTGATGACCAGCTACGCCCTGGCGCTGCGCCTGGCCACGGGGTTGGCGCTGATGTTCACCGTGACTATCTTTGTCGCGGCCATCAAGGCCTGGTATTGCGGCCAGCGCGTGGCGCGCTATTTCATCATCGCCTGGTCGGCGTTCCTGCTGGGTGGTGTGGTGAATACATTGATGGTGCTGGGCTACCTGCCCAATGTGTTCCTGACCATGTACGCCAGCCAGATCGGCTCGGCGATCGAAGTGGCGCTGTTGTCCCTGGCCCTGGCCGACCGCATCAACGCCATGCGCGAGCAACAGGCGCAGATCCTGTTCGATGCCAGCCAGAAGCTCGAAGTGCTCAACCAGCAATTGGCCCGCAGTAACCGCCTCAAGGATGAATTCCTCGCCACCCTGACTCACGAGCTGCGCACGCCCATGAACGGCGTGATCGGTTCCCTTGAGCTGATGCAAACCATGCCGCTGGACACGGACCTGGCGAGCTACCAGCAAACCGCCGCCGGTTCGGCGCGGGACATGATGCGCATGGTCAATGGCATCCTCATCCTGACCGAACTGCAGGCCGGACGCCTGGGTGCCCAGCCCCAGGTGTTCAGCCTGCGCGGCACACTCGACACCTTGCGTCAGCAGTTCAATGCCAGCGCTCTGGGCAAAGGCCTGGCGTTTTCCATCGACGTGGCGGACGAACTGCCGGACCGCGTGCTGGGCGATGCCGATAAACTGCTGCAGTGCCTGGACTGCCTGCTGGACAACGCCTTCAAGTTCACCCATGCAGGCTCCGTGCGCCTGCGTGTGGTCGGCGTGCCCCAGAGTAACGGTGCCCTGCACACGAGCTTTATCGTCACCGACACCGGTATCGGCTTTGCTTTCCTCGACGAGGCCACGTTGTATCAGCGGTTCTTTCAGCTCGATGGCTCCACGACGCGCGAGTACGGCGGCCTGGGTATCGGGCTGGCGATCTGCCGTCAATTGATCGAGTTGCTGGGCGGGCGCCTGACCCATCATTCCGAACCGAGCAAAGGCAGCCGCTTTCAGCTGGACGTGGCGCTCAGCCCGGCCCCGCCCGAAACCAAGCCTGCGCCAGAGCGGCAACGTTCGCCCCAGGAGTGCGCGGTGCTGTTGGTCGATGACAACAGCGTCGGCCAGTGGGTGGTGCGCGGCATGCTGCTCAAGCTGGGTTACCGGGTGAAAACCGTCGACACCGGCCCGGACGCGTTGGCGGCCTTGCAGGCCGGGGATTTCGACGCGGTACTGCTGGATATTCCTGAAGGTGGCTTCTCATTGTGCTGTCAGATTCGTGCACTGCCTGGCTGCGGTGAACTGCCGGTGATCGCCTTGAGCACCTCGCTGAATGTGCCGGAGCGTGAGCGTTGCCACGGGGTGGGTGTCTCTGATCGCCTGGCCAAGCCCGTGCGTTTCGAGGCGTTGCAAGCGGTCTTGGAACGCCGTTTGTTGTGTCCGGTAGAGGGCAAAAGCGCAGCGTATTCGGCGGGTATGCCACTTTTTTAAGCGGGTTGACGGTGCTTAACTGAAATCCAGGCCTCAATCAGACGTGGCCTTTTCCAGGAGGCCCGTATGAACCTGCACCCGTTCGCCGAAACCCACGACGTCACCAACCAGCCACCGTCCCTGGACGGCACCAACCTGTACCGTATCGATGTGCCCCTGCAGGAATGGTCGCGCCGCTTTGGCGCAGGCTGGGCGCACACGCGCATTGATGCCTACGGAGCGCTAGCCGGCGGGCCGCTGATGGCGGCCGGGTTCCTGGCGAACCAGAACAAACCGGTGTTCAACAGCCATGACCGTTACGGCCACCGCATCGACCTGGTGGAGTTTCATCCGGCTTATCACGAGCTGATGCGCACGGCCGTCGAGCACGGCCTGCCGTCGCTGCCGTGGGCCCATCCGCAGCCCGGCGCCCATGTGGCCCGCGCCGCCATGACTTACCTGCACAGCCAGGCCGAAGCCGGCACCGGTTGCCCGCTGACCATGACGTTCGCCTGCGTACCGGCCCTGCGCTTGCAGCCGGAGCTGGCTGACACTTGGCTGCCGAAAATCCTCGGCACCCACTACGACCCGCGCAACGTCGGCATCGCCCACAAGACCGGCGCCACCATCGGCATGGCCATGACCGAAAAGCAGGGCGGCACCGATGTGCGCGCCAACACCACCCGCGCTTATCCAGTAGGCGCCGGCGGCCCGGGCCAGGCCTATGAACTGGTCGGCCATAAATGGTTCTGCTCGGCGCCGATGTGCGACGCTTTCCTCACCCTGGCCCAGACCGACAAGGGCCTGACCTGTTTCCTGCTGCCCCGGCACCGCCCGGATGACACGCGCAATGCGTTCTACATCCAACGCCTGAAAAACAAACTCGGCAACTGCTCGAATGCGTCCAGCGAAGTGGAGTTTCGCGGCGCCCTGGCCTGGATGGTCGGCGAAGAGGGCCGGGGCGTGCCGACCATCATCGAAATGGTCGCCATGACCCGCTTCGATTGCATGGTCGGCTCCAGCGCCCTGATGCGCCAGGCGCTGACCCAGGCCAGCCATCATTGTGCCCATCGTTCAGTCGGCGGCCGCGTTCTCAGCGAGCAACCGCTGATGCAAAACGTGCTGGCTGACCTGGCGCTGGAAAGCGAAGCCGCACTGGCCTTGAGCCTGCGCATGGGCCGCGCGTTGGACCACTTGGGCGATGAGCAGGAAGCCAAGTTCGCCCGGCTGGTGACGGCGGTGGGCAAATATTGGATCTGCAAGCGCGCCCCGGCGATGATCAACGAAGCCGCCGAGTGCATGGGCGGCGCGGGGTATGTCGAGGACAGCATCCTGCCGCGCCTGTACCGTGAGGCACCGGTGAACTCGACGTGGGAAGGCTCCGGCAACGTGCAATGCCTGGACGTGCTGCGAGCGTTGTCGAAGGAGTCGGGGGTGCTGGAGGCGTTGTTTGAAGAGTTGGGGGACGGCCATGGGGACAAGCAATTGGCACGGCGGATTGAACAGCTGAAGTCGGCATTCATGGACACCCAAGACATCCAGTACCGCGCGCGGCAACTCACCGAGGATATTGCCGTGGCATTGCAGGCCAAGTTGTTGCTGGAGGCGGGGAATGGGGCGGTCAGCGATGGGTTTATCGCCAGCCGGTTGGGTGAGGCCTCCGGTCGGGTCTACGGCACTCTGCCGCGTGGGGTGGATGTGGAGGCGCTTGTCGCCCGCGCAACTCCTCAATCTATTTGAATAAACACGATCAATTGTGGGAGCTGGCTTGCCTGCGATGGCGGTGGGTCAGTCATAGGGTTGTCAACTGGCACACCGCTATCGCAGGCAAGCCAGCTCCCACATTGATAGCATTCCAATTCCTTTGTTTAAGTGAGGCCTCGATACAGGCAAGATAAAGACCTGCAACTCAGTACACAGGATGCTTACCGTGACCGAAGCTTTTGTTGTCGTTCAAACCGCCGAAGAAGCCGTGGATCGGCTGGCGGCCCTGCATGAGCGCGCTACCGGCGCGCTCAATCGAGCCCTCAAGCAATACCTCAAGGACCGCGTCGAGCCCGACGCCGAACAACGCGCGCTGTTTCGCTACCCGGAACTGCGCCTGACCTACCACTGCCACGGCGAAGTCCCACAGACCACCCGGGCGTACGCCAAAGTCCAATTGCCGGGAACCTACAGCGTTACCGTCACCCATCCTGCGGCGTTCCGTAAGTACCTGCTGGAGCAACTGGTGCCGTTGATGCACGACTTCACCGTGACGGTGGAAGTGGGCGTCAGCCAGCAGAACATCCCGTATCCGTACGTGGTGGAGCAGGGCGACGAGCTGGCCGGCTCCGGCGTGACCGCCGCGACCCTGGCCCGCGTGTTCCCCAGCACCGACCTGTCGGCCGCCACCGATGGCATCGCCGATGGCCTGTACGACTGGGAAAACACCGACCCGCTGCCCCTGGCGTTGTTCGATGCGGCGCGCGTGGACTTTTCCCTGCGCCGCCTGGTGCATTACACCGGCAGCGACTGGCGCCATGTGCAGCCGTGGATCCTGCTGACCAACTACCACCGCTATGTCGACCAGTTCATCCTGCATGGCCTGGAACAACTGCGCAGCGATCCACGGTTTATCCGCATGGTGCTGCCGGGCAACGTGATCATCGACAAGAGCATGGACCATGGCGAAGCGTCGGCGATTGCCGCCGGCGTGGTCTGGCACCGCTATCAGATGCCGGCCTACCACCTGCAAGCCACTGACGGCCACGGCGTGACGCTGGTGAACATTGGCGTTGGCCCGTCCAACGCCAAGAACATCACCGACCACCTGGCTGTGCTGCGTCCGCATTGCTGGCTGATGATCGGCCACTGCGGCGGCCTGCGCCAATCCCAGACCATCGGCGATTACGTACTGGCTCACGCCTACATGCGTCGCGACGGGATTCTCGACCGCGTGGTACCGCCGAATATCCCGATCCCGGCCTTGGCCGAAGTGCAATTGGCGCTGCAGCAAGCGGCGGCCCATGTGACCGGGGAAAAAGGCGAAGAGCTGAAAAAACGCCTGCGCACCGGCACCGTACTGACTTACGACGACCGCAACTGGGAACTGCGCTGGGCCCAGGAACGGCCGTTGATCAACCTGTCCCGCGCGGTGGCGGTGGACATGGAAAGCGGCACCATCGCGGCGCAAGGCTACCGTTTGCGGGTGCCGTACGGCACGTTGTTGTGTGTCTCGGACAAACCGCTGCACAGCGAGATCAAGCTGCCGGGTTCGGCCAACGCGTTTTATGAGCGCGCGGTCAGCCAGCACCTGAAGATCGGCATCGAGGCGGTCGACCTGTTGCGCACCGAACTCAACTCGCTGCACTCGCGCAAGCTGCGCAGCTTCGACGAGCCGCCGTTCCGCTAAGCGCAGGGGATGGTCATTTAACGGTCAGGCCACTAGCATTGTCGGTCCTGACCGTTAGATGTTCCCTTGCCATGTCCCGTCCCACCCGCTCCGATTCGCGCCGCCCTGGCGTGAAACCTCCGCACTCCGCTGCGCGTCGCGTCGCCAAGGCGCCACCGGCCGAGCCGAAGCTGATCCTGTTCAATAAGCCGTTCGACGTACTGACCCAGTTCAGCGACGAAGGCGGGCGCGCGACCCTCAAGGATTTTATCGACATCCCCGGCATCTATCCGGCGGGCCGCCTGGACCGTGACAGCGAAGGCCTGCTGCTGCTGACCAATGATGGCCAGTTACAGGCGCGCATCGCCGACCCCAAGCACAAGCTGGCGAAAACCTATTGGGTGCAAGTCGAAGGCGAGCCCAGCGAAGAACAGCTGCAACGCCTGCGCGACGGCGTGGAGCTCAACGACGGTAAAACCTTGCCCGCCGAGGCTCGGCAGTTGGATGAGCCTGAGTTGTGGCCACGCAACCCGCCGGTGCGCTTTCGCAAAAGCGTGCCCACTCATTGGCTGGAGCTGGTGATTCGGGAAGGGCGCAACCGCCAGGTTCGACGTATGACGGCGGCCGTGGGGCTGCCCACGTTGCGGCTGGTGCGTGTGCGAATCGGCGAGTGGACACTCGACGGCCTGGATCAAGGCCAGTGGCGGGAAGTACCGGCGCGCTTATAAGGCGCCGGACTCGATCAGGCCGATTACCACGCTCTTGATGATAAACGCGGCCACGCCCAGCCCCAGCACGAAGAACAGAATGAACGAGCCAAAGCGTCCGGCCTTGGACTTCTTCGCCAGGTCCCAGACGATAAAGCCCATGAAAATGATCAGGATCGTGACCAGGCCGGTCATCATCCATTCTTCAAACAGGACGGGGTCGATGTTGTTCATGGGACGTTTCCGACAAGACAAGCGAGCAGTATACGGCAGCGTCACAGGTGCAATATTGACCTGAGTCGGTGGCGGTCAATGTGGGAGCTGGCTTGCCTGCGATGGCGGTGGACCAGTTTGCATCCATGTGACTGACAGACCGCTATCGCAGGCAAGCCAGCTCCCACCTTGGATCTTCGTTGTTCCTAAGTACGCAGGTGGGTCAGCGGCAGTTCGGTGCTATTCAATACCTGGTTCAGCACAAAACTGGAACGCACACTGGTTACGCCTTCAATGCGGGTCAAATGCCCCAGCAGCAGCTTCTGGTAGTGATCCATGTCCGGCACCACCACTTTCAACTGGTAGTCGGCATCCATTCCAGTGACCAAACTGCACTCCAATACCTGTGGCAGGGTGCGGATGGCCGCTTCGAAATTCTCGAAACGCTCGGGGGTGTGGCGGTCCATGCCGATCAGCACATAGGCCGTCAGGCTCAGGCCGAGCATCTTGCGGTCGAGCAACGCGACTTGGCGGGCGATGTAGCCGTCGTCTTCCAGCTGCTTGACCCGGCGCGAGCACGGCGAAGGCGACAGGCCGATACGCTCGGCCAACTCCTGGTTGGAGATCCTCGCGTCACGCTGCAATTCCGCCAAAATACTCAGGTCGTATCGGTCAAGCTTGCTCATTGGGTTGGCCTTTGTCGTAACTATTGCGGTGAATTATCTATGAAGGGTTAAAAATTGCGCAAGCACTGTTTATTGACGCAATCTTCGCAATCATCTGTCGGACGCAGGCGGGTATCGTTATCAACAGAATCACCGCCTGGACAACAGTCCATAGCAGCGAGCCCAATCAGGCCCGCTGCGGCCGCCACCCCAGCAGGGTTGAGTTGGCCTCCAGGCTGCGCACTGTCCACAAGACGGCGTGAGGTGAGCCAACGTCAAAAGCGTTGAGCCAGGACGAAGTTCTCAAGGGGTGGCCGACGGGTCGCCCCTTTTCTTTTGCCTGCTGATAACCTGTGCCAGAACCGGGCCTCGCTTTTCCAGTCTCATGGACAGGCCCTAATCCGCAGTGAGGAATAGCATGAAGCGCATCTGGCGTATGGCAGGTGTTGGTTTGCTGGTGGTCAGTGTCGGTACGCAGGTGATGGCCGACGAGCGCGATAACTCACCGAATCAGGGGCAACGGCCGCAGGGCGGTGGCGGGCAGCATGAGCGAGGTCCTGAGGGCGGGCGGCCAGACAATAATCCGCCGCGACCCGAGAACAATCAGCCACGCCCGCAGAATCAGCATTTTGATCGTGGCGGCCAGCACGACGGCGGTCAATGGCAAAGTCGTCCGCCAAACAATGAACAGCCTCGGCCGGCGCCGCAACCCCAACCGGCGAGCAACCTGCCGATCCAGGGCCGGCCCGATACCGTGCGCCAGACCCAGGAACCGCGCCAGGGCTATTACCGCGACATTCCCCGGCGCAACGACGACAACCGACACTGGGAGGCGGGCGGCCCCGGTTCGCGCCCCGGCTACAACGGCCATCCCAACGATAACCGCTGGCCAGGCCGCCCCGACGGCCACGGCAATGGCTGGGGCCAAGGCCCGCAGTATCGCCCCGGCTATATCGTCGACCGTTTCCCGGAGCGTAATTACCGCGTGCCCTATCGCGGCCAGGATTACTTTTTCTCGGGCGGCTATTGGTATCGTCCCCAAGGCCCGCGCTACGTAGTCGTAGCGCCGCCGTATGGCATCCGTGTGCATTATCTGCCGGACTATGCGCGGGAAGTGTGGGTAGGCGGTTCGCTGTTGTTCCTCGCCGCCGGTGCTTATTACGCCTATGAAGAAAGCACCCAGCAGTACGTGGTGGTGCAACCGCCGGCGGCTGTGCCCACGCCGCCGCCCGCGCCCCAGGGCAACGGTTATGACGTGGTGGCCTACCCCGCCAACGGCCAGTCACCGGCTCAGGTGCAGCAGGACGGCAATGACTGTTATCGCTGGGCGGTGCAGCAAAGCGGCTTCGACCCGCAGCAAGTGACCTACGCACCCGACCCGGCCGTGGTGCGCACCTACCGCCAGGCCCAGGGCAACTGCCTGAGCAGCCGCGGCTATCAGGTGCAGTACTAGGCCTTGTTGCCCGTGACCACTTCCCGTGGGTCGGCGTGCACCAGCACTTCGGCGCGCGGGTAGGCTTGGTGGATGGCATCGGCGGCTTTGTCGCTGATGCCATGGGCGACGGACAGCGTCAATTCCCCCGGCAACTCCAGGTGCAACTGCACAAACCAATGGTTGCCCGACACGCGCGTGCGCAGGTCATGGGCACCCAATACCCCCGGTACGCCACGGGCCAGTTCCAACATGTGCTGGCTCACGTCCGGCGGCAGTTCCTCATCCATCAGCACCGCGAAGCTTTCGCGGGCGATCTGGATCGCGCTCCACAGGATGTAGGCGGCGATGCCCAGGCCGAACCAGGCATCCACCTGATGGTAGCCAAAGCCGGCCAGGATCAATGCCACCAGAATGCTGCCGTTGAGCATCAGGTCCGAACGGTAGTGCAGCGAGTCGGCGCGCACGGCGTTGGAGCCGGTTTCGCGAACCACTCGGTGTTGCAGCATCAACAACGCCACGGTCAGCATCAGCGAGAAGACGATCACGCCGATGCTCAACCACGGCGCGCCCACCGGTTCCGGGTGTTGCAGGCGCCCGTAGGCCTGGAACGCGATCAGCACCGCGCTGCCGCCGATAAACAGCGCCTGGGCCATGCCTGACAGCGACTCCGCCTTACCATGCCCATAGCGGTGATCGTCATCGGCCGGGCGCAGCGCGTAATGCACCGCCACCAGGTTCAGCAGCGAGGTCACGCCGTCCAGCAGTGAGTCGGTCAGCCCGGCGAGCATGCTCACCGAACCGCTGAACCACCAGGCGATGGCCTTGGTGACTATCAGCACACAGGCCACGCCCACCGACGCGCGGGTGGCCAGGCGCAAGAGCCTGGCATGTTCGGCACTGCTGGTCATAAACGGTCCTTAGGCGGCGGGCTGCAGGCCCAGGGCCGCGAGTTGCTGCACGCTGCCCTTGAACTGGATCATGCGCGGATCGTCCAGCGGCAGGCTGCGCCCGGTTTCCTTTTGAATGATGCTTTGCAGCTTGGCGTTGTCGACCTTGCCGTCGGCGCCGATGGCTTCGTGGAGTTTTTCCGGGGCGACCTGGGCGGTCTTGCCCGGTTCGAAGTAGATGGCGCCGGTGGCGAAGTCGACGCCAAAGGCGATCAGGCCGGGGATCACGTAGAACAACAGCCCGATGGCGTCGAGCGCAGCGATAGCCGGGTCGATCTTGCCGTCGATCTGGCCACGGCGGTCGGGGTAGAAGATCGAGCCGCAGGCGGTGAGTTGGCTCAGCAGGGTGACGGCGAGAACACCGCCGATGACACGGGAAGCGATACGCATAAAATTCTCCTGAACACCGTTTAAGGATGACTATAAGCCAGATCTACCGGGCGACGCTGTTCCCATGTGGGAGCTGGCTTGCCTGCGATGGCGGTGGGTCAGTTAATGAATAGCTGACTGACCCACCGCTATCGCAGGCAAGCCAGCTCCCACCTTTGATTGTGTTTGCAATCAAACAGAGTGGATGCAGATGAGACCAGCGCCGGCATCTGGCAGTTCGCCGTTATACTCGCCGCTCTGCTTTGGAGCCAGTATGAATTCGTTGCCCATTGATGAAGTTTTACCCGCCCTGCGTGACGCTTTGGCCAACCGCCACGAAGCCGTGCTGGAAGCGCCGCCCGGCGCCGGTAAAACCACCCGCGTGCCCTTGGCTTTATTGAACGAGCCGTGGCTGGCCGGGCAGACCATCCTGATGCTCGAACCCCGGCGCCTGGCCGCCCGCGCCGCAGCGGAGCGAATGGCCAGCGAATTGGGCGAAAAGGTCGGTGAAACCGTCGGCTATCGCATCCGCCTCGACAGCAAAGTCGGCCCCGACACTCGCATCGAAGTGGTCACTGAAGGCATTCTCACCCGGCGACTGCAGGATGACCCGGCATTGGACGGCGTGGGCCTGTTGATCTTTGACGAGTACCACGAACGCAGCCTCGACGCCGACCTGGCGCTGGCCCTGAGCCTGAACGGCCGCGATCTGTTTCGTGATGAGCAACCGCTGAAAATCCTGCTGATGTCCGCCACCCTGGAAGGCGAGCGCCTCTCCGGTTTGTTGGACAACGCGCCGATCCTGCGCAGCGAAGGGCGCATGTTCCCGGTGCGGATGCGCTGGGGGCGGCCGTACCAGGCTGGGGAATTTATCGAGCCGCGTGTGGTGCAGACCATCCTTGAAGCGCTGCATGACGAAACCGGCAGCGTGCTGGTGTTCTTGCCGGGGCAGGCGGAGATTCGAAGGGTCAACCAGCAGTTGGCCGAGGCCCTGGGCGATAGCACCGATGTGCTGTTATGCCCGTTGCATGGCGAGTTGGACCTCAACGCCCAACGCGCCGCCATCGACCCCGCGCCCGCCGGTAAACGCAAAGTCGTGCTGGCCACCAACATCGCCGAGACCAGCCTGACCATCAACGGCGTGCGCGTGGTGATTGACGCCGGCTTGGCGCGGGTGCCGCGTTTCGACCCGGGCAGCGGCATGACCCGCCTCGATACCCAGCGCATTTCCCGCGCCAGCGCCACCCAGCGCGCCGGCCGGGCAGGGCGTTTGGAGCCGGGCGTGTGCTATCGCCTGTGGTCCGAAGACCAGCATGAAGGCCTGGCGGCCTATGGCAGTGCGGAAATCCTCGCCGCCGACCTGGCCGGCCTGGCCTTGCAGTTGGCGCGCTGGGGCGTCACGCCCGCGCAGCTGGCGTGGCTGGATGTGCCGCCGGCCGCTGCGTATGCCCAGGCCCAGGATTTGCTGGTGCGCCTGGGCGCATTGAAGGAAGACAAACTCACCGCCCACGGGCAGAAGATGGCCGAGTTGCCGGCCCATCCGCGCATCGCCCATTTATTGTTGCGCGGGCAGGACCTGGGGTTGGCGGCGATGGCGTGCGATGTCGCCGCGCTGTTGGGTGAGCGCGATATCCTGCGTGGCGGCGGTGCGGACCTGCACAGTCGCCTGGCGCTGCTGTCCGGCGAAGAGCGCGCGCGCGGTACGCAAGGCGGCGTACAGCGAGCCAAGCAACTGGCCCGGCAATATCGTGGCTACCTGAGAGGCCAGGCCACGCAACCGGTGGCCGACCCCGACCACCCGCGCTGGCTCGGCGCCTTGCTCGCCCTGGCGTACCCGGACCGCGTCGCCCAGCAACGCCGCCCCGGTGGCGCCGAATACCGCCTGGCCAATGGCCGCGCCGCGCTGTTCGCCGAGGCTGACAGCCTGATGAAGCAACCCTGGCTGGTCATCGCCGACCTGGGCAGTCGCCAGGGCCAGCGCGAAGAACGCATCTACTTGGCGGCTGAGTTTGATTCGGCGCTGTTCGACACGGTACTCGCCGAACAAGTGCGCACTGTCGACCAGCTGGATTGGGATGAACGCGAAGGCGTCCTGCGCGCCGAGCGCCAGCGCAAGGTCGGCGAACTGGTGCTCAGCCGCGAAGCGCTGGCCGGCCTCGACGAGGCCGCGCGCAGCCAAGCGCTGGTCAACCTGGTGCGCCGCAAGGGCCTGGAACTGCTGCCGTGGACGCCCGAGCTGCGCCAATGGCAGGCCCGTGTCCTGCTGCTGCGCCACCTCGACACCGGCAAACCCAACGAATGGCCCGACGTCAGCGACAGCGCCTTGCTCGCCAGCCTCGAACACTGGCTGATGCCCTACCTGGGCAAAGTCTCACGCCTGAGTCATTTCGCCAATCTGGATATTTCCAGCTACCTGCACAACCTTCTGCCCTGGCCGCTGCCCCAGCGCCTCGACGAACTGGCGCCGCAGCATGTGAAAGTGCCGTCTGGCTCGTCGGTGCGCCTGGACTACAGCGAACAGCCGCCGATTCTGGCGGTGCGTTTGCAGGAATTGTTCGGGTTGGCGGACACCCCGCGCATTGCCGGCGGGCGTCAGGTGGTGAAGCTGCACTTGCTGTCCCCGGCACGGCGGCCGGTGCAGGTGACGCAGGACCTGGCGAACTTCTGGCGCAGTACCTACGCCGAGGTGAAGAAGGATTTGAAGGGGCGGTACCCCAAGCATTACTGGCCGGATGACCCGTTGATCGCCGAGCCCACTGCCCGGATCAAACCCCGCAAGTAGCCGCGACAGAGGTCAAATGTGGGAGCTGGCTTTGTGGTGTGGGTTATTGCGCGGCGGGCAGCAGGAACCGCGCAATCACCGGCAGATGATTGGAAATACGCAACGTATCCTCCTGCCGCACCTTGGCCTCCACCCGCTTGATCCTCGGGCTGTAGAACAGGTAATCAAGCGTGCGATCCGGGCCATCCACGCTGGGGTCATTCGGGAAGTTCGTCAGCCATTTCTCACGGTCGATCCCGCTGGATTGGCTGTTGCTCGGGATCATCGGGTATTTATCCCACAGCAAATGCAGTTCGCTGTCCGGTGAATACTGCCCGCGTTTGCCGGCGTCCAGGCGCAGGAATTGGCCCAGGGGCAGCAGGTTGAAATCCCCGCCGATCAGCCAGGGCGTGCCACGGCCTTCGAATTTATCCAGCAGCTTGACCGTGGTTTTGACCTGCTCCTGTACCGCGTTGCGCCCAGGGGCATCGCCGTCCAGGCGCGTGTTGAGCACCGCCAGTTGGCCACCGTCGCTCAGCGGCAGGTAGGTCAGCAGCAGGGCCGGCTTGGGTTGGAACTGGCGGCTCAGCATATTGGCCTCGGGCGCCGGCAATTGCAGGCGTTCGGCGTGTTCGATCTGGTAGCGGCTCAGGGTCGCCAGTTTGCGGCCGACGCTGCCGAAGATGTGCAGGTTGGGCACGAAGTCGGCTTTCCAGTCGAAGGCTTGTGCGCTGCACGGGTAAAGGTCGACCAGGCGTTCCTGCAGCAGGGCGAGTTGGTCCTGGTAGTGGGAGGGCTTGGCGTTTTCGTCGAGTTCCTGCAGCAGCAGGATGTCCGGTTGTTCGTCGCGAATCACCCGCGCCACTTCGTCGAGGCTGGCGGCCATGTCCTCGACTGTGGGGCGGTCGTCGGGGCCGCTGCCGTCGGGGGTGTCATACCAGAACACGTAGTTCTTGCCGGCCAGGTATTGCACGTTCCAGGTCATGACCTTGAGCGCCTGTCCCGGCAGCAAGGTCGGTGCACGCGGCGCGACGCAGCTCACCGGCAGGGTTTCCTTGGCTTCGGGGCGCCAGGTTGCGCTATAGATCAGGGTCGCGAGCAGGCCTGCGGTGATCAACAGGCCCAGCAAGGTGATGCGCAATAAACGGGTCATCGGCTCGGCTTATGGTGTTTCAGGAATGGAGCGGAGCATATCACCGCGCGTCGGCATCGCCACCGATCAACATGAATAAGCGGAACAGCACCACGCTGGTAAACAGCTGCAAAAAGCTGTGAGCGCTGTCGAGCAACAAGCCGACCAACGGCGCAGGCGTCGGATACGCCGCCACACTGGCGCCCTTGAGCAACCACAGTGGCGTCATCACGCACAGCAGGCACACCAGGATCCGCCAGAAATGCCCACGGGTCAGGCGAAAGCTTTCCTTCATCGCCTCCAGCGCCGGCATACCGCGCAATACCAGCAGGTACTCGGCAAAGGCCAGTACCACCATCAGCCACAAGCCCGGCAGGAAATACAGCGACAGCCCCAGCAGGATCAGCAGCGTGCTCATGGCCGTCAGCAGGGCGAAGCGCGGCCACAGGGTCAGCGTCATGGCCCACACGTCCTGGGTGCGCGGCGATTCGCCACGGGTGCGGGCGTCGAGAAACAGGATCAGGGCGCCGGTGTAGAGCGGGTACACCAGCAACCCCACCACCACGCTGTAACCGGCAAACGCATCCGGGCCGACGACATGGTTGAGCACCTGTTGCAGCAGGGCTTCGAAGATCACCAGCGGCAAACACAGCTGGACGATGGCGCCCAGGTTGTGCCGAGTGAAACGCAAGGAGTCACGTAATACGTCTAACGGATTCATCAAGTTCATCGCAGGCCTGAGAGCAAGGGCGACACTTTAACCGATCATCACCGGCGGTGAGCAAACGTAAACCTTGAGTAAAGACCATTGAAACAACTCGTAACACCCCCATAACTGGAAGGGCGCCTGATAACAGGCGAAACCACGATTTCCAACGGCAATCTAACGAGGTCGCCATGAACAGCGAAGAGCAAACCCTGATCGATGGACTGTTTTCACGGTTGCAACAAGCCGAAACGGACTCAGCCCCCCGCGACGCCCAGGCCGAAGCGCGGATCAAGGAGCACATGACTCGCCAACCGGCCGCCGGGTACTACATGACCCAGTCGATCCTGGTGCAGGAACACGCGCTCAAAAGTCTCGACGCGCAGAACAAGCAACAGGCGCAACAAATCCAGCAATTGCAGGATGAGCTGCAACGGGCCAAAGCCACGCAGCCTGCCGCTTCGGGTGGCGGTGGTTTCTTGTCGAGCATCTTTGGCGGCGGCTCGCGTGACCCGCAACCGGCCCAAAACGCACCGGCATCGTCGAACAGTGGCTGGCGTGAACCGGCGCGGCCTGCGTTTGGCCAACCTGCGCCGCAGCAGAACTATCAACAGCCGCCCCAACAAGCTGCCGCCGCAGCGCCAATGGGTGGCGGTTTCCTCGGCGGCGCGATGAAAACCGCTGCCGGTGTGGCCGGTGGTGTGTTGCTGGCCGAAGGCATCAGCAGCCTGTTCCACCATAACCAGCAGCCGCAGGTGGTGGAGGAAATCATCGAACAACCGGCACCGGCCAGCGACACGAGCGGCTGGGGCAATGACGACCAGAAGTTCGCCGGCAATGACAGCTGGGGCAGCAACAATTCGGACAGCTTCGCCGACAGCGATTATTCCGACGACTCCTCTTCCTTCGGCGACGACGATTCCTTCGTCTGACACCCCTGGCCCGGGGCGCTTTGTCGCCCCGGTCTGATTTTTCCCGGAAACCTACTCGCGGCTGGCATACTTGCACCCTTTCCGGGCCTGGCGCCTGGCTGTCATGAGGAAGTGCGGTGAAGAAAATTGCAGTGTTCGCCGATGTGCAAAACCTCTACTACACCGTTCGCCAGGCCTATGGCTGCCACTTCAACTACGCCGCCCTGTGGGCTGACATCAGCGCGCGTGGGCAGATCGTCGAGGCGTACGCCTATGCCATCGACCGTGGCGACAGCAAGCAGCAGCAATTCCAGCAGATCCTGCGCAACCTGGGCTTCACGGTAAAACTCAAGCCGTATATCCAACGCAGCGACGGCTCGGCCAAAGGCGACTGGGACGTGGGCATCACCATTGACATCATGGACGCCGCCGACCACGTCGACGAAATCGTACTGGCCTCCGGCGACGGCGACTTCGACATGCTGCTCGACCGCGTTATCCACAAGCACCACGTCGAAGCCGTGGCCTACGGCGTGCCGGGGCTGACGGCCAACTCGCTGATACGCGCTGCCAGCCGCTACGTGCCGATCGAAGGCGCACTGCTGCTTAAATAAAATTGTTAGACGGAGTTGAAACAGGTTTGGAACGTATAGCGGTCATCGACTTTGAAACCACCGGTATCACCCCCAGCAGCCATTGCCGGGCCACGGAAATCGGCGTGGTCATCCTTGAGCGTGGGCAAATCGTCGACCGCTACCAAAGCCTGATGAATGCCGGCGTGCGCGTCCCCGGTTTCATCGAGCAACTCACCGGCATCAGCAACGCCATGCTGCGCAACGCGCCGCCGGCCGAGCGGGTGATGAACGAAGTCAACGAATTCGTCGGTACCACGCCATTGATGGCGCACAACGCCGCGTTCGACCAGAAGTTTTGGGACTTTGAGTTGGGCCTGATCCGCCGTACCCGTTTGCAGAAGTTCGCCTGTTCCTTGTTACTGGCGCGACGGTTGATGCCTTCGGCGCCCAACCACAAGCTCGGCACGTTGAACGCCTTCGCGCAACTGCCCCACACCGGCAAGGCTCACCGGGCGCTGGCGGATGCGGAGATGGCGGCGAACCTCACGGCGCACCTGGCCAAGGAACTGCGCGGGACCCACGGGTTGCGTGAACTGTCCCATGAGTTGCTGTGCAGTTTGCAGAAAGTGCCGGCGGCGAAGATCAATGAGCACCTGAAGAAACATCGCGGGTTCTGAGCCAGCCACAACCTCAGGAACACCGAAGATCCAACTGTGGGAGCTGGCTTGCCTGCGATAGCGGTGTATCAGGCAGCCATTTTTCGCCTGACCCTCCGCCATCGTGGGCAAGCCCGACTCCCACATGGGTTAGGCGGTGCCTATTGAGGCTGCACACACTCCAGCGCCCGATCCACCACCCCCTTCGCCATCTCCACCAAATGCATCACCGCCCGCTGCTGCACGTTCATCGCTTCAGCGGATGAATGCGCCGTCTCGACCGCGCACTGCAGCAAATCCGCCGCATGGGCGAGGGCGTCTTCAAAGCTCAGGTTGTCGTTCAGAATAAAGGTGGGCGCATCCGGGGCGGATGCCTTGAGGTAGTAGTCAATGGCTCGGCGATTGAGCAGGGCGTCTTCGCTAAGGAAACGGGGTGGATCGGGGGTGACTTTGACCATGGTGAAACTCCTTGCTGGAAGAAGTCGACACCGTTCGCTTGCACGCGAATTAGGGTGGCAACTGTGCGTAGGTGTGCAAGACCGGGGCAAGGATCCAAACCCAGCAGGCCCGAAGGCCTCCCACGCACAGCCGCCATAACAGGCTTATTGGCTGTAGGTTTATTTGTGATCTTGCTTGCCATCGGACTTGCACGTCCGGTCACCGAACATTCGATGACTGGCCGAGACTAGCTACCCAATCCGACGGAAACAAGGCCGTGGGATTCTCTCGGAAACGTCCCGCAAATGAAAGGGATCGGTCTTGCTGGCCATTGAAACATCATCTCTTTGCGGGGGCTTTTATCTGCTTTCTGAATCGTCAGTAGGCTTAGCCCTGCTGCCTCGTCGGACCTTTCTGAATTCTCTCTTCATCCGCCTATCGCCCTTTGCTGCGACCTACCATCCCGCTGTTATTTACTTACAGGGATTACGTCATGCAGGAAAGCGATCTTCACACAGCAATCATGCGAAGCCAGTTTGAGCTTCAACGCAACGGCATCGATTTCGGCTCACCTTCAAGCATGGCCTTTCATTTAGGAAACACGATGACAAGCTGCCCGGCAGTCATGGTCTTGCCTAATTCGCCAAGCCTTAACAACGGAGGTAGTTACCAAGTCCTTAGACCCATACATGCCGACTCTCAGGCCCCGAGTACGACTACCGATGACCTCTGGAAATGCACGCAGGAACACTACGGGTTGACGGCAGCAACACTTATTACCGGCGCGACAGGCATACCGATCAGCAAAATAGCCGTGGGTACTTGGGTTCACGTTGGCTCCAGCAGGACGACCAACCTGGCGAGCCTTATCGGAATGCGCTTCTTCCCCCGTACGTTGATCAGGCAGCCGACAGCGGCCAGGATCGCGAAAGCAACGTTTGGCACGGTGCGAGTTTTTGGCATTATCGGCCGGGGCATTCCCTTTGTTGCAGCCGGTTTGGCTGTCTTTGATCTAATCAGTATTGGCAAGTGTGCTTATGAGGCAAGAAATGGAAGGTAGTCTGACCAGAGCCGAAATCAGCGAGAAGGTTATTCAACTGTTTGTCGATATCATCGGTTTCATCGACCGAAGCCAGGTGACGGAGCAAACGGATTTCATCCATGATTTCAAGATTATCGATGACGATTTGACCTGCTTCGTCATGCAGATCAAATGGCAATTCAAGCTGCAAGCGACTCAGGAAGATTGGGACCACATCACGACCATCCAACAAATTGTCGATTTGATTGTTCAGCACTCAACTCTTCGTTGAGGCCACTGACGCCATGTTGATCGTTCCCACGCTCCGCGTGGGAATGCCGCCTTGGACGCTCTGCGTCCGCTCTTGAGGTCGTGACGCGGAGCGTCACAAGATGCATTCCCACGCAGAGCGTGGGAACGATCGGTCAGCCAGCACTTTTCCCATTGCTCTCCAACTGCCCCAACGGCACCCGCCGTTCTATCGCACTCGACAAGATGATCGAGGTCTTGCTGAACCCAAACTTCGCGATCCGGTTGATCAAGTCTTCCAACTCCGGCATCGAGCCCACCGCCGCTTGCATGATCACGCACGGATCGCCCGTCACCCGGTGGCATTCGGTCAGTTCGGGAATCTCGGCCAGGGCGTCGTATACCTTCTGACTGCCATGATTGGTCAACCTCAACTCAATCACGCACTGAATCGGCAAACCCACCTTGGACAAGTCCACCTTGGCCTGGTACCCGGTGATCACGCCGCTGGCTTCCAGCTTGGCTACGCGTTCGGCCACGGCGGGGGCGGAGAGGTTTACCGTGCGGGCCAATTGCGCGTAGGACGCGCGGCCGTCGTCGAGCAGGGCGCTGAGGAGCATGCGGTCGTATTTGTCCATGATAAGGCTCCGGTTGCGCGTGGCTTTCGAAAGCATGGTTTATAGCCTTCACAACCATGCTTTGAAAAGTGTATGGGCGGTTTAAACAGGTTTTGTAACTTATGTTTATTCGCCTTCGTTTCTAGAATAAGCCTCCCATCTACTGCCAAAGAGCCACCCAATGCCTGGCCCACGTCGCTTTCCCTTACCGTTGATCGCCGCCTTTTTTGCGCTGTATGTGATCTGGGGTTCCACCTACCTGGTGATTCGTATCGGCGTGGAGTACTGGCCGCCGCTGTTGCTGGCGGGGATTCGGTTTTGCACGGCAGGCGCGTTGATGTACGGCTACCTGAGGTGGCGCGGGGTGCCGGCGCCGACCTGGGCGCAATGGAAGGCGGCGGGAATGATCGGTATTTTGCTGCTCACCTTCGGCAATGGCGGCGTGAGCGTGGCCGAACACACCGGCGTGTCGTCCGGCGTGGCGGCGCTGGCGGTGGCGACCGTGCCGTTGTTTACCTTGTTATGCGGGTATTTCTGGGGCGCGCGCAATACGCGCCTGGAATGGGCCGGGGTGATCCTGGGGATTGTCGGCATCGCCATGCTCAACATGGGCAGCACCTTGCAATCGAGCCCGATGGGCGCGGCGTTGCTGTTGTTTGCGGCGGCATCCTGGGCGTTCGGTTCGGTGTGGAGCCGCCACTTGCCGTTGCCCCAGGGCGCCATGGCCAGCGCGGCGGAAATGCTGGTGGCCGGTGTGGCGCTGTTGATCGCCAGCGCGGTGTCCGGCGAGCACCTGCAGGCCATGCCACCGCTGGAAGGTTGGTTGGCCCTGGCGTACCTGACGGTGTTCGGCTCGATCATCGCCTTCAATGCCTATATGTACCTGCTTAAAAATGTACGCCCGGCGGCGGCGACCAGCTATGCCTACGTCAACCCGGCGGTGGCGGTGTTGCTGGGGATTGTGTTCGTCGGCGAAACCATCGGTTTGGAGGAGGCCCTGGCGATGCTGGTGATCATCAGCGCCGTGCTGTTGATCAGCCTGCCCCAGTGGCGCAAGCCCAAGCTGGAAATAAGGTAAACTGCGGCGCAATTGCGACCTTGCGCTGAATTTTCCCTACGGTAACTACATGACTTTCGCCACCCTTGGCCTGATCGAACCCTTGCTGCGCGCCCTTGAGACGCTTGGCTACCAGACCCCGACGCCGGTGCAGGCGCAAGCCATTCCGGCGGTGCTGGCCGGTCGCGACCTGATGGCCGCGGCCCAGACCGGCACCGGCAAGACCGCAGGCTTCGCCGTGCCGCTCTTGCAACTGCTGACGCTGGAAGGGCCGAAGGTCGCCGCCAATTCGGCGCGTGCGCTGATCCTGTGCCCGACCCGCGAGCTGGCCGAGCAGGTTCACGCCAGTGTCGCCGAGTACGCGCAAAACCTGCCGCTGACCACTTACGCGGTGTACGGCGGCGTGAGCATCAACCCGCAGATGATGAAGCTGCGCAAGGGCGTCGACATTTTGGTCGCCACGCCTGGCCGCCTGATCGACCTGTTCCGCCAGAACGCGCTGAAACTCAATCAGCTGCAAACCCTGGTGCTGGATGAAGCCGACCGCATGCTCGACCTGGGCTTCTCCGAGGAACTGGCGAACATCTACCGCATGCTGCCGAAAAAACGTCAGACCCTGCTGTTCTCCGCGACCTTTTCCGATGAGATCCGCCTGCTGGCCGGGCAGATGCTCAACGACCCGCTGACCATCGAAGTCAGCCCGCGCAACGTCGCCGCCAACACCGTGAAGCAGTGGGTGGTGCCGGTGGACAAGAAGCGCAAGGCGGAGCTGTTTGTGCACCTGATGCGCAAGGGCCGTTGGAAGCAGGTGCTGGTGTTCGCCAAGACCCGTAACGGCGTGGACGCGCTGGTGGATAAGTTGCAGGGCCTGGGCATCAATGCCGACGGCATTCACGGCGACAAACCGCAAGCCACGCGCCAACGTGCGTTGGACCGTTTCAAGTCCAGTGACGTGCAGATCCTGGTGGCCACCGATGTGGCCGCGCGTGGGCTGGACATTGAAGACCTGCCGCTGGTGGTCAACTTCGACTTGCCGATCGTGGCGGAGGACTACATCCACCGTATCGGGCGTACCGGGCGTGCGGGCAATACCGGTGAAGCGATTTCCCTGGTGTGCGCCGATGAGGTGAACATGCTGTCGGCCATCGAGATGCTCACGCGTCAGACCTTGGCCCGGCACATGGAGCAGGATTTTGAACCGGAGCATCGCGTGCCGGACACCGATGCCAGCGGGCAGGTGGTGAAGAAGCCGAAAAAGCCAAAGAAGCCTAAATCGTCGGGCGGCGGCGGTAAGCGCAACCTGGGCAAGTGGGTGGACAGCGGGGAGGTTGCGCCGGCGGAGCCTTCGATCAAGCCGGTGCGCAAGGTGCCTGTTTTTAACACTGGGCCGCGTAAGAAGAAGTAAGATTTTCGGCGCCTGTGCGGGCGCTATCGCAGGCAAGCCAGCTCCCACATTGACGGTGTTTACACATCAAAATGTGGGAGCTGGCTTGCCTGCGATGCGATCTAAAGTTCACCGCAAGACTCAGCGGTTAAGCCACTCCAACATCCCCCGTCCAGCCGCTCTGCCACTGGCAAAACACCCGGTCAGCAAATACCCCCCGGTCGGCGCTTCCCAATCGAGCATCTCGCCCGCACAAAACACCCCGGGCAGTTGCTTGAGCATCAGCCGTTCATCCAGCGCCTCAAACGGCACGCCGCCGGCGGTGCTGATGGCTTCATCGATGGGCCGCGTCTTCACCAGCGTCAATGGCAACGCCTTGATATCCACCGCCAATTGCGCCGGATCGTTGAAGTGTTCGGCCGGCGTCAGCTCGCGCAATAACGCGGCCTTGACCCCATCCAGGCCCAACTGACTGTGCAAATGTTTGCTCATCGAGCGTGAGCCACGTGGTTTGGCAAGGGCAGCCTGGACCTTGTCCAGCGGCTTGCTTGGCAGCAGATCGACATGCACCGTGGCCGCGCCGTCGCGATTGATCGCCTCACGGATCGGCGCCGACAGCGCGTAGATCAGGCTGCCCTCGATGCCCGTGGCGGTGACCACGCATTCGCCCAGTCGTGGTTTGTCATCCCCCAACCCGATGGCGACGTTTTTCAACGGCGCGCCGGCGAATTTGCTGACCATCAGGTCGCTCCAGGCCGACACCTCGAAGCCACAATTGCTCGGTTGCAGACGCACGTAGGGCACGCCTTTGCCTTCCAGGATGTTAAGCCAGGCCCCATCGGAGCCCAGGCGTGACCAGCTGCCGCCGCCAAGGGCCAGCAGCACGGCGTCGCTGTGGACAACGTGTTCGCCTGCCGGGCTGTGGATAAGTAAATCGCCTTGGGCATTCCAGCCGGTCCAACGATGCCGGGTGTGGATAACCACGCCCTGGTCGCGCAGGCGCTTGAGCCAGGCACGCAGTAAGGGGGCGGCTTTCATGTCGGTGGGAAACACTCGGCCGGAGGTGCCGACGAAAGTCTGGATGCCCAGGCCATGGATCCATTCGCACAACGTTTGGGCACCAAACCCGCGCAGCAACGGCGCCATGTGAGGCGCGCGTTCTGCATAGCGCGAGAGAAACGCCGGGTACGCCTCGGAGTGGGTGATATTCATGCCGCCCACGCCAGCCAGCAGGAATTTGCGCCCTACCGAAGGCATGCCGTCGTACAGGTCCACGCGAACCCCAGCCTGGCTCAAGACTTCGGCGGCCATCAGCCCGGCGGGGCCGCCGCCGATAACGGTGACGCGGTGAGGTTGGGTCTGAGGCATGGGCAAGGCTACGGTGCTGTGAATAGGCCGAACATTCTACCGGACAGAGCGGCGCCTGCCTGATCAAAAAACGTACAGTTTCCTACAGGCCTTGCAGCCACGAGCTCTGCGCCGCTTACGCTCAAGTTATCCACAGGCCGTTCCACAGGCATTGTGGGTAACGCCCACACCTCAATGACACCCTGATGACGTCCACACCCGTTGCGCACTGTGGTGCAGGATGCCGTGACGGCGGGCCAGGGCCGGGCGGTCCTTGCTGTAGCCGCCGCCGATCACGCCCATCACCGGAATGTCGCGGCCCAGGCAGTGGCGCATCACGCTTTCATCGCGGGCAGCGACGCCTTGGTCTGTCAGTTTAAGGTAGCCGAGGGCGTCGTCTTTATGCACATCGACGCCGGCGTCGTACAGCACCAAGTCCGGTTGATAGAGCGGCAGCAGGTAGTTGAGCGCGTCGTCCACCACCTTGAGGTAGTCGGCATCGCCCATGCCCATGGGCAACGGAATGTCCCAGTCGCTCTGGGCCTTGCGCGCGGGGAAGTTTTTTTCGCAGTGCAGCGACACGGTGATGGCGTCCGGCGTGTCGTGGAGGATGCGCGCGGTGCCGTCGCCCTGGTGCACGTCGCAGTCGAAGATCAGCACGCGGTTGACCCGGCCGCTGGCCAGCAGGTAATGACTGATCACCGCCAGGTCATTGAAGATGCAAAAGCCCGCCGGGTAGTCGTAGTGCGCATGGTGGGTGCCGCCCGCCAGGTGGCACGCCAGGCCGTGCTCCAGCGCCTGTTCCGCCGCCAGGATAGAACCGCCGACCGCACGCACGGTGCGCCGCGCCAGGGCCTCGTTCCAGGGCAGACCGAGGCGCCGTTGGTCTTCGCGGGACAACTCGCCGCCCATGTAGCGTTCGATATACCCAGCGTCATGGGCAAGCGCCAGAATCTGTGGCGGGCACAGCTGCGGGCGCAGCAACTGGCTGTCCTCGGTCAGGCCGCTGTCCACCAGGTGGTCGCGCAACAGGCGGAACTTGTCCATGGGGAAGCGATGGTCCGCCGGGAACTCGGGGCTGTAGTCATCGTGGTAGATCAAAGGCAAGGGCATGGGATTTTCTGACGGGAACCTGCGACGGATCTTACCAGCGCTGTACACTCACGCACATGGCAAGGAGAGGGGCCCCATGGAGCCGATACTGGAATTGGAAAGCGCACGCCTGGTGCTGCGTCAATGGCGCGACCGCGACCTGCCGGACTTTGCGCGCATGTGCGCGGACCCGCAGGTGATGCGCTATTTCCCGGCCAAATTGAGCCACTTGGAAAGCGCCGCGTTCATCGGCCGTATTCGCGGCCACTTCGCCGAATACGGCTTTGGCTTTTGGGCCTTGCAGCGCAAGGACACCGGCGAATTCATCGGATTGACCGGGCTGCAGAACGTCAGCTTTGAAGCCGGCTTCACGCCTGCGGTGGAAATCGGCTGGCGCTTGGCCCGTGAGCATTGGGGCCTGGGCTACGCCAGCGAGGCCGCCTGGACCGCCTTGCGCTGTGGGTTCGACCGCCTGCAGCTGGATGAAATGGTTGCATTCACCACCGAAGCCAATCTGCCATCACAAAAAGTCATGCAGGCCATCGGTATGCATTACGATCCGCTGGCAGATTTTGAACACCCCAAGGTCGCAGCCGATGACCCGCTGCGCCATCACGTTTTGTACCGCATCACCCGCGCCCAATGGTTGGACACGCTGCATGGATAAGCAGCCCGGAATGCCCCATAGATTGTAGGAGTTGCTCTATGAGCCAAGTATTGGAAGATCTGGTGGACTTGCTGACCCTGGAGCCGATCGAGGAAAACCTCTTTCGCGGCCGCAGCCAGGACCTGGGTTTTCGCCAACTGTTCGGCGGCCAGGTGCTTGGCCAGTCGTTGTCGGCGGCCAGCCAGACCGTGGAAGAAGCGCGGCACGTGCATTCCCTGCACGGTTACTTCCTGCGCCCGGGTGACGCGGCGTTGCCGGTGGTGTACTCGGTGGACCGGGTGCGCGACGGTGGCAGTTTCAGCACCCGCCGCGTAACGGCGATCCAGAAAGGCCACCCGATCTTCACCTGCAGTGCCTCGTTCCAGTACGACGAAGAAGGCTTCGAGCACCAGACCACCATGCCCGTGGTGGTCGGCCCGGAAAACCTGCCGTCGGAACTGGAGTTGACCAAGCAGCGCGCGCACCTGATTCCCGAGCACATGCGTGACAAGTTGCTGTGCCCCAAGCCGATCGAAGTGCGCCCGGTCACCGAAAAAGATCCGTTCAACCCGCAACCGTCCGACCCGGTCAAGTACGTGTGGTTTCGGGCCGACGGCGCCCTGGCCGACGCGCCGGCGCTGCACAAGTACTTGCTGGCCTACGCTTCGGATTTCGGCCTGCTGACCACTTCGTTGCTGCCCCATGGCAAGACCGTGTGGCAGAAAGATATGCAAGTCGCCAGTCTTGACCACGCGCTGTGGTTCCACGCCGACCTGCGGGCCGATGACTGGCTGCTTTACGCCATGGACAGCCCGTGGGCCGGCAATTCCCGTGGTTTCTCCCGTGGCAGCGTGTACAACCGCGCCGGGCAACTGGTGGCTTCGGTGACTCAGGAAGGCTTGATCCGTCATCGCAAGGATTGGGCATGAGCCTGGGCGAGGTTAAGCATTGGGTGTTCGACATGGACGGCACCCTCACGGTGGCCGTGCATGACTTCGCGGCCATTCGCGTGGCCTTGGAGATCCCTGCGCAAGACGACATCCTCACGCACCTGGCCGCATTACCAGCGGATGTCGCGGCGGCCAAGCATGCCTGGTTGCTGGAACACGAGCGTGAGCTGGCGCTGGGTTCGGTCGCGGCTGATGGCGCGGTTGAACTGGTTCGCGAGCTGGCCGGGCGCGGTTACCGCTTGGGCATCCTGACCCGCAACGCACGGGAGTTGGCGCATGTCACACTGGATGCGATCGGCCTGGCGGACTGCTTTGCCATCGACGATGTGCTGGGGCGTGAGGATGCGCCTCCCAAACCGGACCCCGGCGGTTTGCTGAAACTGGCGGCGGCGTGGGATGTAGCGCCGAGCGAGATGGTGATGGTGGGGGATTACCGCTTTGACCTGGATTGCGGCCGGGCGGCGGGGACGCGGACGGTGCTGGTCAACCTGCCGGAAAACCCGTGGCCGGCATTGGCGGATTGGTATGCTGAGGATTGTGAGCAATTGCGCCGGATGATCCAGTCCAGGCAATAGGGATCAAATGTGGGAGCGGGCTTGCTCGCGAATGCGGAGTGTCGGTATCAAATAGGCTGACTGATTCACCGCCTTCGCGAGAAAGCCCGCTCCCACAGTTCTTTCGGTGCCAGGCACAGGACTGGCGAACAGCATCAATCCCCTGTGGGAGCTGGCTTGCCTGCGATAGCGGTGGGTCAGCTAAACCTATATCAGCTGACAGTCCGTTATCGCAGGCAAGCCAGCCCCCACAGGTTGACTCGGTTTCTTCAGGGGCTATTGAGGAAACAATACTTCCTGTCCTTCCGGCGATGTAAACATCTTATCCCCGTCATGCCCCACCCCGGGTACCTCCACCAGCCTGTGGCTCAACTGCGGATGCCGCAGCTTCAGGGCGTCAAAGTAGTTATGCCCTCGAATCAACCGATACGCGCCCTGGGTCTCGGCTTCGCAGCCTTTATCCAGCGCCGGATGGTTGGGGTCGATGTCCTGTTCGCCCAGCAGATACGTGATATCCCGTGACACATAAGCCTGTTCCAACTGTTGGGGCCCGCGGCCCTTGGCATAGGCTGGCAACTTCTGCATGCCGTACTTCCAGTCGTTGAAGCTCGGGCAATCGGCCACGGCGAATCTTACCGGGCGTTGTGGATTGAAGTAGGCGTAGGAAGAAGGGTTGGCGACTACGTAACGCAGGCGGATGCCTTCGCTTTGCAGGGCAGGGTGGTCGCGGCCGGTGAGGGCGAAACGCTGCACCACCTGGCCGCCGCCGGAATGGCCGGCCACCACGATCTCCCTGAGCGCCGGGAATAACCTGCGGTCGCCCAGGTGCTTGATGATCTGGTCCAGGGCGCCGAAGGAACTGATGTGGCCAGGCCCGACCGATGCCTCGCCGGCCATCCAGTCGTTGCCGTTCCAGCGCAGCAGCTGGGTGCCCAAGTGGTTGCGCTTGACGTCGGCGTCGTTGAGAAACTGCGGCGCAATCACCAGCGTGGTGCCGCCAACCTTCGCGTGCGCAGCCGCATCCTCACCACTTTTCAGATAGGTCTGTGCATTACGCAGGCGGCCATGCACGATGATCAGCGCGCGGGTGACGTTCGGCAGCGGCTGGCGCCAGTCCTGGCTCATGCCCAGGCCGAGGTCGCCGGCCTGCAGATGAAAACGATCGGGGCTGACCACGTTCACGCCATGCTCGGCCGCCACCGTTGGACACGCCAGCAACACGGCCAGCAGCCAGCCCCATCGTGTATTCATTTAAAGACTCTTGGCGGCAAAGGTGTCGCATTGCGAGATCTGGCCCTGGGCAAAGCCGGTCTTGAACCAGCGCACCCGTTGCGCCGAGGTGCCATGGGTAAACGAGTCCGGCACCACGCGGCCCTGGCCTTGTTGCTGCAAACGGTCGTCGCCAATGGCGTTGGCCGCATTCAGCGCCTCCTCGATGTCGCCGGGTTCCAGCCAGTTCAAGCGCTTTTGCGCGCGGTTGGCCCACACCCCGGCGAAGCAGTCGGCTTGCAGTTCCTGGCGTACCAACAGGCCGCCGTCACCTTCCATCTGCCGGCCTTGTTGGCGCGCGGCCTGGATCTTCGACGAAATGCCCAGCAGCGTCTGCACGTGGTGTCCGACTTCATGGGCGATCACGTAGGCCTGGGCAAAGTCGCCGGCGGCCTGGAAGCGTTGCGACATTTCCCGGAAGAACTCCAGGTCCAGGTACACCTGCTGGTCAGCCGGGCAGTAGAACGGGCCGCTGGCCGAGGTAGCCCCGCCGCAGGCGGAATTCACCCGGCCACGGAACAGGACCAGTTTGGGGTTCTTGTAGGCCAACCCGTTTTCCTGGAATACCTGGCCCCAGGTGTCTTCGGTATCGCCCAGCACGGCGCGGACGAAATCGGCCTGCTCATCGTTGGCCGGCGGCGCCTGGCGCGACTGTGTGCTCACCGAAGGCGCCTGTTCCATCTGCCCGGTCAGTTGGCCGAGGATCTGCATCGGGTCCTGGCCGGTCAGCCAGCCGATGCCGACGATCAGCACAATGGCCGTGAGGCTCAGGCCCTTGCCGCCACCGAAGCGCATGCCGCCACCGCCGCCGCCATCGCGGGCATCCACCACGTTGTCGCTGCGTCGGCCTTTTTTCCATAGCATGTGGGCAATCCTCTGGGTGATGACAGTGTTTGAGTATGGCTGTAATTAGCGGCAGTAGCCTTCGCCGGTATCGACAATCAGGCAGTCCTTCTTATCGGCCAGCCATTTCAGCCCGGTGGCTTCACCGTCACCGGCACGCAACAGTTGCGGGCCGTCCGGGCGATTGAAGGCGATGCCGTCTTCGGCGGCCTCACCCTTGAAGGTGCCCGAGTCGTCGGCATCGAGGCCGTATTGCATGGTGAGCAGGTAGTGACCGCGGCCGACGCTGTCGTCCTTGGCAATGGTCAGGTAGAGGCCTTCGACGCCAATCCACTTGCCGACCCATTTGTCGGTGGGCGGCGTTTCTGGCACCAGGGTGGCCTGCACGGAAGCCGGCGCGGGTTTAGGCGCGTCCTTGGCTTCCTGGTTGCACGCGGTGAGCAGGGCAAGGGCAGACAAGGCGAATAGTATTTTTTTCATAGTGGCAGGGCCTTGGTTAAAAAATGTACAGCACGGAGATCAATGTGCAGCGTTGGACTCGAATCCCGTGATTTAGTGCGCCGTTCGCACGGTGTTTGGTTATGCTCTTGGGGCAGACTCTGGCCTAACTGCTAGATTATCGGGTTGAACGCCATCGCGCTCCCCACACGAGGATTCAATGACACTCAGCACCCCCCTTTCCGGCGTCAACCATCCTTTCAAAGGCATTTTACTGATTGTGCTGGCGACGTTTCTGTTCTCCAGCCATGACGCGTTGTCCAAGTACCTGGCCGGGTTCTATCCGATCGTGATGGTGGTGTGGGCACGTTACTTGGTGCATACCTTGTTGATGGCCGGCATTTTCCTGCCGCAATCAGGCCTGCGCGTACTGCGCAGCAAACGGCCTGGCATGCAGGTGGTGCGGGCGCTGTGCCTGTTGGGCACCAGCCTGTTTTTCACGGCGGCGCTGCATTACATCCCGCTGGCCGAAGCCACGGCGGTGAACTTCCTCGCGCCGATCCTGGTGACCGCGCTCTCGGTGCCGCTGCTCGGCGAGCACGTGACGCGTGGCCAATGGCTGGCGGTGATCTGCGGGTTTGTCGGCGTGCTGATCATCATCCACCCCGGCGGCGAGTTGTTTACCCCGGCGGTGCTGCTGCCGCTGTGTTCGGCGATGTTTTTCTGCTTTTACCAATTACTCACACGCATCCTGAGCAAATTCGACACGCCGACCACCAGCAACTTCTTCGCCGGGCTGTGCAATACCTTGGTGATGAGTGCGATGGTGCCGTTCTTCTGGCAGGTGCCGACGCTGTGGCACGGCGTATTGATGTTGGCGCTGGGCACGTGCGGGATGACCGCGCACTTGATGCTGACCCAGGCGTTCCGCTTCGCGGCGCCGGCGTTGCTGGCGCCGTTCGGCTATTGCCAGATCGTGTTCGCGGGCTTGTTGGGCTGGCTGGTGTTCAACCATACCCCCGACATGACCACCGTGGTCGGCATCGGGGTGATCTGCATGAGCGGGTTGGCCGCTGCCTGGCAGCAGCGGCGCAGGTAGGTCAGGCGTCTACGGCGGGAATCCTGCGCGGCGCCATGAAGTACATCCAGGTCAGCGCAACGAAGTACATCGCCGGGATCAGGGTGAACAACACGGTGTAATTGTTGTTGGTCACCGTGAGGATGTGGCCGACGATCTGGGTCATGAACATGCCACCGATGGCCGCGCACATGCCGCCGAAACCAAACACCGTGCTCATCATGTGCTTGGGCGTGTAGTCCATCACCAGGCTCCAGATATTGGCGGTCCAGGCCTGGTGCGCGCCAATCGCCAGGGAGATGGCAAACACCGCGACCCACAGCTGGCTGGAGCCGGCGGCCATGATCACGCCGACGATGCAGCAGGCAAACAGCAGCATCGACAGCAGCCGCGCCTTGATCGAGTTCATCCCGCGACCGATCAGGAACGAGGACAGGATCCCGCCCCCCACGCTGCCGAAGTCCGCGGTCAGGTAGATGATGATCAGCGGGATGCCCATTTGGGTCACGTTGATGCCCAGGTTGTATTGCTGGTTCAGGAACGGCGGCAGCCAGTACAGGTAGAACCAGAACACCGGCGCGGTCAGCGCGTAGGCAATGGCGAACGCCCAGGTGCCGCGCATGCGCAGGATGCGGCTGAAAGGTACGCCAGGTTGTTCCGGCTCGACTTGCTGCTGCACGTAATCCAATTCGGATTGTTTAACCGTCGGATGCTCTTCCGGGTTGTAGTACTTCAACCCCCAGAACACCAGCCAGATCGCGCCCAGCGATGCCATGCACAGGAACGCCGCTTGCCAGCCCCACACCTGCAGGATCACGGGCAGCAGCATCGGCGTCATCATCGCGCCAACGTTGGTGCCGGCGTTGAAGATACCGGTGGCCACCGCCCGTTCGCCCGCCGGGAACCACAAGCGCGTGGTTTTAACGCACGCCGGGTAGTTGGCCGCTTCGGTCAGCCCGAGGATAAAACGGCACACCATAAAGCCCACCGCCGACGTGGCCAGGCCGTGGGCGCCGGTCGCCAGGCTCCACAGCAATACGGCGCAGAAGAACACGCGCTTGACGCCCACCCGGTCGATCAAGCGGCCTTGCAGCACAAAGCCGATGGCATAGCCGACCTGGAACCAGAAGTTGATGTTGGCGTAGTCCATCGCCGTCCAGCTCATTTCCTTGGCCAGGATCGGTTGCATTACGCCCAGTGCGGCGCGGTCGATGTAGTTCAGGGTGGTGGCGAAAAACACCAGGGCCAGCATGCCCCAGCGCGTTTTACCCACGGCCAGGGCGCCGCGGATCTTGTCGCCGATGCCGGCGTGCGGGTTGCCTGGGCGATCGGCCAGGACGGAATTTTGCAGAGGCATGAGGTCGTACCCGTTTTTTGAAATTTTTATGGTGTGTTTTGGGTCTTCTTTGCGTGATCGATGGTGCGCAGTGGCTAAAAACTCGTCAATTCGCCAAATCGGCATAGTGTTCGATAATCGCACCGAAAACTAACCGGTTCGTACATTTTAATTGCTGCGTGCAGGCTGGGGGCGAATAATTTGCTGCAAACAACAATTGCCGGGAGTCGCCCATGCAACGTTCCATTGCCACCGTTTCCTTGAGCGGCACCCTGCCGGAAAAGCTCGAAGCCATTGCCGCCGCCGGGTTTGACGGGGTTGAAATCTTCGAGAACGATTTGTTGTATTACGACGGCAGCCCGCGCGAAGTCAGGCAGATGTGCACCGACCTGGGCATCGCCATCACCTTGTTCCAGCCGTTTCGCGACTTCGAAGGATGCCGCCGCGACCGCTTGGCGCGCAACCTTGAGCGTGCCGAGCGCAAATTCGATTTGATGCAGGAACTGGGCACCGACCTGGTGCTGGTGTGCAGCAACGCGTCGGCCGATTGCGTCGGCGACGAGCACATTTTGCTGGATGACCTGGGCCTGCTCGCCGAACACGCCGGCCGCCGTGGCCTGCGCATTGGCTATGAAGCCTTGGCCTGGGGCAAGCATGTGAACACCTGGCAACAGGTGTGGAACCTGGTGCGCCAGGTCGATCATCCGGCCCTTGGTGTGCTGTTGGACAGCTTTCATACCTTGTCCCTAAAGGGCGACCCGAGCGCCATTGCGCAGATCCCCGGCGACAAGATCTTTTTTGTACAAATGGCCGACGCGCCAATCCTGGCCATGGACGTGTTGGAGTGGAGTCGGCATTTTCGCTGTTTTCCCGGCCAGGGCGAATTCGACCTGGCCGGGTTCCTCGCGCCGATCATCAAGAGCGGTTACACCGGGCCACTGTCCCTGGAGATTTTCAACGACGGCTTTCGTGCCGCGCCCACCCGGGCGAACGCGGCGGATGGCTTGCGCTCCCTGCTCTACCTGGAAGAGAAGACCCGCGAGCGTCTGCAACAGGAGGCCCCCGCGCAACCGGTCGAGATTCTGTTCGATACCCCAGCCGCCAGCGAGTACGACGGCATTGAGTTCCTCGAGTTCGCCGTCGATGAAAGCCTCGGCGCCAAACTCACGCACTGGCTGGAGCGCCTGGGCTTCGTCAAGGCCGGGCAGCATCGCTCCAAGAGCGTAAGCCTGCTGTGCCAGGGCGATATCAACCTGATCCTCAACTGCGAGCCCTATTCCTTCGCGCACAACTTTTTCGAAGCCCACGGGCCGTCGTTATGCGCCACTGCGATGCGGGTCAAGGACAGCGCCAAGGCCCTGGAGCGGGCGGTGGCCTACAAGGGCCAGCCGTATCGCGGCCTGGTCGGCCCCAATGAGCTGGAACTGGCAGCGGTGCGCGCGCCGGACGGTAGCCTGATTTACCTGGTGGACCCGAGCGAAGGCGGCCTGTACGACACGGATTTCAACCTGCAACCGCCATCGTCGTCCAGCGGTGGCTTGCTGCGCATCGATCACATGGCCATGGCGCTGCCGGCCGACAGCCTCGACAGTTGGGTGCTGTTCTACAAGAGCCTGCTGGACTTCGAGGCCGATGATGAAGTGGTGTTGCCCGACCCTTATGGCCTGGTAAAAAGCCGTGCACTGCGCAGCCGTTGCAGCTCGATTCGCCTGCCGCTGAATATCTCCGAGAACCGCAACACGGCCATTTCCCACGCGCTGTCGAGCTATCGCGGCTCGGGCGTGCACCACATTGCCTTCGACTGCGCGGATATTTTCGCCGAGGTACGCCGCGCCAAAGAGGCCGGGGTGCCGCTGCTGGATATTCCGCTCAACTATTACGACGACCTGGCGGCGCGCTTCGATTTTGACGACGAGTTCCTCAGCGAGCTGGCCTACTACAACGTGTTGTACGACCGCGACGCGCAGGGCGGTGAATTGTTTCACGTGTACACCGAACCCTTCGAGGGGCGATTTTTCTTCGAGATCCTCCAGCGCAAGAACGGCTATGCCGGCTACGGCGCGGCCAACGTGGCGGTGCGCCTGGCGGCGATGGCCAAATCGCGCAGCGGTGCGGTGCGCCAGGCGCGGTTATAACGGCGGGCGGGGTGCTTTCTTTCGTTGTGCATCGCGGCCCATAATCATGGCCTGCATAGCACTGGCCGTGAGCGCACCATGACCTCCGAGGCAACCCGCAAGAGTCGTAAGAACAATCCGGAAAAGACCCGCGAGAACATACTCCAGGAAGCCATTGTCGAGTTTGTCCAACAGGGCCTCGCCGGTGCTCGCGTGGACGCCATCGCCGAGCGCATCCACACCTCCAAGCGCATGATCTACTACTACTTTGGCAGTAAGGAGCAGTTGTACGTCGAGGTGCTCGAGAAGCTCTACGGCGACATCCGCAACACAGAGACCCGCATGAACCTCACCGCCCTGGAACCGCGCGAAGCGATCCGTCGGCTGGTGGAATTCACCTTCGATCACCACGACCAGAACGTGGATTTCGTGCGCATCGTCAGCATCGAGAATATCCACAACGCCGAATTCGTGAAGCGCTCGGATGCGATCAAGGCGATGAACAGCAACATCCTCGAAGCGCTGGGCGCAACGTTGCGCCGTGGGGCGCAGATGGGCCTATTCAGGGATGGGCTGGAGCCGCTGGACGTGCACCTGCTGATCAACTCATTCAGCTTTTACCGCGTGTCCAACCGCCATACGTTCAGTGAGATCTTTCAGATCGAGCTGTCGGATGAGGCGGTCAAGCAGCGGCACCGCGAGATGATATGCGACTCGGTGATGCGCTACTTGCAGGCCTGACTACACGCAATGCTCCAGGCTGGAATACAATCCATGTGGGAGCCGGGCTTGCCCGCGATAGCGGTGTGTCAGAGCTACACCTTCGCCTGGCAAACCGCTATCGCAGGCAAGCCAGCTCCCACAGGTTTAATCCGGTTTTGGCAGTCAGGTATTCAGGCTCTGGAAGTGCGCCAGCATGCGTTGCGCATCCGCTGCCTGCCCACTGAATAACTCGAACGCCTTCACCGCCTGAAACACCGCCATGTTGCCGCCATCCAGCGTGCGGCAACCCAAGGCGCGGGCGTCGCGCAGCAGTTCGGTTTCCAAAGGGAAATACACGATTTCCGCCACCCATAGCTCTGCCCGCAACAGGGCCGCGGGAACCGGCGTTCCGGGCAGCTTGGCCATGCCCATCGGCGTGGTGTTGACCACGCCGTCCGCCTCGGCCATCGCGTTTTCCAAGTGGCTGCCCACCTGGGCGCGACCGGTGCCGAAATGCTGCGCCAGGTTATCCACAAGGTCGCGGGCGCGTGTGACGTCCACATCGAAAATACTCAAGTGCTCCACGCCTTCTGCCAGCAACGCATGCGCCACCGCCGCGCCAGCCCCGCCAGCGCCCATCTGCACCACGCGTTGACGGGCCACGTCATTCAAATTGCGTCGGAACCCTTCGGCGAACCCGAGGCAATCGGTGTTGTGGCCGATGCGTTTGCCGTCCTTGAACACCACCGTGTTGACCGCGCCTATGCCGCGGGCCTCGTCGGACAAGTTATCAAGCAGCGGCAGAATTGCCTGTTTGCAGGGGTAAGTGATGTTCAGCCCGGTGAACTGCATCAACTCGGCGGCGTGCAGCAGGTCGGGCAGGGCGTTGATGTCCAGATGCAGCGGCTCAAGGTCGATCAAACGGTACAGGTAGCGCAGGCCTTGGGCGTCACCTTCCTGTTCATGCAAAGCGGGCGTGCGAGAGGCCTGGATGCCGGCGCCGATCAGACCGGCGAGGATGCGCGGTTTCATTGTGCCGACCCTTTGAGCAGATGGCTGAAATGTTCCAGGGCCAAGTGGTAGCCCTGGCTGCCGAACCCGGCCAATACCGCTGTGGCAATGGGCGATACGAACGAGTGATGACGGAACGCTTCACGGGCATGCACGTTGGACAGATGCACCTCGATCACCGGCACTTCACTGGCGACCAGCGCGTCGCGAATGGCCACCGAGGTGTGGGTCCAGGCTGCCGGGTTGATCACGATGCCGGCGCAGCGAGCGCGGGCGCCGTGGATCCAGTCAAGCAATTCGCCTTCGTGGTTGGTCTGGCGGAATTCGATGTTCAGCCCGAGTTGTTCGGCGCTGCGGCCACACAGGGCAGCGACATCGGCCAGGGTTTCATGGCCATAGGTAGCCGGCTCGCGGGTGCCGAGCAGGTTCAGGTTGGGGCCGTTGAGCACCAGCACGAGGGGCGGCATAAGGGGGTCTCCACAGTTCTTGTCAGTTGTGTGGATAAAATGTACTGGTTGGTTAATTTGGTCAATTGATGTGGGCGGATATGTTCGATTATCGAACCTTTAATTATCGCCCGAAGAAGCCAAGGTATTACGGGGGATTGCTGGGCGAGCAGGGTTGGCGAGCGTTGGCCGCGTATTTCCAACCATTGGCATGAGTGGTTACAACCCGACGTTCGCCGGTTTTTTAGTCGTTACTAGTCTGTGAAGCAGCTTCGGAAAAAGGAGCCGGTTGTCGGGTGGCACGGAAAAATTGTTACCTGACGGAATAAAACCTAACGGATGGGTTAGTATGAAAGTAGGTGCTTACAGAGGCTATGTGATTTCGGTATTTCTTCGGGATGAGCATTGCCCTCCCCACGTACATGTCAGAGGACGGGTCTGGGATGCGCGTTTTCGCTTCAGCTTTCTGAATGGGGACGTGGAGTTGTGGGATGTAAACCCTGAACGCAGCGGGCCGCCCACGGCGGTCCTGAAGGAAATACGCGAGGTCATCATGCAGCGGCACTACCTGGTGCGGGCACGCAGGATCTGGTGGGAAAACCTGCAAACAGTTTGCCTGGAGAATCATTCCTGGGATTGGGAGGCTGGTGAGTTGGTTCCAGGATTAGTCATTCGACGCGGTGTTTATGTCATTGCAAGCGCCCGGCACGACGTCGTAGAGCAACGGACAATTTTGAGTCTGATAAGAGCGCCAGATAACGTGGGAATTAATTTATGAAAATCGTAAAAGCCAAAGTCACACCCTATGTGCCCCTCACCGACGCTGATGTCGAAAAGGCAATAGCCCGTGGGCGCAAGCTCAAGCGTCTGTATGCCAACGCCAGCAACGTGCGCTATCAAGACGACTGCATCTCCATTGGCTTCAGCGACGGCAGCCGCGTCATGTTGCCGGTGGCCGGCCTGCCGGAGTTCGAGGGGTTTTCCCCGCAGGACTTCCAGCAGTTGGAAGTAGGTTTCGGCGGCAAGGCGCTCTGCTGCGAGGCCAAGGATCTGGACGTTTCGATCACGGGCCTGATCGCGACAAGCCAGCCGCTGATGGACCTCGCGACAAGCCTGGTGGCCTCCCGCAACGGTCGCAAACGCAGCGCCGCCAAATCGGCGGCCGCCCGGGCCAATGGCAAGAAGGGTGGTCGGCCCCGCAAGGAAGTCGTGGAGCCCGGCGATTCACCGGATACATGAAGTTCCAATGTGGGAGCTGGCTTGCCTGCGATAGCGGACTGTCTGCCGACGGTGTGTGGCTGATACACCGCTATCGCAGGCAAGCCAGCTCCAACAAGGGATTGGTGGTGTCGGGCCGGCCTATCGGCGGGTCAGCAACACCCCGGATTCCATATGGTGTGTCCACGGAAACTGGTCAAACATCGCGCATCGGGTAATACGATGAGTGTCATGCAACTGCGCAATGTTCGCCGCCAGCGTCTCCGGGTTGCAGGAGATGTACAGGATGTTGTCGAAGCGTCGGGTCAGTTCGCAGGTGTCCGGGTCCATGCCGGCGCGCGGCGGGTCGACGAATACGCTGCCGAATTCGTAGCTTTTCAGGTCGATGCCGTGCAAGCGGCGGAACGGGCGCACTTCATTGAGGGCTTCGGTGAGTTCTTCGGCGGAGAGGCGCACCAGGGTGACGTTGTCCACCGCGTTTTCATCGAGGTTGCTCAAGGCGGCATTCACGGAGGTCTTGCTGATCTCGGTGGCCAGCACTTTGCGCACGCGGGTCGCCAGCGGCAGGGTGAAGTTACCGTTGCCGCAGTACAGCTCGAGCAGATCGTCCGGGCGATCGCCCAGGGCTTCGTATGCCCAGTTGAGCATCTTCTGGTTCACGGTGCCGTTGGGCTGGGTGAACGCGCCTTCAGGTTGGCGGTAGCTGAAAGTACGGCCGCCCACCTCGAGTTTTTCCACCACGTAGTCATGGCCGATCACATCGCGCTTGCCCTTGGAGCGGCCGATGATGCTCACGTTCAGGTCTGTTGCCAGCTTGTTCGCGGCGTTGTGCCAATGCTCGTCCAGCGGGCGGTGATAACACAGGGTGATCATCGCGTTGCCGGCCAGGGTGGTCAGGAACTCCACCTGGAACAACTTGTGGCTCAGGGCGGCGCTGGCTTGCCAGGCAGCCTTGAGTTGCGGCATCAGTTGGTTGATGCGTTGGCTGGCAATCGGGAAGTCTTCGATCAGGATCGGCGTGCGCTTGTCGTCCTGCGAGAACATCGCATAGTGGCGCTCGCCGTCCTCGCGCCACAGGCGGAACTCGGCGCGCAGGCGGAAGTGCTGCAGCGGTGAGTCGAATACCTGCGGCTCGGGGGCGTCGAACGGCGCCAGCAGGTCACGCAAGCGCGTGACCTTGTCCTGAAGTTGCGCGGTGTAGCGTGCGGCGTCAAAAGTCATGCGTTGAACCAGCCCAGCTTGATCACAAACAGAATCGACAGAATCACCAGCGCCGGGTTCAGCTCACGGTAGCGGCCCGAAAGCAGCTTGATGGCGGTCCAGGCGATGAAACCGAAGGCGATGCCGTTGGCGATGGAGTAAGTGAAGGGCATCGCCAGGGCGGTGATCACCACCGGCGCTGCCACCGTAATGTCGTCCCAGTCGATCTCGGCCAGGCCCTGGGTCATCAGCACGGCGACGAACAGCAGTGCCGGTGCAGTGGCAAACGCTGGAACGCTGGCGGCCAGTGGCGAGAAGAACAACGCCAGCAGGAACAGGATCGCGACCACGATGGCGGTCAAGCCGGTACGGCCACCGGCGCTCACGCCCGCGGCCGATTCGATGTAGCTGGTGGTGGTCGAAGTGCCCAGCAAGGAACCGGCCATGGCGGCGGTACTGTCGGCAATCAACGCACGGCCCATTTTCGGCATATGGCCATCCTTGCCCATCAGCCCGGCACGCTTGGCCACGCCGATCAGGGTGCCGGAGTTGTCGAACAGGTCGACGAACAGGAACGCAAAGATCACGCTGACCAGGCCGATATCCAGCGCGCCTTTGATATCCAGTTGCAGGAACGTCGGCGCCAGGGACGGTGGCATCGAGGTCACGCCGCCGAAGGGAGTGACGCCCAGCAGTATCGACACGATAGTCACGGCCAGGATGCCAATGAGCACGGCACCGCGTACGGCCAGGGCTTCCAGTGCGACGATCAGTACGAAACCCAGCGTCGCGAGGATGGGAGCAGGTTGTTTCAAGTCACCCATTCCCACCAGGGTGGCCGGGTTGGCGACCACGATACCGGCGTTATGCAGCGCGATCAGCGCCAGGAACAGGCCGATACCCGCGGCAATCGCCGAGCGCAGGGGCAGCGGAATGCTGTTGATGATCCATTCACGAATGCGAAAAATCGACAGCAGGAAGAACAGCACCGCCGAGATGAACACCGCGCCCAGCGCAACCTGCCAGGTGTGGCCCATGTGGAGGACCACGGTGTAGGTAAAGAAGGCGTTGAGGCCCATGCCCGGCGCCAGGGCGATCGGGTAGTTGGCGATCAGGCCCATCACCGTCGAACCGATGGCGGCCGCCAGGCAGGTCGCGACGAACACCGCACCCTTGTCCATGCCGGTCTCGCCGAGGATGCTCGGGTTCACGAACAGGATGTAGGCCATGGCCAGGAAGGTCGTGATGCCCGCGAGGATCTCGGTGCGCACGTTGGTGTTGTGTGCCTTGAGTTGAAACAGCTTTTCCAGCATGCCTGCTCCCTGTGACGCTTGGTTGCGTCGTGATTTGTTGACCTCTAAGTCAAAGCACAAACTGCGCCAAGCGCCTGTGGTTCCAGAGAGGATCGGAAAAAGCGGCGCATCATACCAGCAGCCGAGGCCTTGAGGCATACTGCGCCGACGTTTAAACGAAGGTCACCCGCCCCATGAAAAAAACCAACCCATGGAGTCTAGCCCTGATCCCTTGTCTGAGCCTGTGGCTCGGCGCAGCACCGGCGTGGGGCGCCACTGCACCGCCCTTGAGCGAGGTGCGCGTGTTCAAGGTCGAGTCGGCGGCTTGCACCGAAACCATCCCTGAGCGCGTGAACACCACGCAGATGTGCACGCACCGCGGAGCCACCCAGGTCTCGGTGATGGAAGTCGGCCTGGGCAATAACCCGGTCGGCCTCTTTAATGGTGCGGTGCTCAATGGCCAGCGGACCGCTGTGTGCCAGGTCGGCAACATCAGCCAGGCCTGCACCGGGTCGGGCACGTTGGTGGGTTACATCTACGTGTATGAGCTGAATGTGCAGGCGCAAGGCTGGTTCGAATACAGTAACGCCTCGATCAACCCACCGCGCAACACCCTCAAGACGCTACTCAATATCCGCTGATCAATCCGCTTGAACGCTCAAAACCCCTGGAAGTCGTACCCCTGAGACGGCGACTTCCCAGAACGCCGCGGATGTACACCAACCCGTGAGGTGTTTATGAGCGCGACCCCCAATGGCGCGGCGGATCAACCGTTCGTCAGCCACTCGATACGCCTGAGCCTCAACGGCCAGGATCGCCAGCTGGATGTATTGCCCTGGACCACGCTGCTCGACCTTTTGCGCGAACAGCTCAACCTGGTGGGCAGCAAGAAAGGCTGCGACCACGGCCAGTGCGGTGCCTGCACGGTGTTGCGCGATGGCAAACGGATCAATGCCTGCCTGACCCTGGCGGTGATGTGCGACGGTGCCGAGCTGACCACCATCGAGGGCCTGGCCACCGGCGACCAACTGCACCCGATGCAGCAGGCCTTTATCAAACACGACGCCTTCCAATGCGGTTATTGCACCCCCGGCCAGATCTGCTCGGCCGTTGGCCTGGTCAACGAAGGGCGCGCCCATGACAGCGCGCAAATCCAGGAGCTGATGAGCGGCAACCTGTGCCGCTGCGGCGCCTACAACAATATTCGCGACGCCGTGCAGGAAGTCTTGGGAGGTGAGCAGTGAATCCCTTCCACTACAGCAAACCGGCCGATGTGCAGGAGGCCGTGCACCTGAGCAGTGGCGCTTCGCGTTTTATCGCCGGAGGCACCAACCTGCTGGACCTGATGAAAGAAAACATCAGCCGCCCCGAGCATCTGATCGATATTACCGGGTTGCCGTTAAACCACATTCAGGAGACAGCCGAGGGCGGTGTGCTGATCGGCGCCCTGGTGAGCAACGCCGACCTGGCCTGGCACCCGCTGATCGAACAGCGTTACCCGCTGTTGTCCCAGGCGATCCTCGCGGGCGCCTCGCCGCAACTGCGCAATATGGCCAGTACCGGCGGCAACCTGTTGCAACGCACGCGGTGCTACTACTTCTATGACACCCACGTGCCCTGTAACAAGCGCGAACCCGGCAGTGGCTGCCCGGCGCGCACCGGCCTGAACCGCATCCACGCGATTCTCGGCGCCAGTGAACAGTGCGTCGCGACCCATCCTTCAGACATGTGCGTGGCCCTGGCAGCGCTGGCAGCGCGGGTGCATGTCGAAGGTCGCGGCGGCGCGCGGGTGATCGAATTCGCCGACTTCCACCGTCTGCCCGGTGATGCGCCGCAGCGCGACAACCAATTGGCCGATGACGAGCTGATCACCGCCATCGAACTGCCCGCCGACAACCTGGCGAGCCATAGCAACTACCTTAAAATCCGCGACCGTGCCTCCTACGCGTTCGCCCTGGTGTCCGTGGCCACAGCACTCGAGCTGGACGGCGACACCATCATTGACGCGCGCCTGGCGTTGGGCGGGGTGGCCCACAAACCCTGGCGTGACCGCGCGGTGGAAGCCTCGTTGATCGGCCAGGTGGTCAGCCGCGAAACCTTCAGCCAGGCCGCCGACGCACTGCTGCAGGACGCCGAGCCGCTGGCGCACAACGGCTTCAAGATCAAGCTGGCACGCCGGGGGATTATTCGTGCCCTGAGTGACGCCGCTGTCGCAGGAGAGCGCCCATGACCGCTATCGGAAAACCCCTGGACCGTGTCGACGGTCTGCTCAAGGTCACTGGCCAGGCGCGTTATGCCGGTGAATTTCCTGAACACGGTCTGCTCCACGGCAGCGTCGTGTCGAGCAGCATTGCCAAGGGCCGCGTGATTAAAATCGAGGCGTCCAAGGCCCTGGCGTTGCCGGGCGTGGTGGAAGTCATCCACCACCTCAACCGGCCCAGGATCGCGAGCTACGACGATGCCTTCCAGGACGCGGATGCGGCCGACGGTTCGCCGTTTCGCCCGCTCTACAACGACCGCGTGCTGTACAGCGGCCAGCCCCTGGCCCTGGTGATCGCCGACAACCTGGAGCTGGCGCGACATGCCGGCTCCCTGGTGGAGATCGAGTACGCAACCGAGGCGTTCGAAACCGACCTGGCGGCAGTGCAGGAACAGGCCCACCCCTCACCGCAAACCCCGCCAGGGCCGCGCGGCAACTTCCAGGCCGAATGGGCCGGCGCCGCCATCAGCCTGGACCTGCACTACAGCACGCCGGTCGAACACCACAACCCCATGGAGCCCCACGCCAGCACCGTCCTGTACCAGACCGACGGCACCCTGCATATCCATGACAAGACCCAAGGCCCGCAAAACTGCCAGGCCTATGTGCAAAAAGTGTTCGGCCTGGATAAAAGCCAGGTGCGCATTTTCGCCGCGTTCGTCGGCGGCGCTTTTGGCTCCGGCCTGCGCCCGCAATATCAATTGCCGCTGGCGGTGATGGCTTCTCTGGCGCTCAAGCGTTCGGTGCGGGTCACGCTGACGCGCCAGCAGATGTTCACCTTCGGCTACCGCCCGCGCACTTTGCAGCGCTTGCAAATGGGCGCCGCCGCCAACGGGCGTTTGCTGGCGTTAGGGCACACGGCTATCGGCCAGACGTCGCGCTTCGAGGATTTCAGTGAACATGTGGTGGAATGGAGCGGCATGCTCTACCACTGCGATAACGTGCAGCTCACTTATAAGCTGGCGCCACTGGACGTGTTCACGCCCTTGGACATGCGCGCGCCGGGTGCGGCCCTCGGGGTGATCGGCCTTGAATGCGCCATGGACGAACTGGCCTGCGCCTTGGCCATCGACCCGGTGCAACTGCGCCTGATCAATTACGCCGAGCGCAACCAGAACGAAGACAAGCCCTGGTCGAGCAAGGCCCTGCGCGAGTGTTACAGCGAAGGTGCCGAGCGTTTCGGCTGGAGCCAGCGCAACCCCGAACCGCGCAGCATGCGTGATGGCCGCCAGTTGATCGGCTGGGGCATGGCCGGCGGCGTGTGGGAGGCCATGCAGATGAAGGCCAGCGCCAAGGCGCGGATCGACGCGCACGGCAAGCTCACTGTCAGCAGCGCCACCACCGATATCGGTACCGGCACTTACACGGTAATGACCCAGATCGCCGCGCAGGCCAGCGGCGTGGCGGTCGAGAACGTGGCCTTTGTGCTGGGTGATTCATCACTGCCTACCGCACCGCTGCAGGGCGGCTCGTTTACCGTGTCCTCCGTCGGCACGGCCGTGCAGCAAGCCTGTGAAGCCTTGACCGCCAAGCTATTGGAAATCGCCCGGCAGACTTACCCGGTGTTCAAGGATGCCGCGTCCGTGCGCTTTGAAGAGGGCCAATTGCATACCGGCGACGTGAGTGTGTCGTTGGCACAGCTGGTCAAGGACAGCGGCGAAGACGCATTGGAGGTGCAGGTCGACAGTGAGCCGGACAAGAAACGTGAAGGCTACGCCACGGCCACCCATTCGGCGGTGTTTGTCGAGGTGCGCGTGGATGAGGACCTAGGCACCATCAAGGTCAGCCGCGTGGTCAGCGCCATCGCCGCCGGGCGCGTGGTCAACCCGAAGATGGCCCGCAGCCAGATCCTCGGCGGTGTGGTGTGGGGCATCGGCATGGCCCTGCATGAAGAAACCCAGATTGACCATCAGCTGGGGCGCTACATGAACCACAGCCTGGCGGAGTATCACATTCCGGTGAACGCCGATATTGGCGAGATTGATGTGGTGTTTGTCGAAGAGCACGACGAGATCGTCAACGCCCTGGGCTCCAAGGGAGTCGGTGAAATCGGGATTGTCGGCGTAGCGGCGGCGGTGGCGAATGCGATTTATCACGCCACCGGCAAACGGGTGCGGGAGTTTCCGATTACCTTGGATAAGGTGCTCTAGCCCCGATCCTCAACCCACCGAAGATCCAAAATGTGGGAGCGGGCTTGCTCGCGAAGGCGGTGGATCAGCCAGCCGATCAGGTGACTGACCCACCGCCTTCGCGAGCAAGCCCGCTCCCACATTTACTGTATTTCAACAATAAGATGGCGGCGGGCTTAAACCTTAGGCTCTACCACCGGCACATGCATCCGATCTCGATTCGCCAAGGTCGGAAACAACTTGATCCACACCCCGGTCACCACCAGCGTACCGATCCCGCCCATGACCACGGCGGGCACGGTGCCGAACCAGTGCGCGGTAATCCCGGACTCAAACTCACCCAACTGATTGGACGCGCCGATAAACAAGCCGTTGACCGCACTGACGCGCCCGCGCATTTCATCCGGCGTTTCAAGCTGCACGAACGAGGCGCGGATCACCATGCTGATCATGTCGGCTGCGCCCAGCACCACCAGCACCGCCAGGGAAAACCAGAACGAAGTGGACAGGCCGAAGGCGATGGTTGCCACGCCGAACACGCCCACCGCGGTAAACATCACGCGGCCAACGTGCCGGTCGACAGAGAACCGCGCCAACCACAATGACATCAGCAACGCACCCACCGCCGGTGCCGAACGCAGCAGGCCCAGGCCCCAGGGGCCGGTCAACAGGATGTCCTTGGCGAACACCGGCAACAACGCGGTGGCGCCGCCCAGCAGCACCGCGAACAAATCGAGGGAGATGGCGCCGAGGATGTCCGGGCGGCTGCGGATGAAGCGGATGCCGGCCAGCAACGAATCCATGGTCGCCTTGGCTTTGTTCAGCGGTGTCTGGCGCGCAGGCAAGTTCAGGGTCAGCCCGCAGGCAATGAGGTACAGCACCACCGTGGGGCCATATACCCACACGCTGCCGAATGCATAGAGCAAACCGCCGAGGGCCGGGGCAACAATGGTTGCCAACTGCTGGGCTGACTGCGACGAAGCCACTGCCCGCGGGAACAGCGCGCTGGGCACGATGCTGGGGAGCATCGCCTGGGTGGTGGGCATTTCGAACGAGCGCGCGGCACCCAGCAGGAAGGCGAGGATAAAGATCATCTCGCGGGTCACGTTACCGGTCAGGCCACCGATGGCCAGGGACAGTGCGATCAAAGCCTGCACGGTCTGGCAAATGGCGGCGACCTTGCGTCGCTCATAGCGGTCGGCCACATGCCCGGTGTGCAGCATGAACAGCACGCGCGGTACGAATTCCACCAGGCCGACCAATCCCAGGTCCAGCACATTGCCGGTCAGTTGGTAGAGGTTCCAGCCGATGGCCACGGTGAGCATCTGGAAACCGCTGGCGGTGAAAATGCGCGCCAGCCAGAACGCGATGAAAGGGCGGTGGTGACGCAACAACAACGCGGGTTCACTGGGCATTGGGAGTTCAGGTCAGGGCCGAAGGAAGCGCCGAGATTATCATTAAGTTGTAACAGATAGTTGCGCCAACTGAGCTGAGACAGTCTGTCACGCGGCAAAAGACCACGCCGCCCTGCGTCGAAAATGGGACTACTCTTTGAGCAATGCTTGATCCAGATCAATTTCCGCACGTTGGTCTGGCGGCCTCAGGGCCAGATTCCCCGCACGGCGGGTAAAAAAAGAAACGAATTGAAATTCGCCAGACTCCATATCCGTGGGGGCAGTGGGTGCAGGCTTGCGCCCGGAACCGGTTTCACCTGACAGAGGAAGACTTATGTTCGGTTTGGAGGCGCTAGATCTCGCCCGAATCCAATTTGCGTTCACCATCTCTTTCCACATCCTGTTCCCGGCGATCACCATCGGCCTGGCCAGTTACCTTGCGGTGCTGGAAGGCTTATGGCTCAAGACCAAAAACGACACCTACCGCGACCTCTACCATTTCTGGTCGAAGATCTTTGCCGTCAACTTCGGCATGGGTGTGGTGTCCGGTCTGGTCATGGCCTACCAGTTCGGCACCAACTGGAGCCGCTTCTCGGACTTCGCCGGTGCCGTCACCGGGCCGCTGCTGATGTACGAAGTGCTCACGGCCTTCTTCCTCGAGGCGGGTTTTCTCGGCGTGATGCTGTTTGGCTGGAATAAAGTGGGGCGCAACCTGCACTTCTTCGCCACGGTCATGGTGGCCGTGGGTACCTTGATTTCCACGTTCTGGATCCTGTCGTCCAACAGCTGGATGCAGACCCCGCAGGGCTTTGAGATCGTTGACGGCCGAGTGATTCCCACCGACTGGTTTGCCATCGTCTTCAACCCGTCGTTCCCCTATCGCCTGGCGCACATGGCCACGGCGGCTTTCGTGGCCACCGCGTTCTTCGTCGGCTCCTCGGCGGCCTGGCACTTGTTGCGTGGCAAGGACAACCCGGCGATCCGCAAGATGCTCTCCATGGCGATGTGGATGGCCCTGATCGTTGCGCCTATCCAGGCGGTGATCGGTGACTTCCATGGTCTCAATACGCTGGAGCACCAGCCGGCGAAAATCGCCGCGATCGAAGGCCACTGGGAAAACAAAGGCAACGAGCCAACCCCGCTGATCCTGTTTGGCTGGCCCGACATGAAAGCCGAAAAAACCAAGTACGCGGTGGAAATCCCTTATCTGGGCAGCCTGATCCTCACCCACTCCCTGGATAAGCAGGTGCCGGCGCTCAAGGAGTTTCCACCCGAGGATCGCCCCAACTCGACCATCGTGTTCTGGTCGTTCCGAGTCATGGTCGGCCTGGGTTTCCTGATGATCTTCACCGGCCTGTTCAGCCTCTGGCTGCGCCGGGGCGACAAGATGTACACGTCCAGGCCGTTCCTGTACCTGGCGTTGTGGATGGGGCCGTCCGGCCTGATCGCGATTCTTGCGGGTTGGTTCACCACCGAGATCGGCCGTCAGCCGTGGGTCGTCTACGGTTTGATGCGCACGGCGGATGCTTCTTCCGGGCATAGCCTGGCGCAGATGACGATTACCCTGGTGCTGTTCGTGGTGGTGTACTTCGCGCTGTTCGGCGCGGGCCTGGGCTACATGATGCGCCTGGTGCGCAAAGGCCCGGTCACCCATGACGTCACTGAGCCAACCCATGGTGGGCCCGGCCAGAAACGCACACCGGCGCGTCCGTTGTCGGCTGCCGATGATGGCACCGAGAATGATATGCCATCCGACCAGCACGACGACATCCAGCACAAGGGGCATTGAGATGGGTATTGATCTTCCGCTGATCTGGGCCGTGATCATCATCTTCGGCATCATGATGTACGTGATCATGGACGGCTTCGACCTGGGGATCGGCATTCTCTTTCCGTTCGTTCCGGGCAAGACCGATCGCGACGTGATGATGAACACCGTAGCGCCCGTGTGGGACGGCAATGAAACCTGGCTGGTACTGGGCGGCGCGGGGTTGTTCGGCGCTTTCCCGCTGGCCTATTCGGTGGTGCTGTCGGCACTGTATCTGCCGCTGATCCTGATGCTGATCGGCTTGATCTTTCGCGGGGTGGCCTTCGAGTTTCGCTTCAAGGCCAAGGACGACAAGCGGCACCTGTGGGACAAGGCGTTTATCGGCGGCTCGATTGCGGCCACCTTCTTCCAGGGCGTGGCGCTGGGCGCATTCATTGATGGCTTCCAAGTGGTCGATCGCCAATTTGCCGGAGGTTCGCTGGACTGGGCCACGCCGTTCACAATGTTCTGCGGCGTGGCGCTGATCGTGGCCTATGCGTTGCTTGGCTGTACCTGGCTGATCATGAAAACCGAAGGTCCGCTGCAGGAAAAGATGCACAACCTGGCACGGCCGCTGGCGCTCGTGGTGTTGGCGGTGATCGGCATCGTCAGCCTGTGGACGCCATTGACGCATCCTGAAATCGCCTCGCGCTGGTTCACCCTGCCGAACCTGTTCTGGTTCCTGCCGGTGCCGATCCTGGTACTGGTGACGCTGTACGGGCTGTTCCGCGCCGTCGCACGGCATGCGCATTACACGCCGTTCCTGCTCACGCTGGTGCTGATCTTCCTGGGCTACAGCGGTCTGGGGATCAGCCTGTGGCCTAATATCATTCCGCCGTCGGTGTCGATCTGGGACGCCGCCGCGCCGCCGCAAAGCCAGGGCTTCATGCTGGTGGGCACGTTATTCATCATCCCGCTCATCCTGGGTTACACCTTCTGGAGCTACTACGTGTTCCGCGGCAAGGTCACCCACGAAGACGGTTATCACTAGGAGGGTATTTCCATGTCCGGCAAACCTTCGTTGCACGATATTGAACAGGCCGAGAAACGGCCGTTGTGGCGGCGCCTGGGATGGCTGGCGATGATCTGGGCCGGCAGCGTGCTGGCGCTGTTTATCGTGGCCAGCCTGATGCGCATGTTCATGAATGCGGCCGGCTTGACCACGCACTGACTTCCCATCCCGTTGCCTTGCGGCACGGTTTTGGCCTTGCCCCTCTTAGGAGTGGCAGGGCCTTTTTTATTTGCGCGCCTTAAGGATCACGAATTTTGGCGTGGTGGCGACGTGTTCGACGCCCCGGAACAAGCGCGCCAGCTTGGTGTGATAACCCAAATGCCGGTTGCCGACGATATACAGCGCACCGCCTGCCACCAGCGCTTCCCGGGCCTGCTGGAACATGCGCCAGGCGAGAAAATCACCGACCACTTGCTGCTGGTGGAACGGCGGGTTGCACAGCACCACCTCCAGAGAATCGGCGGCCTGGCCCGCCAGGCCATCGGCGGCACGCACGACAGCATCGCGTTCACCGAGCGCGGCGTGCCAATTGGCGGCCGCCGATTGCACGGCCATATACGACTCGTCCACCAAGGTGTACTGCGCATCGGGGTTTTGCAGCGCGCTGGCGATGGCCAGTACACCGTTGCCGCAACCCAGGTCTGCCACCCGCGCGTTGCCCAGGTTTTTCGGCAGGTGCGGCAGGAACGCGCGGGTGCCGATGTCCAGGTTTTCACGGCAGAACACGTTGGCATGGTTCAGCAGTTCGATGGCCGGTGCGTCGAGCGTGTAACGGGTGGGGTAAGGCGAAACGGCAACCGGGCGGTCTTGCACCGTGGCGATCAGCAAGCGTGCTTTTTTGACCGCCAGCGACGCCTGCATCGGCCCGATGTAGCGCTCCAGCAACTCGCCGGCCGCCCGTGGCAAGTGCTTGATCATTGCCCCGGCGATGACCTGGGCACCCGGCGCCAGGTGCCCTTGCAGGCGGATCAATTGTTCTTCAAGCAGTGCCAGGGTTTTCGGCACGCGAACCAGCACGCGGTCGAAAGGCCCGGCGGGTATCTGGCTGGCCGGGATAAACGGTACAGCATCAAAGCTCTTGCCGTTGCGTATCAGGTTTTTCTCCAGGCCCTGTGCCGCCAGGAATGAGTCGCCACTGGAGGTGACTTGCACCTGGCCCTCTAGGCTGGCCGCCAGGGCGCCGAAGCTGTCGTTGAGCACCAGCACGCGGGTTGCAGAAGACGGCTGCTGTTCGGCCAGATGATTGAGCAGGTACTCGTCAGCGGCATCGAACGCTTGCAGCGGATCGTTGTGTTGCTCTGGCTGGCGGATCAGGTCGAGCTGGGCGAAGGGGCTTTCAAGCAGGGGCATGGCGGGGGAGGCTCTGGGTAAACGATAGGTGTTCGGCAGTGGCCGGCCGAACCGTCTGAGTGAACTGCGTGCTGCGCCCGGAGGCTGCTCAACACTCAGATTTGGCCGTAAATGTTACGTTTTTTCCAGCGCGATTACATGGCGTTTCTCGTTGGGCTAAAACAGCCCCATTTTTGATGCGCGCAGCACCGCGGCGATCTTGTTATTGACGCCTAGCTTCCTGAGTATGCTGCTGACGTGAAAGCCCACCGTACGGGGTGTAATTTTAATGATTTGGCTGATTTCGTCAGCCGTCTTGCCCAAGGCAGACCATTTGAGGATCTCGGTCTCCCGTGCGGTCAAGGTGCTGACAGGGTTGGCATGGGGTCTGTCGGCATGCTTGCGCGCCAGTGCGTCATGTATCAAATGGCACAGCCATAGCGCCAGGCCTGCTTTTTCGTAGAGCTCTTCCGGGGTGACTGCGCCTTTACTGCGGCTCAGGGTCAACATGCTGATCACCCCTCGGGGATCATGCACGCTAAAGGTCAGCGCGTTATGCACGCCCAGGGTTCGTGCCAATGTCCAGAGGCTGGGTACGTATTGGAATAGTGCTTTTCGCCAGACAAGGGGTAATACATTGCTCTGGCAGTATTCCACGACGGGGTCTATGCGGAAGAACTCTGCCTTGGCATAGAGTATTTCCCATTCATCCGGACAATTTGTAAGTACAGTTGGGTGCGCATTGTCTCTCGATTCATTGGAACTCATCTTCACGCAACAGTAGTCGAAGCCAAGCTCATAGGTTTTAGTGATCACCCTTTCAAAGACCTCGGTCAGCTCGTCCTCGTCTTTATGTTGGAGGGGTTGTGTATTTATCCAGCGGATCATCGGATATTCTCCATGCCGTCCCATTCTCTGTGCCCTGAGGTACATCCTGAACCCCCAACGCCGCACGGGAATGAGTGTAGGACAGCGGCTACATCTCAAGAGGAAAATTTCGTTATTGAACAGAAGAATTTAAGAATTTTTTTGCAAGAATATTTGCATGTGCTCTTAAGCGGGCCGCTGAAAGTCACGGATTATTAATAGATTGAAGCGTTCTGTAACGATCAACTAACACCCTCTTTATGAACTTGCCAAAACGGCTAATAGCGAATTGATTGGCGGTGGAATTATTTAGCCACTACTGCTGCCTGCACGAAGCCACTACTCGCCGTAGGTGTTTCCATGCGCCACTTTGAGGGACACTAGGCCACCTGCTGAACGGAGGCCCCTATGACGGCCAGTGCTGAGAAATTTACCCGCCAGACCTTGCTTGATGTGCAATCGCTGACCCCCAGCCTGTTTACCCTGCGCACTACCCGCGATCCGGGGTTTCGTTTCACTGCCGGCCAGTTCGTCCGCCTGGGGGTGACCAAGGCGGACGGCAGCACCGTATGGCGCGCTTACTCGCTGGTGTCCTCGCCGTTTGACGAACACTTGGATTTCTTCTCCATCGTCGTCCCAGGCGGTGAGTTCACCAGTGAGCTGAGCCGCCTGCGGGTGGGCGACACGCTGCTGGTGGAACGCCAGGCCACGGGCTTTCTGACCTTGAACCGGTTTGTCGACGGCCGCGATTTGTGGATGCTGGGCACCGGCACCGGGGTGGCGCCGTTCCTGTCGATTTTGCAGGACTTCGAAGTCTGGGAAAAATTCGAGCGCATCGTCCTGGTGTACAGCGCCCGCGAAGCCAGGGAACTGGCTTATCAGGCGCTGATCAAGGAACTGGGTGAGCGCGAATACCTGGCCGAATACGCGCACAAGCTCACCTATATTCCCATCGTCACCCGAGAACAACATCCCGGCGCGCTGAATGGGCGGATCACGGCCCTGATTGAAAATGGCGAACTGGAAAGCGCGGCCGGCGTCGAGCTGACCCCGGAACATTCGCGCGTACTGATTTGCGGCAACCCGCAGATGGTCGATGACACGCGCCAGTTGCTCAAACAGCGTGATATGAACCTGAGCTTGAGCCGTCGTCCTGGCCAGGTGGCGGTCGAAAACTACTGGTAATAAAAAGGCGCCCCTGGCAGGCGCCTTCTTTCCAAGCCGGCATTTATTGAAGCGGCTTGTCGTGCTGCGCCTTGAGCAGATCGCGGATCTCGCCCAGCAACACTTCTTCCTTGGTAGGCACCGGTGGCAGCTTTGGCGCAACGGCCTCTTCGCGCTTCAGGCGGTTGATGACTTTTACGCCCATAAAGATCGCAAACGCGACGATCAGGAAGTCCACCACGCTCTGGATGAATTTACCGTAGGCCAGGATCACCGCAGGCGCGTCGCCTTGGGCTGCCTTGAGTGTCACGGCCAGATCACCGAAGTCCACACCGCCGATCAACAGACCGAGTGGCGGCATCACCACGTCGCCTACAAACGATGAAACAATTTTGCCGAAGGCGGCGCCGATGATGATACCGACCGCCATGTCGACCACATTACCTTTGACCGCGAAGGCCTTGAACTCACTGATCACGCCCATAGGTTATTCCTTGTTACAGATGAGAAGGGTGGGGCTTAGTGTAAGTCAGTCGTGGCGGGCTTGCCTGACACAACCGTTAACACTGTTAGTTTTTATCGACACATCAAAGCGCAAATAGTTTGCAAAGTGCCACTAATCGCGCGCGAAATACGCGCCGAATCATGGGTTTACCAGATTATTTTATTAATCGGGTTGGTACGGCTTTTCTATTTATCTTCTGACTCGGGTGTCACTAGCCTCTGGCAAGCACAACTGAATGTGCATTAAAAAAACCAGAGGAAACCTCGATGAAAAATCCAAAGAGCCGCGGGCCTGTTGCAGCGCGATCCGTGCTGATACTGGTAACCGCCAGCCTGCTTTCCCTTTCTGTGCAGGCCGCCAACCTGACGCGCGATAACGGCGCCGCCGTGGGCGATAACCAGAACTCGCAAACAGCCGGCCCCAACGGCCCAGTATTGCTGCAGGACGTGCAACTGATCCAGAAGTTGCAACGCTTTGACCGCGAACGCATCCCTGAGCGCGTGGTACACGCCCGTGGCACCGGGGCCCACGGCACCTTCACGGTCACGGACAGCCTCAGCGACCTGACCAAGGCAAAAGTGTTCGCAGCCGGCGAGGCCACGCCGGTATTCGTGCGCTTCTCTGCCGTGGTCCACGGTAACCACTCCCCGGAAACCCTGCGTGACCCGCGCGGTTTCGCCACCAAGTTCTACACCGCTGAGGGTAATTGGGACCTGGTCGGCAACAACTTCCCGACGTTCTTCATCCGCGATGCCATCAAGTTCCCGGACATGGTCCACGCGTTCAAGCCAGATCCGCGAACCAACCTGGACGACGATTCCCGTCGCTTCGACTTCTTCTCCCACGTGCCCGAATCCACTCGCACCCTGACCGAGCTGTACTCCGACTCCGGCACCCCGGCCAGCTATCGGGAAATGGACGGCAACGGTGTGCACGCCTACAAGCTGATCAACGCCAAAGGCGAAGTGCACTACGTCAAATTCCACTGGAAAAGCCTGCAAGGCATCAAGAACCTGGATCCCAAGCAGGTCACCGAAGTGCAGGGGCGTGACTACAGCCACATGACCCACGACCTGGTCACCCATATCAACAAGGGCGACTTCCCCAAGTGGGACCTGTATGTGCAGGTGCTCAAGCCCGAAGACCTGGCCAAGTTCGATTTCGACCCGCTGGACGCCACCAAGATCTGGCCGGATGTGCCCGAGCGCAAAGTCGGGCAAATGGTGCTGAACCGCAACCCGGCCAACGTCTTCCAGGAGACCGAGCAAGTGGCCATGGCCCCGGCCAACCTGGTGCCGGGTATCGAACCGTCGGAAGACCGCCTGCTGCAAGGCCGGGTGTTCTCCTACGCCGATACCCAGATGTACCGCCTGGGCGCCAATGCCCTGCAACTGCCGATCAACGCGCCACGGGTTGCGGTCAACAACGGTAACCAAGACGGCGCGCTCAACATGGGCAAAACCACCTCCGGTGTGAACTACCAGCCAAGCCGTTTGGAGCCTCGCGAAGAACCGCAGACCGCGCGCTACAGCCAGTCTGCCCTGTCGGGCAGCACCCAGCAGGCGAAGATTCAGCGTGAGCAGAACTTCAAGCAGGCCGGGGATTTGTATCGCTCCTACAGTAAGAAAGAACGTCAGGACCTGATCGAAAACTTCGGCGGCTCCTTGGCGACCACCGACGACGCGAGCAAGCACATCATCCTGTCGTTCCTCTACAAGGCTGACCCGGAGTACGGCACCGGCGTGGCCAAGGTTGCCAAGGGCGACTTGGCGCGCGTGAAAGCGCTGGCGGAAAAGCTGACTGACTGATCCGTTGGTTCCGGTCGGCGCCCTTAAGGGCGTCGACCCTTGGCAGGAGAAACCCATGCGTATTTCTATCGGTTTGCTGATGGCCATGCTGGCCTTTGTCGCCCAGGCCGAGTCTCCCGACCCGGTCGCGCTCAAGGCCCAGCTTCAAGATTATTATCTCGACGCCGCCCGCCGTGGCGATGTCGACATGCTCAACACCTTTATCGACTCCGGCTACAGCCTCAACACACAAGACGACAAGGGCTATACGGCGCTGATCCTCGCGGCCTATCACGGCCAGGGCCCGTTTGTGGAGCGTCTGCTCAATGCTGGCGCCGACGCCTGCGTGCAAGACAAACGCGGCAACACCGCGCTGATGGGGGCGATTTTCAAGGGCGAGCTGAAAATCGCCCAGCGCCTGCTGGCCACCGATTGCAACCCCGACCAGCGCAACGGTGCCGGACAGACGGCGGCCATGTACGCTGGGCTGTTCAAGCGCCTTGAGCTGCTGGACGATCTGAAAGCCAAGGGCGCCGACCTTAACGCCGAAGACCCGATCGGTAACAGTGCTTCACGATTGGCCAGCGGTGAAATCCGGACCCCGGCGCCGCGCTGAGCTATCATCGCGGTTTTTCGGTTGGAGGTTCTCAAATGGCGAAGGCCAAGCGCATGTACGGCTGCACGGAGTGCGGCGCGACCTTTCCCAAGTGGGCCGGCCAATGCACCGAGTGCGGTGCGTGGAACACCCTGACTGAAACCATGATCGAAAGCGGCGGCGCCGCAGCGCCCACCGGCCGTGCCGGCTGGACCGGGCAACAGGCGCAGATCAAGACCCTGGCCGAAGTCAGCGTCGAAGAGATCCCGCGCTTTTCCACCGCGTCCGGCGAGCTGGACCGCGTCCTCGGCGGCGGCCTGGTGGACGGTTCGGTGGTGCTGATCGGCGGCGACCCCGGCATCGGCAAGTCGACGATCCTGCTGCAAACCCTGTGCAGTATCGCCAGCCGCATGCCGGCGCTGTACGTCACCGGTGAAGAATCGCAGCAACAAGTGGCCATGCGCGCGCGCCGCCTGGGCTTGCCTCAGGACCAGTTGCGGGTAATGACCGAAACCTGCATCGAAAGCATCATCGCTACGGCGCGCATCGAAAAGCCCAAGGTCATGGTGATCGACTCGATCCAGACCATCTTCACCGAGCAACTGCAATCGGCACCGGGCGGCGTGTCCCAGGTACGCGAAAGCGCGGCGCTGCTGGTGCGTTATGCCAAGCAGAGCGGCACGGCGATCTTCCTGGTCGGCCACGTGACCAAAGAGGGCGCGCTGGCCGGGCCACGGGTGCTGGAGCATATGGTCGACACGGTGTTGTATTTCGAAGGCGAGTCCGACGGCCGTTTGCGTTTGCTGCGGGCGGTGAAGAACCGCTTCGGTGCGGTGAACGAGTTGGGTGTGTTCGCGATGACTGACAAGGGGCTGAAAGAAGTCTCCAACCCATCGGCGATTTTTCTGACTCGAGCTCAGGAAGAAGTCCCAGGCAGTGTGGTCATGGCAACGTGGGAAGGCACACGCCCGATGCTGGTGGAGGTGCAGGCGCTGGTGGATGACAGCCATTTGGCCAACCCACGGCGCGTAACGCTCGGCCTGGATCAGAACCGCTTGGCGATGCTGCTGGCGGTGTTGCACCGTCACGGCGGCATTCCTACCCATGACCAGGATGTGTTCTTGAACGTGGTCGGCGGGGTCAAGGTGCTGGAGACCGCGTCCGACCTGGCGTTGATGGCGGCGGTGATGTCGAGCCTGCGCAACAAACCGTTGCCCCACGACCTGCTGGTGTTTGGCGAAGTCGGCCTGTCCGGCGAAGTACGCCCGGTGCCCAGCGGCCAGGAACGCCTCAAGGAAGCCGCCAAGCACGGTTTCAAGCGTGCGATCGTGCCCAAGGGCAACGCGCCGAAGGAAATGCCTGCGGGGTTACAAGTGATAGGCGTGACACGCCTCGAACAGGCGTTGGATGCGTTGTTCGAATAATTCAGTAGCACCGCGACCCCCATGTGGGAGCGGGCTTGCTCGCGAAGGCAGGGTGTCAGTCGATAAATTCATCACTGACACATCGCTTTCGCGAGCAAGCCCACACACATTTGAATTGTGTTGACTGTTACAGCTGCAGCAACGCGCCCAACTCCCGTTCCAACTCTTCCTGATCACCCAGGTTCAGCTCGATCAGCCGCCGCAAATGGCTGATCGAGTCCAGGTCGATTTCCTTGCACGCAAAGCCTAACTGGCCGTGGTCATCGTGGGTCAGCTTGACCTGCATCTTTATATGGGCTTTCGGGTCCAGGCGAATATCGACGTCGAACGGCAGCGCCTTATTGCCTTTCCAAGTGTCGGGCCGCTTTATCGCCAGGCCCTTGAGCGACAAATCCACCAGTTCCACTGGCCATTCGTGGCCGTTTTGCCGCAGTTCGGTGGTTGCATCAATCGCGATCCGGCGGAAACAGCGGCGGTCAGACGGTTGCTCGGACATGGTTAAACCCTCGGTGGATAGAAAGGAGTGTAGCCCTGCGCCATCATTGGGCCGGGTTTTCTGCTTTTTTTACCTGGGCAAGGCTCTAGACCAACGTAGGGGGGTGGCCTTTAAGGCCAGTAGCGCTAAACTCCGGTTGGCTGTCCTTTCTGTCCACCCTGGCTGGAATATAAAAATGAAAAATAATAATAGCCTGCTACGCCATCTACCCTGGCTGGTGCTGGCAATCGTAGGAGCGTGCGCCCTGGGCGTAGTGGCCTTGCGCCGCGGTGAGGCGATCAACGCCTTGTGGATTGTGGTCGCTGCGGTGGCCATCTATCTGGTTGCGTACCGTTACTACAGCCTGTTCATCGCTAACAATGTGATGCAACTCGATCCACGGCGGGCCACCCCCGCAGTGCTCAACAATGACGGTCTGGACTATGTGCCGACCAACAAACACATCCTTTTCGGTCACCACTTTGCGGCGATTGCCGGTGCAGGCCCGCTGGTCGGCCCGGTGCTGGCAGCGCAAATGGGGTATCTGCCGGGCACGCTCTGGCTGATTGCCGGCGTGGTGCTGGCCGGTGCGGTGCAGGACTTCATGATCCTGTTCCTGTCCACGCGTCGTAACGGCCGGTCCCTGGGGGACATGGTTCGCGAAGAAATGGGCCGCATCCCCGGGACCATCGCGCTGTTTGGCTGCTTCCTGATCATGATCATCATCCTTGCGGTGCTGGCGCTGATCGTGGTCAAGGCCCTGGCCGAGAGCCCGTGGGGTATCTTCACGGTGATGGCGACCATCCCGATTGCGATGTTCATGGGCATTTACATGCGCTACATCCGCCCGGGTCGTATCGGTGAAATCTCGATCATCGGTGTGGCGTTGCTGCTGGGTTCGATCTGGCTGGGCGGGCAAATTGCCGCTGATCCGGTCTGGGCCAAGGCGTTCACCTTTACCGGGATCCAGATTACCTGGATGCTCATCGGCTACGGTTTCGTCGCGGCGGTACTGCCGGTATGGCTGATCCTCGCGCCACGCGACTACCTGTCGACCTTCCTGAAAATCGGCACCATCATCGCCCTGGCGATCGGCATCCTGGTCACCATGCCAGACCTGAAAATGCCGGCGCTGACCCAGTTCATCGACGGCACCGGCCCGGTGTGGAAGGGCGGTCTGTTCCCGTTCCTGTTCATCACCATTGCCTGTGGCGCGGTCTCGGGTTTCCACGCGCTGATTTCTTCGGGCACCACGCCCAAGTTGCTGGCCAATGAAAGCCATGCGCGCTACATCGGCTATGGCGGCATGTTGATGGAGTCGTTCGTGGCCATCATGGCCATGGTTGCCGCCTCGGTGATCGAGCCTGGCGTGTACTTCGCCATGAACAGCCCGGCCGCGATTGTCGGCACCGACGTGGTGACTGTTGCGCAAACCGTCAGCAGCTGGGGCTTTGCGATTACGCCTGAGGCGCTGTCGGCCGTGGCCCATGACATCGGTGAAACCACCATCCTGGCGCGTGCCGGCGGTGCGCCGACGCTGGCGGTGGGTATCGCGCAGATCCTGCACAGTGTGCTGCCGGGTGAAAACACCATGGCATTCTGGTACCACTTTGCGATCCTGTTCGAAGCCTTGTTCATTCTTACCGCCGTCGACGCCGGTACCCGTGCCGGTCGCTTCATGCTGCAAGACCTTCTGGGCTCGTTCGTCCCGGCGCTCAAACGCACCGAGTCCTGGACCGCCAACTTGATCGCGACCGCAGGTTGTGTGGCGATGTGGGGTTACCTGCTCTACCAAGGCGTGATCGACCCACTGGGCGGCATCAACACCTTGTGGCCGCTGTTCGGTATCTCCAACCAGATGCTGGCGGGTATCGCGCTGATGCTGGCCACCGTTGTGCTGATCAAGATGAAACGCCAACGCTACATCTGGGTGACCATGGTGCCGGCGGTCTGGCTGCTGATCTGCACCACCGCAGCGGGCCTGATCAAGCTGTTCGACGCCAACCCGGCGATCGGCTTTCTGTCCCTCGCCAAGAAATACAGCGATGCCCTGGCCAACGGCCAGATCCTCGCTCCGGCCAAGAACATCGACCAGATGCAGCACGTAATCTGGAACGCCTACACCAACGCAACGCTGACGGCGCTGTTCCTGTTTGTGGTATTCAGTATCCTGTTCTATGCGCTCAAGGTCGGCGTTGCCGCCTGGGGCAACAAAGAACGTACGGATAAAGAAGCCCCGTTCCAGGCCGTACCGGACGCGTGATCGAGGATTGCAACCATGTTCAATGACATCAATCGCCTCGGTAAATACCTCGGTCAGGCCGCGCGCCTGATGGTCGGCATGCCCGACTACGATACGTACGTCGAGCATATGCAAACCAAACACCCGGACAAACCGATGATGGACTACAAGGCGTTCTTCCGAGAACGCCAGGAAGCCCGTTACGGCGGCAAGGGTGGGCCCAAGTGCTGCTGACCCGATAATTCGGGCTGGCAGTGAATCCCCTGTGGGAGCGGGCTTATGTGGGAGCTGGCTTGCCTGCGATAGCATCACAACGGTGTAACTGATACACCGAGGTGTTTGCATCGCAGGCAAGCCAGCTCCCACATAAGCCCGCTCCCACATTTGTTTTGTGTTCCTTCAGTTAACAGGAGATCAGTTTTGTCCTCTCCCATTCCCGTCACCGTCCTCAGCGGCTTCCTTGGCGCCGGCAAGACCACCTTGTTGCGGCACCTGCTCAAGGCCGAGCATGGCTTGAAAATCGCCGTGATCGAAAACGAATTCAGTGATGCCGGTATCGACACCCAACTCTTGGGCGCAGAGCCGGTGCAAGTCATGACCCTGTCCAACGGCTGCGTGTGCTGCACCATCCACACCGACCTGACCAAAGCCCTGTACCTGTTGCTCGAACGACTGGACAGCGGTGAGATCGCCTTCGACCGTCTGGTGATCGAGTGCACCGGCCTGGCCGATCCGGCCCCGGTCGCCCAGACCTTTTTCATCGACGAGGAGCTGCGCGAGCGCTACATCCTCGACGGCATCATCACCCTGGTGGACGCCGCCCACGCCGAGCATCACTTGACCCAGACCATCGCCCAGGCCCAGATCGGTTTTGCCGACCGCCTGCTGGTGAGCAAACGCGACCTGGTGGATGCCGCCACCTTTGATGCCCTCAGCGAACGCCTGACCCGCATTAACCGCCGCGCGCCGATCCGCGTGATGGACCATGGCGCCATTGACCTGGCCGAACTGCTCGATGTGCGTGGCTTCAACCTCAACGCAGGCATGACTCTGCGCCCGGTGAGCACCGCACCGTCCATCGACCGCATTTCAAGCCTGGTGCTGCGCACCGACCAACCGCTGGACATCGACCGGCTCAGCGCGTTCATGAACGAGCTGCTGGAAGACCACGGCAAGCAACTGCTGCGCTACAAGGGCGTGCTGCACATCGCCGGGGAAGAGCGGCGCATGGTGTTCCAGGGCGTGCTGAAGCTCTACGGGTTCGATTGGGATACCGAGTGGGAGGAGGGTGAGGCGCGGGAGAGTGTGATTGTGTTTATTGCCGATGAGTTGCCGGAAGACAAGATTCGCGAAGGCTTTGCCAAGGCCTACCAAGCCTGACCTGAAATGCCTTCAAAATGTGGGAGCTGGCTTGCCTGCGATGGCGGTCTGTCAGTTATTCCATCAATGACTGGCCACCGCCATCGCAGGCAAGCCAGCTCCCACAGTTGACCCTGTTTCAAATTGAAATTGGCATAAAAAAGCCCGACTCTTCAGCCGGGCTTTTTGTTCAAGCAACTGCTATTAAGCGCCGTATACCGGCAGCTTCTTGCAGATGGCCTTGACCTTCTCACGCACCGCATCGATCACGGCTTCGTTGGAAAGGTCCGCCAGGATGTCGCAGATCCAGCCGGCCAGCTCCTTGCACTCGGCTTCCTTGAAGCCGCGAGTGGTCACCGCCGGGGTGCCGAAGCGCAGGCCGGAGGTGACGAACGGCGAACGTGGGTCGTTCGGCACGGAGTTCTTGTTCACGGTGATGAAGGCTTTGCCGAGGGCGGCGTCAGCATCCTTACCGGAAATGTCCTGCTTGATCAGCGACAGCAGGAACAGGTGGTTTTCGGTACCGCCGGAGACCACGTCAAAGCCACGCTCGATAAACACTTCGGCCATGGCCTTGGCGTTCTTCACCACTTGTTGCTGGTAGGTCTTGAACTCAGGCTGCAGCGCTTCCTTGAAGCAAATCGCTTTAGCGGCGATCACGTGCTCCAGCGGGCCACCCTGGGCGCCCGGGAATACGGCGGAGTTCAGCTTCTTCTCAATCTCGGCGTTGGCGCGTGCCAGGATCAGGCCGCCACGTGGACCGCGCAGGGTCTTGTGGGTGGTGGTGGTGACCACGTCAGCGTAAGGCACCGGGTTCGGGTAGACGCCCGCAGCGACCAGGCCCGCCACGTGAGCCATGTCGACGAACAGGTAGGCGCCAACCTTGTCAGCGATTTCACGGAAGCGCGGAAAGTCGAGGATCTGCGAGTAGGCAGAGAAACCGGCCACGATCATTTTTGGCTTGTGCTCGACCGCCAGGCGCTCGACTTCGTCGTAGTCGATCAGGCCGTTGGCATCGATACCGTATTGAACGGCGTTGTACAGCTTGCCGGAGGAGGAAACGCTGGCGCCGTGGGTCAGGTGACCGCCGTGGGCCAGGCTCATGCCCAGGATGGTGTCGCCGCCTTGCAGCAGGGCCAGGTACACGGCGCTGTTGGCTTGGGAACCGGCGTGGGGCTGGACGTTGGCGTAATCGGCGCCGAACAGTTGCTTGGCACGGTCGATGGCCAGTTGCTCAACCACGTCGACGTACTCGCAGCCGCCGTAGTAGCGCTTGCCTGGGTAGCCTTCGGCGTACTTGTTGGTCAGCACCGAACCTTGAGCCTCCATCACCGCGGGGCTGGTGTAGTTTTCCGAAGCGATCAGCTCAATGTGCTCTTCCTGGCGCACGGCTTCTTGCTCCATGGCGGCAAAGAGATCGGCGTCGTACTTGGCAATAGTCAAATCACGGCTGAACATGGCGGTCCTCAAGGATCGGGGGCAGAAAAGGAGGGCATTCTAACCCAATGGGTTTTAGATGGCATATGAAAGGACATCATGTCGCGCACAAGCGGGGTTCACTTGGGGATAGGCGGTGCCTGGGCGGACGCTATCGCAGGCAAGCCAGCTCCCACACTTGATCGGGTTCACACAGTCAAAATGTGGGAGCCGGGCTTGCCCGCGATGAGGCCATTCGCCCCACTACAAGACCTCAGTCGAACATGAACAGCGCATCATTACTGAACTGCGCCTCGAACCGATTCGCCGGCATCGGCCGCCCGAACAGATAACCCTGCACCTCATCGCAGCCATGCTCGCGCAGGAAGTCCAACTGCTCATGGGTTTCCACACCCTCGGCGATCACCGCCAGGTTCAGGCTGTGGGCCATGGCGATAATGGCGCGGGCGATCTGTGCATCCTGCTCGCCTGACGGCAGGCCATCGACGAAGGTGCGGTCGATCTTCAGCACATCGATGGGGAATTGCTTGAGGTAGTTGAGCGAGGAATAACCGGTACCGAAGTCGTCCACCGCAATGCTCAGGCCCAGGTTTTTTAAGCTGTCGAGGATCTGCATGGCCTCGTTGACTTCGCGCATCAGGATACTTTCGGTCAGCTCCAGCTCCAGACACGCAGGCGGCAGGCCAGTGTCCTTGAGGATGGTGGCGATGCGCGTGCCGAGCTGGCCGTCGGAGAACTGCCGCGCCGAGATGTTCACCGAGACTTTCGGCACGCGCACCTTGTTCTGGTGCCAGGTCTTGAGCTGGCGGCAGGCTTCGCTGATGACCCAGTCGCCGACATCCACCACCAGGCCCAACTCTTCCAGTACCGGGATGAAATCCCCCGGCGGCACCAGCCCGCGGCGTGGATGGCGCCAGCGCAGCAGGGCTTCGGCGCCGGTCAGGCGCTTGCCGTCGCCGCTGAACTGTGGCTGGTAATAAAGCACGAATTCGTTCTGTTCCAAGGCATGACGCAAGTCGCTTTCCAGCTCCAGGCGTTCCAGCGCACTGGCGTTCATGTCGGCCTGGTAGAACTGGAAGTTGTTCTTGCCGCGTTCCTTGGCGTGATACATCGCCGTGTCAGCGTTTTTCATCAGCTGGCTCAGCTCATTGCCGTCCTGCGGGCTGAGGGCGATGCCGATGCTGGCGGTCACGAAGAATTCGCGGCCTTCCAGTACAAAGGGCTTCACCAGGCTGGCGAGGATCTGTTCGGCCACATGAATCGCGCGGTTCAATGCCAGTTCACGGTTGACCCGTGGTTGCAGCAGCAAGGTGAACTCGTCGCCGCCCATGCGCGCCACGGTGTCGTCTTCGGCCACGCAGCCCAGCAGGCGCGTGGCCATTTCCTTGAGCATGCGGTCGCCGGCGGCGTGGCCCAGGGAGTCGTTGATCGGTTTGAAGCGGTCGAGGTCGAGGAACATCAGCACCACCCACGACTTCTGCCGCTCGGCCGCCTGCAACGCGGTGTGCAGGCGGTCCTGGAACAGCGTGCGGTTGGGCAGGTGGGTCAGGGCATCGTAATAGGCCAGGCGGTGGATGCGCTGTTCGCTGGCCTTGCGCTCGCTGATATCACTGAAGAAACACACGTAGCTGGCCAGGTCGCCTTCGTCGTCGAACACGGCGGTAATGCCGACCCACGCCGGGTAATGCTCGCCGTTGCGGCGCTTGAGCCACACTTCGCCTTCCCAGGTGCTGTGCTGGTGCAATTGCTTGAGCACGTAGCGCAGGTGCGCTTCCTGCTGTTCGTCGACGGTGAGCATGTTCGGTAACTGGTCGAGTACATCGCTCACCGCGTAGCCGCTGACCCGGCTGAACGCCTCGTTGGCCTGCACGATATAGCCCGCCGGGTCGGTAATCAGGATCGCCGAGGTGGAATGCTCGAATACCGTGGCCGCCATGCGCAGGTCTTTCTCGGCGCGGCGTTGCTGGCTGATGTCGCGACCCACGCCAAGGATGCCCTCGAAAGCGCCGTGCTCATCCCATACCAGCACCAGGCGCAGCTCGATCAGCACCTTGCGCCCGTCGGCGCGCAGGCAATCGAACAGGAACAGTTGGGTTTGAATGTCATCGCGCAGCGTGTTCAGCGCCTCGGGGTTGCCCAGCGCGCGGCTGACCTGTTCCATCAGGCTATAAATGCCGTTCAATTGCTTGGGATTGGCGATGATCGACTGCCAGCCGTGCTTGAACACCCAGTCCACGTCATAGCCCAGCACCGCGTTGACCGAAGGGCTGATGTAGTTGAGGGCCAGTTGGCTGTCGGTGGAGCAGATCACGTCGCTGATGCTTTCGGCCAACATGCGGTAGCGCTTTTCACTGTCGCGCAGGGATTCGCTGGCTTCGATCTGGTCGGTGATGTCCTTGGCCACGCCGATAATGCGGGTGATCTGCGCCGTCTTGTCGCGGGCCAGGGCTTGTTCGCGAATGTCGAAGCGGCGCCACTGGTTATTGCGATGGCGAAAGCGCAACTGGCACTGCAATTGGGTGGTGTAGCCGATCTGGCGCTGTTGCTGGCGCAGGTCGTGATAATGCTCGGCGTCTTCGGGGTGCAGCAGGATTTCCCAGAAGTACTCGCCCATTTGCTGCAGTTCGGCTTTGTTATACCCGAGGGTATGGCCCAAATGGTGGTTGCTGAAGATCATGCGCTGGCTGATGACGTCCTGCACATACAGGTGGTCGGGCACGGTGCGGACCACGTCCGACCAGAACCCCTCACGCTCCACCAGCGACAGCTCGATCAGCTTGCGGCTGGTGATATCGCTGATGCTGAGGATCACGGCCTTGAAATCGTCCTGCTGCTCCGGCAGGCGCATGACCAGCCACAGGTATTGGTCGTTGCCGGCCACGTCCTTGAGCTGGATCTCAAGCTCCAACTGGTTCTGGCGGGCCAGGAAGGCTTCGAGTATCGAGTAACCGATCGCGGTGGCGTTGTGCGGGCAGTCATCGATCAGGCGGTCCCAGGCTTCTTCGCAGGAGCTCACATTCAACAGGCGCACCGCCACCTGGTTGACCTCGGTGACGCGCAGCTCCTTGAGCAGTCGCTTGCGCTCGTCGGGGTTGTCCTGCAGCCAGGCATGCAAGTGTTCACGAGTCTGCAAGGCGGTCTTGTCGAAAAAGGCGTTGAGGCCAGAAAGGTCAAGCACGCACAGGGCCACGCCGGTGCCTTCGAAAATGTCCTGGTAGCGCCGCCGGCCTTCGTTGACCTGGCGCTGACGGCGGCGCATGTTCAGCAGCACGATCACCGGGATCAGCGAGAACGCCAGGCCCAGCAGGCATTTGCCGATAAACGCCGGCAGCAGTTGTTCCAGCACGGCGGTGCGGTCGAACAGCCCGCGCAATTGCCAGTCGCTTTTGCTCAGGGGCGTGACCAGCACGCTTTTGTTCATTTCGTCCGGCGTCAGGGCACCGGCCCATTGGGCTGGCATGCCGCTGTCACGGCTGATGACGCGCTGGTTGAGGCGATTCTCGATAACCCACGTCGGGCGTTGGTCCTGGCCGTCCTGGCGCGTCAGGCTGGCCAGGTAGTCGGGCGTCAGGCGCAGCGCCCAATACATCTTCGAGCCGCCGCTGGGCTGGTGCAGCAGCAGATAGATGAGGTTGCCGTCGTTGCTGTTGCTCAGGTAATAAGATTGGGAGTGGCTGCGCTGGACCAGTTCTTCGAGCCAGGCGCCATCCTGGCTGTCGGTGGCGCTGTCACTGATCATTGCGCCGCTGGGGGCGAGCAGGGCAACGCTGCGCAGCTCCGGCAGCGAGCGCTGCAGCATGCGCATCAAGGCCACTTGCTGTTCGCTGTCACGGGGCGGTTCGACCATCGGGAGCAGGTTCAGGGCGATCTTGGCGCTGAGGGCCATGTTCAGGCTGATCTGTTCAGCCAGGTCGGCGCTGTAGTCGATGGTGTATTGCTGCTGGTCCTTCTGGTTCTGCTGCAGTTGATCCAGCAGTTGCCAGAACAAAAGCGCAAGCAGCAGGAGGACAAGCGTCGCCAACGCGCCCTTGAGGGTGCCGTGCAGGGGCGCTCCCGGCGCTATATGAGCGGCGCGCAGGGGAGTGGGCGGCGTGACTTTGGACAAGCTGTGATCCTGCGGTTTGGCTGGACTGGCGCGCGACGTGCACTATAAGCCGGACGCCCGGAGGGCGGCTAGCATGCCTTGACTTGTGGCAAAGTGCCAGCCCCGCTCGGCTGAACGTTTTTGTGTCTGATTATGTCAGTCGTCCGTTTCAATCGACTTGTTGTCCTGGCTGAGCATTTTCGTCCGAGTGGCGGTTACGTAGCTTTGTGATCGGCAAATGCCGTTCACAGGGATACGTCATGAATAGTTTTCTGCACACTTCAAGCCAAGATGAAAATGATCATGCACGGTTCGAAATAATTAGAAGAAGCGAGCAGGGTGCACCAGAAACATTAGCCTATATCAAGGATATTTATCAGCGCCGTTACGGGGCCGAGATGACGCCCGGTTCCGATTGGCTGGTGGCGCGTCGCAACCTGGCCAGTGGTGCGTTGACCGCCTGCGCGGGCATCTCCTTCGCGTCGCCTGCCCGGCCACTTTTTTCCGAGCGCTATTTCGACACACCGATCGAAACCGTGCTGGCGGGGCTGAGCAAGCAGGTACTGCGGCGGGAACACATCGTTGAGATCGGCTCGCTGGCGTCTGACGACTCCCATGCCGCCGCGGAAATTATCAAGGCATTGCCGATACTCGCCTGGTTCATGGGCGCCAAAGCCATCCTGTGCACGTCGACGCGCAGGTTGCGCGTTTTGCTCAAGTACCACGGCATTCCGCTGCGGGTCATGGGCGAGGCCGAAAGTGCTCGGCTGTCGCCGCAGGAACTGCAGCAGTGGGGCACTTACTACGCGCAGTCGCCGCAGACCGGCGTGATTCTGCTCGAAGAGTGCTCGCATCTGTTCAACCAGTACTGCGGCCGGTTGAAGTTTTCTGCGTTTGATCACCTGATCGCCCATACCGAGCAGGTGGCGGCATGAATGTCCTGAGTGAAATCATGGCGCAGGCGCTGCACACACCGGATGCGCCTGCCGTGGTGCAACTGGCGGCGGATTGTACGGCGCCCGAGGCGGTGGCACTCACCTATCGACAACTGGTGGCCCAGGCACAACGGTTGGCGAGCGTCCTGATCGATGATACGCCCGCCGCCGGCCAGGTGGGCCTGGTGATGGGGAACAGCGTCGAGTGGGTGGTGGCCGATCTGGCATCAATGCTGGCTGCACGGGTCGAGGTGCCTGTACCCCTGGCGTTTTCCGTGGATCAGGCGCGGCATCTGTTGCAGGGGTGTGCGCTGGTCCTGGTCGACGAAGCGGGCGAACGCACCCTGGATATGTGGCGTTGCGCCGGGCTGAGGCTGTCCGCGGCGGTGCGCAGCGTCTCGGTGGTCAATGAGCCTGCGCCGGGCCGGGTGTCGACGCCCGCCGCGTGCGCCGCCACCGACAGCGTGATCAAGGTGATTCACACCTCCGGTACGACGTCCCGGCCCAAAGGTGTGAAGATCCGGCGCGACGGGTTGGGCGCATTGGTCGAAGCGCTGTGGCAACGGGCGCGGCGCGATGATTATCAGCGCTACCTGGTTCTGGTGCCATTGAGCCTGTTGATCGAACAGGTCACCGCGCTCTATATGCCCCTGACGTCTGGCGGTGCCGTGCTGTTGCCCGCACCCAGCCTCGCTCCCCTTGGCAGCCCGGGAGTGATCGCCGAAGACCGCCTGGACTTGATCCGTCAGGCACGACCCACGGCCATGACACTGACCCCGGCGCTGGTCGAGGCGATTGCCCGGCGCGTTGAAACCCTGGGGGCCATCGAGCGCATCGAAGGGTTATTCGGTACGCCGCGATTGCCGCTGCTGGCGGCCGGTGGCGGCCCAGTGGACGTGGAGGTCCTGCTGCGCCTGCAGCGAGCAGGCATTGATGTATTTCAAGGGTATGGCCTCAGCGAGAACAGTTCGGTGGCCACTTGGAACTTTCGCGGCGCGAACCGCGTGGGCAGCGTCGGGCAAGCATTGCCGCATGTCACGTTGCGCCTGGGCGCGGACGGTGAGCTGCTGCTGCGCAGCAGTTCGCTGTTTGCCGGGTACACCAATGAAGACCCCAGCAGTTGCGCCCTCGATGATGAAGGCTGGCTGCACACCGGCGACCTGGCCCGGATCGACGCAGACGGCTTCGTCAGCATCATCGGTCGCAAAAAAACCATGATCATCACCGGCAATGGCCGCAACGTGTCTCCCGAATGGCTCGAAGCCGCTTACCGGCAAGTGCCGGGTGTCGAGCAGGCGATTGTCTACGGCGACCGGCAGGCGTTCATGGGAGGCGTGTTTATCATCGACGCCCAGGCCGACCCGGCCGACGTCGGCGCCGCCATCGCAGCGTTCGCCCGCACACACCTCAACGAAATTGAACAGATTGCGCAGCCGCTGCTGATTCCGCGCAGTGAAGAGGCCATGCGTCGATTGTTCACGGTGACTGGACGGCCCCGTCGCGACCAGGTGCCCGCGTTCCTGAATGACTGCACCGCGAGGATTCGCGCATGAAGCTCCTGACTTCACCCCACACCGCCCACGCTGGCCTGATCGTCGTGCCCGAGAGGCCTCAGGCACTGCATGCACTGGAACCCGGCATGCTGAAACAGTGGTTGATCACCCATGGTTACCTGGTACTGCGCGGCTTTGACCACAGCATTGACGCGTTCTCCCGGTTGGTTCGCCAGAGCAGCAGTCGAATCAGTCTGGACCCCGCACGCAGTTTCGATGGCGACACGGCGCAGAAAGTCGACGCCGGACTGGGCGCCGTGGGCCTGCACTGTGAAAACGGCAACAGCCCCTTCTGGCCAGACCTCTGCTGGTTCTATTGCCAAGTGCCGCCGGCGCGCGGTTCCCAGACGACCCTGTGCGATGGCAAGGCGGTGTATGGGCATCTGGCGCCCGAACATCGCGCGGCGTTCAGCGAGCGCGACATCCTGTACGCCCGCCGCGTGGAGGCCATTAAATGGAAGACCTATGCCTTTCATGCGTTGGCCCACAGCGAAGGCGCACCGGCCTGCATTGAGTCCGTCGTGCTGCAGGACTTGGTCTCGCTCACCGCCGGCACCCCTGGCGCGCAGATCGAGCTCAATGCGGACGATTCGATCACTTACCGCTTTCGCACCCCCGCCGTGCGTAACAGCCGGCTTTCAGACGAGATTGGACCGAGTTTCGCCAACAGTATTTTCGGTCCCTCCAACCATTACGAAGCGCCACGCATCACCTTTGCCGATGGCGAACCGATCGATCCGCAGCTGTTGCTCGCCGTTGAGGCCGTGTGCGAGCGCTTCACCGTCGACGTCGGCTGGCAGCACGGCGACGTGGTGCTGATCGACAACACCCGTGTCATGCACGGGCGTCGAGCGATCGACGACCCGGCCCGCACCATCTTCAACGCCCTTTCCTATGCCCATTGAGAACACCGCGATGAACGCTCTGAAGAACATTAACGAACTGGCTCATATCAATTACTTGCACCCCAACCGCATGGAGTGGGCCGCCGCCCGCACTGATGCCGAGTTGCAGTTCCTCTCCACGGCGCTGGTCGGGGAGGCTGGTCAGGAAGAAAAAGCAGTGGCTTATCTGTACAAGGAACTGGGGCAACTGGCCGAAATCGAGATGCATGTCGCCAATACCATGACGCGCATACTCTGCGAAGCGCAGGCCGACCACGATACGCTCGGCGCGGGGGACGCACTGTATGGCGCGCTGTCGTGTTTCGCCGCCGAAGAAATCAACCACGCCAGCAGCTTCTATCAGTACATCCGGCATTTGTCCGGGCGTGACATCAAGCTCAAGGACAACCTGTTCAACGAGCGTCGTGCACTCTATGACGAAAACGACTCGCCGCGGATCAAGCTGGCCGCACTCTGTGCCACCGCCTATGTGGGCGAATCAATCATTACCGTGTTCGAACGTCGTTTGAAGGTGCTCGACCCGATGCAGCGTAGCCTGCTGACGCGTCTCCTGCATTTTCATGGCCTGGATGAGGCACGGCATATCCAGTTCGATCATTACATCTTCGAACACGTGATTCCGTCGCTCACCGCCTCCGAGCGTCGACGCATGCACCAGTTGATTCACGACACCGAGGCGATGAACACGCAACTGGCTATTACCAGCGGCGAGCAGATCAAGGCGGCATTCAATCTGGACTACACGCAAAACAACAGGGCCGCCGAGACCCAGTTGGACATGACGCTGCGGTTTCGTGAAATTGTGCAGTCTCAGGATTTGATTCGCACTGTCGACGAGCACATGGACGTGGACACGGCGGGCATCGTCAAAGCGTTCTCCAGCGCCAGCGCGATACATACCCAGTACTTTCATTGAGGGGTGCCACATGAAGCCGCAAACACTTGCCGCACAGGCATCGGTGAACCAAGGGAAGTACCCGTTGAGTGTCGTGGCAGTGCTTGTTGCGCTGTTTCTGGCAGCGATGGACAGCACGGCGGTCAGTACCATCCTGCCGCAGATCAATGCGCAGCTGCAGGACACGACGCTGTATCCGTGGGTTGTTTCCGGCTTCTTGTTGCCCTTGGCGCTGATCGCACCGTTGGCGGGGGCCTTGGCCGACCGCTTCGGGGTCAGCGTGATGATGAAAGTCAGCCTGCTGGTATTCATTGGCGCCTCGGCCTGGATCGCCAGCAGCCAGAGCATGCTCATGGTGATTGTCGGCAGGGCGCTGCAAGGCATGGGCGCGGGCGGGATCATTGTGCTGTCCTATTCATTGCTGGCCTCCCTGTTCGAGGGGGCACGGCGCGCGAATATGCAAGGCATGCTCAGCGGCGTATGGGGCCTGGCCGCCATTCTGGGGCCGGTCGCGGGGACGGTATTGGGCAGCACTTTGAGCTGGCGCGCGGTCTTTTGGCTGAACTTGCCGTTGGGGGCGCTGGCCTTGTTGGCGCTGTGCTTTGCCCCGACGGTGGGGCGTGGCCAATCGAGCCGGCATGTCGACGCGCTGGCGCAAAGTGCGCTGGCCATATTGGCGTGTGCCGGGTTGTTCCTGCTGAGCGGCGATCCGCTGGCATGGATGGCGTATCCCATATCGACACTGGTGGTCATCATGCTCATCAGCCTGTTGGTACTACTGGTGCGTGTGCGCAGGACTCCGCGCAGCAGCCCAGTGCCCCTGGGTTTCTTCGCTCAACCAGCGCTGGGGGCGACCCTGGTGCTGGTGATCACTTCGAGCATCGGTCTTTATGCCTCGGTCAGTCTGTTGCCGATTGCCCTCAGTCATGGCACCGGTGGGGCGTTGTCGAGCGGCGCGCTGGTCATGCTGGCCGCGCTGGGCTGGGTGGCTGGCGCGACATTCTGCGGCAAGCGTCTGGCGCGCGTGGGCTTCAGGCCCATGGCGGCGGGCGGTATGTCGATGCTGCTGCTCGGCTGCCTGTTCGTCGCGGCAGGCCTGCGCTGGGCGTTCTGGCCAGCCATTGCCGTCGGCCAGGTATTGATTGGCTCCGGCATGGGCTTCACCGCGACCACCACCCTGGTTTTTGCGCAGAACTGCGCGCCCCCGGATCAGTTGGGTGCCTACACCTCCACGGTACAATTCCTGCGTAGTCTGGGTGCGGCGTTTGGTGTTAACGGCATGGTCGCCGTGGCGCTTCATCTGCCTTCGGAGAGTGCCTATCCAGGCACCTTCCTGCTGCTTGGTCTTGTCATGGGATGCGGTTTATTCTTCGCCTACGGATTGCCTGTAAAACATGGATTACGAGAAGACTGACCGGGGTAGGCATGCATCACGATGAAACACATTATTCAGCATTAGTCATTGAGCGGCAGTTAACGAACATCAAGGACGAGGGGGAGCCCCACAGGCACCCGGTCGGCCAATTTGTATTAGTGAAAAAAGGCATGCTCTACGGCCATACGGAAGACCAGCGCTGGTTGCTTAAACCCGGCATGGCCGTGTGGATTCCGCCGCAGACCCTGCATGCAGGCGTTGCGTACAGCCAGGTTGACCTTACCGTGTTGTACCTGGGCCGGGAACAGTCGAAGGGGTTCTCCACCACCCTCAAACTGATTGAATCCTCGGCGCTGATCATTGCGCTGTGCGATCGACTGGCTGAAGAAGCCGCCCGGCCGCTGTCGGAAGCGCAGCGCAACTGCATTCTGCAACTGTTGTTACAGGACATCACCGAACTCTCAGCCAGTAATATGGTGTTGCCTTTGCCCAGTGACGGGCGGCTCAAACGCGTCACCGACCAGTTGATTGCCCGGCCAGGGTTGCGCAAGAGCCTGGCGGAGTGGGGCAATGAAGTGGGTGCCACCGAGCGCACGCTGACTCGCCTGTTTCGCAAGGAAACCGGGTTGTGCTACACCCAATGGTATAACCGCCTGTTACTCGTCGAGGCCTATCGCGGGTTGATGATCGAACCTACCAATGAGCGCCTCGCGCACCACCTGGGGTTTGCCTCCAGCGATTCATTCGGCCATTGGTTTCGCCGTGTCACCGGCAGCAGCCCGGGAAAAGTGCGCAGCAGTCTGCAGGGCGTCGCTGCAAGAGCGGCTTGAGACTGTCCGTTTCGTTCGGCTTTGTGGCTGACTGAACCATTTTGGACAGGATGCCGCTGCCTTAGGGTGAAGGCTCATATCCGATGAGGTTGGGCCTGATGATCGACTACGACGCAATTAAAATCTTCCACGCGCTGGCAGCGGTCGCGGCAACCGGACCGCTGCTGGTCGCCCCATGGATGTCCGCCCAGCTCAAACACTGCAGTCATGACAACAAGCCATTACTGCTGCGCGGTCTGACGTTTACCGATCGCTTCTATAATGTAGCGGGTTGGGGGCTGATCCTGAGCGGCATCCTGATGTTTTGGCTCAAGGAGTGGCAGCGCTGCTTCGAACTCTGGTTTTTGCTCAGTGTGGCCCTGTTCGTGCTGGATTCGGCAGTGGAGAAGCGTTGGCGCGAGCCTGCGCACGAGGTGTTGCAAACCAGTACCCCTGATGCCGAACAGTGGCAACCGGCGGCGAGGCAGATCCATCGTGGGGTGCTGGGGCAAGCGCTATGCACCTCTGCGATCCTGCTGGTGATGCTGCTGCACAGCACGCTGGACCTGAAGGTGCTGGCGCTCAAGCTATTCTGAGGAGCCTTGAGCGACGTCGGTCGGCGTTCCGCATCTGTGCACAGGATCATCTTGACGTAGAATACCTGCCTTTGTTTATGCAGTTCATCAGAGGGCTCCATTTTGGCTCAATACGTCTTCACCATGCATCGGCTGGGCAAAGTTGTTCCGCCGAAGCGGGAAATCCTTAAAAACATTTCGCTGTCCTTCTTCCCAGGCGCCAAGATCGGCGTGCTCGGCCTTAACGGTTCGGGTAAGTCCACGCTGTTGAAAATCATGGCCGGTGTCGATACCGAGTTCGAAGGCGAAGCCCGCCCGATGCCTGACCTGAACATCGGCTACCTGCCGCAGGAGCCGATTCTCGACCCGACCAAGACCGTGCGTGAAGTGGTCGAAGAGGCCGTCAGCGTGATCAAGGACGCCCAGGCGCGCCTGGACGAGGTCTACGCTGCCTACGCCGAACCGGATGCCGACTTCGACAAGCTGGCCGCTGAACAGGCCAAGCTCGAAGCCATCCTGCAGGCCGGCGACGGTCACAACCTGGAGCGCCAGCTGGAAGTGGCCGCCGACGCGCTGCGTCTGCCGGCGTGGGACGCCAAGGTCGAGTTTTTGTCCGGCGGTGAAAAGCGTCGTGTGGCCCTGTGCCGCCTGCTGCTGTCGGCCCCGGACATGCTGCTGCTCGACGAACCGACCAACCACTTGGACGCCGACTCCGTCGCCTGGCTGGAACATTTCCTTCACGACTTCCCGGGCACCGTGGTTGCGATCACGCACGACCGCTACTTCCTGGACAACGTGGCCGGCTGGATCCTCGAACTCGACCGTGGCGCCGGTATCCCTTACGAGGGCAACTACTCCGGCTGGCTGGAAGCCAAGTCCGACCGTCTGGCCGCCGAATCCAAGCAGCAGTCGGCCCACGAAAAAGCCATGAAGGAAGAACTGGAGTGGGTGCGCAAAGGCGCCAAGGCTCGCCAGTCCAAATCCAAGGCCCGCCTGCAACGCTTCGAAGAAATGCAGTCGCAGGAATTCCAGAAGCGCAGCGAAACCAACGAGATCTACATTCCGGCCGGGCCGCGCCTGGGTGACAAGGTCATCGAATTCAAGAACGTCTGCAAAGGCTATGGCGACCGTGTGTTGATCGATAACTTGTCGTTCTCCATGCCAAAAGGCGCGATCGTCGGCGTTATCGGCGGTAACGGTGCGGGTAAATCCACACTGTTCCGCATGCTGATGGGCAAGGAAACCCCGGACTCCGGCAGCATTGAGATCGGCGAAACCGTGCAGTTGGCCTGCGTGGATCAGAGCCGTGAAGACCTGGACGGCAGCAAGACGGTGTTCCAGCAGATCTCCGACGGCTCCGACCAGATCCGCATCGGCAATTATGAAATCCCGGCGCGCACCTATGTCGGCCGTTTCAACTTCAAGGGCGGCGACCAGCAGAAGTTCGTCAAGGACCTGTCCGGTGGTGAGCGTGGACGCTTGCACCTGGCCCTGACCCTGAAAGAGGGCGGCAACGTCCTGCTGCTCGACGAACCGTCCAACGACCTCGACGTTGAAACCCTGCGTTCCCTCGAAGAAGCCCTGCTGGACTTCCCGGGCGCCGCCATTGTGATCTCTCACGATCGCTGGTTCCTTGACCGCGTCGCGACGCACATCCTGGCGTACGAAGATGACTCGCAAGCGGTGTTCTTCGAAGGCAACTACACCGAGTATGAAGCGGACCGTAAAAAGCGTTTGGGTGACGCAGCTGCCCAGCCGCACCGCGTACGGCATAAAAAGCTGGCCTGATTCGGGTTGGTGGTTTGAAAGAGCGGAGCCTTCGGGCTCCGTTTTTTTGTGTGCGTTTCTGGAATACCGAGTCGTTTGCATCGCAGGCAAGCCAGCTCCCACACCTGACCGCGCCGAGGCGGATGTACTCGATCAAGGTGGGAGCTGGCTTGCCTGCGATAGCGGTTTAACTGTTGGTGCACCACTCAAGGCTAAATCCCCATTTAAGGGCAAAAAAGACAGTTATTTATATCAAATGCACCATTTAAATTCACAAAAGCGACATTTTGCCCTGTTGCAGTGCGAAATGAATTGATAAAGTCCGGCTCAATCTCCCTTAACAACAATCAATTTGCCGAGACTGTTCATGACCGAATCCGTCGAGTCCTTCCTCGCCCGCCTCAAGAAACGCGACCCCGACCAGCCGGAATTCCACCAGGCCGTGGAAGAAGTCCTACGCAGCCTGTGGCCGTTTCTCGAAGACAACCCCCACTATCTCAATTCCGGCATTCTGGAACGCATGTGCGAGCCGGAACGTGCGATTACTTTCCGGGTGTCGTGGGTGGATGATCAGGACAAGGTTCAGGTCAATCGCGGGTTCCGTATTCAGATGAACAGCGCCATCGGCCCTTACAAAGGTGGCCTGCGCTTCCATCCTTCGGTGAACCTTGGGGTGTTGAAGTTTCTCGCCTTCGAACAGACCTTCAAGAATTCCCTGACCTCGCTGCCCATGGGCGGCGGCAAAGGTGGCTCGGATTTCGACCCCAAGGGCAAGAGCGACGCGGAGGTCATGCGCTTCTGCCAGGCGTTCATGAGCGAGCTGTACCGCCATATCGGCGCCGATGTGGATGTACCTGCCGGCGATATCGGCGTGGGCGCCCGGGAGATCGGCTTCCTGTTCGGCCAGTACAAACGCCTGAGCAACCAGTTCACCTCGGTCTTGACCGGCAAGGGCATGACCTACGGCGGCAGCCTGATCCGCCCGGAAGCCACCGGTTTCGGCTGCGTGTACTTCGCTGAAGAGATGCTCAAGCGCAACGCTCAGCGGGTTGAAGGCAGACGCGTGGCCATATCCGGCTCCGGCAACGTGGCGCAATACGCAGCGCGCAAGGTCATGGACCTGGGCGGCAAAGTGATCTCCCTGTCTGATTCCGAAGGCACGCTGTACGCCGAAAACGGCTTGACCGAAGAACAATGGTCGGCGCTGCTGGCGCTGAAAAACGTGCAACGCGGTCGCATCAGCGAACTGGCTGAGCGTTTCGGCCTGGAGTTCCGCAAAGGCCAGGCGCCATGGGCACTGGCCTGCGACATCGCGTTGCCCTGCGCGACCCAGAACGAACTCGACGCCGACGCCGCCCGCACCCTGCTGCGCAACGGCTGCATCTGCGTGGCCGAAGGCGCCAACATGCCGACGACTTTGGAGGCTGTGGATATCTTTATCGAGGCCGGTATTCTGTTCGCGCCGGGCAAGGCGTCCAATGCCGGCGGCGTTGCGGTCAGTGGCCTGGAAATGTCGCAGAACGCCATGCGCCTGCTGTGGACCGCCGGTGAAGTGGACAGCAAGCTGCACAGCATCATGCAGTCCATCCACCACGCCTGCGTGCATTACGGCGAAGAAAACGGCCGGATCAACTACGTGAAAGGCGCGAACATCGCGGGTTTCGTCAAAGTCGCCGACGCGATGCTGGCCCAAGGCATCGTCTAAACCTCGGGCTCGATGCGCAGCACTTCAATCAACTGGTCACCGACGGGGCGTTTCCACAACACCTCGTCACCCACCTGCGCAGCCAGCAACGCGCGGCCCAGGGGCGAGCCCCAGTTGATCAAGCCTGCACCCGCATCGGCCTGGTCCTCGCCGACCAACTGAATGCGTTGTTGCTCGTCCTGCTCATTGGCAAACGTCACCCAACTGCCGATCTGCACCTTGTCGGTGGAGGTGGCGGGTGCGACTACCTGGGCGCTTTGTACGCGTTGGTTAAAGTAGCGCAGATCTCGCTCAAGGTCGGCCTGGCGCTGTTTATCGGCCTTCTCACCCTTGGCGGATTCGGCGCTGTGCTCAGCCTGCAATTGCGCTACCTTGGCCTGCAACAGCGCCAACCCTTGCGCGGTCAGGCGATTGGGCTGCTCACTGACCTGACGCTCCACTGGCTGATCAGCCTGGGCGGCGGCGTTGTCTTCATTTACAAATGCACGGCTCATGGTGTTCTCCCTCAATGGAGTTTGGGCCATGTTCGCTGCGCGATCGTTCCAACGCTCTGCGTGGGAATGCAGCCATGGACGCTCTGCGTCCCCGAAAAACGACCTATTGCGAGCGATAAGCCCTGGCGGCGTCGCGGTCTTTCTCCCGTTGCCACGCGCGATCCCGGTCATCCCAGCGGCGTTCCTTATAATCGCGCAGGTCCTCGTTCTCGCGCATCGCCTTGCACTGGCGAAACCCGTCTTCCCAGCCTTGGGCATATTGCCGATCCTTGAGATAGCGCGGCACGTTCTTGCGAAACTCACCGGTAATCACGCCCGCGGCTTGGCGACCGCTGCTGCAGCCATCAACAAAACCGTCCGCAAACGCCGGTGGGTAACCCTTGGCCAGCAAATCCTGATGAGTTGACTGGCAACCGGACAACACCATCACTGCACACAGCAATATCGCAGACCGCCACATGGCGTACTCCCTGGCCGTTTCACGGCGTATAGGGAGAAGTCTAGATCGGGATTCGTTGGGGGGATGTGAAAGGGGTGTGAGAAAGGTGTTGTTAAAGGGCCATCAACGACGATTCCCTTTAAATTGCAGGACGTTTCCTAGAGAATCTCCAGCCTATTGCGGCTTAGGGTTTGGGCCACTAGTCTCCTGGCTTCGCTGTGAAAACAGCGACCGGGTTTAGCGACCCGAACCACTGAGACTCATCCTCTTTGCACACTGGCAGGCGGTTCTTGCGCCTATCGGTCGTGTTATGGCGGCTGTGCGCGGGAGATCTTCGGATCTACCGGGTGTCTAGGTGACCGGTTCGCTAACCTGCGTACAGCTGCCACCCCATTATGTTTAGCGACGTGCTGTGGTGGCCCTTTATCTCACTTAGTAGGTACACCATGTCTAAAGTCGTCCCCGATCCACCCCTGTCCTCAATCACCACCCTCGGCGTCGTCACGTTCGGTGATTACGGCGAAAACGAAAAACCGCTGTTCCGCGTCAATGCCGGCATGCCGCTTGATCAAGCACTGGAACACGCCTCTACTTTGCTTTTCTACTCCAAGAAACTCGCCATGGAAGCCGCGATGGATGTGCGTGGCGAACAATACGCATGGGCTGCGCATTACCTGTGCGAGATGGGCAAGGCCGTCGTGGATGACTTGACCCAAGCGATGACACCTGCCGCTTAAGCGGTGACATTACTTATGTGGCGAGCGGTGCTAGCCCGCTCACCACAAGGTTAGCGAAGATTTTCGGTCGTTCAAATGTAATCTCAGTCGTAATAGCCGACTGTTTTTTTCAGTTGCTCCGCGTACTCATAAATCTCATCAATGGATGAAATCGCATGACGGGTCTCATTTTTTTCTTCGTCAAATATTCCGAGGTATTTTTGGCTGCGATTGAAGTGGAGACGGCAAATAGGCTTACGATTGTTGTCGTCCAGTAATATCCCAAAGTAACTCTGGGTATCACGCTGAACGATTCGTTTGGCGTCGACAACGGAGCGGACGACAGCCCGGACGATGTGATACCCCTCCAACTCTTCAAGCGTCGTCAGTACCTTATCTTCAGACTCGTCTCGGCCTTGAATATCTGCGTTCGCGCTGTTTGCGACAGTCAATGACGCTATCGTCGGCTGAATCGCACCGCTCATTGCCGACTTGAGCCGATCATTGATTTGGTCATTAAGAAACTGAGCCAGCGCTTTCCGTGTCAGTTCGAAAAATTGTTCGCGGACTTTTTGGGTGATTACGCCTTCGTAAACACGGGATGCGAAAAACTTCACGAATTCGTCTTCTGGTTTACTGACCTGGGCACCGATAATTTTTTTGAGTTGACTGACATATTTCAACTCTCCAGCAGCGTTGATGATTGAGTCGACGTCGAAAGCAGACTTGGTGAGCTTTATCAACTCCGGCACGGAGTATTCATCGATATCCAGTAAGTCCAATTCCAAAAAAGGCTTCTCGTCCATTTTATTAGGGGCGTCCAGATCGGTAAAAAACCTATAAACCTGGCCGTTGGTGAGAATTGAAATTCTTGCGCTTGTTACGTGGAAATAGCGGAAAAGCTGCGAAGCGTGATTGATGCTCAATGACTCGCCGATTTTTTTGCATTCGATGAGTATCTGGACTTCTCCATTTTTCATGATTGCGTAATCGATTTTTTCGCCTTTTTTCGTCCCGACATCGCAGACAAATTCAGGCGTCACTTCTTGCGGATCAAATACGTCATAGCCTAATACCGTGTTGATAAAGGGCATTACAAAAGCATTCTTTGTGGCTTCTTCCGTTTGGATGGCAGGGCCTTGCAAACGGACTTTTGCTGCAAGACTGGTGAGTTTTTCAAAAAATTCCATATAAGCCTCTTACCCTATCGGATCCGTGAATAGATGTGATGGCAAAGTGACTGCCATTCGATACTAGACACAAAACGCCGCAAAGAGAATGAAGTAAAAGGAAAGTTTGTCTGAACTGAAAAAGCTAAAAACTTTCTGGAATTTCTTTCATAGTTTTCAATAAGTTGAAAGCGGAGTGTGAATTTTTGCGTGTAAGCACACACGTCAGAAAATTCTGAGCCGCTCAGATCGATGGATTAAGCTTGCCGTTCACCAACTTTCGTCATCGCCGCATGCTCGCCCAATTCCTGCTGGATAAACGCCGCAATCATCGCCCGATACACATGCTCAGTTACCTCAGGATTGGCGCCCACGGTTTCCGATAACCCCCGCACCTTGGCAATCACTTGTTCAACCCGTTGCGGCGCCTTGACGTCAGCGGTGTCTTTCTTGAAACGCGCTGCCTGTGACACGTAGCGGCCACGCTCGGCCAGTAGAGTGATGATTTGCTTGTCGAGAAGGTCGATGTTGGTTCGCACTTCTTCAAGGGTGGTGCAGGTAGCGGCCATGTTGGTTGGAACTCCATTTTGATTTTTTGGCAGGCTTGAATCAGTAGTGATACCACTTCACCTCAAGCATCACTTCATTCACCGGCGTCGACAGGTGGCTGTACTCGCGCTGCGCGCTCAGGCGCAGGCCCAGGTTGCGTGACAGTTCCCATTGCTGGTTCAGGCTGATGCTGCGCCGTACTTCACCATTGGTGAAGAAATCACCCTTGGCTTCCAGGCTCAGATTCCCCAGCGGATTCTTCCACAGCACACCGGTGTTAAACCCGGCCGCAGGGGAGATGACTTCGTTGAAATCATTGTTGTGTTCCACGCGCACGGTGCCGAGGGCGAAGCCGAGCATGTCGTCGCGCAGTTGCCAAGTGCCGCCGGCGCCGCCGTTGACGTGGGCGACCAGGGTTTCGTCATCGTGTTTGCCGGGTACCCGCTCCAGGCCGCCGGTGACTTGCCATGACCACGGCTGCAACAGGGCGTTGCGCGGGGTCAGGGAGCGGATGGTGGCAAGGTCCAGTTGCTGCAATTGCCAGTGGTTGCCTTCGTACTGGCGCAGTTTCATTTGCAGGATTTCGATCTGCGCGCCGAGGGGGAAGCCTTCGGCGTTGTCGTTGAGGTCGTGGTAGGCCATGCGCAGGCCGTATTCACCGAATGCCTTGTCGCCACGGGTGCCGAGGCCGGCTTGCCAGGTGCGCGATTCATGGCCGTTTTCCGGCAGGCCAGGGGGCGTGATCTTCAGGTCGGGCGCGGGGTTCTGGTTGATCGCGCGCAGCAGTTCGAAGCTGCGCTGGGAGCGTGCGGTGTCGCGTTCCAGGCCATTGGCGCGGTAGCGGCCCAGGCGATAGGCGGCGTCGATGATCAGGGCCTGGCGCTCGCGGGGCAACGCTTTGAAAGCTGGGTCCTGCAATTGTTTCTGGTCGTCGCTGACGTTGAGCACCCATTGTTGCTCATCGCCGTCCAACGGTTTGGCGCGCTCGAGCAGCTCGCGCTCACGGGACGGCCGGTAATCGATCTTTTCTACAAGACCTGCCTCTTTCACGGCCTTGACCGTGTCGGTCGGGATGGCGGTGAGTGGGAACTGTTCGGTCAGGCGCAGGCCGGGGCGCGCCACTTGCAGCAGTTCGAGCAGGCGATAGGAGCAGTTTTCGTCGAAGAAAAAGTAGTCGAACTGGATCTGCTTGAGCTCCCACACGTGCTCGACCATGCGTTTGGTCTCGACTTCGGTCAGGTTCAGGCGGTATTCCCACAGGTCGCGGTTTTCGAGGCTACGGTACTCGGAGAGTTTTTCCTGGTAGGGCACCAGGGCGAACAGCCCGGGATAACCGCCCATCAGGCCTTTCCAGGCGTAGAGGATGCTGTTGTCGGAGCCCTCGATATAGGCGCCGAAGTTGATCGCGTAGCTGAGCAGGGCGGTGTTGTTGCTCTGTACGTCGGCCTGGTCGATGCGCAGCAGGGTGTGGCCGAACATCGAGGACGGGCTGTTAAGGTAGGCCGCCGGGAAGATCATCACCGCGCTGTGGGGTGCGACGTCCTTGAACCATTGCTTGAATTCTGTGCAGTCCACGGCCGGCAGGTCAGTGAGGTGCAGCTGATCCTTGAGCCAGCGGGTACGTGCGGGATAAACGCATTGGGCGTGCTTTTCGCCAAGGCTGGCCGGTGCGTAGAGCGCATCAACGGTGGCCTTGAGTTCGGCGTCGGGATGGTGGGCGCCATCGGCGGCGAGGAAAAACTTTTTGTCGCTGACATAGCTGCGCCAGCCACTGATTTTACCGGCTTCGTAATGGCCCAGAGATAGCCAGAACGGATCATTGGCCAGGTGCTGCAAACGTTGATCGTCAATCTGCGGTGCCGCGTACAGCGGGGCGCAGGCCAAGAGTGCCATCCAGGCAAAGCGTTTGAGCATAGGGGCAACTTAAGTCGGAAAAATAGAGACCCAAAGGGAAGGCGGGCCCAAAAAAGAGCCCGCGCCCTGTTAGGCGCGGGCGGGTCGAGCTTAAGCCTGGGTAGCGTATTTCGCCAGACGGGCATCACTTTTCAGTACGGCAATGGTGTTGTTGTGCACATCGTCAGCGGTCACGTCGGCCTTGCTGAAGATTTGCTGGAAATGTTCATGAGTCACGGCTGCGAAGTGCTCGCGGTCTTCCGGTGCAACGCCCAGTACCACGGCGTACGTGGTCAGCGCTTCGCCATTACCCTTGGCCATGTCTTCGGACAGCTCGTTCATCATGCCATTCATGGCAATCCAGGACTTGCCGCCGTAGGACAGCGCGCTGTTGGTGCTGCAACCGTTGGTGCCCGAGGTCATGCCGAAGGTGGCGTTGCCCGAGGTACCGTTGGTGGTGGACGCCAGGAAGTGAGCGGGAGTGCCGCGCTGGCCTTCGAACAACATGTTGCCCCAACCGCAGTTCGGGCCACCTGGTGCTTCTGCCATTGCATTGAGGGAGACGACGGTGAAAAGAGTACCGAGAAGGATCCGTTTCATAGCTTTGTTCTCTTTGTGTGCAACCAATGGACAAGGGTTCAGGCACTTCATAGCGCCCTAGGGATCGGTTATTAGTCCAACCCGCGCAGTTTGGAGTTTAGGCACGTTCCAAGGGTTCCGTGATTTTTTATAAAACAATTGACGAAGTCACGATATTTTTGCAGGACGCCTCCCACGTCTATGCTTTCCCGAAAGCGCGCCTTGCCAGAGCGCGTAACCGGGAGCCAGAATGCCTCATCTGCCCCGCCTGATGTAAGGAAGCCCGATGCCTGATCCTGTTGCTGCCAGCTTGCGTCTAGCGCCCGAAGCGCTGACTCGCCCTTTCTCCGCTGAACAGTTCAGCTTCTCGACCACCAATGATCTGGAACCCTTTCGCGGTGTGCTTGGCCAGGAACGTGCGGTTGAAGCCTTGCAGTTCGGTGTGGCCATGCCACGCCCCGGTTACAACGTGTTTGTCATGGGTGAGCCCGGTACCGGCCGCTTTTCGTTCGTCAAACGCTACCTGAAGGCCGAAGGCAAGCGCCTGCAGACCCCGGCTGACTGGGTCTACGTCAACAATTTCGACGAGCCACGCGAACCCCGCGCCCTGGAATTGCCGGGCGGTGCGGCGGCGGCATTCATCGCCGATATCAATGGCCTGATCGACAACCTGGTGGCCACCTTCCCGGCGGCCTTCGAACATCCCACCTACCAGCAGCGCAAGAGCGCCATCGATCGCGCTTTCAACCAGCGCTACGACAAGGCCCTGGATGTGATCGAGCGCCTGGCCCTGGAAAAAGACGTGGCGCTTTACCGCGACAGCAGCAATATCGCGTTTACCCCGATGCTCGACGGCAAGGCGCTGGACGAGGCCGAGTTCTCGCAGTTGCCGGAAGCCGATCGCGAGCGTTTCCACACCAATATTTCCGAACTGGAAGAGCGCCTCAACGAAGAACTGGCCAGCCTGCCGCAATGGAAGCGTGAGTCCAACAACCAACTGCGTCAGTTCAACGAAGAAACCATCACCCTGGCCCTGCAGCCGTTGCTCGCGCCGCTGTCGGAAAAGTACGCGGAAAACGCCGCCGTCTGCGGTTACCTGCAAGCCATGCAGGTGTACTTGCTCAAGACGGTGGTCGAGCAATTGGTCGACGATGCCAAGACCGACGCCCAGGCGCGCAAGCTGCTCGAAGAGCAATACTGCCCCAGCCTGGTGGTGGGCCATTCGGTCAACGGCGGCGCACCGGTGGTGTTTGAACCGCACCCGACCTACGACAACCTGTTCGGCCGTATTGAATACAGCACCGACCAGGGCGCGCTCTACACCACCTATCGCCAGTTGCGTCCTGGCGCCTTGCACCGTGCCAACGGCGGTTTCCTGATTCTTGAAGCCGAGAAAATGCTCAGCGAGCCGTTTGTATGGGACGCGCTCAAGCGTGCCCTGCAATCGCGCAAGCTGAAGATGGAATCACCGCTGGGCGAGCTGGGCCGCCTGGCCACCGTGACCCTCAACCCGCAAATGATCCCGTTGCAGGTCAAGGTGATCATCATCGGCTCGCGCCAGTTGTACTACGCGCTGCAGGATGCCGATCCGGACTTCCAGGAGATGTTCCGGGTGCTGGTGGATTTCGACGAAGACATCCCAATGGTGGACGAAAGCCTGGAGCAGTTTGCCCAGCTGCTCAAAACCCGCACCTCGGAAGAGGGCATGGCACCGCTGACCTCGGATGCGGTGGCGCGGTTGGCCACTTACAGCGCGCGGTTGGCCGAGCACCAGGGGCGTTTGTCGGCGCGCATTGGCGACTTGTTCCAGTTGGTGAGCGAGGCGGACTTCATTCGCCACCTGGCGGGAGACGAAATGACCGACGCCGGCCACATCGAGCGCGCGCTCAAGGCCAAGGCCACGCGCACCGGGCGAGTCTCGGCGCGGATTCTCGACGACATGCTCGCCGGGGTCATCCTGATCGACACCGCGGGCGCGGCAGTGGGCAAGTGCAACGGCCTGACGGTGCTGGAGGTGGGCGACTCGGCCTTTGGCGTGCCGGCGCGGATTTCCGCCACGGTGTACCCGGGCGGCAGCGGCATTGTCGACATCGAGCGCGAGGTCAACCTTGGCCAGCCCATCCACTCCAAGGGCGTAATGATCCTCACCGGTTACCTGGGCAGCCGCTATGCCCAGGAATTCCCGCTGGCGATCTCGGCGAGTATCGCGCTGGAGCAGTCCTACGGTTATGTGGACGGCGACAGTGCGTCGCTGGGCGAGGCGTGCACCTTGATCTCGGCCCTGTCGAAGACGCCGCTCAAGCAGTGTTTTGCCATTACCGGCTCGATCAACCAGTTTGGCGAAGTGCAGGCGGTGGGCGGGGTCAACGAGAAGATCGAAGGCTTCTTCCGTCTCTGCGAAGCACGCGGTTTGACCGGGGAGCAGGGGGCGATCATTCCCCAGGCCAACGTCGCCACGCTGATGCTCGATGAGAAAGTCCTGCAGGCCGTGCGCGCCGGACAGTTCCATATCTATGCCGTGCGCCAGGCCGACGAGGCCTTGAGCCTGCTGGTGGGCGAACCTGCCGGTGAGCCGGATGCCGAAGGGCAATTCCCCGAAGGCTCGGTGAATGCGCGCGTGGTAGAGCGGTTGCGGGCGATTGCCGAGATGATCAGTGAGGAAGACTTGAAGGAGGCGGAGAAAGAGTTGGCGCTGCAGGCGTTGGCGGAAGCCAAGCCGAGCTGATTGTTTTGCCGTGACGCCATCCAAGTGTGGGAGCGGGCTTGCCTGCGATAGCCATCTTTGTAGTGAGCGGGCTTGTCCCGCGCTGGGTGGCGAAGCCGCCCCAAACCAGGCGACCCGGTCCAATCTGGAACTCGGCGGTGTCTTTATTGGGGCGGCTCCGCCACCCAGCGCGGGACAAGCCCGCTCACTACAGATACGCCTGCGGTGTGGTTGGATCGCTTGCAAGGCTCGTCACTAAATTGACTCCAGCCTGAGGAGCCAACGCCCGTTGGTCCCTACAACCTTGGTTTGTTGTGGCTTTCTTCTATTCTTGATTCAGGGATATCCACAGGAGTCGCTGGATAGAAACAGCCTCGCCTCAGGTCGAGGCTGAACACCGATCTGCCGAGGGTCGCCGCCATGCCGCGCAACCTTTGCCTCACCCGCCAGTGCTTTGGCCTGGTCACCCGTATCGAATGTTCCATTCGCCCTCTTGCGGGGGATAACGGCCTGTGGACGTTATTGTTTGCCGCAGGGATGAGTGGCGAACAGCCTACCACCATCAAGTCCGAAGGCCCGTTTGCCGGGCCAGCCGTGGCGCAAGGCATGCTGGAAGCCATCGTGGACAACCTGACCTTGTACGGCTATGAGGTGGCGGGCGACACGCCGATCTGGTGCCTGCACCTTCAGGCCTATCTGCGCCAGCTCAACGGTAGGCACGAACAGCTGGCCTAATAGCCGTCGTTTATTTGCTCTCAGGCTTGTCCAGCTTGACCTCGAAGCCGTATTGCACGGTGCTCAGGTCGGTGCGCTGGTAACTTTCCAGCACGGTCGGCTGGCCGTAGAAGTAATGCACGTCAAACATCGCCGTGCCGTACTCCTCGGCACGGTGGCTGACCCCGAGTATCTCCTTGAGGTAATTGCCGCTGGCGTCTTTGGCGTAGAAACGCCAGCTGTCGGCGGGGAACGCCTTCTGGTCGACGATCAGCGCATTGTCCTTGAGCGATAGCCCCTTGGGCAGCTTGGCCACGTCTATTTCGCCTTTTTCGATGGTCGCCAGGAACAGCGGAATCGAGCCCACCACAAAGGCCGGGTCTTCCGGAAACAGGTTCAGGTCGTAGGTGAGGGTGCCACGCGTCGGGTTGAGTTCGAAGGCTTCGGTCGGCAGCTCGATCGGCTCGCCGCGTTCGCCTTTTTCGTCGGCGGTGAAGAAGGTCACCGGTGACTCGCTGCTGTTGCGCTCGCTGCCCACCAGGTCGTCGTTGAAGGTAAACGGGTGATCGAACACGATGTGCGCGGCGCTGGCATCTTCGACCGACTGGCTGATAGTGACGCTGTTTTTCAGCTGCTCTTCGGTCATGCTCGCGCCTTTGAGCCAACTGGCGGCGCCGTCGTCGTAGACGGTGACCGGCATCGGCAACGTCTGCACGGTTTGCTGCAAGCTGTTCTTGTCAAAGCGCAGCACCGGCAGGTCGAGGTCTTTGCGGGTCAGCGTAGCGGTGGAAAAATCCAGCACGTTGACCTGCAGGTTGTCGACCAGCCCGTTGAAATACACCTTGGCATAATGGCTGCTCTGCTGGTGTTCAAAGGCTTTCTGTTGTTCGGCCAGTTGTTTTTCGAACGCATCCGACCATGCGTTCTGCTTTTGCATCTGCGCCAGCTGTTTCTCGTAGAACGCCACCTGTGCGCTGCTTTCGTTGATCGAACCCGAGCGTGTGAGAAATTGCCCAGTGCTGTCGCGCGCCTGTACCAGCAGCGGGTTAGGCGACTCGTCGCCCACTTGCGGCGCCAGTGGCCGGCTGTTGGTCATCTCGATTTCGGCGTAGTTTTTTTCCAGATGCACCAGGGTAAGGGTGATATTGCCTTCGGTGCGCTTGTGGCCCACGTCCTGTTTCGATAGTTCGAATGTCAGCACATTGCCCGGCGCAACCACTTCAACCGTGCCTTTGAGGCTGACCGGCTGCGGCTGGCTCTTGTTTTCCGTCTCGATGCCGTCGAAGAACGGGTAGGTCACCGTCAGGTCGTCGGGGTTGGTCAGGTTGGAACTGCTGGGGCTCAGTTGGATGCCAGGATCGGTTTCCGACCATTCCAGCTGGAAGGGGATGACTTTGTTGTTGCTCAAGGTCACCGACTGCCATTCCAGGCCATGGGGGAAAGGAAATGAGTCGGGCATCCCAAAATTGAAGGGGAAGACTGGCTGCAGATCCGTCAGATAATCGGAGTGTGAGGTCTTGCGCAGCACAAACAGGCCATTGATGTAAGTATCCACCAGTGCCTGGGGCGTGGGGTAATGCTTGAGCAGGGCCAGGGAGTCTTCGCCGTATTCGGTTTCGATGGGCTTGCTGGCGAGCTTGTTCCGTGCCCGCTCCAGTAACAGCAGCGAACCGCCAAGGTCGGCGATGGCGTCGCGCAGCTTGGGGTCCTGGATGCCGTCGAGGGACTGTTCGAACGTTGCGGTTTTCTCTTCGAGGGTAGCCTGCTTCTGCTCGTCGCTGGGGGAGCACCCGCCGGCCGCCAGCAATGCCGCGCACAGGCCGATACTGGCCAAAGGGAATCGCACATCCATCATCTGAGTTTTTCCTGTCCGACGTCATCGAGCCGAGTTATTGGGCTCGACACTAGCAGAAAAATTCTCTTACAGATGCCGCCCAGGTCAGTTTTCTCGTGGTTACAGGTGGCTTGTAGCGGCTGGTATACTCGCCGTCATTTCTAGCCAAGCTGTGTGAGATCCCATGGAACGCTTTATCGAAAACACTATGTACGCCTCACGCTGGCTGCTGGCGCCGATCTATCTCGGGCTGTCCCTGGGCTTGCTGATCCTGGCGTTGAAGTTCTTCCAGGAAATCATTCACGTGATTCCCAACATTTTCACCATGCTGGAAGCCGAGGTGATCCTGCTGCTGCTGTCGCTCATCGACATGGCACTGGTCGGTGGCCTGTTGGTCATGGTGATGATATCCGGCTACGAAAACTTCGTTTCGCAGCTGGATATCGATGAAAACAAAGAAAAGCTCAATTGGCTCGGCACCATGGATTCTTCATCGCTGAAGATGAAGGTCGCGGCCTCCATCGTGGCCATTTCGTCGATCCACCTGCTGCGCATTTTCATGGACGCCAAGAACGTCGATCCCCAGCACCTGATGTGGTACGTGATCATCCACATGACCTTCGTGGTTTCAGCCTTTGCCATGGGCTACCTGGACAAGCTCACCAAGCACTGATACCCGGCGCCGGCCTTACTGCGCCACAAAATAGTAAGGCTGGCGGTTGATCGAGATTTCCTTGAGCACTTTCATCGGTGTGCTCAAGCCGTTGGTATGGTCCAGCAACGCAATGTTGCCGGGCTTGGCGGCGAGGTAATCGTGCAACTGGGCCTCGGTCTGCAGGATCGGCAGATAGGCCCGCAGGTAAAACACACTGGCCCCGGCGATGCGCTCGTTGGGCTGGAACAGCACCACTTCCTTGCCGTCGTCCCTCAACGCCTGAACCTGGCTGATCACCGGTATGAACGACTGGCGCGCATCCGCCTTGGGCGCGAACCAGAACACCGCGCTCAGGTAGCAACCCACGGCCAGGGTGAACACAGCGCCTACCAGGGATTTTTGATGTTTGTGCAACGCGGGTTGGCGAGCTTGCAACCAACCCAGCAACACCCGCGCAAATTCCGCAGCCAATACGGCGGCGGCCGGTGTCAGTGCCATCAGGTACACCGTGCGCTTGCTCGATGCCAGGCTTAGCAGGGTGAATTGCGCCACCAGCCAAACACTGAAGAACAGGCGGTAGCGGTTGCGCACCAGGCTTTTTCGAAAGTGCCAGAGACCCAGATACACAAGGATGTTCCAAGGCAGAAAGGCCTCCGGCAGCTTGGCGATGTAGTAATAGAACGGCTCGTAATGGCCCGCTTCGACGAACGAACCGCTGAACCGGCCGACGCTGTTGGTCAACAATACTTCGGCTACCGCCTGCATGCCGCCGCGTTGGAACAGCAAGCCCAGCCAGATCACCAGTGGCACCAATGCCAACAGGGTGAACAGCGCAGGCTTGAGCCAGGCGTCAAGTTGCACGCGCTTGTCCATCAGGCTGGTACTGGCCAGGTACACAAAAATCACAATGCCAGGCATCGCCAGCCCCAGCACCCCTTTGCTCAGGGTGGCGATCGCCATCCCGGCGGTAAACAGCGCCCACGCGCCTGCGCTGGAGCCTTCGCGATCGGGTCGTACAGCCTGGTAGAACGCCAGCAGCGCGGCGGTCACGCCCAGTGTGAGCAACGAGTCCTCACCCACACCGCGCACGTTGCTCCAGTAGCTGGCCATGGTCGCCAGGATCAATGCCGCGCTGAACGCCAGCGTTTGCGGGCGTCCAAACCGTCGCAGCATGGCGTACAGCAGCATCACGCTGAACAAGCCGGCAAACGCCGAGGCCAGGCGCACGGCCCAGGTGGTGCCGCCAAACAGGCGAATGGCCCCGGCGTCGATCCACAGGCTCAAGGGCGGTTTTTCCAGGAAGGGCTCACGAAACAACTGGGGCACCACCCAGTTGTTGTCCAGGTGCATGGCCATGGCGATTCCGGCGACGCGGGCTTCGGTGGAGCCTTGCAACTCGTGGTTACCCAGGGCGAAAAAGAACAGCAGGCCAGCAAGCAGCAGCAGCAGAGGAGCGGGACGCGTCATGGGTGGGGCTACCAAGGCAGGAGGACCGTCCGGGGTGACGGTCATTGCAGTTGGCTAGTATCTGTCTGTGCTTCTGAACATTTCGTGAACGAATCGGCAATTTTTTAGAGGCTGGTCACGGCATTCTCAAGCTGGGCACCGCCTCTTTACCCTGCGTCGTCAGCACCGGCTCCAGTTCTTCCCAGGTAAAGCTCAGTTCGTTGTCACAACCGTCGCCCTGGGCGGGTGTCGAGAGTTGCAGGCCCTGGGTGTTGAAACTCAGGTCGAACGTCGAATAGCTGGTGATGGCCGGGCACCCTTCGTCGGCGGTGGTCTGCTTGGCCAGCCATGTACTGAAGACGGCGGGCAGTTTGACCTGGCCGGAGTAGGGGCTGTCCCATTCCTGCAGGCCACCCAGCCATGTCCACGGGTCGACGCGTTCGCCGGTTCGCAGGTTCCAGCTGTGCAGCCCCCAACTGATGCCGCCGCGTCCGTAACCTGCCGACCAGCGGTAGAAGCGCACGGTGATCCAGTGCGAGGACCAATAGAAAGGCTCGACCGTGATCTCGCTCGTGGTGGTGCCGCCGCTCTGCTCCAGGGCGTTGCGCCGTTCTGTGTAGAACTCGGCCTGCCCGTCAGGATTGATGGCCATGCGCGCCAGGTCTCGGTTGATCTCATCGATGGCTGCGCCGTCACCCTCGAGTTGCAAAATGACCTGGCCGCCCTGGGTTTTCACTTGATAGGCATGTTCGCCGAACGTCTTCTTCTCCACCTTAACCGCAGGCGGCGCCGCTTCAAGCGCGTTGTTGTAGGCGTCGCTTGCGCAGCCGTCGGTGTCAGCGCGTTTGAGCCTGAGCGCCAGGCTTTTACCGCCCAGGGTTTTGCTCCAGGTACCGGTCAACGTGTCACCCTGAGGGTCGTCCAACTGCCAGAAACCGGTTTGCCCTTCTTCGGCCCACGGCTCGCTGGCGTTGGCCTGTGTCAACTGGATGGGCGTAAGAATGCGCTGGTAGTAATAACTGCCATTGGACCCATGGGCGCCGTTGAAACAGGCGGTGATCGCGGATTTGCCCAGGGTCCCCCTCCAGACACCGGCCAGGTCGGCGGCGTTTGCAAGCAGTGGGGCGCAGGCGAATGCGAGGACAGCAAGTGGCTTGAGCACGGGTATCGGACTTCCGATTGTCTGATAGAGGGGATCAGGGTAATGGGAAGTGCGGGGGGATTCCAGATAGGGATTGTTTTGCTTCGAAGGGTTTAGTCGATGTGCAGGGGGCTAAATTTTTATCTGGTCAAGTTTTCCTGGGGCAGAAAACCGCCACGGCACGTTGAATGCGGCGCCTCCTCTTATCAGCTCTGATGTGGGCGCTCAAATAGTTGCGTTCAACTATGGTCAGACGAGCAGTCGTTCGAAGCGTATTCGAGCTATTCACTTCGCGCCAGTTCATCTAAGGCACACCAACGTGCAGGAATTTTCCGTCGGCCGATGTAAGTGGCAGTAGTCTGCATCAGAAGCCCAGCCCCACGCGCTTCGAGCACAGAAGAAGACGCCCTCAGGCATCTTCTTCTGCTCCAGCAGATGACTCGGGTTGACCCGAATCAACCATCAATGTCCCCGCCAATGCGCGCGCTTCAATTCGCCTGCCGAACCACCTCCTGCTCGCGCTGGTTGCATTGCCAGCGCCACGCATCGGCGAGCATCCGCTCCAATGAATAGCGCGCTTGCCAGTCCAGCTCGTCGATGGACTTTTTCGGGTCGGCCCAGCAGCAGGCTATATCGCCTGGGCGACGTGCTTCGAAGTTCAGGGGGATCTGGACGCCGGTCACTTTTTCAAAGGCCTTGATCACGTCCAGTACCGAGTATCCACGGCCTGTGCCCAGGTTCCAGATGCTGACGCCGCGGCGTTCGCGCAACGCTTCGAGCGCGCGGATATGGCCCAGGGCCAAATCCACGACGTGGATGTAATCGCGGACGCCGGTGCCGTCCGGGGTGGGGTAGTCGTTGCCATAGACCGACAACGCTTGGCGCTCGCCGCTGGCGACCTGAAGCAAATAGGGTAATAGATTGTTCGGTGTGCTGGTCGGCGCTTCGCCGAGCAGGCCGGAGGCATGGGCACCGATCGGGTTGAAGTAGCGCAGCAGGCCTATTGACCAGCGCGGGTCGGAGCTGGCCACGCTTTTCATGACGTTTTCACACATCAGCTTCGACATCCCGTACGGGTTGGTTGGTTGCCCGGTGGCGCACGCTTCGTTGATCGGCATGCGGGTGCAGTCCCCGTACACCGTTGCGGATGAACTGAACACCAGCCGGAACACGCCGGCCTGCGCCATGGCCTGGCACAGGACCACGCTGCCGCCGACATTGGTGTCGTAGTAGCGCAACGGCTCACGCACGCTTTCGCCGACGGCTTTCAAGCCGGCGCAATGCACCACGGCGTCGATGGGGTAGTCACGCAGCAACGTGTCGAGCAGACGTCGGTTGCGCACGTCGCCATAAATGAACCCGGGCCGCTTTCCGGCCAAGGTGCTTATCCGGTCGATCGCCGAGCGATGGCTATTGCACAAATTGTCCACTATCAACACTTCTTCGCCTCGCACCATGCATTCCAATGCGACGTGCGCACCGATGTATCCCGCACCGCCCGTAATCAAGATCATGCGCTCGCCCTCGTTCGCCCTGGCATCTGGCCGATGCCTGTTTCCTCAGTTCGGTCAGCGCTGTTTCTGCGCTGACTGTTCAAGGTAGGGGGCGCTTTTTGCGAGGAGTTCAAACCGGTTGACCGACCGGTATGTGCAGTTCATCGGCTTCGCTCAATCTTCCTGTGAACGCCCCGCGACGACCGTGCTTCCAACCTTCAAGAGCCGAATGGCCTGAATAAGGGCCGTCGTGCACTTGCCGTATCGACACGGTATGGCCGAGGGGCTCGATGCATGAGCCGTCATCTTTTCGCTTGATAAGGACGTTGATATGAACCTTGCAGAACAGCCCGGGCCGTTTGCCCAAGTGAGTGCGCAAAGCCCCGTTGAATCCCCCAGCCTGGCCCGTCCTACGCTGGTGTGCCTGTCCCATTTGCGCTGGGGGTTTGTCTACCAGCGTCCGCAGCATGTGATGTCGCGCCTGGCGAAAGACTACGACGTGATCTTCTTCGAAGAACCGGTCGTGGGCGGTGGCGAGCCTCCTTGGCTTGAAACGTCGAGCCCGGCGGCGGGCATCCAGGTGGTGGTTCCGCACCTGCCCGAGGGCCTGGATGAGCAGGCGATGATTCAAGCGCAGCGGCGGTTGCTGGATGAGCGTCTTTCCGAGGCCCTGCACGGTGATCTTCTGCTCTGGTATTTCACGCCCATGAGCCTGGCATTCACCGACCACCTCCAGGCGCAGGTCACGGTGTTCGACTGCATGGATGAGCTGTCTGCGTTCAAGGGCGCGCCGGCACAACTGGTGGACATGGAGCGGCTGCTCATGGACAGGGCCGACGTGGTATTCACCGGCGGTTTCAGCCTCTGGGAGGTCAAGCAGCACCAGCACGGCAATGCGCACCCGGTGCCGAGCAGCGTCGACATTGCGCATTTTGCGCAGGCGCGAAACGCCTTGGCGGACCCCGCCGACCAGGCGCCGATCGCGCGGCCACGCCTGGGCTTTTTCGGTGTGATCGATGAACGCTTTGACATCGAGCTGGTTGACCACGTGGCGGCGCTGCGTGCCGACTGGCAGATCGTGCTGGTCGGGCCGGTGGTCAAGATCGACCCTCAAACGCTGCCGCGGCGGCCCAATATTCATTATCTGGGCGGGCGGCAATACGCCGATCTGCCGGCTTACCTGAGCGGCTGGGACGTGGCCCTGATGCCATTTGCGCTCAACGCGTCCACCCGTTTCATCAGCCCCACCAAAACCCCGGAGTACCTGGCCGGCGGCTGTCCCGTGGTCTCGACGCCGATACGCGATGTGGTCAATGGCTACGGCCAAAGCGGCGCCGTGTTCATTGCCGACACCGCCGAGGCGTTTGTCAGCGCCATCGAAGGCGCGCTGCGCCTCAAAGGTACCCCCGACTTCCTGCAACGCGCCGATGCGGCGCTTGAGGGAATGTCCTGGGACAACACGTGCCGCTTTATGAAGGAGCAGATCGAATGCCTCAGATAAACCTCGAAACCGCCAAATCCGGACCGTCCTGCCAACCCGGGCGCGGCGTCTATGACTACCTGATCGTCGGCGCCGGGTTTGCCGGCAGCGTCATCGCCGAACGGCTGGCCCAGGGGCTGGGCCGCAACGTGCTGTTGATCGACCGACGCCCGCACATTGCCGGCAACGCCTACGATCACCCGGATGAGGCAGGGGTGCTGGTGCACCGCTACGGGCCGCACATCTTCCACACCAACGCGCAGCGGATCGTCGACTACCTGTCGCGCTTCACGCAGTGGCGGCCCTATGAGCATCGGGTGCTGGCACAGGTCGATGGGCAATTGGTGCCGATCCCTATCAATCTCACCACGCTCAACAAGCTGTACGGTTTGTCGATGACGTCCGAGCAAGCCGAAGTGTTCCTGGCCGAGCGCGCGGAGCCGGTGGCTACGATTCGCACGTCGGAAGACGTGGTGGTCAATCAGATCGGGCGCACGCTCTACGAGAAATTCTTCCGTGGCTACACCCGCAAGCAATGGGGCCTGGACCCTTCCGCGCTGGACAAGTCGGTGACCTCGCGGGTGCCCACGCGCACCAATGAGGACGACCGGTATTTCACCGACACCTTCCAGATGATGCCCCGCGATGGCTATACGCGCCTGTTCGAGCAGATGCTCGACCACCCCCGAATCGACCTGCTGCTGGACACCGACTTCAAGGCCGTGCGCGATGAAGTGAAGTTCAAGCACGTGATTTATTGCGGCCCGATTGACGAGTACTTCGACTTCCAGCTGGGCCGCTTGCCCTATCGTTCGCTGCGGTTCGAGCACCAGACGCTCGAGCAGGAGCACTATCAGCCCGTGGCGGTGGTCAACTACCCTGACCCGGACGTGCCCTACACGCGCATCACCGAGTACAAGCACCTGACCGGTCAGGTCCACCCCTGCACCAGCATCACCCGCGAGTTTCCCTGCGATGAGGGCGACCCTTATTACCCGGTTCCGCGGGCCGAGAACGCCGAGTTGTACAAACGTTACAAGGCCCTCGCGGAGCAGACGCCGAACGTGACCTTCCTCGGGCGCCTGGGTACCTACAAGTACTACAACATGGACCAGGTGGTGGGCCAGGCGCTTGCGTTGTACCGCGATATTGAAGCCGCAAGCAGTGAAGCCAGCGTCGCAGTGGGGCTCGACGCAATATGAGTGCGCTGCCGGAGGAGAGCCGACTGGAGCCCCGCGAGCGCGGTCATCACGCGCTGTTCAACAGCTTCGTGATGGCGGGCTACGAATGCTCCAGCCAGCGCCGCCAGGATGGCCGGCGCCTGGACTTGCTGGCCGACACCGGGCATGCGCGCTGGGCGCAAAAGGACTACGCGCAACTGGCGGGCCTGAATGTGCGTTGCGCCCGTGACGGCCTGCGTTGGCACCTGATCGAGCGCAGCCCGGGGCGCTACGACTGGAGCAGTTTCCTGCCGATGCTCAGGGCCGCGCGCGATCACCAGGTGCAGGTGATCTGGGACCTTTGCCACTACGGGTATCCGGATGACCTGGACGTCTGGCGCCCGTCGTTTGTCGACCGGTTCGCGCGTTTTGCCGGCGCGGTGGCGGCGCTGATGGTGGAGGAAGGCATCAGCGTTCCGTTCTATTCGCCGGTCAACGAGATCTCGTTCTGGAGCTGGGCGGGGGGCGACGTCGGTTACTTCAACCCGAACGCCCACGGGCGTGGGCAGGAGCTCAAGCACCAGTTGGTGCGCGCCAGCATCGCGGCGATCGAAGCGATTCGCGAACGCGCGCCGGCTGCGCGTTTCGTGCAGTGCGACCCGTTGATCAACGTGGTTTCCGAGTCGCGGCGTAGCGAGGACATTGAAAACGCCGAACGTTACCGGGTCGCCCAATTCGAGGCCTGGGACATGCTGATCGGGCGGCAGTGGCCGGGCTTGGGCGGGCAGGAAGACTACCTGGATATCATCGGTGCGAATTTCTACCCGCACAACCAATGGTATTTCCACGGCGGTCGCATTGCGCTGGGTGAGTCGGATTACCGCCCGCTCGCCGGTATGCTCAAGGAGTTGCACCAGCGCTACCAGCGGCCACTGCTGATCTCCGAAACCGGGGCAGAGGACCAGGAGCGTGTGCCCTGGTTGAACTATGTCGTGGACCAGGTGCTGATGGCGCTGGAGCGTGGGGTGCCGGTGCAGGGCATTTGCTGGTACCCCTTTCTTGATTACCCCGGCTGGGATGATGGGCGTTATTGCCCCACCGGCGTGTTCGGCTACGCCGACGGAGAGGGCGAACGCGCGCCTTTTCACCCGTTGCACCTGCAGCTCCAAGCGCTGCCCGAGCGTGTCGAGGCATGCTTGCGCGAGCTTGATGGCAGGCGGGCGCAGAGGCGCCGGCCATGATCTTCCAGCGCTTGCGCGACGAGCCCTTGCCGGCGACACCCAGCGCGTTTTTATGGCGCTACGTTAAGGTACGCCCGCTGCATTTCAGCGCGATGTTGTCACTGGTGATCGGCGCGGCCTGCTGCGCGGTGGCGGTGCAGTACGGCATGAAGCTGCTGGTGGACGCCATGGCCGGCGACTCGCAGGCCGACCAGGTGTGGCATGCGTTCAGTCTGTTCATCGGGTTGATCGTGTTGGAAAACCTGCTGTGGCGGCTGGGCGGTTGGGTCGGCTGTCATACCGTGGTGGGCAGTTGCGCCGACCTGCGCGTTGACCTTTTCCATCACCTGACCGGGCATCCGATGCGCTATTTCAACCGGCATTTCGCCGGTGCGCTGGCCAATCGAGTGTCGGCGGCCGGTGCCGCGGCCAACACGGTATACGGTGGCCTGGCCTGGCGCATCGTTCCGCCGTGCGTGGATTTTATCGGCGCGGTGGTGGTGTTGTTTGCCGTGCGCGGCTCAATGGCCCTGGCCCTGATCGCATGCGTGGTGCTGGTGGCCGCGTTGATCACCGTGGTCGGCGTGCGCGGCAGGAACCGGCATATCGCATTCGCTTCACAGTCGGCGCGGGTCGGGGGCGAGATCGTCGACCTGGTGTCCAATGTGTGGACGATCAAAGCGTTCTCCGGCCGCGAGCGCGAGCGCGTCAGGCTGGAGCGGGAGATTGGCGTCGAGGCAGGCGCGCACCGACGCAGCTGGATCTATCTGGAAAAGGCGCGCGTGCTCCACGACATCTGCCTGTCCATCATGGCCGGGTCCATGTTGGGCTGGGCCATCCTGCTGTGGCGCCAGGGCCAGGTCACGGCGGGCGATGTGGTCATGGTCAGTGCGTTGACGTTTCGCATCCTCCATGGCTCGCGCGATCTGGCGCTGGCGCTGGTGGAAGCCAGCCAGCAGATGGGCGTCATCGCCGAAACGCTGGGCATCATCGCGCAGCCGCACGAACTCAGCGATGCGCCGGAAGAGCTCGCGCCGACCCGGGGCAGCATCAAGCTGCTGGATGTCAGCTATGCCTACCCCGGCGGTCGCCAGGTGTTCAACCATTTATTCCTGGAGATTCCGGCGGGTCAGAGTGTCGGGATTGCCGGTACCTCGGGCTCGGGGAAATCCACACTGCTCAGCTTGCTGCAACGCCTGGACGACGTGCACAGCGGCGTGATCCTGATCGACGACCGGGACATCCGCTCGGTCAGCCAGGACAGCTTGCGTCGACAGATCGCCGTGGTGCCCCAGGAACCTGCGCTGTTCAATCGCAGCATCCTGGAAAACATCGGCTACGGCCAACCGCGCGCGACCGAGCAACAGATTATTGAAGCGGCCCGGCGAGCCTACTGCGATGAGTTTGTGCAGGCGCTGCCCGGCGGTTATCACACACTGGTGGGGGAGCGTGGCGTGACCCTTTCCGGCGGGCAACGACAGCGCCTGGGGCTGGCGCGGGCATTCCTGAAGAACGCGCCCATCCTGATCCTCGACGAGGCGACCTCTGCACTGGATTCCGACTCCGAGGCCATCATCCAATGCGCGCTGATGGACCTGATGCGCGGCAGGACCGTGCTGGCGGTGGCCCACCGACTCTCGACCATCGCCAGCTTCGACCGGGTGCTGGTGCTGGAGGAGGGGAAAGTGGTTCAGGACGGTCCCCCTGATGAACTGCGCCGCCGCCAGGGACGTTTCCGCACACTCTGGCAGATGCAGGGGATGACCCAGGACCACTGATGCCAGGGGTTGCGGCGCGCACGGGAGTGGGAGTGCGCCGTTGATCGGCCTGCGCCGTTTGCCGAACGAACTGGCGAGAATGGCCTCGGTTCGAACTTTACATAGCCGTTGACGCCTTGGGGCGAACCTACTTTTCAGGACAGAAGAGGAATTGACCATGCTGGTACAGGTAGACAGTAATCATATTGAAGGCAGCGCCGATCTTCAGGCGTGGGTGGGCAGTACGGTGGTGGATGAGCTGGAGCGCTACACCTCGGTGCTGACCCGCGTGGAAATCCACGTAGGGGACGTGAATGCGCAGAAATCCGGCCCGCAAGACAAGCGTTGCCAGATCGAAGTGCGCCCCAAGGGCCACAGTTCGCTGTCGGTTACGCATCAGGCGGAAAGCCTGGAGCTGGCCGTCGCTGGCGCCGCCCGGAAAATCCACCATGCGCTCGAGCATTTGCTGGGACGCTTGTCACCCAAAGTCGAATCCACCGGGCATCTGACGGCGCCTCCGGTCCAGGAAGAATCGCCCGCGCAGATCGATGCGTTGCTCGAAGACGATTTCCTGGCCAGGCAGGCTGATCTGGACAAACACTGAGGAGGCTTCCCATGGTCCACGTTCAAACCTTTACCCGCGACACCCTGGACACACTTCTGGCCCTGGCGGACCGCACCAACCTGAGTGTCTACATGCCCGCCCAGCAAACGTTTCCCGAACGCACGCAAAACCCGATTCGCTTGAAGAACCTCATCAAAGACCTCGAAGGCCAACTGGCTGATCAGGCGCAGGCCGAGACGCTGCTTGCACCGTTTCATGACTTGGTCGCCGACACAGAATTCTGGAATAGCTGCCCGCCTTCGATCGCGATCTTTGGCGGCGCTGAGCATTTTCTGGTGGTGGGCTTGCATCAACCGGTTCAAGAGATCGCCATCGTCAACCGCCACCCGTACCTCCGGCCGTTGCTGCGCCAGGCGCCGATGACCGAGCGCTACCAGGCGCTGTGCCTGACGCGGGACAGCGTGCAGGTTTATGAGGGGGCCGGGCCGACGCTGCAGCAAATCGAGTTGCCGGAGGCGGTTCCCACCTCCCAGGTCGACGCCTTGGGCGAGGAACTGACCCCCCGGAACCAGCAAGGTCACCCCGACGGATTCAGCGGCGCGGGGGAACGTGGCGATCCGATGATGCATGAGTCCGGCGGCGGCGGTAAGCAGGACGAAGTGAACCTGGACCGCGAGCGGTTCTTCCGTGCCGTCGACAAAGCGATCACCGAGCACTGTTCGCGCGTTTGCAAACTGCCGTTGGTGCTGGTGGCGCTGCCGGAAAACCAGGCCGTGTTCAGGGCGCTCAGCCACAACCCTTTCCTGCTGGCGGACGGCGTGCGTACCGACCCCGCCACGCTGTCGCCGGCCGAGTTGGCGCAAGCCTGCACCGCCGTGATGAGCAAGCGCTACGAGGACTCGCTGAACACGGCGTTTGATCGATTTGGCGTGGCCGTGGGGCAGCGGCTCTATGCCTCGCGGCTGGTGGACATCGAGCATGCGACGCTGGAAGGCCGGGTGGCGTTGTTGCTGGTGGAGGCTGACGGCAGCGAGCCAGGCGCCCAGGTCGCCGAGGAAGACGCTGCGCTGGACGAGCTGATCCTGGCCGTTATCCGTCAGGGCGGCGAAGTGGTGGTCGTGCCTGCCGAGCGCTCGATGCCCACCGACAGCCGTGCGGCAGCTGTATTGCGTTACTGAGGCGCACGGGCTTTTTACTCAGCAGGAGCGCGACCATGGAAAAGAGCGAAAAGGCGATTGAGATTCGGGCCTGGCACCTGTTGCTCGAGGACGACAGCTACCGCCTGGACCAGCCTGACGACTTTTATCGGACCCTCATCAACCGCGCCGATGAGCTGGTGCTGCGGGAAATCATCAGCCTGGAGGAATGGCAACGGCTCAAGGATGCCGCAGACGCGGTCTATGCGAAAACGCTGCAAAGCCTTGCCGTCCAGCAACGCGATCGACTCGACACCGTAGCCATCGACCTGTGCATCGATGCAGCACAGTCGACGTCCCCCCCGAAATAGAAACCGACCGCCGTGTCTTGGAGGCAACATGAACAACCCGACACTCAAAGGGGCACTGACCGCCCTGGCCCTGTCGCTGGGCATCTCGCACGCGTACGCCGCCGAAACCAAGCGCGTCGATGTGATGTTGGTGGGGGGCGGGATCATGAGTTCGACCCTGGCGGTGTGGCTCAGCGAACTGGAGCCGGGCTGGTCAATGGAAATGGTCGAGCGCCTGGACAAGGTGGCCGAGGAAAGCTCCAACGGCTGGAACAATGCCGGCACCGGCCACTCGGCGCTCGCCGAGCTGAACTACACCCCGGAAAAAGACGGCAAGATCGACATCACCAAGGCCGTGGAAATCAACGAAGCGTTCCAGATCACCCGGCAGTTCCTGGCTTGGCAGGTAAAGGCCGGGGTGCTCAAAAACCCTCGCTCGTTCATCAACTCCACGCCGCACATGAGTTTCGTATGGGGCGACGACAACATCCGCTTCCTGAAAAAACGCTACGAGGCGCTGCAGGCCAGCCCGCTGTTCCGGCCGATGCAATATTCCGAAGACCCGCAGCAGATCAAGCAATGGGTGCCGCTGATGATGGAAGGCCGCGATCCAGCGCAAAAAATCGCCGCGACCTGGACGCCGATCGGCACCGACGTCAACTTCGGCGAGATCACCCGCCAGTTCGTCAGCCACCTGCAGACCCGCCAGAACTTCGCCCTCAAGCTGTCGACGGAAGTGCGCGACATCACGCGCAACGAGGATGGCTCCTGGCACGTTGAATACAAAAACCTCAAGGACGGCACGACCGGCGCCACCGATGCGAAATTCCTGTTCATCGGCGCGGGCGGCGCAGCGCTGCCGTTGCTGCAGAAGTCCGGCATCGATGAAGCCAAGGACTACGCCGGCTTCCCGGTGGGCGGTTCGTTCCTGGTGACCGACAATGCGCAGGTGGCCGAGCAACACATGGCCAAGGCCTACGGCATTGCCTCCACGGGCGCGCCGCCGATGTCGGTGCCGCACCTGGACACCCGGGTACTCGATGGCAAACGCATGATCCTGTTTGGCCCGTTTGCGACGTTTTCCACCAAGTTCCTCAAGGAAGGCTCGTACTTCGATCTGGCCGCCAGCATGACGTTGCACAATATCTGGCCAATGATGCGCGTTGGCGTGCGGGAGTTCGACTTGGTGCAGTACCTGGCCAGCGAACTGATGCAATCCGACGATGATCGTTTCAACGCGCTGAAAGCCTATTTCCCCAACGCCAAACAGGAAGACTGGCGCTTATGGCAGGCCGGGCAGCGCGTGCAAATCATCAAGAAGGATGAAGACCAGGGCGGCGTGCTCAAGCTGGGCACCGAAGTGGTGGCATCGAAAGACGGCAGCATCGCCGGGTTGCTGGGGGCTTCACCGGGGGCGTCGACCGCGGCGCCCATCATGCTCGACCTGATGCAGAAGGTATTCAAGGACAAACTGGCAAGCGCGCCCTGGCAGGACAAGCTGCGCCAAATCGTCCCCAGCTACGGCACGCACTTGAATGATAATCCCGACAAAGTCATGGAAGAATGGCGCTACACCAGCGAGCTGCTGCAACTGACGCCGCCGCCGGACATCGACCGCCAACCCGGCGCAAACCCCCCTATCGACCCGATCAAGCAGCCGCACGTCGATACTGACCCGGATCTGAACCCATGACCCAGGGCCTGCGTGTGCATCATCTCAATTGCGGGTGCATGTGCCCGTTGGGCGGCGCCCTGTTCGATGGCTACAGCTGCGGACTCACCGCCTCGGTGGTGTGCCATTGTCTACTGATCGAAACCGCCACCAATGGCCTGATCCTGGTGGACACCGGTTTCGGCCAGCAGGACGTCGACCATCCCGAACGCCTCAGCCGGTTTTTTCGGACGTTCAATAACATCCAACTCGAGCACCGTTTCACCGCCCTCGAACAACTGCGCCTCATGGGCTTTCACCCCAACGACGTCCGCCACATCCTGCTCACCCACCTGGATTTCGACCACGCCGGTGGCCTGCAAGACTTCCCGAATGCGCGTGTGCACGTGATGCACCAGGAACTCAACCACGCCACCCTGGCGAATGGCTGGATCGAACGACGCCGCTTCCTGCCCGCGCAATGGCGTGACGTCGCCGGCTGGCAACTGTACGCCCCGCACGGCGACACCTGGTTCGGCTTCGACTCGGTACGCGCCTTGGTCGGCGCCCAAGAAGAAGACATCCTGCTGGTGCCCCTGCGCGGCCACACCGCCGGCCACGCCGGCATCGCCATCCGCACCGCTGAGGGCTGGAAACTGCATGCTGGCGATGCTTACTTTCATCATGATGAAGTGCATCTACCCAAACGCCGCTGCCCACCTGGGATGCGCTTCTACCAGACCCTGATGGACACCGACCGCCAGGCACGGCTGCATAACCAGCAGAGGTTGCGCCAATTGGCGGCTGATGGTGGCGCGGCGGTGGATATATTTTGCAGCCATGATGCGCGTGAGCTGCAACGAGCGCGGGAGGCTGGCGGTGGGAAATGAGGTGAGGGCAAATTCCAGACAAAGAAAAGCCCGCGATGGGGAAAAGCGGGCTTGAAAGGGATGTTCACAAGGAGCTGGGGTAACCATAGATGCTCGAGTGTGAAAGGGATGTGAAAGCGTGAACTCAGTATGAAGTCGCGATTGCCAGGGCGAGTTGAGGGTCAGTCATCAACGGCGGGCTATACGTCGTTCGGTAAAAGCGTACGGCTTGCTCAAACTGAGCGCCGCGGATTTCCCCATCCGTGCCGATGAAGGTAAGCGCGTCAGCCTTGGCTGGCTTGAAGTTTTTTGTAGCCAGCATCGTAAGGCCACTGGTTGCGCTAAGTAGGGCGGTGGGCGCCAGCGTTATCATCATCATTGAGTTCTGGTAGGAACCTTTATCTTCCGCAACGGCTGGAGCGCTGGTCAGTATTAGGGCGATTGCAAGATACGTCCGTGAGTGCATGCTTGGTGCTTCCGTTGCGATGTGCGGCTGGCGGGGTGGGGGGAAGCTTATCCTAGTAGGCTTAGACTCAAGGATTCCAGGCACAAAAAAAGACGTCCGTGGACGTCTTTAGATGATGATGCCGAAGACAAAGGTACAGATTTATTTTTCTGAAATAAGTCTGTCCCTTCTACGCAGTATGACGTCGCGATTGCTTGGGCGAGTTCAGGGTCAGTCATCCGCGGCGGTGGCCTGTGCGCGGCTCGCTTGCTACTGAGATCACGTCGGGAAAGGTTGCGCATCGGTGGTGGGTACCAACGTGGCCAGCACACGCTCGACGAGTAATCCGCCCAGCACCACGAGTTGCTGGCTACCCAAGAGTTTTTGACGGTTTATGCCCTCGAGTTCAAAGGCCAGGTCGGTGATGATCGCGTCCAGCGAAGCAAGGGTTTCGCTGGCCTGGATCAGCAGGGTTTCGGGATCGACGTTTTCATTGACGGTGAAGAGAGACGCTGGAGGATTGGGCGTGATTTTTTTCATGGCTGAAACTCCTTGATTGATGGAGCCGCCAGACATCGCTGCTAAACGAAAAGGGTGGCGACCGTACGCGGGTTAGCAGACCAGGAATCAAGGAACCCAGCGCACCCGAAAGTGCCCCACGCACAGCCGCCATAATGCGAACCAGCGGATGCTGAAAGCATCGCTTGTACGAAGGGTGGCTTTGCAGGCCTTGATATTAACCGAGCTGCTAAACCCGGTCGCTGATTTTGCAGCGACGGGGGAAGGTTATGCGCATAGGTCGAAGGGTGCCAGTTCATCAACAGCGCTACACCTTGCAGGAAAATTCCGAAGCTCCATGCAGCGACAATTCGGGTTTCGCGTTAAGTTTGGATCCAAACTCCGCTTGCACGTGTGTTGAGTTTTCAAGAACAAAAAAAACGTCCGTGGACGTTTTTTTCGTTGAAGTGGCGGGCCGGGGGGATTTGAACCCGCATCCAACCCTTCTATCACAAGGCTTTCAGCGCTCAAGCTGCCATTTTGCTGTCATTCTGTGGTGATGGGCACGAGCCTGCGGCCCTTCTTCGTCTTCCTGTCTTCGTAAAATTTAAGCGTGTCCCAATAGACTCTGCACACCATGCTGTTTTCTTTCGCCAGTTCAGCCATATTCTCGAACGGTGAGGGCGACTGTGTCTGCAGACTGCTGTAGCGCATGATCGCATGGGCTGGTAGGTTGCCGCCAAGGCGGAACGCAAGGTAACCATCACCATCTACTGTCCAGCTATGAAGCGTTGCAGGCGCCTTAGAATTGTTATTGATCAAGTTCACTTGGCGTCGAATGCGCTTCGCGAGCAGGCAAAACCTCCTAAAGTCTCTTGCATTTTCCATTGACCGAGTTCGTTTATTGAAAGCATCTGCGTAGGTTTCGTCAGGTCCGACACTGACTGGATACCTTGCGTCATTTTTTACAAATGTACTGAGAGTTGCTAAGTCCAGCAGGCATTGCTCATCAAGGGATAGATGCAAGTCACAAGCTAGACTTTTGAAGTCATGAGAATATTCACGAAGCGTGCAACGGAACAGTTCTTCTCCGCATCCAAGCAACATCTTTGCCAGGCCTGACTTTAGATACATTTCCACCGCGTAACCTAATAACAGCATTGCCGCCTTGGGAAACGCGTTTATTTTCTGGTGGGCTTTGGGTATGACCTTGGTTTGTTCTTTGATAGTTACAGCTCTTTCAACTTTTCTGATTTCTTGCAGAAACGACATGCGCATGTGGCGCGCTGATAGATACAGGTGCTCTCCTTCCTTTTGCCAGTCTCGGTGAGATAGATCACCCTGACTTCTTATCTGTAATCGAGGCTCTGCCATCAACTTCTCCTTGCTTTGTTTTTATGGCAGCACCTGCCCATAAAGCTTCTGCCTTGTCACCGGCGACAATATCCGCAGCAGGCATCCATCTACCATATACGCGTGCAATCATAGTCCAGTCAGTATGCCCCATCTGCTTGGCAACCCACATGGGATGTTCACCAGCAGATAGCATCATCGAGGCGTATGTGTGTCGGGTCTGGTAGGGCCGGCGGTAGCGGACGCCAGTCTTCTTCATCGCTGGTACCCACATTGTTTTCCGGATCGGCCCGTCTCCGGCCCAGCGCTCAAGAGTGCGTGGATTCTGGAAGACTTCAGCGTCAGCCAAGAACGTGTATGCCTTTTGCGCTCTCAACGCCTCCAGTGCAGGCCGGAGCAGCTTCACGCTTCGGCGCCCAGCGGCGGTCTTCGTTGTCTCTGCCTTCCCCTTGCTGGCCTGAGTCATTGCACGGCTGACCATCACCTCTTCGCGCAGCAACCAATCAATATCACCCCAATCCAGTGCAACCAATTCACTGGTACGCAGCCCTGTCCACAAGGCGAACTGCATCATATTGCGCGCCTGGCCGGAGAGGGCGGACAGCACGGCCTGTTGTTCCTCAGGGCTGAAGGGGTCGACGTCATCCTCTTTTGGCGGAGCTGCCTTGCGTGAGTAGGTCCAGCCGGCGAGCGGATTCAATTCGATCAACTCTTCCTCAGTTGCATCGTTGAGCGCTGACCGTAGGCAGCTCTGGATATTGCTGAGCGTCTTGTTGCTCACCTCTAGGGTGTCGAGCCAGTCGCGTACCGCCTTTCTTTTCAGGTCCACGAGCATGGTATCGCCGAGGGCCGGGATCAGGCGAAGCGTGACCAGCTTCCGGTACCCATCGAAGGTGCTGCTGGCAACGTGCTTTTCCTTCGCAGCCAGCCACCTGGTCAAGTAGCCGTTGACCGTCTCTCGGGATACCTCGGGCGCAAACTTTGCCGCCCGGGCAGATCCCGGAAAGGTCACCGAGTACTCGAAGGTGCCGATCGATATAGCGTGTTCGATCGCGGCCTTGTGCTGCTCAGCCTTCTTCAGGTTAGTGGCGGTGGGCTTGAGCGTGATCCGCTCGCGGCACCTGGTGGCGCATGGATGGAATGGGCGTGCCTCGGTACGTTTCACCACTCTATGCGCTCATCCGAGACAACAACGTCACGGAGGGCGGCATCAAGAATTACTGCGTCACTGATGACGTTGCCCTGGTCGTGGATCGGGCGGTGGCCAAGCTCGCCACGCGTGACGCGCAGATGGGCAACTTCATCTGGCTGTACTTCGGCGCGAAGTGGCCAGCGTTGCGGATTGCCCGGGAGAACGACATGGGTGAGGCTGAGGCGCGCGAGTTGATTAAGGCTGGTGTGGCCTGGGTTGACTGCGCTATTGAGGTGTTTCGCGAAGTCGCGTAGAAATAGCTTTCCTCGCGGATAAACACCTGTTTTCATGACACCGTGTTCAGCTTTTCAAGCGCGACACCACATAAAAAGCCCCGCGATTGCGCAGGGCTTTTTTATGTGTAGTGTTTTTATGAAAGGATAGCTGGCTGTCTAGCAGTTGATACCTAGGTAGGCCTGAAGGAAATAGTGTCAATGTCTATTCCTTGGAGGGCTTTCAATATCGCCAGCCACATTACTGCTGCGTTAAAACCAAGTATAAATAAAATCACAATGATATCGAGTGGTTTGAGTTTTGGTTTGTCTTCCAGGCTGGAGAAGAGTCCGATTAAATTGTAAATACTGAATACTGTTGCTGCACCAAATGCAATGCAAATAGAGTTGATTGTTAGCGCAGGGTTATTGTAGGCCTTGAATAAAACTTTTGTAAGTTCTGGGATCGCGAGCATTATAGCAATGCATAAGGCTTGGTTCTTAAGGTAGTCAAATATTGACTTTATGTCTGCGATAGTTGGTTTGTTAATTATTGCTTCTGTTCGGCTAATAATTATCTGATTTTTGACGATCAGGTAGTGTTTGTCTGAGAGTTTGTTTACAGCTTCGCCTGTTGATAGAAAGTATGACTTTTGGATGGTTACAAAGACTTGTTTGTAGTGTGTGCTTGGTTCATTTGTTTCTTTGGTTTTCTCAATGACTTTGTATTTCTTTCCTGATCCGCATTTGGCTATAAAACTTCCGGATTCGATAGCTGATGTCATTTTTTGTGATTTCTGAGGTTTTGGGTGATGTCTCATAGCTATTATGTACTTTTAAATCGGTTTTTCATATGTATTTAGCTGTGCCGAGTCTGTTTGCCTGGTCGGGTTAGCCTCTGTTAAGCACTGTACCTCTTTAAAGGTTTGCCATGCTGGCATCTCTTTTCTTAACTCACGCCCTTATGTGAGAGGACACCGGATGCCTACCATGCCTGACAAGCAGGCCAGTGCCTTTCGTTTTTGGAGACTGTATGAAAACGCTCGAGCTGGAAGTGGGCATAGAGGGTTTAGAAGGCCTTGTCTGCCCACTGATTGAGGCTATGCAGTCACTTGAACATCTTCCCGAGTTTCCGCTTCAGGTCTTCCGCGACCTTGTCGCCAACAGCCTTCATGACGTTTCCGTAAGTTTCGACGGCGCCGCACTTACCGCAGGTAATCTTCGAGGAGTTTGTCGGCCTAGCCGGAATTTCGAACTGGTCACTGCCGCACTTCTTGCACTTAACGCTTACCTTCATCGCTGATGCTCCATGGTTCGTTCGGTGTGGAAACTGGACGATAGCACGGAGCCATATGCCCGCCACTGAGCGGGCTTTTTTATTCACGCTCCCCCAAAAGGGAGGACAGCCGGATGCCCCTGAACATGCCTGAGAAAACCCCTGACTTTTGGGCCCAGGTCTGGCTAGTCCTTTCTAATCCACTGTGGCAAGGCGCAATCATGGCCTTCACCATCACTCTGTTGCGTGTGCTGTACGAAGCCAAAGAGCCGAACAAGTGGAGGATATTTTTCGAGGCTCTGATCTGCGGCGCCTTGAGCCTGTCTGCCAGTAGCATCATTGAATGGATGACTTGGCCGCCTAGCCTTTCAGTTGCTGCCGGCGGGGCCATTGGCTTCATTGGTGTGACGGCGATCCGTGACCTGATCATCAGGTTCCTAGGCAGAAAGGCGGACTTGGGATGAAGGCGATCGCTGCGGCAATCATCATCGCCCTTGTGGGCCTTCTTTTGGTTGGCATTCAACAGCTGCGGGTCGAGGATCTTCGCGAAGAGAAGCTCGTCGAGACCCAGGCCAAGGATGAAGCTATCAAGGCCAATACCGAAAGCCAGGCCACCATCACTACGCTGCGCGCTGAAGCGAAGCGCAATGCCGAGTACCAAGCTGATCTGGCAAAGCGCCTCAGGGCCAGCCAGGACAAAGCAAAAAAGGCGGAGAAGAACTTTGAAGACCTCAAGCGCAACAGCAAGCCTGTTCGTGATTGGGCTGCTCAGCCTCTGCCTGACGGGCTGCGCGGCAAAGCCGGCGGTAGTGACAAAGACCCAGGCCGTAAGAATCGAAGCCCCTGAGCTGATTCCTTGCGAACGCGTTGATGAGGATGCAGCCGACCTTCGCCTGAATGGCGATGTGTGGGAGCTGAAGGACAGGGCAATCAACCTGCTCGACACCTGCGCCGACCAGGTAGACGCCCAGATCAAGCGCAGCCAGAGCAAGTAGTCAGCGACGGTGACCTCAGATGCTTCAGATCGACGCTCGAACCAACATCGAAGAGCTTTCTAAGGCGTTTCGAACAGTTGGTGAAAAGCAGCTGCCCTTCGCCTTTGCGTTGATGGCTACGCGCCTGGGGCTACGGTCGATAACAAGTTCACCGAAGGGGACCCAGTGGGCGGTATTCAGGCTACGATTGTCACCGACGATTGGTGCAATGACGTACAGGAAGAACTGATGAGCATCCTGGCGGCGGCAGGGATTTCCCCCATAAAAGGGGTTCAAAGCCAGGTGCTCCAGGCAATTCGCACCATCGGTGCTGGGGTCGTCGGTGGTACCCGCAACAGTGCTATGACCGTAACCACAGCCTCTGCTTCTGCGAACTACGTTGCAGATGAAGTGGTGGTGAAGTCATTGCTTGGGAAATCGGCCTATACACTCGCCTCACTTAGCAAAACAATAAACTTGGCTACTGTCGGCGCTGGCGGTATGGATACCGGAATAGCGCCGGCCAATGGATTTGTCGCACTGTACGTGATTTACAACCCGGCAACGGGGGCTTCAGCAATGCTCGCTGTTAATTCGACTTCATCTGTGGCGCCCGAAATCTACGGCGGGGTATTCATGCCATTCGCGAGTGCCGCTTCGGCCCTGGTTGGCGTCTGGCCAACAAATGCAAGCCGTCAGTTAATTGCTGGGTTCATGTCTGACAGAAAGTTATCTTTCTTTGGCATCAGTGCGCTCATTACGAGCACTGGCCCAGCATCATACACTGCGCTTTCTATAGCGGGGGTTGTTCCCCCTAATGCCAAGCGCATATCTGGAAACTTAAACGGAGCCTCGTCTGCTGTGAACAGCACAATGTTAGTTGCTGTTGCTTCTGATGCTACGGGAATGGGAAGTTCTTCAATTGGCTTTTCGACCACAGTTTCCGGGCAGGGGACAAACGGTTACGTCGATATCGGCATTTTAACTCCACAGACACTATGTTGGAGAGGGCAAGCACGGCCGGGACTCCGACATATAGTATTTCATGCTCTAGCTACACATTTTAAAGCGCTAAAGGAGTTCAAAGATATGACAGTTAGATATATACAGTGCTCAGGCCCGGATCATAAGAAAATAATCTCTATTTTTTCTGCTCCGCAAAATGAGGATGATTACCCTAATCGGGGTGAGTTGGAAGATAATGATCCGCTACTAATTGCTTATTTGGAATCCATAGGTCTCCCCATGCCATAAACTGGAAATCCCTGCCGCAGAGGGATGTTGATTGCCCTTGGAGGTAATGGCGGTAACGGTATTAACCACCCATCCGGATTGGGCCACAAAGAGGTGTATACGCAGGAGGCCAAGATTTTAGTTGATGTATCTAGAAATGTTGCGCGCACCACGTAATTTTTTAAGTTATGCGCCTAGACCTGCCAAGAGCAGGTTTTTTATGCTTGGAGAAAAATTATGAATGCAGCCGAGAAAGACCGAGACGTACTTGCTCGCACACTGTGGGGTGAGGCCCGCGGCGAAGGGCTGTCCGGCCAGATCGCCGTGGCCTGGACGATCCGCAACCGCGTGGTCGACGGAAAAGCCAAGTCCTGGTGGGGCGAAGGATACGCCGGCGTGTGTCTGAAGCCGTGGCAGTTCAGCTGCTGGAACCAGAACGACCCGAACTATGCCTACCTCAGCGGCGCCAAGCCGATCCCGGCTGCGCAGTTCGCCCAGGCACAGAAAGCAGCTGACCAGGTAATGTCCGGCGCGGTGCCAGATCCCACCGGCGGCGCCACCCACTACTACGCCACGACTATGCCGAAGCCGCCGGCCTGGGCAGTGAAGGCAAAGCAGACGCTACGCCTTGGGCATCACGTCTTCTTCAAAGACATATCTTAATCACCATCAGTTGCCTAGGACTTATGGGCGCAGGGTGTATAGATACGGTGGTGAGCTTGCCGCAGTAAAAGGGCCACCCGAAGTGAGGGCGGCCGTCGGACATTACTTACTTTTTGATGGCGCGTTTCCTCTGCCGCCCCCAGAAGGATTACCCGTGGTGCTTGGCAGATTAGGTACTGCTGGAATTTTGGAACCACCTCCTGCACTGCCGCTACCCTTGCTTGATGATCCCGAACTGCTCTTACTACCTGACGACTTCGACATAACGCTCTCCTGAATATGACCAGCGGGACTGCACAAGAGACTTTAGTCCAGCTGGTAGCATTTACTGAAAAAAACGAACGTTAGCTACGATACGACTGAGAGGTTTGGCAAGCAGTCAGTCAATTTTAAGCATCTGTGCGAGCAGCGGATCATTCGATCCCATTGTCGCCGCCTGTACGTCTACAAAGTACATCCCTCCCGTGATCTCACCGATGATCTCGCCCTCCTCAATCCATTTCTTCAGTTGCTGCAGGCTAGGTTTATTCCCTACATACCGCAGTTTTCTATACTCGCCGGCCTCCATGAGCCTTGGCAGTTTCACTGTCATCTGGGAAATGATTTTCATAGTCCAAAGACCCGTCGAGCTGCTTCGACTCTTTCGATGAGAGTATCGCCTGGCGATCTTCCCCCCTGCTTCACGGATGCAACGTATTGCGAGTTCGCGTCCACATAGTAATTGCGTCCGTGTTTGATTGGCTTAGGGGTGATCCGGCCTTCTCGGGCCCATTTGCGTAGGGTATTGGGGCTCGGCGGCGTTTTATAGTTTTCCGCAGCCCATTCTGCGAGAGTCAATTTCGTCATGAGTTCACCTGCCACTAGGCTAATGTAGGCCCGCTATTTTAGTCGTAGCTCAGGGCTTTTTTTCTGAGCCGTCTGGTCTCCCAGGCGACTGAGTACGACTTGGCGTAGCACTTTTGGGACGCCGTCGCCTCCCACGACAAAACCGAATTGTTGCGCCTGTAACCATCTGATTTGCGCACTCGGCTTTTGATAACCAGTGAGTTCAGTTACCTCGTCCTTCGTTAAAAACATCGGATTTCTCCAGGCGCTATATCTGATAAGGCTACATCTTTCCAGTCTGCTTGATGCGCGCCAAGCCCTGTTTGATATGCCCCGCGTTCTCGCCGATGGTCTCCAGGGCGCCGCAGATGTTATCGTCAACGTGCGCGGCCCCTTCGTGCCCAGCCCACAGCGAGAGCTCCATGATGGCGGCCTCCAAAGCGAGCTGGTTCTCGTAGATTCGTTCGAGCATATCGGGAAGGGAGTAGGGCGCAGGCATTGAAAGGCTCCAAGATTTGAAGTTGAAGTGTAGCAAGGAGCTCAGAAACAAAAAGCCCGGCGCGCTGGGCCGGGCTCAATGATGTGCGCCAATGCGGCTACCGCCAAGGCATTATCCCTCGCAAGCACCCGGATCTTTGTACGCCTCGCACCAGGCGGCCTTTAGAAGAACTTTGCATTCGGCATCGTATTTTTCACGTAGCTTAGCAGTGCTAGCTGGCGTCATCGGCCCGGTTGTCTCTTTGTGCAAGTCCACCATTTTCTGCGCGACGTAATCCTGAGCCTGCGGGGTATAACCAGCATGCACCAAAAGTGCATAGGAGGCTTTTGAGGACTGCTTGCGGCTTATGTCGGGCTGGTCACCAGCTACTGAAAGCACTTCGTAGTAGGCCGCGCAGTGGAGGTCTCTCTCTTTTTGGGTTTCGGCTTGGGCAGTTAAGGAAATGCAGGTGAAGATGGCGCAAAAGGCTAGCGGCATCGGGGATATGCGCATGAGAACGAGTCCATTCGAGGGAGGCACAGATTTTATCAGCTCAGGGCATAGATACAAGAAGCCCGGCGTTGGGCCGGGCTCTATATCGTTATTTTATCTGTTTCGGCTTGTACATTGAGCCGATCTGCAGGGCCTCGGCCTTGCCACCTGTCAACATTGGCGCTTTTTTCAAGATGTACTCCGGAAATTTAGTGACGAGATAGTCGTACCTAAACCACCTGCGGAATTCGGCTAGAGCGTGGTTCGGATAAGCGCTGGCTTCTTGCGGATTACTCTTTGCCTGCGGGTATTTTGCTGGGTAATTATGTTGGCAAGGGACTCGCTCTCCGTAAGTAGAAGACAAGTTGAACTCTTTCCAGTGCTTCGCCCACATTTGCCCAACGCTTATATCCGGTATGGTCTTATGATTCACAGTGAGGTCTGCCGTGATTAGATCCACAATCAAACCTGTGATCTCATTGAAAATTATGAAATATCCAAGCGGCGCGGCATTGTTGAGTATCGAAACCCTTTCGTGGTGGAACTGCCACTTGTCTCCAGGAGCATAGTTGAGGGAGTCGTAAATGAACTTTTGAAGACCGTAGGCCGCAAAGTTCCGGTAGCTATCGATGGCCACCTGGTTCGTAGTCCTAGACTCAAAAGCATAGAACTCTAGAATGGCCATGCAGACGATATCTGGATAGGCATAGTGTGGGCTGCCATCCCGAATGGTTTCTATGTATAGCTTGCGATCCGTATATCCTCTCTGGGATAGGTACTGTTTGATAAAAGATATCCGATCCTTCGTCAGTACCACATCATCAAAATGATCCTCCCATTCCTGACTGATATCTTGAATAAGGCTTCGGTGGGCCCCAGTGACTAGCGACAGGCCTCGCTGAGTGAGAAACGGAATCCCGTTCTCGAGCACACCCATCTCTATTCCATTTACATCCCTCTGGACTTCGACGCCGAGTTCAAGAACGAACTGTTTTGGGCCGGCGCCCGGCAAACCACTTTTCATATCTAATTCCTTGATATACATTGGTTTTTACCCGGCGGTCAGCCGGTATCGTTGAGCTTATGGCGACCCCATATATCAGTTAAGCTTATCCCGCAAAATCCTTCCCGCCTTCACCTCGTCCCCGCACCGTAAAAGTGATTCAGAAGTATCAGCTCAATCACAGCCACGAACACGCAGAGCACAACGAAGCCAGGGCTGAAGACGCGCTTGCGATTAGATGAACCATCACCTAGCCAGAACGCGCCAGTGTAGCTGGTAAAGACGGCCATGAATGCCAGCCAGGCCCAGACCCAAAACTTGCTCCAGAAGCTTTGCTCTCGCCATGCAGTCATTGGCTCACCCTGGGCACCAGCATCAAGAAAACCAACCATACCCAAGGCACTTCATGGCCCTTAGACGATGCCTGATCGCTTGAGTCTTGGTATATTCTGAATCCGAGGCGCCCATCTTGGACCGCAGTGCGTACTGCACAAAATCCTCAGCCTGCTGGCGATCTGCGGCTAGCTTAAAGGTACGGCATTGCTCTAGACGCTCCGCTTCCGTAATAGGCATCGGTACTCCGTCGATCTGTTTTTCGTACTCGGTTTTTTCTTTTGGCGTGCTGAAGCAGCCCGATAGGATAAGAGGTGCGACTAGCAGGGCTGCGATCCGTAAAGCGTTCATCACCACATTCCTTGTGCGCGCGAGCGCTGATCAGCTCACGATAGTTCGGTCTATATTGCCGCGTCAGACGCGTCTATTCGGGCTTGCTTCTGTTGATCCGCCCGGCCTTCACCTCATCCGCATAACCCGCCAGCCGATCCTCGACCGCCTGGTAGCTCGTCGCGACGTTCCGCAGCTCCCTTGCCTCGTCTTCCTGGCCTCCCTCAGAAAGCCTCACGGCTGCCTGCATCAGGTCGACGCCCGACCACTTGAGCAGGTCCGCTGTCTCCTTCAGGTCGCGGCGCAGCTGCTGATTGGGCTTGATCAGTGGCAACGTGCTTCCGTAAAGTCAGATTGATATCTGGCGAGTATGGGCAGAACCCTGGGATGAACTCAAGATCGCGGATGCTCAATGTGAGTTATCGCCGTCCCCGACGACGGCGACCAAGGACTGATCGCGCTGCGGGCTTGCCAGGCGTATGTGCGCGAAACGACTCTCTGGCCATACGAGAGCGTCAAGATCAGCCAGAAGTTGAGTTATCGTTTTACGGCGAACCCCATGCCTTTCATCACCCATTTCGAAGTAGATGCATCTAAAAGTTCGCGTTTCGCGGCGAATCCGTGCATGTCGCCGAACGGTGTAAACTTCGCTATCCCGAAAATTTGTTCATGCAGCAGTAAGCAAAAGTCCAATGCATCGCCAATAGCCTCTCTCAGCTCTGCGGGCTCTACTTTTTTCCGTGAATCACTTTGTCGCGGATTTTCTCGGCCCGCTCGATATAGGGCTGACCGGCAGGTTGACGACCATAAACGTTTTCGAACAGCTGCCTATACCCTTCACGGGTGAGATGTTGGAGATTCATGATTCGACGGGCGAAGGTGGTGTCAAGGTTGTGCATCCTCACCAGTCCACCGTAAAGCGATCTGTTGCAAGCCAATTCAATCTTTAAAAACAAATAAGCGATAGGGATTTCGAAAGGTAGCTCGTTCGTGACCAAGCTATCGAAGTGAGGAAAATGCCAGCGAATATGTTCGGGCATCCCCTCGAAATGACGCAAAAGAGATTTGTAGCTGGGGAAGCGTGGCGCAGGTGGCGCGGGCTTCGGAGTTTTCTTGGTTACCATAGTGACATCCCTGAAAAATTATTCCTGGGTGTTACGGTCCCATACGCGGCCTGATTTATGGCTCGCGCTGTCATTAAGCTGGCATAACCGAGCAAAAACCACCCACTTAGGCACAAAAAAGGCACTTGCGATAACCGCTAAGTGCCTGATTTGTAAGGTCTATTTGGTGGAGCCGGGGGGATTTGAACCCCCGTCCGCCAGTACTCCGCTGTCGGTACTACATGCGTAGCCGTTTCTATTAAGTTAACCCGCAGCGACCCGAAGGGCAGGGTGCTTTGGGCGAGTTGTGTAAGTTTTAGCCGCTTCGTCCACAACGTACTGCACGGCGATTCTGTTCTATATGACAATCACTTTGGGTTTACAGACATCCCCTGGTGATTGCTGGACCCGAAGGTACCAGAAGCTCAGGGCTAAGGCTGCTTACGCAGCGAGAGCGAATTCCTGGCCGTAGTTTTCGTCATTGGCAACTATAAGTAGTTGCAACAGTGGATTTACGAGTTCTGTTACCAACTCGGCATGCACCTAAAGTTTCGCGACCGGCGTCGAATCCTAAACGGCCCCGTGCTTGTAACTCGTTGTTTCATAGTGAGTGACAAGCTCGTGCAGTGTACTCCAAACCGTCACGGAAGGCCAACCCGAAGGTTGGTCCTGCGCTGGCGGGATGTTTACTGATCGCCTTTTTCGCTGTTCTGCAGGTCCTGCAGCGCTTTTGAGGTGATCTCGATGCACTTCTTCTCATCCCCGGCGGCGTGGGCCGCTTTGGCTTGGGAGACGGCATTGTCTATCTCGCCGCTTTTGCCACTGGTGTCGGTGGCGAGCAGCGCCTTGCCGTTGTTGATTTTGTTCAGGTTGATCTCGCAGAGGTCTTTGTCGCCCGCAGCAAACACAGGGGACGCCAGCATCGCAGCGGTAATGAACAAGCCAGCCAGAGCGGAACGCTTCATAAGTATCTCCTTGCGCAAAAGGGCTCGACGCTGCTGGCGTTCAACGGCTGCCAGCGACATCACTGATGAGCCTCGTCTGTCGAGGCCTATGCAGATGACTGCGCCAGCGCTTAAGGGTTCTGTTTTTTTGCCTGGATCAATGGGCACGGGCCTGGGTGACGCGGTCAACCAGGTAGACCAGACCGTGATAATCAATGCCGCCATGCTGGCTCAGGCCGATCTCGCAGGTGCGGCTGGTGGAGATGCCTTCGCTGCAATGTTGCACGGCGTCCTTGAGGCTGCGCAGTGCATGGGCGTTGAGTTGCGGTGTGGTGAAGCCTTTGTCGCCGGCAAATCCGCAGCAGTGGATGCCTTCCGGGATCACCACGGTCTTGGCGCAGCGCCGGGCCAGGTCGATCAGGGCCTGGCTTTCGCCCAGGTGTTGGGTGCTGCAGGTAACGTGCACGGCGATGGGCGCTTCCTGGGGTGTGAACTCGAGACGATCCATCAGGTGCGTGCGGATAAAGCGTACGGGGTCGTAGAGGTCCAGGCGCGTTTCGCCCAGGTCCTGGACCAGGCGCAGGGTGCAGGGGCTGGTGTCGCAGTAGATCGGGTCGAGCCCGCCGCGGCTGGCGTGGAGCAGGGCACCGAGCAGTTCCTGGCGCTTGTGTTCGGCTTGTTCGGCATAGCCTTTGGAGGCGAAGGGTTGACCGCAGCACAGGCTGTCCTGGTTCTCGGGGAGGACCACTTGATAACCGGCTTTTTCCAACAGGCCGCGGGTTTTGTCGTACAGCGACATCTGCTCTTTGTCCCCCGCCGCCGGGCCCATGGCGCGTGAGACACAGGCGGCCAGGTAGACCACCCGTGGTCGTTCGTCCGTCACGGCCGGGCTGAAGCGGATGGCTTTTTCCGGCTGGGGCATGGCGTTGCTCCACTGCGGGATCTGCCCCTTGGACATCCGGGTGACAGTGGCAGAGAGCTTGGCCAGGCGCGGTGCGCCCAGCAGCATGCGTGCGCCGTTGGCCACATGCAGCGTAAAGCGCGCGCCTTGCAGCGCAGTGGAGAAATGGCTGGCGAGCCATTCGGCCGTTTTCGTACGGTCGGCTTCGCGGCTGCGCAGTTTTTTCACCAGGTCGCCGGTGTTGATGCCCACGGGGCAACGTTGCGCGCACAGGCCGGTGGCGGCGCAGGTGTCGATGCCTTGGTAGTGATACGCGGCTTCCAGTTCGGTGGTGTCGACGCCGGCGCGTTTCTTCGCCTGAATGTCGCGCCAGATCACGATGCGTTGGCGCGGGCTCAAGGTCAGGCCTTTTGACGGGCACACCGGTTCGCAGAAGCCGCATTCGATGCACTTGTCCACCAGCTCGTCGGCGGCCGGTAGCGGCTTGAGGTGTTTAAGGTGAATTTGCGGGTCTTCGCTGAGCACCACGTCCGGGTTGAGGATGCCGTTGGGGTCGAGCAGGCGCTTGAGTTGCCACATCAATTGGTAGGCGTCGCTGCCCCATTCCAGCTCGACGAATGGCGCCATATTGCGGCCGGTGCCGTGTTCGGCTTTCAGCGAGCCACCAAACTCTACCGCCACCAGTTGCGCTACGTCGTCCATAAACGCCTGGTAGCGTGTGACTTCTTGCGCGCTGTTGAAGCCTTGGGTGAAGACAAAGTGCAGATTGCCTTCCAGCGCGTGTCCGAAAAGGATCGCTTCGTCGTAGTGATGTTTGTCGAACAGTTCGATCAAGCGATTGACCCCGAGTGCCAGTTGCTCGACAGGGAAGGTCACGTCTTCGATGATCACCGTGGTGCCGGTTTTGCGCACGGCGCCGACGGCGGGAAAGGTGTCTTTGCGGATCGCCCACAGGCGGGCGTTTTCCAGCGGGTCTTCGGTGAAGTCGACCTGTTTTTCCACGGGGAAACCGGCCAGGGAGCCCATGATCAGCGCCAATTGCTCATGCAGCAGGGTCGGCGACGCGGCGCGGGATTCGATCAACAGTGCGCAGGCATTTTCCGATAGTTGCTGTACGAAAGCGGGCATGCCCGGCTTGTCCTGCACCGAGCGCATGCTGCGTCGGTCCAGCAGCTCGACGGCGGCGACCGGTTGGGTTTTGAGAACGGTCACCGCGTTGCAGCAGGTCTCGACATCCGGGAACACGATCAGCGCCGAGGCTTTGTTCGGGTGATCGACCACCGTGTCGTAGGTGACTGCACTGATAAAGCCGAGCGTCCCCTCCGAACCCACCAGCAGATGGCTGAGGATATCCAGCGGCTCATCGAAATCCACCAGGGCATTGAGTGACAGCCCGGTGGTATTTTTCAGACGGTATTTGTGGCGGATTTTGGCTGCCAATTCAGCATTTGCCCGCGTCTCGCGGCCCAGTGACGCCAGGCGTTCAAGCAACGGCCCGTGTTGTTCGCGGAACGCTGCGACGCTGTCCGCATCTTCCGTGTCCAGGCGGCTGCCGTCAGCCAGTACCAGGCGTATGCCCGCCAGAGTGTGGTAGGTGTTCTGCGCCGTGCCGCAGCACATGCCGCTGGCATTGTTGGCGACGATGCCGCCGATTTTGCAGGCGTTGATCGACGCCGGGTCTGGCCCGATCTTGCGCCCGAACGGCGCCAGCCACGCGTTGGCCTGGGCGCCGATGACGCCCGGCTGCAGGCGGATCTGCGTGCCTTGCCCACGGATCTCGCGGCCGTTCCAGTTGTCACCCAGCACGATCAGCACCGAGTCGCTGATGGCCTGCCCGGACAAGCTGGTGCCGGCTGCGCGAAAGGTCACGGGTACGCGGTCGCGTTGGGCCAGCTGTAACAGCGCTACGACTTCATCTTCCGACTCCACGCGGATCACCAGTTGTGGGACCAGTCGGTAAAAACTGGCGTCGGTGCCGAACGCGAGGGTGGAAAGTGGATCGTCGAAACGCCGATCGTTCGGAATCAGGTGTGCGACGTCGCTCAGGAAAGCAGCAGGCAGGCTCATCGGTCCTCCAGAAATAGCTGACGCCGGCATCGTTGTCCGGCGTCGATTCTTACTCTGTTACGTGCAGGCCTAGTGCACCAGCATACCGGTGAACCAGTACGCCTGGGCCAGGGTGATCAGCCCGACGATCGTGGCAAAGAACAGGCTGTGTTTGAGCGTGAAGCGGAACAGGTCGGATTCCTTGCCCACCAGGCCGGTGGCGGCGCAGGCCACGGCGATCGACTGGGGCGAGATCATTTTGCCGGTGACGCCGCCGCTGGTATTCGCGGCGACCAGCAAGGTGTCGTTCACGCCGATCTGGTGCGCAGTGGTGGCTTGCAGTGAGCTGAACAGGGCGTTGGACGACGTGTCGGAGCCTGTCAGGAAAACCCCCAGCCAGCCGAGGAAAGGTGAGAAGAACGGGAAAGCAGCCCCTGTGCCGGCCAACACCAATGCCATGGTTGAAGACATGCCCGAGTAGTTGGTGACAAAGGCGAACGCCAGCACCATGCCGATGGACAGGATCGGCCAACGTAGCTCGTAAAAGGTCTCTCTTAAAGTGGTAAGACCAGTTTTAATGTCTATCTTCAATACCAGCATCGAGATCAGGGCGGAGAAGAAAATCGCCGTGCCGGTCGCTGAAATCGGGTCCAGCTTGAACACGGCCGGGATCGCAGTGGGGTTGGTCACGATTGGTGCGACCTTGACCACCAGTTGATCCAGATGGGGGATCGCGAAGTTGAATACCCAGCTGTACATCGAGCCGCCGGCGGCGAACATCGCCTTGAACGGTTTGAGCGTCCAGAGGGTGACCAGCACGGTAAGAATCAGGAACGGCGACCACGCCTTGAAAATCTGCCCCAGGCTGTAGGGTGAAACCGCTGTGTTGCGCGGCAGGCCGAAACCGCCGGCGCTGGCGGTGACCGCTGCGCTGGAGGTGGCGCCGGCAATTTGTGCACCGGCGGTGCGCTTGGGTTGCCAGATTTTCAGGAACAGTGTGAGGGCGATCAGGCTGGCGAGCGCCGAGGTGATGTCCGGCAGTTCCGGGCCGATGAAGTTGGAGGTGAAGTACTGAGTGATGGCAAAGCTCAGGCCCGCGACCAGTGCCGCTGGCCAGGTTTCGCGCACGCCACGCACGCCGTCCATCATGAACACCAGCCAGAACGGTACGAACAGCGACAGCAGTGGCAACTGGCGACCGGTCATGGCGCCGATCTTGAAGGCGTCGATACCGGTCACCTGGCCGGCCACGATGATCGGGATGCCCAATGCGCCGAAGGCCACGGGGGCGGTGTTGGCAATCAGGCAGAGGCCGGCGGCGTACAGCGGGTTGAACCCAAGGCCGACCAGCAGCGCGGCGGTGATCGCCACGGGCGCGCCGAAACCAGCCGCGCCTTCGAGGAAGGCGCCGAAGCAGAAGCCGATCAGCAGCACTTGCAGGCGCTGGTCGTCGGTGATCGACAGCACAGAGCTGCGGATGATTTCGAACTGACCGCTTTTGACCGTGAGTTTATAGAGGAAGACCGCAGCGACAATGATCCACGCGATCGGCCACAGGCCATAGGCAAAGCCGTAACCGGCGGCGGCGAGAGCCATGTCCACCGGCATCTGGAAGGCAAAGATCGCCACCAGGATCGACAGCGCTAACGTGATGCTGCCGGCCACATGGCCTTTTAGGCGAAACACGGCCAGGGCCAGGAAGAAGAATACGATCGGAATGACGGCCGCCAGTGCGGACAAGCCGAGGCTGCCGAGCGGGCTGTAGAGCTGTTGCCAGGTTTGCATGGGGGTGGCCCTGATTGTTGTTGTTTGATCAGCTGGATAATTGGTAATACCAATTTACAGTCGCTGTCGGCTAGAGTAAAAGCCTTGGCAGGGGTGTGTCAATTTGCCGCCCACGAAACTTTGGTCGTAGGTGTTCGCGCAGCGCGCGCTGATCGGGTGAAATGAAGGCGCTCTGATAGGTGCTGCCAGCGCTGCGATAGGCCAGAATGGGCCCCGGCGAAGGGTCGAGATCGTGGAGAGTGAGTGATGGGGTTTGATCAGGTGCGTCAGCGCCGTTTGTCTGACGATATCGTCGAGCAGCTTGAGGGCATGATCCTTGAGGGCACGCTGAAGTCGGGCGAGCGCTTGCCGGCCGAGCGCGCGTTGGCCGAGCAGTTTGGTGTGTCGCGTCCTTCTTTACGGGAGGCAATCCAGAAACTGGCGGCCAAAGGTTTGCTCGTCAGCCGTCAAGGTGGCGGTAACTACGTGGCTGATTCACTGGGCTCGACGTTCAGTGACCCGCTGCTGCATCTGTTGGAAAACAATCCCGAGGCTCAGCGTGATCTGCTGGAATTTCGGCAAACGCTCGAAGCCTCTTGCGCCTATTACGCAGCGCAGCGCGCCACCGAAGTCGATCGCGAGCGGCTTACGGCGGCGTTCGAAGCGCTGCAGGATTGCTATACCCGCTCTGATGAAGTGAGTCGGTTGGAGGAGGGCGCGGCGGATGCGAGGTTTCACTTGGCAATCGCCGAGGCCAGCCACAACGCCGTATTGCTGCACACCATTCGCGGTCTTTTCGACCTGCTCAAGCGTAACGTCGTGACCAACATCGGTGGCATGTATCAGCAGCGTACGGAAACCCGCGACATGCTGATCAGTCAGCATCGGGATTTGTACCTGGCGATTATCGAAGGGCGGGCCGAGCAGGCGCGCGAGGTTTCAACACGGCACCTGCTGTATGTGCAGGAAGTGTTGGAGGAAGTGCGTCAAGAGGTTCAGCGTGTGGCGCGTGCGCAGCGGCGCAAGGGGATGTAGCCGAGGGAGGCTCCCTAGGCTACATCACTGCAAGGATCAATCTTCCTTGCCCTTGTTGCGCACGGCGCGGTGCAGCTCACGATTGGAGTCGCGCTCGCGTTCGGTATCACGCTTGTCGTACTCCTTCTTGCCCTTGCCCAGGGCAATCTCGCACTTGACCAGGTGCTTGCTCCAGTACCAGGACAGGCAGATGCAGGCATAGCCCTTCTGCTGTACGGCGGAAGCGAGTTTTTCCAGTTCGCGTGCATTAAGAAGCAGCTTGCGCGTGCGTACCGGGTCGGCAATCACGTGCGTGCTCGCCGTGGTCAGCGGGGTGATATGACTGCCAAGCAGCCAAGCCTCGCCATCCTTGAGCAGCACATAACTGTCGACCAGTTGCAGCTTGCTGGCACGCAGACTCTTTACTTCCCAGCCGGCCAGGACCAGACCAGCCTCGAACCGATGTTCGATGAAGTAATCGTGTCGCGCCTTTTTATTTTGCGCGATGGTCCCTGTGGGGTGTTTCTTTTGTTTAGCCATAGGGGCGGCATTATAGGGAGTTGCGAGCGAGTAGGCTACGGTCAACCTGCGTGCTTGAGCGTGTTGGACGAATCCCGGACAATGCCGGCAGTTCTCTGGTTTTTTTCTCTCGCGGATCGGGCTGTTCTTTCGCGATGTTTTGCCTCAGCAGTGGAAATAACGCACACATGACGACGCATATTCAACGTTCGGCGCTGCTGCCCTATCCGGCACAGGCGCTCTATGACCTGGTCAACGACGTGGCGCGTTACCCGGAATTCCTGCCTTGGTGCTCAACCGCCGAGGTGCTGGAAAGCAGTGATGAGCACATGGTCGCCAGTGTTGGGGTCGCGAAGGGCGGTCTTAGCCAGCACTTTGTCACGCGCAATGTGCTGGTGCCTGGGAAGTCCATCGAGATGAACCTGCAGGAAGGGCCGTTTACTCAACTGCATGGGGTCTGGGTATTCAAGGCGCTGACGGATAAGGCGTGCAAAATCAGCCTGGATCTGTCTTTTGATTACGCCGGTCCGATCATACGAGCGACGTTGGGGCCTTTGTTCAATCAGGCGGCCAATACGCTGGTCGATGCGTTCTGTGAACGGGCCAAGCAACTGCATGGTTGAGGTTGAGGTGGTGTATGCCGCCGAAGATCGTCAGGTGTTATTGACGGTGGCGGTACCGGTGGGCATCAGTCTGCGGGCGGCCGTGCAGGCGTCGGGTATTGCGTTGCAGTTTCCCGACCTGGACTTGGCTGATTGCCCTCTGGGCATATTCGGCAAGGTGGTCGCGGACGCTGAAATGCGTGCTGTGCAAGCGGGTGATCGCATCGAGATTTACCGGCCATTGCTGGCAGACCCGAAAGAAGTGCGCCGACTGCGCGCAGCCAAGGCGGCGCTTGCCAGGCAGCAGAATTCATAAGCCCGCCAAATGGCAGGCAACAAAAAGCCCGGCATGCCGGGCTTTTTGTTGAGCGCCGCACCGTTACTGCGGGCTGGTGTCCAGAGGCTGTGGCGTCGGGACGGGCACAGTTTCCACGCCGTCGACGTCCTTCTGGATCTTGTCGAGCAAGGAGCCAGGCTTGGCCGGAACCTCGGACTTCGGCTGCTCGCCTTCCTTCGCAGGGGCGGTGACATTGGTGCCGGTGTCCTTGCCAAGCAGGGCTTCATCACGGCTTACGCCGGGCATGAAGTCGCCGGACAGGCTGACGAGCTGGTCATTGCCATTGAAAATGACACTGACGCGCTCCTGCTGGCGTTCACCGCCACCAGGCTGGAGGCTGTAGAGATAATCCCAGCGATCGGCATGGAAAGTGTCGGTCAGCAGGGGGTTACCCATGATAAACCGTACTTGCCGTCGGGTCATTCCGGGGCGTAACTGGTCTATCATGTCCTGCGTGACGACATTGCCCTGCTGGATGTCGATTTTGTAAACCCCGGGGAATGAACAACCGGCGAGTGCGAGCAGTCCCACAAAGGTGAAACTGGTTAGCAAGAGCTTGGTGTTTTGCATCGGTGGGCGACTTCCACTATCTTGGCTGGGACAACGTAAACGCCGATCATACCCGTATTAAGAGAAGCTGCGAAGCAGCATCCGCGAGAAAGCTAACCATGGTTGAAAATAGCGAACTACGCAAAGCCGGTCTCAAAGTGACTCTGCCACGCGTCAAGATTCTACAAATGCTCGATTCTGCTGAGCAGCGCCACATGAGTGCCGAGGATGTCTACAAGGCGCTGATGGAGTCTAACGAGGACGTTGGTCTGGCCACGGTTTACCGTGTGCTGACCCAGTTTGAAGCCGCTGGGCTGGTGGTTCGTCATAATTTCGACGGCGGTCATGCAGTGTTCGAATTGGCTGACGGTGGTCATCACGATCACATGGTCGACCTGGATACCAACGAGGTTATCGAGTTCACCAGCCCTGAGATCGAAGCGCTGCAGCATAAGATCGCTGAGGAGCATGGCTTCGATTTGGTTGACCATAACCTGGTCCTCTACATCCGTAAGAAAAAGTAACAAGCGCTGCAGATTTACGCTGCAAAACGATCGAAGGCGACCTTAGGGTCGCCTTCGTGCTTTCTATAAGAGAGAAAGTCGTCGGTTCAGGCCTTCGCCGCCACAACCATCTTCTTCGCGTGCGCCAGCGATTCCTTGGTCAAATCAATACCGCCCAGCATGCGCGCCACCTCTTCCACGCGCTCCGACTTGTTCAGCTTGGACACGGCTGTGTGCGTCGCATCACTGCCTCTTACTTTATGCACAAACAAGTGCTGATGCCCCTGGGCCGCCACTTGCGGTAAATGGGTCACGGTAAGGACCTGGCCTCGATCCCCCAGGCGTCGCAACAGTTGGCCTACAATTTCCGCCGTCGGGCCGCCAATACCTACGTCGACTTCGTCGAATACCAGCGTCGGTACCCGAGAGGTTTGCGCGGTAATCACTTGGATTGCCAGGCTGATCCGCGAAAGTTCGCCGCCAGATGCCACTTTCGCCAGCGCCTTGAGCGGTTGCCCTGGGTTGGCGCTGACCAGAAGTTCGACCTGTTCCAGGCCGTGAGGTTGTAACTCATTGCTGGCGTTGGCGCGCAGCTCGATAGTGAAGCGTCCGCCGGGCATGCCCAGGCGCTGGATCTCCAATTCCACCGCGCTCGCCAGCCCAGTGGCCGCTTGCTGGCGAAGGTCGCTCAGTTCGCGCGCTTTCTCCTGATAGTGGCGAGCGAAAGAGGCGAGCTCGTCGCCCAGGCGTTCGATGGATTCATCGTTGGCGTTCAGCGTTTCGATTTCATCCATCAGCTTTTGCTGCATCGTCGCCACTTCGGTGGGCTGGATACGATGTTTGCGCGCCAGGGTATAGATGGTGTCCAGGCGTTCTTCTATTTCCTGCAAGCGTGCCGGGTCGGCATCGAAGTGATCCAGGAAGCGGTTGAGCTCGCCGACGGCTTCCTCGACCTGGATTTGCGCGCTGGTGAGCAGGGTCGTGGCCTCGCTCAGCGAGCCGGAAGCGTTGTTCACGCTGGACAGGCGGTTGAGGCTGGCGGTCAGTGCGTTGAGCACGTTGCCGGAATCACTCTCGCTGCATTGCTCTACCACCTGGCGGCAGATACCCAACAGGGTTTCTGCGTTGGTGAGGTTCTTGTGTTCCTGCTCGAGTTGTTCAAGCTCGGTCTCGCCCAGGCCCAGGCTTTCCAGCTCTTCGAGTTGGTAGCTGAGCAATTGGTGGCGAGCGCGTTGTTCATCGCCGGAGTTGGAGAGTCGTTCCAGCTCCTGGCGGGTCTGGCGCCAGCGCTGGGCGGCAAGCTGCACCTGGCGCGCAAGGTCGGTGGCGCCCGCATATTCATCGAGCAGGCGGCGGTGGGTGTCGGTTTTCAGCAGGGATTGATGTTCATGCTGGCTGTGGATATCGATCAGCAGCTCGCCCAGCGCCTTCAGATCGCCAAGCGGGCAAGGTGTGCCATTGATGTACCCGCGTGAGCGGCCTTCCGCCGTAATGACCCGGCGCAGGATGCATGGGCCGTCATTATTTAGGTCGCGCTCGGCCAGCCAGGTTTCGGCCTCGGGAATGTCCGCCAGGTCGAAGGTGGCGAGAATATCGGCCTTGTCCGCACCGGGGCGCACCACGCCGCTGTCGGCACGATCACCCAGGGTCAGGCCCAAGGCGTCGAGCATGATCGACTTGCCGGCGCCGGTTTCGCCTGTGATTACGCTCATCCCGCGATCCAGTTCAAGATCCAGATGTTCAACGATGGCGTAGTTATGTACGGACAAGTGCACGAGCATGACGGCCGCTCCCAGGCTTTAGGTCTGGTTATTTATACAGTGTTTTGTTCGGGGCTGACAATCCTGATGCTTAGCTTGATTTGCTTGGTTTGAGCGTTTTTTAAGCGCAATTGGGAATGACCGAGCAAGAATTGACGAAGGTCAATTGAAAGACTTTTGGTAACGCCCGTGCCCTTGAACCTGGAAATTGTGGCCCCATATACCGGAACAGAAGCGCGAGTTGAGTTCGCGCAGGATTTGAAAGGAGAAAACTATGGCTGACGAACAGACGCAGGATACGCAAACTCCAGACGCCAATTCGGCTGTCGGCGATGAGCTGGCGACTCGTGTGCAAGTGCTCGAAGAGCAATTGGCCGCTGCGCAGGATCAGTCTTTGCGTGTTGCCGCCGATCTGCAGAACGTCCGCCGCCGTGCCGAGCAGGACGTAGAGAAGGCTCACAAATTCGCACTGGAAAAATTCGCTGCAGATTTGCTGCCGATCATCGACAGCCTGGAGCGCGGTCTTGAGTTGTCCAACCCGGACGACGAGAACATCCGTGCGATGCGCGAAGGGATCGAACTGACCCTGAAAATGTTCCAGGACACCCTGAAGCGTTATCAGTTGGAAGCCATTGATCCAGCCGGCGGCGAACCGTTCAACGCTGAACATCACCAAGCCATGGCGATGCAGGAAAGCCATGACCTGGAACCAAACAGCGTATTGAAGGTGTTCCAGAAAGGTTATCTGCTCAATGGTCGCTTGCTGCGCCCGGCGATGGTGGTGGTGAGCAAGGCTCCGGCACCCGTTTCGCCTTCTATTGATGAGCAGGCTTGAAATACGCCGCAAGGCCCCCATCTATAAGTCAAGCGTTTAAGTGCTACCGCAGTTAGCCACCACTGCTGCGGCAACCAAATTCAAGTTTCGGGAGAGTCAATCATGGGTAAAATTATCGGCATCGACCTGGGGACCACCAACTCGTGCGTCTCGGTCATGGAAAACGGCAAGGCCAAAGTTATCGAGAACGCTGAAGGCGCGCGTACCACGCCGTCGATCATCGCTTACGCCAACGACGGCGAGATCCTCGTAGGTCAGTCGGCCAAGCGTCAGGCCGTGACCAACCCGCACAACACTCTGTACGCGGTAAAGCGTCTGATCGGTCGTAAGTTCGACGAAGAAGTCGTACAGAAAGACATCAAGATGGTGCCTTACAAAATCGCCAAGGCTGACAATGGTGACGCCTGGGTTGAAGTAAACGGCAACAAGATGTCGGCGCCGCAGATCTCGGCTGAAGTCTTGAAAAAGATGAAAAAGACTGCCGAAGACTACCTCGGTGAAACCGTGACTGAAGCGGTGATCACCGTTCCGGCCTACTTCAACGACAGCCAGCGCCAGGCGACCAAAGACGCCGGCCGCATCGCGGGCCTGGACGTAAAACGTATTATCAACGAACCTACCGCAGCCGCTCTGGCTTACGGCATGGATAAGGCCAAAGGCGACCACACCGTGATCGTTTATGACCTGGGTGGTGGTACTTTCGACGTCTCCGTCATCGAGATCGCTGAAGTTGACGGTGAGCACCAGTTCGAAGTGTTGGCCACCAACGGCGACACCTTCCTCGGTGGTGAAGACTTTGACATTCGTCTGATCGACTACCTCGTTGACGAATTCAAGAAAGAAAGCGGCATGAACCTCAAGGGTGACCCGCTGGCGATGCAGCGCCTGAAAGAAGCCGCTGAGAAAGCCAAGATCGAGCTGTCCTCGAGCATGTCGACCGACGTGAACCTGCCGTACATCACTGCCGATGCCACCGGTCCTAAGCACTTGAACGTGAAGATTTCTCGCGCCAAGTTGGAAGCACTGGTTGAAGACCTGGTTCAGCGCACCATCGAGCCATGCCGCATCGCCCTGAAAGACGCCGGTATCGACGTGGGTTCCATCAACGACGTGATCCTGGTGGGCGGCCAGACCCGCATGCCGCTGGTGCAGCAGAAAGTTACCGAGTTCTTCGGCAAGGAAGCACGTAAAGACGTGAACCCGGACGAAGCGGTTGCCATGGGTGCTGCCATCCAGGGCGCGGTATTGGCCGGTGACGTCAAAGACGTGCTGCTGCTGGACGTGAGCCCGCTGACCCTGGGTATCGAAACCATGGGCGGCGTTATGACTGCGCTGATCGAGAAAAACACCACGATTCCTACCAAGAAATCCCAGGTGTTCTCGACTGCCGACGACAACCAGGGCGCTGTGACCATTCACGTGCTGCAAGGTGAGCGTAAGCAGGCTGCTCAGAACAAGTCCCTGGGCAAGTTCGACCTGGCCGAGATTCCACCTGCACCGCGTGGCGTGCCACAAATCGAAGTGACCTTCGACATCGACGCCAACGGCATCCTGCACGTCGGCGCGAAAGACAAGGCGACCGGCAAAGAGCAGAAGATCACCATCAAGGCCAACTCCGGTCTGTCTGATGAAGAAATTCAACAGATGATTCGTGATGCTGAAGCCAACGCCGATGCGGATGCCAAGTTTGCCGAACTGGCCGGCGCCCGTAACCAGGGTGATGCCCTGGTTCACTCGACGCGCAAAATGGTCGCTGACGCTGGCGATAAAGTGACTGCTGAAGAGAAGGCCGCAATCGAAGCTGCCGTGGTTGCCCTGGAAGCCGCCGTCAAAGGCGACGACAAGGCCGCTATCGAAGCCAAGATCGAGGAGCTGTCCAAAGTCTCCGCGCCAGTCGCTCAGAAAATGTATGCCGAACAAGGCCAGCCAACTGAAGGTGCAGCGCAGCAGGCAGAGCCTGAAGCCAAGCACGATGACGTTGTCGATGCCGAGTTCGAAGAAGTCAAAGACAACAAGTAAGTCGGTTGTCCGGTTGACCGCTTTCAAGCGGTGACTGGTAGGATGTCGCCGCGCGGGAGCTTGCTCCCGCGTTGGCGTGTCTGGGGTATACGAATTTTTACAGCATGCGACAGCGTTCGGATGCTGGCGGTGTGATCGGGAATGCTCCTGCTTTCCGAGCAATAAATACCGCGTTTTGGCCGGGTCCCTGGCTGAAAGTAGTAACGACCAGGATCGTTGAATTGACGTGAGTTGGGTCCGGGCCTGTATTGGGGCTCAACGAGTTTGGCAGGGCTCAGGAGGGTCTGGCCGAACGTCCTTAAGAGTGCAAAGACTTATGGCAAAGCGTGACTATTACGAAGTGTTGGGTGTGGAGCGCGGCTCCAGCGAGGCGGACCTGAAGAAGGCCTACCGTCGCCTGGCGATGAAGCATCACCCGGACCGTAATCCGGACAGCAAAGAATCCGAAGAGATGTTCAAGGAGGCCAACGAGGCCTACGAATGTTTGTCTGATCCCAACAAGCGTGCGGCCTACGACCAGTATGGCCATGCGGGCGTCGACCCGAGCATGGGCGGCGGCGGTGCCGGGTTTGGTGGTCAGAACTTCTCCGACATTTTCGGCGACGTATTCAGTGATTTCTTCGGCGGTGGCCGGGGCGGTCAGCGTGGCGGCGCCCAGCGTGGCAGCGATTTGCGCTACACCCTGGAATTGAACCTAGAGGAAGCCGTACGCGGCACCAGCGTCAATATCCGCGTGCCAACGCTGGTCAACTGCAAGCCGTGTGATGGTTCGGGTGCCAAGAAAGGCTCGTCGCCGATCACCTGTCCGACCTGTGGCGGCATCGGTCAGGTCCGCATGCAGCAAGGCTTTTTCTCGGTGCAGCAGACCTGCCCGCGTTGCCATGGCCAGGGCAAGATCATTTCCGATCCGTGCGACGCCTGCCACGGCGAAGGTCGTGTCGAAGAGTACAAGACGCTGTCGGTGAAAGTGCCGGCGGGCGTGGATACCGGTGACCGCATTCGCTTGTCGGGTGAAGGCGAGGCGGGTGCCCAGGGTGGCCCTACGGGCGACCTGTACGTGGTGATCAGTGTGCGTGAGCACTCGATCTTCCAGCGCGACGGCAAGCACCTGTTCTGCGAAGTGCCGATCAGCTTTGTCGATGCCGCCCTGGGTGGCGAGCTGGAAATCCCGACGCTCGATGGTCGCGTCAAACTGAAGATCCCTGAAGGTACTCAGACCGGCAAGCAGTTCCGTATCCGTGGCAAAGGCGTTGCGCCGGTGCGCGGTGGTGGAGCGGGCGACCTGATGTGTCGCGTCGCGGTTGAAACGCCGGTCAATCTGGGGCGTCGTCAGCGCGAGCTGCTTGAAGAGTTCCGCAGCTCCCTGGAGGGCGATGACTCCCATTCGCCGAAAACCACCGGCTTTTTCGATGGCGTGAAGCGCTTCTTCGGCGACCTGTAAGGAGTTGACTATGCGACGTATAGCCGTGATGGGCGCAGCCGGGCGCATGGGCAAGACGCTGGTGGAGGCGGTGCAGCTGCGTTCACCGGCGTCCGGGCTGACGGCGGCGATCGTTCGCCCGGGCAGCACGCTGATCGGCGCGGATGCCGGTGAGCTGGCGTCACTGGGACGTATCGGCGTTTCGTTGTCCGGCAGCCTGGAGCAGGTAGCCGACGAGTTCGATGTGCTGATCGATTTCACCCTGCCGGAGGTGATGCTGAAAAACCTGGCGTTCTGCCGCAAGGCGGGCAAAGCCATGGTAATCGGCACCACCGGTTTGACGCCTGAACAAAAGCAATTGCTGGTGGAGGCGGGCAAGGGTATTCCCATCGTCTTCGCCGCCAACTTCAGCGTCGGCGTGAACCTGTCGCTCAAATTGCTCGACCTTGCTGCGCGGGTGTTGGGTGACGAGGCGGATATCGAGATTATCGAGACCCATCACCGTCACAAGATCGATGCGCCGTCGGGCACTGCCTTGCGCATGGGTGAAGCGATTGCCGATGCGCTGGGCCGCGATTTGTCGAAAGTGGCGGTGTACGGTCGTGAAGGCCATACCGGCGCGCGTGCGCGTGACACCATTGGGTTTGCTACGGTGCGCGGTGGCGATGTGGTGGGTGATCACACCGTGTTGTTCGCCAGTGAAGGCGAGCGCCTGGAAATCACGCACAAGGCGTCCAGCCGCATGACGTTTGCCAAGGGTGCGGTACGTGCTGCGCTCTGGTTGGAAGGTCGCGAGCCAGGTCTGTACGACATGCGTGATGTGCTGGATCTGCACTGATCAGTAGCTAAAACAGGGCCTCAAGCTTATGCTTAGGCCCCGTTTTTACCCGCTAAGCGACGCCCTGTCGCATTCCCCTGCCTTTAAGGCTCATTAGCGGTGGACCAAAAAAGCCTTTTTCTGTAAGCTACAGCTTTAGTGTGTCCACTAAAAGCGCGCAGAATAATTCAGTGAAGAAGCGGGGTGACGTGTCCATACGTCACTCCGCTTTTTTGCAACCTGCGATCGCCCTTTCAGGCTTTATTTACGGGAGGTCTTCTTGACTAAGCCAGCCATACTCGCCCTTGCTGATGGCAGCATTTTTCGCGGCGAAGCCATTGGAGCCGACGGTCAAACCGTTGGAGAGGTGGTGTTCAACACCGCCATGACCGGCTATCAGGAAATCCTTACCGATCCTTCCTACGCCCAACAGATCGTTACCCTGACCTATCCGCACATCGGCAACACCGGTACTACACCGGAAGACGTCGAGTCTGATCGTGTCTGGTCGGCCGGTCTGGTGATTCGTGACCTGCCATTGGTTGCGAGCAACTGGCGTAACACGATGTCGCTCTCCGATTACCTGAAAGCCAACAACGTTGTGGCGATCGCCGGTATCGATACGCGCCGCCTGACACGCATCCTGCGTGAAAAAGGCTCGCAGAACGGCTGCATCATGGTCGGTGAGAATATCTCCGAAGAGGCGGCGATTGCCGCGGCGCAAGGTTTTCCTGGCCTTAAAGGCATGGACCTGGCGAAAGTCGTCAGCGTCAAAGAGAAGTACGAATGGCGCTCCACTGTCTGGGACTTGAAGACCGACAGCCACGCGACCATCGAAGCTGCCGACCTGCCTTACCACGTGGTCGCATACGACTACGGCGTCAAGTACAACATCCTGCGCATGCTGGTTGAGCGCGGTTGCCGCGTCACCGTGGTGCCAGCACAAACCCCGGCCAGCGATGTGCTCGCCCTGCAGCCGGACGGTGTGTTCCTGTCCAACGGCCCGGGTGACCCGGAGCCATGCGACTACGCCATCCAGGCCATCAAGGACGTGCTGGAAACCGACATTCCGGTGTTCGGTATCTGCCTCGGCCACCAGTTGCTGGCCCTCGCCTCCGGCGCCAAGACCCTGAAAATGGGCCACGGCCACCACGGCGCCAACCACCCTGTGCAAGACCTGGACACCGGCGCCGTGATGATCACCAGCCAGAACCACGGTTTTGCGGTGGATGAAGCGACCCTGCCGGCGAACGTGCGCGCCATTCACAAGTCGCTGTTCGACGGCTCCCTGCAAGGCATCGAGCGCACCGATAAGAGCGCGTTCAGCTTCCAGGGCCACCCTGAAGCCAGCCCCGGCCCGAACGACGTAGCGCCGCTGTTCGACCGTTTCATCAATGAGATGGCCAAGCGACGCTGACTGAGCAGCCTGCGGGCGGCCCCGACCTCGGTGGCCCCCGCAGGCTCTTCAAAGAATGTTCAAGACGGCTTGCCGACTGACCTGCGGATTTGAGTGACAAACCCATGCCAAAACGTACAGACATAAAAAGCATCCTGATTCTCGGCGCTGGCCCGATCGTGATCGGCCAGGCCTGCGAGTTCGACTACTCCGGCGCCCAGGCCTGTAAAGCGCTGCGCGAAGAGGGCTACCGCGTCATCCTGGTGAACTCCAACCCGGCCACCATCATGACCGACCCGGACATGGCCGACGCCACCTACATCGAGCCGATCAAGTGGCAGACCGTTGCCAAGATCATCGAGAAAGAGCGTCCGGACGCACTGCTGCCGACCATGGGCGGCCAGACCGCCCTGAACTGCGCCCTGGACCTGGAGCGCGAAGGCGTCCTGGAAAAGTTCGGCGTAGAGATGATCGGTGCAAACGCCGACACCATCGACAAGGCGGAAGACCGCTCGCGTTTCGACAAGGCCATGAAGTCCATCGGCCTTGACTGCCCGCGCTCCGGTATCGCCCACAGCATGGAAGAGGCCAATGCCGTTCTCGAAAAGCTGGGCTTCCCCTGCATCATCCGTCCGTCCTTCACCATGGGCGGCACCGGTGGCGGCATTGCTTACAACCGTGAAGAGTTCGAAGAAATCTGCGCCCGTGGTCTGGATCTGTCGCCGACCAAAGAGCTACTGATCGACGAATCCCTGATCGGCTGGAAAGAGTACGAGATGGAGGTTGTCCGCGACAAAAAGGACAATTGCATCATCGTCTGCTCCATCGAAAACTTCGACCCGATGGGCGTCCACACCGGCGACTCGATCACCGTTGCTCCGGCGCAGACCCTGACGGACAAGGAATACCAGATCATGCGTAACGCCTCCTTGGCGGTATTGCGTGAGATCGGCGTTGAAACCGGTGGTTCCAACGTTCAGTTCGGCATCTGCCCGGACACCGGCCGCATGGTCGTGATCGAGATGAACCCGCGTGTATCGCGTTCTTCGGCACTGGCATCGAAAGCCACCGGCTTCCCGATCGCACGTATCGCGGCCAAGCTGGCGATCGGTTACACCTTGGACGAGCTGCAAAACGAAATCACCGGCGGCGCTACGCCGGCGTCTTTCGAGCCGTCTATCGACTACGTTGTGACCAAGCTGCCGCGTTTTGCCTTCGAGAAATTCCCCAAGGCCGACGCGCGCCTGACCACTCAGATGAAGTCGGTCGGTGAAGTCATGGCCATCGGCCGAACCTTCCAGGAATCCCTGCAGAAAGCCCTGCGTGGCCTGGAAGTAGGCGTTTGCGGCCTGGACGAGAAACTTGACCTGAGCAACCCGGAAAGCATGAGCGTGCTCAAGCGCGAGCTGACCGTGCCGGGCGCCGAGCGCATCTGGTACGTGGCTGACGCGTTCCGTGCGGGCATGACCGTCGAAGACATCTTTGGCATGAACATGATCGACCCTTGGTTCCTGGTGCAGATCGAAGACCTGATCAAGGAAGAAGAGAAGGTCAAGACCCTCGGTCTGTCGTCCATCGACCGCGACCTGATGTTCCGCCTCAAGCGCAAAGGCTTCTCCGACCAGCGTCTGGCCAAGTTGCTGGGTGTGACCGAGAAAAACCTGCGTACCCATCGCCACAAGCTGGATATTTTCCCGGTCTACAAGCGCGTTGACACCTGCGCCGCCGAGTTCGCCACCGACACTGCCTACCTGTACTCCACCTACGAGGAAGAGTGCGAAGCCGCGCCGTCGGGCCGCGACAAGATCATCATCCTGGGCGGCGGTCCGAACCGCATCGGCCAGGGCATCGAGTTCGATTATTGCTGCGTACACGCCGCCCTCGCGCTGCGCGAAGACGGGTACGAGACCATCATGGTCAACTGCAACCCGGAAACGGTTTCCACTGACTACGACACCTCCGACCGTCTGTACTTCGAGCCGGTAACCCTGGAAGACGTCTTGGAAATCTGTCGCGTCGAGAAGCCCAAAGGCGTGATCGTCCAGTACGGTGGCCAAACCCCGCTGAAACTGGCGCGTGCCCTGGAAGCCGCCGGTGTGCCGATCATTGGCACCAGCCCGGACGCCATCGACCGCGCAGAAGACCGTGAGCGCTTCCAGCAAATGGTCGAGCGCCTGAACCTGCGTCAGCCGCCGAACGCCACCGTGCGCAGCGAAGAAGAAGCCATTCGCGCCGCCAGCAAGATCGGCTACCCGCTGGTGGTGCGTCCGTCCTACGTACTGGGCGGGCGTGCGATGGAGATCGTCTACGAAGAAGACGAGCTCAAGCGCTACCTGCGTGATGCGGTAAAAGTCTCCAACGACAGCCCGGTGCTGCTCGACCACTTCCTCAACTGCGCCATCGAGATGGACGTGGACGCGGTTTGCGACGGCACCGACGTGGTGATCGGCGCGATCATGCAGCACATCGAACAGGCGGGTGTTCACTCCGGTGACTCCGCGTGCTCGCTGCCGCCATACTCGCTGCCCGCGCACATCCAGGACGAGATGCGCGAACAGGTCAAGAAAATGGCCCTGGAGCTGGGCGTGGTCGGCCTGATGAACGTTCAGTTGGCGCTGCAAGGCGAAGACATCTACGTCATCGAAGTCAACCCGCGTGCTTCGCGTACCGTGCCGTTTGTATCCAAGTGCATCGGTGTGTCCCTGGCCATGATCGCTGCCCGCGTGATGGCCGGTAAGACCCTGAAGGAAATCGGCTTCACCAAGGAAATCATTCCGAACTTCTACAGCGTGAAAGAGGCGGTGTTCCCCTTCGCCAAATTCCCTGGCGTGGACCCGATTCTGGGCCCGGAAATGAAGTCCACCGGTGAAGTGATGGGCGTGGGGGATACCTTCGGCGAAGCGTTCGCCAAGGCCCAAATGGGCGCCAGCGAAGTGCTGCCGACCGGCGGTACCGCGTTCATCAGCGTGCGTGATGATGACAAGCCTCTGGTTGCAGGCGTGGCCCGTGATCTGATCAACTTGGGTTTTAAAGTCGTGGCCACCGCCGGGACCGCCAAGCTTATCGAAGCTGCCGGCCTGAAAGTGCGTCGCGTGAACAAGGTGACGGAAGGCCGTCCGCACGTGGTCGACATGATCAAGAATGACGAAGTCACCTTGATCATCAACACCACCGAAGGTCGCCAGTCGATCGCGGACTCCTACTCCATTCGTCGTAATGCCTTGCAGCACAAGATCTACTGCACCACCACCATTGCTGCAGGCGAAGCCATCTGCGAAGCGCTCAAGTTCGGTCCGGAAAAGACCGTGCGTCGCTTGCAGGATCTACACGCAGGATTGAAGGCATGAGCATAACCAAATACCCGATGACCGTTCAGGGCGCTCGCGCCCTGGAAGAGGAACACGCCCACCTGACCAAGGTCGTCCGTCCAAAGCTGAGCCAGGACATAGGTACGGCCCGCGAACTGGGTGACTTGAAGGAAAACGCCGAGTATCACGCTGCCCGTGAGCAGCAGGGTATGGTCGAGGCGCGTATCCGCGACATCGAAGGCCGCATGCAGAACGCGGTGATCATCGACGTGACGACCATTCCACATACTGGCAAGGTGATTTTCGGGACCACCGTGGAAATCGCCAACGTCGAGACGGACGAGCGCGTTGTTTATCACATCGTTGGCGAAGACGAGGCTGACTTCAAACTGGGCAAGATCTCCGTCGGTTCACCGCTTGCCCGCGCCTTGATCGCCAAGGAAGAAGGGGATGTGGTGTCTGTAAAGACCCCTGGCGGCGTGATTGAGTACGAGATTGTTGAAGTTCGTCACATCTGAAAGACGGCGCCCGCTTCGGGCGGGCGCCATGCTTTGGCAGCTCTCCCAGATGCTCTGGGTCGGCGGCCTGTGGTTGTTGCACATTTGCGTATTACCGGCGCTGGGCCTGATTGGCTTGGCGCCGTTGCTGATCGATGAGATCGATGGAATGCTCAGTGCGTTGCTGGTAGGTTTTGCGGCGGCGTGCGTGGCTCTGCAGGCGTTGGTGCTGGTCAAGGCCGAGGGCGTGGGGAGTTTGTGGCGGGATATGCGCGGGCAACTGCTGTTGATGGCTCTGTATGCGTGCGCAATGTATAGCATTGTGCATGTCTGGCTGCCGGAAGCGTTGCGCTGGCAGCTATTCAGCTATCTTGTGCTAGGGTTCTCCGGCCTGGTGCTGGTTGTACAACCCGCACCGGGATGGAGTGGCGGGGCGCGCGAAGCACGCCCGTAGCCCTTGTTTTACTTGAAGCGATGAACGTTCGACAGTTGCTTGTTGACGCTGAAGTTCTTGCGATACAGCAGCGCCATCTTGCCGATGACCTGAACCAGGTCCGCTTTGCCCACCTTGCACAGTTCTGCAATGGCAGCCAGGCGCGCCTCGCGATCAAGGATGTTGACCTTGATCTTGATCAGTTCGTGATCGTTCAGTGCGCGTTCAAATTCGGCTAACACACCTTCAGTCAAGCCGTTATCTGCCACAATCAGAACTGGTTTCAGATGGTGGCCAATGGACTTGTACTGTTTCTTCTGCTCTTGAGTGAGCGGCATAATCTGACCCCTGCGTCTGATCTTGTAAAAAGCGGCGGCCAGTTTACCCGAGCGAGTCCGGGACCGCCCAGTTAATCACGACCCGTTTTATTTTTCGAGGTGGCCCGTGGCCCGTTCCAAAACCAGCCTTAAGTGGCTACAAGAACATTTCAACGATCCTTACGTCAAAAAGGCGCAGAAGGACGGCTACCGTTCCCGGGCCAGCTACAAGCTGCTGGAGATCCAGGACAAGGACAAATTGATCCGTCCCGGCATGAGCGTTATTGATCTGGGCGCGGCGCCGGGTGGCTGGTCCCAGGTGACCAGTCGTCTGATTGGTGGGCAAGGCCGCTTGATCGCTTCCGACATCCTGGAGATGGACAGCATCCCGGATGTGACCTTTGTTCACGGTGATTTCACCCAGGACGCTGTGCTCGCACAGATTCTTGAGGCTGTGGGAAATTCCCAGGTAGACCTTGTGATTTCCGACATGGCCCCCAATATGAGTGGATTACCGGCCGTCGATATGCCGCGCGCGATGTTCCTTTGTGAGCTGGCGCTGGATTTGGCGGGTCGGGTTCTGCGTCCTGGTGGTGATTTTCTGGTGAAAGTCTTTCAGGGCGAAGGGTTTGACGAGTACCACAAGAACATCCGCAAGCTGTTCGACAAGGTGCAGACGCGCAAGCCTGACTCTTCCCGAGACCGGTCTCGGGAGCAATATCTGCTCTGCCGCGGCTTCCGCGGCGTAGAAGGCGCTACGAGCGAAGAGCGTTTTTGAGGAATTCGAGGAGGGCGATAGGTTTTTTTATTTCGCTTTCGTCACGAAGCTTTACGAATATTGTGTAGTCAAAGTTTCACAAAGGGTTACAGACGGCGCCTGCCAGAGTTGTAGGTAATGTAGTAAGTTAGGCCGGTGAATATCATGCGAAGCACGCGCCAGTAGCGGAGCTTGCTTCAGAGGGTAGTTAATTGAACGATATGGCAAAGAATCTGATCCTGTGGTTGATCATCGCGGCTGTCCTGGTGACGGTGATGAACAACTTCTCCAGCCCTAACGAGCCGCAGACCCTCAACTATTCCGACTTCATCCAGCAAGTCAAGGATGGCAAGGTCGAGCGCGTAGCGGTTGATGGCTACGTGATTACCGGCAAACGAATTGATGGCGACAGCTTCAAGACCATTCGTCCGGCAATCCAGGACAACGGTCTGATCGGCGACCTGGTGGACAACAAGGTCGTTGTGGAAGGCAAGCAGCCCGAGCAGCAGAGCATCTGGACCCAACTGCTGGTGGCCAGCTTCCCGATCCTGGTGATCATCGCCGTGTTCATGTTCTTCATGCGCCAGATGCAAGGCGGTGCGGGAGGCAAGGGCGGGCCTATGAGTTTCGGCAAGAGCAAGGCGCGCCTGCTCTCCGAGGATCAGGTGAAGACCACTCTGGCTGACGTCGCCGGTTGTGACGAAGCCAAGGAAGAAGTCGGCGAGCTGGTCGAGTTTCTGCGTGACCCGGGCAAGTTCCAGCGCCTGGGCGGCCGCATTCCTCGTGGCGTACTGATGGTCGGTCCTCCGGGTACCGGTAAAACCTTGCTGGCCAAGGCGATTGCCGGCGAAGCCAAGGTGCCTTTCTTCACCATCTCCGGTTCCGACTTCGTCGAAATGTTCGTCGGCGTGGGTGCCAGCCGTGTTCGCGATATGTTCGAACAAGCCAAGAAGCACGCGCCATGCATCATCTTTATCGATGAAATCGACGCCGTCGGCCGCCATCGTGGCGCCGGCATGGGCGGTGGTCATGATGAGCGTGAGCAAACCCTTAACCAATTGCTGGTTGAGATGGACGGCTTTGAAATGAACGATGGCATCATCGTCATCGCCGCCACCAACCGTCCGGACGTGCTTGACCCTGCATTGCTGCGTCCAGGCCGTTTCGACCGTCAGGTTGTGGTGGGCTTGCCGGATATCCGTGGCCGCGAACAGATCCTGAAAGTGCACATGCGCAAAGTTCCCATGGGCGACGACGTGGCTCCGGCCGTGATTGCACGGGGTACGCCGGGTTTCTCCGGTGCCGACCTTGCTAACCTGGTCAACGAGGCGTCGCTGTTCGCTGCCCGTACCGGCAAGCGCATCGTTGAAATGAAAGAGTTCGAACTGGCGAAAGACAAGATCATGATGGGCGCCGAGCGCAAATCCATGGTCATGTCCGAAAAAGAGAAGCAGAACACGGCCTACCACGAAGCGGGTCACGCCATCGTCGGCCGTGTTGTGCCTGAGCACGACCCGGTCTACAAAGTCTCGATCATTCCCCGTGGGCGGGCGCTGGGCGTCACCATGTTCCTGCCGGAAGAGGATCGTTACAGCCTCTCCAAGCGTGCGTTGATCAGCCAGATCTGTTCCCTCTACGGCGGTCGTATCGCCGAGGAAATGACCCTGGGCTTTGACGGTGTGACGACAGGTGCCTCCAACGACATCATGCGTGCGAGTCAAATTGCGCGGAACATGGTGACCAAATGGGGCTTGTCGGAGAAACTTGGCCCGTTGATGTATGCCGAGGAAGAAGGTGAGGTGTTCCTGGGTCGTGGCGGCGGCGGTCAAAGCGCCAGCTTCTCCGGCGAGACCGCCAAGCTGATCGATTCCGAGGTGCGCAGCATCATTGACCAGTGCTACGGCACGGCCAAGCAGATCCTGACCGACAACCGCGACAAGCTGGACGCCATGGCTGATGCGTTGATGAAGTACGAGACCATTGATGCCGACCAGATCGACGACATCATGGCCGGCCGTACGCCGCGCGAGCCTCGCGATTGGGAAGGTGGTTCGGGCACTTCGGGCACTCCGCCCGTGGTTCAGAACGAACGCCCTGAAACTCCGATCGGCGGCCCTGCAGCTGACGTCTAAGGTTTGAAATGACTTCCGTGTCGTCCTCCACCCGGTTGCCTTGCGGCAACCGGGTTCTTGATTTGGCTCATGCGCATGTCATGGGCATCCTCAACGTAACGCCCGACTCCTTTTCCGATGGTGGCCGCTTCAGCCAGCTTGATGCAGCCCTGCGTCATGCCGAGGCGATGGTGGCGGCCGGCGCGACGCTGATTGATGTCGGTGGTGAGTCGACTCGGCCTGGCGCACGTATGGTTTCTCCCTTGGAGGAGCTGGAGAGAGTGGCGCCAATCGTCGAGCGTATAGCGCGTGAGCTGGACGTGATCATTTCGGTGGATACGTCGACGCCTGCGGTAATGCGCGAAACTGCGCGCCTGGGGGCAGGACTGATCAACGATGTGCGCGCTCTGCAGCGTGACGGCGCCCTTGATGCCGCCGCGGCGACCGGTTTGCCGGTGTGCCTGATGCATATGCGCGGCGAGCCAGGCAACATGCAGGACAGCCCTCACTACGATGACCTGGTCGGCGAAGTGAGTGGTTTTCTCGCTGAGCGAATTTCTCAGTGCGCTGCCGTCGGAATTGCTGCGCACAAGATCATCCTCGACCCCGGCTTCGGCTTCGCCAAGACCCTGCAGCACAATTTAAGCCTGTTCAAGCATATGGAGTCCCTGCATCGCCTTGGTCGGCCGCTGTTGGTCGGCGTTTCGCGCAAGAGCATGATAGGGCTCGCCCTGAATCGTCCGGTGGGCGAGCGGTTGTACGGTGGACTTGCACTGGCAGCGCTTGCGGTAGCCAAGGGCGCGCGTATCTTGCGTGTGCACGATGTCGCCGAGACAGTGGATGTGGTGCGTATGATTAGCACGGTAGAATCAGCCGAATAAGAATGATGGAGCACTTATGACTAAAAAATACTTTGGCACCGACGGTATCCGTGGTCGGGTCGGCGAATTCCCGATTACCCCCGATTTCATGCTCAAGCTGGGTTGGGCAGCGGGTATGGCGTTCCGCAGTATGGGCGCGTGCCGTATCCTGGTGGGCAAGGACACCCGCATCTCGGGGTATATGTTCGAGTCCGCGCTGGAAGCAGGCCTGTCCGCGGCGGGTGCCGATGTGATGTTGCTGGGGCCGATGCCTACGCCAGCGATCGCTTACCTGACGCGTACCTTTCACGCTGAAGCCGGCATCGTGATCAGCGCCTCGCACAATCCCCATGACGACAATGGCATCAAGTTCTTTTCGGGGCAGGGCACCAAACTGCCGGACGAAATCGAGTTGATGATCGAAGAGCTGCTGGATGCGCCGATGACGGTGGTTGAGTCCGGTAAGCTGGGCAAGGTATCGCGTATCAATGACGCGTCCGGCCGTTATATCGAGTTCTGCAAGAGCAGTGTGCCCAGCAGCACCAACTTCGCCGGCCTGAAAATTGTGGTCGATTGCGCGCATGGTGCTACCTACAAGGTGGCACCTAGCGTGTTCAAGGAGTTGGGCGCGGACGTCACGGTGCTGTCGGCCCAGCCTAACGGTTTGAACATCAACGACAACTGCGGCTCCACGCACATGGAGCAGTTGCAGGCGGCTGTCCTCGCCGAGCATGCCGATCTGGGTATTGCTTTTGATGGGGATGGTGATCGTGTACTCATGGTGGACCACACCGGGGCCATCGTCGATGGTGATGATCTCTTGTTCATCATTGCCCGTGACCTGCACGAGCGTAACAAGCTGCAAGGTGGCGTCGTCGGTACGCTGATGAGCAACCTTGGACTCGAGCTGGCCTTGGCGGACCTGGGCATTCCGTTCGTGCGCGCCAACGTCGGTGACCGCTATGTGATCGCTGAGCTGCTTGAGCGCAACTGGCTGGTGGGCGGCGAGAATTCCGGGCATGTTGTCTGCTTCCAGCACACCACCACCGGTGATGCGATCATCGCTGCGCTGCAGGTCCTGCTGTCTCTGCGTCGTCGCAAGGAGAGCCTGGCCCAGGCGCGCCAAGCGCTGCGCAAGTGTCCGCAAGTGCTGCTCAACGTGCGTTTTGGCGGCGGCGAAAACCCGATCGAGCATCCGGCTGTGAAAGAGGCATGCGAGCGCGTCACCCTTGCAATGGCAGGCCGTGGTCGCGTGTTGTTGCGCAAGTCCGGCACAGAGCCTCTGGTGCGTGTCATGGTCGAAGGCGACGACGAAACGCAGGTTCGCGGCCATGCTGAAGACCTGGCAAAACTGGTAACTGAAGTTTGCGCCTGAATTCGGCTTGCCAGTGGTGATGTGGTTGGGTAACATCTGCGCCCACTTTGACCGACGGGGTACAGCATGCGTCGCACTATGGTAGCTGGTAACTGGAAGATGCACGGTACCCGCGCCAGTGTCGCTGAGCTGATCAATGGCCTTCGTCACCTGGCCTTGCCTGGCGGTGTTGATATCGCGGTTTTTCCGCCTTTCCTGCATATCGGCCAAGTGGTTGATGGCTTGAAAGGTCAGTCGATTCAGGTCGGCGCGCAGAATTCTGCGGTGGAACCCGCCCAGGGTGCGTTGACCGGTGAGATTGCGCCGAGTCAGTTGGTTGATGCGGGTTGTGCCTATGTGCTTGTCGGGCACTCCGAGCGCCGCCAGTTGATGGGTGAGAGCGATCAGATGCTCAATCGCAAGTTTGCAGCGGCACAGGCTTGTGGCTTGATCCCGGTGTTGTGCATAGGGGAGACCCTGGAGCAGCGCGAATCGGGCAAGACGCTGGAAGTTGTCTCGCGTCAGCTGGGCAGCATCATCGAAGAGCTGGGTGTTGGTGCATTTGCAAAAGCTGTCATTGCTTACGAGCCGGTCTGGGCCATTGGCACCGGGCTGACTGCTACACCGCAACAGGCGCAGGATGTGCACTCAGCCATCCGCGCGCAGTTGGCGGCAGAGAATTCTGAAGTCGCACAAGGTGTGCGTCTTCTATACGGCGGCAGCGTGAAGGCGGCCAATGCGGTCGAACTGTTCGGCATGCCGGATATCGATGGGGGGCTCATTGGTGGAGCCTCCCTGAATGCAGATGAGTTCGGTGCGATCTGTCGCGCCGCGGGAAACTGAAAAAATGCTGGAAACAGTCGTAGTCGTTTTTCATCTGTTGGCTGCCCTGGGCGTAGTTGCCCTGGTTTTGTTGCAACAGGGTAAAGGTGCGGATGCTGGTGCGTCTTTCGGTGCAGGTGCTTCAAATACTGTGTTCGGAAGCCAAGGTTCCTCTACCTTTCTTAGTAAGTTTACTGCTATACTCGCCGCCGGTTTCTTCATAACCAGCTTGGGGTTAGGTTACTTTGCTAAAGAGAAAGCTCATGTGCTGACTCAAGAAGGTCTCCCGAACCCGGCAGTGTTGGAAGTGCCAAAAGCAAAACCGGCTTCTGATGATGTCCCGGTGCTTCAAGAGCAAAAGTCGGCTACTCCAGCGACTGACGTACCTCCAGCTCAAGAGCAGAAGTAAGAAGGTTGTAAGCGCTGTATTGCCGAGGTGGTGGAATTGGTAGACACGCAACCTTGAGGTGGTTGTGCCCATAGGGTGTAGGGGTTCGAGTCCCCTTCTCGGTACCAATTATCAGGAGAGCCCGCAGTTGCGGGCTTTCTTGTAGGTGGAAGGTTACATTGACCCTGCAAGGGATCGGTCGTATACTTCCGCCCCAGCTTTGTCGCGGGGTGGAGCAGTCTGGTAGCTCGTCGGGCTCATAACCCGAAGGTCGTCGGTTCAAATCCGGCCCCCGCAACCAGTTTTAGCGGAGCCCCTTTTAAGGGGCTTTTTGTTAGCTGGACACTTTCAACGCCGCTGTTCGACGGCGTTTCAAGGATGGGCGTTTCGCCCATTTTTTTATTTTGCACAGCATGCACATACATGCACGAGGGGGTTCAGGTGTCGAGCAAGCTAGAAGAGTTGCAGGCCTTGTTGGCCCCGGTGATCGTGGCCCTAGGCTATGAATGCTGGGGTATTGAGTTTTCGGCTCAAGGTCGCCACTCAATGTTGCGCGTTTATATCGATAAAGAGGGCGGTGTGCTGGTGGACGATTGCGCCATTGTCAGCCGCCAGATCAGCGGTGTGCTGGATGTTGAAGATCCGATCGCCGTTGAATACACCCTCGAAGTTTCCTCGCCAGGCATGGAACGCCCACTGTTCACTATTGATCAGTTTGCAAAATTTGCCGGTGAACAAGTGAAGATCAGGCTGCGCTCGCCCTTTGAAGGGCGGCGCAACTTTCAGGGCCTTCTGCGCGGTGTAGAAGAACAGGACGTCGTGGTGCAGGTAGAAGACCATGAGTTCCTGTTGCCGATCGATATGATCGACAAGGCCAACATTATTCCCAGTTTTGACTGAGACGCGGATCCCGCGGATCCAATGGCTTGCGAAAGGCGAGGCGTACGATGAGCAAAGAAGTACTGCTGGTTGTTGAGTCGGTATCCAATGAAAAGGGCGTACCGGCAAACGTGATTTTTGAAGCGCTGGAGCTGGCCCTGGCCACTGCTACCAAGAAGCGTTTTGAAGACGAAGTTGATCTGCGTGTGGAAATCAACCGCCACACCGGTGCCTATGAGACTTTCCGTCGCTGGACGGTCGTCGAAGAAGCCGATCTTGATGATCCGGCCATCGAAACCTGGCCGAGCAAGGTTGCGCAAACGCACCCTGGCGCCCAGGTCGGTGATGTCGTCGAAGAAAAGATCGAATCGATCGAGTTCGGCCGTATCGCTGCACAGACCGCCAAGCAGGTCATCGTGCAGAAGGTTCGCGAAGCCGAGCGCGCGCAAGTCGTTGACGCCTATCGCGAGCGCCTGGGAGAAATCATCTCCGGCACCGTGAAAAAAGTCACCCGCGACAACGTGATCGTTGACCTGGGCAACAACGCCGAAGCGTTGCTGGCCCGTGAAGACATCATCTCTCGCGAAACCTTCCGTGTCGGCGTGCGCCTGCGTGCGCTGCTCAAGGAAATCCGCACCGAGAACCGCGGCCCTCAGCTGATCCTGTCGCGTACCGCGCCGGAAATGCTGATCGAGCTGTTCCGTATCGAAGTGCCGGAAATCGCCGAAGGCCTGATCGAAGTCATGGCAGCGTCCCGCGACCCGGGTTCGCGCGCCAAGATCGCGGTCCGTTCCAAGGACAAACGCATCGACCCGCAAGGCGCTTGCATCGGTATGCGCGGTTCGCGCGTCCAGGCAGTGTCGGGCGAATTGGGCGGTGAGCGTGTGGACATCGTCCTGTGGGACGATAACCCGGCGCAGTTTGTAATCAACGCCATGTCGCCGGCTGAAGTGGCGGCAATTATCGTTGACGAAGATGCCCATGCAATGGACATCGCCGTTGGCGCAGACAATCTGGCTCAGGCCATTGGTCGTGGTGGTCAGAACGTGCGTCTGGCCAGCCAACTGACCGGTTGGACCCTGAACGTGATGACCGAATCGGACATCCAGGCTAAACAGCAAGCGGAAACCGGCGACATCCTGCGCAACTTTATCGAAGAGCTTGAAGTCGATGAAGAACTGGCACAGGTGCTGGTGGACGAAGGCTTTACCAGCCTGGAAGAGATTGCCTACGTACCGGTGGAGGAGATGCTCAACATCGACGGCTTTGACGAGGATATCGTCAACGAGCTTCGCGCTCGGGCCAAGGATCGTTTGTTGACCAAAGCCATCGCTACTGAGGAAAAGCTGGCAGACGCCCATCCGGCCGAAGACCTGCTCTCGCTTGAGGGTATGGACAAGGATTTGGCGATGGAACTGGCGGTGCGCGGCGTAATTACCCGCGAAGACCTGGCCGAGCAGTCTATTGACGATCTGCTCGACATCGACGGCATTGACGATGATCGTGCCGGCAAGTTGATCATGGCCGCCCGAGCCCATTGGTTCGAGTAACTAGGCGCGGCCTGAGGAGAGAAGTGCATGACGCAAGTCACGGTGAAACAACTGGCCGATGAGGTCAAAACACCGGTAGAGCGCCTGTTGCAGCAGATGCGTGAGGCAGGTCTGCCGCACACCGCCGCCGACGAAGGTGTGAGCGACAGTGAGAAGCAGTCTTTGCTGACTCACTTGAAGAGCAGCCACAAGGCGAAAGTGGAAGAACCGCGCAAGATTACACTGCAGCGCAAAACCACCAGCACCCTGCGTGTTGCGGGTAGCAAGAGCATCAGCGTTGAAGTACGCAAGAAGAAAGTCTTCGTACAACGCAGCCCGGAAGAAATCGAAGCCGAGCGCAAGCGCGATCTGGAAGAACGTCGCGCAGTAGAAAATGCTGCACGTCAGAAGGCTGAAGAAGAAGCCAAGCGTCGCGCCGAAGAAGAAGCGCGTCGCCAGCCTGCTGCTGCGCAACCTGCTGGCACTGACGCGGTTGCCGCGCCTGGCGCACCAGTGGAAGCTGTGCGTGAGGCCGCTCCGGTTGCCCCTGCACCAGCGCCGGCTGCTGACGCCCGCAAACGCGACGAACCTCGTCGTCCGGACAAGCCGCGTGCTGACGATAACAATCGTCGCGGTGGCGGCGGTGATGGCGAGCGCAAAAACGCTCCGCATCGTGCTTCGGTCAAAGAGAAAGCGCCTGCGCCACGCGTTGCCCCACGGACTACCGATGAAGAAAGCGACGGTTTCCGTCGTGGTGGTCGCGGCAAGGCCAAGCTGAAAAAGCGCAACGCCCACGGTTTCCAGAGCCCAACCGGCCCTGTCGTGCGTGATGTGCAGATCGGCGAGACCATCACCGTTGGCGATCTTGCCAACCAGATGTCGGTCAAGGCGGCTGAAATCATCAAGTTCATGTTCAAACTGGGTACTCCAGCGACCATCAACCAGGTGCTTGATCAGGAAACTGCTCAGCTGGTAGCCGAAGAACTGGGCCACAAAGTGACCCTGGTCAGCGACACTGCCCTGGAAGATTCCCTGGCCGAGTCCCTGAAGTTTGAAGGTGAGACGTTCTCCCGTGCGCCAGTTGTGACCGTAATGGGCCACGTTGACCATGGTAAGACGTCGCTGCTCGACTACATCCGTCGTGCCAAGGTAGCGGCTGGCGAAGCCGGCGGTATCACCCAGCACATCGGTGCGTACCACGTTGAAACCGAGCGCGGCATGGTCACCTTCCTCGACACCCCAGGTCACGCCGCGTTTACCGCGATGCGCGCCCGTGGTGCCAAGGCGACTGACATCGTGATCCTGGTGGTTGCAGCGGATGACGGCGTGATGCCGCAGACCATTGAAGCTGTCCAGCACGCCAAGGCTGCCGGTGTTCCACTGGTTGTTGCAGTGAACAAGATCGACAAGCCGGGCGCCGATCTTGATCGCATCCGTAGCGAACTGTCGGTTCACGGCGTGACTTCCGAAGAGTGGGGCGGTGATACGCCGTTCGTTTCGGTCTCGGCGAAAGTCGGTACCGGTGTAGACGAACTGCTCGAAGCGGTCCTGCTGCAAGCCGAAGTACTCGAACTCAAGGCAACCCCATCGGCTCCAGGCCGCGGTGTTGTGGTTGAATCGCGTCTCGACAAAGGTCGTGGCCCGGTTGCAACCGTCCTGGTTCAAGACGGTACCCTGCGCCAAGGCGACATGGTACTGGTCGGTTCGAACTACGGCCGCGTACGTGCCATGCTCGACGAGAACGGCAAGCCAATCAAGGAAGCCGGTCCCTCCATCCCTGTCGAGATCCTCGGCCTGGACGGTACCCCGGATGCTGGCGACGAGATGAGCGTGGTTGCCGACGAGAAGAAAGCCCGTGAAGTGGCTCTGTTCCGTCAAGGCAAGTTCCGCGAAGTCAAACTGGCGCGTGCTCACGCCGGCAAGCTGGAAAATATCTTCGAGAACATGGGCCAGGCAGAGAAGAAGACGCTCAACATCGTCCTCAAATCTGACGTCCGTGGTTCCCTCGAAGCGTTGAACGGCGCCTTGAACGGCCTGGGTAACGACGAAGTGCAAGTGCGTGTCGTGGGTGGCGGTGTCGGTGGTATCACCGAATCCGACGCCAACCTGGCACTGGCTTCCAACGCTGTACTGTTCGGCTTCAACGTGCGTGCCGATGCTGGCGCTCGCAAGATCGTCGAGCAGGAAGGCCTGGACATGCGTTACTACAACGTCATCTACGACATCATCGAAGACGTCAAGAAAGCCCTTACCGGCATGCTTGGCAGCGACGTTCGGGAGAACATCCTGGGTGTGGCCGAGGTGCGTGACGTGTTCCGCTCGCCGAAATTCGGCGCGATCGCCGGTTGCATGGTTATCGAAGGTGTTGTGCACCGTAACCGTCCAATCCGTGTACTGCGTGAAGACATCGTTATCTTTGAAGGCGAGCTGGAATCCCTGCGCCGCTTCAAGGATGACGCTTCCGAAGTGCGTGCCGGCATGGAATGTGGTATCGGCGTCAAGAGCTACAACGACGTCAAGCCTGGCGACAAGATCGAAGTCTACGAGAAGGTTCAGGTTGCTCGCAGCCTCTGACTCGCGCACTTCAGGAGCCACACGGCGTGTGGGCATGCAGATGCCCCGCGTTGTGTCCGGACTCTAAACGCAACGCCCGGTCTGGCTTTTGTCAGGCCGGGCGTTTGCCGCTTTCAGACCCCACGGGTTTCACCGTGTGGCAGTAACAGGTAACAAGACATGGCAAAAGAATACAGCCGTACCCAGCGTATCGGCGATCAGATGCAGCGCGAGCTGGCCCAACTGATCCGTCGCGAAGTCAAGGATCCACGTGTTGGCCTGGTCACCATCACTGCAGTTGAAGTGAGTCGTGACGTAGGTCACGCCAAGATCTTCATCACCGTGATGGGGCAGGACAGCAGCGAAGAAATCGCGCAAAGCATCAAGGTGCTCAATGCTGCCGCGGGTTTCCTGCGCATGCAGTTGGCTCGTGAAATGAAGCTGCGCAGCGTGCCCCAGTTGCATTTCCACTACGACGAAAGCGTCGTACGCGGTGCGCACCTGTCGGCTTTGATCGAGCGCGCGGTGGCTGAAGACAGCCAGCACCCGTCCACACCTGAAGACGCCAAGGAGTAAGCGGTGGCTCAGGTCAAACGTATCCGTCGCAACGTCAGCGGCATCATTCTGCTCGACAAGCCGATTGGCTTTACCTCCAATGCCGCGCTGCAGAAGGTCCGCTGGCTGCTCAACGCCGAGAAGGCCGGGCACACTGGCAGCCTCGATCCCCTGGCCACCGGCGTACTGCCGTTGTGCTTTGGCGAGGCCACCAAGTTCTCGCAATACCTGCTCGATTCCGACAAGGGTTATGAAACCTTGATGCAACTGGGCAAGACCACCACCACGGCCGACGCCGAGGGTGATGTCTTGCAGGTTCGCGATGTGACCGTTGGTCGTGCCGATATTGAAGCTGCCTTGCCCGCTTTCCGTGGGCAAATCAGCCAGATACCGCCGATGTACTCGGCTCTCAAGCGTGATGGGCAACCTCTTTACAAGCTGGCGCGTGCGGGTGAAGTGGTGGAGCGTGAACCGCGTTCTGTTACTATTGCCCGGCTGGAATTGCTTGCCTGTGAAGGTGACACTGCCCGACTGGCGGTGGACTGCAGCAAAGGCACCTATATCCGTACCCTGGTGGAAGATATCGGTGAAAAGCTCGGTTGCGGCGCGTACGTTGCAGAACTGCGACGCACCCAGGCCGGCCCTTTCAGCCTGGCCCAGACGGTCACGCTGGAAGAGTTGGAAGCGGTACACGCCGAAGGTGGCAACGAAGCGGTTGATCGCTTCCTGATGCCGTCGGACAGCGGGTTGCTGGATTGGCCATTACTGCACTTTTCGGAGCACAGCGCGTTTTATTGGCTCAACGGCCAACCGGTACGTGCCCCGGATGCACCGAAGTTCGGTATGGTGCGGGTACAGGATCATAACGGTCGCTTTATCGGTATCGGTGAAGTGAGCGAAGACGGGCGCATCGCGCCACGTCGACTGATTCGGTCAGAATGACCGGAACCAGTTTGTGGTAAAAGCGTAGCGAGCGAAGGTAAGACAAGGAAAAAACAGGCGAGGAAGCGGAGTTAACTGCTGTTAATGAGCATTCCGAGCCTGTTTTTGACGCAGGATTACCGAGCGCAGTAGCTTTTACGCAAACTGGAACGAGGGTGGCTGTTAACAGGCATGGTCACTTCTCATTTTTAGATACAGGGATTTGTCCCTGGCCTGTTGAAACTGCCCTTTGGGTGGTTTCCTGAAAAAAAGGATTGCCTCATGGCTCTCGACGTTCAAGAAAAAGCACAAATCGTAGCTGACTATCAGCAAGCTGTTGGTGACACTGGTTCGCCAGAAGTGCAAGTTGCACTGCTGACCCACAACATCAACAAGCTGCAGGGTCACTTCAAGGCCAACGGTAAAGATCACCACTCCCGTCGTGGTCTGATCCGCATGGTAAACCAGCGCCGTAAGCTGCTGGACTACCTGAAAGGCAAGGATCTGGGTCGTTATCAGGCTCTGATCGGTCGCCTGGGTCTGCGTCGCTAATCAGCGATTGCGCTAGAGGTTGGTTGTCTGCCGTGTGTCAGTGGGATTCCCGCTGGCCCATGGCAGGCTCCCAGCCTCAAGTTTTATCTGGATACAACGTTTTACCCTGGACGAGGGTCGGGCCGATTCCCGACATTGCCCAAGAATTTCGCAAGAAAACAAGTTCCCCAAGAGCCACAAAGAAGGTAGGACACCGTGAACCCGGTTATCAAAAAATTCCAGTTCGGTCAGTCGACCGTTACCCTCGAGACAGGCCGTATCGCCCGTCAAGCCTCCGGCGCAGTGCTGGTTACCGTTGACGACGACGTTACCGTACTGGTGACCGTTGTTGGCGCCAAGACCGCTGACCCGAGCAAAGGCTTTTTCCCTCTGTCCGTTCACTACCAGGAAAAGACTTACGCTGCTGGTAAGATCCCTGGCGGTTTCTTCAAACGTGAAGGCCGTCCTTCCGAGAAAGAAACCCTGACTTCCCGACTGATCGACCGTCCGATCCGTCCGCTGTTCCCAGAAGGCTTCATGAACGAAGTGCAGGTTGTCTGCACCGTCGTTTCCACCAGCAAGAAGACCGATCCGGACATCGCTGCGATGATCGGTACTTCGGCCGCCCTGGCTATTTCCGGTATTCCTTTCGATGGCCCGATCGGCGCTGCCCGCGTTGCGTTCCACGAAAGCACCGGCTACCTGCTGAACCCGACTTACGAGCAACAGAAAGCATCGAGCCTGGACATGGTCGTTGCCGGTACCTCGGAAGCCGTGTTGATGGTTGAATCGGAAGCCAAAGAGCTGACCGAAGACCAGATGCTGGGCGCCGTACTGTTCGCCCACGACGAGTTCCAGGTGGTGATCAACGCCGTCAAGGAACTGGCCGCTGAAGCTGCCAAGCCAACCTGGACCTGGGCTCCACAGCCTGAAGCCACCGAGTTGCTGGCCGCTATCCGTGCCGAGTTCGGCGACGCGATCTCCCAGGCCTACGCCATCACCGTCAAGGCCGACCGTTACGCTCGCCTGGGCGAGCTGAAGGACCAGGTCGTCGCCAAGCTGTCCGGTGAAGAAGGCCAGCCTTCTTCCAGCGAAGTCAAAGCGGCTTTCGGCGAAATCGAATACCGCACCGTTCGCGAGAACATCGTTAACGGCAAGCCACGTATCGACGGTCGCGACACGCGCACCGTGCGTCCGTTGAACATCGAAGTCGGCGTCCTGCCGAAGACTCACGGTTCGGCACTGTTCACCCGTGGTGAAACTCAGGCACTGGTCGTCGCGACCCTGGGCACCGCCCGTGACGCACAACTGCTGGACACCCTGGAAGGCGAGAAAAAAGACCCGTTCATGCTGCACTACAACTTCCCTCCGTTCTCGGTGGGCGAGTGTGGTCGCATGGGTGGCGCCGGTCGCCGCGAAATCGGTCACGGCCGTCTGGCCCGTCGTTCGATCGCCGCGATGCTGCCGGCTGCCGACGTGTTCCCATACACCATTCGCGTCGTGTCGGAAATCACCGAATCCAACGGTTCCAGCTCCATGGCTTCGGTCTGCGGCGCTTCCCTGGCACTGATGGACGCCGGTGTGCCGATGAAGGCACCGGTTGCCGGTATCGCCATGGGCCTGGTTAAAGAAGGCGAGAAATTCGCCATCCTGACCGACATCCTGGGCGACGAAGATCACTTGGGCGACATGGACTTCAAGGTAGCCGGTACCGCCAAAGGTGTGACCGCGCTGCAGATGGACATCAAGATCAAGGGCATCACCGAAGAGATCATGGAAATCGCCCTGGGCCAAGCCCTGGAAGCGCGCCTGAACATCCTCGGCCAGATGAACCAGATCATTGGTCAGTCGCGTACCGAGCTGTCGGAAAATGCTCCGACCATGATCGCGATGAAAATCGACACCGACAAAATCCGTGATGTCATCGGTAAAGGCGGCGCGACCATCCGTGCGATCTGCGAAGAGACCAAGGCTTCGATCGACATCGAAGACGACGGCTCGATCAAGATCTTCGGCGAAACCAAGGAAGCTGCAGAGGCCGCGCGTCAGCGCGTTCTGGGTATCACCGCTGAAGCCGAGATCGGCAAGATCTACATCGGCAAGGTTGAGCGCATCGTCGACTTCGGCGCATTCGTGAACATCCTGCCGGGCAAAGACGGTCTGGTTCACATCTCCATGCTGAGCGACGCTCGCGTTGAGAAAGTGACCGACATTCTCAAAGAAGGCCAGGAAGTGGAAGTGCTGGTACTGGACGTGGACAACCGCGGCCGTATCAAGCTGTCCATCAAGGACGTAGCAGCAGCCAAGGCTTCGGGCGTTTAATCAAACCCCTGGTTCGACGCTGAAAAAAAGGACTCTTCGGAGTCCTTTTTTTTGCGTGACGGAAAAATACCAAAAAAATCAGTTGTTTAATCCGTGGCAAAAGCCGCAACTTGCATGCAAGCGAAGCCGTGTTCATGCAAGTTGCACGATTACAAGAATGCTCTGATTTTACAACTCGTTGTTTTTAAAGGGTTTCATTCGAGCATGGATCTTGGCACATTGCCTGCAATATCCCTGTCAGCGCTGCAGTATCGAGGTTTACGTACTGCAGTCTTTTAATAAAACAGGAGTTACTCGTATGAAGAAGTTCGCTCTCGCTACTGCTACCGCTCTGACTCTGGCCATGGGTGCTAACGTAGCCTTTGCTCAGACTTCCCAAGCCCCGATGACCTTGGCGGCCGGTGAAATGACCAAAGCCAAAGAGTCTACCTCGGACACTTGGATCACCACTAAAGTCAAAGCTGACCTGCTGACTGAAAAAGGCATCCCTGGTTCGGATATCAAGGTCGAGACCAACAAAGGTGTGGTTTCCCTGTCTTCCGAAGTCGCTATCTCGGACTCGCAGAAAGCGACCGCTGTAGCCATCACCAAGAAAATCAAAGGCGTGACTGCTGTTTCGGCAGACGGCCTGCTGGCTGGCGGCGCTACCAAGGCTGACGGTATCGATAAAACCAAAGGCGCAGCCCACAACGCTGGCGAGGCGACTAGCGATACTTGGATCACCACCAAAGTGAAGGCTGACCTGGTTACCGAGAAAGGCATTCCTGGCACCGATATCAAAGTCGAAACCAACAAAGGTGTTGTTTCCCTGTCGTCCTCTACTGCCGTAACTGAAGCGCAGAAAGAAACCGCAGTAGCGATCACCAAGAAGATCAAAGGCGTTAAAGCTGTATCGGCCGATGGCCTGAAAGCAGAGTAACGCTCAACAATTCGTCTGAACTATAAGGCGGCGGCAACGAGTGAGTTAGATATCCACTCAATGCACCTCACAGGTTCATGCGACCGACCACACGGATGTGGTCATTACAGGCCCCGGCACTTGTGTCGGGGCCTGTTCTATTGTGGGCCTGAACCGAAGTCTTGAGACCGACAAAGATCAATGTGGGAGCTGGCTTGCCTGCGAAAGCATCACCTCGGTTAAGCTGATTGACCGAGGTATCTGCATCGCAGGCAAGCCAGCTCCCACATTTTGATGGGTCGCTCAACAGTTATTCGGCATCCAGATGCATCGGCGTGACCACCCGACCGTCTTTTTCAGCCTGCCCCAACTGCGCATCAATGAAGTACACCCGATCATCTTCCAACTGGCCTTTGTCCACCAGGTAGTCCTTGATGGTGCCTGCGCGGTCCTGACCCAGTTGGCGCAGTAACACATCACTGGCGCTCCAGAACTTGATCACGCCGTCACGAAGCTTCGCACTGCGTTCGTCGTTGCTCAGGTCCTTCCATTCGGCCGGCGGTTGTTGTTTCAGGCGGGTGCGGTAGATGCCTTCGAGCAAGGGCGCCTTTTCTTTTTCGGGTACGACAAGCAGCGAAGCCTGGGCGGGCACCTTGTCGCCACGTCGCTGGAGGATCTTGTAGTAGTTGTATTGGTATTCACGTTCCAGTCGCTGTGCAGCGAGGAACGGGCCATCGCTGCTGGCGGCCGCGGTGCCTTCGATTTCCAGGCGCAGGGTAGGCCGTTCTTTCAGGGCCTTGGCCAGGGTATTCAAGGCCCCCTCGGCGTCCTTGTTCAACTCGCTGGATCCTGCGGCGAACGACACATTACCGAGGTCTTCCGAGCCCCCGCCGGTCACCAGCCCGCCGATAAACTTGAAGGGTGCCGTTGCCGCGCGCAGCACCAGGTTACGCAGGGTCTGCCAAACAATCGGCATCACGCTGAATTGCGGGTTGTTCAGATCGCCTGTCACCGGCAATTCGATGGTGATCTTGCCATTTGTATCCTTGAGCAGCGCGACCGCCAGGCGAATTGGAAGGTCCACCGCATCGTCACTGTCGACTTTCTCGCCCAGCTGCAATTGCTCGACCACCACTTTGTTTTCGGCCTTCAACTGGCCCTTGGTAATCACATAGTGCAGGTCGAGGTTCAGACGCCCCTTGCGGATACGGAACCCGGCAAACTTGCCGGAATAGGGGGTCAGGGTGGTCAGTTCGACACGTTTGAAACTGGTGGCAATGTCCAGCGCCGCCATGGGATCAAACGGGTTCACGCTGCCTTTGATGGTAACCGGCGCATAGCGATCAACTTTACCCTTGATATCGACGCTGGCCGGTTTGGCCTGGCGGCTGTCAATCGTGCCGATCTGCCCGTTGAGCTGTTGAATGGCGGTGGCGAAGTTTGGTGTAAGGCTGAAGTCGGCAAAGTTGGCCGAACCGTCGTTGATCGCAATCTGCCCGATACGGATGCCCAAAGGCTTTTCGTTGTTGGCGGGCTTGGCGCCTTTGTCGGCCGGTTGCGGGATCAACAGGTCGTCAACGTTGGTGGTGCGGTCATCGTTGATCATGAAGCGCGCATAGGGCTGCAGCAGGTTGACCTTGTCGATCGACAGGCTATCGCCGTGCTGGTAGTTAACGCCTTCGAGCATCAGTCGCTGCCATTTGACGAAGTCGCGGGTCTTGAGGGTGTCCAGCGTATGCAACTGGTCGACCTGCGCCCGTCCCGTGATCTGCAGCTTCAAGGGATCAGTGCTTTTCAAGTCGACGTCGAGATTGCTACCGAGCATGCCGCTGCGCAGTTCCAGGCGGATGAACGGGCTGATATAGGGCTGCGCAACCCGCAGGTCGATGTCCTGGGTATTCACGTTCAGCTTGGCGCTGACCGGATTGAGGCTGACCGCGCCGGTCGCCTGAAGCTTGCCTTGCTTGCCCAGGCCCGTGTCGACCTTCAAGCTGAACGGGCTCTGGTTGAGGCTATCGAAGTTCTGCACATCGACATTCAACGGGCCCAGTTCCAGCGCGACCGCAGGCTTGGCCTGACGGTCTGCCAGGTGCACCTGATAGTTACGCAGTTGCACATCCTTGAGGAGTACTTGCCAGGGCTTGCCTGGTGCGGCGGGTTCAGCTTTAGGCGAGTCGGCAGTGGCCGGCGCAGTGGCGGGTTCCGGCGCCTTGGCGGGTTTGGTAGGTTGGCTGGCGAACAGTTTTTGCCAATCCAGTTGGCCGTCGGCCTCAAGGGCCGCCCAGGTTTCCAGTTTGCTGCTGCGGATCTTGCCGACTATCACCTGCTGCTTGGCCAGGTCCACTGTGGTCTCGCTGACATCCAGGCGCTCCAGGCGCACCAATGGACGACCGTCCGGTGCCTTCATGGCAAAGGGCGCAATGCTGGCGGCGGTGTTGGTCAGTTTCAGCTCGGTCTCCTGGGCCAGGCTGAACTTATATTCGGTGCTGAAGTTGAGCACGCCGTCTTCCAGCACCAAGGGCAGCGCGTCGCGTACATAGGGCCACCAGGCTTTCATCTTGCCATCGGTGACCTTCAAGGTGCCTTCGGAGGTGATAGGCACCAGGCTGAAGTTGCCTTTCCAGTCGATCTGCCCGCCATCAGGCCCGGCTGCCACCAGCGTCATGTCGGCATTGTCTTCCGGCAGGGTACTGAGGTTCTTCAGTTCGAAGTCGAGGGTGTCATAAAGGAATTCGATAGGCTCGCTGGGGCGCAAGTCCTGGAAGTGCACATAACCGCCGGCCAGTTTGATGCTGTCTATACGCAACGGAAACGGCTTGGCATCAGGATCGGCCGGGGTTGGCTCGCTGGGTGGCAGCTTGAACAGCTGCGCCAGGTTCAACTGGCCGGATTTGTTGAACAGCAGCTCGGTCTTGGGCTTGTCCAATTGCACGTCAGCCAGATGCAGGGCGCGGGTCCAGAGGCTGTCGATCTGCAGGTTGGCGTAGAGGCGCTCGAAACCCACCTGTTCCTTGCCGGGCTCACCGATTTTCAACCCCCATGCTGTCACTTCCAGGCTGAACGGGTTGAGCTCGATCCGCTCGATCCGTGCCGGTACCGTGGCGTAATCGGCCAGTTGCTGGTTGGCAATCCGAAGCGCGATACCGGGGAGAATCAAAAAGCCCAGCAAGCTGTACAGGGCAAGGGCAGTCAACAACGCGCCAGCGGCGCGGATCAATCCTTTGGGCATGGGGCGGCGCCATCTATGTCAAACAGGAGTGCCTTGGAGTATGGCACGGCTTTTCGGTTCCGAAGCGCTGGGCCTTTGGGAAACCTCTTACAGCTGAAGTATCAGGGTTTTCAACGGAGGCTGTTGATCCTGTGAGGGAAAGTCCGCACCAGGCGTCATGATTTCCCATTCGCGCACGGGGCGCCCGGCCTTGTCCGCACAACGCAGTACCTGTTCACGCCAGTCCTCCATGCTGACTTTCGCCAGGTTGTTGCAGCAGATCAGCACGCCATTATCGGCGGTGGCAAGCAGCGCCGGCTTGAGCAGGCTCTGGTAGTCGCGCAGCAGGTCGACGGTGCCGAACGCGCTCTTGGCCCAGGCTGGAGGGTCGAGCAATACCAAGTCGTATTGGCGCTGTTCCAGGCGCGGATAACTGGGCAGCTTTTGCCCGCGCCGCTGGGTGATCGGCAGGCCCGCCAGTTGGCGGATCGCCGGAAAGTAGTCGGACTGCACGAATTGCATGGTCGGCAACTGCGGGTTCAGCAGGCCATTTTCGCGGCCGACCGCCAGGTTGCCCTCGGCAAAATCCAGGTTGCACACCTCGCGTGCGCCCCCGGCGGCGGCGCTCAGGCCCACGCCGCAGGTGTAGGCGAACAGGTTCAGCACGCTCTTGCCGGTGCTGTGTGCCTTGACCCAACCCCGCGTGTTACGCAGATCCAGGAACAGCAGCGGGTCTTGCCCCGCATGCCGCCCGCGCACGCGGTAATTGAGGCCCCATTCGTGGCCAACCAGATCGTCCAGCGCCGCGGGTTCGGCGCGGTAGACCGTGTCTTCGCGGTCGATGCGCGAATTGCCACGGGAGCGGTCGTTGTACACCAGCAGCAGTTCCAGGCCCATGTACTGGTTGACCTGCTGATGCAGGGCCAGCAGGTCTGCGCTTTCCAGGGCGTTGTGGAAGCTCTGTACCAGCAATTGCGGGCCGTAGCGATCGATGGTCAGGCCGCCGGCGCCTTCCTGGCTGCCATGGAACAGCCGGTAGCAATCGGTGCCCTGGGCGTGCAACTCGCCGATCAGGTCTTGGCGATGATCGAGGGCGGCGCGCAGCGCCTGGTTCAAGGAAGACATGGAGCGCGCCTGGCTAAGTAAATGGATGGCAATGAGGGCGCGGAGTTTAGCAGCTATGCACCGTCGCCTACATCAACCCCATCCGCCGATGGGCGCGTTGCACCGAACCGTTGCGCATCGCCCAACGCAACATTGGCGCACTGCGCTTGACCCCGGCGCGGACCATCTGGCGCTGCAGCGGGCTCTGGGGTTGCTGGAGCATGGCGCTGGCCCAGTCCGGCAGCAGGTCGATCCCGGCCTGCATCATCAAGCTGCCGAAGGGTTTGGCCAGCAGGCTGGGGGAGGGCGCGTTGAGCAGCAAACGCAGCACTTCGCGGCTGCGGTCGTCGCACAGCAATTGCGGGCGGATGCGGACCATGTAATCCGCAATGTCCTGGCGGGAGCGCGGAACATTCAGCGCGCCCAGGCGTTCCGCCACCAAGGCAATTTCACTGTAGTAGCGGTCCTGGTTCAGGCCCGAAAGATGCGGGTTACGGTAGCGCAAGTGCGCGGCCAGGAAGTTACTGACTTCCGCCACATGCACCCAGGTCAGCAGTTCCGGATCGCTGGCCGCATAAGGCCGCCCGTCTGGCGCGTGCCCCACCACCTGCAGGTGAATGGTGCGCACTTTTTCGATCAGCCATTCGGCGTCTTTGCGCGAGCCGAAGGTGGTGCCGGAGATGAACTGCGAGGTACGCCGCAAGCGCCCGAGCATGTCCTGGCGAAAATTCGAATGGTCCCACACACCGGCCAGGGCCAATGGGTGCAAGGCTTGCAGCATCAAGGCACTGATGCCGCCAATGAGCATGCTGCTGAAATCACCATGGACTTGCCAGCTCACCGAGTCCGGCCCGAACAGGCCCGGGTCGCCCTTGGGGTTTTCCAGGTCCAGCTGGCCCAGCGCCAGGCCGGTCAGGCTCAGCAACTGGGTTTCGATACGGCTGCGGATAAATTCCATGGCGATTCAGGGGTTCCTATCGGTTCAGGCGTTTGTCGATCAGGCCTTCTACAACGCTGGGGTCGGCCAGGGTCGAAGTATCACCGAGGCTGTCGAGTTCGTTGCAGGCGATCTTGCGCAAAATTCTGCGCATGATCTTGCCGGAACGGGTTTTCGGCAAGGCCGGTGCCCATTGGATCAGTTCCGGCTTGGCAAAGCTGCCGATTTCCTTGCTGACCAATTCCAGCAGGTGCTTTTTCAGCGCGTCGCTGGGCTCTACGCCATTCATGGGCGTGACAAAGGCATAGATGCCCTGGCCTTTGACGTCATGGGGATAGCCGACCACGGCGGCTTCGGCCACTTGATCGTGGAGCACCAGGGCACTCTCCACCTCGGCGGTGCCGATGCGGTGGCCGGAAACGTTGATCACATCGTCGATGCGCCCGGTGATCCAGTAATCGCCGTCCTCATCGCGCCGCGCGCCGTCACCGGTGAAGTAATAACCGGGGTAGGGTTTGAAATAGGTGTCGACCATGCGCTGCGGATCGCCGTACACGCTGCGGATTTGCCCCGGCCAGCTGGCCTTGATCGCCAGCACGCCGCTGCCGGCGCCACTGATTTCCTTGCCTTGCTCGTCGAGCAATACGGGCTGCACGCCGAACATTGGCCGGGTTGCGCAGCCGGGCTTGATCCGCTGGGCGCTCACCAATGGGCTGAGCATGATGCCGCCGGTCTCGGTCTGCCACCAGGTGTCCACGATCGGGCAGCGCTGTTCGCCCACGGCGTTGAAGTACCAGTCCCAGGCTTCCGGGTTGATCGGCTCGCCCACGCTGCCGAGCAAGCGCAGGCTGGCGCGGGACGTATTTTCCAGCGGGCCATGGCCCTCGCGCATCAACGCGCGCAACGCGGTAGGCGCGGTGTAGAAGATATTGACCTTGTGCTTGTCGATCACTTGCCAGAAGCGCGAGCTGTCCGGGTAGCTCGGTACACCTTCGAACATCAGCGAGGTCGCGCCGTTGGCCAGCGGACCGTACACGATGTAGCTGTGGCCGGTGACCCAGCCCACATCGGCGGTGCACCAGAACACTTCGCCGTCGCGGTAGTCGAGTACGTATTTGAAGGTCATGGCCGCTTGCAGCAGGTAGCCGCCGGTGCTGTGCAGCACGCCTTTGGGTTTGCCGGTGCTGCCGGAAGTGTAGAGGATGAACAGCGGGTCTTCGGCGTCCATCGGCTCGGGTGGGCAATCGTCGCTGGCGGCGTCGAGGGCCTGTTGATACTTGAGATCGCGGCCTTCGGTCCAATTGACGGTCGCACCGGTGCGTTCAACCACCAGCACCGTACTGACGTCGGGGCAACTGGCCAAGGCCTTGTCTACATTCTGTTTCAGTGCCACGGGCTTGCCGCCGCGCACGCCTTCATCGGCGGTGATGACGGTGCGGCAGTCGGCATCAAGAATTCGGTCGCGCAGGGCATCCGGCGAGAACCCGCCAAATACCACCGAGTGCACCGCGCCAATCCGTGTGCAGGCCAGCATGGCGTAGGCGGCTTCCGGGATCATTGGCATGTAGATGCACACCCGATCGCCTTTCTTTACGCCACGGCTTTTCAGCACATTGGCCAGGCGGCTGACGTTCTGGTGCAGTTGGCGGTAGGTGATTTGGGCCGCGTTCGTCGGATCATCGCCTTCCCAGATGAAGGCCGGCTGATCGGCACGTTGTGCCAGGTGACGGTCGATGCAGTTGTAGCTGACGTTCAACTGGCCGCCGGCAAACCATTGTGCGTCGCCGGTATGAATGTCTGAGCGATGAACGGTGTGCCAGGGGGTTATCCAGTCGAGAAAGCCGTTGGCCTGTTCAGCCCAGAATGTGTCCGGCTGTTCGATGGATTGGCGGTAGAGGCGCTGATAGTCCTCTTGACTGAGTTGCGCAGCCCGGCGGACGGCATCGGCGGTGGGAAACGTGCTGATATCGAACATGAGCGATCCTTATTCTTGTTTTTGCGACAAGTCATAAAGATGCACCCTGGAAGGGGAGGGTTCAAGGCCAACCTCCAAACGGACGTTGGCCTTGCGACACCTGGATCAGCCGCGGTGACGACCGCGGAAGTAGTTGATCAGGCCTTGGGTCGACGCATCGTCAGCCAGGGTTTCCTCGGCACCGGTGAGGCGGTTGTAGACGCCCTTGCCCAGCTCTTTACCGAGTTCCACACCCCATTGGTCGAACGCGTTGATGCCCCAGATCACGCTCTGCACAAACACTTTGTGTTCATACATGGCGACCAGTGCGCCCAAGCGACGCGGGCTGATGCGCTCGACCACCAGGGTGTTGCTCGGGCGGTTGCCCGGGATCACCTTGTGCGGGGCGAGCTTCTGCACGTCTTCTTCCGGGATGCCCTTGTCGCGCAGCTCGGCTTCGGCTTCGCTGCGGGTCTTGCCGAGCATTAATGCCTGGCTCTGGGACAGGCAGTTGGCGTACAGCCACTGGTGGTGGTCGGACACCGGGTTGAAGCTGACGATCGGCACGATGAAGTCGGCCGGGATCAGTTGGGTCCCCTGGTGCAGCAACTGGTGGTAGGCATGCTGACCGTTGCAGCCCACGCCGCCCCAGATGACCGGACCGGTCTCGGTGCCCACCGGCGTACCGTCCTGGCGCACGCTCTTGCCGTTGGATTCCATGTCCAACTGTTGCAAGTGCTTGGTGATGTTACGCAGGTAGTGGTCGTACGGCAGGATCGCATGGCTCTGCGCGCCCCAGAAGTTGCCGTACCACACGCCCAGCAGGCCCAGCAGCACCGGCATATTCTGTTCGAAAGGCGCGTTCTGGAAATGCTGGTCCATGGTGTAGGCGCCGGACAGCAGTTCCTTGAAGTTGGACATGCCGATGGCCAAGGCGATCGGCAAGCCAATGGCCGACCACAGCGAGTAACGCCCGCCCACCCAGTCCCACATCGGGAAGATGTTCTCTTCGCGGATACCGAAGGCGACCGCTGCCGCGTTGTTGCTCGAGACGGCGATGAAGTGCCGGTACAGCTCGGCTTCCGAGCCACCCTGGGCCAGGTACCAGGCGCGGGCGGCCTGGGCGTTCTTCAGGGTTTCCAGGGTGTTGAAGGATTTCGACGAAACGATGAACAGCGTGGTCTCGGCGCGCAACTTCATGGTCAGTTCATGGAACTCGCTGCCGTCGATGTTTGCCAGGTAGTGGCAGCGCACGCCTTTGTGGGCGTAGGACAGCAGCGCTTCGGAGACCAGCTCCGGGCCGAGGAACGAGCCACCGATACCGATGTTCACCACGTCGGTGATCGGCTTCTCGGTGTAGCCACGCCACAGGCCGTCATGGATGCGCCCGACCAGGTCGGTCATCTGGTTCAGCACCTTATGCACGTCCGGCATGATGTTCACGCCGTTGACCGACAACTTGTCACCCACAGGGCGGCGCAGCGCGGTGTGCAGGGCTGGGCGGTGTTCGGAAGAGTTGACGGGTTCGCCGTTGTACAGCGCGTCGATCGCCGCCTTGAGGTCGACTTCCTTGGCCAGCGCCACCAGCAGGTCACGGGTTTCGCCGGTAATCAGGTTTTTGGAGTAATCCAGGAAAAGTCCGCAGCTGCTCAAGGTGAACTGTGAAAAACGCTGCGGATCGGCATTGAACGCTTCGCGCATGCTGAAATCCTGCATGGCTTGGCGATGTTGATTGAGCGCTTGCCAGGCGGGCAGAGCGGTAACGTCATGAGGAGTGCGGTAGTACGCCATCGCTGCGGGTTTCCTTTTTATTACGGGGACTGCCTTTAGGACACTTCTGGGTCCGGAACGTCCAGTTTTTATCAGCCAATGGGTTCCGGACAGCGCTAACCATAGCGCAGGGCGATTACATTAAACCTAGCGTGCCGATATGTCTTGGCTTTGTCTGCGCTGTGGCCGGTACTTTTTTATACCGGCACAGCGTGAAGAGCAACCGGCGGGGGTCAGTCGAGGATCAGATGCAGGTTGTCGATGAGGCGGGTGGCGCCCAGGTACGCCGCGACCAGGATCACGATATCCCGGTCCTCAGCCGTGGCCTGGCGCAGGTGCACGCCCTGGCGTACTTCGAGGTAGTCCAGGCGCAGCCCGGCGGCTTCGATCTGCTTGAGCTGTTCGGCGCGCAGCCTGGAAAAATCGCGCTCACCGGCTTTGATCGCCGCGCCAATCTGGCTGAGGCAGCGGTACAGCACCGGCGCGATGACGCGTTGCTCGTCGGTGAGGTAGCCGTTGCGTGATGACAGCGCGAGGCCGTCGTCGGCACGCACGGTGGGCTCGCCAATGATCTGGATCGGCATGTTCAGGTCGTGGACCATGGCGCGGATCACCGCCAGTTGCTGATAGTCCTTCTGGCCAAACACCGCCATGTCTGGCTGGACCATGTTGAACAGCTTACTCACCACCGTCGCCACGCCTTCGAAGTGCCCCGGACGGCTGGCACCGCACAGACCTTCAGACAGATGTGGCACGCTGACACGGGTCTGGCCGGTGGTGCCGCCGGGGTACATTTCCTCGACGGTGGGCGCGAACAGCAGATTGCAGCCGGCCTGCAGCAGCTTTTCCTGGTCGGCAGCCAAGGTGCGAGGGTATGTGTCCAAGTCTTCGCCGGCGCCGAACTGCAGCGGGTTGACGAAGATGCTGGCGACGACGAAATCCGCCTGTTGGGCAGCCTTGGTCACCAAGGTGGCGTGGCCGCTGTGCAGGTTGCCCATGGTGGGCACAAAGCCGATGCGCTTGCCGGCGCTGCGGGCATGGGTCACGGCAGCCCGCAGTTCACGTACGGTTTTAACGGTGTTCATGCAGAGAATCCGTGTTCGGTGCCAGGGAAGGCCACGCTTTTGACGTCAGCCACGTAGGCGCTCAATGCGTCGTGGATACTGGTTTGGCCGGCCATGAAATTCTTCACGAATTTGGGCACGCGACCGCTGATCGACAGGCCGAGCATGTCGTGCAATACCAGCACTTGGCCATCAGTGGCCGAACCTGCGCCAATCCCGATCACCGGCACTTTCACCGCCTGGGTGATTTCGGCCGCCAGTTCGCTCGGCACGCATTCGAGCAGGATCATTGCTGCGCCCGCTTGTTCCAGGGCGATGGCGTCGGCACGCATCTGGCGCGCCTGGGCTTCATTGCGCCCTTGGACCTTATAGCCGCCAAGAAGGTTGACCGACTGCGGCGTCAGGCCCATGTGCGCGCATACCGGCACGCCGCGTTCCGCCAGCAGGCGGATCGATTCGGCCAGCCATACCGCGCCTTCCACTTTGATCATGTGCGCACCGGCCTGCATCAGCTTGCCGGCATTCTGGAACGTCTGTTCGAGTGTGGCGTAACCCATGAACGGCATGTCGGCGATGATGAAAGCGCCGTCGTTACCGCGCTTGACGCTGGCGGTGTGGTACGCGAGTTCATCGGTGGTCACGGGCAGTGTGCTGTCATTCCCTTGAAGCACCATGCCCAGGGAGTCACCCACCAGCAACACTTCGACCCCGGCCTGGCAACTGGCGTGGGCGAAGGTGGCGTCATAGCAGGTCAGCATGGTGATTTTTTCACCTTTGAGCTTGAGGCTCTGCAAGGTGGTCAGGGTAATGTCTGGCATGAAAAGGGTCCTCGTTCAGGCGCTTGGAAACAGCGAGTAACGCGCGTGAGTCTTCGTTTATACAGGCGCACTGTCTTGAGAGCAGTGCTTATAAGGCCTGGATTGCGCCCTTCAGCGCCGGGTTGGCGGCAGCGGGACGCCTATAGTCGTGAGGAGGACACGGGAAGTCAATTGGATGTGTTACCGCATTGTTACGATGGCGGTGTTACCGCTGTTACTGATGCGATTCAGCAGCTGGCAAGCCGTTTCGAGTGACATGAGATCAAAATGTGGGAGCTGGCTTGCCTGCGATAGCATCCCCTCGGTCTCACTGAAAGACCGAGTTGCTTGCATCGCAGGCAAGCCAGCTCCCACATCGACCGAGTCAGTCTTGGGGAAGGCGTTCCAAGCCGACAAACGGGCAGGCGGCCAGCAAGTCGCTGAGCGTTTGACCGTCGGGCAGGTGCAGTGCTGCGGGCGCCAGTTCAGCCAGCGGGTACAGCACAAACGCCCGCAGGTGTATCTGATAATGCGGCACCTTCAAGCGCGGCTCGTCGATCAGGCGATCCCCGAACAATAGAATGTCCAGGTCGAGCGTACGTGGGCCCCAACGCTCAAGGCGTTCGCGGCCCTGATCGTTCTCAATGGTTTGCAGCGCATCCAGCAGCTCGAGGGGCGCAAGGCTGCTGTCCAAGGCGGCAACCGCATTGGTGTAGCGCGGCTGGCCCGGGAGCAGGGAATCACTTTGATAGAAAGCGGAAACGCCGGCGACGGTGGTGCCTGGCAATTGCGCCAGCGCTTTGATCGCGCTGCGCAACTGCTTATCCGGGGCCGCCAGGTTGCTGCCCATGCCGATGTAGATGCGTTCCACGTTTATTCGCCTGCGGCGCCCGACGCGTCAGCAGCGCTGCGTTTGCGTTTGGTGCCACTGCGACGGCGCTTCTTCGGCCCCTCGCCAATGCCATCGCCTTTGCCGGCAAGGTCGCGGATCATGTCGCGGCGCTCGCTGTCATTGGCGTCCTGGTAGGCGGTCCACCATTCACCGAGGCCGTCAGTCTGCTCGCCGGCGCTTTCACGCAGCAGCAGGAAGTCATAGCCGGCGCGGAAACGCGGATTGTCCAGCAACAGGTCGGCACGCTTGCCACTACGGCGCGGCAGGCGCTCCTGCATGTCCCAGATCTCGCGGATCGGCATGGTGAAACGTTTAGGGATTGCAATGCGCTGGCACTGCTCGGCGATCAGCTCATGCGCGGCTTCCTGCATGGCTGGAATCGGCGGCATGCCACGGTCCTGCAGGCGCAGCACGCGTTTGGGCAGGGCGGGCCACAACAGGGCGGCAAACAGGAACGCCGGGGTTACCGGCTTGTTCTGCTTGATGCGCAGGTCGGTGTTGATCAGCGCTTCGCTGATCAACGTATGGGTGTACGTCGGGTTGTGTTCCAACGCTTCGGCGCTGGCCGGGAACAGCGGGTCAAACAGTTGCAGGTCGACGAGCATTTCGAAGGTGTCGGCAGCATAGCCCGAGAGGAACAGCTTGAGCACTTCTTCGAACAGGCGCGCCGAGGGAATCTCCCGCAGCATCGGTGCCAGCTCGCGGATCGGCGCAGCAGTATGTTTCTCGATACCGAAGTCCAGCTTGGCGGCAAAACGCACCGCACGCAGCATGCGCACCGGGTCTTCCTGATAACGCTTGACCGGATCGCCGATCAGGCGGATCAGATGGTTGCGAATATCGTGCACGCCATTGGCGTAATCGAGGATGCGCTCGCTGACCGGGTCGTAATACAGGGCGTTGATGGTGAAGTCGCGGCGTTGCGCGTCTTCTTCCAGGGTGCCGTAGACGTTGTCGCGCAGGATACGGCCGCTCTCGTTGCGGGAAGACTGGTTGGTGTCTTCCTCTTCATCGTTTTGCGGGTGGCCGGCGCGGAACGTCGCGACTTCGATGATTTCGCGACCGAAGTGGATATGCACCAGCTTGAAGCGCCGGCCGATGATCCGCGCGTTACGAAACTCGGCGCGTATCTGTTCGGGCGTGGCGCTGGTGGCGACGTCGAAATCCTTGGGCGTGATGTTGAGCAACATGTCACGTACGCAGCCGCCCACCAGATAGGCCTGGTAGCCGGCGTTCTGCAAACGTTCGACGATGTTCACCGCATAGCGGCTGAATTGGGCGCGCTGCAATGAATGCTGATTGCTGTTAAGCACTTCAGGCGTGCTGCGAATGTGTTGCGTACGACGCAAGGGAGAACGGAATGACTGGAACAACTTCTTCAGCATGGGATGCACTGTTTGAAGGAATGTTCGGCCATAACGAAGAATGACCGCATGATGGGCCGGGATTCTAGCATTTAGTCGGGGGATGGTGTAGGAACAAGCTGCGAGCCTTGCGTCAAAAGCGTTTGAGCATCAAAACGGCGCGGAACAGCGGAAACTACAAGGGGAGCCGAAGCTCCCCCAGAAGTAGTTGCGTGCTCTATTTTTATTATGGTTGCGGGCTTCTTGTTTTTGTTGATCGCCCTCGCCATGAAGCTTCACCTTCATGACACTCCCAATCGGGAGCCAAGAGCAAACGGATTGCTTTGGTCGCTGTGTTGCTGATCTACGATCCAACCAGTTCAGGCTCTGCCTTAGGGCAGTTTTTGTTGTTCTCGGCCTGGTTGCGGGGCAAGCCCCAAATGCAACGCCTCTCCAAAAGAATCAGTTAGCTGCGCCTCCGCCGTGTTGTTTTTGTTATGCGTGAGTCGATTCGTCTTATTTTTATTGTCTTGTACATAGCTTGTTATTGTTTTTGTACTAAGCATATAGCAGGGTGCGTGCCAACTTTCGTGACACCCAGCAAAACCAGGGGGTTGAGGCAGATTCGGGTTTTTGACGGGCCAAAAAAAGCCGGGGCTTCGTTACCGTAAGCCCCGGCTTTTGTTACGCGAAATATCTGCGGTAACAGTTTTTTCACATCTGTGGGTGTTACCTGTGGGGGCGCACCCTCAGCTCTCGCTGGCCACACCCGTCTTGCGGCGTGGAATGCCCAGGCGCTGGCGGCGTTCCCACAGGCATTTACGGCTTACGCCCAGTTTGCGCGCCAACTCGGTCTCGGTCATATGGTCCTGATGCTCAAGGACAAAGTGCTGGAAGTAGTCTTCAAGTGACAAATCTTCCGTCGGCTCATGGCTGGTATTGCTGCCGCCCTGCTGCGGGGCCAGGCCGACAAAATCGTCGTCGTCCAGGTCGCTCAGCTCGATATCGATGCCGAGCAGCTCGGCGGAAATTTCCGGGCTCTCCGACAGGATTACCGCACGCTCGACCGCATTCTCCAGTTCCCGCACGTTGCCCGGCCACGAGTAATGCCGAATCGCCTGCTCGGCGTCCGCCGCGAACTTCAGGTCGGTGCGGTTGATGCGGGCGCTCTGGCGCAGCAGGAACGCCTGGGCGATCTCATTGACGTCGGCGCCACGTTCACGCAGGGGCGGTAGCTTGAGAGCGATGACATGCAGGCGATAGTACAAGTCTTCACGGAACTGGCCGATCTTGGCCAGGCTCTTCAGGTCGCGGTGGGTAGCGGCGATCAGGCGTACATCGACCTTTTGCGACTGCACCGAGCCTACGCGGCGGATCTCGCCTTCCTGGAGCACGCGCAGCAACCGCGCCTGGGCTTCCAGAGGCAGTTCGCCGATTTCATCAAGGAACAAGGTGCCGCCGTCCGCCGCCTCTACCAAGCCCGCACGCCCGGCGCTGGCGCCGGTAAACGCGCCTTTTTCGTGGCCGAACAGTTCGGATTCGATCAGGGATTCGGGAATCGCCGCGCAGTTCACCGAGATCATCGGCGCCTTGGCACGCTTGGACAGGTTGTGCAGGGCGCGCGCCACCAGTTCTTTACCGGTGCCTGACTCGCCCTGGATCAATACATTGGAGTCGGTCGGGGCGACTTTGCGGATCTTGCTGTACAGGTCCTGCATCGGTGGGCAGGAACCGATGATGCCGATCTCGCCGTTGCTGTTGTCGACGTTGGGCTTGTCGGCGGTTTTGCCCGCCGGGCGCGGTTCGGCCGGCGTACTGCTGGCCGACTGGCGGTCACGCAGGATACGGGCCACGGCTTGAAGCATTTCGTCATGGTCGAAAGGCTTGGCGATGTAGTCCACCGCGCCCATCTTCATGGAGTCCACCGCCGAGCGCAGGCTGGCGTAGCTGGTCATGATCAGCACCGGGGTCCCCTGGCCAAGCTTGATCAACTCGGTGCCAGGCGCGCCAGGCAGGCGCAGGTCGCTGACAATCAGGTCGAACGTGGGAATACTGAAACGCTCCTGGGCTTCCTGCACCGAGCCGGCTTCGCTGACCTGGTACTGATTTCGTTCAAGCAGGCGACGCAAGGCAGAGCGGATGATGGTTTCGTCTTCGACGATCAAAATGTGCGGCATTGATTCAATTCTCTCGACGGTCTCAGTTCACAGCGGACGTCGCTTCGACATGACGCGGCAAGGTCACCCGGATACGGGTGCCGCGTTGGCTTTCGGTGTCAGCCGGGCTGTCGATGGTGATTTGTCCATAATGCTCTTCAACGATGGAATAGACCAGTGCAAGGCCCAGACCGGTACCTTCACCGGGGTCCTTGGTGGTGAAGAAGGGTTCGAACAATCGGTCCATGATGTTCTGTGGAATACCGCTACCTTCATCTTCGACGATCAGATCGACCGTATGTTCGAAAGCCTCGGTCTTGACGCGTACCGCGCTGCCGGCCGGCGTTGCATCGCGGGCGTTGGACAGCAGGTTGATCAGTACCTGGGCCAGGCGTTGCGAGTCGCCATCGACCCAATGGTCGGGGTCGCACAAATTGAAGAACTGTACTTCGAAATTGCGCCGGTTCAGGGCCAGCAGCCCAATGGCATCCTGCGCCACTTCGGCCAGGCACACCGCTTCGTCCTGGTTCTGATGGCCGCCTGCGTGGGCAAAGCTCATCAGCGATTGCACGATGCGCGACACACGCTTGGTCTGTTCGAGGATCTGCCCGCTGATCTCGATGATTTCGCCGTCCTCTTCGCGCTCTTCCCGCAGGTTCTGCGCCAGGCAGGCGATACCGGTGATCGGATTGCCGATTTCGTGGGCCACGCCCGCCGCCAGTCGGCCAATGCTGGCCAGGCGCTCGGAGTGCACCAGCTTGTCTTCGAGCATCTGCGTTTCGGTCAGGTCTTCCACCAGCAACACCAGGCCGCTGTTGCCGGGCGCCAGGGGTTCGTCAATCGCAGCTTTGTGCAGGTTCAGCCAGCGGGTCTGGCCATCTAGGGCCAGGTGTTGCTTGTGCAGATGCTCATCGGGCAGATCGATAAATCCTTGTAACAATTCTTTCCAGGGTTCGCCCAAGGTATTCAGCCGTGAACCGACAACCCGCTGCGCGGCGATGCCGGTGAGTTCTTCCATGGCCTTGTTCCACATCAGGATCTCCTGATCCTTGGCCAGGGAGCAGACGCCCATCGGCAGTTCCTGCAGGGTCTGGCGGTGATAGCGGCGCAGCGCATCAAGTTCGGCGGCCAGGCCTGTGAGGCGTGAGTGGTAGTCCTCCAGCCGGCTCTCGATGAAATGGATGTCTTCGGTGACGTAATTTTCGCCGCCGGCCTTGTAGGGCAGGAAGGTTTCAACCATGTCCTGGGACACGCTCGGTCCCATCAGCCCCGACAAGTTGGCTTCGATACGGTCACGCAAGCGACGTAGCGCGTAAGGGCGGCGTTCGTCGAACGGCAGGTAGAGATCGCGCAGTGCCTGTTCCACTTCTTTCTGTGCGGCCTTGGCGCCCAGGGGTTTGGCCAGTTGCGTGGCGAATTCCTGGGGCGAGGCCGCATGCAATTCACGCCGTTGCGGTCGGCGCACGTTGTCCACCGCGCAGGCTTCGGCGGCGCTGGTTTCTTCCGGGCTGGCATTGGTGAACAGCGAGATCAGGGTGAACATCAAGACGTTGGCGGCCAGGGATGCAATCGCCGCCATGTGCCAACTGGTGTCGTCCAGCACGTAAATCATGTTCAGCAAGGGGATATAGAAGCCCTGCAGATTACCGACCAGCGGCAGCAACATGGTGACGATCCAGACCAGGATCCCCGCCAGCAGCCCGGCGATGAAACCGCGACGGTTGGCGGTGGGCCAATACAGGACCGACAGCACTCCCGGCAGGAACTGCAAGGTGGCGACGAACGCGACGATTCCCAGGTTGGCCAAGTCTTGCCCAGGGCCGAGCAACAGGTAGAACCCGTAGCCGGCCATGATGATCGCGACGATCAGCGCGCGCCGTGTCCATTTCAGCCAGCGGTAGATATTGCCTTCGGCCGGCGGCTGGTACAAAGGCAGTACCAAATGGTTGAGCGCCATGCCCGATAATGCCAGCGTCGTGACGATGATCAAGCCGCTGGCAGCGGACAAACCGCCCACGTACGCCAGTAATGCCAGGGATTTGCTATTGGCGGCAATGCCCACGCCAAGGGTGAAGTACTCGGGGTTGGTGGTGGCCCCCAGTTTCAAACCGGCCCACAGGATCAGCGGTACCGCCAGGCTCATCAACAGCAGGAACAGCGGCAAGCCCCAGCTGGCGCTGACCAGCGAGCGCGGGTTGAGGTTTTCGGTAAAGGTCATGTGGTACATGTGCGGCATCACGATTGCCGAGGCGAAGAACACCAGCAGCAGGGTGCGCCATGGGCCTTCCTGCAGCGGCGTGTGCAAGGCGGCGAGGGCGGTCTGGTTTTGCAGCAACCACAGTTCCAGCTGCTGCGGGCCGTCGAATACGCCATAGAGCGCATACAGGCCGACGCCGCCGATGGCGATCAGCTTGATCACCGACTCGAAGGCAATCGCGAACACCAGGCCTTGGTGTTTCTCGCGAGTGGCGATATGGCGCGAGCCGAAGAAGATCGTGAACAGCGTGATCAGCGCGCAGAAAGCCAGGGCAACGCGATGTTGCACAGGCTCGCGGGTGAGAATGCTGATGGAGTCGGCCACGGCCTGGATCTGCAGGGCCAGCAAGGGCAAGACGCCGATCAGCATGAAAATAGTGGTCAGCGCGCCGGCCCAGGTGCTGCGAAAGCGAAAGGCGAACAGGTCGGCAAGGGAAGACAGCTGGTAGGTACGGGTGATTTTCAGGATCGGGTACAGCAGCACCGGCGCCAGCAGAAACGCGCCGGACACCCCGAGGTAACTGGACAGAAAACCATAACCGTATTGATAGGCCAAGCCTACGGTGCCATAGAACGCCCAGGCACTGGCGTACACGCCCAGGGACAAGGTGTAGGTCAATGGATGGCGAATGATCGCCCGCGGAATCATTCCGCGCTCACTGATCCAGGCAACGCCGAACAACGCGGCCAGGTAGGCGGCGCTGATCAGCAGCATCTGGGTGAGGCTAAAGCTCATCGGCATCTTTTTGGCTCTGCAGGATGAAAGTCACGACGATCAGGATCAGCCACAGCAGATAAGGGCGATACCAGGCGCCCGTGGCGTCGATCCACCAATCCATGATGGCGGGGGAAAACAGGTAGATCCCGACGACCAGCAGCAGGACCAATCGATAGATATACATGTTGGCCTCTGAATGAAAAACTGCGGCGATGGTAACGGATGCCTGGCAAGCTGCAAGCGCCTTCAGCTCAATTGCGCTTCTGCCAGGGTCAGTGTGCGGGGGATCCGTGTGGCGTCCCAGTGGGCGATGCCCCAATCCAGCAGTTCACGTGGGCTGGCGTGCAGCAGTTCGTCGCCGGGTGGCTGGCCGAGGGCGCGCAGTGCTCTCAACAGCAGAGGCGTGGCCTGGCCAGGTGCCAACGGCGGCGATCGGTAGGATTTGCCCAACTTGTTGCCGTCCGGCTGGACGATCAGCGGCACGTGCAGGTAGCGCGGTTGGCGCAGGCCCAGCAACTCCTGCAAGTACAGTTGGCGTGGCGTGGAGTCCAGCAGGTCGGCGCCTCGCACGATATCGGTCACGCCTTGCCAGGCATCGTCGAGAACCACCGCCAGTTGATAAGCATAAAGGCCGTCACGCCGGCGAATGACGAAGTCGCCAACATCGCGGCCCAGGTGCTGTCGGAATTCGCCTTGGACGCGGTCGGTAAAGTGGTACGCAAGCTCGGGCACACGCAAACGGATAGCGGCGTCCTGCTGGTCGTGGCCGGCATTGCGGCACAGGCCGGGGTAAATTCCGTTGTAGGGTTCCAGTTGTTTGCGCGAGCAGGTGCAAGCGTAGGCCAGGCCGTGGTTGAACAGGTCGTCCAGCACTTTGGCATAGGCTTCGTGCCGCTCGCTTTGTCGGACTGTTTCCCCGTCCCATTCAAAGCCATAGCTTTCCAGTGCATGCAGGATTGCCGCCTGGGCGCCGGGCTCTTCACGGGGCGGGTCGAGGTCTTCCATGCGCATCAGCCAGCGGCCGTGGTTGGCGCGGGCGTCGAGGTAGGAGGCAAGGGCGGCGACCAGGGAGCCGAAATGCAAATGGCCGCTGGGTGTGGGGGCAAAGCGCCCGATATAGGTAGAGGCTGTCATGGGTCGGATACTACTGGAAATTCGATAAACGCCAGAAACAAAAATGGGGCGTTCGCACGCCCCATTCGTTCAGCTCGGCTGAATTACTTGCCGACCTGTTTTTCCTTGATTTCGGCCAAGGTCTTGCAGTCTACGCAGAGGTCCGCGGTCGGGCGGGCTTCCAAGCGACGGATACCGATCTCGACACCGCAGGATTCGCACCAGCCGTATTCTTCGTCTTCGATCAGTTGCAGCGTTTTGTCGATCTTCTTGATCAGCTTGCGCTCGCGATCACGGGCGCGCAGTTCGAGGGCGAATTCCTCTTCCTGGCTGGCACGGTCTGCCGGGTCAGGGAAGTTGGCGGCTTCGTCCTTCATGTGGTCTACCGTGCGGTCCACTTCCTGCATCAAGTCCTGCTTCCATTTTTGCAGGATCTTGGTGAAGTGCTGGCGCATGGGCTTGCTCATGTACTCCTCACCCTTCGCTTCGACGTAAGGTGTGAAGCCGCTGAGGCTCTGCTGCTGTTGCTTTGCTTGGGTGGACATGAATAGACCGCCTCTCACTCTTCTAATCCATTGCGCAGGATTTCAACGTCACCGACACCTGCCGGCCCTGCGGCTGCAAGCGGGCGAACTTACCAGATAGATTCGGGGCGCGCCACTCCCGGTTGTCGAGGCCCATGGCAAAGGGGTTGCAAACCGCATCAGCCCGCTGTTGCTGGGTATGTGTTGCCTCGGGTGTTGATTTTAGTCGTTTTGCAGGCGCTTGCCCGGCCTGCAAATGCCGCCGGACAGGCAATAGAGCATGTTTTACCGCCGGGGTTCGGTAGAATCTGGAATTTGTCCTCACCGTTAAGGAAGGCTAATGGCTCAGCCCTACAGCGCGCGCAGTCGCGCCATCGAACCTTTTCATGTCATGGCATTGCTGGCGCGGGCCAACGAACTGCAAGCCGCCGGCCATGACGTGATCCACCTGGAAATCGGCGAGCCGGATTTCACCACCGCCGAGCCGATCATCCAGGCCGGCCAGGCGGCATTGGCCAATGGCAAAACGCGATACACCGCAGCCCGCGGCCTGCCGGAACTGCGCGAGGCCATCAGCGGTTTTTATCAACAGCGCTACGGCCTGAGCATAGATCCCGAGCGCATCCTGATCACCCCCGGTGGCTCCGGTGCGCTGCTGCTGGCCAGCAGCCTGCTGGTGGACCCAGGCAAGCATTGGCTACTCGCGGACCCCGGTTACCCATGCAACCGCCACTTCCTACGGCTGGTGGAGGGCGCGGCCCAGTTGGTGCCGGTCGGCCCTGATGTGCGCTATCAGTTGACCGCCGAGTTGGTGGCCAGGCACTGGGATCAGGACAGTGTCGGCGCGCTGGTGGCCTCCCCGGCCAACCCGACCGGGACGATCCTCACGCGCGACGAATTGGCCGCGCTCTCCGGCGCGATCAACGCGCGTAACGGCCATCTGGTCGTGGACGAGATTTACCATGGCCTCACCTACGGCACCGACGCCGCCAGCGTGCTGGAAGTCGACGACGATGCGTTCGTCCTTAATAGTTTTTCCAAGTATTTCGGCATGACCGGCTGGCGCCTGGGTTGGCTGGTGGCGCCTCCGGCGGCGGTGGGTGAGCTGGAGAAACTGGCGCAAAACCTCTATATCAGTGCGCCAAGCATGGCCCAACATGCGGCGCTGGCGTGTTTCACCCCGCAAACCCTGAGCATTCTGGAAGAGCGCCGCGCCGAATTCGGTCGTCGTCGCGATTTCCTGCTGCCGGCCCTGCGCGAGCTGGGCTTCGGCATTGCCGTCGAGCCGGAGGGTGCGTTCTATTTATATGCCGATATCAGTGCGTTCGGCGGGGATGCCTTCGCGTTTTGCCGCCACTTCCTCGAAACCGAACATGTGGCCTTTACCCCCGGCCTGGATTTCGGCCGCTATCAGGCCGGTCACCATGTGCGCTTTGCCTACACGCAAAACATCGATCGGTTACAGCAGGCGGTGGAGCGAATCGCCCGTGGCCTGCGGAGTTGGCAAGGCTGATGCGTTTTTATCCTCCCCTCGAAGAAGCGCGGCTGATCCGCCGCTACAAGCGTTTTCTTACCGATATCGAAACCGTTACCGGCGAGTTGTTGACCATTCACTGCCCCAACACCGGCTCGATGCTCAATTGCATGGTCGAGGGCGGGCAGGTCTGGTTCAGTCGCTCCGATGATCCCAAGCGCAAGTTGCCCGGCACCTGGGAAATCGCCGAGACCCCCCAGGGCCGTCTGGCGTGTGTGAACACGGCGCGGGCCAATCAATTGGTGGAAGAGGCGTTGCGTGCCGGGGTGATTACGGAGCTCAACGGTTTCACCGCATTGAAGCGTGAAGTGCCCTACGGTCAGGAGAAAAGCCGGATCGACTTTCGCCTGGATTACCCTCACGGGGCGGCATTTGTCGAAGTCAAAAGCGTAACCTTGGGCTTTGATGGCTCTTCGGTTGCAGCCTTCCCCGATGCCGTTACCCAGCGCGGCGCCAAGCACTTGCGCGAGCTGGCCCACTTGGCGCGTAGCGGGGTGCGGGCGGTGCAATTGTATTGCGTCAATCTTTCGGGGATCGATGCCGTGCGCCCGGCCGTTGAGATCGACGCGACCTACGCTGCGGCCTTGCGAGAAGCCAAGCTGGCGGGAGTGGAGGTGCTGGCCTATGGCGTGCGGGTGACATCTGAAGAGATCTGCGTGGATCGGCGTCTGGACGTGCTGCTCGACTAGAGTTCCACCCACAATCCCTGGGCGTCTTCGCGGCCGGGCAGGGCGGTAAGGCTTTGCCCTGCGCAAGGCCCGGCGATGCATTCGCCACTCTCGATCAGGAACAGGGCGCCGTGAGTGGCGCATTGGATCAGGCTGGCGCTGGTGTCGAGAAACTGGCCGGGCTGCCAATCCAGCGGAATGCCGCGATGGGGGCAGCGGTTGATATAGAAGTAGGCAATGCCGTCGCGGCGTACCGCCAGCAGCTTGCAGCCGTCGATGTCAAAACCGAGGCTGCAATCGGCTGCGAGCGTGTCGGAGGGGCAGAGAAACTTCATGTCAGTCCTTAAGTGCCTTGACGTTCAAATGCAAACAATTATCAAATGCCGGCTTCGCCCGTTAGCCGACCGGGTGCTCAATACGATGCCGGGCAGGGGTTATCTGTCACATCGATGAGTGCTTGAGCGGCCCTGCCCTTGGAAGGAAACCCTGTTATGCGCCTGAGTACCAGCGCTATTGCGCTTGTTGCCTCCCTGCTGGTTAACCTTGGAGCCCAGGCCTCTGAGCTGCCGCAGCGCTGGGTCAGTGCCGGTGGGGCATTGTCGGAATGGGTAACGGCCATGGGCGGCGAAACGAAATTGGTGGGTGTGGACACCACCAGCCAGCATCCCGAGTCCCTCAAGGCCCTGCCGAGCATCGGTTACCAGCGGCAATTGTCGGCGGAAGGCATTCTGAGTTTGCGTCCGCAGGTGCTGGTAGGTACCGAAGAAATGGGCCCGCCGCCGGTGCTGGCGCAGATCCGCAACGCGGGTGTGCAGGTAGAGATGTTTTCGGCGCAGCCGGACCTGCAGGCGTTGAAAGACAACCTTCAGCACTTGGGCAAGTTGCTGGGCAATGGCGCCAGAGCCAGCGAATTGTTTGCCGGGTATGAACAGGCAATGGAGCAGCAGAAACGTTGGGTGGCCAGGGCCCAGTCCACTCAAAAGACGCCTGGCGTATTGCTGTTGCTTGGCCATGCGGGCGGCAAGCCGATGATCGCAGGCAAAGACACGGCGGCTGACTGGATGCTGCAACAGGCGGGCGGACTTAATCTGGCAACCCATAGCGGCTACAAGCCGTTTTCCATGGAGTCATTGGCAGGGTTGAGTCCGGATGTGCTGGTGTTTGCCGATCGCGCCCTGACCGGTGAAGCGGCACGTGCGGCACTGTTCAAGGAAAATCCGATCCTGGCGGCGATGCCGGCGGCGCATAACGGGCGGGTGTTCGAGGTGGACCCAACTTTGCTGGTCGGCGGGCTTGGGCCGCGTCTGCCGCAAAGCCTGGTGGAACTGTCTGCCGGTTTTTATCCGTCCCAGCCTAAGCCTGCCCCATGACCACGCTGGTTAAACCCAAGACCTTGTTTATCGGGTTGGCACTGCTGTGCTTACTGGCCATCTGGTTATCCCTGGCGCTGGGACCGGTCAGTCTGCCATTGCTGGATACGCTCAAGGCCGCATTGCGTTTGATGGGGTTGCCGATCGAGGCCCAGGGGTTGGAGCAGGCTGAATTGATCCTGGGGCAGATCCGTTTGCCGCGTACGCTGTTGGGCTTGGCAGTCGGCGGCGTGTTGGCCTTGTCGGGCGTGGCGATGCAGGGATTGTTTCGCAATCCGTTGGCTGATCCGGGGTTGGTGGGGGTTTCCAGTGGTGCTGCGCTGGGCGCGGCGGTGGCGATTGTCGGTGGTTCGTTTTTCGGTGGTTTACCGGAGGCGTTCGGGCCTTATGTTTTATCTGCGTGCGCCTTCCTTGGCGGCTTGGGCGTGACGGCGTTGGTTTATCGCCTGGGACGGCGCAACGGCCAGACCAACGTCGCGACCATGTTGCTCGCCGGCATTGCCTTGACGGCGCTCGCCGGTTCGGCGGTGGGCCTGTTTACCTACCTGGCCGACGACGCCACCTTGCGCACCCTCACGTTTTGGAACCTGGGCAGCCTCAACGGCGCCAGCTATTCGCGCTTGTGGCCGTTGCTGCTGGTGAGCGCGGGTGTCGCGCTGTGGTTGCCGCGCCGAGCCAGGGCGTTGAATGCGTTGCTGCTCGGTGAGTCAGAGGCCGGTCACCTCGGTATTGATGTAGAAAGGCTCAAGCGTGAGTTGGTGTTCTGCACCGCCTTGGGTGTGGGGGCTGCGGTGGCCGCAGCGGGCATGATCGGGTTTGTGGGGTTGGTGGTTCCGCATCTGGTGCGATTGCTGGCGGGGCCGGATCATCGAGTCTTGCTGCCGGCATCGCTATTGGCGGGTGCAAGCCTGCTGCTGTTTGCCGATCTGGTTGCGCGCCTGGCGTTGGCGCCGGCTGAATTGCCCATCGGTATTGTCACTGCGTTTATCGGCGCACCGTTTTTTTTGTACCTGTTGTTGCGGGGGCGTGCCTGATGCTGCGTGTGGAGGACCTGCAGATCCGTCGCGGTCGCAAGACAGTGTTGGCGGATGTCACGCTCGATCTGTTGCCGGGTGAAGTGCTGGGCGTGCTGGGCCCTAATGGCGCGGGCAAGAGTACGTTGCTCGGTGCTTTGTGCGGTGAGTTGCATCCCGCCCAGGGCAAGGTGTTGTTGGATCAACGCCCATTGACTGATTGGAGTGGCGCGCAGCGGGCGCAACGCCTGGCGGTATTGCCACAGGCCTCGACGCTGGACTTCGCCTTCCGTGTCGAAGAGGTTGTGGGCATGGGCCGCTTGCCCCACCAGACCGGGCGCGTGCGCGATGACGAAATTATCGAGGCAGCCTTGAAGGCTGCAGATATCGGCCACTTGAGCGGCCGCAGCTACCTGGCGTTGTCGGGCGGAGAACGGCAACGGGTGCACCTGGCGCGCGTGTTGGCGCAGTTATGGCCGGGCGAGGCGGGGCAGACGCTGCTGTTGGATGAGCCGACATCGATGCTGGATCCCTTGCATCAGCACACCACTTTGCAGGCCATTCGCAGCTTTGCCAATCGGGGGGCTGCGGTATTGGTGATCCTTCACGACTTGAACCTGGCGGCCCGCTATTGCGATCGCATTCTGCTGCTGGAGGCCGGCCGTCCCCACGCCTTGGATACGCCGGCGCGGGTGATGCAGCCTGAGCCGCTCAAAGCCGTGTTTGGCCTGGATGTGCTGGTGCAGCCGCACCCGGAGCGTGGACATCCGCTGATCATTGCGCGCTAGTTTTTTACAGGCAAAAAAAGACCCGGCAAAAGCCGGGTCAAATAACCGTGATTAGCCTGATGAGGAGATAATCTGAGAGTCCGAACCAATGGTCTTTCAGTTATCGGCTGATCTCGCGACCAGTTGTGATAATCATAACGATTCTCATTTGAGAGTCAACCTTTGTTTTTGGCTGTCCTGCGCGTTTTCTCAAACGCCTGTTCGGAAAGCCTGTAAATACTGGGGCTGCGATCAGTTTTTCTGACGGGTCGATAGAGCGTCCAACTGACGGTTCAACGCTTCCTTGCGCTCGGCGGGAATGTCGTTCCAGTGCACATCCAAGAGCGCCCCTTCAATTGCATACAGCAGTACTTTCGAGGCACGGAACCCGCGTGTGCGCACGGCGCGGTACGCATCGACAGCGCCCAGGCGGCGCAAGTCGGAGGCACTGTGGATGCCCACCGCATGCAGCCACTGTGCCGACGTCTTGCCGAGGTTTTTCAGGAGTTGCAGCTCATCGTTCATCAGGCCTCCTTGCGACGGCCGAATGGTTCGGTGGGTATCGTGACCATGCAAGCCTGAGAGGAGTGTAGCGCTCAGTAGGAAAAGCGCAGTTCTTTAGTCGGAAACGGCCTAAAGACTGATAAGAAAGGGGGCGTCAGATGCCGGATAGCCCCCGCCAGGCGGGCGCGAGGCGGGGCGAAAAAGCGCGGGTTCAGCGGGTACGGTAGCGTAGGCGGGTGCCGAAATTGACCGACATGAGGATCTCGTCGGCGCTCAGTTCCGGCGGGAAGTAGGTGCCGGAAATTTGCGCATGGGCCAGGCTCGCCCCTTCCAGCGGACAGTCGCGAAGGTCCAGGCCGCGCAAATCGGCGGAGCGGAAATAAGCATCGGTGAAATCCACGCCCGCGGCGTTCAGCTCACGCAAGTCCAACCCACGGAAGTCGCCACCGCGCATGTCGATGACGCCGTTGTCTGGGCGTTCCTGGTTGAAGCCCCGGATATCATCTTTATGCAGGAGCGAGTAGAGGGGAGAATCGAGAAGCTTGGGCTGACTCATGACGGCGACTCCTGTTGGATTTGTGGCGCCATTATAGTGCCACTATTGCTCGATCGTGCGCCCTAGTCGACAACACGATCAAGAAATTTTTCTTACAGGCCTGGCAGGCACTGACGAATATGCGCCACCAATGCATCGAGGGTGCCGCTTTCATTAGTTTCGACACGCTTGCTGAGCAGCTGTTCCTCGGCGGTCAGCGGTTCGCGATTCATCTGCTGTTCGTCGATCACCGACAGTGTTGCGTCGGAAGGATCGTTTTTGTCTGCCTGACGTTGTGCCAACCAGCTGGCAATGACCGCTTGGGGCGCATTGCAATCCAGAATCAGGAAGGGCGCGCCGGTCGCCTCGGCAACCTTCGCCGCTGCGTCACGTTGCTCGCGCTTCAAGAAGGTCGCATCCAGCACCACCGGGTAACCGGCGCGCAGTACGGTAGCGGCGATCTCATTCAAGCGCGTGTAAGTTGCCGCACTCGCGTCGGCCGCATAGATACCGGCCTGCGGCGTGTTTTCTACCTGTTGCTCGCCGAACAGGCGCTTGCGCTCCACGTCCGAGCGTAACCGCACGGCGCCCAGAGCCTCCACCAGGCGCATCGCCACGTGGCTTTTGCCCACGGCCGAAACACCGTGGGTGATCGCAAGAAAGCGCGACGGGATGGTGCTGTAGCTCTCCGCCAAGTTGGCGTAGTTGCGATACTGGCGCAGAGTCGTGGCGCGTTGTACCGGGCTGGCCTCGCTCGGCATGCTGAACAACGCGACCTTGGCGCGTACCAGGGCGCGATAGGCTTTGTAGAAGTTCAGCACTTCCAGGCCTTGATAGTCACCGGTCAGCTCCAGGTACTGGCTGATAAAGCGCCGCGCCAGAAACTTGAGGCCGCGGTCTTCCAGGTCCATCGCCAGGAAGGCGGTATCGGCGTACACGTCAGTAAAGCGGAAAGGTTCGTTGAACTCGATGCAGTCGAAGATCACCACGTGGCCATCGATCAAGGTGGCGTTGCCCAAGTGAATATCACCGTGGCATTCGCGGGTCAAACCCTCCACTTTGCGCTGGGCAAACAGTGGCTTGAGGCGCTCGAAACTGCTTTCGGCCCAGGCTTGCAAGGCGTCCAACTGAACCAGGTCAGCCTTGTCACTGAGGAACGGGCGGATCTGGTCGAAGTTCTGGCGAACCGGCGCCATCACTTCTTCCGGCGTGCCGGCCGGATGTTCCTGCGGGACTTTCGGCGCAGTCAGATGGAACTGCGCGATCTGCCTGGCCATCTCATCGATGTGCGCGCTGGTCAGTTCGCCATTGGCCTGCAAGGTGCTGAGCAATTGGCTCTGCGGGAACTGGCGCATTTTCAGTGCGTATTCGATGACCGGGCCATCGCCGCCCAGCTGCGGGGCTTCGGCGGTGCCGGTGATCGGCAACACGTCGAGATACAAATCTTGCGTCAGACGCTGGTTGAGGCGCAGTTCTTCGCGGCAGAAGTGGCCGCGCTTTTCCAGATCGGTGAAATCCAGAAAGCCGAAGTTCATCGGTTTCTTCAATTTATAAGCATACGGGCCAGTCAGTACGACCCAGGAAATATGGGTCTCGATGACTTGGAACGCTTCAACCGGGTGCGGGTATAAAGCCGGGTTTTGCAGGGCAGCGATCAGGAACTGGCTCACGGGCGATCCTTCAGAGTCTGGGGGAAAACATGGCGGGCATTATGGCTGCTGTGGCCGGTCGTGCAAACCGCTGTCCGGCTCATGTTGATCCTCAATAAAGTGCGTATAATCCGCCGCCATGACTCGAACCCGATCTCCCCGTTCCCGTAAAAAACCTCCTTCCCGCGGCCTGCGCCCTTGGCTGGGCTGGGCGCTCAAGCTCGGCCTGGTGGGGCTTGTAGTGCTCGCTGGCTTTGCGGTGTACCTCGACGCTGTGGTCCAGGAGAAATTCTCCGGCAAGCGCTGGACCATTCCCGCCAAGGTGTACGCGCGCCCGCTGGAACTGTTCACCGGCCAGAAGCTGAGCAAGGACGACTTTCTCACCGAGCTCGACGCCTTGGGCTATCGCCGCGAACCCGTGAGCAATGGTCCGGGGGCGGCCGCCGTCAGCGGTAATACCGTCGACCTGAATACCCGTGGCTTCCAGTTCTACGAAGGCCTGGAAAAAGCCCAGCCGGTGCGCGTGCGCTTTTCCGGCGATTACGTCGCCGAGTTGTCTTCACTCAATGGCTCCAAGCTGCCTGTGGTGCGCCTGGAACCGCTGATGATCGGCGGCATTTATCCGAAGAATCTCGAAGACCGCATCCTGATCAAGCTTGATCAAGTGCCGCCGTTCCTGCTCGAAACCCTGGTGGCCGTCGAAGACCGCGATTTTTATCATCACTGGGGCGTTTCCCCGAAGTCGATCGCCCGCGCAGTCTGGGTGAATACCTCCGGCGGCAAAATGACCCAGGGCGGCAGTACGCTGACGCAACAGTTGGTCAAGAACTTTTACCTGACCAGCGAGCGCAGCCTGACCCGCAAGCTCACCGAAGCCATGATGGCGATGCTGCTGGAATTGCACTACAGCAAGCAGGAGATCCTCGAGGCATACCTCAATGAGGTATTCGTCGGTCAGGACGGCCAGCGCGCGGTGCACGGTTTCGGCCTGGCCAGCCAGTTCTTCTTTGGCCAGCCATTGTCCGAACTGAAGTTGCATCAGGTCGCATTGTTGGTGGGCATGGTCAAGGGGCCTTCCTATTACAACCCGCGCCGCAATCCCGAGCGGGCGTTGGAGCGTCGTAACCTGGTGCTCGATGTGCTCGAGCAACAAGGCGTGGCCACGGCCGAACAAGTGGCTGCGGCGAAGAAAATGCCGTTGAGTGTTACCACTCGCGGCAAACTGGCGGACAGTTCCTTCCCGGGCTTTATCGACCTGGTCAAACGCCAACTGCGTGAAGACTACCGCGACGAAGACTTGACCGAAGAAGGCCTGCGGATCTTCACCAGTTTCGATCCGATTTTGCAGATGAAAGCCGAAGCGTCGGTCAATGACACCTTCAAGCGCCTGACGGGCCGTAAAGGCTCGGACGAAGTCGAAGCGGCAATGGTCGTGACCAATCCGGAAACCGGCGAAGTGCAGGCCATGATCGGCAGTCGGCAGGCCAGCTTTGCCGGTTTCAACCGCGCGCTGGATGCGGTGCGGCCGATCGGCTCGCTGGTCAAGCCGGCCGTTTACCTGACCGCCTTGGAAAAACCGAGCAAGTACACCCTGACCAGTTGGCTGTCGGATGACCCGTTGTCGGTCAAAGGCGCGGATGGGCAGGTATGGACGCCGCAGAACTTCGACCGTCGTTCCCACGGTACGGTGTTCCTGTATCAGGGGATTGCGCACTCTTACAACATTTCCACGTCGCGACTCGGCCTTGAAGTCGGCGTGCCCAATGTCCTCAAGACGATAGCGCGGCTGGGCGTCGGCCGTGAGTTCCCGGCTTTCCCGTCGATCCTGCTGGGCGCCGGTGCGATGACGCCGATGGAAGTGGCGACCATGTACCAGACCCTCGCCAACGGTGGCTTCAATACGCCGATGCGCGGCATCCGCAGTGTGCTGACCGCCGAGGGCGAGCCGCTCAAGCGTTATCCGTTCCAGATTCAGCAGCGGTTCGATGCAGGCTCCATCTATTTGATCCAGAACGCCATGCAGCGTGTGATGCGTGAAGGTACGGGCAGCTCCGTCTATAAGGTCCTGCCGTCCAACCTGACGTTGGCAGGCAAGACCGGTACCAGTAACGATTCGCGCGACAGTTGGTTCGCCGGCTTCGGCCAGGACGTGCTGGCGGTGGTGTGGCTGGGGCGCGACGATAACGGCAAGACACCGTTCACCGGCGCTACCGGTGCGCTGCAGGTCTGGACCAGTTTCATGCGCAAGGCCGACCCGCTGCCGCTGAACATGCCGCAGCCGGATAACATCGTGCAGGCCTGGATTGATCCGCATACGGGCCAAGGCTCCGATGCCAACTGTCCGGGCGCGGTGCAGATGCCGTATATTCGCGGCAGCGAACCGCCACCCGGTGCCGCGTGTGGAGGCAATGCCCCTGCTGACGCGGAATCGGTGATGGATTGGGTCAAGGGCTGGATGAATTAAGCAGAGAGGGTTTCAAGTGAATAAGTGGTGGATTCCAGCGATTACAGCTCTGGCTTTGCTCAGCGGTTGCTCCAGTGTGCAACGCGGCTCCATTCCCGTGGTGGACTCGAGCACGGCCGTCTCCAATAGCGACCGGATTTCGGCCAATGGCGGTTTCCGCCAGACCGTGACCAATCGGCCCGCCCAGGCCGCGACCCAAGCGGTGCCGCAGGATTCGGGCGTGGTGGTGATGGTGCCGGGTGCCGGCGCCGCGACTTCCGCGCCGATCAGCGCCGAGCCGTGGACCCCAGGGCCAAGCGCATCCGGGCCGATCGATACCGCGCCGATTCAAACCGCACCGATCAACCAGGGCACCTACAACATGCCTTCGACACCGAGCGGCATCCCATCGTCCTCCAGCACCGGCGGCCTGTCGGCTGACGAGCAACTGGACGGCCCGGTGCTGGCCTTGCTCACCACGGCTCAGCAACAGCAGGCGGGTGGCGATTTGAATGGCGCATCGTCGAGTCTCGAGCGTGCCCAGCGCGTTGCTCCGCGTGAGCCGCAAGTGCTGTATCGCCTGGCACAGGTACGCATGGCCCAGGGCGACGCACCGCAAGCGGAGCAGTTCGCTCGTCGTGGCTTGTCCCTGGCCAACGGTCGCCCTGATCTGCAAGCCAGCCTGTGGGCGTTGATTGGTGACGCGCGTGCCGCACAGGGCGATGCCGCCGGTGCTGCCCAGGCGCGCCAGAAAGCCAAGGTCAGCCTCTGATGGATGCACGCTTTCCGGCGATTGCCGAACAGTTATTGCTGATTGAACGCGAGTTGCGCGTGCAGGGCTGGTGGGACGAGGCGTCCCCCAGCCCCGAGGCGCTCAGCAGCGTCGAGCCTTTTTCGGTGGATACCCTGGACTTTCACCAATGGCTGCAATGGATCTTCCTGGTGCGCATGAAGCATATCCTCGAACAGGACCTGCCGCTGCCCAATGCGTCGGGCATTCTGGAAATGGCCGAGATGGTCTATGCCGACCGCCCGCTTGAAAGCCTCGGATTGCGCAATGCGCTGAAAAAGTTCGATCAATTGATCGCCGACGCTCGTTAATTGCCTGACTGCCGGCTTTTCCGGCAGTCTTGCGCATATTTCTACCGCTTGACGACATTCAGGCGAGTTTTATCCCTCCTCAAAGCCCTTTCTTCTACGTTCTCATGCGCTTAGTTGGAGAAAAGCGCAATTATTGCTTGACTTGAAGGGGCTGAAACAGAAGAATCCAAAGTCCGCTGTATCGGGACTGCCAGAAGCAGGCCCGCTCAGCAGATCATGAGGCGCACACCCGCGCCGACCTGTTACACCCGCAACGCGTTACCTCGCGCTGGGTGGGAAAAGCCCGCAACACTTGGGACGATCCCAATACTTGCTCAGTCAGTGCTGACGTAGTCGGCGACCACCGTCGCTCATGCTCTGTTGAGAAGTAAACCTATTAAGACCCGTCGGTTTTCAACGGACGGTATTCTGGCGTTTTAGAGGTGAACAACGTGGAGCTTTTATCTGGCGGTGAGATGCTCGTCCGCTTTTTGCGTGACGAAGGCGTCGACTATATCTACGGGTACCCAGGTGGTGCTCTGCTGCATGTCTACGACGCACTGTTCAAGGAACCGGCTGTTACCCACATCCTGGTTCGCCACGAACAGGCCGCGACCCATATGGCTGATGGTTATGCCCGTGCCACCGGTAAAGCCGGCGTGGTCCTGGTAACGTCCGGCCCAGGCGCAACCAATGCCATTACTGGCATCGCGACTGCCTATATGGACTCCATTCCGATGGTGATCATTTCCGGCCAGGTCGCCAGCACCATGGTCGGTACCGATGCGTTCCAGGAAACCGACATGATCGGTATCTCCCGGCCGATCGTGAAACACAGCTTCATGATCAAGCACGCCTCGGAAATTCCGGAAGTCATGAAGAAGGCGTTCTACCTCGCACAGTCCGGTCGTCCGGGTCCTGTGGTGGTCGATATCCCGAAAGACATGACCAACCCGGCTGAAAAATTCGAATACATCTTTCCGAAGAAAGCCAAGCTGCGTTCCTACAGCCCGGCTGTTCGTGGGCACTCGGGGCAGATCCGCAAGGCCGCGGAAATGCTCCTGGCGGCCAAGCGCCCTGTGCTGTACTCCGGTGGTGGCGTGATTCTGGGCGGCGGTTCCGCACCGCTGACCGAACTGGCCAAGCTGCTCAACCTGCCGGTGACCAATACCTTGATGGGCCTCGGCGCGTTCCCGGGTTCGGACCGTCAGTTCGTCGGCATGCTTGGCATGCACGGCAGCTACACCGCCAACCTGGCCATGCACCATGCGGACGTGATCCTGGCAGTGGGCGCGCGTTTTGACGACCGAGTGATCAACGGCGCGAGCAAATTCTGCCCGAATGCCAAGATCATCCATATCGACATCGACCCGGCGTCCATTTCCAAGACCATCAAGGCCGACGTGCCGATCGTAGGTCCTGTTGAAAGCGTCTTGACCGAAATGGTCGCAGCGCTGAAGGACATCGGCGAAACGCCGAACAAGGAATCCGTCGCCAGTTGGTGGAAGCAGATCGACGAATGGCGTGGTGATCGCGGCCTGTTCCCTTACGACAAGGGTGACGGCAGCGTTATCAAGCCGCAAACCGTGATCGAGACCCTGTGCGAAGTGACCAAGGGCGATGCTTTTGTAACCTCCGACGTGGGCCAGCACCAGATGTTCGCCGCGCAGTACTACACGTTCGACAAGCCTAACCGCTGGATCAACTCCGGTGGCCTGGGCACGATGGGCTTTGGTTTCCCTGCGGCCATGGGCGTGAAACTGAGCTTCCCGGATACGGACGTCGCGTGCGTCACCGGTGAAGGCAGCATCCAGATGAACATCCAGGAACTGTCGACCTGCCTGCAGTACGGCCTTCCCGTGAAAATCGTCTGCCTGAACAACGGCGTGCTGGGCATGGTTCGTCAGTGGCAGGACATGAGCTACGGTAGCCGCCACTCCCACTCCTACATGGAATCGCTGCCGGATTTCGTCAAGTTGGTTGAAGCCTATGGCCACGTCGGCATTCGCATCACCGATCTGAAAGATCTGAAGCCGAAGATGGAAGAAGCGTTCGCCATGAAGGACCGCTTGGTGTTCATCGATATCAAGGTGGATACCAGCGAGCACGTCTACCCGATGCAGATCAAAGACGGCTCTATGCGCGACATGTGGCTGAACAAGACGGAGCGTACTTAATCATGCGGCACATTATCTCCCTGCTTCTGGAGAACGAACCCGGCGCTCTGTCTCGTGTTGTCGGCCTGTTTTCGCAACGCAACTACAACATCGAAAGCCTGACCGTGGCACCGACCGAAGACCCGACCCTGTCGCGCCTGACGTTGACCACCGTGGGCCATGATGAAGTGATCGAGCAGATCACCAAGAACCTCAACAAGCTGATCGAAGTGGTCAAGCTGGTCGACCTGTCGGAAAGCGCCCACATCGAGCGTGAACTGATGCTGGTCAAGGTCAAGGCCACGGGTGCCCAGCGTGCCGAGATCAAGCGCACGACCGACATTTATCGCGGGCAGATCGTTGATGTGAGTGCCAGTGTTTATACCGTGCAACTGACCGGTACAAGCGACAAGCTGGACAGCTTCATCCAGTCGATCGGGACGGCCTCGATTCTGGAAACCGTACGCAGTGGTGTCACCGGCATTGCCCGTGGCGACAAAGTACTCAGCATCTAACCCAAATTAGCGAATGGCCTTACGGCCTGGATATATAGAGGAACCTCATGAAAGTTTATTACGATAAAGATTGTGACCTGTCGATCATCCAGGGCAAGAAAGTCGCCATCATCGGTTACGGCTCCCAGGGCCACGCTCAAGCGTGCAACCTGAAAGATTCCGGCGTTGACGTTACCGTTGGTCTGCGCAAAGGCTCGGCTACCGTTGCCAAGGCTGAAGCACACGGCCTGAAAGTGACCGACGTTGCTTCCGCTGTTGCGGCGGCCGACCTGGTCATGATCCTGACCCCGGACGAGTTCCAGTCCGCGCTGTACAAGAACGAAATCGAACCGAACATCAAGCAGGGCGCTACCCTGGCCTTCTCCCACGGTTTCGCGATCCACTACAACCAGGTAGTGCCACGCGCTGACCTCGACGTGATCATGATTGCGCCGAAGGCACCGGGCCACACTGTGCGTTCCGAGTTCGTCAAAGGCGGCGGCATCCCTGACCTGATCGCGATCTACCAGGACGCTTCGGGCAACGCCAAGAACGTTGCGCTGTCCTACGCTGCCGGTGTCGGCGGCGGTCGTACCGGTATCATCGAAACCACCTTCAAGGACGAGACTGAAACTGACCTGTTCGGCGAACAAGCCGTACTGTGCGGCGGTACCGTTGAACTGGTGAAAGCCGGTTTCGAAACCCTGGTTGAAGCGGGCTACGCGCCGGAAATGGCCTACTTCGAATGCCTGCACGAACTGAAGCTGATCGTTGACCTCATGTACGAAGGCGGTATCGCCAACATGAACTACTCGATCTCCAACAACGCCGAATACGGCGAGTACGTGACCGGCCCGGAAGTCATCAACGCCGAATCCCGTCAGGCCATGCGCAACGCCCTGAAACGCATTCAGGACGGCGAATACGCCAAAATGTTCATCAGCGAAGGCGCTACCGGCTACCCTTCGATGACCGCCAAGCGTCGTAACAACGCCGCTCACGGCATCGAAGTCATTGGCGAGCAACTGCGCTCGATGATGCCGTGGATCGGTGCCAACAAGATCGTCGACAAAGCCAAGAACTAAGTCGTACGTATCCAGAGAAAACGCGGCTTAGGCCGCGTTTTTTCGTTTGGCAGGCAGGTTCTGGTATAAAGCTGCATCGTTTGCGGGCGAACACTCGCCGCAAGTATTTGTCGAATTTTTTTCACCCCGTTGCAAGGTAAAGTCCATGAGCGAACGTCCCGAAGAGCCAAGCCAGGCTTCTGACGCCGAAAGCCTGCTACCCATCGATGAGCATGTCGAAGAAGGACATGACGCGGAAGGTCGCAAGGTTCGGCATCGTGGCATCTATCTGCTGCCCAACCTGTTCACCACGGCGAACCTGTTTGCCGGTTTCTATTCCATCATCAACTCCATGAGCGCCCAAAGCGCACTGGCGGCAGGTGATGCGGCGAGTGCCAGCAAATATTTCGGTTTTGCGGCCATCGCCATTTTCGTGGCGATGGTGCTCGACGGCGTTGATGGTCGCGTGGCGCGCATGACCAATACGCAAAGTGCCTTCGGCGCCGAGTACGACTCGTTGTCGGACATGGTCGCGTTTGGTGTTGCCCCTGCGTTGCTGGCATTTGCCTGGGCGCTGGGTGACATGGGCAAGGTCGGCTGGATGGTTGCCTTCATTTATGTCGCGGGCGCGGCTTTACGCCTGGCACGCTTCAACACCCAGGTGGGGACTGCCGACAAGCGTTACTTCATTGGTCTGGCCAGTCCGGCGGCTGCGGGTGTGGTGGCGGGTATCGTCTGGGCGTTCAGTGATTACGGAATTCAGGGTTCAAAGATGTCGTTCCTGGTGGCCTTGATGGTAGCGGCGGCCGGCATGCTGATGGTCAGCAACATCAAGTACAACAGCTTCAAGGAGCTGGACCTCAAGGGGCGCGTGCCTTTCGTAGCGATCCTGGCAGTGGTGCTGGTGTTCGCCGTAGTGTTCAGTGATCCTCCGCGGATTCTGCTGCTGGCGTTCCTGGTCTATGCCGCTTCGGGGCCGGTTCAATATTTGCTGCATATGCGCCGCGACAAAACATTGCCTTAATGTAATTTCGCCCATACTCCGCAGTCTATTGGTGCATCTGTTCTCCAATGCTGCGGAGTTGCCATGTTAATCAAATTGCATAAAACGTCCGATTGCCACGAATCGGATGTCACCCCAGAGTCCTTCTACCTTTCCCGCCGCAGCTTGCTCGGTGGTGCGCTCGCCGGCATTGCAGCCAGCAGCTTGCCGCGTTGGGCCGATGCTGGCGAGGCCTCGCGCTACGCTGATGTCGAGGCGGGCAGGGCGCCGAACTGGTTCGCCGAAAAACTGCCGAGCACCCAATGGCAAGCGATCACGGTTAAGGACGAAGCGATCACGCCGTTCAAGGACGCGACTCACTACAACAACTTCTATGAGTTCGGCACCGGCAAGGGCGACCCGGCAACCAATGCGGGTTCATTGAAGACCGAGCCGTGGAGTGTGGTGATTGACGGCGAAGTGGCGAAGCCGGGCCGTTATGCCCTGGAAGACTTCATGAAGCCCTATCAATTGGAGGAACGCATCTACCGCCTGCGCTGCGTGGAGGCGTGGTCGATGGTTATTCCATGGATCGGCTTTCCGATCTCGGCATTGCTCAAGCAGGTTGGGCCGACCTCCAAAGCCAAATACATCCGTTTCGAAACGCTGCAGGATCCCAAGAGCATGCCGGGGCAGCGTTCGAGCTTTGGCTTGATCGACTGGCCATATGTAGAAGGCTTGCGACTGGATGAGGCAATGAATCCGCTGGCGATCCTGGCTGTGGGCATGTATGGGCGCGAATTGCCGAATCAGAACGGCGCGCCGCTGCGCTTGGTGGTGCCTTGGAAGTATGGCTTCAAGAGTGTGAAATCGATTGTGCGGATCAGTTTGATAAGCGAGCAGCCGAAGACCACCTGGCAGAGTATCGCCGCGGATGAATATGGGTTCTATGCGAACGTGAACCCTACGGTCGACCATCCGCGCTGGACCCAGGCGCGGGAGCGTCGTCTGCCGAGCGGCTTGTTCAGCCCGAATGTGCGCGAGACGCAGATGTTCAACGGCTACGCCGATGAGGTGGCTTCTCTTTATACCGATCTGGATTTACGGAAGAACTACTGATGCGCTATCCGATCTGGCGCATTGGCGTCTTTATAGCGGTGGCGATATGGCCGTTGTATTGGTTGTATGAGGCCTGGAGTTTTGCCCTGGGGCCTGATCCGGGCAAGGTATTGGTCGATCGCTTGGGGCTGGGCACGTTGATCCTGTTGCTGATCACCCTAGGGATGACGCCACTGCAGAAACTCAGCGGTTGGGCGGGGTGGATCGCGGTGCGCCGGCAACTGGGGTTGTGGTGCTTCGCTTATGTGGTGCTGCACCTGGCAGCCTATTGCGTATTTGTACTCGGCTTGGATTGGTCGCAGCTGGGCGTTGAGCTGCGCAAGCGGCCCTACATTATTGTCGGTGCGTTGGGGTTCCTGTCGTTGCTGGTACTGGCGGTGACGTCGAACCGCTACAGCCAGCGTCGACTCGGCAGTCGCTGGAAGAAGCTGCATCGCCTGGTGTATGTGATTCTTGGGCTTGGCTTGCTGCATATGTTGTGGATCGTGCGGGCGGATCTGAAGGAGTGGGCTATCTATGCGTCTATAGGTGCGCTGCTGCTGGTGTTGCGGGTACCGCCGGTAATGCGGCGAATCCCCGCCTTATTGCGAAAAAACCACTTTCTGCAACAAAAGCGTAATTAACGGTTGACGGCAGATTCTGGAAGTCTATAATTCGCCCCACTTCCGGCGCGGTCGAAACGGAAAACTCCTTGGTAAACAAAGAGTTATGCGAGATTCGACAGCGACCTGCTTCAGTTCATCGAAGCCTGGAAGGAGTTGGTAGAGCGGTGTTGTTTGGCTCTATTAACGTTTCGATCTTCTCGGTCGAAAGCGGAGAAAAAGAGGTGTTGACAGCAGCGTGTAACGCTGTAGAATTCGCCTCCCGCTAACGAGAGATCGGAAGCGCAAGTGGTTGAAGTTGTTGAAGAATTCTTCGAAAACTTCTGAAAATAATCACTTGACAGCAAATGAGGCTGCTGTAGAATGCGCGCCTCGGTTGAGACGAAAGATCTTAACCAACCGCTCTTTAACAACTGAATCAAGCAATTCGTGTGGGTGCTTGTGGAGTCAGACTGATAGTCAACAAGATTATCAGCATCACAAGTTACTCCGCGAGAAATCAAAGATGTAACCAACGATTGCTGAGCCAAGTTTAGGGTTTCTTAAAAACCCAAAGATGTTTGAACTGAAGAGTTTGATCATGGCTCAGATTGAACGCTGGCGGCAGGCCTAACACATGCAAGTCGAGCGGTAGAGAGAAGCTTGCTTCTCTTGAGAGCGGCGGACGGGTGAGTAATGCCTAGGAATCTGCCTGGTAGTGGGGGATAACGTTCGGAAACGGACGCTAATACCGCATACGTCCTACGGGAGAAAGCAGGGGACCTTCGGGCCTTGCGCTATCAGATGAGCCTAGGTCGGATTAGCTAGTTGGTGAGGTAATGGCTCACCAAGGCAACGATCCGTAACTGGTCTGAGAGGATGATCAGTCACACTGGAACTGAGACACGGTCCAGACTCCTACGGGAGGCAGCAGTGGGGAATATTGGACAATGGGCGAAAGCCTGATCCAGCCATGCCGCGTGTGTGAAGAAGGTCTTCGGATTGTAAAGCACTTTAAGTTGGGAGGAAGGGTTGTAGATTAATACTCTGCAATTTTGACGTTACCGACAGAATAAGCACCGGCTAACTCTGTGCCAGCAGCCGCGGTAATACAGAGGGTGCAAGCGTTAATCGGAATTACTGGGCGTAAAGCGCGCGTAGGTGGTTTGTTAAGTTGGATGTGAAATCCCCGGGCTCAACCTGGGAACTGCATTCAAAACTGACTGACTAGAGTGTGGTAGAGGGTGGTGGAATTTCCTGTGTAGCGGTGAAATGCGTAGATATAGGAAGGAACACCAGTGGCGAAGGCGACCACCTGGACCAACACTGACACTGAGGTGCGAAAGCGTGGGGAGCAAACAGGATTAGATACCCTGGTAGTCCACGCCGTAAACGATGTCAACTAGCCGTTGGGAGCCTTGAGCTCTTAGTGGCGCAGCTAACGCATTAAGTTGACCGCCTGGGGAGTACGGCCGCAAGGTTAAAACTCAAATGAATTGACGGGGGCCCGCACAAGCGGTGGAGCATGTGGTTTAATTCGAAGCAACGCGAAGAACCTTACCAGGCCTTGACATCCAATGAACTTTCCAGAGATGGATTGGTGCCTTCGGGAACATTGAGACAGGTGCTGCATGGCTGTCGTCAGCTCGTGTCGTGAGATGTTGGGTTAAGTCCCGTAACGAGCGCAACCCTTGTCCTTAGTTACCAGCACGTCATGGTGGGCACTCTAAGGAGACTGCCGGTGACAAACCGGAGGAAGGTGGGGATGACGTCAAGTCATCATGGCCCTTACGGCCTGGGCTACACACGTGCTACAATGGTCGGTACAGAGGGTTGCCAAGCCGCGAGGTGGAGCTAATCCCACAAAACCGATCGTAGTCCGGATCGCAGTCTGCAACTCGACTGCGTGAAGTCGGAATCGCTAGTAATCGCGAATCAGAATGTCGCGGTGAATACGTTCCCGGGCCTTGTACACACCGCCCGTCACACCATGGGAGTGGGTTGCACCAGAAGTAGCTAGTCTAACCTTCGGGAGGACGGTTACCACGGTGTGATTCATGACTGGGGTGAAGTCGTAACAAGGTAGCCGTAGGGGAACCTGCGGCTGGATCACCTCCTTAATCGACGACATCAGCTGCTCCATAAGTTCCCACACGAATTGCTTGATTCATTGAAGAAGACGATAAGAAGCAGCCCGAAATTGGGTCTGTAGCTCAGTTGGTTAGAGCGCACCCCTGATAAGGGTGAGGTCGGCAGTTCGAATCTGCCCAGACCCACCAATTTTGTGTGGGAAACGCCTGTAGAAATACGGGGCCATAGCTCAGCTGGGAGAGCGCCTGCCTTGCACGCAGGAGGTCAACGGTTCGATCCCGTTTGGCTCCACCACTACTGCTTCTGACGTTATGAAAGCTTAGAAATGAGCATTCCATCGTGATGATGGTGAATGTTGATTTCTAGTCTTTGATTAGATCGTTCTTTAAAAATTTGGGTATGTGATAGAAAGATAGACTGAACGTTACTTTCACTGGTAACGGATCAGGCTAAGGTAAAATTTGTGAGTTCTCTTAATCGAGAAATTCGAATTTTCGGCGAATGTTGTCTTCACAGTATAACCAGATTGCTTGGGGTTATATGGTCAAGTGAAGAAGCGCATACGGTGGATGCCTTGGCAGTCAGAGGCGATGAAAGACGTGGTAGCCTGCGAAAAGCTTCGGGGAGTCGGCAAACAGACTTTGATCCGGAGATGTCTGAATGGGGGAACCCAGCCATCATAAGATGGTTACCTTACACTGAATACATAGGTGTATGGAGCGAACCAGGGGAACTGAAACATCTAAGTACCCTGAGGAAAAGAAATCAACCGAGATTCCCTTAGTAGTGGCGAGCGAACGGGGACTAGCCCTTAAGTGGCTTTGAGATTAGCGGAACGCTCTGGAAAGTGCGGCCATAGTGGGTGATAGCCCTGTACGCGAAAATCTCTTAGTCATGAAATCGAGTAGGACGGAGCACGAGAAACTTTGTCTGAATATGGGGGGACCATCCTCCAAGGCTAAATACTACTGACTGACCGATAGTGAACTAGTACCGTGAGGGAAAGGCGAAAAGAACCCCGGAGAGGGGAGTGAAATAGATCCTGAAACCGTATGCGTACAAGCAGTGGGAGCCCACTTTGTTGGGTGACTGCGTACCTTTTGTATAATGGGTCAGCGACTTATTTTCAGTGGCGAGCTTAACCGAATAGGGGAGGCGTAGCGAAAGCGAGTCTTAATAGGGCGTCTAGTCGCTGGGAATAGACCCGAAACCGGGCGATCTATCCATGGGCAGGTTGAAGGTTGGGTAACACTAACTGGAGGACCGAACCGACTACCGTTGAAAAGTTAGCGGATGACCTGTGGATCGGAGTGAAAGGCTAATCAAGCTCGGAGATAGCTGGTTCTCCTCGAAAGCTATTTAGGTAGCGCCTCATGTATCACTGTAGGGGGTAGAGCACTGTTTCGGCTAGGGGGTCATCCCGACTTACCAAACCGATGCAAACTCCGAATACCTACAAGTGCCGAGCATGGGAGACACACGGCGGGTGCTAACGTCCGTCGTGAAAAGGGAAACAACCCAGACCGTCAGCTAAGGTCCCAAAGTTATGGTTAAGTGGGAAACGATGTGGGAAGGCTTAGACAGCTAGGAGGTTGGCTTAGAAGCAGCCACCCTTTAAAGAAAGCGTAATAGCTCACTAGTCGAGTCGGCCTGCGCGGAAGATGTAACGGGGCTCAAACCATACACCGAAGCTACGGGTATCACGCAAGTGATGCGGTAGAGGAGCGTTCTGTAAGCCTGTGAAGGTGAGTTGAGAAGCTTGCTGGAGGTATCAGAAGTGCGAATGCTGACATGAGTAACGACAATGGGTGTGAAAAACACCCACGCCGAAAGACCAAGGTTTCCTGCGCAACGTTAATCGACGCAGGGTTAGTCGGTCCCTAAGGCGAGGCTGAAAAGCGTAGTCGATGGAAAACAGGTTAATATTCCTGTACTTCTGGTTATTGCGATGGAGGGACGGAGAAGGCTAGGCCAGCTTGGCGTTGGTTGTCCAAGTTTAAGGTGGTAGGCTGAGATCTTAGGTAAATCCGGGATCTTAAGGCCGAGAGCTGATGACGAGTCGTCTTTTAGACGACGAAGTGGTTGATGCCATGCTTCCAAGAAAAGCTTCTAAGCTTCAGGTAACCAGGAACCGTACCCCAAACCGACACAGGTGGTTGGGTAGAGAATACCAAGGCGCTTGAGAGAACTCGGGTGAAGGAACTAGGCAAAATGGCACCGTAACTTCGGGAGAAGGTGCGCCGGTGAGGGTGAAGGACTTGCTCCGTAAGCTCATGCCGGTCGAAGATACCAGGCCGCTGCGACTGTTTATTAAAAACACAGCACTCTGCAAACACGAAAGTGGACGTATAGGGTGTGACGCCTGCCCGGTGCCGGAAGGTTAATTGATGGGGTTAGCTAACGCGAAGCTCTTGATCGAAGCCCCGGTAAACGGCGGCCGTAACTATAACGGTCCTAAGGTAGCGAAATTCCTTGTCGGGTAAGTTCCGACCTGCACGAATGGCGTAACGATGGCGGCGCTGTCTCCACCCGAGACTCAGTGAAATTGAAATCGCTGTGAAGATGCAGTGTATCCGCGGCTAGACGGAAAGACCCCGTGAACCTTTACTATAGCTTTGCACTGGACTTTGAATTTGCTTGTGTAGGATAGGTGGGAGGCTTTGAAGCGTGGACGCCAGTTCGCGTGGAGCCAACCTTGAAATACCACCCTGGCAACTTTGAGGTTCTAACTCAGGTCCGTTATCCGGATCGAGGACAGTGTATGGTGGGTAGTTTGACTGGGGCGGTCTCCTCCTAAAGAGTAACGGAGGAGTACGAAGGTGCGCTCAGACCGGTCGGAAATCGGTCGTAGAGTATAAAGGCAAAAGCGCGCTTGACTGCGAGACAGACACGTCGAGCAGGTACGAAAGTAGGTCTTAGTGATCCGGTGGTTCTGTATGGAAGGGCCATCGCTCAACGGATAAAAGGTACTCCGGGGATAACAGGCTGATACCGCCCAAGAGTTCATATCGACGGCGGTGTTTGGCACCTCGATGTCGGCTCATCACATCCTGGGGCTGAAGCCGGTCCCAAGGGTATGGCTGTTCGCCATTTAAAGTGGTACGCGAGCTGGGTTTAGAACGTCGTGAGACAGTTCGGTCCCTATCTGCCGTGGACGTTTGAGATTTGAGAGGGGCTGCTCCTAGTACGAGAGGACCGGAGTGGACGAACCTCTGGTGTTCCGGTTGTCACGCCAGTGGCATTGCCGGGTAGCTATGTTCGGAATAGATAACCGCTGAAAGCATCTAAGCGGGAAACTAGCCTCAAGATGAGATCTCACTGGAACCTTGAGTTCCCTGAAGGGCCGTCGAAGACTACGACGTTGATAGGTTGGGTGTGTAAGCGCTGTGAGGCGTTGAGCTAACCAATACTAATTGCCCGTGAGGCTTGACCATATAACACCCAAGCAATTTGACGACTCTAACGAGCATCAGATTGCGGTGTGTGAAGACGAGATGAACCGAAAGTTCGACGCTCACAAAACACCGAAAGCTGTCACATACCCAATTTGCTGAAGCGAGGCCATCTGGTCACGACTCAGTACCCGAATTTCTTGACGACCATAGAGCATTGGAACCACCTGATCCCATCCCGAACTCAGCAGTGAAACGATGCATCGCCGATGGTAGTGTGGGGTTTCCCCATGTGAGAGTAGGTCATCGTCAAGATTAAATTCCGAAACCCCATTTGCGAAAGCAGATGGGGTTTTGTTTTGGGCGGTCGAAAAGACATCTAACATCCCAGTTCCGCCAATAACAGCACACAGTGCTAAAGTCGCACCCTCGATTTTGCTTTTCCCAAGGAAGCCGTTATGCCGGACGCGACGTCCCTCAGTGCTGGATTCATGGTGGTTCACGGCAACCGCCTGGACGAACTGCGCAGCCTGGTGGTCAGCTGGATGCGTCGCTATCCCCTGGCGCCTCTGGAAAACGAAATTGCCCTGGTACAAAGCAACGGTATCGCCCAATGGCTCAAGTTGGCGTTGGCTGAAGATCCGGAAGATGACGACATGGGCGGCTGCGGCATCGCTGCAGCAATCGACGTGCAACTCCCCGGCAGCTTCATGTGGCAGCTCTACCGCATGGTCTTGGGCCGTGACGAAATCCCGGCAAAGTCCCTGCTCGATAAAGCTCCTCTGACCTGGCGCCTGATGCGCCTGCTCCCGGAGCTCATTGATCAACCACATTTTGAACCGCTGCAGCGCTTCCTCACCCACGACACAGACCTGCGCAAACGCTACCAACTCGCTGAGCGCCTGGCTGACCTGTTCGACCAATACCAAGTCTACCGCGCCGACTGGCTGGAAGACTGGGCAGCCGGTCGCCACCAGCTGCGCAACGGCCGAGGCGAGTCCAAACCGCTCAACCCCGCCAACTGCTGGCAAGCCGAACTGTGGCGCGCGCTGCTGCTGGATGTAGGTGAAAAAGGCATGGCCCAAAGCCGCGCCGGCGTTCACCAACGTTTCATCGAACGCATCAATACGCTTGAGACAGCCCCCATGGGCCTCCCATCCCGGGTTATCGTCTTCGGCATTTCCTCGTTGCCGGCCCAGGCGCTTGAAGCCCTCGCCGGTCTTGCGCGCTTCAGCCAAGTCCTGCTCTGCGTGCACAACCCGTGTCGCCACCATTGGTCCGACATCGTTGCCGACAAAGACCTGCTGCGTAACGAATACAAACGCCAGGCGCGTAAAGCCGGCATGCCCGTCACCATAGACCCGCAAACCCTGCATCAGCACGCGCACCCGTTGCTGGCTGCCTGGGGCAAACAAGGTCGTGACTACATCAGCTTGCTGGACAGCTACGACGATCCGAATAGCTACCGCGCAGCCTTCCGCGATGGTCGTATCGACCTGTTCAGCGACAGCGAACCCACCACACTGCTCAATCAGCTCCAGGACGATATCCTCGAACTGCGCCCACTCAATGAAACCCGCGAGCTATGGCCCGCCGTCGACCTGGAAAGTGACACCTCCATCCGCTTCCACATCGCCCACAGCGCCCAACGCGAAGTGGAAATCCTTCACGACCAATTGCTCCAGCGCTTCAGTGCCGACCCCACGCTGCGCCCCCGGGACATCATCGTCATGGTCCCCGATGTCGACAGCTACGCACCGCACATCCGTGCCGTCTTCGGTCAGCTTGAGCGCAATGACTCACGCTTAATCCCGTTCACCCTTACCGACCAGGGCCAACGCGGCCGCGATCCCCTGCTGATCGCCGTCGAGCACCTGCTGAAACTCCCCGACAGCCGCTTCCCCGTCAGCGAAATCCTCGACCTGCTCGACGTTCCGGCCTTGCGCGAACGCTTTGCCATCAAGGAGCGTGACCTGCCCACGTTGCACCGTTGGATCGAAGGCGCCGGCATCCGCTGGGGCCTCAACGCCGAACAGCGCGCCGGCCTGGGCCTGCCAACGGAACTGGAGCAAAACAGCTGGCGTTTCGGCTTGCGCAGAATGCTGCTTGGCTACGCCGTAGGCACAGGTGCTACCTGTGACGGCATTGAGCCCTACGACGAAATCGGTGGCCTCGACGCGGCCCTGATCGGTCCGTTGGTCGCCTTGCTCGACGCACTCAACGACGCCCATCAAGCGCTGTCGCAACCCGCAGCTCCACAGGCGTGGGGCGAACGCTTGCAACGCCTGATGCAACTGTTCTTTTTGCCGAGCAGCGAACACGACGATTATCTGCTGGGCCAACTCGAGCAACTGCGCGAAACCTGGCTGGAAACCTGCGAGTCCGTAGGCCTTCAGGACGAGTTACCCCTCACTGTAGTCCGTGAAGCCTGGCTGGCGGGTCTGGACCAAGGCCGCCTTTCACAACGCTTCCTCGCCGGTGCGGTCAATTTCTGCACCTTGATGCCCATGCGTGCAATCCCGTTCAAGCTCGTTTGCCTGCTTGGCATGAACGATGGTGATTACCCGCGCGCCCAACCACCGCTGGACTTCGACCTGATGGGCAGCGACTATCGCCCCGGCGACCGTTCACGCCGAGAAGACGACCGTTATCTGCTGCTCGAAGCCCTGCTTTCAGCCCGCGACCAGCTCTACGTCAGCTGGGTGGGCCGTAGCATCCGCGACAACAGCGACCGCCCGGCCTCGGTATTGATCGGCCAACTGCGCGACCATCTCGCCAGTGGCTGGCATCACGCAAACAGCGACCAGCCGCTTATTGACGCCATGACCCAAGAACATCCGTTGCAACCGTTCAGCGCCCGCTATTTCCATGAAGGCGATGCGCTATTCAGCTACGCTCGCGAATGGCAATTGCTCCACGAAGCATCCGACGCCGTCCCGATACAACACGACCTGACCCCGCACGAACAGGAAGAGCCCCTGAGCCTCGGCCAGTTACAGGACTTCCTGCGCAACCCGGTCAAACACTTCTTCAGCCAGCGGCTGAAAGTATTCTTCGAAGCCGCCGAAGTGCCGCTGGCCGACGAAGAACCCTTCGTTCTCGACGCACTGCAGCGCTACAACCTGAGTGACAGCCTGCTGAACGCTGCACTCACCCAGCCTGATCAACCCGGCCACGCCCTCAATGCCCAGGCATTGCGTCTGCAAGGCAGTGGCCTGTTGCCCATGGTCGGTTTCGGTGAATGCCTGCGCAACGAACTGATTGAGCCATTGCCCGATCTGCTGCACCGCTATCAACAATTACTGGTCCTTTGGCCCACCCCGCACACCGCTGCCGAACCGGTCAGTTTTGAGCATCAGGGTATTCAGTTGGAAGGCTGGATCAGCGGTCTGCATCGGCGCAGTGATGGCGGCCTGCTAAGCGTCACCACTATTCCCAACAGCATTGGCTCGATCAAGACCCGCAAGTGGCATCGACTGATTCGCCCGTGGGTCAATCATGTGGTGGCCTGCGCCTGCGGCCTGCCGTTGAGTACCGGCCTGGTGGCCAGCGACGACACCTTGTTGCTGCCTCCTCTGGAGAAACCCGTTGCCCAGGAAATCCTCGGCCATCTGCTGCTCGCCTGGCACACCGGCATGAGTAAACCGCTGCCTGTGGCCGTCAAAACCGCTTTTGCCTGGCTCGGCCAAACCGATCCAGGCAAAGCCCAGGCAGCAGCCTGTAAAGCCTACGAAGGCGATGGCCTGACCACCGACGGCGAACGTCGCGAAACGCCGGCGCTCACCCGGCAATTTCCCGACTACGCCGCGCTGGTCGCGAGCGAAGAATTCGAAGGCTGGTGCGAAACCCTGTACCGCCCACTGATCAACGCCCCTTGGCGATCCCTCACCAGCGAGGCCTGCGCATGATCGGTAAACCCTTGGCCCTGGCCTTCCCGCTCAAAGGCAGCCAGCTGATCGAAGCCAGCGCCGGCACGGGCAAGACGTTCACCATCTCTGCGCTTTACCTGCGCCTGGTGCTCGGCCATGGTGGCGACCCATCAGGCTTTGGCCGTGAGCTGTTGCCGCCGCAAATCCTGGTTGTGACGTTCACCGACGCCGCCACCAAGGAGCTGCGCGAACGCATCCGCATTCGCCTGGCTGAAGCCGCACGCTTTTTCCGCGAAGAAATCGAACAACCCGACGCCCTGATCGCTGACCTGCGCGACGACTACCCAGTCGAACAATGGCCCGCCTGCGCCAACCGGCTGGACATCGCCGCGCAATGGATGGACGAAGCCGCCGTCTCGACCATCCACAGTTGGTGCCAGCGCATGCTGCGCGAACACGCCTTCGACAGCGGCAGCCTGTTCACCCAAACCCTGGAAACCGACCATAGCGACTTGCTTGGCGAAGTGCTGCGTGATTACTGGCGATTGTTCTGCTACCCGATGCACGACGACGCGCTTAACTGGGTGCGCAACAACTGGGGTGGCCCGGCCGCCTTGATGCCGCGCGTACGCGCGTTGTTCGGCAGCGAACGGCCCACCGATGAGACCCGCGAGCCGGCCGAACTGATCACGGCTTGCCTGCAAGAGCGTCGCGAAGCGCTCACAACTCTCAAGGCGCCTTGGCTGCAATGGGCCGCCGAGCTACGCGACCTCTGCCTGCAAGCGGTCGCCGCCAAAGCCGTCGACGGACGCAAGATGCAAGCACGTTACTTCGAACCCTGGTTCGAGAAGATCAGCGCATGGGCCGCTGACGAATCCCTGGAACAACTGGACATCGGCACCGGCTTCATTCGCCTGACGCCCGACGGCATGGCCGAAGCCTGGAAGGGTGAGCCACCGCGGCATCCCGGTATCGGCGCCATGGCCGGCCTCAAGCAGGCCCTTGATGCGCTGCCGACGCCCGACGCCGCCGTGTTGCAACACGCCGCCGGCTGGGTGGGCAAACGCTTCGAAGAAGAAAAACGCCGCCGCGCCGAAATGGGCTTCGACGACATGCTTATTCGTCTCAATGCCGCGCTGCAAGCCGATGGAGGCGAACGCCTGGCCAGTGTGATTCGCGAGCAATTCCCGGTGGCCTTGATCGACGAGTTCCAAGACACCGACCCCGTGCAATACAGCATCTTCGACAGTATTTACCGCATCGAAGAAAACCACCTCGACAGCGGCCTGTTCCTGATTGGCGACCCCAAGCAGGCGATCTATGCCTTCCGTGGCGCTGACATCTACACCTACCTGCGCGCCCGCCAGTCCACCACCGGCCGCCACCACACGCTGGGCACCAACTTCCGTTCCAGCCATGCGATGGTCGAGGCGGTGAACCATGTGTTCCAGCGCGCGGAAAAAGGCCGTGGCGCGTTCCTGTTCCGCGAGCCGGAGGGCGAGAACCCGGTGCCGTTCCACTCGGTGTTGTCCCAAGGCCGCAAGGAACACTTGCAGGTCAACGGCCAGACGCTGCCGGCGCTGAACCTCTGGCACTTGTCCACCGATCAGCCTGTTTCCAACCTGGTTTATCGTCAGCAACTCGCGGCGGCCTGCGCCACACATATTGTTGAGTTGCTCAACGGCGGACAGCAAGGCACTGCCGGTTTCCTGCAGCCGGACGCGAGCTTCAACGGCGTGCTTCCTTCAGATATCGCCATCCTCGTTCGCGACGGCAAAGAAGCCCAGGCCGTGCGCGCCGAATTGGCCGCACGTGGCGTACGAAGTGTCTACCTGTCTGACAAAGATTCGGTGTTCGCGGCCCAGGAAGCTCACGACCTGCTGGCCTGGCTCAAGGCATGCGCCGAACCGGATGTCGAACGCCCGCTGCGCGCCGCCCTGGCCTGCGTCACGCTGAACCTGTCACTGCCGGAACTGGAGCGTCTGAATCAGGACGAACTCGCGTGGGAAAGCCGCGTCATGCAGTTCCGTGGCTACCGCGCAATCTGGCGCACCCAAGGCGTGCTGCCGATGCTGCGTCGTCTGCTGCACGACTTCAAACTGCCGCAAACCCTGATCGCGCGCAGTGACGGCGAACGGGTGCTGACCAACCTGCTGCACCTCAGCGAACTGCTGCAGCAGGCAGCCTCCGAACTGGACGGCGAACAGGCGCTGATCCGCCATTTGGCCGAGCACCTGGCGCTATCAGGCCAGGCCGGAGAGGAACAAATCCTGCGCCTGGAAAGCGACGAGCAACTGGTCAAGGTGGTGACTATCCACAAATCCAAAGGCTTGGAATACAACCTGGTCTTCCTGCCTTTCATCTGCTCAGCCAAACCGGTCGATGGCAGTCGCTTGCCCCTGCATTACCACGACGAACACGGCAAATCCCAAGTCAGCCTGCGCCCTACGCCTGAGTTGACCGCCCAGGCCGACGACGAGCGCCTCGCCGAAGACCTGCGCCTGTTCTATGTCGCGTTGACCCGCGCCAAACATGCGTGCTGGCTCGGCATCGCCGACCTCAAGCGCGGCAACAGCAGCAGTTCCGTACTGCACCTGTCGGCACTGGGCTATTTGCTGGGCGCCGGTGCCTCGTTGGGAGAATCCGCCGGCCTGGCGCGCTGGCTGCTGGACCTGCAGGAAGGTTGCGCCGCAATCGATTATGCCCAGGTGCCCGAAGCGCAAGACGTCCTCTTTCACCCGCCGCGCAACGACGCCACGCTGCGAGCGCCCTTGCTGCCCAAACGCAAGGCCGCCGAAAACTGGTGGATTGCCTCCTACAGCGCCTTGCGCATCGGCGACAGCATGAGCGCGGCAAGTCCCGAAGCGCCGGAAAGCCCACAAGCCCAGAAGCTGTTCGATGACGAGCGCCTCGACCCCGACGCACCGCGTGAAGTGGCGGCGTCCGGCGGCGACATTCACCGTTTCCCACGCGGGCCCAACCCCGGGACCTTCCTCCACGGCTTGCTGGAATGGGCGGGTGAAGAGCGTTTCAACGTCACCCCCGAGGCTATCGAAAAAGCCGTGGGCGCCCGCTGCAACCGCCGTAACTGGGAAGGCTGGATCATCACCCTCAGCAGTTGGCTCGGCCATCTGCTGCAAGCGCCATTGCCTGTGGATAACGGCCACGTCGCCCTCAGCGGTTTGCAGCAGTACCAGATCGAAATGGAGTTCTGGTTCGCCAGCCATAAGGTCGACGTGCTGGCCCTCGACAAGCTGGTGTGCCAATACACCCACAACGGCGTGTCGCGCGTTGCCGCCGAACCGGTGCTGCTCAACGGTATGTTCAAGGGTTTCATCGACCTGACCTTCGAGCATGACGGCCGCTACTACGTGGCCGATTACAAATCCAACTGGCTTGGCCCCGACGATTCGGCCTACACACACGACGCCATGGAACAGTCGATCCTTGAGCATCGGTACGACCTGCAATACGTGCTTTACCTGCTGGCTCTGCACCGCCAGCTCAAGGCGCGACTGCCCGACTATGACTACGAGCGCCATGTCGGCGGCGCGCTGTACCTGTTCCTGCGCGGTACCCAGTCCGCCAGCCAGGGGGCGTATTTCACCCGGCCGCCACGGGAATTGATCGAAGGCCTGGACCTGCTGTTCCAGGGCAAGCCCATACCGCCCAAGGTTGAGCCCGCCTGGGAACAAGGAGTGTTGCTATGAGCTTGTCGCCGTTACCGCTCGAGGAACTGGCGCCTCTGAGCCGCGCCGCCGACCTGGTGCAACTGCTGGAACGTTGGGTCGATCGCGGATGGTTGCGCGCCCTGGACAAAGCCTTCGTCGGCTTTCTGCACGAACTTGATCCACAGGCCGATCCTTTGGTGCTGTTGGCGGCGGCGCTGACCAGCCACCAATTGGGCCATGGCCACGTTTGCCTCGACGTGTTCGAAACCCTCAAGGCGCCGGATTTCGCCCTGTCTCTGCCGCCAGAGGGTGACCTGCAAACCGGGGCCATGCTGTTGCCCTCGCAGTTGCTGGATGGACTCGATGGCGCCCATTGGTGCCATGCGCTGGCCTCAAGCCGCCTGGTCGCGCTGGCCGTGGACGGCAGTGAGTCCGCCCAAAGCCGCCCGTTGGTGCTGTCCGGCAAGCGCCTGTACCTGCGCCGCTACTGGACCTACGAGCGACGCATCGACACCGCCTTGCGCCTGCGTCTCGCCACCCGGGAAACCGTCGCCGCCGATTTACCGCAGCGCCTGAACAGTTTGTTCGACCAACCGCCGCCCGACGGCGTGATCGACTGGCAAAAGCTCGCCTGCGCCCTGGCCACTCGCGGTGCCTTCAGTATCGTCACCGGCGGCCCCGGCACCGGCAAGACCACCACCGTGGTGCGCTTGCTCGCGCTGTTGCAGGCGCCGGCCGTGGAAACCGGCAACCCGTTGCGCATCCGTCTGGCGGCGCCCACCGGTAAAGCGGCCGCACGGCTCACCGAGTCCATCAGCCAGCAAGTGCTGTCGCTGCAAGTGCCGCAGAGCGTCAAGGAAAAAATCCCGACCCAGGTCACCACCGTCCACCGCCTGCTGGGCAGCCGTCCGGGCACGCGGCACTTTCGCCATCACGTCGGCAACCCGCTGCCCCTGGATGTGCTGGTGGTGGACGAAGCGTCGATGATCGACCTGGAAATGATGGCCAACCTGCTCGACGCCTTGCCGGCCCATGCACGCCTGGTGCTGCTGGGGGACAAGGACCAACTCGCGTCGGTCGAGGCGGGCGCCGTGCTCGGCGATCTGTGCCGCGACGCCGAAGCGGGCTGGTACAGTCCCGACACTCGCCAGTGGCTGCAAGCTGTCAGCGGCGAAGACCTCAGTGGCAGCGGCTTGCATGAGGATCTCGACGCCAGCCACCCTTTGGCTCAGCAAGTGGTGATGCTGCGTTACTCGCGCCGTTTCGGCGAGGGCAGCGGCATCGGCCAACTGGCGCGTTGGGTCAACCAGCAAAACGCCGAAGAGGCGCGCAGGCTGCTGGCCGCTGGCAGCCACAGCGACCTGTTCTGCATCGGTCTCAAGGGCGAGCACGATCATGCGCTGGAGCGTCTGGTGCTGGACGGGCAGGGCAGCGACGGCGCCCAAGGTTATCGTTACTACCTCAACCTGTTGCAAAGCGCGCGCCCCGGGCCCGACACCCCGCGCGAAGACTCCGCCTGGACCCAGTGGGCGCAGCAACTGCTGCAAGCCTTTGATGCGTTCCAACTGCTGTGCGCGGTGCGCAAAGGCCCTTGGGGCGTGGAAGGCCTGAACTTGCGCATCACCGCCGCCTTGCGCAAGGTGCGGCTGATCGAAGGCGACGAGCACTGGTATGAAGGCCGCCCCGTGTTGATGACCCGCAACGATTACGGCCTGGGCTTGATGAATGGCGACATCGGTATCGCCCTCAAACTGCCCGAAAGCGACGGCGGCCCGCAGGTGCTGCGCGTGGCCTTTCCGCGGAACGATGGCCAGGGCGGCGTGCGCTTTGTGTTGCCCAGCCGTTTGAATGATGTGGAAACCGTGTACGCCATGACCGTGCACAAATCCCAGGGCTCGGAATTTACCCACACGGCGTTGATCCTGCCGGATGCGCTGAACCCGGTGCTCACCAAGGAATTGATCTACACCGGCATCACCCGGGCCAAGCGCTGGTTCAGCCTGATCGAGCCCCGTGGCGGCGTGTTTGAAGAAGCGGTGCGGCGCAAGGTCAAGCGCTTGAGTGGCTTGATGCTGGAGTTGGAGCAGCCGTCAGAAATGTCCGACGCTGTGCTATCGTTGCGGCATCCACCCGAACACACCTGAGAGTATCGCTGCATGAACCTGGCTGTCTCGCCGACAGAGCGCAGTTTGAGCTGGAGGCGCATTCTGCCGACGGCGATCCTGTGTGTGCTTGCGCCGCACGCCTTCGCCCAGGCGCCGGATCCCGTGGGCCTTGCAGACCACCGCGCCCAGGCGGTGACCCAAGTGGTGCTGGGAATCCTCAGTTACGCCCGCTGGCCGGTGGAGCCCGCGCAACTGCGCCTGTGCATCGTCGGCCCGACCCAATACACCGATGACCTGATCAAAGGCACCACCCAGGCCACCGGCCGTCCGGTGGTGGTGCAGCGCTTGCTGGCCGACCATGCCGATATCGTCACTGCCTGTGATGCGGTGTACATCGGCAAACTCACCGGGGATGAGCGCAGCCGACTGTTCAGCTCGTTGGCCGGCCACCCGGTGCTCAGCATCAGCGAGGGCGGCGACCAGTGCACCGTGGGCAGCCTGTTCTGCCTGCGCGTTGGGGATGAGCAAGTATCATTCGAGGTCAACCTCGATTCCGTCGCCCGCAGCGGCGTGCGCATTCATCCCAGCGTGCTGCAGCTGTCCCGTCGTCGAGCGCCTGCGTCATGACAGCAGTCAAGGTGCGACCGACCCTGCGCTCGGTCATTGGCCGAGGACACTTGATCCTGGCCCTGGTGGCGGTGACCCTGGCGAGCATCTCACTGACCCTGCTTGGCGTGCTCGCGCTGCGCGTCTATGCCGAACACAATCTGCACCTGATCGTGCGCTCCATCAGCTACACCGTGGAGGCCGCAGTGGTGTTCAACGACAGTGCAGCGGCCACCGAAGCCCTGAGCCTGATCGCCTCCACTGAAGAGGTGGCCCAGGCCGAAGTCCTCGATGCCAACGGCAAGGTGTTGGCGCAGTGGATACGCCCGGATACCGGCGTGCTCTCGCGGGTGGAATTGGAGCTCGCCCATGCGCTGCTTGATCAACCGATCAGTCAGCCGATCCTGCACCAGGGACAGACCATCGGCAGCATTCATCTCACCGGCCACGGCGGTAGCCTGCTGCGCTTCCTGTTGAGCGGGCTGGCCGGGATCCTCATTTGCACCGCCCTCAGCGCGTGGGTCGCCTTGCACTTTGCGCGACGTTTGTTGCGCGGTATTACCGGGCCGCTGCAAAGCCTCGCCGCCGTCGCCCATGCGGCGCGCAGCGAGCGCGACTTCGAGCGGCGCGTGCCGCCGGCGCGGATCGCCGAACTCGACAGCCTGGGCAGCGACTTCAACGCCTTGCTGGGCGAGATGCAGGCTTGGCAAAACCACCTGCAAAGCGAAAACGAATCCTTGGCCCACAAAGCCAACCACGACAGCCTCACCGGCCTGCCCAACCGCGCGTTCTTCGAAAGCCGTTTGATCCGTGCCCTGCGCATCGCCGCCAGAGCCAAGGAACACGTGGCGGTGCTTTACCTCGACAGCGACCGTTTCAAAGAGATCAATGACAGCTTTGGCCATGCCGCCGGCGACGCCGTGCTCGTGGCCGTCGCCGAGCGTGTGCGTGCGCAGTTGCGCGAAGACGACCTGGTGGCGCGCCTGGGTGGCGATGAGTTCGCCATCCTGTTGGCGCCGTTGCACAAGGTAGAAGATGCCGAGCGCATTGCCGACAAGATCATCGCCAGCATGGACTTGCCGATCGCCGTGCCTGGCAACACACAGGTATTGACCTCACTCAGTATCGGCATCGCCGTCTACCCCGATCATGGCGCCACCCCCGGCACCTTGCTCAATGCCGCCGACACCGCGATGTACCAGGCCAAGCGTTTGTCTTCGGGCGGCCAGCAAACGGCGGAATCGGAGCACTGCGCCGTCAACGTTCCACACAGGAGTTGATCCCTTGTTTTTGACTGCGCGTTCCATGTTCATCACCCTGCTGGTGGCGCTGCTCGCCCTTGGCGGCTGCCAGACGACGCCCCCCATGGGCCTGACCCCGGCGCAGGTGGCGGTGCTTAAACAGCAAGGCTTTGAACTGACCGAAGAAGGCTGGGCCTTCGGCCTGTCCGGCAAAGTGCTGTTTGGCAGCGACGTAGAAGCCCTCAACCCAGCCAGCACCGAGATCGTCCAGCGCATCGGCAAGGCCTTGCTGGGCGTGGGTATCGAACGCGTGCGTATCGACGGCCACACCGACGCGTCGGGCAAAGAAACCTACAACCAGCAACTGTCCCTGCGCCGCGCCCAAAGCGTGGCCACGGTGCTGACGGGCGTGGGCATGAAAGAACAAAACGTCCAGCTGCGCGGTTTGGGCAGCAGCCACCCGGTGGCGTCCAACGACACTGTCGATGGGCGAACCGAGAATCGCCGGGTGTCGATTGTGGTCATAGCCGACTGAGCAAACTCACCAGCCTCAAACTGAAATGCAATCAGAATGTGGGAGCTGGCTTGCCTGCGATAGCGGTGTATCAGTACCAGATGTACTGACTGACACACTGCCATCGCAGGCAAGCCAGCTCCCACACTATTTTGTGCCGGTTGTGATATTTGCGCTCGCCACAATAAAAATGTGGGAGCGGGCTTGCTCGCGAATACGGTGTGTCAGTCACTGAAAGTGTCGACTGAACCACCGCTTTCGCGAGCAAGCCCGCTCCCACAGTTGAACAGCGTTCGCTTAACGGCTCGGCGTCATCGCCTGCGTCAAGTCATCCACCACGGCCTTACCCATCTCGCACAGATAATGCGCAGCCCACGCATACTGCTCACCGCGCACATCCATGGCGGCTTCCATCGCGAGCTTTTTGGAATAGAACAGTAGGGTAGAGGCGTGTTCCAGCGCTTCGTGAAGGGGCATGCCGGCGTTGACGCGGAACAGCGGTTTTTCGTTTTCGCCGTAGTCGCCGAAGGTGACGACACCGAGGGTGGTGAGGGAAGAAAGGGGTGGGTCAGGAATGATTTTGCTCATGATGATTGCTCTCTGCTGAAGTAGAGCCGCCACATCACATCGCTAAACATGAAGAGGGTGGCAGCTGTGTGCAGGTTAGCGATCCGGGCCAGAGCGCATCCCGGGTAGACTCGAAAGTCTCCCGCACACAGCCGCCATAAAACGCTAAAAGCTGGCAGACGCCAGCTGATGCTGTTTGGGAGCAGTGTCACGCTCGAATCCGGATCGCTAAACCCGATCGCTGATGTGCAGCGACCCAGGGAGGCTAGTGATCCAAACGGTACAGCGCAATAGGCCGGAGATTCTCTAGGAAACGTCCTGCAAATTAAAGCGAATCGTCATTGATGGCCCTTTAATCGGCAAACTTGATCTCCCGCGTCTCCCCCATCAACAACCCCTGATTCTGCTCCGTCACCTCCCTGATGTAATCCCACAGCAACGTGATCCGCTTCAGTTTGCGCAGGTCCTCCCGGCAATACATCCAGAACTTCCGCGTAATCGCAATCTGCTCCCCCAACACCGGCAACAACCGCGGATCCTGCGCCGCCAGGAAGCACGGCAATATCGCCATTGACCGTCCCTGCTGCGCCGCCACGTACTGCGCAATCACGCTGGTGCTGCGCAAACTGGCGCTGGCGCCGGGCACCACATTTGCCAGGTACAGCAGCTCCGAGCTGAACGCCAAATCATCCACATAGCTGATAAATGGGTGCTCGGCCAAATCCGTGGGTTTGCGGATCGGCGGGTGTTGGTTGAGGTAGTCCTGGGTCGCGTAGAGCTGCAGTTTGTAGTCGCACAGCTTGCAGCACACATAAGGCCCGTGTTCCGGGCGCTCCAGGGCGATGACGATGTCGGCTTCGCGCTTGGACAGGCTGATGAAGTGGGGCAGGGGCAAAATGTCCACCGAGATCGCCGGGTAGGTGTCGACGAAGTGACTCAACTGCGGCGTCACGAAGAAGCTGCCGAAACCTTCGGTGCAGCCCATGCGCACATGGCCGGACAACGCCACGCCGGAGCCGGAGACTTGTTCGCAGGCCATGTGCAGGGTGCTTTCGATGGACTCGGCGTAGCCGAGCAAACGTTGGCCTTCGGTAGTGAGCACAAACCCGTTGGTCCGGGATTTTTCGAACAGCAGCGTACCGAGCGACACTTCCAGTGAACTGATGCGCCGCGACACCGTGGTGTAGTCCACGGCCAGGCGCTTGGCGGCGACGCTGGCCTTGCGGGTGCGGGCCACTTCGAGGAAAAACTTGAGGTCATCCCAGTTCAGGGAACCCAGCGACGTGATGTTTTTTTGCATATTGGTCCGGCTTTTATGTGCGTTCTTATTAGAGATTTGCACATCTATACTCCAAAAACGCCTCATTCCCAAGGCGATTCACGCGCCTTGTCTCTGCATAACTACAAGATTGGAGACCACATGAACGCATCTGCCGATATTTCCGTGCAACAGGTCAAGTTGCTGATCAACGGCGAATGGGTCGAGTCCAAGACCACCGAGTGGCAGGACATCGTCAACCCGGCCACCCAGCAAGTGCTGGCCAAAGTCCCGTTCGCCACTGCCGATGAAGTCAACGCCGCCATCGACGCCGCCCATCGCGCCTTCCAGACCTGGAAGCTGACGCCGATCGGCGCGCGCATGCGCATCATGCTCAAGCTGCAAGCCTTGATCCGCGAACATTCCAAGCGCATTGCCGTGGTCCTCAGCAACGAGCAGGGCAAGACCATTGCCGATGCCGAGGGCGATATTTTCCGCGGCCTGGAAGTGGTGGAACACGCGTGTTCCATCGGCACCCTGCAAATGGGCGAGTTCGCCGAAAATGTCGCCGGTGGGGTCGACACCTATACGCTGCGCCAGCCCATCGGCGTGTGTGCCGGTATTACCCCGTTCAACTTCCCGGCGATGATTCCGCTGTGGATGTTCCCGATGGCGATCGCCTGTGGTAACACCTTCGTCCTCAAGCCGTCCGAGCAGGACCCGCTGTCCACCCTGCTGCTGGTGGAGCTGGCGCTGGAAGCCGGCGTACCGGCCGGCGTGCTCAACGTGGTGCACGGCGGCAAGGACGTGGTGGATGCGCTCTGTACCCATAAAGACATCAAGGCGGTGTCTTTCGTCGGCTCGACCGCCGTGGGCACGCATGTGTATGACCTGGCCGGCAAGCACGGCAAGCGCGTGCAATCGATGATGGGCGCCAAGAACCACGCGGTGGTGCTGCCGGATGCCAACCGTGAACACACCCTCAATGCCTTGGTCGGCGCCGGTTTCGGTGCGGCGGGCCAGCGTTGCATGGCCACCTCGGTGGTGGTGCTGGTGGGCGCGTCGAAACAATGGCTGCCGGACCTCAAGGCGCTGGCGCAAAAACTCAAGGTCAACGCGGGCAGCGAAGCCGGTACTGACGTAGGTCCGGTGATTTCCAAGCGCGCCAAGGCACGCATTCTGGAGCTGATTGAAAGCGGTGTGAAAGAAGGCGCCAAGCTGGAACTGGACGGCCGCGACATCAAGGTGCCGGGCTTCGAACAGGGTAACTTCGTCGGCCCGACGCTGTTCTCGGGCGTGACCACCGACATGCGCATCTACACCGAGGAAATCTTCGGCCCGGTGCTGGTGGTGCTGGAAGTCGATACCCTCGACCAGGCCATCGCTCTGGTCAATGCCAACCCGTTCGGCAACGGCACCGGCCTGTTCACCCAGAGCGGCGCGGCCGCGCGCAAGTTCCAGAGCGAGATCGACGTGGGCCAGGTCGGCATCAACATCCCGATCCCGGTGCCGGTGCCGTTCTTCAGCTTCACCGGTTCCCGTGGTTCCAAGCTCGGCGACCTCGGCCCATACGGCAAGCAGGTGGTGCAGTTCTACACCCAGACCAAAACCGTCACCAGCCGCTGGTTCGATGACGACACGGTCAACGATGGCGTCAACACCACCATCAACCTGCGCTGATTCTGGAGACGACCATGAAGATTGCATTTATCGGCCTGGGCAACATGGGCGCGCCCATGGCCCGTAACCTGATCAAGGCGGGCCACGCGCTGAACCTGTTCGACCTGAACCAAACGGTGCTCAAGGAACTCGCCGAGCTGGGGGCCAGCATCAGCAACTCCCCGCGAGAGGCGGCCAGCGGCGCAGAGCTGGTGATCACCATGCTGCCAGCCGCTGCCCATGTACGCAGCGTCTGGCTGAATGATGACGGCGTGCTCGCCGGCGTCGGCCAAGGCGTGCCGGCGGTGGATTGCAGCACCATCGACCCCCAGACCGCGCGCGACGTGGCGGCTGCTGCGGCCAGACAAGGCGTGGTGATGGCCGACGCACCCGTCTCCGGCGGCACCGGCGGCGCCCAGGCGGGCACCCTGACCTTCATGGTCGGCGCCACCCCGGCACTGTTCGCCACCCTGCAACCGGTGCTGGCGCAGATGGGCCGCAACATCGTGCACTGCGGCGAGGTAGGCACCGGGCAAATCGCCAAGATCTGCAACAACCTGCTGCTGGGCATCAGCATGATCGGCGTCAGCGAAGCCATGGCCCTGGGCGATGCGCTGGGCATCGACACACAAGTGCTGGCGGGGATCATCAACAGCTCCACCGGGCGCTGCTGGAGCTCCGACACCTACAACCCCTGGCCGGGCGTGATCGAAACCGCGCCGTCATCGCGCGGCTACACCGGCGGATTCGGTGCCGACCTTATGCTCAAGGACCTGGGCCTGGCCACCGAGGCGGCGCGTCAGGCGAAACAGCCGGTAATCCTCGGCGCCGTGGCCCAGCAGTTGTATCAATCGATGAGTCAGCGCGGGGAAGGGGGCAAGGACTTCTCGGCGATCATCAATAGTTATCGCAAGCCTGAATAGAGCCCCTGTAGTGAGCGGGCTTGCCCCGCGCTGGGGCGCGAAGCGGCCCTAAAACCAGCCGCCGCGTTCTTCCTGAAAGAATGCGGCGTTTTTTTATTGGGGCTGCTGCGCAGCCCAGCGCGGGGCAAGCCCGCTCACTACAAAAAATTATGCAAACACAAAATACTTACGCACCGTCTCCACCACTTCCCACGTCCCCTTCATCCCCGGTTCCACCACAAAGATATCCCCAGCCCGCAGGTGAATCGGCTCCAGGCCTTGCGGGGTGATGATGCAATAGCCTTCCTGGAAGTGGCAGTACTCCCACTTCACGTAGTCCACGTACCACTTGCCCGGTGTGCAGATCCAGGTGCCCATGATCTTGCTGCCGTCTTCGCTGGTGTAGGCGTTGAGGTTGACGGTGTGCGGGTCGCCTTCGAGCTTTTCCCATTTGCAGGCATCCAGGACCGGCAGTGGGTGGGTGTCGCGCAGTACGGTGATGGGCTTGGACATGATGACTCCAGGGCGGGGAATGGAAGATGCACCCTAAGGCGTTGGGCGTTGCGCCAGTGGTCTGAACTCGACACTGGGATGCCCAGAAGCGCAGGGGAGTGCGATGCTTCGGGCACCCATGCAGTCCGTGGGAGCGGGCTTGCTCGCGAATGCGGTGTGTCAGCCACACATAAATTGACTGACTTACCGCCTTCGCGAGCGAGCCCGCTCCCACATTGGATCTTCAGCGGCTGCTCCACCGGGCCGGAATGATATATCTAAGCGCCAATTCGCCCATTCCTCGCAGTTAGTGCGAAAGTTTTCCCGCTTCACGCCAGAATTCGCAAGAAAATTCACACCTGGCCCTCGTATCATTCATCCCAGTAACCGCCGAGAGCCTTGAAATGAACCCAATAAAAACGTGGTGGGACATCAGCCCGCCCTTGAGTACGGCGACCCCGACCTGGCCGGGGGATACGCCGTTCCAGGAAGAACGTGTGTGGCAGTTCGGCCCGCAATGCCCGGTGAATGTCGGGCGTATCACGTTGTCGCCACACACCGGCGCCCATGTGGACGCGCCGCTGCATTACAGCGAGGACGGTGCGCCGATTGGCGAGGTGTCGCTGGACGTGTACATGGGACCGTGCCGGGTGCTGCATTGCCTGGACAGCGGTGCGCTGGTACTGCCGCAGCAGTTGGACGGTCGTGTGGATAACGTGCCGGAGCGCGTGCTGCTGCGCACTTATCCACAAGCGCCACTGACCGAGTGGGATCCGGACTTCACTGCCATCGCCCCGCAAACCATTGAGCTGCTGGCCAGCCTGGGTGTGCGTCTGATCGGTATCGACACGCCGTCCCTGGACCCGCAACAGTCCAAGACCATGGACTCCCACAACGTCGTGGCGCGCCATGGCATGGCGATCCTCGAAGGCATCGTGCTCGATGACGTACCGGAGGGCGACTATGAACTGATTGCACTGCCGTTGCGTTTCGCCAACCTGGATGCCAGCCCCGTCCGCGCAATCCTGCGCCCGCTTTTGGAGCCCACGCGATGAGCCAATGTCCCTTCTCTGCCGACTACCAGCCCCCGGAAGACTGGCATAACGCCGAATTGAATTTTTCCGAGTCCATGAGCTACGGCGATTACCTGGACCTGGGCAAAGTCCTCAGCGCCCAGCACCCGCTGTCGCCGGACCATAACGAAATGCTCTTCATCATCCAGCACCAGACCTCCGAGCTGTGGATGAAACTGATGCTCCATGAGCTCAAGGCTGCCCGCGAACACGTGCGCCTGGGCGAGCTGCCGCCGGCGTTCAAGATGCTGGCGCGGGTCTCGCGGATCTTCGATCAACTGGTGCACGCCTGGGCGGTGCTGGCGACCATGACGCCTTCGGAGTACAAGGCGATCCGCCCGTTCCTGGGGCAATCGTCGGGGTTCCAGTCGTTCCAGTACCGTGAGATCGAATTCATCCTCGGCAATAAAAGCGCGGCGCTGTTGCGGCCCCACGCCCATCGGCCGGAGCTGCTGAACGAGTTGAAAGTGGCGATTGCCACGCCGTCGCTGTATGACGAGGCGATCAACCTGATGGTCAAGGCAGGTTTGGCGATAGACCCGAAACGGGCCGAGCGCGACCCGACGGCGGCAACGGTTCACGATGAGTCGGTGGAGGCCGCGTGGCGCGTGGTATACCGCGACCCGAGCCGTTACTGGGACTTGTATCAGTTGGCCGAGAAGTTCATCGACCTGGAAGATTCGTTCCGCCAGTGGCGCTTCCGGCATGTGACCACCGTGGAGCGGATTATCGGCTTCCAGCCCGGCACGGGCGGCACGGAAGGGGTGGGGTATCTGCGCAAGATGCTCGACACGGTGCTCTTCCCCGAACTGTGGCGAGTGCGTTCCACCCTCTAAACAAAAAGCCCCGGATCACCGGGGCTTTTTATTTGGAATGCATTCAAAACGGTGGGAGCTGGCTTGCCTGCGATAGCGGTGTATCAGTTGGCAGATCCTGTGCCTGATACACCGCTATCGCGGGCAAGCCCGGCTCCCACGGGAATTACGGTACGCTCACCACCGCATTGCTGTTTCGGACTCGCAACCGATACGCAACGTAGATAATCCCCACCCACACCGGCATCGCATACACCGACTCGCGAATCCCCGGAATCGCCAGCATCACGCTGATGATCATCAGCATGAACGCCAGGCACAGGTAGTTGCTGAACGGAAACCAGAAGGTCTTGAATGACGGCGTCACGCCTTGTTCGCCCATGGCCTTGCGGAACTTGATATGGGTGATGCTGATCAGCGCCCAGTTGATCATCAGCGAGGCAACCACCAGCGCGAACAGCAACTCCAGCGCACTCTGCGGCGCGACGTAGTTGACCACCACACACAGCATCGTCACCAACGCCGAAATCGCCAGCGCCCGCAATGGCACGCCTTGCTTGTTCAGCTTCATCAACGCCTTGGGCGCATCACCTTGCTCGGCCAGGCCGAACAGCATGCGGCTGTTGCAGTAAACGCCGCTGTTGTACACCGACAGCGCGGCGGTCAGCACCACGAAGTTGAGGATGTGCGCAGCGGTGTCGTTGCCTATCAACGAGAAGATCTGCACAAACGGGCTGCCGCTGTAGGCATCGCCTGACGCGCCGAGGGTTTGCAGCAGCTGATCCCACGGGTACAGCGACAGCAGCACGGTCAGGGCGCCGACGTAGAAAATCAGGATGCGGTACACCACCTGATTGATGGCCTTGGGGATCACTTTGCGCGGCTCGCTGGCCTCGGCGGCGGTGATGCCGACGAGCTCCAGGCCACCGAACGAGAACATGATGAACGCCATCGACATCAACAGCCCCATGCCGCCATTCGGGAAGAACCCGCCGTGGCTCCACAGGTTGTTGACGCTCGCCTGCGGGCCGCCGGTGCCGCTGAACAGCAGGTAGCAGCCGAGCACGATCATGCCGACAATCGCCACCACCTTGATGATTGCGAACCAGAACTCGGCTTCACCGAAGAACTTCACGTTCAGGGTATTGATCAGGTTCACCGCCACGAAGAACACCAGGGCACTGACCCAGGTCGGGATTTGCGGCCACCAGAACTGGATGTACTTGCCCACGGCCGTCAGTTCGGCCATGCCCACCAGCACGTACAGCACCCAGTAGTTCCAGCCCGCCAGGAAGCCTGCGTAACCGCCCCAGTACTTATGCGCGAAGTGGCTGAAGGAGCCGGCCACTGGTTCTTCGACGATCATTTCGCCCAGCTGGCGCATGATCAGGAAGGCGATGAAACCGGCAATCGCGTAGCCCAGGATCATCGACGGTCCCGCCGACTTGAGCACCCCGGCCGAGCCGAGGAACAACCCCGTACCGATCGCCCCTCCCAAGGCGATCAGCTGAATATGCCGGTTCTTGAGGCCCCGCTTGAGGCCTACCGGGTTAACCATGTCATCCGCCATTAACGTTCCCTTCTACTTGTTTTTCTTAAGGGTGAGTGCAGGCGCATCAGCCCCTCAGAAGTGCTGAGGGTCAGATATTACTCTGCGTAAACTTTTCGTAATACAGTTGAACGCCATCAAGTGCCTGATCCGCCAGCCATTGCTGGATGGATTCGACCATGGGAGGCGGGCCGCACACATACATATCCGCCGGTCCATCGCGCAATGGTGCCAGGTCGAAATGCTCGGTGAGGTAACCGCGTTTGCCCGGCCATCCCTCTGAGGGGGCGCTGAGCACTTCGGTGTAGCGAAAGCCCGCAATCTTTGTGGCGTAGCCCTGGATGCGCGCCGTTTCGCATAGATCCTCGGCACCGCGCACGCCGTAGTAGAGGTGCACCGGCCGATCGCAACCGTTGGCGGCCAACTCATCGAGCATGCCCAGCAAGGCCGACAGCCCGGTTCCACCGGCCACTAATACCAGCGGCCTGCCGACGTGGCGCAGGTAAAAGGCGCCGAGTGGCGCTTCCATCACCAGCTCATCGCCCACCTGGCAGCGCTCGCGGATGTAGTTGCTCATCACCCCGTCGGGGAGCAGGCGGATCAGGAACTGCAACTGATGGCCCGGTCGGTTGGCGAACGAATACGCGCGCCAACTCTGCGTACCGGGCACTGACAGGCGGGCGTATTGGCCGGGCAGAAAATCCAGCGCCTGCTCCAATTGCACCTGCAGGATCGCCGTGCCGGCCGACACCAACTGCACCGCACTCACCATGCCGCGCACTTGAACCGGGCCCGGCGCATTGCACAGGCTCGAATCAAAGTCGAAGTAAAACGTCGCGTCGGACTTTACCCGCGTCTGGCAACTGAGCATCTTGCGCTGTTGCAGGTCGAGGCTGGACAGCGCTTCTTCGTCCACATAATCCTGGCTGTAGTCGCCGGACTCGCAACGCCCCTGGCAGGTGCCACACACGCCTTCGCGGCAATCCAGCGGGATTTTTATGCCATTGCGCAGCGCCGCATCCAGCAGGATTTCATTCGCGCCCACCGGGAAAAACAGGGTCTTGCCGTCGGCAAAACTGAAGGCCACTTTATGATTCATTTGGTGTGCTCCACATTCGCAGGCAGAACCTTGTAGTGAGCGGGCTTGCCCCGCGCCGGGCTGCGCCGGGCTGCGCAGCCCGGCGCGGGGCAAGCCCGCTCACTACAAGTCACAGTCGGCTGTCAAAGGTGATAGAAATCCAGCACCGAGTTGATGGTGTCGTTGAGCAGCAGCGCGTGTTTGCGGGTAATCAACCAGCTGTCGCCATCGGGCTTGAGGGTGTAAGTGGCCTGCCCGTAGAACTGCTCCGAAGTCGCCAGGCGATAGAACAGCGTGTGCCAGTTCAGCTTCACTTCCAGCCTGCCGTCCGCCTGTTCGGCAATCCTCAGGTTATTGATCAGGTGCAAGGTGCGCGGCATTGGCGTGGCGGATGCCGCCTTGCCGGTGCGCAGGCGGAAGACGCGGTCTTCCAGGCCCGAGCGGTTGGCGTAATAGATCAACGACATTTCGCGCTTTGGATCCTGGGTGTAGACGTGTTCCGAGTCCCATTGCGGCAGGTGAAATTCACTCTGCGGGTCGAACAGCTGCACATAGGCGTCCCAGTCCTGGGCGTCGCACAGTTCGGATTTTCGGTAGAAAAACTGCTCGACCCGGTACTGCAACTCGGCATTCATCATTCCACCTCCCGCAGTGTCAGCGCTTGTCGATCCAGGCCATCGAGCAGGAACTGCTGCCAGTTGCGGTGCTGGTTCACGTACAGGCCTTCATGGGTGAATTCGGTGCCGGTCATGGCCGGCTGAATGCCGATGGCTTCGCTGTTAGGCGTCGGCCCGGTTTCCCAGCGATGGCTGCCGCGTGAAATATCGCTCCAGCGCTCCAGACGGCCCTGGAAACCGCGCTGGGCTTCGCGAAATTCCACCAAGTCGTCCGGCGTGCCCATGCCCGAGACGTTGAAGAAATCTTCAAACTGGCGAATGCGGTTCTCGCGGTCAGCGTCGGACTCGTGCTTCACCCCCAGGCACTGGCTGATGATCTCGGTCTTGTTCCACGCCACCGGGCGGATGATGCGCAACTGCGAGCTGATCTGGTCGAGAAAAAACAGGCTTGGGTAGATGTTCAGGTTGCGCAGGCGATGCATCATCCACTCGGCCTTTCGCTGGCCGTGCTCCTCCACCAGGCGCGGCATGATGGTGGTGTAGCCGGAGCGCACGCTGGGGTTGGGCATGTCGCTGAACAGCAGGCTGTGGCCGTTGTTGAAGGCGAACCAGCCGTCGTCGGTGTTGGCGTCGCCGGCACCGAGCTTGCTGTAGTCCAGCGTAGTTCCCGGGCCTGCGCCGTTTTCGGTATTGACCTGCTGGCGATGCTGCACCGTGGCCACGTAGTTGTAGTGCACGGTACTGACGTGATAACCGTCCAGGCCGTTTTCGTTCTGCAGTTTCCAGTTGCCGTCGTAGGTGTAGGCCGACTTGCCCGGCAGCACTTCAAGCTCGCCGGTGGCGGACTGCGCAACCATCATGTCGAAGAACACTTTGGCATCACCGAGGAAGTCCTCCAGGCTGTCGGTACCGTTCACGTCCAGGCTGATAAACACAAAGCCCTTGTAGCTGTCGATGCGCGCCTTTTTCAGGCCGCGCGTGGCTTTGTCGAAACCTTCCGGGTATTCCGCCGGCGCCTTGACCTTCACCAGCCGGCCATCGCTCTTGTAGCACCAGGCATGGAACGGGCAGGTGAAAGTTGATTGGTTGCCCTTGCCAACCCGCGTCAGCGTGGTGCCGCGATGCTGGCAAGCGTTGATCAGCGCGTTGAGTTGGCCTTCGCCATCGCGGGTGATGATCATCGGCTGGCGTCCGGCGCGCATGGTCACGAAGTCGTGATTATTGGCCAGTTCGCTTTCGTGGCAGGCGTAGATCCAGTTCTTTTCGAAGATCAGTTCCATCTCCAGGTCGAACAGTTCCGGCTCGGTGAACATGTCGCGAGCGATGCGGAATACATCATCGGCCGGGCGAAAATCCAGGCAGCTTTCGATAAAGGTTTTCCACTGCTCGACGCTTCTTGCACCACTCATGGGAGGCACCTTTTTGATGGGGGCTAAACGGTGGTTTATTAGAGGCAGCAGGGCAGGGCGCGGGCTATCCGCTTAATGGAGGAAGGCAGGCCGGAAAATTGGGCAGCAAATACCCAACCCGGTGCGCGGCGGTGACGGGATGCGCTACTGTCTTGCAGGGCAATGGTCGCAAAAGCCGGCTTCTTATCCACTTAATCGACCGTTGCTATCCAGCCAGTGGCAAATTCGCTGGCGTGGCGCATTACTTGCTGTCGAACAATAACGACGCGCCGTCAGAGCGCGCAAAAGCCTAACCGCCGTGGGTGCACCTGATGAGCAGCCAAACGATTCAACGCTTCGACCTGGAGGGCGCGCGTAGCTGGATGTCCGGCATCTGCGGGCCCCATCGCCTGGCCACCGCCACACCCGAACGCCTGCGATTTCACCACAGCGCCAACATGTTCAAGTCCCGTGCGACCACCTTGGGTGTGATCGAATACGGCACTGACGTGACCATCGACATCGAAGACGCCGAACACTTCAGCAGTTACAGCCTGAGTCTGCCCCTGGTGGGCGAGCAGGAGTTGAGCAAGAACGGAGAACGGCTCAGTTCCAACCGCGACCAGGGCGTCATCATCTCGCCCAACGAGCATCAGGTGCTGGCAATTTCCGGCGACTGCCGCAAATTGCAGGTGGTGATCACTCGGGCGGCAATGAGTGAGTCGCTGGAAGGTTTGCTGCAACGGCCGATCGAGGCGCCGTTGCGCTTTGAGTCGGTGATGGACGCAGTGGACGGCGCTTCGGCGTCGTGGTGGCGCATGGCGCGTTACTTCATTGCCGAGCTGGAACACGGCAGTCAGTTGTATGAGCAGGCCGCGTTCACCCGCGACCTGGAAAGCTCATTGATCAAGGGGCTGATCCTGGCGCAGCCGAGCAATTATTCCGAAGAACTGCGCGATGTACTGGGCGTGAAACTGCCCCACTACCTGATCCGTGCGCGCCAGTATATCCACGATAACGCCCGTGAAGCCGTGCACCTGGAAGACCTGGAGGCTGCCGCGGGGGTGTCGCGGTTCAAGCTGTTCGATGCCTTTCGCAAATATTTTGCGCTGTCGCCGATGGCTTATTTGAAAAAGTACCGGCTGGGCGCCGTGCGCCAGGAAATGCTTGAGCATGGCGCCACCCGTACCGTCTCCGAGATCGCCCTGGGCTGGGGCTTTACCCACTTGGGGCGGTTTTCGGCGGAGTATAAAAAGCTGTTTGATGAGTCGCCCAGTCAGACCCTGCAGCGCAAGCGCCTGCGCACTACTTAAGAACCATGAAGAGCAAATGTGGAGCTGGGAGATATCAGATCAACTCTTCCACCAACTGCAGGCAATGACTCAGCCCCGGCGACTGATCATTCACCCGTCGGCTGAGAATGATCGGCGAGGTCGCCGTAGCCTCCACGACCGGCGTATAGCCGATATCCGCCCGGTGCAGCACCTGCACCGAAGCCGGCACCAACGTCACGCCCATCCCCGCACCCACCAGGCCGATAGCGGTCTGCAATTCATTGGTCCACTGCGCCACCTTGAGGCTCAAGCCATGGGCATCGAACAGCGCGATCACGTGATCGGCATAGCTGGGGCGCGGGTTGCCTGGGTAGAGCACAAAAGGTTCGGCGGCCAATTGGGCGAGGGTAGCGGGCGCTGCCAGCAAGGGATGACCGGCGGGCAGCACGGCCACCAACCGATCCTCCACCAGCACGCGCTGGACGATGGCCGGGTCGTCGATCCGAATCCGCCCGAAACCCACATCGATGCGCCCGGCCTTGAGCGCCTCGACCTGTTGCAACGTCGTCATCTCCGACAGGCCCAGCTCCAGCGCCAGCGCCTCATGGGTGCGCAATCGTCGAATCAGTTCCGGCAGCACGCCGTACAAGGTCGATGGGGCGAAACCGATACCCAGCCAGGTTTTTTCACCTTGGCCGATGCGCCGTGTGTTGTCGCACACCTTGCTCAGTTGTTCGAGCAGCACATTGACGTGCTCATAAAAAAACCGCCCGGCCTCGGTCAGCCGCAGTGGCCGGCCGCGCTCAAGCAGAATCACCCCCAGCTCATCCTCCAACTGCTGGATCTGCCGGCTCAACGGCGGCTGGGCGATGTGCAAGCGTTCTGCGGCGCGGGTGAAATTGAGGGTTTCACCCAGCACCTTGAAATAGCGCAGGTGGCGCAGTTCCATGACGGCTCCTTTCATACCTTGAGGGTATTGCTCGAAACCCATTCTATATTGGAAGCCTTTGAAAATACGGCACAGAATCGGCTCAAACCTGAAAAGAACCCAGCGGATATCGCCATGCCGATTTGCACCATCGAGTCGATCGACAGCCTCATTGTTGACCTTCCCACCATTCGCCCACACAAGCTGGCGATGCACACGATGCAGAACCAGACGCTGGTGATCATCCGCCTGCGCTGCGCCGACGGCATCGAAGGCATCGGCGAAGCCACCACCATCGGCGGCCTGAGCTACGGCAATGAAAGCCCCGACAGCATCAAGGTCAACATCGACCGCCACTTCGCGCCGCTGCTGATCGGCCAGGATGCCAGCAATATCAACGCAGCCATGTTGCGCCTGGAGCGCAGTATTCGCGGCAACACCTTTGCCAAGTCCGGTATCGAAAGCGCCTTGCTTGATGCGCAGGGCAAACGCCTGGGCCTGCCGGTCAGCGAACTGCTCGGCGGCCGCGTGCGCGACGCGTTGCCGGTGGCCTGGACCCTGGCGAGCGGCAACACCGAAAAGGACATTGCCGAAGCCGAAAAGATGCTCGACCTGCGCCGCCACCGCATTTTCAAACTGAAGATCGGCGCCGGCGACGTCAGCCACGACCTGGCCCATGTGATCGCGATCAAAAAAGCCCTGGGCGAGCGTGCGAGTGTGCGCGTCGACGTCAACCAGGCGTGGGATGAAGCGGTTGCATTGCGCGCCTGCCAGGTGCTGGGCGACAACGGTATCGACCTGATCGAGCAGCCGATTTCACGCAACAATCGCGGCGGCATGGCGCGACTCAACCGGTCCAGCCCGGCGCCGATCATGGCGGATGAGTCCATCGAGTGTGTCGAGGACGCCTTCAACCTGGCCCGCGAAGGTGCGGCCTCGGTGTTCGCCCTCAAGATCGCCAAGAACGGCGGCCCGCGCGCGGTGTTGCGCACGGCGGCGATCGCCGAGGCGGCGGGGATCGGGCTGTACGGCGGCACCATGCTCGAAGGGGGCATCGGCACCCTGGCTTCGGCGCATGCTTTTCTCACGCTGAACAAACTGGCGTGGGACACCGAACTGTTCGGCCCACTGCTGCTGACCGAAGACATCCTCACCGAGCCGCTGGTGTACCGCGATTTCCATCTGCATGTCTCCACCGCACCGGGCCTGGGCCTGGCCATCGATGAGGAGCGCCTGGCGTTCTTCCGTCGTGACACACACTAAGAGGCGCCTGCCATGTTGTTCCACGTAAAAATGACCGTGAACCTGCCCGTCGACATGAACCCCGAGCGTGCAGCCAGCCTCAAGGCCGATGAGAAAGCCCTGGCGCAGCGTCTGCAACAAGAGGGCAAATGGCGCCATCTGTGGCGCATCGCCGGGCACTACGCCAACTACAGCGTATTTGACGTCGACAGCGTGCAAGGCCTGCACGACCTGCTGATGCAACTGCCACTGTTCCCCTACATGACCCTCGAAGTGAATGGCTTGTGCCGGCACCCTTCGTCGATCCACGAGGACGACCGTTAAGCCGGTCACACGCCCAATAATGACAAGATGAGGAATGCACCATGTCCATCCGACTGTTCCAGACTGCCCAAGCCCAACAGTTTCTCGAACAAGCCAGCGGTAACCTCAATGACGCCGGTAACCCGCGCACCAAGGCGCTGATCTACCGGATCCTGCGCGACACTGTGAACATCATTGAAGACCTGGAGGTGACCCCGGAAGAGTTCTGGAAGGCGGTCAACTACCTCAACGAACTGGGCAAAAACCAAGAGGCGGGTTTGCTCGCCGCCGGGTTGGGCCTGGAGCATTACCTGGACCTGCTGATGGACGCCGCCGACGAGCAAGCCGGCAAGTCTGGCGGCACGCCGCGCACCATCGAAGGCCCGTTGTACGTGGCCGGTGCGCCGCTGTCGAAGTACGAGGCGCGGCTGGATGATGGCAAGGACGACGCGGTGCCGCTGTTCATGCGCGGGCAAGTGCGTGACACCGAGGGCAAGCCGTTGGCGGGGGCGATTGTCGATGTATGGCAGGCCAATACCGGCGGCACGTATTCGTGGTTTGACCCGACGCAATCGGAGTTCAACCTGCGCCGGCGCATCGAGACCGATGCCCAGGGCAACTACCGTTTTCGCAGCATCGTGCCGTCGGGTTACGGCTGTCCTCCAACCGGGCCGACCCAGCAGCTGCTCGATCAACTCGGGCGCCACGGGCAGCGGCCGGCGCATATTCATTTCTTCATTTCGGCAGCGGGGCATCGCCACCTGACCACGCAGATCAACCTCTCGGATGACCCGTACCTGCATGATGATTTTGCCTACGCGACGCGGGATGAATTGATCGCCGAGATTCGCTTCAGTGACGATCAGCAACTGGCGCGGGAATTCGGCGTGCAAGGGCGCTTTGCGCAGATTGATTTTGACTTTGAACTGCAGTTGGCTGATGTACCAGCAGAGCAAAAGCGCATGCAGCGAGTCCGCGCGCTCGAGGACTGAACGCGGTTAAACGTGGGAGCTGGCTTGCCTGCGATAGCGGCGGTGAATCCACCCTAGCTATCGCAGGCAAGCCAGCTCCCACAGAACTTTGTGGCGTTGGTGCTATTTGCGGATGACCAGATCCAAAACCTCATCCCTATCCTTGATCTTCTGCAACACAATCTCCGAGCGTATATCCATCACCCCCGCCGTACGGTTCAGGTGGTTCACGATGAAGTCCGAAAAATGCTTCAAATTCCGCGCCTGCACCCGCAGCACATAGTTGCTCGCACCGGTGATCACATAAGCACTGGCCACTTCCGGCCAGCCCTGCACCTTCTTGATAAACGTCTCATGCCAATCCTCCACATCCTGGCGCAACGACAGGTGGACGATGGCCTCCAGCTCTATTCCCAACTGCTCGGCATTGAGCACCGCACGGTAGCCGCTGATGACACCTTCGCTTTCCAGCAGACGCAGGCGGCGCAGGCAAGCGGAGGGTGACAGCGCGACTTTCTCCGCCAGTTCCTGGTTGCTGATGCGGCCATCCTGTTGCAGGAAATGCAGGAGGCGCAGGTCGGTGGCGTCGAGAATCATGTTGGCATAAATCCGCGTATTTGGAGGTTAAATTCGAATTTCCTACAGCTTAATTAGCCGCTTACGCACCACTTTGCACGAAAATTCTGTAAATGTTCGTTCATTATTTGGTCCATCGTCACTGACAAAAACCAGGACCGCCCCATGATTGAACGAAGCCATTGCCAAGCTCTCGATGCTCAGGACCCGCTGGCGCCCCTGCGGCATCAGTTCGCCTTGCCGCAAGGGGTGATTTACCTCGACGGCAATTCCCTCGGCGCACGCCCCGTGGCATCGTTGGCGCGGGCGCAACAGGTGATCACGCAGGAATGGGGCAATGGCTTGATTCGCAGCTGGAACAGCGCTGGTTGGGCGCACTTGTCCCAGCGCCTCGGCGATCGCCTGGCTCCGCTGATTGGGGCGCATGACGGCGAAGTGGTGATCACCGATACCACTTCGATCAACCTGTTCAAAGTGCTCAGCGCCGCGTTGACCCTGCAGCGCCAGCGTGCGCCTGCCCGTAAGGTGATCGTCAGCGAGGCGAGCAACTTTCCCACCGACCTGTATATCGCCGAAGGCCTGGCCGAGTTGCTGCAACAGGGCTATTCCCTGCGCCTGGTGAACAGCCCGGCCGAGTTGCCCCAGGCTATCGACCAGGACGTTGCGGTGGTGATGCTGACCCACGTCAACTACAAGACCGGCTACCTGTACGACATGCAGGCGCTGACGGCCCTGAGTCATGAGTGCGGCGCCTTGAGTATCTGGGATTTGGCGCACTCGGCGGGCGCGGTGCCCATCGATCTGCATCAGGCCGGCGTCGATTATGCAATTGGCTGCACCTACAAATACCTCAACGGCGGCCCGGGTTCCCAAGCGTTTGTGTGGGTCAACCCGGCGCTGGTGGATGAGGTGCGCCAGCCGCTGTCAGGCTGGTTCGGGCACACCCGCCAGTTCGCCATGGAATCGAGTTACGCACCGAGCGCCGGCATTGCGCGCTACCTGTGCGGCACCCAGCCGATCACCTCGCTGGCCATGGCGGAGTGCGGCCTGGAGATTTTCGAGCAGACCGATATGGCGAGTGTGCGCAGTAAGTCTCTGGCGTTGACCGACCTGTTTATCGCGCGGGTGGAAACGCGCTGCGCCGCCCATGGCCTGGCGTTGATCACCCCGCGTGAGCACGCCAGGCGCGGCAGCCATGTGAGTTTCGAGCATCCCGAAGGTTATGCGGTGATCCAGGCCCTGATAGCCCGTGGGGTGATTGGTGATTATCGCGAGCCGCGCATCATGCGCTTTGGTTTTACGCCGTTGTACACAAGCTTTACCGAAATATGGGACGCGGTGGAAATCCTTGGCGACATCCTCGACAAACGCGCCTGGGACCAGCCGCAATTCAAAGTGCGCAATAGCGTCACTTAAGCGCCACGCACATCAAATGTGGGCGCAGGCAAGCCAGCGCCCACAAGGGCAGTGTCAACCGTCACCATCACAATAATAAAGGGGCACTCCACGTGACCACGCCAGACAACGGTTTTGCAGAGATCACCCACCGCGAACTGGGCCTGCGGCGCCAGCTCCCATCGTGCCATGGAACCAGGCCGGGCAGACCCAGAGCCCGTTTGTCACGGTGATGCAGACCCTAGGCATTCCCGGCGCCACCGGGGTGATGAATTTCGTGATCCTGATCGCGGCGCTGTCGGCGATGAACAGCCAGCTCTATATCACCACGCGCATGATGTTCAGCCTGTCCCGCGCAGGGTTTGCACCCAAGTCCATGGGCGCGTTGAGCAAGAGCGGCATTCCACTGAACGCGTTGTTGCTGTCCAGCTCGGGGATCGCCCTGGCGACCGTGCTCAATGTGGTTTATCCGCAGAGCTCGTTTACCCTGATGATGGCGATCTCGATGTTTGGCGCGATCTTCACCTGGTTCATGATCTTCCTGACGCACCTGTTCTTCCGCTGCTACCGCCGCCGTCATGGCGGCGTGACGTTGTCGTTCCAGCTGCGCCTGTTTCCCTACAGCACCCTGTTGGGCCTGGTACTGATGGGTGCGGTGATGATCACCACCTACTTTACCGATGCGTTCAAAATGACCTTGGTGTTCGGCGTGCCGTTCCTGCTGATTCTGTCGGCGGTGTATTACGGGTTTTTCCGCAAGGGCCGGGCCAGGGCGTCGAGCAAGGCTCTGGCGTAGGCAGGCAATTGTTCGAACGAGCGCGCAGCGAGTAGCAGGGTGCGGCAGGCCCAGTCCTCATTGAGCGGCTGGGTCTTGAAGCGGCGCTCTGCCGGCCAGCGTTCCAGTGCGGCCTGGGGCACGATGCCCAGGCCTGCGCCGCCGGCAACCATGCGAATCAACCCATCAAAACCGTCGGCACGTATGCGTGTCTGCAGACGGAACCCGGCGTGCAATGCTTGTTCTTCCAGATACACCGCCAGCGCACTGTGGGTAGCCAGACCCACGTAGTCGTGTTGCAGGCTGTCGATAAAACTCGCGGGTTGCGCGGTGAGAGGATGGTTCAGCGGCATGATCAGCACCAGCGGGTCATCGCGAAAGGGCAGGGTCTGTAAGCCATGGGTGTCGACCGCATCGGAGATAATCCCGAGGTCGGCCGTGCCCTGGCGTAACGCTTGGGTGATGCGCAGGCTCGGCAACTCTTGCAGGTCGATATCGAGGTTGGGGTGCTCGCGCAGGAACTGCGCGAGCAATTCCGGCAGGTATTCGCTCAAGGCCGTGGTGTTGCACAGCAGGCGCACCTGGCCTTTGATGCCTTTGGCGTATTCGGCCAGGTCTTGTTGCAGATGCTCGGCCTGTTGCAGCAACAGCCGCGCGTGACGGGCCAGGGCCTTGCCGGCGGCGGTTGGCGTGACGCCGCGGCGGCCGCGTTCGAGGCATTCGATGCCCAGCGCGGCTTCCATGGCGCGGATGCGCGCGCTGGCGGCGGCCAGGGAGAGGTGACTGCGGGCCGCGCCGGCGGTGATGTTGCCGGTGTCGAGGGTGTGTAGATAGAGGCGCAGGTCGATCAGGTCAAAGTGCATGGTTGAGCTTCTCGGGTGGCGGGACTGGCCTCATCGCAGGCAAGCCAGCTCCCACATTTTGACGTGTGAATACATCCAAGTGTGGGAGCTGGCTTGCCTGCGATGATCATTCAGCCTCATGCAAAACAAGAGTCTGCCTCAGTATATGGCGAATTTCACGCCTCACTCGCAAGCCTCACAATGAGCCGATGAATACCTTCCTCGGCTTTTACCAAACCATTGGCCCCGCCCTGACCCTGCTGGTGATCGGCACCTTCCTGCTGGCCGGTACCGTCAAGGGTGTGATCGGCCTGGGCCTGCCGACGATCGCCATGGGGTTGCTCGGCCTGGCTATGCTGCCGGCACAGGCAGCGGCATTGCTGATCATCCCGTCGACGGTTACCAACCTCTGGCAACTGGCGTTCGGCGGCCATCTGCGTGGACTGGTCAGACGCCTGTGGCCCATGCTCCTGCTGATTTTTCTCGGCACCGGGCTGGGCACGTTGTGGCTGGGCATGGACGGCGGTGGCTGGGCGGTCCATGCGCTGGGCGGGGCACTGCTGGCCTATGCACTCAGCGGATTGTTCCTGCCCTCGTTCAGAGTGGCGCCCGAAGCCGAACGCTGGCTGGGCCCCGTGTGTGGCGTGATCACGGGCATCATTACCTCGGCGACCGGTGTGTTCGTGATCCCGGCCGTGCCCTATCTGCAAGCGTTGGGGCTGAACCGCGATCAGTTGGTGCAGGCGCTGGGGCTGTCGTTCAGTGTGTCCACCCTGGCGCTCGCTGCCGGGTTGGCCTGGCTCGGCAGCCTGGGCGCGGGTGAAATCAACGCGTCGCTGCTGGCGCTGGTGCCGGCTCTGCTGGGGATGTGGCTTGGCCAAGTGGTGCGCCAGCGCATCAGTGCGGCGTTATTCAAGCGGGTATTCTTCATCGGCATGGCGCTGCTGGGCGGTCATCTGCTGATCAACGGTTAACAATAGCCGAGCATTCGTGCATTCCGGTCAAAGGTATTTTGCCGTGCCGTCGCTTATTCCGACGGGGCAATGTCGATAGTCTGCGTCCAGACATTTTCACTTCTGGATACCCCCCATGAAAAAAGTACTCCTGCTCAACGGCGGCAAACAGTTCGCCCACTCCGACGGTCGCTACAACAGCACCTTGCATGACGCCGCCTTGGCTGTGCTGGACCGTGGCGGCATCGACGTCAAAATCACCCACATCGACGAAGGCTATGACGTCGCCGAAGAGGTCGCCAAATTCCTCTGGGCCGACGTGATCATCTACCAGATGCCCGGCTGGTGGATGGGCGCGCCGTGGATCGTGAAGAAGTACATCGACGAAGTCTTCACCGAAGGCCACGGCAGCCTGTACGCCAGCGATGGCCGCACACGTTCCGATGCCTCGCAGAAGTACGGCAGCGGCGGCCTGGTGCAGGGCAAGCAATACCTGCTGTCGCTGACCTGGAATGCGCCCCAGCAAGCCTTCGACGACCCGAGCGACTTCTTTGAAGCCAAGGGCGTGGACGCGGTGTACTTCCCGTTCCACAAGGCCCACGAGTTCCTCGGCATGACCGCGTTGCCAACCTTCCTCTGCGTTGACGTGATGAAGCGCCCGGCGATCGAAGCTGACGTGGCACGCTACGAGCAGCATCTGGCGCAGGTGTTCAATCTCTCGGTGTAAGCTGCGCTGAACCGATAACGAGGAGCGCCCGTGAAAGCCCGATCCGATGAGCTACAGATCTTTGTCAGCGTGATCGAGTGCGGTTCGATCTCCGCAGCGGCGGAACAGGTCGGGCAGACGCCGTCCGCGGTCAGTCGCACCTTGTCGCGCCTGGAAGCCAAGCTCGACACCACGCTGATCAACCGCACCACGCGGCGCATGGACCTGACCGAAGAGGGCAAGTACTTCTTCGAGCAGGCCAAGGCGATCCTGGCGCAAATGGATGAGCTGGAAGAACGCCTGTCGTCCCGCCAGAAAAAACCCGCCGGGCGCCTGCGCATCAACGCCGCGGTACCGTTCATGTTGCATGGCATCGTGCCGTACATCGCCGAGTTTCGCCGCCTCTACCCCGACATTCAACTGGAGCTGAACAGCGATGACGTGATCATCGACCTGCTCGAGCAAAGCACCGATATCGCCATTCGCATCGGTGCCCTGGCCGACTCCACCCTGCATGCGCGCTCCCTTGGCTGTACGCCGCTGCATATCCTCGCCAGCCCCGATTACCTTGAGCAACACGGCACGCCGACCACGGTCGCCGAGTTGGCGGACCACACCCTGCTCGGGTTTACCCAGACCGAAACCCTCAACCATTGGCCGCTGCGTCATGTGGAAGGCGACCGCTGGCTGATCCAGCCCGGCATCGCCGCGTCCAGCGGTGAAACCGTGCGCCAACTGGCGCTGGAAGGGCAGGGCATCTGCTGCCTGTCGAACTTCATGACCGCTGCCGACATCGACGCCGGGCGCTTGGTGCCGGTGCTGGAAACCTTCAACAGTGGCTACCGACAGCCAATCCACGCGGTGTTCTACCGTAACTCGCAATTGGCGTTGCGTATCCAGTGTTTCCTGGATTTTATCCAGGCCAAGCTGGCGCGCTATGCCTGCTGATTCGTGATTCGGGCGCAAGAGTGAATTGGGCGCCAGGGGGTTATTCAGCGGGAGTGCACCCTCGATACTGGACGCATCACTTACCCAGTCAGGAGAACACGCCATGAACGTATTCGTAACCGGCGCCGCAGGTTTTATCGGCGGTTCCATCGCCACCGGCCTGATCAAGGCTGGCCACACCGTCACCGGCCTGGTGCGCAGCGCCGAGCAAGCTGCCGAGATGACCGCCCTGGGCATCACGCCCGTGATCGGCAGCCTCGATGACGCCGCCGTGCTCACCGAACAGGCGCACAAGGCCGATGCGGTGATCAATGCCGCGAGCAGCGACCATCGCGCTGGCGCCGAAACCCTGCTGGCGGCACTGAAAGGCTCGAACAAGCCGTTCCTGCACACCAGCGGTTCGAGCATCGTCGGCGATGCATCGGGTGGCAAGGCCAGCGATGTCATCTACTACGAAGGCAACCTGCCGGAACCGACGGTCGACAAGGCTGCTCGTGTCGCCATCGACAACCTGATCCTGGCCGCCGCCCGGGACGGCGTGAATTCGGCCGTGATCTGCAACACCTTGATCTACGGTCACAGCCTGGGCGTGAAGCGCGACAGCGTGCAATTGCCGCGCTTGCTCAAGCAGGCGCGCAAGAGCGGGGTGGTCCGCCATGTGGGCAGCGGCCAGAACATCTGGTCCAACGTGCACATTGAAGACGTGGTGGCGCTGTACCTGCTGGCGCTGACCAAAAATGTACCGGGTACGTTTTACTTCGTGGAAAGCAGCGAGGCAGCGTTTGTCGACATGACCACCGCCATCGCCGAAGCGCTGAAACTGGGTCAACCGCAGGATTGGCCATTAGCGGATGCCGAGGCCGAGTGGGGCTATGAAATGGCCAACTATGGCCTGGGCTCCAACAGCCGGGTGCGGGGCAGGCATGCCCGTGAATGGCTGGGCTGGGTGCCGAAGCGGACGTCGGTTGTGGAATGGATTCGTAACGAGATGGTGTGATGTTCGCTTGAGACCGAGGTGTTGCCATCGCAGCCATAGGTATCTACACATTTGTAGTGAGCGGGCTTGCCCCGCGCTGGGCTGCGGCCCCAAACCAGACGGCTCGACTCCATCTGGAACTCGGCGGTGTCTTTATTGGGGCCGCTTCAGCCCAGCGCGGGGCAAGCCCGCTCACTACAGAGAGATTTTCAACCTTTGAAAGTTGTGTAGATGCCTATGGCCATCGCAGGTACCCCGATCTCCCAGACTAGCCCCGGCCCCTTCAATTCCGTACCATTCCCCGCCTTATCCCCCGCACGACCCTGGTACCTCATGAACCTCACCCGTCTGCGCGCCGATGCCCTGGCCGGCCTCACCACTTCCTTTGCGTTGCTGCCCGAGTGCATCGCCTTTGCCCTGGTGGCTCACCTCAACCCGCTGATGGGGCTCTATGGCGCCTTTATCATCTGCACACTGACCGCCTTATTCGGCGGGCGCCCCGGTATGGTCTCCGGTGCGGCAGGCTCCATGGCGGTGGTGATCGTGGCGTTGGTGGTGCAACACGGTGTGGAATATCTGCTGGCCACGGTGCTGCTGGGCGGGCTGATCATGGTCGCGTTCGGCCTGCTGCGCCTGGGCAAACTGGTGCGCATGGTGCCGCACCCGGTGATGCTGGGGTTCGTCAACGGCCTGGCGATCATCATTGCGCTGGCGCAGCTTGAGCATTTCAAGAACGGCGAACGCTGGCTCAGCGGCACACCGCTGTACGTAATGACCGGCCTGGTGCTGGTGACCATGGCCATCGTCTACCTGTTGCCGCGTATCACGCGCGCCGTGCCGCCCGCGCTGGTGGCGATCCTTGGCGTGGGCCTGGCGGTCTATCTGCTCGGTTTGCCGACCCGCACTCTCGGCGACATGGCCCACATCGCCGGCGGCCTGCCGACCTTTGCGTTGCCGCAGATCCCCTGGACCCTGGAAACCCTCGGCATCATCGCGCCCTACGCCTTCCTGATGGCCATGGTCGGTCTGCTGGAAACCCTGCTGACCCTGAACCTCACCGACGAAATCACCGAAACCCGTGGCTACCCCGACCGCGAAAGTGTGGCCTTGGGCGCAGCGAATATGGTCTCGGGCCTGTTCGGCGGCATGGGCGGTTGCGCGATGATCGGGCAAACCGTGATCAACCTCAGCTCCGGCGGACGCGGGCGTTTCTCCGGGGTATTTGCCGGAGTGATGATCCTGCTGTTCATTCTGTTTCTGTCACCGCTGATCGAGCGCATTCCGCTGGCGGCGCTGGTCGGGGTGATGTTCGTGGTGTCGCAGCAGACCTTCGCCTGGGCGTCGTTGCGGGTGATCAACAAGGTGCCGCTCAATGATGTGCTGGTGATCATTGCGGTGACGGTGATCACCGTCTTTACCGACCTGGCCACCGCTGTGCTGTGCGGGATTGTGATTGCGGCGCTGAACTTTGCCTGGCAGCAAGCGCGCGAACTGTATGCCGATGAGCACCTGGAAGCCGATGGCAGCAAGCTCTATCGCCTGCACGGTACCTTGTTCTTTGCCTCGACTACGCCGTTCCTGAACCAATTCGACCCGGCCAACGACCCGGCCCAGGTGACGCTGGATTGCCGTCACCTGAGCTTTGTCGACTACTCGGCGATTGCCGCGCTGATGACCTTGCGTGAGCGCTACGCCAAAGCCGGCAAGCACCTGCGGGTGTTGCATCTGTCGGAGCGCTGCAAGAAGTTGCTCAAGCGTGCGCGGGTGCATCACGACTGATCAAGGCCCGACAAGGTTTTCCAACGCCTGGGCGCGTGCCTGGGTCATGTCCAGCACGCAACCGGAGCCGTTGACCTGATCGATGGTGCCGCCGGTGGCCGAACCGATGAAGCCGCAATTGGCATCGCGGTACTTTATCCACAGGCGCTGCACGTCTTGCAATTGCTGCCTGCGGTTGCCTTCCTGGGCGGCGAGGGCGGCCTTGTAAGCTTTGTTCAGGCGTGCGTCTTGCACCTTGGCTTCCTTGACGTTGCAACCGACCATGTCTGCGGTCGTGCTGGCGCCGTCCATGCATTTTTTCAGCGCCGGGGTGTCGGCTGCGGCGGCGGTGCCGCACAGGGACAGCAACAGGGCGCCGGCGGCAAGTGTCGTGTGTTTCATGGTCGATTTTCCTGGCGTCAATGAATGTGCAGGCTAAGACCCCGACCGCGTGCGGTGAGTTTCCAGCCTGGTCTGATCTTCGTGTAAGAACGCTCCCTGAACTTTCATCGACGGGTGTTGGGCATATCCCAATGCGACAGCGCTTACCTGTGGGCGAAACTTACTTTCATTAAAATTGAAAATACACCTCGGTAATGATTTATGAGTTTCACAACACATCTGACGTGACCCTTTCCGAGGAGTACCGCATGGCCGCATCACTGGGCTTCGGGCTATTGGCATACGCTGCCATCGCCATCATTGCTTTGATCGTGCTGATTGCACGTTACCGGCTCAACCCGTTTATCGTCATCACCCTGGTGTCCATCGGCCTGGCGCTGACGGCCGGGATGCCGGCGGATACCATCATGGGCTCCTATGAGGCGGGCGTCGGTAAAACCTTGGGGCACATCGCTCTGGTCGTCGCGCTGGGCACCATGCTCGGCAAGATGATGGCCGAATCCGGCGGTGCCGAGCAGGTGGCGCGCACGCTGATCAACCGATTCGGCGAGCGCAATGCCCATTGGGCGATGGTGTGCATCGCGTTCCTGGTGGGGCTGCCGCTGTTTTTCGAAGTCGGTTTTGTGTTGCTGGTGCCGATCGCCTTTACCGTGGCGCGGCGTGTAGGCGTTTCAATCTTGATGGTCGGCTTGCCGATGGTCGCCGGCTTGTCGGTGGTGCATGCGCTGGTGCCGCCACACCCGGCGGCGATGATGGCGGTGCTGGCCTATAATGCGTCGGTGGGGCAGACCGTGCTGTATGCGATCCTGATCGGTATTCCCACGGCCATCATCGCCGGCCCCCTGTATGCCAAGTTCATCGTGCCGCGTATCCAGTTGCCGGCGGAAAACCCGCTGGAGCGCCAGTTCATCGAGCGCGAGCCGCGCACCCGTTTGCCCAGCTTCGCACTGACCATGGGCACCATCCTGTTGCCGGTGGTGTTGATGATGATCGGCGGTTGGGCCAACGTGATCGCAACGCCCGGCACGGCGTTCAACCAGTTCCTGTTGTTCATCGGCAACTCGGTGATCGCGCTGCTGGTGGCGACATTGGTCAGCTTCTGGACCTTGGGGATCGCCCAGGGTTTCAACCGCGAGTCGATCCTCAAGTTCACCAATGAATGCCTGGCGCCGACGGCCAGCATCACCTTGTTGGTGGGCGCGGGCGGTGGGTTGAACCGCATACTGGTGGACGCGGGCGTGACCCACGAGATCCTCGGCCTGGCCCATGCGTTTCACCTGTCGCCGCTGGTGATGGGGTGGCTGTTCGCCGCGTTGATGCGCATTGCCACAGGCTCGGCCACCGTTGCCATGACCACCGCGTCCGGCGTGGTGGCGCCGGTGGCCATGGGTCTGGGTTATCCACACCCGGAATTGCTGGTGCTGGCCACCGGTGCGGGCTCGGTGATCTTTTCCCACGTCAACGACGGCGGCTTCTGGCTGATCAAGGAATACTTCAATATGACGGTGATCCAGACCTTCAAGACCTGGACCGTGTTGGAGACGCTGATTTCACTGGTCGCCTTCGGTCTGACCTACGGCCTTTCACTGTTGTTATGAGCCCTGTTTAGTAACCCGGAGACCCCATGGACATCCTCTACCAGATTCGCGCCCGCCAGGATTCCTTCAGCGCAGGGGAGGGGCGTATCGCCAGGCTGATGCTCGATGACGTGGGCTTTGCCGCGTCGGCCAGCCTGGAAGCGTTGTCCCAACGGGCCGAGGTCAGCACCGCGACCTTATCGCGCTTTGCGCGCAGCGTCGGGTGCCGCGATTTGCGCGATCTGCGCCTGCAATTGGCCCAGGCCAGTGGCGTGGGCAGTCGCTTCCTCGACCCGGCGGGGTTGCCGGAACAGTCGGCGTTTCATCGGCAGATCCTGGGTGATATCGAGGCGACGTTGCGTCAGCACCTGTCGGGTTTCAACCAAACGAGCTTCGTCGATGCGGTCAGCCTGTTGGGCAAGGCGCGGATGATTCACGCGTTCGGCATGGGCGGTCCGTCGAGCCTGTGCAGCGATGAGTTGCAAGTGCGCCTGGTGCGCCTGGGCTATCCGATCGCCGCCTGCCATGACCCGGTGATGATGCGTATCACGGCGGCGACCCTGGGCCCGGAACATGCGCTCATTGTGTGTTCCTTGACCGGCCTCACGCCCGAGCTGCTGGACGTGGTGGAGCTGGCGCGCAACTACGACGCGCGCGTTGTCTCCATCACCCTGGCCGGTTCGCCCTTGGCCCGGTTGGCAAATGTCGTGCTGCCACTGCAACCGGCCGAAACCAGTTTTATCTACAAACCCACGGCGGCGCGCTACGGCATGTTGCTGGCCATTGACCTGCTCGCCACCGAGCTGGCGCTGGCCCTGCCGGACGCCAACCAGGAACGCCTGCGCCGCATCAAGCTGGCCCTCGACGATTATCGCGGCGGCCCTGACAGCCTGCCGCTCGGAGACTGATATGAAATACGACACGCTGATTCGCCAGGCGCGGGTCATCGATGGCAGCAACACCCCCGGCTACCTGGCCGATGTGGGGCTGCGCGACGGTCGCATCGCAACGATCGGCGATTTATCCATGGCCGCTGCCGAGCAAGAGATCGATGCCGCCGGCCGCGTATTGGCACCGGGGTTCATCGATGTGCACACCCACGATGACACCGTGGTGATCCGTCACCCGCAGATGCTGCCCAAGCTCAGCCAGGGCGTGACCACGGTGATCGTCGGCAACTGCGGCATCAGCGCCTCGCCGGTGAGCCTGCGAAGTGATCCGCCAGACCCGATGAACCTGCTGGGCCAGCGGGAAGCGTTTGTGTATCCGCGGTTTGCCGACTACCGCGCCGCGGTGGAAAGCGCCCATCCTGCGGTGAACGTGGCAGCCTTGATCGGCCACACGGCATTGCGCAGCAACCATATGGACGATCTGCACCGCACCGCCACGCCGGCTGAAATCGCCGCTATGCGCGTGCAGTTACAGGAAAGCCTCGCCGCTGGCGCCCTCGGTTTATCCACAGGCCTGGCCTACGCCAGTGCGTTCAACGCCGAGACCGACGAGGTGCTGCAACTGAGCGAAGAGTTGACGGCTTTCGGCGCGGTGTACACCACGCATCTGCGCAGCGAATTCGAACCGGTGCTGGAGGCGATGGACGAAGCCTTCCAGATCGGTCGGCATGCCCAGGCGCCGGTTATCATTTCCCACCTCAAGTGTGCGGGCGCGGGAAACTGGGGGCGCAGTCCGCAGCTGCTGGCTGCGCTGGAACGGGCGGCGCAAACCCACCCGGTGGGCTGCGATTGTTATCCCTATGCCGCCAGTTCTTCGACCCTGGACCTCAAGCAAGTCACCGATGCGTTCCGTATCACCATCACCTGGTCGACGCCGCACCCGGACATGGGCGGGTGCGACTTGCAGGCTATCGCGGGCGACTGGAACGTTTCGCTGATGGAGGCAGCGCGTCGGCTGCAACCGGCGGGGGCGGTGTATTACGGAATGGACGAAGCGGATGTGCGGCGTATCCTCGCGCATCCGCTGTCGATGGTGGGTTCCGACGGGCTGCCTGAAGACCCGTTCCCGCACCCGCGTTTGTGGGGCGCGTTTCCACGGGTCCTGGGGCATTTCAGTCGCGATGTCGGGTTGTTCCCGCTGCATACCGCCGTGCACAAGATGACCGGCCTGTCGGCGGCGCGTTTTGGCCTGGCGCAGCGAGGCGAAATTCGCGAAGGGTACTGGGCGGACCTGGTGTTGTTCGACCCTCTGCGCGTGCGCGATGTGGCGGACTTCAAGGAACCGCAGCGTGCGGCAGAGGGCATTGACGGGGTGTGGGTCAATGGCGTGCTGAGCTACCGCGATGGGCAGGCCAATGGTCAGCGACCGGGCCGGTTCCTGGCACGCAGCGGGGATTTGCGTGGCGGGTTTTCATCTTTATAGTGGGGCCATCTCATACACGGAGCAGTTGCCATGCACTTAGGAAAAGTCACCCCCATCCTGCGGATTTTCGACGAGACCAAAGCGTTGGAATTCTACGTCGATTTCCTTGGGTTCAAGGTCGATTGGCAGCATCGGTTCGAGGCCAATTTTCCGCTGTATCTGCAGGTGTCGTTGGGTGAGTGCGTGCTGCATTTGTCCGAGCACCATGGCGATGCGTCGCCGGGCGCGGCAGTGCGGATCCAGGCGCCAGGCGTGGACGCGTACCGGCAGCAATTGCTGGGTAAAGATTACCGTTATGCCAAGCCGGAGGTTGAAGCAACGCCGTGGGGCTCGCGTGAGATGAGCATCAAGGATCCGTTTGGGAATCGGGTGGTGTTTGTCGAGGAAGGTGAGGGCTGAGGGTAAAGCGCAGGCAATAAAAAACCGCCCGGATAGGGCGGTTTTTTATTGCAACCCCAGTTTGCGGCTGGGGTTGCGCTCTCACAGGAGCACTGACGTGAGCGCAATACTACTGCTGCTTCGGGGGCTCATGCAAGACCTTAAAATGATTGAGTAGTACATGCTAAAGCGTCGGAAGCTTATTGGTAACGACTGCAAGATATGGCAACAACTCAAGGAGTAATCGGCCTTTGTCTGTCACATCTTGGAGCCGGGGCTGAGCTAATATCGCCCTCGTTCTGCGTTCGTCGTGATGCAGGTTGGTTGGGTTCGCGCGCACATTTTTGGACCGACCGCCACGGGCTTGCAACCCGTGCCGGATCCATGCGGGAGGACCATAAACCCAGCCGCCTCACAGGAGCACTGACGTGCATCCGAAGGCTCACGTGTTCCGGTAAGTGCGCTGGAGGTAAGGCCCAACTCACGGAGGGCCGAGTATGTCTAAGTTTGCACGACATACATGAAACCTCGTAGTGAACTGCCTGCGTGCTTATCACGTATGGAAGTTCCTGCGGGACAGCTTCGATGACCGTTAAGGTCTGAGAGGTGGAGCCGCCTCGGTTAATCCCGAGGCGGCTTTTTGCTTTCTTACACCCGGAAATGACTGACCATCTGCTGCAACTGGCTGCCCAGGCGCGCCAGTTCCACACTCGACTTGGCCGTCTCGTCACTCGCCGTGGCGGTCTGCTCGGACACATCACGCACATTCACAATGCTGCGGCTGATCTCTTCGGCTACGGCGCTTTGCTGCTCGGCGGCGGCGGCGATCTGCTGGTTCATCGACTGGATATTCGACACGGTACGTGTGATGTTTTCCAGCGACACACCGGCCTTGCGCGTCAGCTCGACACTGCTGTCGGTGAGGCTGCGGCTGTTGTTCATCACGTTGGCCACTTGCTGGGTGCCGTTCTGCAAGCCGGCCACCAGGCCTTCGATTTCTTCGGTGGATTTCTGCGTGCGCTGGGCCAGGCCCCGCACTTCGTCGGCCACCACGGCAAACCCACGGCCGGCTTCACCGGCTCGCGCCGCTTCAATCGCCGCGTTGAGCGCCAGCAGGTTGGTTTGTTCGGCCACGGCCTTGATCACGTCCATCACGCTGCCGATCTTGTTGCTCTCTTGTTGCAGGTGCGCCATGGCGTCGGTGGAGCGCGCCACTTCAGCGGCCAGGCGTTCGATTTGGGCGATGGCTTCAGCCACCACTTTGTCGCCTGCGCGGGCTTGGCCATCGGCGTCGGCGGCGGCCAGTGAAGCCTGTTCGGCGTTGCGCGCCACTTCTTGCACGGTGGCGGTCATTTCGTGCATGGCCGTGGCGACCTGATCGGTCTCGATCTTCTGGCTGTTGACGCCGGCGCTGGTCTGCTCGGTCACGGCCGACAACTCTTCGGCGGCGCTGGCGATCTGGGTCACGCCGTCACGAATACCGCTGATCAGCTCACGCAAGGTGGTGCCCATGCGCTGGATGCCTTGTTGCAGCACGCCCAGTTCGTCGCGGCGGGTGACCTGGATGTTGTGGCTCAGATCGCCTGAAGCAATGCGTTCAACCACCGCCAGGGTTTCTTGCAGCGGACGGGTGATCTGGCGAGTGATGACCCAGGCGGCGATGACACCGACCAACAGGGCCAACAGGGTGCTGATCAGTTGCAGGCTGCGTGCCTGAGCGCTTTCAGCGTCGCGACGGGTGAGCTGGATCTCGTAGAGCTTGTCGCTGATGGTGACGATATCAGCGCCTTGGGAGGTCATTTCAGCGCGAGCGGCGACGATGTTGGCGTTGGCTGCCTTGTAGTTCTGCACAGCCGTGCGGTACGCGCCCAAAGCGGTTTCCAGGGCGCCAAGCGCGCTTTGCTGGCTGACACCAAACACGGCGCCAAGGCTTTTTAACGCATTGATGGCGTTGTCGATCTGTGCCGCGGCGCGGCCTTCGGTTTCTGCGTTGACCGTGTTGATGTATCCGCGCACTTCGTAGCGGGCCAACTGGAACTCGCCCTTGGCTTTTGTCACCGCCTGGTACTGGGTGAAGCGCTCCGGGCTGTCAGGCATCTGTTGCACGCTGGCGTCCAGCGCTTCGATCTGAGCATTGGCGATGTCAGCTTTGTCGCCCATCACTTGGCGGGAGGCGTTGCCGTTACGGTAGGCCTCGCGCATTTTGTTCAAAGATTGTTGGTAGGCAGTAATGATCGCTTTCTGCTCGGTGAGCAGCTTGCGGTTTTCCGGGCTCTTGAAGCTGTCGAGCAGCTTCTGTTGCTGGGCGGCAAAGACGTCCAGATTGGTCTGGACGTTCTGCGCCACGGCCTCGTCGCCATTGGCCAGCATGTACTGCAGGCGCACGACGCGCAGCTTGGTCAGGGACGCATTGAGCTGGGTGATGTCGCTCATCCAGTTGCTGCGGTCGATCAGGCCGCCCAGGCTGGTCCAGCCGGTGAAGGCCAGAATCGAGGTGAGAACCAGCACCAGGCCAAAGCCCAGGCCAAGTTTGAGGTTGACGCTGATGTTACCAAACCAGCTATTCATCGAATGCTCCTTGAGAGTGATGTCTGTCCGCTGGAAGGTGTTGTTATTTGAAACCAGCCAAGATGTGTAGGGCTGTATCGGCGCCAGGGCGGGAAGCTGAAGTGGTTTTTTGCGCGGCGCCGCACTTAGGGTCCAGACCCCGCCGGCCTGGCGGGGTCTGGGGACCGGTCAGGTGAGTCGTGTCAGGCCCGCCCCATCTGGATCCGGTTGCTGGAGCGCATCAAGCATCTTTTCCAGATCGTAGAAGCGCTTACCTTTGACGGCATCCCAGCGATCGATATGGTATCGGCCGCTGTCGTCGATGCTGATCGGCGTGGTGACGATCTCCTGGCTACGTGACCGGTGCACCAGGTTGACCTCACCATCCCCGGTGCGCTCGATGAAATACTCGCCTGGGCGTTTGAGCTTGGCGCGGGTTGGTGGGTTGATATCAACGGCTACACGCCAGCCAGGAATGCCGACGTTCAACACGAAGTCGCTGCGCAGCGCCACTTCGCCACCCATAATCCCCCGCTTAGCCGACTGCCAGCCGCCCACCTTCAGCGGGCTGGCCTGTGCAGGGAAGGTGTCGCGCACATGAAGGCTCACGGCATCCTGCAAATCGACCAACCCCGGGACGCCCTGGTGCAGATCGGTGTGCGTGCTGCCCATGAAGGCGATCCATTTATGCGGGCCGGTCGCCACCTGATCGGCCTTGATCACTTCGTTGGCAAAGTAGCTGAACATCTCGTAGCGTACTTTTTCGTCAAAGCCTTTGACGTGATAGCTGGCTGTGCAGTCGAGCGCGCGAACGCGTATGCCCTGTTTGTTGGCGACCTTGACCACTTTCGTATAGGTATGCGGGCCTTTGTACCCAGGCATGTGGCCGTAATCCTGCGTGGCGAGGTAGTTTTTCAAGGCGGGCGACATCTTCGACGTGGCATAAAACGTATCCAACGCCTCCTGGTGCATATCCGTCAGCAGATGTTCCATATAGAGCGTTTTCACGCCTTGTTTTTTAAGTGCCTTCATATGGTCGATCAGGAACGCTTTGCTCGACTGCGCACTATGGGCTTCGCCGATCACCAGGCCGTTTTTGTGTTTAAACAGCTGCTCGATAAACGCCTTCTCGCTGCCTGCCGAAGCCAGCGTATCCAGTGACGACCGAGGGGCCATCTTAAAGTCGGTGAAAAACGATTTGGCGCTATCGCGCAATCGGGCCTGTACGTTTCTGAAGATAGCGTCGGCCTGTGCATGATGCGGTTTGGCGAAGCCATAATGCCTGTCAAGCCCTTTGCGTGAGCTTGCCATGTAGGTGATGTCTTCACGTATATTCTGTGGAATGTCGAACGCGTCGTAGTGCGTCACCGAGGTCGGAACAGCCGCGGACGACGGGCCCGATGCTTGCGCTGCCGCCTTGTCAGCGGTGACTGCCAACCGATAATCCCCCTTGGATTGAGCGGCCGTGGTGGTATCGGGCCAGACCCCGACCGGCTGCCCAGGCGCCACCTCCTCGATGCGCAACGACGGCGCGTTCTGCAGATCCGCCAGTCCCCTTATCTGCTCGTAAGTACCCAGACGATTGGAGTCAACCAGGGCGATCCAGCCTTCGTCGGGATCGTTGGCCAGGTTTTGCTCGATCGCCTTGTGGGAGTAGAAGTTACGCAATTTGCTGCTGCGCGCCACGAAACGCGGGCCTTCACCCAGGGCCAGCACGTGTTCCATGTGATAGGAGGCGGCAGTGTCCAATCCATCGATCAACACATTGTGCCGCTGCGCTGCGAGCAGCAATTTACGGTAGGTGAAGGGCGCATCTTTGGCCAAGCCCAGGTCTTGGTCGACTTGAGCCAGATGATATTCGAGGATTTTCAGCGACCAGGGTTTATCTCCCTTAAGCTGATTGCCCAGGATCTTCAGCTTGCGATGGAACAGATCCCGCGGCAGGTTTTCGATGTAGATGCGCTTGAGGCCCTGGGCCGCAAGATCGGGCATGTGCTCGATCAACAGCTGTTTGTTGGCAATGGCGCGATTGGGCGCGCCGATGATCAGGCGCTTGTCGCGGCCGAACAGGGTTTTGAGCAGGTCTGCGTGGGAGGTATCGGTGGCCAGTGCGGGGAGTTCGGTCTTAGGCGCTGGGGCCGGCAATGCCTTGAAAAACTGCTCGGCAGCGCCTGTCAGCTTTTGCACGCGGTCGTCATAGAGCTCACGCAACGGTGCCGATTGAATATAGGCGTTGTGCCGGGCCGCCCCCGCGATGTCGACGTCCCAGTCCCGCTGCAGCGCTGTGAAGTCAGGATAGAGCAAGGCCCCGAAGTTCTTGCCTTGATCGGGCGGCATATCATAGGCCGCCAGTGCAGTATCCTCTGGCTTCAACGGTTCATATTTAGGGGCTCCACCCGCCATGCCGCTGCGTACCCATTGACCGTCGACATTCCGGTTGGCCAGGCGCGCTGTCGAATGCAACTGGCCGGTGAGCGGGTCTTTTCGGTACAGCAGATAACGGCCCAGTGCATCGGGCGTTTCGGGCGCCCATAACGCTTGGCCATCGTACAGCACCGGTTGCATGGCCTCGGGCGCGAGGCTGTCCAGTTGTTCCACCACGGCGCGTTGCGTGGCTTGCTCGCCGGTCTTGATAACCGGGCGCAACTTTTTGGTCGCGCTGGCCAGGGCCGGGCGAAAATCGAACAGCAGCGCGCCGCCGATGTTGGCCAGGTAGCCGAGGTAATGATTCAGGGCGCCTGCCGTGTCGCCCTGATGATAGGCATTGAGTGCGAGCATTGCGTCTTTGAATGCCAATGCGCCGCCCAACGTCAGGCTCAGGCTTGGCATCGGCATGGTCGCTACGGCGGTTACCCACTCGATGCAGGTCCAGAGGATGGCGCTGATCACCTGAGCACGGCTGACGGTGGTGGCGCGCACGTCATCGATCTTGCGTTGCAGAACCATGTTGTAGAGCTCGTGGCGCAGGTCGGTGAGCGGTGTGGCGCGGGTGATAGGATCATGTCGGGCCGGGCTTGGGGTAGTGCGATTGATGTCCTCGGGCAGGCCCTTGCGCGCCTCTTCCAGGAACAGGGTAATGCGGCTCTGGGACTGGAGCGGCGCGCGCTTGCACAAATAGGCGAGAAAGCCTTCGACCTTTTTCAGCAGATAGTTGAACAGTTTGGCCTCGCGGAACGCGATGCCGTCGGGGGCGTTCGGGGTGTAGAGCAGCACCGGTTCGTCGGCGTGGCTGAACAGGTAGTTACCGATGATCCAGTCGCCGTTGATGAACAGGCGGTGCACTTTGTAGGTATTGCGCGTCGCGGTGCTACTGTCGGCCAGGCTGTCGATAGCGCTTTGCAGCCAGGTCAGGTCAGCGCTGGCGATATGGCCCTTCAAGCGCGACTCCAGCGCGGCGTTTTCCATCTGCAGTTGCTGGATCTTCAACGTGGCGTCGCGGCGTTTGGCGTAGCCTGGGCTGTCTTCGGCTTGAAGACGCTTGCGCACGTCTTCGATGTAGCGTTCGCCCACCCAGGTTCCTGTTACCGAGCGGGCGACGTTCTGAGGCGTCAATTGGCTCAGGTCGATGTCATCCGGGCCGCGGAAGGTGGCGGAAGCGGAAAACTTCTCGGTGAGAAAGCCGATGCCGTCCTCGTAACCGTCCTGGTACAGCGTGGTGTAGGACATCGGCGGTGCGGACTGCCCGACGAGGGGTTTGGGCGAGTAGGCGAAGACGGTGTCCGGGTCGACATCATTTTGGCGGCGGTCCAAAAGCTTATTCAGGGCAAGCTTGGCCTTTTCATGCAAGTACGATTTGAACGCTGGAAATTTCGCCTCGGCATCCGGCCAGGCGCTGTAGATCTGCACTGCGCCAACAGCATCGTCAGCCAGCTTCGCCAAGCGTGCGCGGTCGGTGGTCGAGGCGGCACGGTACCAGTCGGGAGAGCCGTGCTGGTAATCGTCCAGCAGCATCGATAGCCGGTGGGTGACGGTCGCGTCCAGGCAGTCGGAGTAAGTGCAGGCTTTGCCAAACGTAACTTCCAGATGCTCCTGGGCATCGGGTTTAAGACCAAGGTGTTGCACAAAGTTTTGCAGGCTGGGTTGGAAGCGCAGGGGGACTTGCCCCAGCACGTAATCGCACATCGTGCATCCGTCCGACCGGCTCTTTTCATCCAGCCAGCCGATAATGTGCGTCTGGCATTCCCGCTCGCTGGCGAAGCCGATAAAGTGCACGGCCTTCGGCGCGTCGGGTGTGCACAGCAGCATGCGCTTGACCTGGCCCTGCGGTGTCTCCTCACGCAGCACCCACAGGTCCTTGAGCTGCGCGCCGTGCAACAGCACGGTTTGCGCGCGCAGGTGCATGTGCGTGTTGGCGCGCAGTTGCTCGAACAGTTGATGATCGGCTGCTGTGAGATCACCCCGCAGGCTGGCGATATAGGCCAGTGCAACCAAGCGTTGATCAAAAAATGCGCGCGCCGCCTGCTTGAGGTGCGGATCGCCCAGCATGGGCTTTTGGGTGAGCGCGAATTCCACGCGCGGCTGCAGGTCCTGCAGCAGGGTCAGTACGGTTTGTGGAGTAAGCTCGGCATGCTGCGCGGTCAGTGGCGCATCGTTGTAGGTCAGCGTGGTGTGTTGCAGGAAGGTCGAACCCGGCAATTCGTCGCCGGTGTGCAGGCCTCGCAAGGCCAGGTCAACCAGCGTGCGTTTGTGCTCGTAGGTGCCGACCAGGGGCACAGTGCGCCGGGTGGTCAGGTGCAACAGGTCCGGGTCCAGGTCATGGATATCCAGTTCATTGGCCAGATGCTCGGCCCATTGCTGGCGCGCCAATGCGGCGGGTGTCGCGGCGGGCCCGAACACGTTGAGAAAGTCCCGGCGGGCTTCGTTGTAAGCCTTCAGATGCTCGGCCAGCGTTGCGCGCCGGTCTGTACTCGCCGTTCGGTACCAGTCAGGCAGGCTGGCGTACAAGTCGTGTTCCAGCAGTTGCTGGGCCCTGAACTCCAGGCGCGGGCTCAAGTCGGGCAGGGCGGCTTTCACGGCGTTATCGAGCTGTGTCTTGAGGACGGCGGCGTCGGGGGCTTCGGTGCCTAAGGCCAGATCGATGTCCAGGCTGCGTTTGTCGAGCAGGGCCTGATAAACGTGGTCGAACAGGGGCTCGCCTTCGATAAGCTGCAGTTCGAGCGGCCATATGTCGGCGACGTCCATATGTTGATAGCGCACAGGCAGGTGCGCAGCGATCTCTTTCCTCCCTGCGGGCAACGTCATCATCGAGTGCAGCGCCTGGTCGAGGTCGGCCAAGGTGTCGAACGCTTCCAGGCCGCGGGACGGGGTGAACAGCAACACGGCACCCACCTCCTCTCGCGACGTGAGGTCGATCACCTTGGGGCTGGACTCGCGCGTCAGCACGAAGGCGCCGGCGAAGGTGACGGTCTGGTCCTGATAGCTGAACGTGAGTGCGTATTGGCCTGGCCGAAAGGCCGGGCCACGAGAGCAATCTTCCAGCATTTTTTGATGCGCGGGGGTGAGCAGGTAATCGCGGACATTCAGCCGCGTTTCTGTTTCAAGTGCGGTGATGCCGGCGTCGAAGGTTAAATAGGTCTTGCGCGCCTGGCGCTCGACGGTGCTGGTTTCGTCCAGCGTCTGCAAATCCTTGTTCAGCTGGGTTTTCAGCCGTGAGAGCAGTTGCTGACCCTGCGTCTGGCTGAGGTCGGTGCTGTCCAGATCCTGATAGAGCCTGCGCGCCTGGGTCAGAAACGTTTCATTGATCCTGGCCAGCGTGCCATTAATGCGCTCCAGCGCGGTTCGCTCGGCCGGCAATACAACAGAGGCGGGGCTTGCCGGTTTGAATAACTGCGGATGAATTTCGAGCAAATGTGCCTTGATCTGCGCAAGCGTGGGCGAGGCAGGAGGGTTGGTTGGTGTGCTCATCGGCACGTCCCCGTAATGATGAAAGGAATCATCAGCATGGGGCGCTGCGCCGCGCGGCCAGCGGTAGATACGTATGAGTGGGACGGCCTGGGCTCATCAAGGGCCGGGCTTGTGTGCTAGTCTGCTCGCCCTTTTAGTTCTGGATGGCGCGAAAGACGCCGCCTCGCGCGGGTTCGAGTGCTGTCCTACAGCGGAGCGTTTGCATGTCCGAAGTCAATCTGTCCACCGACGAAACACGCGTCAGCTACGGCATTGGCCGCCAACTGGGCGACCAACTGCGCGACAACCCGCCGCCGGGCGTGAGCCTGGATGCAATCCTGGCTGGCTTGACCGACGCGTTCGCCGGCAAACCAAGCCGTGTTGACCAAGAGCAAATGGCCGCCAGCTTCAAGGTCATCCGCGAAATCATGCAAGCCGAAGCGGCTGCCAAGGCTGAAGCCGCGGCGGGCGCCGGCCTGGCCTTCCTGGCTGAAAACGCCAAGCGTGATGGCATCACCACCCTGGCTTCCGGCCTGCAATTCGAAGTGCTGACGGCTGGCGACGGCGCCAAGCCGACCCGTGAAGACCAGGTGCGTACCCACTACCACGGCACCCTGATCGACGGCACTGTGTTCGACAGCTCCTACGATCGCGGCCAGCCTGCCGAATTCCCGGTGGGCGGCGTGATCGCCGGCTGGACCGAAGCCCTGCAACTGATGAATGCCGGCAGCAAATGGCGCCTGTACGTGCCGAGCGAACTGGCTTACGGCGCTCAAGGTGTTGGCAGCATCCCGCCGCACAGCGTTCTGGTGTTTGACGTCGAGCTGCTCGACGTTCTGTAAAATTTGCTGATGCGCCCGGTTCTATGTGGGAGCCGGGCTTGCCCGCGATGCAGACGACTCGGTCCAAGATGAGACCGAGGTGATGCTATCGCAGGCAAGCCAGCTCCCACACAGAGCGGGTGCATTCAGGTTTTGCGTGGTGGCTCATGGATTAAACTTGCCATGCAGCTCCGTCGCCGGGCGCAACGCTCGGGCATAGCAGAACAGAAACAGATTGCGCACCACCTCCTTCAGCACCCCCGGTTCACTTGAACTCAAGCCATTCACGTCCAGGTCGCCCTGGTCCTGCAGCTCGTTCAGCGCTTCTTCTTCCAGCACCGCACAGACTTCACCGGTTTCCCGGTGCAGGATTCGCAGGTAAGGGTGTGGGCGGTCCAGCCAGGCATCTATCAAATAAGTCATGGGGGTTCTCCTTGATGGGTTTCAATGAGAATAATTCTTATTCGTAGAATAGCAAGTGCCTATTGGCGATTTGTGTTTTTTTCTGGGTGGGGGTGCTTTCGATCAAACAACAGGGCGAAACGCCATCCCGCGACGGGCGCGGGATGGAGGCAAGGTTCAGACTTTGCGCACGAACTCGGATTTGAGCTTCATCGGGCCGATACCGTCGATCTTGCAATCGATATCGTGGTCGCCATCGCACAGGCGGATGTTCTTGACCTTGGTGCCTACCTTGACGACCAGGGAGGTGCCCTTGACCTTGAGGTCCTTGATCACGGTGATGGTGTCGCCATCCTGCAGGACATTGCCCACAGAGTCTTTCTTGACGGTTTCGTCGCTGGCCGCTTCGGCCTCGCCGTTGGCGGACCATTCATGGGCGCATTCCGGGCAGACCAGCTGAGTGCCGTCTTCGTAGGTGAATTCGGAAGTGCATTTCGGGCAGGGTGGCAACGTGCTCACTAAAGCTCCTTGGGAGTCAGGATGGCTAAAAAGTCGCACATTATATAGGGTTTATTGCCTATTTGGGGGCGGCGCCGTAAAACCCTGTAGTGAGCGGGCTCGCCCCGCGCTGGGTGGCGAAGCCGCCCCAAACCAGGCGACCGGGTTTTATCTGGAGCTTGGCGGTGTCTTTATTAGGGCCGCAGCCCAGCGCGGGACAAGCCCGCTCACTACAAAGATGAGCTCCCACATTAATCAGCGCAGAATCAGTGCGTACGCGCTACCGCAAACTCACTCAGTTCAGCCAGGGCATCCCGGTATTCGCTGGCCGGAAGGGCGTCCAGGCATTTGATCGCACGGGCTACATAATCGCGCGCCAGTTGCGCCGTGTACTCCAGCGACCCCGACGCTTCGACGGCGGCGCGGATGGCCTCCAGGTCTTCGATTCCGCCTTTCTGGATCGCCTTGCGCACCAGGGCGGCCTGTTCCGGCGTGCCTTCGCGCATGGTGTAGATCAGCGGCAAGGTCGGCTTGCCTTCGGCCAGGTCGTCACCGACGTTCTTGCCCAGGGTTTCGGCGTCGCCACGGTAGTCGAGCAGGTCGTCCACCAGTTGGAACGCCACGCCCAGGTGATCGCCAAAGGTGCGCAGGGCTTCGGCCTGTTCGGCCGTTGCGCCACACAGCGCCGCAGCGCTGTGTGTGGAGGCTTCGAAGAGCATCGCGGTTTTGCCGCGAATCACTTCCATGTAGGTTTCTTCGGTGGTGCTGGCGTCGCGCACCTTTGACAGCTGCAACACTTCGCCTTCGGCGATGATGCGTGTGGCCTGCGAGAGGATCTTCATCACCGGCATCGAGCCGAGTTCAACCATCATTTCGAACGAGCGCGAGTACAGGAAGTCGCCCACCAGCACGCTGGGCGCGTTGCCCCACATGGCATTGGCGGTCTCGCGGCCACGGCGCATGCCGGACATGTCGACCACGTCGTCATGCAGCAGGGTGGCGGTGTGCAGGAATTCGATAGTCGCCGCCAGCAGGCGCAGGTCATCGCCTTCGCGACCCAGGGCCTTGCCGCACAGCAACACTAATAAAGGACGCAGGCGTTTACCGCCCGCCGAGGTAATATAGTCGCCAATCTTGGAGACCAGCGGCACTTTAGAAGTCAGTTGCTTCTTGATGATGCCGTCGACGGCGCTAAAATCGTCCGCGACCGCGCGGTAGAAAGCTTGGGGTTGCATCAGCGACAGTCGCTCCAGAAGGGTTGCGCGGCATGCTAGGACCCAGGGTCCGCAGTGTCAAGGCGCGATAGACGGCCACTTGCAACGCGCCAACGCCTTGCGTACAATCGCGCACCCTGAACTTCCTGGGCAGCACCTGCCTTACGCAATTGCATTCGGGACGTCCATCCCATGCAGCCATGCCAGCCAATACCTCTTCTTATAAAGCGCTGGGTGAGCAGGATTATCGGAGAAATACCATGTCGTACGCAGTAATTGTTACTGGTGGCAAGCAATACAAGGTCGCCCCAGGTGAATACCTGAAGATCGAAAAACTGGAAATCGCTACCGGCGAATCCGTTACTTTTGATCGCGTTCTGTTGGTCGCCAATGGCGATGACGTGAACATCGGCGCTCCAGTTGTCGCTGGCGCTACCGTTGTGGCTGAAGTGATTTCCCAAGGTCGTCACGATAAAATCCGCATCATCAAGTTCCGTCGTCGTAAGCACCACATGAAGCGTATGGGCCACCGCCAGTGGTACACCGAGATCAAAATCACCGGTATTCAGGCTTAATTTCAGCCTAATTCCTCACTAGGAGAATTGACTCATGGCACACAAAAAAGCTGGTGGTAGTACCCGTAACGGTCGCGACTCAGAAGCCAAACGCCTTGGCGTTAAGATGTATGGCGGCCAGAAAATCATTCCGGGCAACATCATCGTGCGTCAGCGCGGCACCCAATTCCACGCCGGTTACGGTGTAGGCATGGGTAAAGATCACACCCTCTTCGCGAAAATCGAAGGCGTGATCAAGTTCGAAGTAAAAGGCGCGTTCAACCGCCGTTACGTGAGCGTTGTCGCAGCCTAACTGCGAGATCGCTGGAAAAGCCCTGTCTCGCGACGGGGCTTTTTCGTTTGTGGGGTGAGTCTCTTGCAAAGCTGTTTGTGATGGGCTCCGGGGCTGGGTTTGCGGTCGCTGATTGAGGTCGCTACGCTCATTTTTGCAAGAGTCTTATGTCTTGGTTTTTTAAGCTCGTCCATGCGGCGAGAGGCGTTTTGTTATGAAGTTCGTTGATGAAGTTTCCATCCGAGTAAAAGCAGGCGACGGCGGTAACGGTTGCATGAGTTTCCGTCGCGAAAAATTCATTGAAAACGGTGGCCCCAACGGCGGTGACGGCGGTGACGGTGGTTCCATCTACCTGATGGCCGACGAAAACCTCAACACCCTGGTCGACTACCGTTACACCCGGCACTTCGATGCCGAGCGTGGCTCCAACGGCGGCAGCACCGACTGTACCGGTAAAAAAGGCGAAGACATGGTGCTGCGCGTACCGGTCGGCACCACGATTATCGACTCCGCTACCCAGGAAGTGATCGGCGACCTGACCAAGGCCGGCCAGAAGCTGATGGTGGTGCAGGGCGGCTGGCACGGTCTGGGTAACACCCGATTCAAGTCCAGTACCAACCGTGCGCCACGCCAGACGACCCCCGGCAAGCCCGGCGAGCAGCGTGACCTCAAGCTGGAAATGAAAGTACTCGCCGACGTAGGCCTTCTGGGCCTGCCGAACGCCGGTAAAAGTACCTTCATCCGCTCGGTGTCGGCGGCCAAGCCGAAAGTCGCCGACTACCCGTTCACCACACTGGTGCCAAACCTGGGTGTGGTCAGCGTCGACCGTTGGAAGAGCTTCGTGATCGCCGACATTCCCGGCCTGATCGAAGGGGCTTCCGATGGCGCCGGCCTGGGGATTCGCTTCCTCAAGCACTTGTCGCGTACCCGTTTGCTGTTGCACCTCGTCGACATGGCGCCGCTGGATGACACCAGCGCTGCGGACGCCGCCGAAGTGATCGTCAGCGAACTGACCAAATTCAGCCCGGCCCTGGCCGAGCGTGATCGCTGGCTGGTGCTGAACAAGTGCGACCAGATCCTCGAAGAAGAGCACGAGGAGCGCGTCAAGGAAATCGTCGACCGCCTGGAGTGGGAAGGTCCGGTCTACGTGATCTCGGCCATCGCCAAAGAAGGCACCGAGCGCCTGACCCGCGACATCATGCGCTACCTCGAAGACCGTGCCGACCGCCTGGCGGCCGACCCGGTATTCAAGGCCGAGCTGGCCGAGCTCGACCAGCAGATCGAAGACGAAGCCCGTGCGCAGCTGCAGGCCCTGGACGATCAGCGTGCCCTGCGCCGCAGCGGCGTGAAGTCGGTCCATGACATCGGCGACGATGAGTGGGACGAAGAAGACGTGGATGATGAAGACGGTCCGGAAATCATTTACGTGCGCGACTGATTCGTTGCGATAAACTTGAACGCCGCTCCTTTGGAGCGGCGTTTTGGTATCCGGGTATAACGTTATGGGCCGCGCTGGGTCGCGCAGCCCTCAATCTAAGGTTGAAGATGATGCGGAGCAAAGTGACAGGTGCGCAGCGCTGGGTCGTGAAGATCGGAAGTGCGCTGCTGACGGCCGATGGCAAGGGGCTCGATCGCGCAGCCATGAGCGTCTGGGTCGAGCAGATGGTGGCCTTGCATGAGGCCGGTGTGGAGTTGGTGCTGGTCTCGTCCGGGGCTGTTGCCGCCGGCATGAGCCGCCTCGGCTGGACCGCGCGACCCAGCGCAATGCACGAACTGCAAGCCGCTGCCGCCATCGGCCAGATGGGCCTGGTGCAAGCCTGGGAATCCAGCTTTGCCGAGCATGGCCGCCACACGGCGCAGATCCTGCTGACCCACGACGACCTGTCCGACCGCAAGCGCTACCTCAACGCCCGCAGCACTCTGCGTGCGCTGGTGGAGCTCAAGGTCATCCCGGTGATCAACGAAAACGATACCGTGGTCACCGATGAAATCCGCTTCGGCGACAACGACACCCTGGCCGCCCTGGTGGCCAACCTGGTGGAAGCCGACCTGCTGGTGATCCTCACTGACCGCGACGGCATGTTTGACGCCGATCCGCGCAACAACCCGGATGCCCAGTTGATCTACGAAGCCCGCGCCGATGACCCGGCACTGGATGCCGTGGCCGGCAGCGTCGGCGGTGCCTTGGGCCGTGGCGGCATGCAGACCAAACTGCGCGCCGCGCGCCTGGCTGCACGTTCCGGTGCCCATACCATCATTGTAGGCGGGCGTATTGAGCGCGTGCTGGACCGTCTCAAGGCCGGCGAGCGCATCGGCACCCTGTTGTCGCCGGAACGCGGCATGCTCGCGGCGCGCAAGCAATGGCTGGCCGGTCACCTGCAAACCCGCGGCACCCTGGTGCTTGACGAAGGCGCGGTATCGGCCCTGTCCGAGGGCAACAAGAGCCTGCTGCCGGTGGGCGTCAAGTTGGTGCAGGGCAGTTTCCGCCGTGGCGAGATGGTGGTGTGCGTTGCGCCGGACGGTCGCGAGATCGCCCGTGGCCTGGCCAACTACAGTGCCCTTGAAGCGCAGAAAATCATTGGGCAATCGTCTGATGCGATTGTCGCACTATTGGGTTACATGGCCGAGCCGGAACTGGTTCACCGCGACAACCTGATCCTGGTTTAACCAAAGGAAGACACGATGCGTTTAATGAAGGGATTGCTCGGCCTGCTGTTGGTCATGCCGCTGCTGGCCTCGGCCGAAGAAATCGGCCAGGTCTCAACGGTGTTCAAGTTTGTCGGCCCCAACGACCGAATCGTCGTTGAAGCCTTTGATGACCCCAAGGTCGACGGCGTGACCTGCTACCTGTCGCGCGCCAAGACCGGTGGCGTCAAAGGCGGCCTGGGGCTGGCCGAAGACCGCGCCGAAGCCTCGATTGCCTGCCGCCAGGTCGGGCCGATCCGCTTCAAGGGCGAGCTCAAGGATGGCGACGAAGTGTTCAAGGAGCGCACGTCCCTGGTGTTCAAGACCATGCAGGTGGTGCGCTTCCTCGACAAGAAGCGCAATACCTTGGTGTATTTGGTGTACAGCGACCGCCTGATCGAAGGCAGCCCGCAGAACGCCGTGACGGCGATTCCGATTTTGCCCTGGCCGACCGCTCAGTAACCTGCAGGCGAGTTTTGCAATCGGCGTCTATGATTGCAGGCTTGCGGGTTGTAATCTCGAAACGCCGCAATGCGAAGAACATGGATATCTGGAGTTCGTCATGAGTGCTTTCCACGACCTGAAACTCAAAGCTTTGGACGGACAAGAGCTGCCGCTGGCGCCGTTCAAGGGCCAAGTGGTGCTGGTGGTCAACGTGGCTTCCAAATGTGGCTTGACCCCGCAATACGCGGCGTTGGAAAACCTCTACCAGCAATACAAGGGCCAGGGGTTTACCGTGCTAGGCCTGCCTTGCAATCAATTTGCAGGCCAGGAGCCGGGTACCGAGCAAGAGATCCAGGCATTCTGCAGCCTCAATTACGGGGTGACTTTCCCCCTGGGCAGCAAGCTTGAGGTCAACGGCCCTGACCGTCACCAACTGTACCGCTTGCTGGCAGGCGAGGGCGCCGAGTTTCCAGGGGATATCACCTGGAACTTCGAGAAATTCCTGCTGGGCAAAGATGGCCGGGTCCTGGCGCGCTTTTCGCCGCGCACCCCACCGGAAGATCCCTCGATCGTCCAGGCCATCGAAAAAGCCCTGAGCTGAATCGCTATCCCCGCGACGACGGGCTGCCCAGCAGCCCGAATGCCTCAACGCTTTTACCGCTTAATCACCCAGATCAATAGTGCTACCAGGCGCTCCCCACCCTGCATATTATCCGCATCATAAACCCCGTTCCCCGTGGAGTGCTCCCATGCCTGTCCAAGCCTTGTTCAAACCTTTCCAGCTGGGCGCATTGCAACTGTCGACCCGCGTCGTCATGGCCCCGATGACCCGTTCGTTCTCTCCAGGCGGCGTGCCGAATGCCCAGGTCATCGAGTACTACCGCCGCCGTGCCGCCGCCGGCGTGGGCCTGATCATCACCGAAGGCACCGTGGTCGGCCATCAAGCCTCCAACGGCTACCCCAACGTTCCGCACTTTTACGGTGAGGCCGCGCTGGCCGGCTGGAAGAAAGTGGTCGACGCGGTACACGCCGAAGGCGGCAAGATCGTCCCGCAGTTGTGGCACGTGGGCAGCGTTCGCCGTCTTGGCACCGAGCCTGATGCCAGCGTACCGGCCTACGGCCCGATGGAAAAACTCAAGGAAGGCAATGTGGTGGTCCACGGCATGACCGCCCAGGACATCAAGGACGTGATCAACGCCTTCGCCCAAGCCGCCAAGGACGCCCAGCGCATCGGCATGGACGGTGTGGAGATCCACGGCGCCCACGGCTATCTGGTCGACCAGTTCTTCTGGGAAGGCAGCAACCAGCGTACCGACGAATACGGCGGCAGCCTGGCCAATCGCTCGCGCTTCGCCATCGAGTTGATCCAGGCCACCCGCGCCGCTGTTGGCCCGGACTTCCCGATCATCTTTCGCTTTTCGCAGTGGAAACAACAGGACTACACCGCGCGCCTGGTGCAAACCCCCGAAGCACTGGGGGAATTTCTCCAGCCGTTGTCTGACGCCGGTGTGGACATTTTCCACTGTTCCACCCGTCGTTTCTGGGAGCCGGAATTCGAAGGCTCCGACCTCAACCTGGCCGGCTGGACCCGCCAGCTCACCGGCAAGCCGACCATTACCGTCGGCAGCGTTGGCCTGGATGGCGAGTTCCTGCAGTTCATGGTCAACACCGACAAGGTCGCGCAGCCGGCGAGCCTGGAGAAACTGCTGGAGCGCCTGAACAACGACGAGTTCGACCTGGTCGCCGTAGGCCGCGCGCTGCTGGTGGATCCGGATTGGGCGGTGAAGGTGCGCGAAGGCCGCGAGGGCGACATTCTGCCATTCAGTCGTGAGGCGTTGACGACCCTGGTGTGAGTGGCTGGACTCCCTGTGCGCGCACAGGGAGTTTTGCTGCACGGGTGATTAATACTGCGGTCTCTTACTCAGCTCGTTGCGGTGATCAATTTTGTTCGGATCTTTTTGATGCCCAGCCTGGCCGTAGACGGGCGGTTCTGCTCGAGACTGATCCAACCACTGTTGCTGACGCGTCCATTCTGCAGTTGGCATGTTGACTCCGTTTCGTACACCCATTCCATAAATTGGCATGATCGATCTCTCCATTGATTCAAAGGCCCTGCTTAACGCAGCAGGTACCAATGATTGGTAAGCGGGCGCTGCTCGTTCCCAACTTAAATATCAAGTAAATCATCCCATGCGCAGCCAAACGATGGTGTGCCCCGTGGGCTTTCTATTTTGCGTAAGGCAGCGAGGGCATCACAGTGTGCTCGCCGCATACACCTCGTAATTGGTTCTCGAACTGCTCGATAATCGCCGGCCAGCCCTGTCGACTCGCGTGCTGGCGCGCATTCAGGCGCATGCGACGCAGGCTTTCGGCGTCCTCCAGCAGCCAATTGGCAGCCTCGCAAAACGCGTTCTCGTCTCCCGGCATTGCCAATACCCCGTTGTAGCCGTGGCGAATATGCTGGGTTGCCGCCGCCTGGTCATAGGCCACCACGCCCAACCCCGATGCCATCGCTTCCAGGACCACGTTGCCGAACGTTTCGGTCAGGCTGGGGAACAGGAACACATCACCTGAGGCGTAGTGCCGCGCCAGTTCTTCACCACGCAAGGCACCGCAGAAGATCGCCTCCGGCAGGTCCTTTTCCATCATCGCTCGCTGGGGCCCATCGCCGACGATGATCAGTTTCATCTGGCGCTGCGGGTAGGTGGCCTGCAACGTCTCGAAGCACCGCTTGAGCAACCCAAGGTTCTTCTCGTGCGCCAGCCTGCCCACATAAAGGACGGCGGTTTGTCCGCTGTTCAAGGCCCAACTTTCGCGCAGCGCGTTATCGCGTTTCGCAGGATGGAACAGCTGGCTGTCCACGCCGCGCGACAACATCCCCAAGCGTTCGAAATGCCTGCGCTCCAGTTCCAGGCGCTGGCTGGCGCTGGGCACCAGGGTCAGGCTCGAGCGGTTATGAAACCAGCGCAGGTAATGGGTGACCATGCGGCTGAGCAAGCTCAAGCCGTACTGGTTCGAGTACTGCTGGAAATTGGTGTGGAAACCGCTGACGACGCTGATCCCCAAACGTCTCGCCGCACGCAATGCCGACAGCCCCAGCGGCCCCTCGGTGGCGATATACAGCACGTCCGGGCGTTGGCGCGTCCAGCGTCGCAGCAACTTGTGCATCGACGACTGGCCCCATTGCAGGCCTGGGTAACCCGGCAACGGCCAGCCTCGGCACAGCAGCAATGCGTCGTCGCTGGGACGGCTCTGGTCGGCGCCCTGGCGCGGTCTCACCAGCTCGACTTGATGGCCACGTGCGCGCAAGCCCTCGCACAGGCGGCCGAGGGTATTGGCCACCCCGTTGATCTCTGGCGGGAAGGTTTCGGTGATGAGGGTGATGTGGAGCGAAGCTGTCGTCATGACCCACAGTGTCGTCGTGGGCCATGTCGTCATTGTGTCACTGGCATGATGGATTTATGACTGGGTCACTTTCGGCTGCTGCGCCATCGCCTCGGCGCCCTGCTCGCGCACCCAGAACAACGTCGCGCCCGCCACCGCCGCCGGCATCATCAGCAGGTTGACCACCGGCACCAGCAACACCAGGTAGACAGTCCCGCCGAAGCTCATGCTCTGCCAGCGTTTCTGGCGCAGCCAGGCGAGCATTTCGTTCCAGCCCAGTTTGTGGTTGTCTGCCGGGTAGTCGATGTACTGGATCGCCATCATCCACACGCCGAACAACAGCCATAGCGGCGCGGCAATCAGGTTGACCACGGGAATGAATGACAGGATAAACAGGCCGATGGCCCGCGGCAGGAAGTAGCCCAGCTTGCGCATTTCCCGCGCCAGGGTGCGTGGCACCATGGCGATCAGCTCGCCCCAACTGAAGGCCGGGAAGTCGTCGGTGCCGCGCACCACCACTTCGACTTTCTCCGAGAGAAAGCCATTGAACGGCGCAGCGATGATGTTGGCCAGCATGGTGAAGGTGAAAAACACCATCAATACCACCAGCACCACAAACAGCGGCCAGATCAGGTAATTCAGAAAGCTCAGCCAGCTCGGCAGCGTCGGCATCAGGTGGTCGACCCACAGGCTGAACTGATGACCGGCGAAGTAGATCAAGCCGACGAACAGCACCAGGTTGATCGCCAGCGGTAGCAGCACAAACAGGCGCAAGCCAGGGCTCAACACCAGTTTGAGGCCTTCACGCAGGTATTGCGGGCCGGAAAGAACAGGGGCGGGCATGGAGAACTCCGAGCAAAGGGACGAACGCGCCGACCTTACCGGCTTTGCCTCTTGGGCGAAAGCGGCGACATCAGCAGTAACAAACGTGTCGATCAACCGGGTCGACTGCATAGAGACCGCCTATGAGCTGGATTGTTATTGCGTATTTCCTTAATCTTGCCCCCCTCGATACGCTGCACCCATTATTTTCAGGGCCCGCGAGTTCAAGCCTTCCCCAAGTGCTTCGTGGTCCCTTTTTTATTCCAGCCGCCTTGTAGTCCGGGCGGTCGATAGGAGTGAGTCATGTCTGCTACCCGTCATTCGCGAGTGATTATTCTCGGTTCCGGCCCTGCCGGTTACAGCGCTGCCGTCTACGCTGCCCGAGCCAACCTCAAGCCGCTGCTGATCACCGGCATGCAGGCGGGCGGTCAGTTGACCACCACCACTGAAGTCGACAACTGGCCGGGCGACGTCCACGGCCTGACCGGCCCGGTGCTGATGGAGCGTATGAAAGAACACGCCGAGCGCTTTGAAACCGAAATCGTGTTTGATCACATCAACAAAGTCGACTTCTCGAAAAAGCCTTACAGCCTGACCGGCGACAGCGGCGTGTACACCTGTGACGCGCTGATCATCGCCACCGGCGCCAGCGCCCGTTACCTGGGCCTGCCATCGGAAGAAGCGTTCATGGGTAAAGGCGTTTCAGCCTGCGCGACCTGCGACGGTTTCTTCTACCGCAACAAACCGGTCGCCGTGGTCGGCGGCGGCAACACGGCTGTGGAAGAAGCGCTGTACCTGGCCAACATCGCCAGCACCGTGACCCTGGTTCACCGCCGCGAGACCTTCCGCGCCGAGAAGATCCTGATCGACAAGCTGCACGCCCGTGTCGCTGAAGGCAAGATCATCCTCAAGCTCAACGCCACCCTGGACGAAGTCCTGGGCGACAACATGGGCGTGACCGGTGCGCGCCTGAAAAACAATGACGGCAGCTTCGACGAGCTGACAGTCGACGGCGTGTTCATCGCCATCGGCCACACCCCGAACACCTCGCTGTTCGAAGGCGTGCTGGAAGCCAAAGACGGTTACCTGGTGGTGCAGGGCGGCCGTGAAGGCAACGCCACTGCGACCAACATCGAAGGTATCTTCGCCGCTGGTGACGTGGCCGATCACGTATACCGCCAGGCCATCACCTCGGCCGGCGCCGGTTGCATGGCGGCACTGGATGCCGAGCGTTACCTCGACGGGCTGCAGAACGCTACGTTCTGAACCTGTTGAACCAAAAAAACCGGCTGCGAGGCCGGTTTTTTTATGCGCGGGATTTAAACAGCGCCGCAATCTTGAAGTGCTAACCCCATCACTGTGGGAGCTGGCTTGCCTGCGATGGCGGTGTATCAGTCACACCGTCATCGCGGGCAAGCCCGGCTCCCACACTGACCGGGTTTTCAAATTGAATCAGCGGCGGGTCAGGGGTGGCGCAGTAAATTTCACACCCGCCAAACCATGAGCAATCAACGCCCGGATATTCCCATGGTCACTGCCCTCAGGCGTGGCCACCACCGAACGGTAATGCTCACCGAACGCCAGCAGCGCTTGCTGGTCGCTCAACCCTTCCAGCAGTGCCAACCCCAGGGTCTTGCACGAACCTTCATTCTGCCCGGCAGCGTTTTCAACATCGCCGTTGGTGAAGGCTTGCGGCTGGTAGTCGTAGCCGGCGGCAACAAAGGCCAGGGTATCGGCAAAAACATGTTCGCCGCTGTCGAGGCTGGCGCGCAGGGTGTTCAAATCAGTCATGGGTTTTTCCTTTGGCGAACGCCGCCTGCTGGTCGGCGCTGGCTTCTTTCTGGTACTGGGCTTTCCACTCGGCGTAGGGCATGCCGTACACCACTTCGCGTGCGTCATCGAGGCTCAGCTCGATCTGGCGCTCATCGGCTTCGGCCTTGTACCACTTGGACAAGCAGTTGCGGCAGAAGCCCGAGAGGTTCATCAGGTCAATGTTCTGCACATCCTTGCGGCTGTCCAGATGGGCTACCAGCCGGCGGAAGGCGGCGGCTTCGAGTTCGAGGCGTTGTTGATCGTTCATAAGGCTCACTGCAGGTTCAGGGTTAGCGGCTGGCCGCCAGGGTAATCGACACCGATTCGGCAAAGCGCAGCGCATGGGGCTTGTCCACTTCGACCTCGGCGTACAGCACCGAGTCGTTGCCCATCACCAGGTCCAGCAGTTCCTGGGTCAGGCGCTCCAGCAGGGCAAAGCGGTTGCCTTCGACATGGGCGATGATCGCCTTGGTGATGGTGCGGTAGTTCAGCGCGTGGTCGATGTCGTTGTCGCGCACGGCTTCCTGGGCGGCATACAGGATGGTCAGGTTGATCAGCACATCCTGCTTGTTGAGGATTTCATCCTCGTTGATGCCGATATAGGTGCGCAGGCACAGGTCCTTGACCCGGATGCGTGCCATGCCTGGTTGAAGTTGTGGCATTGCTACTTGCTCCGTCCGATCAGTTGCAGGAACTCCATGCGCGTGGTGGTCGACCCGCGGAACGCGCCGAGCATCACGGAGGTGTTCATGGTTGAATTCTGTTTTTCTACGCCGCGCATCATCATGCACATGTGCCTGGCTTCGATCACCACGGCCACGCCGGCGGCCTGGGTCACGTCCTGGATGGCGTCGGCGATTTGCCGCGTGAGGTTTTCCTGGATCTGCAGGCGCCGGGCGAACATGTCGACGATGCGCGCCAGTTTCGACAGGCCCAGTACCTTGCCGGTCGGAATATAGGCCACATGGGCCTTGCCGATAAAGGGCAGCAGGTGGTGCTCGCACAGCGAGTAGAGCTCGATGTCCTTGAGGATCACCATCTCGTCATTGTCGGAGGCGAACAGCGCGCCGTTGACGATCTCTTCCAGGTTCTGCCCGTAGCCATGACACAGGTACTGCATGGCCTTGGCGGCGCGCTGGGGGGTGTCGAGCAGGCCTTCGCGCTCCGGGTCTTCACCCAGGCCCTTGAGGATCTCGCGGTAGTGTTGCGGCAGGGACAAAGTCATACAACATCCTCAAAAACGGCTTACTTGATATGCCGCCCGCCGTTGACGGTCAGGGTGGTACCGGTGACGTAGGGGTTGTCCAGCAGGTAACGCAGGCTCTGGTAGATCACCTCGGGGCCGGGCTCGATGCCCAGGGCCGACTTGGCGAGCACCTTGGCGCGGTAGGCGTCGTCATCGCCGTCGTTGAACATCACCATCGCCGGGGCGATGCCGTTGACCTTGATCAGTGGCGCGAACTGCGCGGCAAACGACAGCGTAAGGCTGTCGAGCCCGGCCTTGGTGGCGCAGTACGCGATGTGCTGACGGCTGCCCTTGCGCACGACGTCGTCGCTGATGTGCACGATGTCAGCCGGTGTCGAGCGTTGCAGCAAGGGTGAACAATGCAGGTTGATGAGGTACGGCGCAAGCATGTGCACGCTGAACATGTCGATGAAGGCGCGGCTTTCGTCGCCAGGCATTTCAGCGACCCAGGCCGATGCGTTGTGGATGATCGCGCGCAAGCGTTGGGTATGGGTGTTCAGTTCAGCGATGAACGCCAGGATTCCGGCTTCATCGGAGAAATCCGCATGGACGCCTATCGCGCCACGCTCGCGCAGCGCCTGCACGCCGGGCCGTTCGCTGCGGTAGCTGAAAATCACCGAGTGGCCTTCGTCCAGCAGGCGCTGGGCGCAATGCAGGCCGACACGCTGGCCGGCACCGGTGATCAGGATCGGGGCGTTCGTTGCAGTCATGGGAGGCTCGAGTCGCTGGCAGAGTGAAACTATACCAGCGAGCGTCGCACCTGTGCTCAAGCGGCGGCTTCACGCACCTTGCGCGCAGGGGTTGGGTGCAGCCAGTTCGCCAACAGGTGGGTGGACAACGGGATAAACAGGTAAACCATCAAGGGCGTGAGCGCCAGAGTGCTGACCAGCACACGGGGCAGCAACTCCAGTTCATTGAGCAACGGGCCCAGCACAAAGTTGAACAGCAGTGACACCGGAAAGAACGCCAGCCAGATCGCCACAGCCTGCTTCCAGCGTGGCGGCCGTGCGCCTGCCGCGCCGAACCAGCCATCGATGCCCCGTACACGGTGCTCGGACGGGTCGGCAAACAACTCGCTGCCACGGCCCAGCCAGGCACTGCGGGACGCGGAAAACTCCCAGGCATGCAGGGTTTTTTCATCGGCAAAGCGGAAAATAATCTGGAATTCATCATCATGGGGCGGTGGTGCAAGCACGCCCGAACCCAGGTAACCGGGAAAGTCGGTGGCCAATTGCTCGCCTTCACGCAGCCAGGCCATCAGTTCTTCGTAGCGACCCTTGGCCACGCGGCGCGCAACCATCAGGGTGACGGGAGAGGTAGACATTGTGTATCTCCAGATAGGCGGGTGCGCTGGGCCGGGTAGGCGGCGCACAAACGAAGCTGCGGGATGCTGCAGCTTTGTTGAAATGACAGGCAAGGATTATTCCTGTTTCAGCGAAATACGCCAGATACTTTGGTCGGTCCGCCGTGCATCTTGAATCGACCTGTCGAATAAGCGTTAAATGGGATCCACATCGACTCGGATGTTTTTGACCCCTGATGCCCGACATTATTGCTCCCCAGCGCGAAACCTCTCCAGTGAGTGCCCCCGGTTCCGGTGATCTTTTCCCGATTCGTGAAGTCGCTCGGCTGACCGGCGTCAACCCGGTGACCTTGCGTGCCTGGGAACGACGCTACGGCCTCATCCAGCCCACCCGCACCGAAAGCGGGCACCGGTTGTATTCGCGCACCGACATCGACACGGTGCACCGGATTCTCGATTGGATCGAACGTGGCGTGGCGGTGAGTAAAGTGGCCAGGATCCTGGCACGCGGCGAGCGGCTCGGCGAACCTGGTGCAGCTTCCGAGGCTGCGCTTGCGTGGCGCCAGTGGCAACGCCAACTGCGCATGGCAATCAGCGCATTCGATGACCGCCAGTTGGATCTGCTGTACGGCCAGGTCTGTTGCGCTTACCCGTTGCCCATCGTGTTTCAAGACATCCTCATGCCGCTCTGGCAGCAATTGTTGCGTCACCAGGGGCGTTTCGGCCAAGCCAGCGAATGGCTGTTCTTGGACAGCTTCCTGCGCTCGCGCACCGCGCAACGCCTCCAGGCGGCCGCCGCCGTACCGGGGCCGCGCGTGCTGGTGGCGGCCATTGCCGGGGAATGCCGCGAGCTGGAGTTGCTGGTCGCGGGTCTGTTGATGGCTGCGCAAGACCTTGCGGTAAAACTACTGGGCATCGGCCAGCCGTTCGATGAGTTGACACTGATTTGTGAGAAGACCCAGCCGCAAGCCCTGGTGCTGTTTTCCAATCGTGCCCCCGGCAGTGATCTGCCACAGCGGCTCAAGCGCCTGGCGATGACATTGAATTGCCCGTTGTTGCTGGCCGGCGATGCCGCGGACCTGGCGCAGGAAAACCTGGCGGGCTCGTCAATCGGGTGCCTGGGTAATGAAGGGCAACTGATGCAACGCCGCTTGCAGCTATTCCTGAGCGGTAGCCTCGACACCTGATATCAGGCATGCACTTCAGGATGAACCAGGCGGTGCTGGTGCAGGATGAACTGGCGCAGACGCTCGGTTTCATCGGCGTTGCTTTGGCTCAGTCGGTAGGCGAACTGCCCGCGCGCGGTTTCCCGTTCGAACGTTCCGCGCAACGCTATGCGTTCATAGCCCGAGGGGCTGAACCACAGCGAAAAGGTCTTTGGCGGTTTGATCCGGCCACGAATCTCTATCAGCACACCCTTGAACGACACTTCATGCGCCCACAACGCGCCTGGGGTGCCCTTGATATTCTCCAAGGCCACCGGCGTTTCCAGCACCAGGCGCCACGGCCGGATCATCGGCCCATCCTCGAAGATGCTCGGCACGCCCAGGCGCAGGTGCACCGCGTGAAACTCGTCCTCCACCAATTGCAGCGGAAAAGTGAGTTGCTGATTGTCGAACTGGGCCTGGAGGGTGACATGGTCATGAGCGGCCAGGCGCGTGAGCAAGTCGCGGATCTGCGCGCCACCGTTGACCGTCAGGCTCGATGACGCGTCCCGCACGTTGAGTTGCGGGTTGTGCTGCATGTTCTGGATGAACTCCAGCTCATCCTGGGTCAGAAGCGCGTCGCGTTGCATCGCTTTTGCTCAATAGGTGGGGTGCTAAAATGCCATTATCCCCTCTACTGACTCCTTTTTCTAAATTTTGTTAGATCCGCTCGTCGCTTTGAGCGACGCCAGCTCGGCTTTTACCAGTGTCAATTCAGCTTCCAGCTGGGTGACGCGCTGCTGGGCTTTGACTTGCAAGGTGACGTCCTTCTGTACGCCGACGAAATAGGTCTGCCTGTCGGCCTCGTTATAAACCGTTGAAACTGACAGTTCATTCCAGAAGTGGCTGCCATCCTTGCGGTAATTGCGCAGGATTTCGCGGCAGGCGGCGCCACTTTCCAGGGCCTCCCGAAGCGCCATCAGGGCTGGCTGATCGCGGTCGCCCGACTGCAGGAAGCGGCAATCCTGATAGAGGATTTCATCCAGCGTGTAGCCAGTCATGCGTTCGAATGCCGGGTTGACGTAGATCAGCGGCTTGTCCGGGCCTTCCCGTTCGGCGACGACGATGCCGTCGTTAGAGGCGTTGATCACCAATTGCATCAGCTTGGCATTAATCATTGAGCGGTCCATGGCTTGTTGTGGAGTATGGAGTTTATGGCAACGCCTGAATGTTGCACGGGGCGCACCGAAAAATTTGCGTCAGCTGCTAATATCCCAGGCTTTCGCTCAATTACAGGATCAGATTGATGAAAGTCGCCATCCTTTCCGGCTCGGTCTACGGCACCGCTGAAGAAGTGGCCCGCCACGCCGCCGGTATCCTCAATGCCGCCGGTTTCGAGGCCTGGCACAACCCGCGCGCCAACCTGGCGGATGTGCAGGCGTTTGCACCGGACGCCTTCCTGGCGGTGACGTCCACCACCGGCATGGGCGAGCTGCCCGACAACCTGCAGCCGTTGTATTCGAGCATCCGCGACCAACTGCCCGCCGCCTGGCGCGGTCTGCCCGGTGCGGTGATCGGCCTGGGTGACGCCAGCTATGGCGATACTTTTTGCGCCGGCGGCGAGCAACTGCGCGAGCTGTTTGGCGAACTGGGCGTGCGCGAAGTGCTGCCGATGCTGCGCCTGGACGCCAGCGAAAGCGTCACCCCGGAAGCGGACGCCGAACCGTGGCTGGCCGAATTGGTAATTGCGCTGCGCGGTTGACTGCAAACGCCCGTTCCGTGGCTTTCTTGGCGGCACTTCTCTGGCGTCACTTGTGCGGATCTGGACTATTCTCAACGCTGACTCGCAGGGTCATCAAGCTGGCTGCCAAGGCAACTACGGCGGCGTTGAGGCCTGGCTAGACTGGCCCATCACTTAAAAAAACAATAAGAAAATGCGCCAAAGAGATCGTTACCGTGAGCCTAGCCCCCGTTCCGTCACCGCATCTCAAAGATCAGGTCAGCGCTGCCGAGTGGCAAACCCGCGTCGACCTGGCAGCCTGTTATCGCCTGGTGGCGATGCACGGTTGGGACGACCTGATCTTCACGCACATCTCGGCCAAGGTACCCGGCACCGATGATTTCCTGATCAACCCTTATGGGCTGATGTTCCATGAGATTACCGCGTCGAGCCTGGTCAAGGTCGACCAGGCAGGCAACAAGCTGATGGACAGCCCCTACGAGATCAACCCGGCGGGCTACACCATCCACAGCGCCATCCACGAGGTGCGTCACGACGTGACCTGCGTGTTGCATACCCACACCGCCGCCGGTGTCGCGGTGGCGGCGCAGAAGCAAGGCGTGTTGCCGATCAGCCAGCAATCGATATTCGTGTTGTCGAGCCTGGCCTATCACGCCTACGAAGGGGTGGCGTTGAACCCTGAAGAAAAGGTCCGGTTGCAGGCCGATCTTGGCGAAAAAAATTTCCTGATGTTGCATAACCACGGCCTGCTGACCTGCGGCAGCACCATCGCCGACACCTTCTTGATGATGTTTACCTTCCAGCGCGCCTGCGATATTCAGGTCCTGGCACAAAACGGCGGCGCTGAATTAATACCCATCGGGCCGCAGATACTCGCCGGTGCCAAGGCGATGGTCGCGGCGGTCACCCAGAGCGCGCAAGGCATGGGGGGCGCATTGGCCTGGCCGGCGTTGCTGCGCACGTTGGACAGTCGGGACCCAGGGTATAAAACCTGATGCCACTCGCCGAGATTCCGCTCAGTGTCTGGCGCAAACGCAGCCAGGCACTCGACTTCCAGGGCCGCACCATCCGTTATTGGGTGGCGGGGCAGGGTGAGCCGTTGCTGTTGATCCATGGTTTCCCCACCGCCAGTTGGGACTGGCATTACCTGTGGCAACCCTTGGCCCAGCGCAACCTGGTGATTGCCTGCGACATGCTCGGTTTTGGCGACTCGGCCAAGCCGTTGGACCATGGCTACTGCCTGCTGGAACAAGCGGATCTGCAACAGGCGCTGCTGGCACATTTGCGCGTTGAGCAGCCGATACACGTGCTGGCCCACGACTACGGCGACAGCGTTGCCCAGGAATTGCTGGCTCGACACTACGAAGGCCGCTTTCACATGGCCAGTTGCGTGTTTCTCAACGGCGGGCTGTTTCCTGAAACCCATCGGCCGGCGCTGATGCAAAAACTCTTGCTCAGCCCCCTGGGATGGGTGATCGGCCGCGCCTTCGGACGCAATGCCTTGGCCAACAGTTTCAACCAGATCTTTGGGCCTGATACCCGCCCCAGTGAAAGCGCCCTGGATGATTTCTGGAGCCTGATCGACTGTCACGGCGGTACGCGCATCCTGCACAAGCTCATCGGCTACCTTCCCCAGCGGCGGCGACTGCGTGAGCGTTGGGTCGCAGCGATGCAACAGGGTCAAGTGCCGTTGCGGGTGATCGACGGCGAGATCGACCCGATCTCTGGTGCCCATATGGTGGAGCGTTACCATCAATTGGTGCCCCACGCCGACACGGTGCTGCTGGCCAATATCGGTCACTACCCGCAGATCGAAGCGCCAGTGCAGGTGCTCAAGCATTACCTGGCGTTTCGTGAGCGGATTAGTTGCCCCGTGTCGCGGGCGGCCTATTCCTGAGAGCAAATCTCCAGCAGATGTAGAGATTTATGTGGGAGCTGGCTTGCCTGCGATGGCCCTAGCTATCTACACAATTTTTAAAGGCTAAAAAACCTCCTGTAGTGAGCGGGCTTGCCCCGCGCTGGGCTGCGGCCCCAAACCAGACGAATTGGGTTTGCCTGAAACTGCGCGGTGTCTTTATTGGGGCGGCTTCGCCACCCAGCGCGGGCGGTGCGACGATTCGCCAAGCCCGCTCACTACAAAGATGTGTAGATACCCATGCTGCGATAGCATCACCGCGTTGTCACGGGCACACCGAGGCGATCCCATCGCGGGCAAGCCCGGCTCCCACACAAGCCAGCTCCCACAGTGAGCGCCATCATCCCCGTGCCTTATCGCGCACCATTCAGCCTCAACCGTGTCTGTTGTGACCCGCGCTCCCGTGCCTGACACTCGACCCATTCCCATTGTCGCCATTGGAGTTCGGTATGAGTGAGTCAGTGCAGTTCCAGGATAAGGTCGTGATCGTCACCGGGGCTGGCGGCGGATTGGGCCGGGCCCATGCGCTGCTGTTCGCCCGGCATGGCGCCAAAGTACTGGTCAACGATCTGGGCGGCTCTACCCAGGGCGAAGGCGCGAGTGCCTCGGCCGCCGATCGGGTCGTGGCGGAAATTCGCGAAGCCGGCGGCATTGCCGAGGCCAACCATGACTCTGTCACCGACGGTGACAAGATCGTACAGAACGCCCTCGACGCTTTCGGCCGTATCGACGTGGTGGTCAACAACGCCGGCATCCTGCGCGACAAGACCTTTCACAAGATGGACGACAGCGACTGGGACCTGGTTTACCGGGTGCATGTCGAAGGCGCCTACAAAGTCACCCGCGCCGCCTGGCCCCACCTGCGCGAGCAAAGCTACGGCCGGGTGATCTTTACCGCGTCCACCTCAGGCATCTACGGCAACTTCGGCCAGTCCAACTACGGCATGGCCAAGCTCGGCCTGTATGGGCTGACACGCACCCTGGCGCTGGAAGGCCGCAAGAACAACATTCTGGTCAACGCGATTGCCCCCACCGGCGCGACACGCATGACCGAAGGCCTGATCCCGCCGCACGTGTTCGAACGCCTCAAGCCGGAGCTGGTCAGCCCGTTGGTGGTGTACCTGGGCAGCGAGGCGTGCCAGGAAACCTCAGGCCTGTTTGAAGTCGGCGGCGGCTGGATCGGCAAGACTCGCTGGGAGCGCAGCCTGGGCGTGGGCTTTGACCCCGAAGCCGGGTTCTCTCCCGAGGATGTGGCGGCGCATTGGCAGCAAATCTGCGATTTTGAAGGGGCCGCCCACCCCAGGGACAACATCGAGGCTTTGAAGGAGATGATGGCCAATTTGCAGAAATACAGCCTGTGATCATTGCTTGAAAAAGCTTGAATCCTACGGGGCGCTGATGGCGCCCCGTTTTATTCCAGGCATAAAAAAGGCCGCTGCACAGGCAGCGGCCGAAGTAAGACGTTGGATCAAGGAGCGACAAATCAACGTCAGTGAACACCGGTAACGGGTTGAAAAAAATCATCAATCCATTCAAATCTGGCTTTTCTTCCAGCGAGGGAAGCGGGCCGTTGGCCCTGAAAGCCCGCTAAGCATAATTGCTTGTAACAAGATGAGTAATGCCGGTTCATGACAAGGACTGTTACGCAAATTGCAACAGTGCCAGCGCGTGCCATCCATTCTCCTGATATTCCGTGATCCATGCGGCGCATGCCCGCGCCCAGACCCAGGCCAGAGCGCCCGCTAATCCTTTCGAGCGACAACACAAATCCCTCCTTGGTGCGCTTATCGCTCCTCTCGGGCGGCAGTAGGGTGGGGCCTTCTGTCACTCACCGGGGAAGACGCATGACAAAAACAACAATGCGCGCCATCTTCAAGCCACAGGCGCTGGCCGCTGCGGTTGCATTGGGTTGCTGTGCCCAGGCACAGGCTGTTTCATTCAACATTGGCGAGATCGAAGGGCAATTCGATTCCTCGCTGTCGGTCGGTTCGAGTTGGGGCATGCGCGATGCCGACAAGAAACTGGTGAGTACCGTCAATGGCGGTACCGGCCAAGCGTCCACCGGTGATGACGGGCGCTTGAATTTCAAGAAGGGCGAGACCTTCTCCAAGATCTTCAAGGGGCTGCATGACCTTGAATTGAAATACGGCGACACCGGCGTGTTTGTACGCGGCAAGTACTGGTACGACTTTGAACTCAAGGACGAAGACCGAGAGTTCAAGCCAATCAGCGACCACAACCGCAAGGAAGGCGCCAAATCCAGCGGTGCGCAGATCCTCGACGCCTTCGTGTATCACAACTACTCGCTGGGCGACCTGCCGGGCACCGTGCGCGCGGGCAAGCAGGTGGTGAGCTGGGGCGAAAGTACCTTCATCGGCAACTCCATCAACAGCATCAACCCCATCGACGTCTCGGCGTTTCGCCGCCCGGGTGCCGAAATCAAGGAAGGCCTGATCCCGGTGAACATGCTGTTCGCCTCCCAAGGCCTGACCAACCAACTGACCGTCGAGGGTTTCTACCAGCTGGAGTGGGACCAGACGGTGCTGGATAATTGCGGCACTTTTTTTGGCAGCGATGTGGCGGCGGATGGCTGCACCAATAACTACACGGTGGGTAACCCTGCGATCGCGCCGCTGCAACCAGTGGCCGCTGCGTTTGGCCAAGGGTTTGGCGTGGTCAACGAAGGGGTGATCGTGCGCCGCGCCGGCGACCGTGATGCCCGCGATTCAGGCCAGTTCGGCACGGCCTTGCGTTGGCTGGGGGACGACACGGAGTACGGCCTGTACTTCATGAACTACCACAGCCGTACGCCCATCGTGGGCACCATCACCAACACGACCAGCCTGGCTACGCTCGGCGCGATCTCCGGCACCGCCAACGCCATCGCGCCGGGCTCCGGTGCCGGCCTGCTCCAAAGCCTGATGCTCGGTCGCGGCCAGTACTACCTCGACTATCCGGAAGATATTCGTCTGTTCGGCGCCAGTTTTTCCACCACCCTGCCCACTGGGACAGCATGGACCGGGGAAATCAGCTACCGTCCGAATGCGCCGGTGCAATTGAACACTACCGACCTGACCCTGGCCCTGATCAATCCCGTCGCCGGCCAACTCGCCTCACCCATCCGCAGCAACTTCGGTTCCGACAATAAAGGCTACCGCCGTAAGGAAATCACCCAGATCCAAAGCAGCATGACCCAGTTCTTCGACCAGGTCCTGGGCGCCGAGCGCCTGACCCTGGTGGGCGAAGCGGCCATCGTGCACGTCGGCGGACTGGAAGATAAATCCAAGCTGCGCTACGGCCGCGACTCGGTGTATGGCGCCTATGGTTTCCAGGGCGATACCGACGGTTTTGTCACCTCCACCTCCTGGGGCTACCGCGCGCGGGCGATCCTGGACTACAACAACGTGATCGCCGGGATCAACCTCAAGCCCAACCTGTCCTGGTCCCACGACGTCGCCGGCTACGGCCCCAACGGCCTGTTCAACAAAGGCGCCAAGGCCATCAGCGCAGGTGTCGACGCGGACTACCGCAACACCTACACCGCCAGCCTCAGCTACACCGACTTTTTCGGCGGTGACTACAACACCCTGACCGACCGTGACTTCCTCGCCCTCAGCTTCGGCGTGAACTTCTGATTTGGCTTAAAGAAGGACAAGACTCTATGCGTAAGATATTTGCGGTAATGGCCCTCAGCCTGTTGGCAGCCAACGTAATGGCCGCTGTGTCGCCGGATGAGGCGGCCAAGCTGGGCACCACTTTGACCCCGGTGGGCGCCGAAAAAGCCGGTAACGCCGATGGCTCGATCCCGGCCTGGACCGGCGGCATCCCGAAAAACGCCGGCGCGGTGGACAGCAAAGGCTTTCTCGCCGACCCGTTTGCCAGTGAAAAGCCGCTGTTCGTGATCACCGCGGCCACGGTCGACAAATACAAGGACAAACTCTCCGACGGCCAGGTCGCGATGTTCAAGCGCTACCCCGAGACCTACAAGATCCCGGTCTACCCGACCCACCGCACGGTCAACCTGCCGCCGGACATCTACGAGTCGATCAAGCGCAGCGCGCTGAACGTCAAGGCGATCAACGACGGCAACGGCCTGGAAAACTTCACCGGCAACCGCTACTACGCCTTCCCGATTCCGAAGAATGGCGTGGAGGTGCTGTGGAACCACATCACCCGCTACCACGGGGGCAACCTGCGCCGCATCATCACCCAAGCCACGCCTCAGACCAACGGCAGCTACACGCCGATCCGTTTCGAGGAAGAAGTGGCGGTGCCCCAGCTGATCCCGGACATGGACCCGGCCAAGGGCGCCAACGTGCTGACCTTCTTCAAGCAGTCAGTGACCGCGCCGGCGCGCCTGGCGGGCAACGTGCTGCTGGTGCATGAAACCCTCGACCAGGTGAAGGAGCCGCGCCTGGCGTGGATCTACAACGCCGGCCAGCGTCGCGTACGTCGTGCACCGCAAGTGGCCTATGACGGGCCGGGCACCGCGTCCGATGGCCTGCGCACGTCCGACAACTTCGACATGTTCTCCGGCGCCCCGGACCGCTACGACTGGAAGCTGGTGGGCAAGAAGGAAATCTACATCCCCTACAACAGCTACAAGCTCGACCAGCCGACGCTCAAGTATGACGACATCATCAAGGCCGGCCACATCAACCAGGACCTGACCCGCTATGAGCTGCACCGCGTGTGGGAAGTGGTGGGCACCGTCAAGCCGAGCGAGCGGCATATCTACGCCAAGCGCCACATGTACATCGACGAAGACAGCTGGCAGGTGGCCCTGGTGGATCACTACGATGGCCGTGGCCAGTTGTGGCGGGTTGCCGAAGGTCATGCGCAGTTCTACTACAACCACCAGACCCCGGCCTACACCGTGGAAACCCTGTACGACATCATTGCCGGCCGTTACCTCGCGTTGGGCATGAAGAACGAAGAGAAGAGCAGCTTTGTGTTCGGCTTCAATGCCCGGGCGGCGGACTACACCCCGGCGGCATTGAGGGCCTCCGGCGTTCGCTGATTCTCACCTGAAATACCATCCAACTGTGGGAGCTGGCTTGCCTGCGATAGCGGTAGTGAATTCACCACCGCCATCGCAGGCAAGCCAGCTCCCACAGTGGGTTTTGTGCATGTCTTTCAATCATTGTGCTGAATCTTTCTTCAACAAACGCCAGCCACAGGACTAGGGTAGACGTCAGGTTGCATAACAATAAGAACGCAGGATGCAGCAATGACCGCCATGACACGCTGCCTGGACCGTCCTGGATTCATGCCTCGGCTGTCCGCCCACCATCTGCTGCGCCCGCGCTTGGCCGAGCCGTTGCTGGCGGCGCCGGTGCGGGTCAAATTGCTGTGCGCGCCTGGCGGCAGCGGCAAGAGTGCGCTGCTGGCCGAATGCGCATTGCAGGTGCCGGCGGGCTGCCAGGTGTACTGGTTGCCGCTCAATGGCGTTGCCCTGGGCCCGAGCGATTTTTGTCGGCGCCTGGCGCAGAACCTCGGCCTGCCGTTCACCGATGAAGCGACGCTGCTGCTGGACCTGGCTCGCTGGCAGGCCCCGGCGTGGTTGTTCGTCGATGACTTCTGCCGCTTGCCCACACCCGAAACCGACGCATTGCTCGACCGCCTGCTTACCGTCAGCAGCCCGGCCTTGACCTGGTGGCTCGGCGCGCGGCGTCGGCCCCTGTGCAATTGGCCCCGGTTGCTGCTCGACGACGAACTGCTGGAGTGCGGCGCCGACCTGGCGTTCAACCCTGCCGAGATCCAGCAACTGCTTATTCATTCGCCAGGACAGTCCGTCGACAGCGTCATGCAGTTCAGTGCCGGCTGGTGCGCCGGTGTGCGTATCGCATTGCTGGGGGAAGGCCATCCGGAAAAAACCTTGCTCGATTATTTGCAACACGAGCTGTTCAACACCTTGGCGCCCGAACTGGCCGAAGCCTGGCGCGTGCTGGCTCATTTGCCGCGTTTTAACCCGGGGTTATGCGAGCACCTGTTCGGCGCCGGCGACGGTGGCCAATACCTGCGCGATCTGCAGGCCCTCGGCGCGTTTATCCAGCCTTGGGAAGACACCGACTGGCTGCAGGTTTTCCCTCCGCTTGCGCAATTGCTGCGCGATGAACCCTGGCCGGCCAAGCGCTCCTGGCATCGCCGTGCCTGCCAATGGTTCACCGCCGAACAGGACTGGCAAGCCGCGTTTGAACAGGCGCTGCTGGCCGAAGAATACGAAGTGGCGGTCAGCCTGTTGCAGCACTTCAGTTTCGAAGACCTGTTCCGCCAGCAGAACGCCGTGCTGCTGTTGCGTCTGCATCAAGAGCATGGCGATGAATTGATGCTCGGTTCGGCGCAACTGGTGGGGCTGGTGACAGCGGCGTTACTGTTTGCCGGGCGTTTCGAGCAGGCCGCGCAGTGTATCGATCAGCTTGCACGGTTCGCGCCGCAACCGACGGCGGCGCAACAACGCTACCTGCTGGCGCGGTGGCAGGCGCAGTGGGGTTGGCTGTTGCATCTGGACGGCGATGCCGAGCGTTCGCGCGAACATTTTATCGAAGCGCTGCACGCCTTGCCCGACAGCGCCTGGACGTCGCGGTTGATGTGCTTGTCGGGGCTCACTCAACAAGCCTTGCTGCGCGGTGAACTGGACGTAGCCCAGACCCTCAACCGCGAGGCGTTGTGCCTGGCCCGCGCCCACGGCTCGTTGCTGCTCGAAGCCTTGCTCGAGCTGGATCATGCGCAATTGCTGGAACAGCGCGGCGCCCCCTATCGCGCCCAGAGCCTGCTGGAAAACGTGCAGGCGATGCTGCTCAAACAGCAACTCACGGCCGGGCCATTGGTGGGGCGTATCGCGCTGCGGCGCGGGCATCTGGCGTTGCGCCAGGGACAGGACAGCCTGGCCGCCGAATGTTTCGAGACCGGCTTGAAAATGTGCCTGCACAGCCAGGACAAGCGCGTGCTCTACGGGTTTCTCGGCCTGGCGCTGTTGGCCGCCAACCGTGGCGATTACGCCGAAGCGTTTGTGCAATTGCGCGAGGCCGAACGGCTGATGCAGCAACGTCAGGTGCCCGACACGGTGTACCGCGCGGTGCTGCTGCTGGTCAGCGGGCACTTCTGGTTGCAGCAGGGCCGCGCCGAATTGACCGCGCAAGCGATGCGCCGCGTCCTTCGCCATTTTCGCGGGCCCCAGGCCAAGCAAGCGCCGCCGGCCACCCTGGAGCTGATCCCGCGTCTGGAGTACCTGCTGGTGCTGGCGGAGGTGAAATTGGGCTGTGCCGAGCAGCCGCTGGCGCGGCTCAACGCCCTGCTGGAAACCACGCGTCAACGCGGCATGCTCTGCCTGGAAACCGAACTGCACCTGGTGCTGGGCGAGGTCGCCTGGCATGTCGGCGACCCCATCCTGGCGCGCCGCTCGCTGCAAACCGGGCTGGCGCTGGCGGCGCGTTGCCAGGTGCAGCAGGCGATCCGCGAACTGCGGCTGCGTTCGCCCGCGCTGTTGAGCGAGCTGGGCATGGAACCGGCGGTATCGACTTCGGGCGCATTGGACAATCCTCTCAGCCAGCGCGAGTTGGAAGTGCTGCAGTTAATCGCCCTCGGCAACTCCAACCTGGAAATTGCCGATCGCCTGTTCATCTCTTTGCACACCGTCAAGACCCATGCGCGGCGCATCCACAGCAAGTTAGGGGTGGAGCGGCGTACGCAAGCAGTGGCCAAGGCGAAAACCCTGGGGTTGATGACCTAGGCGCAGAACGCCTGGCGGTATTCACCGGGCGTGGCGCCCATGGTTTGGCGGAAGCGACGGGCAAAGTGGCTGGCGCTGGAAAAACCGCACATCAAGGCAATCTCTCCCAGGGCCAGGGGGCCGCCGCGCAGCAGGGCCTGCGCACGGGCCAGCCGTCGCGCCAGCAGGTATTGATGGGGCGGCAGGCCGAAGCTCTGGCGGAACATCCGCGCGAAATGGTATTCCGACAACGCGCACAGTCCGGCCAGTTGGCCCAGGCTGATCGGCTCTTCCACATGCTGGTCGATGTACTCCACCAACAATCGCCGTTGATGCGCCGCCAACCCGCCCTTGAGGCGCAGCCCGTCGCGGGCGCCCACCTGGCTGAGCAGGGTGTGGCTGAGCAGTTCATGGGCCAGGCTGCTGGTCAGCAAGCGCTCGGCGGGTTCGTGCCAGTTCAGCGCGATCAACTGGTGAAAGCGCCGAGCCTGGCCGGCGTCTTCCAGAAAAGTGCTCTCGCGCAGGTGCAGCGTGCGCGGTTCGCGGTCGAGGAGGGTGACGCAGCCCAGGGCGAACTGCTCCGGGCTGAAATACACGTGGGCCAGGCGGATCTCGCCGTTGATCACCCAGGCCGACTGATGCTCGGCAGGCAGGATGCACAGTTTGTCGGGCCCGCCCTTGGTGCCCGGCTGGTCACGCCGAAAGGTGCCGGTGCCGCCGCCGATGTAGCAGGACAAGGTGTGATGGCTGGGTGCCTGGTAATCCTGTGCGTCGTGTTGGTTGCTCCACAACGCTGCGGACACGCCGTCACCGAGCTCGGCGCAGGCTTCCAGGCGTGCGTTGGGCGAGCGATTAAGGGCTTGGAAAACGTGCAGTGATTGCAGATCAGGCATGGTTCGTTTCTCCGACGCCTTGCATCCTACTCCCCGCGGTTGGCGCTGTGATCCCGTCGCCCGACAAAAGCGCAAGAATGTGCAAGAACGCAACACGGCTCAGGCACGACACTGTGGCTCAATCGACGGAGCCCGCTATGAACCTTTCCCTGTATTTACTCACCGTGCTGATCTGGGGCACCACCTGGATCGCCCTTAAATGGCAACTGGGCGTGGTGGCGATTCCTGTGTCGATCGTGTATCGCTTCGGCCTGGCGGCGCTGGTGCTGTTTGCGTTGTTGCTGCTCAGTCGCAAGTTGCAGGTGATGAACCGACGCGGGCACCTGATTTGCGTGGCCCAGGGGCTGTGCCTGTTTTGCGTGAACTTCATGTGCTTTCTCACGGCCAGCCAGTGGATCCCCAGCGGTCTGGTGGCGGTGGTGTTTTCCACGGCGACGCTGTGGAACGCACTGAACGCCCGAGTGTTCTTCGGCCAGCGCGTGGCGCGCAATGTATTGATGGGTGGCGGACTGGGGTTGATGGGATTGGGCCTGTTGTTCTGGCCGGAACTGGTGGGGCACACCACCAGTCCGCAGACCTTGCTGGGCCTGGGCCTGGCCTTGTTGGGGACGATGTGTTTCTCGGCGGGCAATATGCTGTCGAGCTTGCAGCAGAAGGCGGGGCTCAGGCCTCTGACCACCAATGCCTGGGGCATGGCGTATGGCGCCTTGATGCTTGCAACCTACTGCGCGGTGCGTGGGATCCCGTTCGAGATGGACTGGAGCGCGCGGTATGTCGGCGCGTTGTGGTACTTGGTGATCCCGGGGTCGGTGATCGGGTTTACCGCTTACCTGACCCTGGTAGGGCGGATGGGGCCGGAGCGGGCGGCGTATTGCACGGTGCTGTTTCCGGTGGTGGCGTTGAATGTGTCGGCGTTTGTCGAGGGCTATCAGTGGACGGCACCGGCGTTGATGGGGTTGGTGTTGGTGATGGCGGGGAATGTGTTGGTGTTTCGAAAACCGAAGGTTGCGAGCCCAACCTTCAAGACGAAACCGGTCTGAAAATGTGGGAGCTGGCTTGCCTGCGATGGCGGTGTATCAGTCAGCTTACCTTTAACTGACCCACCGCCATCGCAGGCAAGCCAGCTCCCACAGGGGATTGGTCGTGTTCGCAATTTCCGTGCATGGCACGAAAAAGTGAAGAATCCGGCGGCTGGCACGGCGCTTTCGCAGGCAAGCCAGCTCCCACATTGGACCGAGTTGTTCGGGCTATTTGAGGCCAAGGCGCTTGGCCATGCGGCCGAGGTTGGCGCGGTCCAGGCCCAGTTCGCGGGCGGCGCTGGCCCAGTTGTGCTGGTGGCGTTCCAGGCAGGCGTTGATCACGTGGCGTTGATAGTGCTCGGTGGCCTGGCGCAGGTCGCCGGTGACAATGGGCACAACCTCAGTCTGTTCTTCAACCAACGGCGCGCTGACAGGGGGCAGGTCGAGGTCCTGGGCGCTCAGGCTGAGAATCTTCGGACGCTCGCGACAGTTGCCCAGGGCTTTAAGCGCGCTGCGTCCGATCAAATGTTCCAGCTCGCGCACATTGCCTGGCCAGTTATAGGCAAGCAGCGCCGCCTGGGCATCGCTGGTCAGGCGCAGGCTGCCCAGGCCCATGCGTGAGCGGTTCTGTTCAAGGAAGAAACCGGCCAGCAGCAACACGTCGCGCCCGCGTTCGCGCAGCGCCGGGACTTGCAGCGGGTACACGCTCAGGCGGTGGTAGAAGTCGGCGCGGTAGCGACCCTGGCGGACCTCGTCGGCCAGGTCGCGGTTGGTGGCCGCGATCAGGCGTACGTCCACCCGGTGCTCCTTGTCCGACCCCAGGCGCTGCAACTGGCCGCTTTGCAACACCCGCAGCAGCTTGGCCTGCACCGTCAGCGACAGTTCGCCGACTTCATCCAGGAACAACGTGCCGCCATTGGCCAGTTCGAACTTGCCGCGGCGCTCGTTCAATGCACCGGTAAAGGCGCCGCGTACATGGCCGAACAGCTCGCTTTCCACCAGGGTTTCCGGCAGGGCGGCGCAGTTGAGGCTGATCAGCGGTTTGTCCGCGCGGGTTGAGGCGGCATGAATGGCCTGGGCCACCAGTTCCTTGCCCACGCCGGTTTCGCCAGTGATCAGTACGGTCAGGTCGCTGCCGCCCACCAGCTTGATTTCCTCGACCAGGCGCTTGTGCGTCTTGCTCTGGCCGATCATTTCCGTGTGCTGCTGGCCGCTGGCCTGGCGGTAGATCTCGGCGCGCTGGTGCGCGTCTTCGGCGCGCAACGCCAGGCGCTCGATGCGTTCGGCGACGTTGACGGTGGCGGCGGCGAGGCTGGCGAAGGCTTGCAGGGCGTCCAGCTCTACGCGTTCGAAGCGTTCGGTGTCGAGCGCATCCAGGGTCAGCAGGCCCCAGGGCTGGTCGTCGACGAACAGCGGGCAGCCCATGCAGTCGTGTACTTCCAGGTGCCCGTGCAGGCCGTCGACCAGGCCGTCGTAGGGGTCAGGCAATTCGCTGTCGCTGTCAAAACGCGTGGGGCCGGGGCTGCCCAGCAGCACGGCGAAACGCGGGTGTTCGCTGATCTTGAAGCGTCGGCCGAGGGTGTCGGCGCTCAAACCATCCACGGCCAGCGGCACCAGCCATTCGCCGTCCAGCCGCAACAGCGCGGCGGCATCGCAAGGGAGCAGGGCGCGCATGGCTTGCAGCAGGCGGCGATAACGCTCGCCTTCGGGCAGTTCGCGGGACAGGTCGGCGACCAGCGGCAGGAGGGTGGTGAGCAACGGTTGCGCAGTCATAATGACTCCTTGTAGTCCTTATGACTATAAAGCGTAGGAAGTCATACTGACTACGTATTATTTAACGCATTGAAATTTAACGCTTTATAAGTTGGCACGAATACTGAGTGCATCAGGGGCATCAGTGAAGAAGCCCAGGAGGCTCCCATGCTAAGTGCCCAAGACCGTGCCATCGTCAAATCCACCGTGCCCTTGCTGGAAAGCGGCGGTGAAGCGTTGATCACCCATTTCTACCGCATGATGCTGTCCGAGTACCCCGAGGTTCGCCCGCTGTTCAACCAGGCCCACCAGGCCAGCGGCGACCAGCCGCGTGCCTTGGCCAACGGTGTGTTGATGTACGCGCGGCATATCGACCAGTTGGATCAACTGGGCGACCTGGTGGCCAAGATCATCAACAAACACGTGGCCCTGCAGATCCTGCCGGAGCATTACCCGATCGTCGGGGCCTGCCTGCTGCGCGCGATCTCTGAAGTGCTGGGCAGCGAGATCGCGACCTCCGAGGTGATGACGGCCTGGGGCAATGCGTATGGGCAACTGGCGGACATCCTGATCGGTGCCGAAGCCGCGATCTATGAAGAGAAAGCCCAGGCCCCTGGCGGCTGGCGCGGTGCGCGGGCGTTTACCGTGGTCAACCGTGTGGAGGAGAGCGCCGAGATTACTTCGTTCTATTTCGCCCCGGCCGACAACGGGGCGATTCTTGCTGCGGCGCCGGGCCAATACATCGGCATGAGGCTGGTGCTCGACGGTGAAGAAGTGCGCCGCAACTATTCGCTGTCGGCGTTGAGCGATGCCGGCCAGTACCGCATCAGCGTCAAGCGCGAGGCCGGCGGGCGGGTCTCCAACTACCTGCATGATCAGTTGCAAGTCGGGGCGACGATTGACCTGTTTCCGCCGTCGGGCGAGTTCACCCTGGCGCCGGGCGACAAACCGCTGGTGCTGATCAGCGGCGGTGTGGGCATCACGCCCACCTTGCCGATGCTCGAAGCCGCGCTGGCCACCCAGCGCCCAGTGCACTTTATCCACTGTGCGCGTAACGGCGCCGTGCACGCGTTCCGTGACTGGGTGGATGCGTTGGCGGCCAAGCATCCGCAGCTCCAGCGCTTCTACTGCTATGCCGAAGATGACGGCGTGAGTCCGGCGGCGGATAAAGTCGGCCTGCTGAGCCAGGAGCAACTGGCCGCCTGGTTGCCCGAGCAGCGCGATATCGATGCTTACTTCCTGGGGCCTAAAGGCTTCATGGCGGCGGTCAAGCGCCACCTCAAGGCGCTGGGCGTACCCGAGAAACAAAGTCGCTACGAGTTCTTCGGCCCGGCGGCGGCGCTGGAGTAGAGTTTCAGCCCGAATACCGAGTCGGCATCATCGCGGGCAAGCCCGGCTCCCACATTGGATTGCGGTCTAATGTGGGAGCCGGGCTTGCCCGCGATGGCGTCCGCCCGGCCACACCATTGCTCCCGATTAATCCCCCGTTAACCCCCCTCTGTTTAAACCACTCCCTGTGTGTAAACTTGCGGCCATTGGCACAACCAAACAAAGGGAACCGGAGATGAGTGACGAATTGCGTTTAGGCAGGGAGCGGCGCTTTCTGGTGTTGCTGGGCATCATCTGCCTGGCGCTGATCGGCGGTGCGCTGTACATGCAGGTGGTGCTGGGCGAGGCGCCGTGCCCGCTGTGCATCCTGCAACGCTACGCCTTGCTGTTGATCGCGATCTTCGCGTTCATTGGCGCGGGCATGCGCAGCAAAGGCGCTGTCACCGTGTTTGAAGGGCTGGTGATACTCAGCGCCCTCGGTGGTGTGGCGGCAGCCGGTCACCATGTGTACACCCAGTTTTTCCCCCAGGTCAGCTGCGGCGTCGATGTGCTGCAACCTATCGTCGACGACTTGCCCCTGGCCAAGGTGTTTCCCCTGGGCTTCCAGGTCGATGGCTTCTGCAGCACCCCGTACCCACCGGTGCTGGGCCTGTCATTGGCACAGTGGGCGCTCGTGGCGTTCGTGCTGACCGTGATCCTAGTGCCCCTGGGCATCTATCGAAATCGCCAGCGCAACGCTTGACGCGGATTCGCGCAAACGCCCCGGTCCTTCGTAAAAGAAGGCCGGGGCGTTTTTGCTTGCAGGGATTTGTGAACAGAACGTGACGCCGGGCAATTTCAGGTGCGCGCAGTGTGCGACATGTTGTCACACGGAAGCTGGCGCAGGACGTTTCTGAGCGCCCGGCCAAGCCTTTGGATTTGCATCCAACGCCCAAGATGTGCTGTCAGTTTATAGTCCTTTAGATCCCGCGAACCTCGCGCCGCATCAGGGATTTCGTGATGTCCCAATGCCTTGATTTATGGGGGCTTGCATCGGTTTGGCAAGCCCTTACGCAGGGTAAGGGGTGCGACGTCCTGCCCTATAACTCGGCAATTTTTGTGGTTTTTGTTGAGAATCCAACGCGATAAGATCGCGAACCTTTGCAATATTGGTGAAGGATTATTGCTGTAATCGATAAAAATTATTTCTTTATCAGACATGGTTTATAGATCGCCAGCTAACTACAATCGCCCGCACTGAATGTCCGGTGCCGTTCAATCTTTGAGCACTGGAGCGGTCGAGGGGCAGATGGATGGCTCTGTGCGACCCCAAGGTTCCGGCAGCCTTCCAACTATCCGCACCAAATGGAATTGGTCTGTAACAAGGCCTTTGACCACGAAATCGAATAAGAACTCACCGCAGGTCCGTGAAACGTTCCTTTATGACGTGATGGGCAGGCTCTTATTCAATCGAAGAGAAATGCCAACCCTTGGCAGGGTGAAGTGTTGGCGATCAAAACCCAACTGCATTGCGCAAGCTGCTTTAGAGGTCGTGAGATGAGTAAAAACAGGTACCCCCGATTACTAGGCTTTTTGCCGCTGCTTGGCATGATGTTAATGCTGGGAGGCTGCAAGTGGACCTTGCTCGACCCAAAAGGACAGGTCGGTCTGGATGAACGAAACCTGATCATCACCGCCACCCTGCTGATGCTGCTGGTCGTGGTGCCTGTGATCATCATGACCTTCGCCTTCGCCTGGAAATACCGCGCGTCGAACACCAGCGCCACCTACGCGCCGAAGTGGTCGCACTCCACCAAGATCGAAATCGCGGTGTGGCTGGTCCCGATCCTCATCATCATTGCCCTGGGTTATGTGACCTACAAGTCCACCCACGCACTGGACCCGTACCGTCCGCTGGAATCCGACGTCAAGCCGATCAACATCGAAGTGGTCGCGCTGGACTGGAAGTGGCTGTTCATCTACCCGGACCTGGGTATCGCCACGGTGAACCAGATCCGGTTCCCGGAGCACACCCCGCTGAACTTCAAGATCACCTCCGACGCTGTGATGAACTCGTTCTTCATCCCGGCCCTGGGCGGCCAGATCTACGCGATGGCAGGCATGCAGACCAAGCTGCACCTGATCGCCAACCAGAAAGCTGAAATGGAAGGCATCTCCGCCAACTACAGCGGCGCTGGCTTCACCGGCATGAAATTCAAAGCGATCTCGACGAGCCAGGAAGATTTCGACGCCTGGGTAGCCGAAGTCAAGGCCGCACCTAAACAGCTTGATCAAGCTGAATACGACGCCCTGACCAAACCAAGCCAGAACAACCCTGTCGCGCTGTACTCCGCGTTTGAGCCGAACCTGTTTCAGAAAATCGTCGACAAGTACGAAGGTATGAAGCCAGGCAAGCCGGTCAAGCACGAGAAGAAAGAAGTGGCCGCGGTTGAAGGTTCTGACACGGGCGCGCATTCAACTGCTGGGGCAGAGGAGTAAACGATGTTTGGTAAATTAAGTTGGGATGCGGTCCCGTTCCACGAGCCGATTGTGATGATTACCATCGCCATGATCGCGCTGGGTGGTCTGGCACTGTTTGCAGCAATCACTTATTTCAAGAAGTGGACCTACCTGTGGACCGAGTGGCTGACGTCGGTCGACCACAAGAAAATCGGCGTCATGTACGTCATCGTGGCCATGGTCATGCTGCTGCGCGGTTTTGCCGACGCGATCATGATGCGTACCCAGTTGGCCATGGCCACCGAGGGTTCGCCTGGCTACCTGCCGCCTGAACACTATGACCAGATCTTCACCGCCCACGGTGTGATCATGATCATCTTCATGGCGATGCCTTTCTTCACCGGCCTGATGAACCTTGCCTTGCCGCTGCAGATCGGTGCGCGTGACGTTGCCTACCCGTTCCTGAACTCCCTGAGCTTCTGGCTGCTGGTCTCCGGCGTGGTGCTGATCAACGTGTCCCTGGGCGTCGGCGAATTCGCCAAGACCGGTTGGGTTGCGTATCCGCCATTGTCGGGCCTGCAATACAGCCCTGGCGTGGGTGTGGACTACTACATCTGGGCGCTACAGTTATCAGGACTCGGGACGACATTGACGGGGGTCAACTTCCTGGCCACCGTGCTGAAAATGCGCGCCCCTGGCATGAAACTGATGGACATGCCGATCTTCACCTGGACCTGCACCTGGGCAAACGTCCTGATCGTGGCTTCGTTCCCGATCCTGGCCGCCACCATGGCGCTGCTGTCGCTTGACCGTTACCTGGATTTCCACATTTTCACCAATGAACTTGGTGGCAATCCGATGATGTACGTGAACCTGTTCTGGGCATGGGGTCACCCTGAGGTGTACATCCTGATCCTGCCAGCGTTCGGTATCTTCTCCGAAGTGATCTCGACCTTTACCGGCAAGCGCCTGTTCGGTCACCACTCGATGGTTTACGCATCGGGCGCGATCTCGGTACTGGGCTTCATGGTGTGGCTGCACCACTTCTTCACCATGGGTTCGGGGGCCAGCGTCAACGCCTTCTTCGGCCTGGCGACGATGCTGATTTCCATCCCGACGGGGGTGAAGCTGTTCAACTGGCTGTTCACCATCTACCACGGTCGTCTGCGCATGACCAGCCAGGTCCTGTGGACCCTGGGCTTCATGGTGACCTTCGCCATCGGCGGCATGACCGGCGTACTGCTGGCCATCCCGGGTGCTGACTTCGTACTGCACAACAGCCTGTTCGTGATCGCTCACTTCCACAACGTGATCATCGGCGGCGCGGTATTCGGTTACATCGCTGGTTTCAGCTTCTACTTCCCGAAAGCGTTCGGCTTCAAGCTGCACGAAGGCTGGGGCAAGGCTGCATTCTGGTTCTGGATCTCGGGCTTCTTCGTCGCGTTCATGCCGCTCTATGCACTGGGCTTCATGGGCATGACCCGTCGTCTGAACGCCACCACCAACCCTGAGTGGGTGCCGTACCTGTACGTCGCCATGTTCGGTGCGGTGATGATCGCTGTGGGCATTGCCTGCCAGTTGATCCAGCTGTATGTCAGTGTGCGTGACCGCAAGCAGAACCTGTGCGAGTCGGGCGATCCATGGAACGGCCACACCCTGGAATGGTCGACCTCCTCGCCTCCGCCGTTCTACAACTTCGCCGTGATTCCTACCGCGAACACCATCGATGCGTTCACCGAAGCCAAGGAAGACGGTACTGCGTACCAGAAGCCCAAGCACTACGAGCCGATCCACATGCCAAACAACACCGCCACTGGCGTGGTGATGGGTGCGCTGTTGACCGTGTTCGGTTTCGCGATGATCTGGCACATCTGGTGGCTGGCAATCGTGGGCCTGGTGGGCACCATCGGCTACTTCATTGTCCACGCTGCACGTGATGATCAAGGCTACATGGTGCCGGTCGAAACGATCGAGCGCATCGAAGCCGAGCAGCACGCTCGCCTGGTCGCCGAGAAGAAAATCCCGGCCAACCGTGTAGAAACCTCGTTGGAACAGGCTTAAACCATGTCGAACTTAGTGACCAATGCTGGACACGCCCATGTCGATGACCATGGGCACGATGACCATCACCACGACTCGGGGCCAATAACCGTCTTCGGTTTCTGGCTCTACCTGATGACCGACTGCATCTTGTTCGCGTCGATCTTCGCGGTGTACGCGGTACTGGTAAACAACGTAGCGGGTGGCCCGTCGGGCCACGACATCTTCGAACTGCCTTACGTGCTCGGCGAAACCGCCTTGCTGTTGTTCAGTTCGATCACCTACGGCTTCGCCATGTTGGCCTTCTACAAGGGCAACAAGAAAGGCGTGCTGACCTGGCTGGGCCTGACCTTCCTGTTCGGCCTGGGCTTTATCGGCATGGAGATCAACGAGTTCCACCTGCTGATCTCCGAAGGCTACGGCCCGCACCGCAGCGGTTTCCTGTCGGCGTTCTTCACGCTGGTGGGCACCCACGGTCTGCACGTGACCGCAGGTTTGCTGTGGATGGCGGTGATGATCTACCAGGTCAATAAGCACGGCCTGACCAACACCAACAAGACTCGCCTGAGCTGCCTGAGCCTGTTCTGGCACTTCCTGGACGTGGTCTGGATCTGCGTATTCACCGTCGTCTACTTGATGGGGACTCTGTAATGGCTAATGCACACTCCCATGACAGCCACGATTCAAGCCACGGCAGCGTAAAGTCTTACGCTATCGGCTTTATCCTGTCGGTCATCCTGACCCTGATCCCGTTCGGCCTGGTGATGTACCCAACCTTGCCGAAGTCGATCACCTTGATGATCGTGTTGGCGTTCGCAGTGATCCAGGTACTGGTTCACCTGGTGTACTTCCTGCACCTGGATCGTTCCAAGGAGCAGCGCGAGAACGTGATTGCGTTCGTGTTCGCAGGCCTGGTGATTGTTCTGCTGGTTGGTCTGTCGCTGTGGATCATGTTCAGCATCCACACCTACATGATGGCGAAGTGAGGTAAAACCCGATGTCGCTTAAGCACTTTATCCAAATCACCAAACCGGGGATCATTTTCGGTAACGTGCTTTCTGTGGCGGGCGGTTTCTTCCTGGCCTCCAAGGGACATGTCGATCTGGCCATCTTCCTGGCAGCAATGATCGGCACGTCCCTGGTGGTAGCTTCCGGATGCGTGTTCAACAACTGCATCGACCGTGACATCGACATCAAGATGGAACGCACCAAGAATCGCGTGCTGGTCCAGGGCCTTATCTCCCTGAAGCTGGCGCTGATCTTCGCGACCGTCCTGGGTGTTGCCGGTGTAGTGCTGTTGTACAAGGTGGCCAACCCGCTGGCGGCGCTGTTTGCCGTGATCGGCTTTGTCATCTACGTCGGCCTCTACAGCCTCTACCTCAAGCGCAAGTCGGTGCACGGCACGCTGGTGGGCAGTCTGTCGGGGGCGATGCCGCCGGTGATTGGTTATGTGGCTGTAACCAATAGCTTCGACATGGCCGCGCTGGTGCTGCTGGTGATGTTCAGCCTGTGGCAGATGCCGCATTCCTACGCCATCGCGATTTTTCGCTTCAATGACTACCTGGCTGCTTCGATTCCGGTCCTGCCGGTAAAACGCGGTATTCAGGTCGCCAAGAAACACATCCTGCTCTACATCCTGGCCTTCCTCGTGGCGACCTTGATGTTGACCTTCAGTGGCTACGCCGGCATGAGCTACCTCGCCGTGGCCGCGGCCATGGGCATGTACTGGTTGTACATGGCCTGGACCGGCTACAAGGCGGTGGATGACACCGTCTGGGCGCGCAAGCTGTTCGTGTTCTCGATCTTCACCATCACCGCGCTCAGCGTGATGATGTCCCTGGATTTCCAAGTGCCGAAAGAGCTGTTGCTGACCTCCGCTCACTGACCGCCGCTCACTGAAGAGTCCCGCAGTGAAAAAGCCCCGCCTTCGAAAGAAGCGCGGGGCTTTTTCTTGGGCGCAGGTTTAAATTCGCAGGCGCCTTTCTCGTCATACCTCCCTGTACGAGCTGTGCGAATCCATCACCTGCCTACAACAAGGAGTTGTCACATGGTCAGCGTTAGTCGTCGGACCCTTCTCGCCGTGGGCGCTGCCCTGCCATTGCTGGGGCGCCTGGATTGGGCGGTTGCGGCGCCGCCGCCGGCCAAGTCCGACAAGGTGCGGCTCAACTACAACGAGAGCCCCTACGGCCCCTCCAGCGCTGCGCGCGAGGCGATGCAGCAGGGCATCGCGACGTCCGGACGCTATCCTTACGGCCATATGTATGCGTTGGCCGCGCTGTTCGCCCAGCAGCAGGGCATAGCCGAAGAGCAGGTGGCGGTGTTCGCAGGCTCCATGGCCGCCTTGCGCTATGCGGTGCTGGCCTTTACCAGCGAGACCCGCGGCCTGGTCATGGCCACGCCGTCCTACGAAGTGCCACGCCAGGCCGCCGCATCCAACAAAGCACCGGTGAAGGAAGTCAGCCTGAACGCCGACCACGCCCACGACATCCCCGCCATGCTCGCCGCCGATTCCCAGCCCGGCATGCTCTACCTGTGCAACCCCAACAACCCCACCGGCACCGTCACGCCCGTCGACGCTATCCGTCAGGCGCTGGCGGACAAACCCAAGGGCAGCGTGTTGGTGGTGGACGAGGCTTATATCGACTTCGCCGACGTACCCAGCGTTGTCAGTTGGGTCAAGGACCACGACGACCTGCTGGTGCTGCGCACCTTTTCGAAAATCTACGGCATGGCCGGCGCTCGCCTGGGCCTGGCCATCGGTCACCCGGCGCTGCTGGAGCGGCTCGCGGTGTTTGGCGGTGACAACGTGCCGGCGGGCGCAAGTCTGCTCGGCGGCCTTGCCAGCCTGGAAGATGTGAAGCTGCTGCCCCAGCGCAAGGCGCTCAATCACCAACTGCGCGATGAGACGGTGACATGGTTGAAAGGCCGTGGCTTTACCTGCACGGCGTCCCAGGCCAATTGCTTCATGATCGACGTGCAACAGCCGGCCGAACAGGTAATCGAGCGCCTCGCGGCGAACGGCGTGCTGATTGGACGTGTATGGAAAGACTGGCCGCAGTGGGTGCGGGTGACGGTGGGGAGCAAACGGGAGATGGCGCGTTTTCGCGAGGTGTTTGCGGCGCAAGTCAAAAGGGTCGATTCAGCCAATACAAACTAATGTGGGAGCTGGCTTGCCTGCGATAGCATCACCTCGGTAACACTGTTACACCGAGGTGTCTGCATCGCAGGCAAGCCAGCTCCCACATGGGGCCTGGCAGAGTTACTGCTAATGGGTTACTGCTGCGCGATGCTATACCCCTCAAACGCCGTCTGCTGTTGCAACGCCGTGATCACGCTCTTGCGGCTCAGCGGCTGCTCGGTGCCGGCGTTATCCACAAAGCTTTCAACCTCCAGTTCCGCTTCGTCCCCTTCACCCACAAAGCTGAAACCCAGGAACTCGAACGCCTCGCGGTCCACGTTCAGCTTTGAGCGCGGCGTGCGCAGCGGCAGGGTGACGCTGGTGCCGTCCTTGCTGATCACAAACACTTCGGCTTCTTTCTTGGGCCGTGACGCCTTGCTCTTGCCGGCGCTCGGGTTGCTGATGGCCTGGTGGCTCTGGTTCAGCACTTTCAATGCCAGGCCGTAGACCAATTCCTGGAACTCGGGGTCGTCCTTGAAGCTGGACAGGATGCGGCTGATGGAGAACTGGCTGCTGAGGTTTTCCAGGGCGGCGTTGTCGGCGGCCTCGGCGTCTTTGAGTTGCTTGAGCTGGCCCATCAGGTCGTAGGCGGTGTCGTCGTCGAAGGCATCGTGGGCCTGGCGGATCGCCACGCGCAGCTCACGGATCTGGTCGCTTTCCTTGGAGGTGTGGAATGCGTCCAGCACCATCTCGCTGATGATCTTGGCGGCAGGCACATGCTGTGAAAGATTGATGGCGTTTTCGTATTCGGCTTTGGCGCGCAAGGCGACTACGGATTCTTCAGGGGTGTAGGAATCGGACATTGAAATTTCACTACTTCAGTAAACGAGGACAAAAAAGCGTCGGGCATTTTCAGGGGGGAGGGGGATCAGGTCAAGGCAGTAAGAAATAGTCGCCCCTAAACATACTTTGAGGGGGCAGGAGTCACTTGTAGTGAGCGGGCTTGCCCCGCGCTGGGTGGCGAAGCCGCCCCAAACCCGACGACCTAGTCCTATCTGAAGCTCGGCGGTGACTTTTATTGGGGCGGCTTCGCCACCCAGCGCGGGACAAGCCCGCTCACTACAGGGAGATTTGTCAGGCGCAGGCATTGGCGACTAGACCAACTGCTTCAGGCACGTCTCAAGAATATCCAGCCCTTCCTCCAATACCGCAGGCTCTATCGTCAGGGGGGCCAGCAAGCGGATGATATGCCGAGCCTTGCCGCTGGGCATCAGCAGCAGACCGGCGTCCCGCGCCAGGCTGAGCAATTGGGCCAGTTGGTTCGGCGCGGGGGTGCCGTCGGCGTTGGCCAGCTCGATGCCACGCATCGCGCCGACGCCCGTCAGGCGCCCGAGGTAGGGCGTGAGGCCTTGGGCCCGCCAGGTTTCATAACGGCTGACAGTGACTTCCTCCTGGTGTGAGCCCCAGGCTTTCAAGTGTTCATCGGTCATTGCATCCAGCGTGGCCAATGCCGCCGCACAGGCGATGGGGTTGCCGGAATAGGTGCCACCCAAGCCCCCTTTGGGCAGGTTGTCCATCAGCGCCTTGCGCCCAACGACTGCACCCAGCGGCATGCCACCGGCGATGCTTTTACCCAGCAGGATCAAGTCCGGTTCGATCCCCAGGCGCGAGAAGGCAAAGCGCTGGCCGGTACGGCCGAAGCCCGACTGGATCTCATCGGCAATCAACAGGATATTTTTCTCATCACAAAAGCGCCGCAGGGCCTGGGCGAATTCGCGGTCCAATGCCAGGAACCCTGCTTCGCCCTGCACCGGCTCAATGATGAAACAGGCCACATCGTTGACGTCGATTTCCACGCTGAACAGGCGGTCCATGGCTTTCAGCGCCTCGGCGCAGCTCACGTCGTTATCAGCGCTGGGGTAGGGCAGGTGATACACAGGGCCGGGTAGTACGCCGACCTTTTGCTTGTAGGGCGCAACCTTGCCGTTGAGGTTGAGCGTGGCCAGGGTGCGGCCGTGGAAGGCGCCGTCAAACGCAATCACCGCCGTGCGACCGGTGGCGCCGCGTGCGATTTTCAGCGCGTTTTCCGCGGCCTCTGCGCCGCTGTTGGTCAGCATGCCGCTGACCGGGTAGCTCACCGGGACGAACGCGGTCAGACGGTCCATCAGCTCAATGTAGGGCGCATGTGGGGCAGCGTTGAACGCGTAGTGCGTCAGCCGAGTGGCCTGTTCACGAATCGCCTCCACCACGCCGGGGTGGCAATGGCCGAGGTTGAGCACACCGATGCCGCCTACAAAGTCGATATAGCGTTTGCCCGAGGTGTCCCAGACCTCGGCGTTTTTGCCGTGGCTGAGGCTGATGGGGTGAACGATGGAAATCGACTGGCTGATGGTTTCGCGGCTCATGAATCGGCGACTCGGCAGTGGCGGGCGTGTTTTTATCTAAGCCGGGCGCCTGCCCCTGCCGCAAACGAAATAAAGTCGCCGGGTCATTCCAAATCGGAAGGAGCTCTTGCCTAAAGGTCGTTTGCGGCTCAAATGAACGCGCCGCCGGTTCGATAACAGCAAGGCGTTATTCCGACACGCCATCCTTCCCCGCCGCTTTGGCGCGATACAACGCCTGATCGGCACGCGCCATCAGGTCGGCGGGGGATTCATGCATTCGGCGTTCAGCCACGCCCAGGCTCACGGTAATCTTGATACCGCCCGTGTGCGGGCGGTGGCTTAATGTCTGGCGGATGCTCTGCGCCAGTGCCTTTGCGGCCTCCAGGGAAGTCTCGGGCAGGACCAGCATGAATTCATCGCCGCCCCACCTGGCCAAGAGGTCACCCGGGCGAACGCAGCTTTCCAGGCACTCTGCCAACTGAACCAGCGTCTGGTCACCCACTCCATGGCCGTGCTGGTCATTGATCGGCTTGAAGTCATCGACATCCATCGCAATCAGGGTCAGCGCCAGGCGAAAGCGCTGCGCGCGGACGCATTCTTCCAACAGTACTTTTTCCAGGCGGTAGCGGTTGGCGACCAGGGTCAAGGCATCTCGTTCGGCCAGGGAGCGATTTTCATCAAGTTGCAATTGCAACTGCTGATTGACCCGCGACAGCTCACGGGTGCGTTCGGCTACCAGCGCCTCAAGGGATTGGTTACGTCGCTGCAACTGCTCGACAGAGCATTTTCTCAGATGAATATCGCGGTGGGCGCCCACCATCCGCGCCACCGAGCCGTCAGCATTGCGCGCGATGACGTAACCCCGGTCTTCGATCCACAGGTAGCTGCCATCTTTCTTGCGGCAGCGGTACTCGGCCTGGTAATTGGGGGCGCGACGGTGGATGTAGTCGTCGAACTGCTTCATCACCTGGGGATAATCCTGCGGATGGATCACGCTCTCCCAGGTGAATATGTTGTTTTCCAGCGTATGGCGGTGATAGCCCAGCATTTCGTACCAGCCAGGGTTGCGGTAGACGAACCCGGTATTGGCGTTCCAATCCCAGATCCCGTCACTGACCAGCTCAAGGACGGTGTGCAGCATGTCCGCGTTGAAGTGAGAGAAATCCTGCTTCAGCGGATTTGTGTCGGAGGTATCGTCCATCTGCGCATTCCTTGCGTGGGCAGGCACTCAAGGCCTGCCACTGTTGTCGCCGATACTCCGTGGCTGGGGCTACTGTACATCGGGACTTGGGCGCTTTGAATAGGGCAGATGTACGGTTATAGATGATGGCTATTAGCTACCGTTTCGGCGCCACCATCCTCGTCCGCACCCTCCCATCCGCGTTGTGCTGGTAAATCGCCTCAGGCTGGCCCTGCCCGTTGAAAAACACTTGGCCAATCCCCGCTGAATTCCATAAGCGTTCGCCGGCCTCGGCGTGCTCCGGAATATGCGGCACCACCTGCATGGTGCGGCGGCGGGTGAACCAGTTCAGGGGGGAGCGCGGTGAGTAGAGCCAGCGATTGAGGCGGTCGAACCATTCCAGCAGGCGCGGTGGGAATTGGTTCTTGATGCCGCTGCTGGTGACCTGCCAGATGCGCGGGCCGGCGTTGCGATGACGGATCAGCACTTCATAGACGAACGAGTAGTGCACGTCGCCCGAGAGGATCACGTAGTTACCCGGCGTGCGCGAGTGACGGAAGATATTGAGGATCACCTGGGCGGCGCCGCGATGGGCCATCCAGTTTTCCGCATCCACCAACAACGGATGGCCGCACCAACTGAAGATTTTCTGCACGGTCTCGATCAGCTTGACGCCAAAGATCGGGGCGGGCGAGACGATGATCGCCGACGGATGGTCCAGCAGTTCCTGTTGCAGTTCGCTCAAGGCCTCCCAGTCGAGCAGGCCCGACGGTTGCTTGAGGGTGAACTCGCTGCGCCAACGGCGGGTGCGGGTGTCGAGCACCACCAGGGCGGGCGAGGTGGGCAGCACGTAATGCCAACGCTGGAATTTCAGCAGCGCTTCGAGCAGTTCATCCTGCGCGGCGGCGTCCAGGTGGTTGGCCTGGGGCTTGGCAGTGAGCGCCTGGGTTTGGCCGATCAGCTCGCCAAACACATCCGGTTGGTTGCCCCAGCCCTGGCATAGCAGGTAGGCGAGCAAAGCGTTGCCAATGATGCGCTTGGAGAAGGGATGGCCGTAGGCAGTCTCTTCCCATTGGGCGCTCAGGTTCCAGTCGTCGGTGATGTCGTGATCGTCAAAGATCATCAGTGTCGACAGGTGAGCGAAGACCCGCGCGACACCGGGCAGGCCGTCGCGGAATCGATCTATCTGCACCTGCTCGCGGGTGTAACGCTGCTGTCGTTCCGCGCTCAGTTGCGCAGGCACGGGCGAGATCAGTGTCCAAGGCGTCGGCGACCACACCAGCAGATACATCGCGATGACCTCAGCGAAGGTCACCAGGTGATTGTCGGCGGTGCTGCTGGTGAAGATCGGTTTTTTCACTCCGCCGAAGAAGCGTTCGCGCAGGGTTTCATTGCTGTCCAGCGCTGGCAGCAAGTCGGCGCGATGGTAATAGCTGGCAGGGTGGCCGTAGAGGCTGGCGCTGTCATCGACTACGGCACCCTCCAGGTACTCATCGAACAGGCCCAGGCGCGCGATCAACGCATGTATTGCGCGCAGCATCGGCCCGGCCACGTCGTCGGCGTAGACCTGATCGCCGCTCATCATCAGCAAGGCCGGTCGGTCGGCCGCGGTCCTGGCATCGGCCAGCAGGCGGTCGACACACAGCAGACCCTCGTCGGCGCTGTGATGGGGTTTGCGGCATGAGCCATGTACCAACTGATGGATACAGCTGTGCACTACGAAACTGGGGTATTGGGCGTTGGCGTACAGCAGGTGCGGTGCCCACTCGGCAATGCCGGCGTCGTCAACCAGCAGGTCGTAGCTGATTACCACGTCAAGCGGCAGCGCGTCGTCCAGAGGCACATCGATCAAGTGGATAAACGCCTGGAGGCCGACGGGAACAACCTGGCAGTTGTCCAGGTTGATCACCAGTGTCTGCGTGGGTAAATGCAACTTCAGCTTCAATTCCAATGCACGGCTGCCCACCAGCCACAACACCAGGCGCCGAGGTTCGAGGCGCCTCAGCAGTGGGCCGGCGAGTACGTCGGGCAGTGTGTCGTTGTGCGGCATGCAGGCAGTGGTCCCGGGCTGGATTGAACCGGCGAGTTTAAGCGAGTGAATGTCATGGTTTTGTTAAGGGGGAACGAGGGGCCGTGCACTGCCCCTCGTACGCGGATGGTTAAAGCACGTTGCCCCGACCCAGGCTGTCCATACCGCCTCGGTTTGTGCGTCGATCGTTGTTCCCTGTGCATCCAGAGTCAGCGACGTTCAGTTGTGTCTCGTCAATGCTGCGCTTCCTGCGCTGGGGCTGCGCAGCATCCTGCTGCAGAGGTTGGTAATGAAAGCTGCCCAGGGAGTGGTTGATAGCGCTAGACATGAATGTTTCCTTCTATAAGTAGAGGATTACTTCACCTTCAGGAGCGAAGTGAGCCCAAACTTATAGGCTCCGAAGCCTGTCGGCGATAAACACCATGCTGCAAGATATGACTCTCAATAGGCGCGTTTTAAAAGTCGTCCGAAGCTTTGTTCGCACAACCCTCAAGTGCCGCGGATGTCGCGCCTTCCTGGCCTTCATGCACAAAAGCAGCCCGGTTTTGCGCCACCACATTACGCAATGCGCTGTAGTAATCCGGCAGTTTTTGCAGGCTGTCGGTAAGCGGCAACAGTGACGCCCGTGTATCCACCGTACCGCCGACCAGGCTGATAGTGCCCAGGGTCTGCACCGTATCGCTGTCCCCCAGTGGCGACACCAGGAAGCCCAAGACCTTGCCCGCGGCATCCCGGCTGTTGCTCGTGCCCAGCAGGGGCAATTCGACAATGGGGCCGTTGCCCACGCCCCACACGCCGAATGTCTGGCCGAAATCGGCGGTATGGCGCGGGATGCCCAGACGGTCCGACACATCGAACAGTCCCACCACGCCCACTGTCGTGTTCACGGCGAAGCGCCCCAGGGTGTTGACCGAGCGGCGCGGGTTGCCTTGCAGCAGGTCGTTGATAAACACCTGCGGCTCGCTGAAGTTGCTCGCGAAGTTATGCACACCCTGCTGGAAAAAATCCGGCAGGTAGCGGTAACCACGCGCCACAGGCGCGAGGGCGTAGTCATCCACCGTACGGTTGAAGGCAAACACCCCGCGGTTGACCGGTTCGGCCGGGTCATACACCGGGTGGTTCACCTGCGCGCAGCGGGTGGTGGGTGTTACCGGGGCCGGGCTGGCACAACCGGTCAGGTAAGATATCGTCAGTAACAGCACGGCCTGGCGAGCCAGATGCCGGGGGGAGGTCAATGAGTGCATGGGCGCAGTCTCCGCAAAAAGGAGGCCGATGCTGGCATGGGCGCCTTGCGCAAAGATGTCCGGTTTATTGCGCTGTTGACGCTTTATTGCACGGTTGAAATATATGACGGGCCGCTTCGAATAGTTTTAGATGACGCCTTGTCCCAGCCCAGTGAAGCCTGCCGGTGAGCCACCTGTTAATCGTTGACGATGACCTTGAAGTCCTCGCCCTGCTGAAGAAATTTTTCCTGCAACACGGCTATTCGGTGCAGACCGTCGCCAGTGGTGCCGAGCTGTGGTCGGCCATGGAGCAACAGCCCGCCGACTTGATCATCCTCGACCTGATGCTTCCCGGCGACAACGGTTTGCTGCTGTGCCAGCGCCTGCGCCAGCAATACGCTACGCCGGTGATCATGCTCACTGCCATGGGTGAACTCAGCGACCGCGTGGTAGGCCTGGAAATGGGCGCCGATGATTACCTGAGCAAGCCCTTCGACGCCCGCGAACTGCTCGCCAGGGTGCGGGCGGTATTGCGCCGCGCGGGTGAGAGCCGTCCGCCGATGGGCGAGGCTGCGCGCCCGCTGATCCGTTTTGCCGGCTGGCAACTGGACCTCACCCGCCGCGAGTTGCGCTCGCCCGACCAGGTGATGATCCCGCTGTCGTCCGGCGAGTTCGACCTGTTGCTGGTGTTCGTCGAGCACCCCCAACGCGTGCTCACCCGCGAACAGTTGCTCAACCTGGCGCGCGGCCATAGCCATGATGCCTTCGACCGCAGCATCGACGTGCAAGTCAGCCGCCTGCGCCGCAAGTTGGAATTCGATACCAAGCGACCGGCGATGATCCGCACCGTGCGCAACGGCGGCTACCAGTTTACCGCCAGCGTGACCCGCTCATGAGCCGGCGACCGCACGACACGGTGGCGCGCTGGATCGCACTCACCGTGCTGATTGCGATGATCACCGCGCTGGCGTTCAACGCGTTGTTCGTGCAACTGGCCGGGGTGTGGGCCAGGCCACCTTTGACCGAAACCGGCCTGCTGGAAAAAGTCGCTGTGGTGGTGCGCGTGATCGAGGCGTCCGAACCGGCACAACGACCGCATCTTGCCCAAGTGATGGGCGACAGGTCTTTCAGCGTGACCTGGGCGGCGCAGCGAACGGCATTTGATCTGCCGGTGCTCACTGACCCGGACTTCAACACGGGAGAACAGGTGTTCAAGCACCTGCTCAACGGCCCGATGCGCCCCATGGAGGTCTATGGGCCAGCCGACTGGCCCGACCGCAACGGCCAGTACGTGCTGTTGATGCAATTGGCCGATCAATCCTGGCTGATGTTCAGCACCGGCGCCCGCAGTTGGGGAATGGACGACGGGCCGCGCAGCCTGATCGTGGTGCTGCTGGTGTTGATCTCCACCGCATTGGTCACCCTGGTCGCGACCCGCCGCTTGGCTCGCCCGCTGCAACACTTCGCCCAAGGTGCGCGGCGCTTTGGCAGCGACTTTCGCGCGCCGCCCATCGAGCCGGTGGGGCCTCACGAAATCCGGCAGGCGATTCTTGCCTTCAACAGCATGCAGGCGCAGTTGCAGCACTTCATACAGGACCGCACCCAGATGCTCGCCGCCATCTCCCACGACCTGCGTGCGCCGCTGACCCGCCTGCGCCTGCGCGGCGAATTCATCGAAGACACCGACCAGCAGCAGCGGCTGTTCCGCGACGTCGATGAAATGCAGGCGATGATTAACACCGCTTTGGAGTTCTTCCGCGACGACGCGCGTCTGGAACAGGCCACCCAACTGGACCTGGCGGAGTTGCTGCAGACCCTGATCGACGATTATCGCGACCAGGCCATCGACCTCACCTTCAACGGCCCGCCACGCCTGGTGTACTTCGGCCGGCCCCTGGGCCTCAAGCGGGTGATGACCAACCTGATGGACAACGCCATCCACTACGGCAAGACACCGCAGATCGAGTTGCAGCACAAGCAGGGTGAGGTGGTAATTCGCGTGCTGGACCGTGGCCCGGGTATACCCGCAGCGCACCGCGAGGATGTATTCCTGCCGTTTTATCGCCTGGAGGGTTCACGCAACAAAAGCACCGGCGGCGTCGGGCTTGGGCTCTCTACCGCACGGGCGATTGTGCTGGAACATGGCGGCACGCTGACCCTGGCCGAGCGCCAGGGCGGCGGGTTGGAAGTGGTGGTGATACTGCCGGTCTAAGTTCTACCGGCAACCGCATCAGGTAGGCGAGCCTTCAGCCACCCTCGGTACCGTAAACCGGAACTCACTGCCTCGGCCCACCTCACTCTCGGCGACGATCTTGCCGCCATGGGCGTGAATGATGCCTTGGGTGATATACAGCCCCAGGCCGTTACCGGTGGGGTTGTTTTCGGTCTGGGTCCAGTAGCGATCAAACACATGAGGCAGTTGTTCCGGCGCAATGCCTTCGCCGGTATCACGCACCGAGAACACGATTTCCCCGCCATTGCTCATGGCGCTGATGCCGATATTGCCCTGGCGCGGGGTGAACTTGATGGCGTTGCCGATCAGGTTCGACAGCACCTGGAACAGGCGCTCCGGGTCGGCGTTGATCTGCAGGCCCGGCTCGGCGTTGAACGACAGGTCAATGCCTTTTTCCGACGCCAGCGGTGCGAGCAAGGAACAGGCCTCTTCGAACATCTGGCTGACATCCAGCGCCACCGGCTTGACCACATACCGCCCGGCATCGATTTTCGACGTGTCGAGCAAGTCTTCCAGCAGCACGTTCATGCGCCCGGCCGCCTGTTGCATGGTATCGATGGCCGAGGAAATCCGTCGCGACGTATGCGGGCCATCGGAGCTGAAAGCTTTTTGCAGCATGCCGCAGAGCATCGATATCACGGTCATGGGGTTGCGCAGGTCATGGGACACCACCGCCACCAGCTCTTCACGCGCCCGCACGGCTTGTTGTTCGCGCAGCACCTGGCGCGCCAGGTCGTTTTCCAGGGCCGAGCGGCGCAGGTCGTTGGCGGCGAACAGGTCGCCATGGCTCCACTTGGTTGAGATGCCGGCCATTTCGACCTTCCAGATTTCAAACGACGTACGTGGGCGAAGGCGCAGGCCGGCGTCGGAGCTTTCCATGTCCAGCGGCTTTTTCGGATCGCCGCTCCACTGGATGCTCTCTTTCACTTCCGGGCGAAACCACAGCACGCCGTTATCCACCGGTTTGGGCAGGCTCATGGCCAGTACGCCGCTGGCCACCTGCTGGAACGCGGCCGCCGGCGGGTACACCGCCACCAGGTTATGGCTGGAAAACACCGGCTCGGCGCTTTGCTGCAGCCACTTGTGCAACACCCGGATCTGCGCCGGCTCCGGACAGTTGCCGTAGCGGTGCAACTGTTTGTCTTCAATGATCGCCACGCCGCCGGACAGGGTCAGGTCCATCAGCCATTGCGGTTGTTGGGCCAGGCCATCGAACACGCTGACTTGCGACGCCTTCATGGTGCGATCCAGCCGCGCAAGGGCTTCGAGTTTTTCATCACGCTGGCGGCTGAGGTCCAGCGCTTCCATGGCGCTGATCTGCAACGACAGCACCTGGCCGATGGTCTGGCAGGCGATGCGCAGGTCATTGGGCACCAGCAGGGGTTCGCGGTTGCCGCAGCTGATCAGGCCCCAGAGTTTATCGCCGCTCATCAGCGAGATGCTCATGGACGACAGTACGCCCATGTTCTGCATGTATTGGCAATGGATCGGCGACACGCTGCGCAGGGTGGAAAAGCTCAAATCCAGAGGCTGGCCGGTGTCGGGGCGCAACGTGGGCACCAACGGCACCGGTTCGTAGGCTGCATTCGGAATAATGCGCAGCCAGTTGGTGCGATACAACTCGCGAGCCTGCTCCGGGATGTCGGACGCTGGGAAGAACAGGCCGTTGAAAAGCTCCATGGACGGCGCCGACGCTTCGGCGATGACTTGGCCATGGCCTTCGTCTTCGAAGCGGTAGATCAGCACGCGGTCGTAGCCAGTCATGGCCTGGATTTCATTCACGCTGATTTCGTACAGCGCCTGCAGGGTTTTCGCCGCCTGCAAACGTTGCAGCATCTTGCCCAGGTTACTGGTGCGACCGTTCACCGCGCGAGGGCGGAAGTCCTTGAGTCGCGGCTCGAACTCCAACACCAGCACGTTCTGATGGCGGTGCAGCAAGCCTTCGAAATCCTTACCGTTCAGGGTAACGTGCAACGGTGGCATATCGAAGAAGGTATTGGTTTGGGCCATGACCCGGACGGCTTGGGCGTGTTCGGCACCGATCAAGCTGTGCAGCGGCTGGCCCAGCAGCGCTTCGGGCGCTTGGCCGAACAAGGTGCCGACGTTGGCGCTGACCTGGATGATCTCCAGGCCGGGTTCCGACAGCGTCAGCAGCACCCCGTGGGGCTGGATTGCCCCGGGAAAGCGGATGGGTTCGTCGGCACAGTTGGCAAGCAGCTCTTCAAAATCTTCGGGTTTCATAGCAGTACCTCCTGGCTGTCGAGCCATTGCTCAAAGCAGCTGAATGTCGAGCGGGCGGCGTCCACGGCGCGCTGTTTTGCGTGCGCGTCCAGCGTCTGGTCGCCCAGGTAATCAAGAAAATCTTTCCAGCGCCGCCCGGTCTCCACCCCGTAGATATTGAGAAATGCACCGCCGTTGTCGGCATTCACATGCAGACGCTGAGCCATTTCACGGCGAAGCACCTGACCACCCAAGGTCGCGCCCTCCAGGACATACAGGGCACCGAGGCAGGCGGCATGGGTGTCGAACGTCGGGAGTTGCGTGCAACGGGGCAGGGTGTCGATGGCGTGATCATCCAGGCCCAAGGCGTAGAGATCACTCAGCAGTGTCGGTGTTTTCACACGCAACGTTGTGTTGAAGCCTTCAGGAATCAAGGCGCTGCCGTAAAGTGCCGCTTCCATGGGCTGATAAAAGCCGAAATACGCCTGGAGCAGGCGCCGATACCAGTCGGCATCAAAACGCTCGGAGAAAAACGGCAGGCGCTGCTCCAGCGCGGTATGCAGCAGGGCCGTGCCTGTGCGCAACGCTTCCAGCAGGGAGGGCGCATCGACGTCATGGGCCTGAGAATGCATTCAGTAAGCTCGAACTGTGGGCCTCTCGGCCATGAATGACGCGCGCAAATGGGCGACGATTCTACACAACTCGTAGTCGGTAACTAGACGCACAAGGCGAAAAGGCTGACTAGCGGATCAGAAATGTCGCTCCTTGCGTCATCAATGGACCACCGGGCCCGTCGCGAAGTTCGCTGCAAGTGATGTCGCGACGCTATCAATGCAGGGGCAAGCCTTGCTGGGCGAGCGCCATCTGCACGCACTCGATTAAATGCTCGGTGCTCCAGGGTTTGGGCAGGAACCGTACGGAGCCACCCAACTGCTCGGCCATTTTGGTATTCCCGGAAGTCAACAACACCCGCACCGATGGCCAGCGGTGGGCGACCACTCGGCTTAAGTCATAGCCATTGAGTAAACCCGGCATTTGAATATCGCTGACAATCAGGTCGACAGGGTCATCCTCGCGTTCCAGGTAAATCATCCCCTCATCCGCCGAAGGAAAAGACGTCACTACCGCACCGAAATCCTCCAATACGTCCACCATTAATGCGCGAATGATCTCGTCATCTTCCAGTACTAAAATCGATGGCTGAGCCATGATCCTTACTTCTCCATCAGGGGAATACACTAAGGTGGAGTGGGGCGCGGCGGGATAGGTTCGATAGAATCTGCGCGGGGCGATGGGTGGTCGCTTCAGGGCGTCTAGGTTGCGCGTTTGACGCGTGGTGCGCCGTGGTCACCGCCTGGACCGAAGCGATGATCTGAATGGGCATGTGCTCCCGACAAACAGGCATAATTGCCCGTAACAGCCGATGTGGAGTCAACCATGAAGTACGCCTTGTTCACCCTCGCCCTGATGTTCAACACCCACGCGGCCTTTGCCGCCGGCGATGCCGAGGCGGGCGCCAAGCTCTTCACCAAGGCCTGCGGTGGCTGCCACAGTGTCGGCGAAGATGCGCGCGGTGGTTTCGGGCCGCAGCTCAACGGCATCATCGGCCGGCCCGCGGGGACTACCACGGATTACCAGTATTCCGACGCGATGAAAAACTCTGGTGTGGTCTGGACCCGCGACAAACTGGCCGCCTACATTGAAGCGCCGAAGAAGGTGGTAAGCGGCACGCGGATGATCTTCTGGGGGATCAGTGATCAGCAGAAGATTGAAAACATATTGGCGTATCTTGAGACGTTTCAGCCGAAATAACCCTGTTTAATCGCAGGTCAAGGCATCAGTCCCTCACACCGATAAGGACATTCCCTGTGAAGCGAATTGCGCTGCTCTCTCTCATCACCCTCATCCTGTGCGCCTGCCAGTCCGACCAACGCGACTCATCGCCAAGCCTGTTCAAGGAAGAAACTCACCGCATCCAGCTCGGCGCGTAGCCAGGGCAATGGCGCCTACTACAGCTGCGGGCCGGTAATGAGTACGCTCAGCCCGGAGAAGGCGAAGGTGTATCTGGTGGAGTTTCAGTTCAAAGGCACTAATTCGGCGTGTTCGCAGCAGGTGTTTGATATTACGGATCCGGCGAATCGGGTGTTGGTTGAAGGGAAGAAGGAGGGTCGAGCGCAGTTGATTGGACGGTGGGCATTGCCCACCGTTCGCGCGGTAGAGCCTGTGCGAATACTAAGCCGTTGAAGGTATGGGTGCAGCAGTCGCAGAACGATTTCATGTGCTCGGGCGTCAGCTGCGGGTTGACCTTCTGCAGCAGGCCAGCCTCGTCCACCCACAAGCCGCTGTAGTAGGTATTCTCATCCGTCCTCACGTATTCCTGCTTGTCGCTTTCATGCAGCGCAACCATCCAGAACACCGGGTCCGGACGATCCAGGCGGGCGGTGGCTTCGCTGAAGACCTTGCTCCATGGGTGGCCGACTTTGGAGAGGAGGAATCGGAATAGCGGTGTGTAATCAAAACCGTGCCGTTGATGACTGTGCATTGAGCCTCGGGTAGATAGGGCGCGCTTTTTCTTTTTGCTGTGTCGTTCGTACCGGTAAGCGCTGCAACTCCCGTGGTGAACGCCGTGGGTTCGGGTGTTGACGGAGCGATAGAGGAGAGGCTTTTGCTGTGTAGGTCTCATTGCATCAGGTCCTCGTCTTAGGTTGCTTTGGAGGAGGTGGCCACGCGCCTTGGTAACGGAAGGAAATCTGGTAGTCGAGGCGGTCGGGTTCAATCATGTGCTGGAAATACGGCTGAATAATCATTGTCCAGTCAGGCAGCATGTCGAATACATCGGCATATATCGCGGTTTCCCCGCCTAAACCCAACGCTTCAAAAACACTGTCCGAGTCCTCGATATCCACTGAATACTCATCTGCCTTCAAGTCATTGCTGTGTTTTTCGTACCACCGCAATCTGATTTTCATTACCATTTTCCGCGTTCCTCTTTATCTGTAAATTCGGCGTTTTGGATCCGCCGGTCCTCGACGTTCGGCGGTGTAAGGGTCAAATGCGCCGAGGTGTTCCAAATCACTGTTTCGATAGACTTCCAGTTCGCCTTTCTTGGCATCCCATTCAAAAATTTTTCGTCCTTTTGCGTCTATCCATCGTTCACGTAAGCCCGCTCCGTTTTTTCTTCGTGTCACAGGCTTTTGGGCAATAAGACCAGGGAAGCCTGTTATGTCTTCGGTTTCGGGGGCAGGGAAGTAATCATGGTCTGGGTTTCTTAGCCCTTTCCTTGGCTTGTTAACCACCAGATACAATGACCGAACCCCCGCCTCCACCGGGAACACCAGAATAAAATCCCGATACTCCGGCGGATACACCGGGTTCACCAGAATCTGCGCGGCTTTCTCCGTCGGCGGGTAAATCCAGATGACCGGCGCTTGCGGTGCAGCCTCCAATGCCGGAATACCCAGCGTGTCCTGCGGATCAACGGCAGGCGTCCAGATCAGCTCGACACCCTCACCCAAATCCGCCACAAACTGCTCGCCACGGCGTTGGAACTGCACCACATCAATCATCTGCCAGGTCGGATGATTGCCGGTATAAAACCCATAGCCCTTGAGCGTACCGTCCTCGCGTTGTTCGATATGCAAACGCATCTGTGACCGCGCCCGCGCCATCGAGCGCAACTGCTCCTCACTGTAGAGCGCGCTGTCACCCAACTCGGACGGCCAGGCCAGCGCCACCAAACCGGTCAACAGGCCACCGGCGACAGACCCGACGGCAGTCGCCGCCGACTCCCACACTGCTGAACGCAACGCCAACTGCCCCAAGCCCGCGGGCAATGCGCTGCCGCCGATCTTGCGCAACGCCACCGCGCCTCGTCCGTCCACCTCGCGCCCACCCAACAGGCTGAAATGGGCGTACTCCTTGACCAGCTCCATCGGGACATAACCGGTGGGGTCTGCGTACCGGGTGAAACCGTCCGGCAGTTGGCAGGGCTTGATGAAGACGCAACCGGGAGGTTTGGCTGGCGTGGGTGCCGGGGCAGGGGAGGGCTCGGATAAATCAATCGCTGGCGAATAGGGCACGCACGACGGTTGCGGCGTCAGGATTCGTTGCCTGCGTTGTTCTTCTTCGGTAAGGGGGTAAAAGCGTTCTGACATGACTGGCTCACTTCCTTGTGCGAGGAAGTGAGCCTACGGGGGGCGATCAGGGGGCTGGAATTGGCATTGTTCGACTGTGAGTGTGGGAAAAGTAAACAGGATCACCAGTTGGTTTCGAATATTGCGATTTTCGTTTGTTTCGTTTAGGTTGAGCTCAATTGAACTACGTGACGACGAGGCAGCACCATGATCACCCATCACCTCCCTAAAACAATTCCTCCGCTGGAAAAGGAAGTCGAAGCCGCCGTGCAAGGCCAACGCGAACTGGCCTCGTTGCTATCGACCAAATTCGAAACCCAACGCATCGACATTTTCGACAAAGAAGACAAGCCCCACACTCTCGTGCTCCCCACATCCGCGCTGCGCCTGCTGGTCGATATTTTGGGTGAGCTGGCGCTGGGCAATGCCGTCAAAGTTGTCCCCGTCCATGCTGAATTAACTTCCCAGGAAGCTGCCGACCTGCTTAACGTTTCACGCCCGCATTTGGTCAAAATGCTGGAAGAAGGCGCCATTCCTTTTACGAAGACGGGGCGTCATCGACGTATTCGGTTTTCGGATTTGATGGCGTTCAAGCAGCAGCGCGATGCAGAAAGCCAAGAGGCGATGGAGGAGTTGGTGCGGCAGACCCGGGAGTTGGGATTGGGGTACGACGAATGAGGTGTTCGCCGTTCACTGCGGTTTACGACGCCTGTGTTCTCTACCCCGCGGCTCTCAGGGATTTGTTGATGTGGCTTGGTTTATCCGGGCTGTACCGGGCGCGGTGGACCCGACAGATTCATGGGGAGTGGAAGCGTAACGTCCTCAAAAACCGACCTGATGTCACTACCGACCAAGTAGATAAAATTTCGGCGTTGATGGACAAGGCTATACCGGATGCGTTGGTGACGGGTTACGGAGACTTGTGTTCAAGCTTGGATTTGCCTGACCCGGATGATCGTCACGTACTGGCGGCGGCGATCCGGAGTAAGGCGGAAGTCATCGTGACTTTCAATTTGAAAGACTTTCCAGTGCATGTGCTCGCGGCTTATGACATAGAACCGATGCATCCCGACGATTTTATCTCGGACCTTTGGGATTTGGATCAGGCGGCCGTGTTGGCTGCAGTGCAGAAGCAAAGGCGCGCACTAGCGAGGCCGTCGATGAATGGTGAAGGGTATCTCGAGATGTTGATGCGGCAGGGGCTAGTGCAGACCAGTAAGCTGCTTGGGCCCTATGAAGTAATGTTGTAGTTTTAGAATGCAATTCTTGCTTAATTGTGAGCAAGCCAGCTCTCACCTTTTGATCGAGGTACATCCGTTTAAACCGTGTAGGCAGTAAAAAGACCTCGGGACGCTGAGGTCTTTTTTTCACCCGCTGATCAAGTCAGCAGGTGCTTGGAAATCAACCGGGATATTTCCACAATCGAGGTCTTGCCGGTGAACTCAAACTTCACCTTCCCCAACGAAGAAAAGTAAATCTCCAGCTCCGAGTCTAAATCAAACGTCCCCGACGTTTCCACCGAATACGCCACGATGTTCTTGTACGGCAGCGACGTGAAGTCCTTCTTGCTGCCGGTAATCCCCTGCACGTTCACTGCGATGATGCGCTTGGTGGTGAACACCACGCCGTCGCGCATGGCCTTGTACGCGCCGACCACTTCCTCGCCGTCCAGCAGCAATGACGCCACGCGTTCGGCGTACTCGTTGTTTTGTTTGAGCTTGAAGAAGCCTTTGTTGTTGAAATCGATCATGTGCCTGCCCTTGGGTGAGTGCTGCGGTCGGTGTATGACGTTTTGATCACGGATCTGTATCTAACGCGCGCATTTTGAACGCCCTACCATGGCGTCCAACCCTTCAACGTTGACCAGATGTTTCGCGTCGACAGAACAACCTCCAGGGAGCCCGACCATGCCTGAACTGTCCAGCTGGCTTGCCTATGCGCTGATATCCCTCGGCATGGTGCTGACGCCCGGCCCGAACATGGTTTACCTCATTTCGCGGTCGATCTGCCAGGGGCGCGCGGCCGGGTTTATTTCCCTAGGCGGCGTGGCGTTGGGTTTTCTGGTTTATATGCTGTGCGCGGCCTTGGGTATTACCGCGTTGGTGATGGCGGTGCCCTTTGCGTACGACGCGCTGCGGTTTGGCGGGGCGTTGTACCTGGCCTATCTGGCCTGGCAGGCGGTCAAGCCGGGTGGCCGTTCGCCGTTCCAGGTGCAGCGCCTGCCCCAGGACAGCCCGCGCAAACTGTTCACCATGGGGCTGGTGACCAACCTGCTGAACCCCAAGGTGGCGGTGATGTACTTATCGTTGCTGCCCCAGTTCATCGACCCGCACGGCCATGGCAGTGTGCTGATGCAATCCCTGGTGCTGGGCTTCACGCAGATATTCATCAGCGTCAGCGTGAATGCGGTGATTGCGACCCTGGCGGGGTCCATTGCGGTGTTTTTCGTTACGCGTCCGGGATGGCAGATGGTGCAGCGCTGGCTGATGGGCTCGGTGCTGATGGGGCTGGCGGTGCGGATGGCAGTGGAAGGCCGGCGCTAGTCGCGGGTTACAGGATGGCTTTCAGGTAATCCTTGAGTGCGTCGAGCGGGGCATTGAGGGCTTCCAGTGTCGGCGCCTGGCGCACTTGCAGCGCAAGCCGTTGCAGCTCGCGCCCCATCACGGTCGTTGCGCCGCCCAGTGATTCGAGCGCTGACGCCAGGCACTCATCCAGCTTCAACTGAATCGCGCACAAATCCCCCTGCCGCACCAACAACCCAAACACCTCGCGGTCATACGCTTGCATCACCAGATCATCCCGCAACACCGGGCTGCCGCCGTCCGTCTCGTGCACCAGCTTCAGTGCAAAGAGCGCAACCGCTTCCAGCGTCAATTCCATGGTCTCTGTTCCCGGGGCTTTAGGGGGAGGGCGATGATCACTGTTCTGCGCATGAAAAAAAAGGCCTTAAAGTTGTGATGCGTTTGGCTTGTGCAGGCTAAAGTCGTCCGCACAAGGAACGATATTAATTAGCCATGCTCCAACTCGCCGTGCCAGCGCACCCAGCCACCAGAAGGATAGGGTGCAAGGCCTAACCCATTACAAGGACGCGAATACCCATGCAGTCATCCCCCACTCAAGCGCCATCCGCCACCGGCGAACTGATCGCCAGTTTTCGCCACGGCAAGGGTTTCCTGATCTTCAGTTTGATATTCGGCGTTGCGTTGCTGGGGCTCGCGGTGTTTGTGCTGTACCTGGGCACCATTCTGCCGGCGGGCAGTAACGGCCCCGTCACCCAGACTGCGCGCGGCATGTCGTTCAGCTTCAGCAGCCCTCAAACCGTGATTTACTTCACCAGCGCCTTGCTCACCGTTCTTGCGTTGGGCGTGTTTGCCGGCTATGCCTGGCACAAAAAACTGCGCGCGCCGCGTTACAACGTGTATGAGCACGGCATTGAGCGCTTCATCCACGACCAGCGCGACTACACCGCCTTTGCCGACATCGAAGACCTGTACCTGTTCGGCTCCGGGCAAACCGTGATGACTGGCATGATCACCAACGTGGCCTATCGTCGTAACGCGTCGGAGCCGTTTCACCGAGTGATTGAAAGCCTCAAGGGCTTTTTCGAATTCCAGCAATTGGTGCGCGAGCTGCACATACGCGCACGCATGCCGGCAGTGATCGCGACGCTGGAGATGGGTGGGGCGGTGACGTTCAACTGCATCAGCTCGGGGCAGGTCTGGGGCAAGCGCATGAGCGGCAACTTCCTGAAAATCACCACTTCGCCGATTCTCGTCAGCCGCGCCTTCCTCGAATACCAAGGCCGCAAAGTGCCGATGTCCTCACTGCGCACCGTCGACCTCAATGCCTGGACCGAAAAAGTGGTGATCAAGGACGAGAGCGACAAAGCCGTATTGTCGACCATCGCCACCGGCATTCTGAGCCATGACCTGTTCCTCAATACCCTGGACGCTGTGTTTGCCGCCCAGGAACACACCCGCGAGCTGGCGTGAGCCGGCAGCTTTAACACTGAGGACTGAACGATGATCTATCGCGGTGCAGGCTGGTTCACCTTGTTTACACCTATAGCCATGTTGCTGCTGGTGATGTGGCTTTGGCCCGATCCGAGCGTCAAGCCCGGCGATACGTCGCTCACGCAGCTGTTGATCGGGTTCGGGATCGGATCGGCGATCAACGTTGTGCTGGGCTTTGTATTGAATCGCCAAGTTCACGCCGACGGCGTGCGCCATCACTTCTTTTTCATGCCCATGCAGTGGCCGGCGCTGGCGATCATGCTGGTGTGCGCGCTGATCGCCCTGTTGAAATAAGCTGGCCGACCGCTCGGTAAGGGCGGTCGCGTCACATCAGCGTCGCAGCGCTCACCTGTCTGCGCTCCGAGGCTCCTTGATTCAGGATGCCAAGAATAGAGCAAGGCAACTTGCACGTTGTTCTTCTGGTCTTGGCGATTCGTACCTTCGCAGCTACCGGCATCAAGATCTGCGGCAATTTTATTTGAGCAACAAAAATTCAATTTGGTTTGGGTTTCCGCAGCAGATAACAGCATTTCCGGAGCTATGGCATCCGCTCTTATCGGAAGTGCAGGTTTAGACTCTCCAATTGTTTCAAGCATCCACCGAATAATTGCCCCTGCAGGCAAAGCTGATGTTCGTGTCGCCATCTCAGGAACCGATAGTTCTTTTGCAGCCAACTCAGCTATTGCCGCTTTAAGTAACACCTCAAGCATGCTCCCTAAGTTGCAACTTGCATTTATTGGTTCGAAATCAGACGCCGCGGCAGTTCGCTCGGCAGTTGAAGCTAAAGGCGGTAAATTCTTACATTCCACACCAAATGGCTCCTAACCAGCGATTTTAGTCGGCCACAGAAGGCAGAAATCGGGTATCAGTGACGTGTCGATTTTTTAGCTTGCTGAAACGTTTCATCACGTTTATAAAAATGGCACAACTCCAAGATAGGCTGCCGCCATGACCCCGCTCAAACTCTTTGTTGCCCTCAGCGCACTGTCCGCTGCGTCCCACGCCATGGCCTGGGATTACGTTCTTCTCGACACTGACAAAGCCGCCCAGGGCTGGCAGATCACCAGTACGCAACTCGGAATAAAAACCGACAAACCCTTCAGCGTTACCTTGCGCACCTTGCACGGCGGTCGGCAGGAGGGCGTCAGCATCGTCGACATCGATAACGGCACGATGAAGCTCTCGGTAGTGCCGACTCGCGGAATGAACGTCTTGCAGGCCTCGGTTGGCAATGTGCGCATGGGCTGGGATTCGCCGGTCAAGGAAGTGGTCAATCCATCTTTCATCGAACTCAATGGCCGCGGTGGCCTGGGCTGGTTGGAAGGTTTCAATGAGCTGGTCACCCGCTGCGGATACGAATGGGTCGGCCACCCCGGCGTCGACAACGGCGAACTGCTGACCCTGCACGGTCGGGCCGCCAACATTCCTGCGAACAAAGTCACGCTGCATATCGATGAAAAACCACCGTACGCCATCACCCTGCGCGGCGAACTGAAAGAGCAGGCGTTCAAGAAGGTCGACTTCTCGGTCGCGACCGAACTGGTCACCGAACCCGGCAGCGTCGTGTTCGCCCTCAACGACACCCTGACCAACAACGGCGACTATCCGAAGGAATACCAGGCGCTGTATCACAGCAACTTCAGCACCCCGTTCCTGGAGCAGGGCGCTCGTTTCGCCGCGCCAGTGAAACAGGTGTCGCCGTTCAACGACAAAGCCAAGGACGATCTGTCCGACTGGCAAACCTACCGCGCACCGACCAAGGACTACGACGAAACGGTGTACAACGTGGTGCCGTATGCCGATGCCAATGGCGATACGTTGACCGTGTTGCATGACAAGGCCGGCAGCCTGGGCGTTTCGGTCGGCTTCAATACCCAGACCCTGCCCGTGTTTTCCCTGTGGAAAAACACCGATACCCAAGGCCAGGGCTATGTCACGGGGCTGGAGCCGGGGACAAGTTTTTCCTACAACCGCCGTTATCAGCGGCCACTGAATCTGGTGCCGACAATTGGGCCCAAGGAACACAAGCAGTTCCGCATCAGCTATAGCTTGTTGGCGGATAAGGCGGCGGTGGATAAAGCCTTGAAGCGGGTGAGCGAGATTCAGGATGGGCGGGAGACTGAGGTGCGGCAGACGCCGTTGGTTGATCTTACCAAGGGGTGACACGGGCTGGAGCACTGTCGACCAATATTGCAGCCTCTCGGCCATGTGTTCGCGTCTGATTCCGTCGGCTTGCTCAAGTTCCGCCAGCGCGCGCGACCTTGAGCACATTGTGGGTGCCTGACGCCAAGCCTGAGTGAGGGCGCCAGGTCACGCGGACGGTGTGGGCCATGACTTCTTTTATGCCCATCTGGCGATCATGCTGATCGCCCTGTTGAAATAAGCTTACCGACCGCTCGGCAAGGGCGGTCGGGTTTCGACTTGTTCTAGGCTTATGCGATACGTGGTGTAAGTGTCGCCGTCCCTCAGGTAAAGGTCGCTGTGATAACGGCTGACGGCGCCTTTGAGTTTGATGTGCAGGCCGTTGGCGACGCGCTGGATGACCACGTCTTTCAAGTCAGTGTCCGTGACCAGAAAGGGCGGCGTCTTGCCCAGGTACACCTTCATGGTTTCGTCAGTCGACTCACGGTAATCCATATAAAACTTCAACGTCTTGGGCTCCGAACGGTCCCTGGCTTCCTCGACGATATAAAGCCATTCCCCCGGTATGAAGTTTTGCTTCAGGACTATTTGGGGAGCAAGCTCTGGTTTGTGCAGGTAGCCGTAGGTAAGCAGCCCCGCTAAGCCGAGCATGAAGATAATTGCGAAGTACTTTTTAAGCTTGGGCTTAAGGGCTTGCCATTCGGTTTTATTCATAGGCTTCAACGTTGGTTGGGTGTCAATGGTTGTCTTGGTAGGCGCCCAGCGTCGCGCAATGGCGACACTTGAATACGTAGGCGGTAGGCCCGTGGTCCTTATCCAGCGCATTGAAAAACGCTTGCCACTGCGGACCGTCTTCCAAGCCCGTCGAATCCTGGACCGCCGCGATGGCTTCATTACCCAGTGCAAGCAACTCGGCATGGCCTGCCTTACCGATAAACTCGCCCGCATCATCGCAGTGAGTGAACCAGCGCTCCTGTTGCCAGCCATTGAAGCCCGGCGTGCGTTGACTGACTTCGACAATCTGCTCCTCGCTCAGGGTTTCCTCACCGTCCAGGCCGATGCTCTCTTCATCGACAAACGTCGCACCCAGGCGCTGGTGCGCGCTCCCGTCGGCAATGCACCATGGGCAGATGCACGCGTCGTATTCTTCGATGGCATAGACCGGGCCTACGTAGATGTAGCCTCGCGCCTGATCGCAGCTCACGCAGACGGTCGAGGAGGGTTGTACCGAACCGCTGCCGAGAGGGTCCGGGTGGTAACTAAAGTGGGGCAGTATCATGGCGCTATCCTCCTTAATGTGCCTGGGCTTTCAAGCAGCTTGGCGTACTGGCGGTCGAGCGCGCGCTCGTCAGCCGTGGCCGGAAGGTCGATGGTTTTCCCGCAGTCTTCCTTGAAGCATTGCAGCAGATCATAACCGGTTGAGAAGGTTTCATTGCCGGGGCACTGATGATCGTGCCCTGGGCCAAGGGCAATCTTCAGATCCACTGATCATTCAAGGCGGTTCGGTCCCCGCCTTCATGGCCGGTGTTCAAAATGCCCCGTGGCTCGATCATCATCAGCTTGGCTTCGCCTTCGGCGGCCGTTCGGTGTTCTACCCCACGTGGGACCACATACAGCTCGCCTGGCGCTACATAGACGGGGCCGTCGGGAAGGTCGATACGCAGCGTGCCTTCCAGCACCAGGAATGCCTCGTCGGTTTCGGGGTGGGAGTGCCAGATGAATTCGCCTTCGATGCGCACCACCTTGAATTGGTAGTCGTTCATTTCGGCGACGACGCGTGGGCTCCATTGTTGGTCGATGAACGAGGCTTTTTGGGTGAGGTTTATGGGGGCGGCGGGAGGCTGAGCCATGACGGATACTCGGGTAGGTGAGGAAAGTCAGGTTAGCCAGAAGACGGGGTGTAGGGCTTGAACGATCATGCAATAGGCGTTATCGCGCTGTTCTGAATTCAAGCCTGCCGCAATTTGCCGGCAAGCCATGACAGCGCTATCGCCGGAATTGAGAGAACAGCCGCATACAGGATACCGACACCCAGCAACGGGGAAGCACCAGAAATAACCAGAACCACGGGAATCTGAGCAAGCATTACGACGGCGCCTGCGGACCACTGGGCGCTTTTTAGCACGGCACCAAGGATCACTGACAACGCAAGCGCGGCGGGATAGATGAGGGTCCAATAACTCGCCAGATCCCAAGGCTCCTTGCCTCCTGTGATGGCTGAAACAACAGTCCAAAAAAACAGGGACGCGACGCAGGTAGCCGTGAATGCCATGATTTTCCTATGTCGACTTCGTTGAAAGACCGTTGGACGCAATCGAAAACCCGAAAAGGGGACGGCTTTATTTTTCCTGGACTTCAATTATCAATTTTTTTGAACTCGCTGCGCCACGTCGCAAAGCCAACGGCGCAACAGATGGGCTGCCTCACCCAACGCCACATCTTTAGCCTGCACCAGATAATAGCCCTTGCCAGTCTTTAGTACAGCGTCAAAGACAGGTACGAGAAGGCCTCTTTCTACGTCTTCCTCAACCAGCCAAGGGCTGGTGAGCACTAAACCTTGATCGCGACGCGCTGCGTCGATTGCCAGCTCAGACTGGTCGAACTTGAGGCTGCTGGAAAAGCTATCGGGGGACATACCGACCGATGATAGCCATTGAGACCAGTGAGCATGAGACGTCGTATAGATCAAGGTTGCCCCGGGCAAACGCTCAAGGCTATGCAACTGGAGCCGTTCGCGGTAAGCCGCGCTGGAATAGACCCTGACCTCGTCTGGCAAGAGCAGCTCTGCGTTCACATCACTGCTATGTCCATCGAAATGCCGCACCGCCAGGTCGCAGGTAGCGTCATTGAAATCCACGTTATCGGTGGATGCGCTCAGGTGCAGGTGCACCTCTGGATGACGCTCCGTGAACAATGGCATCCGCTTTGCGAACCAGGAGTTAGCGAACGCCGGCGGCAAGCTTAACCGTACCTGCCTGTCTCTAAGACTCCGGACGGCCAGGTTGGCGGTCTCCAACTGGCGAAGCGCCGGCTTGACCTGCTCCCAGTAGCTCAGCGCCTGCGCCGTGGGTTGCAGCCTGCGCACATTGCGTATGAACAGTGGCGTTCCCAACCAACCTTCCAGCTTGCGAATCTGTTGCCCTACCGCTCCCGGCGTCACGAACAACTGGCTTGCAGCAAGGCTGACGCTGCCGGTGCGCATGACCGCGTCAAAGCATGCGATGGCCCTGAGGGGCGTATCAGCTCTCATGGCGTAGTTTTTCTCTTCTATAGATCGAAAACATATGATTTGTAGCGGCTTGCGTACTTTCCCACAATCGAATTTCGCCATCGGCTGTTTGGCCTGCCGAGTGAGGAATAAATTGTTGTCCAAGTTAATGATAAAAGGTGCCGACAAGTGAGGAAGTCAGTAGATGGGGCTGCCACGGCGGTAATGGTGCTGCTGTGTCTCATCTGGGGCGCCCAGCAGGTGGCAATCAAGGCGGTCGCCGGTGACATAGCACCGCTCATGCAGGTTGCCGTTCGCTCCGGAGTCGCTGCAGCCTTGGTCTGGCTGATCGGAAAATCGATCATGCGGGAGGTGTGGTTACCCGGCGTCTGGTGCCGCTCCGGGTTAGTCGTGGCCGTTCTGTTCGCGGGTGAATTTTTGTTCATCGCGCAAGGATTGCGCTGGACAAGTGCTTCGCATATGGCGGTTTTCCTGTATACGGCGCCCTTGTTTGCCGCCATTGGTCTGCACCTGCGCTTGCCGGAGGAGCGTCTGAGCGCGATTCAGTGGTTGGGTATGTCGCTGGCGTTCGCAGGCATTGCCATCACCTTCCTCATGCCACGCGATGGAACAGCCATTCAAACCTCCAACACAAACAGCCTGCTGGGTGACCTGTTGGGCTTGTGCGCGGGCGCTGCCTGGGGATTTACGACGGTAGCGGTGCGTATCAGTCGCCTAAGTGAAGCCCCCGCAACCCAGACCCTGTTTTACCAACTGGCAGGGGCCTTTCTCCTTCTGCTGCCTTTAAGCCTGCTAGCGGGCCAAAGCGCAATGATCTTTTCAACCGGTGCAGTGGCCAGCCTGGTTTTCCAGACATTGGTCGTGTCAGTGGCAAGCTACTTGATCTGGTTCTGGATGCTTCGTCGCTACCTCGCGGCTCGCCTGGGAGTGCTGGCCTTCATGAGTCCGCTGTTTGGCGTATCGATGGGGTATCTATGGCTCAAAGAGCAGACGAGCATCGGGTTTCTGCTGGGCGCAAGCCTGACTATTGTCGGCCTGCTTGTGGTGAGCCTAAGCAAAGCGGTCGGACAGAACCGGGGCGATAGACGTTACCCAACACCGAAGATTCGCAAGGAGAAGATGCAGTTATGAAGACGTTAATCGTATTGGCGCATCCAGAACCACGCTCTTTCAACGGCGCCTTAAAGGACGCAGCTGTTGAAACAATGCGCGAACTCGGCCACCCGGTTCAGGTGAGCGATCTCTACGCGATGAATTGGAAAGCTGAGCTGGGCATGGGTGACTTCCCCGATAATCGCGCCGATCCTGACTATCTTGATCTTCCCCGCGAGCAAGAACATGCGTTTGCAAACAACGCTCACACCGACGACGTCAAAGCCGAGCAATCGAAAGTCATGTGGGCTGACCTGGTGATTTTTCAGTTTCCTGTGTGGTGGTTTTCGATGCCGGCCATTCTGAAAGGCTGGGTAGACCGGGTATTAAGTCGCGGGTTCGCGTACTCATCGGGGCACAAGTATGGATCAGGCCTGCTCAAGGACAAGAGGGCCATGCTTTGCCTGACCACGGGCACCGCGAGCAGCCTTTATACACCTGCTGGCATTGATGGCGACTTGCATCACATACTCTGGCCTATCCATAACGGCATCCTGGCTTATACCGGTTTCACCGTTCTTCCGCCGTTTGCTGCATGGATGCCCGCGCAGCTCAGCGATGACGAACGTCAGCAATATTTGAATTCATATGCCGACTACCTGCGAAGCTTGGAAGCGGTGCAGCCGCTGTTTTTTCATCCCCGTGAAGACTATGACCACAACCAGCAGCTCAAACCCGGGATTGAAGCCCGCTCGGGTGTGCAGTGGAATCCACGTGCAGGACAAAGTTTTGAACAGGCTGCATCCCGTTTCTCAGGGCAGCCTAAGTCCAAAATCTAGCTCTCATGCTGGCCGGCGCCGGAAAAATATCCAATGCGATAGCTGAGCGGTTGTAATCGTTCCCTCGCTCCGCGTGGGAATGCATCCCGTGACGCTCCGCGTCACCCTTGCGCAAGTAGCGGATTTTTGCGCTGAAAGCAGGACGCGGAGCGTCCAGGGCGGCATTCCCACGCAGAGCGTGGGAACGATCAACTGGCCGCCGCAATCAACCCGCGTCGCTGCAAAGCCACTTGCGCCTCCTCTGGATTCATCCGCACTAGGTTCACCGGGATGGATTTCGCCGCCGGTGTGTTACTGCGGCTATCCCGATTCGCCAGTGGCAGCAAGCCGTTGGTTTCCGGGTAGTACGCGGCGCAACAGCCTTGCGGGACGTCGAAGGGGATGACCTTGAAACCGGACGCACGACGCGGCGTTGTCACGTCCAGGGCGGTCTGGAACTCGACATAGTCCCCGGCCTTAAGCCCCAGGCGCTCGATGTCCTGCGGGTTGAGCATCACCACCATACGGTCGCCGTAGATACCCCGGTAACGGTCATCGTTGGAATACACCGTGGTATTGAACTGGTCATGGCTGCGGATCGTCATCAACTGCAGATGCTCAGCGCCCGGTGGCGTGTCGTCCTCGTCAAAAACCCCTGCAGGAAACAGGAAGTTGGCCTTGCCTGACTCGGTGTTCCACTTGCGCTCGCTGGCGCCATTGGGCAGGCGGAAACCGCCGGGCTCCTTGATGCGCTGATTGAAGTCATAAAACTGCTCGGGCAGCACGGCTTCGATCTTGTCGCGAATGCGCGCGTAGTCGTTCACGTAGCTGTCCCAATCCACCTTGGGGTTGGGCGCAAGCGTCGCCTTGGCCATACCGGCGATGATCGCCACTTCAGAGATCAGGTGTTTCGACGCAGGCTCCAGCATGCCGGTGGAACCGTGCACCATCGACATCGAGTCTTCGACCGTCACGGTTTGCGCCACACCGTTCTGCATGTCCAGCTCCGAGCGGGCGATGCACGGCAGCAAAAACGCTTTCTGGCCGTGGACCGTTGCACTGCGGTTGAGTTTGGTATTGACCAGCACGGTCATTTTCAAGCGCTTGACGGTTGGACAGACCACGTCGATATCCGGGATGGCCCGGAAGAAATTGCCGCCCATGGAAATAAACGCTTCTACCTCGCCGCGCAGCAGCGCTTCACAGGCTTCGGCCACATCATGCCCACCTTTGCGGGACGCCTCGAACTCAAACACTTTGCTCATACTGGCCAGGAACGGCTCGCCGGCTTTTTCGTAGATGCCCATGGTGCGGTCACCCTGCACATTGGAGTGGCCGCGAATCGGGCAAGCCCCCGCGCCCAGCTTGCCGATGTTGCCGCGCAGCAGCAGCAGATTAATGATCTGCTGCATCGCGTCGCCACCGCGCTTGTGCTGAGTAATACCCATGCCCCAGCAACAGATCACCCGCTCCGACCGCATGTACACCGCCGCCACATCCTCCAGTGCCTGACGCGTCAGGCCCGAATGACGCTCGATGATTGCCCACGGCAACTGTCGGCAATAATCAGCGAACCGCTCAAGGCCATGGGTGTGCTCGTCGATGAAGGCGACATCCAGCACACGGGGCAGCCCTTCACGCTGAGCCGTATCGTCCGCTTCAATCACCGCTTTACAGATGCCCTGCACGGCAATCATATCGCCGCCGATCCTGACCTGATGGTACTGGGAGCTGATCTTGACCCCGCTGCGACTGAGCATGTCGCGCGGGTCCTGGGGTGATGCAAACCGCACCAGCGCCTTTTCGCGCAACGGGTTGAACGAGATGATGCTCGCGCCACGGCGCGCGGCGGCATGCAGCTCCGACATCATGCGCGGGCTATTGGTCCCGGGGTTCTGACCGAAGATGAAAATAGCGTCGGCGTTCTCGAAATCCTCCAACGTCGTGGTGCCTTTGCCCACGCCGATGGACTCAGGAAGCGCCACGCTGGTGGTCTCGTGGCACATGTTCGAACAGTCAGGAAAGTTAGCCATGCCATACAGGCGGCCAAACAACTGATACAAAAACGCCGCCTCGTTCGAGGTACGCCCCGAGGTGTACAACTCCAGCTTCCACGGGTCGCTCAACTGGCGCAGCTCCTGCCCGATCTCGGCGAACGCCACGTCCCAACTGACGGGCAAGTATTTGTCGCTGCCCGCGTCATAGCGCATCGGCTCGGTGATACGGCCCTGATCTTCCAGATCGTGATCGGTCCAGGTGGCCAACTCACTGACCGTATGTTGAGCGAAGAACTCCGGCGTGACGCGTTTTTTGGTCGACTCCCACGCCAGTGCCTTGGCACCGTTTTCACAGTATTCAAAGGTATGCGGCTTTTTTGGGTCTGGCCAGGCACAGCTGGGGCAGTCGAAACCGTCCGGTTTGTTCATGGACAATAAGGTGCGGTTGCCCTTGAGCAGGACGTGCTGGTGGAGCAGGTGTTTGTTGACGGCGTTTAGGGCAGGCCAGCCGCCGGCGGCGGAGCCGTCGGATTGGGAGCCTTGGAGCTGGGAATTTTTGGGTTCAGACATTGGGTGGGTTCTCCCTGTTGAAGGCCGTGGAGGCGTGGTGCGTATGGTTGTGATGCATACGGGGAGGGAGAATTCGGCTTGGTCGACGAGCGTTAGCGACCAGAGGGATTGGTGGGAGGTTCAGTTAGGGGGCGAGCTGTTCAGACAAAGCTCAACTCGACTTGAAACATTTCCTAGAATAGATCCGTCCCCTTTTTCCACCTCTGTGTTGGGATTGTGAGAGTGGGTAGGAGGCTGGTTAGAAGCTGAATCAGCAGTAGGGGACGATAATCGCAAGGATTCACTCCAATCGCTTTGGCATGCACGAAAAGCGAAAAATGAGGTCCCGAGGCCTATAAGATATGACTGGAATGGGTAGGAATGATTGGGTCTGGCTTGGTGTGTGGACTAGATTCCTGGCCCTGCTTGACAACGCGAATGACCAGCATATGATGAGCGCCTCTTTACGCGTTTTGGAGCGCAAGCTCTAGTCCGGTGTATAGCCAGACTCTAATTTATTGATTGGCATTAGTTGCGACGAAGGCTCGCGTGGGCTTCACTCAAAGCGCTCGTCCCTCGCACTCCTCGCGAATCCCACGCGAGCCTTCGCCGCTATATCTTTGGTAAAGAGAACCTCCTACAGGCGAAATCCTCCGCCATGGACTTGGGGTATCATTGAAAGTGACATTGAGATTCGATGACAAGAGGGTAGAGTCCCTGGCTCAAGTTTCACTCGAAAACTCAAGAGTAATCTTAACTAAACCAATACTATTTCTATGCGGTGGTCAGGTAGACGTAACGGCAGCTGAACCTTTGTCTGTACGTGGGGCTTTAGTTGAATACCTCCATTCCGCAAGATGTGACTTGGTCGATGGTATTACACTTGCGGAAGATTTTAAAGATTGGATTCACGGCGCGATATATAAAGATTTATTGGCTTTTGAAAGCGATATTGCTCACATTTCTTCGTTAATTGTAATTATCTTAGAAAGTGCTGGTGCTTTGGCCGAATTAGGTGTTTTTGTAAAGAATAAAACTCTCCGTAATAAAATTATTGTTTTTGTTAGTCAAGAGCACTATGAAGAAGATTCTTTTATTAAGTTGGGGCCTTTGAGATATCTTCAAGGGATTAAAGAAAGTAGTGTATGTGCTTATCCTTGGGATCAGGATAATCTCAAAAAAAGTCTCTCGTCTTCATTGCAGGAAATGAGAGAGGATATTCTTAATGCTCTTGCAAATCAAGGTAGCACGGAGGCTTTCAACCGAGAAAATGAGGGGCATGTTTCATTTGTTGTCTATGAGATTATAAAAACTTTTAGAGCGCTGAAGCTTTCTGAGATTGAGAGTTATCTGAAAACGATTAATCTGGACGTTGCTCGGGATAAGCTTAAAAGACTTATATTTTTACTGGAGAAATTTAAACTTGTATCTAGTTCGAAACGAGGGCATATAGATTATTATTACGCTTTGAGTGATATTGTTAAAATCGAGTTTGCGGGAAGATTTGATCAGGTCGGGGCAAAGCTTGCTGCGCAACAATTTTATGCCACCAATGAAGGTGAGCTTAAAAGAATAAATGTCATAAAAGGCGCCTATGCCGTACCAGTTGGTGCGCTGCCAGTCATTGCTGGAGGTGCTGCCTAATGACAATATTGGCTGATTTGGCGAAAAAGTTTCTAATTAGTTCCGTTGAGATTGCTCATTTTGTAAATACGGCTCCTTATCGGTATAAAGTTTATACGATTCCTAAGCGTAGTGGGCGAGGAGTGAGAGTTATTGCTCAGCCTACTGACGTTCTGAAAGTCATGCAGCGAATGGTGCTGGAAACATATCTAGTAGGTTTGCCTGTGCATAACTGTGCAGTCGCATATAAAGAAGGTCAGGGGATTAAAGAAAACGCAATTGCACATGTTAATAATCAATTTCTTTTAAAAATGGATTTTTCAGATTTTTTCCCTTCGATTGGTCCTCAAGATCTCATCTCGCATATAAAAAAACACAAGGGACAAATTTCTAGAGAAGATGCTTATGCGGTTAAGAAGCTCTTTTTTTGGGCTAGAAAAAAAGATCCTACTCATAGGTTGAGTATAGGCGCCCCGTCGTCACCGTTTATTTCTAATACATTACTGTATGAGTTTGACTGCTTAGTGTCTCATGCGTGCTCTAAATTGGGTGTCGTATATACTCGTTATGCTGACGATTTGACTTTTACTACTAATGAGCAAGGAGTTCTGTTCGATGTTCCAGTCTTTATTTTTAAAATCTGCGATGCAGTTGAATATCCTAGATTAAAGGTTAATTCTGATAAAACTGTTTTTTCGTCAAAAGCTAATAATCGACATGTCACTGGTGTGGTCTTGACCAATGATAATAAAATCTCATTAGGGCATGCAAGAAAAAGACAAATACGATCTTTGGTGTATAAATATTCTTCAGGTGAGATGACTACGGAGGAAGTTTATTCTCTCAAAGGCATGCTTTCTTTTGCTAGACACATAGAGCCAACATTTTTTCAAGGTTTAATTAGGAAGTATAGTTATGAGGTGGTTGGTTCAATTGTGCGTTTTGAATCAATAAAAGCATAGGGCGATTATGTGTTAGCTAACGTACCAGTTACTAACACGTCTGCCACCGTCTAAGATAATTAAAAATTCTTTTGCAGGTCGCAGCCTTGATCGAAGCACCCTCAATGCTTCCGATGAATCATGCCAATTTTTTATTGCTCGTCCTCCTAAATCCTTCGATTCTTTATATACGCCTGAAACCTCATGAAGAAACCTATAGTTCAGCGCTTTATTAATGTCGTGATCTTGGATGTTCATATTTAATGAGCTCTCAACCTGCCTACACCTAGCCTCCAATATTATATCTAGCGATGCCGCTATCGCGAGTATTTCACTTTTTATTGACGCCAACCAAAGATAGTCGTAATTGAAGTTTGCCTCGTGGGCGCAACTGTGCCTTCTGCTTGCGGCATTTCTATACGTTTGACTTAAATCTGGGAGTCCACCACCGATCGAATCCGAAACCTTCTTTAAGGTAGCCCATCCGCCTCCAAGGCCAAATGCTGCCAATATACCGATAACTTCCTCCGCTGAGACATTGGAGCTTGAAGAGGCTAGAGATAGATCAGACAACTCAAACAATGGCTTTCCTGTTGAATGGATCTTTAATGACTCGGTCTGAATTAAACTGCGCCAATCGCCACCGTCTTTCTTTTCAATTTTTGCTCGAAAGGCTAGTGAGCTAAGTGCGTCTAATATTGCTGCCTCCTGCAGCTTAATAGGCAGTTTTGAAAACTCTATACGAGATGCAGATATTCTACTCAACGCCTCGCTAGCTCGCTTTTTTATAAAGTCTTCAAGAATATTAAAAGCTACAATGCCTAACCCTTTCCGTAATAGGTTTGCGACGCCATTATGTGTATCCTGAGCTATACCTACATCTATTAGCTCAGGCAAATCTTTCGCGGCACTCAAATGTTCAAGTCTGCCAAATAATTCGTCTTTAGCAGTCATTTATAGCGCCTTTAGAGCTTCAGCGAAGTTTTTAATTCTATACTCAACACTTCTTGGGTTGGATGTGAATTGACTGATGGAGTCCTGAAAGTTTTCATCGTTTTCGAGTAATGACACTAATGCTTCGCGAACCTCTTTGGGTTTGCGCATTGCATTATCTCGCTCAGCTTCAGTCAAAAGACTAGAGCAAACCATCTGCACATCATAATATCCTTGTAAAACCCTACTATTGCCGCCGGGCTTTTTAAATCCATCATCCCCCCAAATTGCCTCGCAGAAGTCCAGCGCCTGCTCAAAAATTATTTGTAAAGCTTTTACCTGTTTTTTTGATACTTTATGGAAATACTGCATATAACTATCCATAGCGACATCCATGTTGCCATGGAAGTTTTTCCAATACTCTCGAACAGTAAAAAATCTTAGTACATATTGCACGTCAATCATTTCGCTATATATTTTTGATTGCGGTGTTGCTTTGAGTTGGTTTCTAAGGTATTGAGCTTCGGACATGTCAAATAGCATGTTATTTAGTTCGCCGCGAAAAGCGACGTTTCTAATTTCTTGCGAATTAAGCACTACCCCGGCTTTGTTTAACCTCAAAAACACTTCGTGTTTCAGATCAGGATCAGACTGTCTCAGCAATGTTACGACACGAAGGTAAGGTCTGATTCTTAAAGCGTTGGATAGAGAGTCGGGAAGGTCTTTAAATTTACACCCTTCGAGTTCAACAAATTTATCAAGCTCCTTCAGTTCAAATTGCCCCCGCAAGAATTTATTTATCGCTGTAACCCGTTGTTTGCCATCAATTACTGAGTACACCCCGTATTCGTCTTCTGCCAAGTAGATCGGCGGGACTGGAATGTTTAGAAGGAAGGACTCGATCAGTCCTGAATTTTTTTCCAATCCCCAGCGTTCGCGACGTTGGTATCGAGGGCTTACATCAATTGCCCCGCTATCAACCATATCCGAAATCGATTGCAGGGAGAGGTCGGACTGCTGCAAAACTAGCGCACTTTGAGACTGGTTAAATCGCGCCAGAATTTTTTTCTCATTACTTGTCATGTCAGCTACTCAGTCACGAAAAGATGGCCTTACGCTATGATAATTTCAAAGTCTATGCAAGGAAATTGGCAATCCAGCGGGTGGTTCGATTGCTTTCTGTCGTCACCAATAGCGATACATAGTTCTCTACTCATGTTGGAAAAAAATGCCGGGCGACTTTGAAAAAATTAAAAATTTGAGCCAGCCGGATAAGCTTTTCGTAACGTCGATTTAAACGCTCGGTAAAGGCCGCTTCCGGTCGGCGACCTGGCGGAGTATCACGTACGTGTTGATGTACAGAGGGGGGGCGATCACGATTTGCTTGAATTGAGAATCTCAGGCTGGCTATCGGAAACTTTTCGCCACAGATCCCAGCTTTTAGATCCGCGCGCTTCTGAGCTACCTTCCCACCGTCACTGCAAATTCAGTGACCGGGCCTGATAACCCGTGGAACAATAGGCGCTCAAGCGTCTCCAGCACCATGCCGACGCTTTTTTTGCGTCCGCACATCCGTGTTATGGCGGCTGTGCGCGGGAGGCCTTCGGGCCTGCCGGGTTCCTATTGTCCCGGTTTATCAGCCTGCGCACAGCTGCCACCCTTTCGCCTGATAACGAATGTGGCAGCTTCTCGACATTAGGAGCTAAAACTATGAGCGTTTCTGACAGGTCGTACCCACGCAATTTCTCACTCTGCACCTCCACCCACCTGGGAGGTGCCCAATGATCAACCCACCCCTCAACAAAACCCTCGGCGTCATCACCTTTTCCACATGCGGCAAACAGCCCAACCTTCACCGTCTATTCCGCGTCAATTCCGGCGTACCCATCCGCGATGCCTTGGAGCATGCCTCCGAGCTTCTGCACTGTTCAAAAATGCTCGCATTGGATGCAGCGATGGATACGGGCGCGGATCGTTTTGCCTGGGCGGCGCATTATTTGGGGGAGATGGCGAAGGCGGTGGTGGATGATTTGGCCAATGGGATGTTGCCGAATGGGGTGATGGAGGAGGGGGATTCGGTTGGGGTGTAGGCAGGTGGTTTGAGGGTGTTTGGGCTGGCGTCTTCGCAGGCAAGCCAGCTCCCACAGTGGACTGTGTTCCTACAGTAGATCGTGTTTCAGGTCGAAAGTGGGCGGTGTGCGATGAATCAGCCGGTCGCCCACTTTTCTACAGACGAAAAAAAAGACCTTGAATTTCAAGGTCTTTTTTTAAGATGGTGCCCCGAGGGAGAATCGAACTCCCACTTCTTTCGAAAACGGATTTTGAATCCGCCGCGTCTACCAATTCCGCCATCAGGGCTCAATGGCGGCGAAGTATAGAGATGAGATTACCGTTGGTCAATCACGTTTCATGGTCAATTTTGACTATTTCCGCTAGACTTCCCGGCCCTGCTAGACGAACCCCATCATGCGCGTTGCTGACTTTACTTTTGAGCTCCCTGATTCGCTGATTGCTCGCCACCCGTTGGCCGAGCGTCGCGCCAGTCGACTGCTGACCCTGGACGGGCCGAGCGGTGCCCTCGCACACCGTCAATTCACTGATTTGCTTGAGCATTTGCGCCCGGGCGATTTGATGGTGTTCAACAATACCCGGGTGATTCCGGCGCGGCTGTTTGGCCAGAAAGCCTCCGGCGGCAAGCTGGAAATTCTGGTGGAAAGGGTGCTGGACAGCCATCGTGTGCTGGCCCATGTGCGCTCCAGCAAGTCGCCGAAACCGGGGTCGAGCATCCTTATTGATGGCGGTGGCGAGGCCGAGATGGTCGCGCGCCATGATGCGTTGTTCGAGCTCAAGTTTGCCGAAGAGGTGTTGCCGCTGTTGGAGCGCGTCGGCCATATGCCGTTGCCTCCTTATATAGACCGTCCCGATGAAGACGCGGACCGCGAGCGCTATCAGACGGTGTACTCCCAGCGCCTCGGTGCTGTTGCCGCGCCGACGGCCGGGCTGCATTTTGATCAGCCGCTGCTGGATGCGATTGCCGCCAAGGGCGTCGAGACGGCTTATGTGACCCTGCACGTGGGGGCCGGGACGTTTCAGCCGGTGCGTGTGGAAAACATCGAAGACCATCATATGCACAGCGAGTGGCTGGAAGTCAGCCAGGACGTGGTGGACGCGGTTAACGCGTGCAAGGCGCGCGGCGGGCGGGTGGTGGCGGTGGGCACCACCAGCGTACGGTCGCTTGAAAGCGCTGCGCGTGATGGCGTGCTCAAGCCGTTCAGTGGCGACACCGATATCTTTATTTTCCCGGGCCGGCCGTTCCATGTGGTCGATTGCCTGGTCACCAACTTTCATTTGCCGGAATCCACGCTGTTGATGCTGGTGTCGGCCTTTGCCGGTTACCCGGAAACCATGGCGGCTTATCAAGCGGCCATCGCCAACGAGTACCGCTTTTTCAGCTACGGTGATGCGATGTTTATCACCCGCAACCCGGCGCCGCGCGGCCCTGAGGACAACTTATGAGTCGTATGTCGTTTGAACTGTTGGCCACCGACGGTAAAGCCCGTCGTGGTCGCGTGACCTTCCCGCGCGGCACCGTGGAGACCCCGGCGTTCATGCCGGTCGGTACCTACGGCACCGTCAAGGGCATGCTGCCGCGTGACATCGTCGCCACCGGCGCCGAGATCATCCTCGGCAACACCTTCCACCTGTGGCTGCGCCCGGGCACGGAAGTGATCAAGAAGCATGGCGACCTGCATGACTTCATGAAGTGGCAAGGCCCGATCCTCACCGACTCCGGTGGTTTCCAGGTGTTCAGCCTGGGCGCCATGCGCAAGATCAAGGAGGAGGGCGTGACCTTCGCCTCGCCGGTGGACGGTTCCAAAGTGTTCATGGGCCCGGAAGAATCGATGCAGGTGCAGCGCGACCTGGGCTCCGACATCGTGATGATTTTTGACGAGTGCACGCCGTACCCGGCTGACGAAGACGTCGCGCGCATTTCCATGGAGCTGTCGCTGCGTTGGGCCCAGCGCTCGAAGAACGCCCACGGCGACAACACGGCGGCGCTGTTCGGCATCGTTCAGGGCGGCATGCATGAAAGCCTGCGCAAGCGCTCGCTGGAAGGCCTCGACAAGATCGGCTTTGACGGCCTGGCCATCGGCGGTCTGTCGGTGGGCGAGCCCAAGCACGAGATGATCAAGGTGCTCGACTACCTGCCGGGCCTGATGCCCGCAGACAAACCTCGTTACCTTATGGGCGTTGGCAAACCGGAAGATCTCGTAGAGGGTGTGCGCCGCGGTGTGGACATGTTCGATTGCGTGATGCCAACCCGTAATGCCCGCAATGGGCATCTGTTCATCGATACAGGCGTGCTGAAGATCCGTAACGCGTTCCATCGCCATGATGATTCGCCGCTCGATCCGACCTGTGATTGCTACACCTGCCAGAACTTCTCCCGTGCTTATCTGCACCATCTGGACAAGTGTGGGGAAATGCTGGGTAGCATGTTGAATACCATCCACAATTTGCGTCATTACCAAGTCCTGATGGCTGGTTTGCGCGAGGCTATTCAACAGGGTACATTGGCCGCCTTCGTCGATGCCTTCTATGCCAAGCGCGGGCTCCCTGTGCCGCCCTTGGACTGAGTTTCCCGACCCTAAGATTCACTATTTGCAACTGGAGTGCTAAATGAGCTTTTTTATCTCTAACGCCATGGCTGACGCCGCTGCGCCTGCTGCTGCCGGCCCGATGGGCGGTGGTTTCGAGTGGATTTTCCTGGTCGGCTTCCTAGTCATCTTCTACCTGATGATCTGGCGTCCACAGGCCAAGCGCGCCAAAGAGCAGAAGAACCTGCTGGGCAGCCTGCAAAAAGGTGACGAAGTTGTGACCACTGGCGGTATCGCCGGCAAGATCACCAAGGTTTCCGATGCCTTCGTGGTTCTGGAAGTCTCCGACACCGTAGAAATGAAGTTCCAGAAGGGCGCCATCGCCGCCACGCTGCCAAAAGGCACGCTCAAAGCGATCTAAGTAACAACCTTTACCAATCGACGGGGCGCGCAAGGCGCCCCGCGTTATAAGCGGGCGGCGTGATGCTGAACAAATACCCTCTGTGGAAATACGTACTGATCCTGGCGGTGCTGGCGATCGGTTTTATTTATTCCGCTCCCAATCTCTATCCTGATGACCCGGCGATCCAGATCACGGGCGCCAGCACTTCGCTGCAGGTCAATCAGGCCGATCTGGAACGCGCGAGCAAAGCGCTCACTGACGCAGGCATCCAGGTCAAAGCGGCAACATTGGCGGCTGATGCGAAGGGCGGCTTGCTGCGCCTGACCAAGCAAGAAGACCAATTGCCGGCCAAGGATGTCGTACGCAAGGTCATGGGTGACGACTACGTTGTCGCGCTGAACCTGGCACAAACCACTCCCGCCTGGCTGCGCAGCATTGGCGCGCACCCGATGAAGCTGGGTCTGGACTTGTCCGGTGGTGTGCACTTCCTGCTGGAAGTCGACATGGACAAAGCCCTCGACGCACGCCTGAAAGTCTATGAAGGCGATGTGAAGAGCCTGCTGCGCAAAGAGAAACTGCGTTATCGCAGCCTGCCGCAGCTCAACGGTGCCATTCAGCTGGGCTTCGCTGATGAAGCGTCCCGCGAACAGGCCCGTGCGCTGATCCGCAAGAACTTCAACGATTTCGATATCGTACCGGCCGACCTTAATGGTCAGGCGGTGCTGCGTCTGGCGATGAGCCCGGCCAAGATCGCGGAAATCCGTGAATACTCCATCAAGCAGAACTTGACCACGGTGCGTAACCGCGTCAACGAGCTGGGCGTGGCCGAGCCGATCGTGCAGCGCCAGGGCGCCAACCGCATCGTGGTTGAATTGCCGGGCGTGCAGGACACCGCTGAAGCCAAGCGTATCCTGGGTAAAACCGCCAACCTGGAATTCCGCCTCGCGGCTGAGCCGGGCGCGACCCGCGCGACGTCCGAAGAGTTCGAGTTCCGTGAAGGCAACCGTCCTCCTGCCTTGATCGAGCGTGGCTTGATCATCACCGGTGACCAGGTGACCGATGCCAAGGCCGGTTTCGGCGAGCACGGTACCCCTGAAGTGAACATCCGTCTGGATGGCCACGGCGGCGAACTGATGAGCCGCGCCACGCGCAGCAACGTCGGTCGCAGCATGGCGGTGATCTTCATCGAGCAGCGCCCGGTGACCACCTACACCAAGCAGATGGTCAACGGCGTCGAGAAAGACGTGCCGGTGCAGACCTTCAAGGAAGAGAAGAAAATCATCAGCCTGGCGACCATCCAGTCGCCGCTGGGTGCGCAGTTCCGCATCACTGGCCTGAACGGGCAGGGTGAATCCTCGGAACTGGCTCTGCTGCTGCGTGCCGGTGGCCTGGCGGCGCCGATGTACTTCGCTGAAGAACGCACCATCGGCCCGAGCCTGGGTGCCGACAACATCACCAAGGGTGTCGATGCGGCGCTGTGGGGCATGTTGTTCGTGTCGCTGTTCATCATCGCCATCTACCGCTTCTTCGGCGTTATCGCCACCGTGGCCCTGGCGGGCAACATGGTGATGCTGCTGGCGTTGATGTCGCTGCTTGGCGCCACGCTGACCCTGCCGGGTATCGCCGGTATCGTCCTCACCATGGGTATGGCGGTGGACGCCAACGTGCTGATCTTCTCGCGGATCCGTGAAGAGATCGCCAATGGCATGACGGTACAACGTGCAATCAACGAAGGCTTCGGCCGGGCATTTACCGCGATTCTCGACTCCAACCTGACTACGTTGCTGGTCGGCGGGATTCTCTTTGCCATGGGCACCGGCCCCGTCAAAGGTTTTGCGGTGACCATGTCCCTCGGTATCTTTACCTCGATGTTCACGGCCATCATGGTGACCCGCGCAATGGTCAACCTGATCTTTGGCGGACGTGACTTCAAGAAGTTGTGGATTTAAGGGGCTGCCATGTTACGTACAATCAACTTCATGGGCGTTCGCAACATTGCGTTCGGCGCCACTGTGCTCCTTACCGTTCTGGCGTTGTTCAGCTGGTTCCATAAAGGCCTGAACTACGGTCTGGACTTCACCGGCGGTACGCTCATCGAGCTGACCTACGAGAAGCCGGCCGACGTTACCCTGGTGCGCAACGAACTGGTCAAGGCCGGCTACCACGAAGCCGTGGTGCAGAACTTCGGCGCGACCACCGACCTGCTGGTGCGTATGCCTGGCGAAGACCCGCAACTGGGTCACCAGGTGGCCGAGGCCTTGCAGAAGGTCGGCGGCGACAACCCGGCGTCGGTCAAGCGCGTCGAGTTCGTCGGCCCGCAAGTCGGTGAAGAGCTGCGCGACCAGGGCGGCCTCGGCATGCTGATGGCGCTGGTCGGCATCATGATCTACCTGGCGTTCCGCTTTCAGTGGAAGTTCGGGGTTGGCGCCATTGTGTCGCTGATCCATGACGTGATCGTGACCGTGGGTATCCTGGCGTACTTCCAGATCACCTTCGACCTGACCGTTCTGGCGGCCGTGCTGGCGATCATTGGTTACTCGCTCAACGACACCATCGTGGTATTCGACCGGGTTCGCGAGAACTTCCGCGTACTGCGCAAGGCGACGTTGATCGAGAACATCAACATCTCCACCACCCAGACCCTGTTGCGGACCATGGCGACGTCGATCTCCACCTTGCTGGCGATCGCGGCACTGATGATCTTCGGTGGCGACAACTTGTGGGGCTTCTCCCTCGCGCTGTTCATTGGCGTGCTGGCGGGTACCTACTCGTCAATCTACATCGCCAACGTGGTGCTGATCTGGTTGAACCTCAGCAGCGAAGATTTGATCCCTCCCGCTGCGACCGACAAGGAGGTCGACGACCGTCCTTGATGGGCAGGCGTTGATTGGCTGTTACAAAGAAGGCACGAGATTGAACTCGTGCCTTTTTTTTGGCTCCAAGGCTGGGTATAGCGCGGATCTTTCGGTCCGCTTGTGATGGTCAGGAGGTTCAACGTGAACAAGTCGTTGCTGGTTGGTGCGGTATTGGGTGCTGTCGGTGTGACTGCCGGGGGTGCTGTTGCCACCTACAGCCTGGTAAAAAGCGGCCCTGAGTATGCGCAAGTGCTGGCGGTGCAGCCGGTAAAAACCCAGATCAAAACCCCGCGTGAGGTCTGCAAGGACGTCACCGTGACCCGGCAGCGTCCGGTGCAGGATCAGCATCAAATCGCTGGTACCGTCGTAGGCGCCCTGGCCGGCGGCCTGCTCGGTAACCAGATTGGTGGCGGTAACGGCAAGAAGCTGGCGACGGTAGCCGGTGCGGTCGGCGGCGGTTATGCGGGTAACAAGGTTCAGGAAGGTATGCAGAACCGTGATACCTACACCACTACCCAGACTCGCTGTAACACCGTGAATGACATCAGCGACAAGGTTGTTGGCTACGACGTGCGCTACAACCTGGATGGCAAGGAAGGTTCGGTGCGTATGGAGCGTGATCCAGGCGGTCAGATTCCAGTGGACAAAGAGGGTCGCCTGATCCTCGGTCAGAATCAGCAGTAATTCCTGACCTGGCATAGTTTCAAAATGTGGGAGCTGGCTTGCCTGCGATAGCGGTGGGTCAGCAACCAATATGTTAGCTGGCAGACCGCTATCGCAGGCCAGCTCCCACATTGGATTGTGTTCAGGTCAGTTGGAATTGGTTTTCCCCAAATTTCAGGCATAAAAAAAGCACCCCCTAGGGGTGCTTTTTTGTGCCCGCCCGCTTAGCGCTTCAGCGAAGCCGGCAAGTGCGGCTGGATCGCCGTCAATACTGCCTTGAAGCATTTGGTGTTGCCGGCAACCACATGGCCTTTCTCAAGGAAGTCATGACCGCCGGTAAAGTCGCTGACCAAACCGCCCGCTTCCTGAATCAGCAGCGCGCCTGCAGCCATGTCCCACTCGGACAGGCCCGACTCCCAGAACGCATCAAAACGACCGGCGGCCACATAAGCCAGGTCCAGGCTCGCAGCGCCGGCGCGACGGATGCCGGCGGTCTGGCCAACCAGGGCGCGGAACATGCCCAGGTAGTTTTCCAGGTTGTCCATCTGGTCGTCACGGAACGGGAAGCCGGTGCCGAGCAGGGCGCCGTCCAGGCTGGTGCGACCGCTGACGCGCAGGCGACGGCCATTGAGCTGTGCGCCACGGCCACGGCTGGCGGTGAATTCTTCCTGGCGGACCGGGTCCAGCACGACGGCGTGTTCCAGGCGGCCGCGGTATTTGCACGCGATGCTCACGGCAAAGTGCGGGATGCCGCGCAGGAAGTTGGTGGTGCCGTCCAGTGGGTCGATGATCCACAGGTAGTCTTCGCCTTCGCCGCTGCCTTTGTGCAGGCCGGTTTCTTCGCCAAGGATGCCGTGGGTCGGGTAGGCCTTGCGCAGGGCGTCGATGATTTTCTGTTCGGCGGCGCGATCCACCTCGGACACATAATCCTTGGCGTCTTTTTCGTCGACCTTGATGGTATCCAGGCGCTCGATGGAGCGGAAGATCAATTCACTGGCGCTGCGGGCGGCGCGCAGCGCGATATTCAGCATGGGCTGCATGGATAGGTCACCTAAGGTTGTTAAAGAAAGCCGAGCAGTTTAGCAGAAACTTTCTTCAGGTGAAGGATGACGTTAGCTTTCATGGCATAACCTTGGGCTGTTCTGTAAGATTTGCTCCCCTTTCCCGTGTCCGAGAGCGCCTCCCTTGCTGCAAAACATTCGTGTCGTCCTGGTCAATACCAGCCACCCCGGCAACATCGGCGGGGTGGCGCGTGCCATGAAAAACATGGGGCTGACGCGCCTGGTGCTGGTCGAGCCGCGCGTGTTCCCGCACCACGAGGCCGATGCCCGCGCATCCGGCGCCAATGACCTCCTGGAAAAAGCCCAGGTCGTCGCCACCTTGGAAGACGCCTTGGTCGGCTGCAACCTGGTGCTGGGCACCAGCGCCCGTGATCGTCGCATTCCCTGGCCATTGCTGGACCCACGCGAGTGCGGCAGCAAGGTGGTGGAAGAGGCCGCCGGTGGCGCTGAAATCGCCCTGGTGTTCGGTCGTGAGGATTCCGGCCTGACCAACGACGAGCTGCAGCGATGTCATTACCACGTGCACATCCCATCAGACCCTGAGTTCAGTTCGCTGAACCTCGGCGCCGCGGTGCAGGTGCTGACCTACGAAGTGCGCATGGCCTGGCTGGCCGCCGAAGGCCAGCCGAGCAAGAGGGAGAAGGATGAAGTTGCGTCGACCAAAAGTGGCGAGTTGGCCACGATGGACGAACTGGAGCGGTTCTATGAGCACCTGGAGCAAACCCTGGTGGCCATCGAATTTCTCGATCCTGAAAAACCACGGCACTTGATGGCGCGCCTGCGCCGGTTGTACGGACGCAGCTCGGTCAGCCGGGCAGAAATGAATATATTGCGTGGCATCCTCACGGAAACCCAGAAAGCGGCCCGTGGCGAGCTGCTTAAGCGGAAGGATTAAAAATGTTCGAGCGTTTGCGAGAAGATATCCAAAGTGTTTTCCACCGTGACCCGGCGGCACGCAACGCCTTTGAAGTGCTGACCTGCTACCCGGGCATGCATGCGATCTGGATTCACCGGTTATCCGGAGCGTTGTGGGGCATGGGCTGGAAGTGGTTGGCGCGCGTGGTGTCGAACTTCGGCCGCTGGTTGACCGGGATCGAGATTCACCCGGGTGCCAAGGTGGGGCGTCGTTTCTTCATTGACCATGGCATGGGCATCGTCATCGGCGAAACCGCTGAGATTGGCGATGACGTGACGTTATATCAGGGCGTGACCCTGGGCGGCACCAGTTGGAACAAGGGCAAGCGTCACCCAACCCTGGGCGACGGCGTGGTGGTGGGGGCGGGCGCCAAGGTGCTCGGCCCGTTCACGGTCGGCGCCGGGGCCAAGGTCGGCTCTAATGCCGTAGTGACCAAGGCTGTACCGCCGGGTGCGACGGTGGTGGGGATTCCAGGCCGGATTATCGTCAAGCCGGAAGTCGGCGACGAGCAGGAAGCCAAGCGCAAGGCCATGGCCGAGAAAATCGGTTTCGATGCCTATGGCGTCAGCGAAGACATGCCCGACCCGGTCGCACGCGCCATTGGCCAGTTGCTCGACCACCTGCAGGCGGTGGACGGCAAGCTGGACGGCATGTGCGGCGCGCTGAAGGATCTGGGCAGTCCTTACTGTGCGAAGGAGCTGCCTGAGCTGCGCGAAGAAGACTTCGCCGAGATCAAGGACGAAACGTCCACTAAGGCCAGCTAAGTTCTCGCAGCCGCCACAAAACCCCTGTGGGAGCGGGCTTGCTCGCGAATGCGGTGCGTCAGTGAATGAATATTTAGCTGACACACCGCATTCGCGAGCAAGCCCGCTCCCACATTTTGGCCTTCATGGGTCTCGCAATTTTCGCGTGGTCCGGTTCCCGCTGTTCGTCCCCACCCCACCCTGCTATGATTCGCGCGCCCTTTTTACGGGTAATCCTGACTAAAGTACTAGGTCTTATAGTTGACTTAAATACTCGGGAATAGCATACTTGCTCCCATTCTGAAACACCTTGGTACTTGTCCATGAGACTGACTACAAAAGGCCGATACGCGGTGACCGCCATGCTTGACCTGGCTTTGCACGCGCAAACTGGGCCGGTGTCCCTGGCCGATATCTCCGAGCGCCAAGGCATTTCCCTGTCCTACCTCGAGCAGCTGTTCGCCAAATTGCGCCGCAGCAACCTGGTTTCCAGTGTGAGAGGCCCAGGGGGTGGCTATCAATTGTCCCGCGACATGCAGGGCATCCAGGTAGCCCAGGTGATCGACGCGGTCAACGAATCCGTCGATGCCACCAAATGCCAGGGCCTGGGTGACTGCCACGCCGGCGACACCTGCCTGACACACCACCTGTGGTGTGACCTGAGCCTGCAGATCCATGAGTTTTTGAGTGGTATCAGCTTGGCTGATCTTGTGACTCGCCGTGAGGTGCAAGAAGTAGCCCAGCGTCAGGACCAGCGCCGTTGCAACACCAAGGCGCCGCGTCTGGACAAGATCGAAGCGTCCGCCGTCGAGTGACAGCCGAAGAGCTAACGGCACGCCAGCCAGCCTGATTTAGGAGAAAGTCCATGAAATTGCCGATTTACCTTGATTACTCTGCGACCACCCCGGTTGATCCGCGTGTCGCGCAAAAGATGAGCGAATGCCTGCTGGTTGACGGAAACTTCGGCAACCCGGCCTCCCGCTCTCACGTATTCGGCTGGAAAGCCGAGGAAGCGGTCGAGAACGCGCGTCGCCAGGTCGCCGACCTGGTCAACGCCGACCCACGCGAAATTGTCTGGACCTCCGGTGCCACCGAGTCCGACAACCTGGCGATCAAGGGCGCGGCGCACTTCTACGCGACCAAAGGCAAGCACCTGATCACCACCAAGATTGAGCACAAGGCTGTCCTCGACACCATGCGCCAACTGGAGCGTGAAGGTTTTGAGGTCACCTACCTTGAGCCGACCACCGACGGTATCGTCACCCCGGCCATGATCGAAGCCGCGCTGCGTGAAGACACCATCCTGGTTTCCGTGATCCACGTGAACAACGAAATCGGCACCATCAACGACATCGAAGCGATTGGCGAATTGACCCGCTCCAAGGGCATTCTGCTGCACGTCGACGCCGCTCAGTCCACCGGCAAGGTCGAGATCGACCTGTCCAAGCTGAAAGTCGACCTGATGTCGTTCTCCGCCCACAAGACCTACGGTCCGAAAGGCATTGGCGCTCTGTACGTAAGCCGCAAACCGCGCGTACGTATCGAAGCCACCATGCACGGCGGCGGTCACGAGCGCGGCATGCGCTCGGGCACCCTGGCGACCCACCAGATCGTCGGCATGGGCGAAGCCTTCCGTGTAGCCAAGGAAGACATGGCTGCCGAAAACGTGCGCATCAAGGCCCTGAGCGACCGCTTCTACAAGCAGGTCGAAAACCTTGAAGAGCTGTACATCAACGGCAGCATGACTGCCCGCGTACCGCACAACCTGAATTTGAGCTTCAACTACGTCGAAGGCGAGTCGCTGATCATGGCGCTCAAGGACCTGGCGGTTTCGTCCGGTTCGGCCTGCACCTCGGCCTCCCTTGAGCCTTCGTACGTATTGCGCGCCCTGGGCCGCAACGACGAACTGGCGCACAGCTCGATCCGCTTTACGTTCGGCCGCTTCACCACCGAAGAACAAGTCGACTACGCCGCGCAGAAAGTCTGCGAAGCCGTCAACAAGCTGCGTGTCCTGTCGCCCCTGTGGGACATGTACAAAGACGGTGTCGACATTTCCAAGATCGAGTGGGCGGCACACTAACTATAGAAGCCGCCACCCCAGCTCTGTAGCAACGTGGCGGAAAACGCAGGCGTTTCTACAGGGTTCCAGAGCGGCCCTGATGAGTGAGGATTCAATACCATGGCTTACAGCGAAAAGGTCATCGACCACTACGAAAACCCGCGCAACGTCGGCAAGATGAACGCGGAAGATCCTGATGTCGGCACCGGCATGGTCGGCGCTCCGGCGTGCGGCGATGTGATGCGCCTGCAGATCAAGGTCAACGACGCTGGCGTTATCGAAGACGCCAAGTTCAAGACCTACGGCTGCGGTTCGGCCATCGCCTCCAGCTCCCTGGCGACCGAATGGATGAAAGGCAAGACCCTGGATGAGGCTGTCACCATCAGCAACACCCAGCTGGCCGAAGAACTGGCCTTGCCGCCAGTGAAAATTCACTGCTCGGTACTCGCGGAAGACGCCATCAAGGCGGCCGTTCGCGACTACAAGCAGAAGAAAGGCTTGATCTAAGTATTTGGCGACGAGTAAGGAGTCAACGATGGCTATCAGCATGACAGAAGCGGCAGCGCAGCACATTCGCCGCTCCCTGAATGGGCGCGGTAAAGGTGAGGGGATTCGTCTGGGTGTTCGCACCACGGGCTGTTCCGGCCTTGCCTACGTGCTGGAGTTTGTCGACGAGGTGGTGGCGGAAGACCAGGTGTTCGAAAGTCACGGCGAAAAAGTGATCATCGACCCGAAAAGCCTGACCTACCTGGACGGCACCGAGCTCGATTTCGTCAAGGAAGGGTTGAACGAAGGCTTCAAGTTCAACAACCCCAACGTACGCGGTGAATGTGGCTGCGGCGAAAGCTTCAACATCTGAGGCTTCTCGTGGGTACTCCTTGTCATTTCGCTTTATTCGAGCTGCAGCCGAGCTTTCGCCTGGACCTCGAGCAGCTTGCCACGCGCTATCGAGAATTGGCGCGTGGCGTGCATCCGGACCGCTTTGCCGACGCTTCCGAGCGTGAGCAACGCCTGGCGCTGGAGCAATCGGCCAGCCTCAACGAAGCCTATCAGACGCTCAAAAGCCCCCCGAAACGCGCGCGTTATTTGCTGGCGATGAAGGGCGGTGAGTTGCCGATGGAAGTCACCGTGCATGACCCGGACTTCCTGATGCAGCAGATGCAGTGGCGCGAAGAACTCGAAGACTTGCAGGACCAGGCCGATGTGGCCGGCGTCGCAGTCTTCAAGCGTCGTCTGAAAGCGGCCCAGGAAGAACTCAACGAAAGCTTCGCAGCCTGTTGGGATGACGCAGCGCAGCGCGAACAGGCCGAACGCCTGATGCGGCGCATGCAGTTTCTCGACAAGCTCACCTACGAAGTGCGCCAGCTAGAAGAGCGCCTCGACGATTAACCCAGTGTGCTGCCCGTGATGCACGCCTGATAGACAGATAAGACCTGATTACCATGGCTCTACTGCAAATCGCCGAACCCGGCCAAAGCCCTCAACCGCACCAGCGTCGCCTGGCGGTGGGGATTGACCTGGGCACCACCAATTCCCTGGTTGCTGCCGTGCGCAGCGGCCTCTCCGAGCCGTTGCCCGACGCCGACGGCCAGGTGATCCTGCCGTCCGCCGTGCGCTATCACGCGGATCGCACCGAAGTCGGTGAGTCGGCCAAGTTGACGGCATCGACCGATCCCTTGAACACCGTGCTGTCGGTCAAGCGCTTGATGGGTCGTGGTTTGTCCGACGTCAAGCAATTGGGCGACCAGTTGCCATACCGCTTTGTCGGCGGCGAATCCCATATGCCGTTCATCGACACCGTCCAGGGCCCGAAAAGCCCGGTGGAAGTGTCCGCCGATATCCTCAAGGTGCTGCGCCAGCGTGCGGAAACCACCTTGGGTGGCGAGCTGGTCGGTGCGGTGATCACCGTCCCGGCCTATTTCGATGATGCACAGCGCCAAGCCACCAAGGACGCGGCGAAACTCGCCGGCCTGAACGTGCTGCGTCTGCTCAACGAACCTACCGCGGCTGCGGTGGCTTACGGTCTGGACCAGCATGCCGAAGGCCTGGTTGCCATTTATGACTTGGGCGGCGGCACCTTTGACATTTCGATCCTGCGTCTGACCGGCGGTGTCTTTGAAGTGCTGGCCACCGGTGGCGACAGCGCCCTGGGCGGTGACGACTTTGACCATGCCATCGCGAGCTGGATCATCAGCAGCGCCGGCTTGTCCGCCGACCTTGATCCGGGCGCGCAGCGCAACCTGCTGCAAACCGCCTGCGCCGCCAAGGAAGCGCTGACGGACGTCGCTACTGTAGAAGTTTCCTACGGTAGCTGGTCGGCCCAATTGACGCGCGAAGCCTTCGATGCGTTGATCGAACCCATGGTCGCCCGCAGCCTCAAGGCCTGCCGCCGCGCCGTGCGCGATTCCGGCATCGAGCTGGAAGACGTTGGTGCCGTGGTCATGGTCGGCGGTTCCACCCGCGTTCCTCGCGTGCGTGAGGCCGTCGCCGAAGCCTTTGGCCGCCAGCCGTTGACCGAAATCGACCCGGACCAGGTCGTCGCCATTGGTGCTGCCATCCAGGCCGATACCCTGGCCGGCAACAAGCGCGATGGCGGCGAACTGCTGCTGCTGGATGTGATTCCGCTGTCCCTGGGGCTGGAAACCATGGGAGGCCTGATGGAGAAGGTGATTCCGCGCAACACCACCATCCCCGTTGCTCGCGCCCAGGACTTCACCACCTACAAAGACGGCCAGACGGCCATGATGATTCATGTGCTGCAAGGCGAGCGCGAGCTGATCAGCGACTGCCGCTCCCTGGCGCGCTTCGAACTGCGCGGTATCCCGGCGATGGTGGCCGGTGCGGCGAAGATCCGCGTGACCTTCCAGGTCGACGCCGATGGCCTACTCAGCGTCGCTGCGCGCGAACTGGCCTCCGGCGTCGAAGCCAGCATCCAGGTCAAGCCGTCCTACGGTCTCACCGACGGCGAAATCGCCAAGATGCTCAAGGACTCGTTCCAGTATGCCGGCGACGACAAGGTCGCCCGCGTGCTGCGTGAGCAGCAAGTGGATGCCCAGCGCCTGCTCGAAGCGGTGCAGGGCGCCCTTGAGGCTGACGGTGAGCGTCTGCTGGATGCCGAGGAGCGCATGGTCATCGACCTGCAGATGCAGGAACTGGCCGAATTGATGAAAGGCACCGATGGCTATGCCATCGAGCAGCAGACCAAGCGTCTGTCGCAAGTGACCGATGCCTTTGCCGCCCGTCGTATGGACCAGTCGGTAAAAGCCGCCCTGGCGGGACGCAACCTGAATGAACTTGAGGATTAACTGATGCCGCAGATCATTTTTCTGCCACACGCCGAGCATTGCCCGGACGGTATGGTCGTGGAGGCTGAGACCGGCAAGTCCATCCTGGAAGTGGCCCACGACAACCACATCGAAATCGAAAGCGCCTGCGGCGGTGTGTGCGCTTGCACCACGTGCCACTGCATCATTCGCGAGGGCTTCAACAGCCTTGAAGAGGCGGATGAGCTGGAAGAAGACTTCCTTGACCGCGCCTGGGGCCTGGAAGCGACTTCGCGTCTCAGCTGTCAGGCAAAGGTCGGGACGCAAGACATCACCGTCGAAATTCCGAAATATTCGCTCAACCATGCGGCCGAAGCGCCGCATTGATTCAAGGAACTGTCATGAGCCTGAAATGGGTTGATGTACAAGAAATCGCTATACAACTTGCAGAGGCTCATCCTGAGGTCAATCCTCTTACGGTGAACTTCGTCAAGCTGCGCAACCTCGTAATGGAACTGCCGGACTTCGACGACATTCCTGACCGGGGTGGCGAGAAGGTTCTGGAGGCGATTCAGGGCCTGTGGATCGAAGAAGCAGACTGAGCCGCCTTTACGCAGTTAGGCAATACCCGATAACCCGCGTATAATTCGCGGGTTTAATTTTTCGTAAATTACCGTTTCTGGAGTTACACCATGGCTGTTCAACGTACTTTCTCCATCATCAAGCCTGACGCTGTTGCAAAAAACGTCATCGGCGAGATCACCACTCGTTTCGAAAAAGCCGGCCTGAAGGTTGTAGCTTCGAAACTCAAGCAACTGTCCAAGGCTGAAGCTGAAGGCTTCTACGCTGAGCACAGCGCTCGTGGCTTCTTCGGCGACCTGGTCTCCTTCATGATCTCCGGTCCTGTTGTTGTTCAGGTGCTGGAAGGCGAAAACGCGATCGCGCTGAACCGCGAGCTGATGGGCGCTACCAACCCTAAAGAAGCGGCTGCCGGCACCATCCGTGCTGACTTCGCCGAGTCCATCGACGCCAACGCTGTTCACGGTTCGGACTCCGAAGCCGCTGCTGCCCGCGAAATCTCGTACTTTTTCGCTGCTACTGAAGTAACCGCTCGCTAAGCATCGGCTTAAAGAGTGAGGGTGAATCCATGACGACATCGACTGTAAAAACCAACCTGCTGGGGCTGACTCAGCCGGAAATGGAGAAATTCTTCGACTCAATCGGGGAGAAGCGTTTCCGTGCCGGTCAGGTAATGAAATGGATTCACCACTTTGGCGTCGACGATTTCGACGCCATGACGAACGTCAGCAAGGCCTTGCGCGACAAGCTCAAGGCCATTGCCGAGATTCGTGGTCCCGAAGTGGTCAGCGAGGACATCTCCACCGACGGCACCCGCAAATGGGTGGTGCGCGTGGCGTCCGGCAGCTGCGTCGAGACCGTCTACATTCCCCAGGGCAAGCGCGGCACCTTGTGCGTTTCGTCCCAGGCAGGCTGTGCCCTGGACTGCAGTTTCTGCTCCACCGGCAAGCAAGGCTTCAATAGCAACCTCACCGCCGCCGAAGTGATCGGCCAGGTGTGGATTGCCAACAAATCCTTTGGCAGCGTCCCGGCAACCGTCGACCGTGCCATCACCAACGTGGTGATGATGGGCATGGGTGAGCCGCTGCTGAACTTCGACAACGTCATAGCGGCCATGCACCTGATGATGGACGACCTGGGCTACGGCATCTCCAAGCGCCGTGTGACCCTGTCGACCTCTGGCGTGGTACCGATGATCGATGAGCTGGCCAAGCACATCGACGTCTCGCTGGCCTTGTCGCTGCACGCACCGAATGACGCATTGCGTAACCAATTGGTGCCGATCAACAAGAAGTATCCGCTTAAGATGCTGCTCGAGTCTTGCCAGCGTTATATGGCGACCTTGGGCGAGAAGCGCGTCCTGACCATTGAGTACACCATGCTCAAGGACATCAACGACAAGGTCGAGCATGCGGTCGAGATGATCGAGTTGCTCAAGAACACGCCGTGCAAGATCAACCTGATTCCGTTCAACCCGTTTCCACACTCCGGCTACGAGCGGCCGAGCAACAACGCCATCCGCCGTTTCCAGGATCAATTGCACCAGGCCGGCTACAACGTCACCGTGCGCACCACCCGTGGTGAGGACATCGACGCCGCCTGTGGCCAATTGGTAGGGCAGGTGATGGACCGCACCCGCCGCAGCGAGCGTTATATCGCCGGGCGCGAACTGAACGCCGCCGACGATTTGCCGCTGATTGCTGTAAATCGAATCTGAGAGAGGATCTCTATGCCCCTGCGCCTTGCGCTGCTTTTGCTTGTTACCGGTCTCGGGGCCGGCTGTGTTTCATCGGGCCATGACAGCCCTTTGCACACCGGTAAAGGCCGTGAGGAGGCGCGGGTTGCTTATGTGCAACTCGGCTTGGGTTACCTGCAGCAAGGCATGGGCGAGCAGGCCAAGGTCCCGCTGAAAAAGGCCCTTGAGCTGGATGGCGACGATGCCGACGCCAATGGCGCACTGGCCCTGGTGTTCCAGGCCCAGGCCGAGCCTGAACTGGCTGAACAGTATTTCCTCAAGGCCCTGGCCGCGCGACCCGGCGCCCCGCGGCTGCTGAACAACTACGGCAGCTTCCTGTTCTCGCAGAAACGCTATGACCAGGCCGCCCTTTATTTCCAGCAAGCCAGCGCCGATACCCTCTATCCTGAGCGTTCGCGCGTATTCGAGAACCTTGGGGTGACTTCGATACACCTGGGCCAGCGCGACAGCGCTCGCCAGCAATTGGAAAAAGCCCTGCATTTGAATGGTCGCCAGCCTCGGGCATTGCTCGAAATGGCTGAGTTGTCCTACGAAGACAGGCATTATGTGCCGGCACGTGACTATTACGAGCGTTTTAGCCTGCTCAGTGGGCAAAATGCACGTAGTCTATTGCTCGGTGTGCGCCTGGCGACGGTTCATGAAGAACACGACACGGCCGCACGTTTTGGCCAGCAACTCGAACGACTCTATCCCGGTACGCCGGAATATCAGCAATACCTGTCGGAGCAATGATGAAAGCGGCGCACCCGGAAGTTGTAGCAGCTAATCGCGTAAACCCAGGCGACACCTTGCGTCAGGCCCGCGAAAGCAATGGTTGGTCGCTGGCGGAAGTGGCCCTCAAGCTCAATTTGACCACCACGTCCCTGGGCAACCTTGAAGCCGGCGCGTTCGATAAGCTGCCCGGGCACACCTTCGCCCGCGGCTATATCCGCGCCTATGCCAAATTGCTGGGCATCGACCAGGCCATCCTGGTCCAGCAATTCGACCAATTCACCGGCACCGACTCCCAAGGCAGCAATGTGCATGGCCTGGGTCGCATTGAAGAGCCAACGCGGGTTTCCCACACCATTTTGCGAATCGTCAGCCTGTTGCTGCTGATCGCCGTGATCGGTGGCGGTTTCGTCTGGTGGCAGGACCAGGCGTCCCAGCGCACCAAGGACCTGACCAGCAACGCCATGGAGCATGTCGAGGTCGAAAGCGCCGACGGCACCACCCAGATTCATCCGCTGGACGAGCCGGAAGACCAGGCGGTCGCCGAAAGCCAGGCCGCGCCTGAAGCGCCGGTCGCCGCCGAGCAGCCTGCCCCGCAAACCGCACCTGCCACTGCAGTACCGGCGCCCGCGACGCCAGTTGCGCCGGCTGCCCCGGCCCACATACCGGCCGCTCCAGCGCAGGCGCCAACGGCTGCCGCGTCAGCCGCCCCTGCCATTTCACCGCCCACCACTCCAGCATTGATCGCCGGTGATGGCCGCGTACAGGTCACCTTCGTTGCTGACTGCTGGACGCAACTCACCGATGGCAATGGCAAAGTGCTGTTCAGCGGTCTGAAGCGTAAGGGCGATACGCTTGAGCAGGGCGGCAAGCCTCCTTTGACGCTGCGTCTGGGCTTTGCCCGTGGCGCGCAAGTGGCCTACAACGGCCAGCCTGTGGACGTGGCGCCGTTCACCAGCGGCGAGACCGCTCGAATCAAGTTGGGACAATAGTCATGCACGGCGAATCTCCAATCAAACGTCGCGTATCGCGCAAGATCTGGGTCGGCTCGGTGCCGGTGGGTGGCGATGCCCCCATCGCGGTGCAGAGCATGACCAACAGCGACACCAACGACGTGGCCGCCACCGTTGCCCAGATCAACCGTCTGGAAGCGGCAGGCGTGGACATCGTACGGGTGTCGGTTCCGGACATGGACGCGGCCGAAGCCTTCGGTCGCATCAAGCAACTGGTCAAGGTGCCGTTGGTTGCCGACATTCACTTCGACTACAAGATCGCATTGCGCGTGGCCGAGCTGGGCGTGGACTGCCTGCGCATCAACCCAGGCAACATCGGTCGCGAAGACCGCGTGCGTGCGGTAGTGGACGCGGCCCGTGATCGTGGCATTCCAATCCGCATCGGCGTCAACGCCGGTTCCCTGGAAAAAGACCTGCAAAAGAAATACGGCGAGCCTACCCCCGCTGCGTTGGTTGAATCGGCGCTGCGCCACGTTGAGCACCTCGAACGCCTGAATTTCCAGGACTTCAAGGTCAGCGTAAAGGCCTCCGATGTGTTCATGGCGGTAGAAGCCTACCGCCTGCTGGCCAAGGAAATCGTGCAGCCCTTGCACCTGGGTATCACGGAAGCCGGCGGTTTACGCTCAGGCACAGTGAAATCTGCGGTAGGTCTCGGTATGCTGCTCGCCGAAGGGATCGGCGACACTATTCGCATCTCCCTGGCGGCAGACCCGGTTGAGGAAGTGAAAGTCGGCTACGACATTCTCAAATCCCTGCGTTTGCGTTCCCGCGGTATCAATTTCATTGCCTGCCCAAGCTGCTCGCGGCAGAACTTCGACGTGGTGAAAACCATGAACGACCTGGAATTGCGCCTCGAAGACCTGCTGGTGCCGCTGGATGTTGCAGTGATCGGTTGCGTGGTGAACGGGCCGGGTGAAGCCAAAGAGGCGCATGTGGGCTTGACCGGTGGTACGCCGAACCTGATCTACATCGACGGCAAGCCGGCGCAGAAGTTAACGAATGACAATCTGGTGGATCAGCTTGAAAAACTGATCCGCGAGAAAGCGGCCGAAAAAGTCGCGGCTGACGCAGCGCTGATCGCGCGTGGCTAAGAACGAATTTAAGGATTTGATGTGAGCAAGTCTCTGCAAGCCATTCGCGGCATGAACGACATCCTGCCGGAGCAGACGCCACTGTGGCGCTACTTCGAAAGCACGGTCGCGCGCCTGCTGGATAACTACGGTTACAAGCAGATCCGCATGCCGATCGTCGAGTTCACCGAGCTGTTCAAGCGCTCCATCGGTGAAGTGACCGACATCGTCGAAAAAGAGATGTACACCTTTGAAGACCGCAACGGCGACTCCCTGACCCTGCGTCCGGAAGGCACCGCCGCGTGCGTTCGCGCTGTACTGGAACATGGCATCACGGGTGGCGGCCAAACCCAGAAACTGTGGTACATCGGCCCCATGTTCCGTCACGAGCGTCCGCAGAAAGGACGTTATCGCCAATTCCACCAGATCGGTTGCGAAGTCTTCAACCTGGACGGCCCGGACATCGACGCCGAGCTGATCGTGCTGACCTGGCGCTTGTGGGGCCAGTTGGGCATCCGCGACGCGGTCAAGCTCGAGCTTAACAGCCTGGGCACCAGTGAGTCCCGTGGCCGCTACCGGGTCGCGCTGGTCGAGTACCTGTCTGCCCACCTGGACAAGTTGGACGAAGACAGCCAGCGCCGCCTGAAGACCAACCCGTTGCGCGTGCTTGATACCAAGAACGCCGACACCCAGGCTGTACTGGCCGGCGCGCCGAAAATGGCCGACTATCTGGATGACGAATCCCGCATGCACTTCGAGGGCCTCAAGGCTCGACTGGACGCGGCCGGTATTCCCTACGTCGTCAATCCAAAGCTGGTGCGCGGTCTCGACTACTACAGCAAGACCGTGTTCGAGTGGATCACCGACAAGCTCGGCGCCCAGGGCACCGTGTGTGCCGGTGGGCGCTACGACGGCCTGGTCGAGCAGATGGGCGGCAAGCCGACTACCGGCGTAGGGTTCGCCATGGGTATCGAGCGGCTGATCCTGATGCTTGAGACCCTGGAGCAGATTCCGGACGAAATCTCCCGTCAGGTGGACGTGTACCTTTGCGCCTTTGGCGAGGCGGCCGAATTGGCAGCCCTGGCCCTGAGCGAAAAAGTGCGTGACCAACTGCCGAACCTGCGCCTGCAGGTGAACGCCGGCGCCGGCAGCTTCAAGAGCCAGTTCAAGAAGGCTGATAAGAGCGGCGCGCTGTATGCGCTGATCCTCGGCGATGACGAACTGGCCCAGCAAGTGATAGGTTTCAAACCCCTGCGTGGCCAGGGCGAGCAACAGAACATTGCCTTTGATGCGCTCGCTGCGCACTTGGCCACCTGCGTCGTGCAGGGTTGAAGCTGTCGAATAGCCGAATTTAGCGATTAAGGAGTATTGGGGTGTCGAGTTCTGATGATGATCAACTGGCCGAGTTCAAGGACTGGTGGCAGCGTAATGGCAAGCCCCTGGTTACGGGCGGTCTGCTGGCTTTAGTGGTGGTGTTCGGCTGGCAAGCCTGGACCAAGTATCAGGCCAACCAGTCCCACGGCGCCTCGATCCTCTATCAGCAATTGCTGGAAAGCACCCTCACGCCAGACGGCAAGCCCGATGCGGCGAAGGTCGCCTACCTGGCGGGCGAACTGAAAAAAGATTTTGGCGGTAGCACCTACGCCCAATACGGTAGCCTGTTCGTCGCCAAAGTCGCGGTCGACACCGGCAAGCTGGACGATGCTGCTACAGAGCTGAAGGCTATCGCCGACAAGCCGACCAACCCGACCCTGGGTGAAATCGCACGTCAGCGCCTGGCTCAGGTATTGGCGGCACAGAACAAGGCCGACGAAGCACTCAAACTGCTCGACGGCGATGCTGACAAGGCATTTGTAGCCACTCGCGAAGAGCTCAAGGGCGACCTGTTGGTCCAATTGGGTCGTACCGACGAAGCTAATGCTGCGTACCAAAAAGCCAAGGCGGCGCTGTCTGATGAAGCGGCGGTCGGTGGCTTACAAATCAAGCTGGACGACCTGGCCAAAGGGGATGCGTGACGTGATCCGTTGGAAACATGCAGCATTGCTGGCTCTGGCCGTTCTGGCCGCGGGTTGCAGCAGCAACAGTAAGAAAGAACTACCGCCTGCGGAGCTGACCAGCTTCAAGGAAGAAGTGGTCTTGCAAAAGCAGTGGAGCCGCTCTATCGGTGACGGTCAGGGCGAAACCTACAACATGCTGGTACCGGCAATTGACGGTGACAACATTGTGGCCGCTGATGTCACCGGCGTCGTGACCTCCATGGACCGCATGAACGGTGACGTGAAATGGTCCAAGGATCTTGAATTGCCTGTGTCCGGCGCCGTAGGCGTGGGTTATGGCATGGTGATGCTCGGTACGCTCAAGGGCGAAGTCGTGGCGCTGGATTCCAGCACCGGTGAAGAGAAATGGCGCGCCCGCGTGACCAGTGAAGTGCTCGCACCGCCTGCCACCAACGGCGATATCGTCGTGGTGCAAACCCAGGACGACCGCGTGATTGGCCTGGACGCCAGCACTGGCGAACAGCGCTGGTTGTACGACAGCACCCCGGCGGTGCTGACGTTGCGCGGTACCAGTGGTCCGATTGTGACCAACAATCTGGCTGTTGCAGGCCTGTCGACCGGTAAAGTGGTCGCCCTGGACACCCGTAACGGCGTGCCGGCCTGGGAAACCCGTGTGGCCATCCCGCAAGGTCGTTCCGAGCTGGATCGCGTCGTGGACATCGACGGCGGCTTGCTGCTGTCCGGTGAAACCCTCTACGTCGCTACCTACCAGGGCCGTGTGGCGGCACTGGACCTGCAGAGCGGTCGCGTTAACTGGCAGCGTGATGCTTCCAGCTACGCGGGTGTCGCCCAAGGGTTTGGCAGCGTCTACGTGAGCTTGGCGTCGGGCACCGTTGAAAGTGTCGACGAGCGTTCCACCACTGCATTGTGGAGCAACGATTCGCTGGCTCGCCGCCAACTGTCGGCACCGGAAGTATTCTCCAGCTATGTGGCCGTGGGTGACTTCGAAGGCTACCTGCACCTGCTGAGCCAGGTGGACGGTCGCTTTGTCGGTCGCGAGCGTATTGACAGCGACGGTCTGCGTGCACGTCCGCTGGTGGTGGGTAACATGCTGTACGTGTATGGCAACAGCGGCAAGCTGGAAGCGCTGACCATCAAGTAAGAACCCTGCTTGGGGTCACACCCAGGCGGCCCTGCTTCGGCGGGGCATGCGGCATCTGACGATGCTGCCCCGAGCACCAGCCGCTGCCCTGCAGCGGCTTTTGTATTTTCTGAAATAACGAAGTGGAGAGCCGCATGGTTCCCGTAATCGCCCTGGTGGGCCGACCTAACGTCGGCAAGTCCACCTTGTTCAACCGCCTGACCAGGACTCGCGACGCCATCGTCGGCGACTTGTCCGGTCTGACCCGTGATCGCCAATACGGTGAGGCAAAGTGGCAAGGGCGCTCCTACATTATTGTCGACACCGGGGGTATCTCCGGTGACGAACATGGCATGGACGAAAAAATGGCCGAGCAGTCGCTTCTCGCCATTGAAGAAGCCGATGTCGTGTTGTTCCTGGTGGACGCCCGCGCGGGTTACACCGCTGCCGACCAGATGATTGGCGAGCACCTGCGCAAGCGCAACAAGCGTTCCTATCTGGTCGCGAACAAGATCGACAACATCGATCCTGAAGCGGCCCGCGCCGAATTCAGCCCGATGGGCCTGGGCGACGCGATCCCGGTTGCTGGCGCCCACGGTCGCGGCATCACGCAGATGCTGGAAGTCGCCCTCAGCACCTTTCCAAAGGATGACGACGAGGAAGAAGAGGGTGAGGAGGAGATCGTCGCCGAAGGCGAGGAAGCCAAGCGCATTCCTGGCCCGAGCGAAAAAGACGGTATCAAGATCGCTATCATCGGCCGCCCTAACGTCGGCAAGTCGACTCTGGTCAACCGTATGCTCGGTGAAGACCGGGTCATCGTCTATGACGAACCCGGCACCACCCGCGACAGCATCTACATCCCGTTCGAACGTAACGAGGAAAAGTACACGCTGATCGACACCGCCGGTGTGCGCAAGCGCGGCAAGATCCACGAAGAAGTTGAAAAATTCTCCGTAGTCAAAACCCTGCAAGCGATCAAAGACGCCAACGTGGTGATCTTCGTAATGGACGCCCGCGAAGGCGTGGTGGACCACGACCTGAACCTGCTGGGTTTCGCCCTGGAAGCCGGTCGGGCCCTGGTAATCGCGATCAACAAGTGGGACGGCATGACGCCGAGCGAGCGCGATTTCGTCAAGATCGAGCTGCAGCGTCGTCTGTTCTTCGTTGAGTTCGCCGATATCCACTTCATCTCGGCGCTGCACGGCACCGGCGTGGGCAACCTTTACGCCTCCGTACAGAACTCGTTCAAGTCCGCGGTCACCCGCTGGCCGACCAACCGCCTCACCCAGATCCTGGAAGACGCAGTGGGCGAGCACGCTCCGCCGATGGTCAATAACCGTCGCATCAAACTGCGTTACGCCCACTTGGGGGGTGCCAACCCGCCGATTATCGTGATTCACGGTAACCAGATCGAGAAGGTGCCCAAGTCCTATGTGCGTTACCTGGAGAACACCTACCGCCGCGTCCTGAAGCTGGTCGGTACGCCGATCCGCATCGAATTCAAGGGCGGCGAGAACCCGTACGAAGGCAACAAGAACAGCCTTACCGACCGCCAGGTCAACAAAAAGCGCCGGATGATGACGCATCACAAGAAAGCCGACAAAAAGCGCCGCGACAAGAAATAGCGGCAGCTTCAAGTTGTAAGCCACCAGCTGCAAGAAAGGGCTCCGTTTGAGCCCTTTTTTGTGCGCGACGGTTGACCAGCTTGTCGCTTGCAGCTTAAAACTTGCAGCTCACCCGAAGGGCGCTCCCATGATCACCAGCAAGCTGCCGAACATCGGCACGACCATTTTCACCCGCATGTCGCAGTTGGCGGCCGAAACCGGCGCAATCAATCTGTCCCAGGGTTTCCCCGACTTCAATGGCCCTCAAGACTTGCTCGACGCCGTGGGTCGACACGTCGCCAGCGGCCATAACCAATATGCACCAATGAGCGGTTTGCCCGCGCTGCGCCAGCAGGTGGCGGCGAAGATTGCCCGTAGCTACAGTGTCAGGGTCGATGCCGACCTTGAGGTAACCATTACGCCCGGCGCCACGCAGGGCATTTTCTGCGCGATCCAGGCGGTTATCCGCAACGGTGACGAAGTGATCATCTTCGACCCTTGCTACGACAGCTACGCGCCATCGGTAGAACTGGCCGGCGGGCGCTGCGTGCATGTGCAGTTGGGCTTGCAGGATTTCAGCCTGGATTTCGAACGCATCAAGGCCGCGCTGTCGCCGCGCACGCGCATGATTGTGCTCAATAGCCCGCACAATCCCAGCGGCGCGCTGATCAGTCGGGGGGAGCTGGACCAACTGGCCGAGCTGATTCGCGGGCGTGATATCTATCTGCTTAGCGATGAAGTGTATGAACACCTGGTGTTCGATGATGTGCCCCACGTCAGCGTGCTGGCCCACGAGGAGCTGTACCCGCGTGCGTTCGTGGTCAGCTCGTTCGGCAAGACTTATCACGTCACGGGCTGGAAGACCGGCTATGTGGTTGCGCCGCCGGCCCTCACTGCCGAGCTGCGAAAAGTGCATCAATACGTCAGTTTCTGTGGTGTGACGCCGCTGCAGTACGCGCTGGCCGATTTCATGGCCGGGCACCCGCAGCATGTGGTTGCGCTGCCGGCGTTCTACCAGGCCAAGCGCGACCTGTTCTGCCAGTTGCTGGCGCCGTCGCGGTTCAGCTTCAGCCCATCGGCGGGGACTTACTTTCAACTGGTGGACTATTCCAGGATTCGCCCGGACCTGGATGATGTCGCCATGTCCGAATGGATGACGCGCGAGCACGGCGTGGCGTCGATTCCCATCTCGGTGTTCTACCGCAACCCACCCCAAGGCCAGCGCCTGGTGCGCCTGTGCTTTGCCAAACGCGAGGACACGCTGCGACAGGCAGCCGAAAAACTATGCGTGATTTGACCGCTTTGCCCAACCTGAATATCGCTCTGGTGCAGACCACCCTGGCCTGGCACGACCGCCAGGCCAATCTCGAACATTTCGAGCGGCTGCTGGAGCAGGCCAGGGGCGCCGACCTGATCGTGCTGCCCGAGATGTTCACCACCGGCTTTTCCATGGAGTCAGCGAGCCTCGCCGAGCCAGAGAACGGCCCCACCCATCATTGGCTCCAGGCTCAGTCGGTGAAGTACAACGCGGTGATCACCGGCAGCGTGATTATCCAGGCCGCTGACGGCAGCCACCGCAATCGCCTGCTGTGGGCGCGTCCCGATGGCGAAGTGTTGCATTACGACAAGCGCCACCTGTTCCGCATGGCGGGTGAGCACGACCACTACACGCCTGGCGAGCGTCAGGTGCGGTTCGAGTGTAAGGGCTGGCGTATTCGCCCGCTGATTTGCTACGACCTGCGCTTTCCGGTGTGGAGTCGCGATGCTCAGGACACCGACTTGTTGCTATACACGGCCAATTGGCCGGGTGCGCGGCGGTTGCACTGGAACCGGTTGCTGCCGGCACGGGCCATCGAGAATTTGTGTTATGTGGCGGCGGTGAATCGGGTCGGCACGGATGGGAAAGGATTTGCTTATACCGGCGACAGCCAGGTGCTGGATTTCCAGGGTGAGACCTTGCTGAGCGCGGGGGAGGCGGATGGGGTGTTTCTGGTGAAGCTGGATGCGGGCGAATTGGCGGCGTATCGCACCAAGTTCCCGGCGAACCTGGATGCCGATAGCTTTCAGTTTGTCTGACAGACCGCTTTCGCGGGCTTGCTCGCGAAGAGGCCAGCCCAGCCAACAAAAAAGGCCCCTGAGTTCTCACCCAGAGGCCTTTCGCATTTCAACAGCCGGTTACGCCGCTTTCGCTGCCTGCTGGCTCAACGAGCGATTCAACGCACTGAACAGCGCCTTGAAGCTCGCGGTCGTGATGTTTTCATCAATTCCCACGCCATGCACCGGACGCTCGCCATTCACGCGCAGCTCGATATACGCCGCCGCTTTAGCGTTGGTGCCCGCCCCAATCGCATGTTCGTTGTAATCCATGATCTCCACACCAATCGGCAAGCCCGCTACCAGCGCTTCCAGCGCGCCGTTGCCTTTGCCTTTCCAGTGCAGGTTGGTTTCGCCCTGGCCCTTGCCCGAGACTTCCACTTCCACATAGCTGTTGCCGTTTTCTTCCTGCAGGCGATGGCTGACCAGCGCGTACGGGGTGTTGGCTTGCAGGTATTCACGCTGCAGCAACGCGTAGATCTGCGGCGCGGTCATCTCAAGGCCGACGCGGTCGGTTTCGGCCTGTACCACCTGGCTGAACTCGATTTGCATGCGGCGCGGCAAGCTGATGTCGTATTCCTGCTCCAGCAGGTAGGCAATGCCGCCCTTGCCCGACTGGCTGTTCACGCGGATCACGGCTTCGTAGCTGCGGCCGATGTCGGCCGGGTCGATCGGCAGGTAGGGCACTTCCCACAACGCATCGTCTTTCTGCTGGGAGAAGCCCTTGCGGATCGCGTCCTGGTGAGAGCCGGAGAACGCGGTGTGTACCAGGTCGCCGACATACGGGTGACGTGGGTGCACCTGGATCTGGTTGCACTCCTCGACGACCTTGCGCACGCCGTCGATGTCGGAGAAGTCCAGCTGCGGGTCGAGGCCCTGGGTGTACATGTTCAAGGCCACGGTGACCAGGTCGACATTACCGGTACGCTCGCCGTTGCCGAACAGGCAGCCTTCGACACGGTCGGCGCCGGCCATCAGGCCCAGCTCGGTGGCGGCCACGCCGGTGCCACGGTCGTTGTGGGTGTGCAGGCTGATGATCACGCTGTCACGCCGGTTGATATGGCGACCGAACCACTCGATCTGGTCGGCATAGATATTCGGCGTGGCGCATTCCACAGTGGCCGGCAAGTTGAGGATCATCTTGTGCTCGGGTGTCGGGTTCCACACCTCAATCACCGCATCACAGACTTCCTTGGCGAACTCCAGCTCAGTGGCGCTGAAGGTCTCCGGGGAGTATTCGAAGGTCCACTGGGTCTCGGGCTGCTGCGCGGCGTATTTGACGAACAACTTGGCGGCGTTGACCGCGATGGCCTTGATGCCGTCCTTGTCCTGGTTGAACACAATGCGGCGGAACGACGGCGACGTGGCGTTATACAAATGCACGATGGCTTTTTTGGCCCCACGCAGGGATTCGAACGTGCGCGCGATCAAGTCTTCACGGCCCTGGGTCAGCACCTGGATGGTGGTGTCCTCGGGGATGTGGTTGTCTTCGATCAGGGTGCGCACGAAGTCGAAATCGGTTTGCGACGCGGCCGGGAACGAGGCTTCGATTTCCTTCACGCCCACAGCCACCAGCGTCTTCCAGAAACGCAGCTTCTTCGCCGCATCCATCGGCTCGATCAACGACTGGTTGCCGTCACGCAGGTCGGAGCTGCACCAGATCGGCGCGGTGGTGATGGTTTTCGAAGGCCAGGTGCGGTCCGGGATATCGATGGTCGGGAACGCGCGGTACTTCGAAGACGGGTCTTTGAGCATGCTCATCGGGAAATCCTTTGTTGTAGGGGCCGAGAAAAGGCGGCCTGCCGTAGAACTGTTTTTGGGATGTTTTCTGGAGACGAGGCAGATCGATTCAGCCTGGCAGTCGTGCGCTGACTAGGCACAGGCTGCGGTGCTGGCGGAGCTGAATGAGGGTGTGAGAGGTTTTCATAAGCTCAACCCTAACCGCCGAGGTGAAAGATGGCAAGCAGTCGAAAAAAATTGAGATAAGTTCTTTTTTTTTCATTTTAGGCGAGATCTTATTGCTGGATTTTTGGCTGGTTCGCGTTTTGCTTGCGTGACGTTTGTCAGCCGCGCAATCGAGGCGACTGGCCTGGCGCCATCGCAGGCAAGCCAGCTCCCACACTTGGAATGCGCTCACCTGTGGGAGCCGGGCTTGCCCGCGATGAGGCCCGTCGCCTCGCCCTTTATATCAGGGCTGGAACGCTCCGATAAAGATCGCCGGATCGACCCGCGCATCGTTCAGGCTGACATTCCAGTGCATATGCGGCCCGGTCGCGCGGCCCGTCGAGCCGACCTTCCCCACCACCGCGCCGCGCGCCAGTTGCTGGCCCACTTTCACGTCAATCTTTGACATGTGGCAGAACATGCTGATAAAGCCCTGGCCGTGGTCGACGAACACCGTGTTGCCGTTGAAGAAATAGTTGCCGACCAGAATCACTTTACCGTTCGCCGGGGTCTTGATCGGCGTGCCGGCGGGCACGGCGAAGTCCAGGCCCGAATGGGGGTTGCGCTCTTCACCGTTAAAGAAACGTCGCACACCAAACTTGCTCGACAGCGGCCCGTTTACCGGTTTGTCCAGCACCAGGTTGCTCGGCAGGTTCGGGCTGAAACTGCGGTAGGCCTTGATCTGCACCGCCAGCTCCGCCTCGATGCGCTTTAGCTGCGCCGGTTCAGGATTCACCTGGCTTTTGTTTTTCAGGGTGATGCGCTGTTCCGGGTATTTTTTGTAACCGACGATAAACGGCAAGGTGCGTCCACCGCTGCTGATGCGCTCGTTGCCCGGCTTGACCGTCAACGGGATGCCGACGACCGCCAGCCAGGTATCCGCCTCCTTTACCACCAGCACGGGCTTGCCCTGGTACGTGGCTTTAGGGGCCGCCGCCGCAGGACCCAGCTCGACGACGGCCACGCCACCCGGCACCGGTTTGTTCAAGGTGCGGGTGATGTAGCTGTCGGCGTGGGCGTTGAAGGCAAGGCAAAACAACATCAGCAGGCTAAAGAGACGTGGCATCAATCAATCCAATAACGAAAGGGTGACAGGTGTCAGGTGGTTGTCTTCCACCCGCACTTGCAATTGGCCTTCACCGAGGCGCGCGGTCAGGCGCTGGCCGGTTTGGGTTTGCGCTGCATCGCGAATCGCCTGGCCGCGCTCGTCCAGCAAGATGCTGTAGCCACGGCCCAGCGTTGCCAATGGGCTGACCACGTGCAGCGTCTGCACCTGGCTTTGCAGTTGCAGGCGCCGCCCCTTGAGGCCTTCGCGCATGGCGCGGGGCAGGCGTTCGGCGAGGCTGTCCAGGCGCTGGCGCAGCAGAGCCAGTTGACGGCCCGGATGTTGGCCGGCGAGGCGGGTTTCCAGGCGGATCAGGCGTTCGCGACGGGTATTGAGGCTACGCTCGAAAGCGCGGCGCAGACGCATGTCCAGATCATCCAAGCGCTGTGCCTGCTGGCGCAGGCGTTCGCCGGGGTGGCGCAGGCGCCGGGCCATGCCCTCCAGGCGCAGGCGGTCATGGCGCAGGCGGTTGCGCATCAGCATCACCAGGCGGCGGTGCAAGTTCTCGACTTGACGCACCAGGTGGCTGGCGTCCGGTGCCAGCAGTTCAGCGGCGGCGGACGGGGTAGGGGCGCGCACGTCCGCCACGAAGTCGCTGATCGACACATCGGTTTCATGCCCGACCGCGCTGACGATGGGCGTAACGCAGGCATCTACCGCCCGGGCCACGGCCTCTTCGTTGAAGCACCAGAGGTCTTCCAGCGAACCGCCGCCACGGGCCAGGATCAGCGCGTCAAAGCCGCGGGCGTCGGCGAGTTTCAGTGCCCGTACGATCTGCGTGATGGCTTCGCGGCCTTGCACGGCGGTGGGGATCAGGGTCAGTTCGATGTTCGGTGCGCGGCGGCGGAACACGCTGATAATGTCGCGGATCACCGCACCGGTCGGCGAACTGATAATGCCAATGCGCCGAGGATGCGCCGGCAGTGGCACCTTGCGCTCGGCGCTGAACAGGCCCTCGGCGCTGAGCTTTTCTTTCAGCGCATCGAACGCCAGGCGCAAAGCACCGTCACCGGCCGGCTCCACGGTATCGAGGATCAGTTGGTAATCGCCACGGCCCTCGAACAACGAGACCTTGCCGCGCACTTTTACCGCCAGGCCGTCCTTCAACGCCTGGCGCACGCGCGCCGCATTGTTGCGGAACAGTGCGCAACGTACCTGGGCGCCGCTGTCCTTGAGGGTGAAATACACATGGCCGGAAGCCGGGCGGGCGAGGTTGGAGATCTCGCCTTCGACCCAGATATTGGTGAATACGTCTTCCAGCAACACCCGCGCGCGGCCGTTGAGCTGGCTGACAGTCAGGACTTCGCGGTCCAGGCCCAGTCGGGCAAAGGGATCTTTAATCATGGTCGGCAGTTTATAGGCATTCGTGCAAGGTTTGACAGAACTGCTCCACCAGCGCGCTGGGTGCCTGCGCGCAGGCCAGGGCCACGGTGCCGAGGCAGTCCGGATCGGCCAGGGGCAAAAAGTGCAGGTTGGCGGGGGCGATGTCCCGCATGGATTTTGGTAACAAGGCAATACCGAAGCCGGCTGCTCGTGGGTACAACGCTTCACCCGCCGCCGTAAGCCGGGGCTGACGCGCGGTGCGTTCGAACAGCGCGATCTGCAGTTGGGTTTCCATGGCCTTGATCTGTCGGCTCAAGGCCGATTGCGCCACGAACAGGCGTTCGGCGGCGGCACTGAAGCTGCCGCTGTCGACGATTTCAACGAAGTAACGCAGTTGGCGGGTGGAAATCATGCGTCATGCCTTTTCAAGATAGGTCGCAGGCTCTGAAGATATTAGTCGCATCCCTCGCCAATGGCTAAAGTGAAGCGCTCTCGAATAAGGAATTGCCCATGAGCCCGGTTGAGCTGATGAGTCAGTGGTCGTTTGGCGGTGTGGATTGGCTGATTATCGGTCTGGGCATTGTCGTGGCGTACATCGTGTTTGGCATCGCCGGCTTCGGTACAGCGTTGGTGGCGGGGCCGCTGCTGATTCTGTTCATGCCGCTGTCGAAGATCATCCCGCTGCTGGTGCTGCTGGACTTTGTCGCGGCGTTCGGCAACCTGCTGCAATCGCGGCGGGACGTGAACAAATCGGAACTGCTGCGATTGCTGCCGTGCATGGCGATAGGTTGCACAGTGGGCGTGGTGTTCCTGCTCAACCTGCATTCGGACCTGCTGCTGTTGTTGATGGGCCTGTTTATCAGCGCCTACGCGATCTACAGCCTGGCGGTAAAGGTGCGGCCCACGCAGTTGGCGGCGGGCTGGTCGATGCCCATGGGCACGGTCGGCGGATTATTTGGCGCGTTGTTCGGCAGCGGCGGCTTTTTATATGCGATCTATTTGAATAGCCGCTTGCCCAAGGACGCGGCGCGGGCCACGCAAAGCGCGCTGATCAGTTGCAGCACGGTGGTGCGCTTGAGCTTGTTCCTGATTGCCGGGGTGTATGCGGATCTGCCCTTATTGATGTTGGCGGTTTGCCTGTTGCCGGCGATGGCGCTGGGGCTGTGGTGCGGGCGCAGGCTAACGATGCGGATGTCCCGTGAGGCATTTGTAAGGGTGGTGACCTGGTTGGTGCTGGCGAGCGGGATTGCGTTGATTGCACGGTATTTGAGTGCTTGACCTGATTTTTTCAGGGATTAAGCTGCCAGCCTTCAGGGCCTCTTCGCGAGCAAGCCCGCTCCCACATTTTGATTTGTGAACACAGTCAAATTGGTGGGAGCCGGGCTTGCCCGCGATGACGCCAGTGGTCACACCGCAGGACTCCCATGAATTCCCAAAGCATCCTTGTCCCGAAAATCTCCACCTTGCCCGTCCACGAACCCCGCGCCCGGGCGATCGTGCGCTGGTTGGTGCGCAAGAACATCGTCAAGGAAGAACTGACCACGTGCGGGCGCACCGGCAACCGCATGGGCTATGCCCTGGCCGACGGTGCCCGCGCGGTGGTGCTGCACCCCGAGGCGTTGCCGTTCAACGAGCCGATCAACGGCCTGGAAATCATCTACAAGCGCTGCATCTACACGCCGGCCAAGGGCTTTCTCGAAGAAGCCGGCTGCCCGGAATGCCTGAAGGAAGTCGGCGAAGCGCTGTTCGACAGCCTGGAAGACTGGATGCCCGGCCACACCGACAACTTCACCTGCCCGTTGTGCGGGCATGAAGATGACATCAACGGGTTCCTGTTCCTGCAGGAATGCGGGTTTTCCAACCTGGGATTTATCTTCAACAACTGGGCGGAGGCGGGATTCAAGCAGAGCTTTATCGACGAATTTGCCGATTGGCTGGACCAGAAGATCGCCTGGGTCAAAGTCGAGCTGTAACCCCTCCTATCCGTGATCGTTCCCACGCTCCGCGTGGGAATGCCGCCTTGGACGCTCTGCGTCCCGCCTTAGAGTCCTGACGCGGAGCGTCACAGGATGCATTCCCACGCAGAGCGCGGGAACGATCAGGTGGAGCCAGAATTCTCCATCTATCACTATTCCCAAATATGTCAGAGTTTTACATTGAGACCTGAGGGGTGTCTGAGTATAATGGCGCGCTTCCATTTTCCCGCTCGGGAGCCCCCGCGATGCTGCGTATCAGCCAAGAAGCTCTGACATTCGACGACATTCTCCTAGTGCCCGGTTATTCCGAGGTGCTCCCTAACGAAGTCAGTCTCAAGACCCGCCTAACCCGTGGCATCGAGCTGAATATTCCCCTGGTTTCCGCTGCCATGGACACCGTCACCGAAGCCCGTTTGGCGATCGCCATGGCTCAGGAAGGCGGCATCGGCATCATCCACAAGAACATGACCATCGAGCAGCAAGCTGCCGAAGTGCGCAAGGTCAAGCGTTACGAAGCCGGTGTGGTGAAAGACCCAATCACCATCGAAGCCGACGCCACCGTGCGTGACCTGTTCGAACTGACCCGCCTGCACAACATCTCCGGCGTTCCGGTGCTGCACGATGGCGATCTGGTCGGCATCGTCACCTCCCGTGACGTGCGTTTCGAGAACCGCCTTGAAGTCACCGTCCGCGAAGTGATGACGCCTAAAGAGCGTCTGGTCACGGTTCGCGAAGGTGTTGACAAGGACGAGGCTCGCGAGTTGCTGCACAAGCACCGCATCGAGCGCGTGCTGATCGTCGACGACAACTTCGCGCTCAAGGGCATGATGACCGTCAACGACATCGAAAAAGCCAAGGCTTACCCATGGGCCAGCAAGGATGACCAAGGTCGTCTGCGCGTCGGCGCTGCCGTCGGTACCGGTAAAGACACCGGCGACCGCGTGGCCGCCCTGGTGGCTGCCGGTGTTGACGTGGTGGTGGTCGACACCGCCCACGGTCACTCCAAAGGTGTGATCGACCGCGTGCGCTGGGTCAAGCAGAATTTCCCTGACGTACAAGTGATCGGCGGCAACATCGCCACCGGCGCTGCCGCCAAGGCCCTGGCCGAAGCGGGCGCCGATGCGGTCAAGGTCGGTATCGGCCCTGGCTCGATCTGCACCACGCGTATCGTTGCCGGTGTGGGCGTGCCGCAAATCAGCGCCATCGCCAACGTCGCCGCGGCCCTTGAAGGCACGGGCGTGCCGTTGATCGCCGACGGCGGCATCCGCTTCTCCGGTGACCTGTCCAAGGCCATCGTGGCCGGTGCGTCCTGCGTAATGATGGGCTCGATGTTCGCCGGTACCGAAGAAGCGCCGGGCGAGATCGAACTGTTCCAGGGCCGTTCCTACAAGGCGTACCGCGGCATGGGTTCGCTGGGCGCCATGTCCCAGGCGCAAGGTTCCTCCGACCGTTACTTCCAGGACTCCTCGGCAGGCGCCGAGAAGCTCGTCCCGGAAGGCATCGAAGGCCGTGTGCCGTACAAGGGCACCCTGAGCGCGATCATCCATCAACTGATGGGCGGCCTGCGTTCCTCGATGGGCTACACCGGCAGCGCCGACATCGAAGAAATGCGCACCAAGCCAGAGTTCGTACGGATCACCGGCGCCGGCATGGCTGAATCCCATGTTCACGACGTGCAGATCACCAAGGAAGCGCCAAACTACCGCGTAGGTTGAAGCTTCCAGCAAAACGTTAAGTAACCGGGGCTGTTCTTTCAGCCCCGAGTTGTTTCTGACTCATTAGACGAGACTGACTTCATGGCCCTCGACATTCACGCCCACCGCATCCTGATCCTCGATTTCGGTTCCCAGTACACCCAGCTGATCGCCCGCCGCGTGCGTGAAATCGGCGTGTACTGCGAACTGCACCCGTTCGACATGGATGACGAAGCGATCCGCGAATTCGCGCCCAAAGGCGTCATCCTCGCCGGTGGCCCCGAGTCCGTGCACGAAGCCGATAGCCCGCGCTGCCCGCAAGCGGTATTCGACCTCGGCGTGCCGGTCTTCGGCATCTGCTACGGCATGCAGACCATGGCCGAGCAACTGGGCGGCAAGGTTGAAGGTTCCGAACTGCGTGAATTCGGCTACGCCCGCGTCGACGTGGTCGGCAAGAGCCGCCTGCTGGACGGCATCGAAGACCACATCGACGCCGACGGCCTGTTCGGCCTCGACGTGTGGATGAGCCACGGTGACAAGGTCACCAAAATGCCGCAGGACTTCCACATCCTGGCCAGCACCCCGAGCTGCCCGATCGCCGGCATGTTCAACGACGAGCGTCGTTACTACGGCGTGCAGTTCCACCCGGAAGTGACCCACACCAAGCAAGGCGGGCGCATCCTGTCGCGCTTCATCCTCGACATCTGCGAGTGTGAAGCCCTGTGGACCCCGTCGAAAATCGCTGAAGACGCCATCGCCAACGTCCGCGCCCAGGTCGGTACCGACAACGTATTGCTCGGCCTGTCCGGCGGCGTCGACTCCTCCGTGGTTGCCGCATTGCTGCACAAAGCCATCGGCGACCAGCTGACCTGTGTGTTCGTCGACAACGGCCTGCTGCGCCTGCACGAAGGCGAGCAAGTGATGGCCATGTTCGCCGAGAACATGGGCGTCAAGGTGATCCGCGCCAACGCCGAGGAGCAGTTCCTCAACAACCTGGCCGGCGAGTCCGACCCGGAGAAGAAGCGCAAGATCATCGGCCGTACCTTCATCGACGTATTCGATGCCCAGGCCAAACACCTGGACAACATCAAGTACCTCGCCCAGGGCACCATCTACCCCGACGTGATCGAATCGGCCGGCGCCAAGAGCGGCAAGGCCCACGTGATCAAGTCCCACCACAACGTGGGCGGCCTGCCCGAGGAAATGAACCTCAAGCTGGTCGAACCGCTGCGCGAACTGTTCAAGGACGAAGTCCGCCGTCTGGGCCTGGAACTCGGCCTGCCGTACGACATGGTCTACCGCCACCCCTTCCCAGGCCCGGGCCTGGGTGTGCGCATCCTCGGTGAAGTGAAAAAGGAATACGCCGACCTGCTGCGTCGCGCCGACCACATCTTCATCGAAGAACTGCGCAAGGCCGACTGGTACCACAAAGTCAGCCAGGCCTTCGTGGTGTTCCAACCGGTGAAATCGGTGGGCGTTGTGGGTGATGGCCGTCGTTACGCCTGGGTTGTGGCGTTGCGTGCCGTGGAGACTATCGACTTCATGACGGCGCGTTGGGCGCATCTGCCTTACGAACTGCTTGAGACGGTCAGCGGGCGGATCATTAATGAGATCGAAGGCATCTCGCGCGTGACGTATGACGTGTCGAGCAAGCCGCCGGCGACGATTGAGTGGGAATGATCCCGCGTCCGGCATAGACAGGCATAGACCGGCAGCGAGTGGCAAGAAAAACCCCGGAAGCCCGCGTAATTGCGGGCTTTTGGCTTTTTAGGTCTGGCAAGTTCAGGTAGCGTTCTGCATCGCCAAGCACGGTGTTTATGTGGCATGGTACGGGGTATCAACTGTCTTCAATGCCATGTGTGGCGCTTAATACCATGTCGATTAGCTTAGACGCTTCATGGTATCAAGTAGTGCGGAAGGCCCGGTTTTACTGGGGTTAGGCGCCGTTTTTCTGCGCTTCTCTACGCATGGTATTTTTTCATGGAAATAGTGGAAGCCATGCTCACTGATACCAAGCTTAGAAATCTCAAACCCCAAGACAAGCTCTACAAGGTGATTGACCGAGATGGCTTGTACGTGGCGGTTACACCGGCCGGCTCAATCTCCTTTCGCTACAACTACTCCATCAATGGCCGGCAGGAGACCGTCACCTTCGGTCGTTACGGCTTGGGCGGGATCACCCTGGCAGAGGCACGTGAGCGGCTAGGGGAGGCGAAGAAGATGATCGCCGCAGGTAAGTCGCCAGCTAAGGAGAAGGCGCGTGCGAAGGCGCGCACGAAGGGTGCTGAGACCTTTGATGATTGGGCTGAAAAATGGCTGCGCGGCTATCAGATGGCGGACTCGACACGAGATATGCGCCGCTCAGTCTATGAGCGCGAGTTGAAACCACAGTTTGGCAACCAGAAGCTGGCAGAAATAAACCACGAGGACCTGCGAGCGTTAACAGACGCGATAGTCGAGCGGGGGGCACCCGCAACTGCGGTTCACTCACGTGAGATCGTCATGCAGGTGTTCCGATGGGCCATTGAGCGTGGTCAGAAGGTTGAAAACCCGGCAGATCTGGTACGGCCTGCCAGCATCGCGAAATTTGAGCCACGCGACCGTGCGTTGACGCCTGATGAAATCGCGCTGATGTACCAGTACATGGACAGAATCGGTACCGCGACTTCGGTCCGCGCAGCGGCCAAACTTCTCTTGCTGACGATGGTACGCAAGAGCGAACTGACCAACGCGACGTGGAGTGAGATCAATTTCAGCGAGGCGCTATGGACGATTCCCAAAGAGCGGATGAAGCGTCGTAACTCTCATTTGGTGTTTCTGTCCCAGCAGTCATTGGATTTCTTCATCGCGTTGAAAACCTTGGCAGGAGGTTCAGACTACGTTCTGCCGTCACGCTACGACTCCGATTTACCAATGAGTGCGGCCACGATCAATCAGGTACTGACGCTCACCTATCGCCTTGCTCAAAAGGAAGGTGTGCCACTAGGCAAGTTCGGTCCCCACGACCTGCGACGCACGGCCAGCACGCTGTTGCATGAGGCGGGCTACAACTCCGACTGGATCGAGAAGTGCCTCGCGCACGAGCAGAAAGGTGTGCGCGCCGTCTACAACAAAGCCGAGTACCGGGATCAGCGCCGTGCGATGTTGCAGGATTGGGCGGACATGATTGACGAGTGGACGCTTAAAAAACCTCGTGTAGTGGATTGATTTCGTTTTTCGTGAGGGGATAAGCGGAAGCTGATCTATTTTTCTCTATCAAAAAACCACATTCGTGGTTTTTTTTCTGTCCGGAAACTACCCGTTTGCGGGACACATTTTTTTTGAGGTTTCTGACGGAAAAAACTCCTGAAAGAACAATGACATCGCGTTGTCTCTTTTGTCCGGAACTATACGTTTGTCGGACAGTAAGATACTGATTTTGAAAGGAATAAATCGATAAATATGAGTGGAATGCTCTGGAAATATGGGGCAATAATCGAACCTCAAATGCGACAAAACGAGGAGTTCGGTGTGGAAAAAGAATCGAGGAAGTCGAGCAAAGTGCTCATCAGCAAAAAGCAATTGCTGGCAATGATCCCTTTGTGTGAGCGGACGATTTATAACTTCGAAAAGCAGGGGAAATTCCCTCGTCGTATTGCCGTTAGCAGCCGGAAGGTCGTTTGGGATTTAGAAGAGGTCGAGACATGGATTGATACGTGCAGGCAATCCGGCCCGGCCACGCGTCCCGGAATGGGAGCTTGAGTTGTGGCGATTGACTTACGGGCAGCATTCGAGAACGAACCGCCCACACTGGACTTCATATGGCCCGGCTTCCTCGCTGGCACCGTGGGAGCATTGGTAGCTCCCGGAGCTACAGGGAAAAGCTTCTGGGCGTTGGAAGCGGCGATGGCTATCGCCTGCAGCGTTGCCGGCGGTGATCTTGTAGGGCTTGCCCCCTCATGCGCTGGCCGAGTGGTCTATTTCGCCGGAGAAGACCCGGAAGTCGCGTTGGTGCGCCGCATCCATGCCATAGGCCAGCACTTAAATCAGCAGGCACGCGAGGCCATCGCGGAGAACCTCGTTCTTGAGTCGATCATGGGTAAACGACTTAACGTCATGGATGATCGGCACCTTGCCCGTATCACCGAGTTTTGCGAAGGTGCCAGATTGATCGTGCTGGATACCCTAAGCCGAATTCACGACCGAGACGAGAACAGCAACGGCGACATGTCACGGTTAGTCGCCACGCTTGAGCACGTCGCGACCAATACTGGGGCATCTGTCTTGTACCTGCACCATGTCAGCAAGGGCAGCGCCCGCGAGGGGCAAACCGATCAGCAACAGGCAGCACGAGGCGCATCCGCTCTAATCGACAACGCCCGCTGGTGCGGCTTTGTCGCAAAGATGACTGAGGAGCAGGCCAAAATTCTCAGCGACCGCACCTATGATCGGCAGCCCATCGGTAACGATCGAAGAGGTTTCTTTGTTCGTTTTGGTGTTAGCAAACAGAACTACGATGCCACTCCGCTCGAACAATGGTACAAGCGCCACGATGGCGGCGTGCTTGTACCGGTGGAATTGGAGGCGGTGAAGAAGGAACGCGCCCTGCACGTCGTAAGTGGGAGTGACGATGAGCGGTGGTAACGCCGTGACCCCCACCAGTACTAGTGCACTGGCCCGAGTGATGCTTTATCAGCCTAGCCAGCGCCCGCAGCATCGCGCAGGCGATTGGACCGATACATCATTTGGGCGTTGCCGCGTGGTAGGCAGACTAGGCCAGAGGCACGCCGACGTTATGGATGCGATTTTATATTGCTCAGAACGTAAGCGCGTGGTCGACGATGGCGGCATTGAGCTCTTGGTAGACCCTGCCCGCTTGCGGAAAACGCTGTCAGAAAGTCGCTACAGTCTCTCCCAGCTTGAAAAGCTATTGGCGGAGCTACGAGCTGCAACCATAACCATCGAAACACCCCAATTCGATTTTCCGATTATAGGTGGACTGATTGACCACGTAGTTCCTTCGGAAAAGACGCGACCTAATCCCCTGACGGGGGGTGAGCGGCGTCTGTGGAAGGTGCGGCTCGGCGTTGCTCTTGTAATGTTACTTCAGCACGATTTACATCTTTACTACGACCCCGCGCAAATTGCGCGTCTAGAACACGGCATCAGCCAAGCTGTAGCTCGGCACGTTTTGAGCCACAAAGTAGAGCCGACAGGCGGTTGGTATCTCGACACGCTTATTGTGGCCGTCGCCGGTAGGGTGCTCAGCAAGGCAATCCGCGATGCACGATTCAGACTAAGGGAAGAAGCGGACAAATTGAATGAACTAGGCCTGATTATCGACGGCGCTAGGGTAAGGAAAAAAGGACCTGGTAACGCTTAAAGCGTCGCACACCCGCCCGAAAGCGTCGCACATCCGCCCGATAGCGTCTCACACTCGCCCGAAACGTCGCACACCCGCCCGGAGTTAGCAGGATATTCAGGATATTCAGTCCTGCGCGGCACAGCCCGCGCCTAGGCGCGGTCCGGCCTTGCCTGTCGGCCTACGGCCGTTGAGCACCAAAAGGAAGGGCAGATTCGCTCAGTCGAATACACACCACCTCAACCACCTGGACATCGTGCCGTTCGAGCTTGCCAAAATGCCGCAGGACACGCCATAAAGCGCTTTTTAGCGGGTGGTAACGGGATGCTGTGCTGATACAGCACAGGGCCTTACAGGGTGTGTAATAGACGGAACTGAGACAGGTCCGTGCGTATTACTAATGGCGAAGCCTCCGCGCTTTTGACGGCGGCCCGCTCGCGGTGATTTCAAGGTTGTCATGTGGCTGACATAAGCCCATCCGTATCGGTATCCGCAATGCCAAGTGCAGGTGTTCAATGTCCGTGCGTATTACTAATGGCGAAGCCTCCCGGGATTTTGTCCGGCATAGCCGGGAGTAGCCCCGTGATGAAATATCACGAGTAGCCGCAAGCCCGTTGTGTCAACGCGAAGCGTTGTCCACGGGACGCGCAGCACCGAAGGTGCGGAGTGTTCGTAACACCAAAAGGGGAGAAAGCAAAACCCCGCACTGAGGCGGGGTTCTGTGGGGCTTGCCAGCGATCAGTGCTCACCGCGCTTATCTTGCTCCTGTGCTTCCTGCGCGGCTTGGATGGCCATCAACACCTGCTGGTTCAGAGTGGCGCCACTCTTGCTGCCCAGCAGAGGTAAACGATTCATGGTTTGCGCCCCGGCAAACATGCGATAGGAAGCCGACAAGGCCAGCGGGCTTACTCGAAGCTGCAAGGCCGTGAATTGGCGATCCAACCTATCGAGTTGCGGCCCATAGCCCTTGCTGCGCAGCCACCTGCCGAGCGCCCACATGCCGATGGCGGAGGTCGAGGCTAATACTACGAAGCCAGCGAACATCAGAAAGCCCATCATGATTATTTCTCCGTTTTTTCGTTGTTGGAGGCCGTACCTGGCACACTCAGCGAGGCTAGGCGACCATTAGTAGGGCTTGCGTCTGAGGCTGGACGGATCACGTTGGAATCCCCCTGCTCGGAATCAGCGGCCAAATCTCCACCGCTGTTTATCGGGGCCGAATTGACCTCGCTATTTGAAGGTGGGGTTGATCCAGCACCAAGGGACAGGCCATGCGCATTCTCCATGCCCGGTACAGCCATTGAAGCCATCACCCCAAGCACCTTTGCACCTCCATTCGCTGTTTGAGAAAGGGCATTTCCCGAGCCTTCAGTACCCCTTTTTGGTGTCTCTTGCTGTTTGTCTTTGTCGTCGTTGTCTTGGATTGCCTTTCCAGCCTGCTTGGTGGCCTGCTGTACGCCGCTGTTAGATTGCTGGGCAGGGCTAGGCCTCGCATTAGCCGTACTGCCCCCTACGCTCGATCCCGCTGATGTAGAGCCCTTGAGGGCTGCGCCGCCACCAGTGCTAGCACCCACTCCAGAGGATGCGGCATTGGCCGTTGACGCTACCGCACCGGTGCCGGAGTTTGCCGCACCGGCAAAGCTGGAGTTGATAGCGCCAGCCAATCCTCCGCTACCGGCAGCCCCTGCAGCACTTGCACCACTACCTGCAGCGCCAAGCACACCAGCAGCGGCGGGCGCCGCGGCACCGGCCGTGGCGATGGTGGCGACTGCGGCAGCAGCACCGGCCGCACCGGCCGCAGCCATTCCGCCGAGGGCCGAACCGCCGCCCATAGATGTGCCGCTTATCATCCCGCCAATCAGTTCGGGAATAGTCTTGGTCAGATATGCGCATACCAGAGCCAAACCTGCCAATGTCATCAGAGATGCTTCGTCATTGGTATAAGCCGCTAACCAGGACTTCGCCGATGTGACAATAATTCCTACGATCAATGTTAGGACGAACAGCTTGGCACCTACGGCAACAACGAAGCGGAGTGGTGCAATTGCAAAATCGCGTGTCCATTGCGAACCACCGAAACCGAAGAAAAGCACGGAGGCATTGATGATGACGTACGACTCTACAAGCGTCACAAACATGAATGCCGCAATAAAGGCGAAGCACAGTAAAACCAAGCAACCAACAAGCGCGATAAGGACTGCTTTACCCGGAGAAAAAAGTGATATTCCATCCACGATGGTGCGTGAGAAGTTGACAGCCACCGCGAACATATCACCGGGCTGAAGCGCACGGCCCAGCCCGCTAGCCGTGCCCGCTGCTTCTCGGAAGCTGTCCACTACGGCTGTCGCCCATGGAACGGAATGCTCAATGACTGCGTAGAAAAAGCCAATGACCATGAAGAAGCGGATCAGCTCGCCGATAACTTCGCCTAGGTCAGCTTGTTTCATCACTAAAGGCATGAACGTCCAAACCAATTGGATGAGAGCGAGAGACGCCAGCAATTTGAGTGCATACCCTTGTAGCCGTGGTGACCATTCACTTGCGGCTTGATAAAGCATCCGCAAAAGCCCGTTCATTTCATTGCTTTGAGTTACATCTCCTGCTGCCATCACGCTACCGGCCGAAAGCAAGAGTGTTGCACTGACAAGTGCTAGAAATGTTGAGCGTTGCATAGTTAGAAATCCTCAGACGGGCCCCAGTTGTTTTTCCGGGCTTCAAATTTTTTATCCGTGTCTGATTGCATCGAACGCTCAGTAGCCACGCAATCGGTGCGGATAGAAACAATGAGTCCGGACAGAACAGCACCACTAAGAGCAGAGACGATGCATAACCCAGCGATCAGATTTTTAGATATGAACATAGTTAGAAATCCTCGGAGGGCCCCCAGTCGTTTCTACGGGCCTCGAACTTTTGCTCGGCGGCTTCGCTAGCAGCCTTTCGGTCGCCCTGCTGAGCCATATAGTTACCTTGCATGTTTATTTGCGTAGCCAGTAGATCGCGCAGTTTTTGCAACTGCTGCACGTTCTGAGAGGCTATCTCGTTGCCTGCCTGAATGGCTTGCATCCGGCCCACGGCCGACTGTGAGCGAGCCACCATGTGATCGAGCTGGGTATCCTCAGACTCGAAGGTGCTGGTATTGAGATTGGCAGCTTCAAGGGCCGCTTTTACGCTGTCGCGGTTTTGCTCTGACCACTTCTGATAGCGTTCACGCGCTGGTACTTCCACCGAGTTTGCAGCTTGATTTAGGTAGGACTGAAAGCCAGGAAAAGCGGTGTTGAACTGCGAGTCCATATTCTGGATCTGGCGGCCTAGGGACTGAGAGCGGGTGTAAATGTTGGCCACGTTTTTAAGGTCCGCCGCGATGCTGCCAAACATGGTGCTTGGCAAGCCCGTACCCTGGGTGACCATATTCTGATACTGCTGAATCTGCGTCTGTAGCTGCTCGGCAGTGTTCAGCGCCGTGTTGACTGCCTCGGCGTACTCGAACATCTGTTGATAGAACGTCGAGCAGTTTGAGCAGTAGATGGCATACGCATCGGGTGATGCTAAGTAGAGACCCATACCAAGGCTTGTGCTTTTCATTGCTAAAACAAGGGCATTACGTATTCTCGATTTTCGAGCTGAAGAAATCGGCGATTTCAGCAATTCCGTATTCATGCCGAACACCTCGTTTTGTCATGGTTCGAGGTTTGATTATTGACTGATTTGGTGTGGTTTGGAATATGCGGATAAGTATCTATCCGCATAGAAATCAATGGCTTGCGAGCGTCGCCTGAGTGAGATTGACACGCATCAACCTGATTTTGCTGGTATTTTCTTCATGCATGGACCTGCCTGTCTGTCCAGCGTGATGTGTTTTTACGGACAAAAAAAAAGCCCACCGAAGTGGGCTTTTGATGAAATGGCGTAGCGTCTTAGTGGGCTGAGTAATAGGGGTTCTGAGTCCGATAGTGACCACGCTCCGTTTCAGGGATGTGTAGTGTTTCTAGGTGCCAGTTTTCGAGCGAGGAAGCCAACTCTGCCGCAATGCGTTGGGCTTCTCTAACGGCTTTACTAGGTCGCCCGCTGGCTTGACCGAGGTAGGCTTGCAGTTCGTTGAGTTGGTTGGCCAATGTGCTGATGCGGTGAGCGGTTTTCATGATCAATCCCCCTTTCTGATCCTTTCCACAATATTGTCGAATTCTTCCCGAATCCGATCATCTGTAATTTCAAGATTAACCAATCCTGATTTGATTGCAATTCTCCCAATTCTTTCAGCCGCCTCATTATCCAATTTCGCCAATCTTGCTTTAGCTGTTTCCAGCTCTGAAAGGGCGTCAGAACGGCGTTCTGCGAGAGTTTTTCGAGCCATGGGGTCTCCGTTTTTTTAATGAGGAAAATTAGACAGACTGAAAAGTTCTACCTCATTTTCTCGCCCAAATTAAAGGGGCTAAACAACCTCGCTGTTTCGTGGGCCATCAGATTAGGTCGTCGCGGTTTCCGCTATTTGGGTTGTGCTCGAATCCGGGGCGTTTTGCGCCGGGTTTTTGGGCCGAGGCTGGGGTGGCCTTGGTTTGTCCTCCTGGGCCTCCTGTAGAGGCAGGGGAGGGGCTTGGTTGGGCGATTTGCTCGCCGCCGTTCCTTTGGTGCCCATCGTCTTTTTCCTCTCGTACATACCTGCCGACATATTTGGTGAACTGCGGGTAACCAATGCCAAGCTGTTCGGCGTAATCGTCATAGATCGCACGTAGCGGGTGCCCTGCATCTATCAGCTTACGAAAGTCATCAAGCCTGGCCAGGAAGGCAACTCGCCCTGCGCCGCGATACACCTTTTTCGGCCCGTCTGTCATTTGGCGTCTCCTGTTTATGTGATCGCGCTAGTGGTCAGCACTTGCTATAGGCAACTCAAGGAAACTTTAGCAAATTAAAGGAAATTTTTATATTGGCAGCGCAATTTAACGCAACTCAGAGAAATTTTGGGAAATTATAGGTGAGAAATAGCCGGATATGGCAGTAAAGCGAACCTAAGGTGGGCAAGTTGCCTAGAATTGCAGAAGATCAGACGGCAAGATGTGTGTTGTAGGCCTACGCTGCTCCGCAGCTAGGGCCTCCACCACCTACCCTTACTCGCCTTCGGCTCAACGGATCTTGCTCTGCGAGGCCAACAGCCGCTGCCGCGTCTAAGGGCAAAAGCGCAACAGCAACAACAGGAGGGCCCATGACAGGCGGCACCAAAGAAAAGGCCCCAGCTCGCCGACGCGGCAGGCCAATCGAGGTTTGGGTCACTGATGAGGAAAAGGCGGCGATCAAAGAGCGTGCCGACGAGGCTGGCATATCCCGGTCTGGCTACCTTCGCGCGCTTGGTTTGAACACACCGATCAGGACGGTTGTTGATCTGACCGCCGTGGCCGACTTGGCTAAGGTGAATGGCGACCTCGGGCGGGTCGCTGGATTACTGAAACTTTGGCTCGCGGAGAAGAACGGCCAAGGTGCAGATCCTGTAGGCGTTGATAAAATGATGATGAATTTCCGAGTTCTTCAAGCCTAGGTTCGCGGTCTAATGAGCCGAATCGTATATGGGCGGAAATAATGGCTTCAGAATCATAGTGCTTGCCTAATAGCTGCATTGGACTCGAAAGAAAATTCAAAAAATAGTTGATTGGTCGTTTAGAAAAGGTTGAGGAAGTACAGATGGATCTACAGGAAATTATTAGGCAGAGCAAACTTCTTAAGCCTAAAAGTCACCAAAAAATGGTTGAGAATTTATTTCACCTATTAGATCAAATTGAAAGCTCTGTCATATTAGAGGGGCCGTACCGGCTGGTTCTAGATTCTAATATAATAATGCGATTAGAAGCTTATCGTCAGGGGGTTATCTCTGAAGGACTACTCTCTGTACTACTCGCTTTTATGCTTATTAAAAGACTGCCGTATCGCTTCGATATGGTGGTAAGGCCAACTGTTTTCTATGAATATCTCAGACAAAAAAACCTGACAAGCAGTCATGAACACTGGCGGAAATTTAAAGAGTTGAAATATCTAGTCGAGGAAGAACTAGGCTCTAAGCTATTTTTTGATGGCATTGAGACATATCAAGGCGCGGAGCATTACCTCAAATTGATACAAGATGACTCAGATAAAATCGTTAACACTTTGAGATCGTATCAACAAAAAAACTGGCAGTTTAACTTTGTGCAGCGAGCAGGTTGTGGTTTTGCAGGCATGCTTTCACCTGATCCAAGTTTTATATTGGTCCCTCCAGCGTTCGCTGCGGAAGCATTGTATTCGCCTCTAGGCTTAAACTATTTCGATGAGCGGAGAGCTAGTCGTTTTTTTGTTGAGTATATTGAGAAAAATCTTATTGAATGTGAGCATAATGACAAAGAGTTTATGGCGAAATATAATAGTAAGAATGAATTTCTCTTTACTCGAATTTTAAAGCTTGCTCCTAAAGGAAATTTAGTAGGTTTGGCTGACTTGGATATTTACACGACTTGCAATATTAATAATCAGTTCTCCGATCAAAGTCACTCTCGATACGCTCCGGCATCGGTAGCGCTCACAATCGATAGAAACCTAGCACTAGCATTGAGGCGTTCGAGTTCTCACCACATTACATCGGGCGAAATTGTCGGTGGGCCCGATAACGAAAATGATATTGATGCAAAAATGGATGCTTTCCAGGAGGAGTATAAACGCATGCGGGAAAGCGAAAAGCGCCACCGTATAGCTTGGGAAACAAGTAAAATTTTTATGGAAGAGCTTCTGGCGAACGAGGCTTTCAAGGGCTATTAACCAAGTAACAAAGCTGCTTGTGTTTTTTGTCGCTGCTCAGATTCTGATCCTCACAATGCATTGGCATTCATGCGTTCTGCATCGATAGCCCCTTGCAAACTTCAAAGGCCGTACACAAGGTGCCAAACGTCCGCTCCATGGGCCAACCTTGAATCAGCTGCATTGAGCCTGATGCCGTTTCCCTATACTCAGGTATGCTGGATCGGCTTGAGTTCATGTATGTCAAAGTAAGAAGGGATGACCGAATGAAAGATCGATCGCACCATGAGGCGATGGCCGAGCAGCTCGGGGCGGACCCTGCGTATGCGTCTGAATTACTCGCTGACGTGCTACGCGAAGGCAGCCCTGCAGAATTGGTTATTTTGTTACAACAGTTAGCCCTCGCATTTGGGGCGCATGATCAGACGCAGCACGCGTAACTGCGCATCTTTCCCCCATCCAACCCTGCGGATACTCACTCCATAACCGCCTCGCTGCCTCCCCGAGCGACCGCGATACCCTTGGCGCTCGGGCAGGCGTCCAGAAAGAGGCAGTCGTGTTCACAAAACGGTGGTTTTTCGAACACGCTAAAAAATGGTATCCGAGACCATCGGAACTCCAATTGTCGAGTTAACATTCTCGTCAAGTTTTCAACGTCCCGGTTGTGTCAACGAAACAGCGAATCGGCTACGCATGGGTCTCCACGGAGTACCAGCATCTGAACTTGCAGGGCGATTGGCTTCAGCAGACCGGGTGCCAGTCATCTATGAAGAAGCCGCGAGCGGGAAGAAAGCATCGCGGCTAGAGTTTGAGACATGCCGAAAGATCCTGCGCGGCGGGGACGCCCTACGTCTCGGAGCTGAGACGTAGAAATAGCTGGTGGTTACGCGGCGTCGGCTGTCGATCAGAGTCCGACTCTCGCTGATCTTCCAGCGAATGACCGCTCTTAGCAGACGCCACCATTCGGACGGGTCGTTACGCCTTGGCAATGCGATTACTCAACCATTTTTTTACCCATCGCTGTCGCTTGATGTCACCAAGCCCATCCAGCACCGATGTGGGCAAGAGCTTGTTATCGTCAGCGAAGAGTTGTCGGGCCGGATGTCCTTCGGCGAGCAGTTCGAGGATTTTGTGAGCGGCGCCGGGGTCGCGATCATGGAGGAAATAGGCGCCGAGAACAGCAAGCGACCGATCTGCGTTCGAATGCGACATGCGTTCGCACAGCGCGACGGCGACTTCGACCTGTGCATGGACGCAGACCAGCACAATCGCCGACGCCGCAGGCGCTGGGCCGAGCGTCAAGATCCTCTCGGCCGTGAACGGCTTCAGCACCTCGGGTTCGATCGCATCCGCAAAAACCAAGGCGTCGAGTGCGTCGAGCCGGAGCCATCCCCGTTCAAAATCGCCGATCATCGCCCGTATTTTCATCCGAGTAGCGAGTGAACCGTGGCGAGCCGCGACCTGCACGCACTCCTGGCCGAGCGCCCGATCTGGCGTCGTCGTCGCGAGCTTGATGAGCTGTTCGCTGATTTCGTCGGACAGGGGGGCATAGGCGGCCAGTGCGGCCACCGCCGCCCGCGCGATAGGATAGGAGTCAGCCTCGTTATATGAGGGGTCAGCGTCAGACCATGTGTCCCCCGTCATGCGGAGCAGCACGGGGAAATGCGCGGAATGCGGCTTCGCTGTGAGAGCAACCACCAAGGCGCGACGGACCCGGTGCCCTGCATCCGTCGACAATGCAAGGATATTGGCGGGGAACGGTGGATTAGTCCGGGCGACCAGGAATTCGAGCGCGACCACGCGCGCAGTGGCCCGGGGATGCTGAAGCGCCAACGTGATCGCTTCCGCGTCCTCGATAGCGACCGCGGCGGAGGCGGCAGCCTCGGCGAGGTCCTTGTCCGCTGTCTCCTTCAGCCAGCGACGGATAGGCTCTGCAGGGGTTTCACCCGCTTCCATCAAGAGCGGAATGATCTCCGTGAGAATGCGCGGCGCAGCAGTAATCGCCGCCTGCTGGAGGGTCTTCACTGCTTGTGGGCCGAGTGGCGCGACGTGGGAGGCGCCGCGAAGCAACGTCCAACCAATCTCGCGACAGGGTAGCTCCAGAGCATCTATAAGGCACGGCAGCCCGGCTTTCTGGCTCCGCGAATAGCGATTGCGCGCGCCGATTAGGTCACAGAGGAATGTGATCCGTGATGCAAGTGTTGGCGATCTGTCAAAGGCCTCGGCGAGAAGTGTCTGATCGACAGCTGATGCGCAGGCCATTGCAGCATGGCTTTTCCTTGGATCCGCAATGCCGGCGCTGATCGCTCCTTTCAGAACCTCCCGAAAATCCGGGTGCCAATGATTTCTCAAAGCTTCCCAAGCCAAATCTTCGTGTCCGCCTGCCTGCGTTGCGGAGAACATTGCCGCTAATTCTTCGGAATCAGGCGGATCGGCATCGTCAGAGTCCCGGATCGCGCGCGCCCAATAGTTGCCGAACGCAGAGGTGCGATTGTTTCTCGCCAGTACCTTCCAATCACCTGCGCAGCGGACAGCTTCGATATAGCACTCGACGATAACGCCAGACGCGTATCCCTCGTCATGAGGGTCGGAGGTACAGTATTCCTCATACGCATAGTCGCACTCGCCGTCGTCGATCATGCGCCACTTCTCGGCATTTTCTGCCCGCTGGACAGCATCGCGCACAAGGTCGTCGAGTGCTTCCTCGAACACGGTCTTAAAGGCAGAAATGTCGCGGATCGCACCGGTCACAACCGCCATGATATTCGAGCCATGGCCCGTACCTATAAGTTGATGAGCGGCGTAGAGATAGGCATCTTCAAGTCCCGGCGCGATGCGGTCGAGCGCTGCCGGGAATCCAGTACCATAGGATCCGTGTTCCCCGGCGAGTTGGTTGCGAACGAAACGCTCCGCGATTGGGGAGGAACGTGTATCCAAGCTGATCCGATCATACCAATCGTCGCCGAAGTAGGGAGCTTCCCATCCCTTGATGAAGAATGCTGCGCCTCTTTGGACACTGGTCAGCAACCAGCGCGCGAGTTCAGATGGGTTGGATCTCGCACTCCCGGCATCGCTTGCGAGCTGGAGGAGCTTGGGAAAATCCGCATTGGGGTCGACTAATGCCGCTTCGAGCCAGCCGTCGATGCGGTTCTGTGCATCGGTAGGAACGTCGAAGGCAAAAGCGCCGCCTTCGACACCGGCGATAAGCCGGCACCCTTCGTCGACCATCCGCGCGGCCGTCTCCATACCCCAATCCATATGCGGTTGCGGAAGGGTGGTAAGCGCTTCAAACATAGCACCAAAGGCTGGCTCGTAGCGAAACCAGTTGTGTTTCAGGTGCTTCTCAAAACCTGCACGCACGCTTGGATGAGCAAAGGCAATCGAAGTGGTCGGCTGACGCAGGTGTCGTGCGGCGATCATGATGTCGATTAGCTTGTCGAGGCCATTGGCGAGATCTGGTGCGGCGAGCCGCATGGAGCGCATCAGCGCAACGAGTTGCCTACGGTCGATTGACCCGCGGGCGGCCAGCACGCCCCAGATGACGGCGGAATGCCCGTTTTTGTCGGCATGGGTCAGATAACGATCGACTACCCCCTCGACTGCATCCCGATGGGCGAGTCCAACTAGGCGATGCAGCCACTCCGAGTCGTTCTCGCCCTCGCCGCAACCTGCCAGGATGTTGGCGAAGAATAGGTCAAGTTCGAGCGGTTTTTCGAGCGCGTCCAGGACGTTCGGTCTGAAACTGAGCGCCTTCGACTGAAGGTCAGGCGGGAGAAGGTCCATCCGCTTGTCATAGATTTGGGCGAGCCGGCCATTGAGATAGCGATCAGGCTCAAGCTCTATCGACCAAGGCGCAAGCCCGTCGACGGCCTGCGCACCGCGCAACATATCGCTCCTGGACGTCACGACGAACTGATTGTCGGGATGTGCATCGCGCAGCATCCGCGGTAGCTGCTCTGTCCACGTTTCGGAGCCAGTCCGCAGGCTGTTCTGGCCCCAAGGGTCTTCGACATAAAAGAGCTTCGGTCCGGTCTGGACGACCTGCCGGATGCTCGATGGATCGCTATTCGGATTGACCACGACGACATCGAGCGCGCCATTGCGCTTGCGTGCCTGATCGCACAGCGCGCGTGCGGTGAGCGTCTTACCCGTGCCGGATGATCCGGTGATCACGACTGCGTTCTTCTTTTCGAGCTGCCGGATCATATCTGGGAAGTTTGTAGGCTCGACGAATGCGTCGAGTTCGGCGACGCTCGCTAGGAATCCGCCATGGCCACGTATCGTGCCGAGCAGATCGTTATAGGCCCAGACTCCCGGTGAGGTGCCGCGCATGCGGGCCTTGGCTTCCTCGCGGAGCGCGGCGAGGCACGGTCCTTGCCGATCCTTGGGCACCCGCAGGATGGCTGTCAGGATATGTTCGATTTCATACCCAAGGAGCTTCGGCGTCAGGCTGGCGTAAATGGCGACCCGCCCCTCCGGGTCGTCTGGCAGAATCTTGCGCAGTGAGGCCGGAAAATCCTCCTGCCCGGGCCGTTCCTCGAAATCCTTGACCAGAAGACTGCGGGCTTCACCCGAGACATCGGCATTTGTGACCAACAGATACCGGACGTCTGGATAGGTCAGGTGGTCCTTCGCCGGTGTGCGCCGTTTTCCATGCTTGAGCAGCCGCTCGAATGCAGTGAGCGACCAAGGATCACCGCCGCGTAACTTGACCTGCATGATGAGCCGGATCGCGCCGCCCAATTGCGCCTGCGTTTCGATTTGTCCGGGATCATCTTCCTCAAGCTCGACCTCGATGTCGTCGGCATTTGCAGGTTCGAGCGTGATGCGCGAGGCCGATTTGGTTACAAAGAGAATCCGCAAGGCCGCCAGGATCGAGACGTCGAGCTGAAAGTCATAACCGGCGAGCGCGGCGGTGGCGCCGGTGTTGTCTGGCGGGGCTGGAGCTAGGTTGATAGGTTCGGTCATCAGCCTACAATAAACTGGAAAGGGCGCTTAGAGATAGCGAAGAGGGATGACAAGTGGCCGGACGTAACGACTATAGCGAGCAGCCCGAATCTCACGTTTCGCCCCGTCATTTGATGTAGAGATAATGACGGTCTCACCCTCGAACCCCTCCCTATTGCTCATATAATATGGTAAATCGTAAGCGATTGAGTAATCGACATGAAGTCTTTAGATAATTGAGAGGGACCCAAATCATATGCATCTTCATTCTCTAGTGTTTAAAAATTTTCGTAGATTGAATGATGCGCGTGTCGAGTTTGCGAACGACCTGACCATATTTGTTGGAGCCAACAATAGCGGAAAGACATCTGCAACTCACGCTGTAGACCTGTTCTTGTCCGGCTCTAAGGACAAGTTCACTGTCAATGATTTCAGCGCAGGTTGCTGGCCGGCTTTTGAAAATTTCCCAGCAAAAGATGCGGCTGAGCAAGCCTTCGAATTTCCAGCCATAATTCTTGACGTGTGGATCAGCGTCGATCCGGACAATCTCTACCGGGTCGTGGATCTCCTGCCTCGAGCCGCATGGGAAGGTGCACTCGTCGGTATCCGGATTGAATTTGCCGTAAAGGACGCCACCCAAACGCTGGCCAGCTACCGGAAAGTTGCGACCGAGGCTGCAAAGTTCGCCCAGAATAAGGCTGAGCATGGTGCAGACTACAAGCCTTGGCCTCGCAACATGCGCGACTACCTAGCGCGCGAGCTGAAGAATGAATACGGCCTGCGCTATTTCATTCTCGACGAAGCGTCGCTCGATCCCGCCAACGCTGGCGAGACGTACACGCCGAAAGAGATCCTGGGAGACACCGAACGAACGGGACACTCAATTATCAATTCGCTGATCAAAGTGGACTTCCTGAGCGCTCAGCGGCACCTGAGCGACGGTAACGCACAAGCTCGAACCGAAGACTTGTCCAAGCGCCTCAGCCGTTTCTACACTCGCAACCAGAGCAAGCGCGAGGACGACCATAACGCCCTGCGCGCTTTAGCGCTCTCTGAGGATCAACTGACGAAGCATTTTTCGGACGTGTTCAAGGACACGTTCAAATCGCTGCGTAAGCTTGGGTATCCCGGCCTATCCAACCCTTCGCTGGAGATCCGCGCCGCTCTGCGGCTGGAGCGCCTGATGGGCGATCAACAGGCTAAGGTTCACTACCTGCTCGAAGAGGCAACGGGTGGCGCAGAAGCCCTGTCTCTCCCCGACAGCTACAACGGGTTGGGTTTTAAAAACCTCATCTACATGGGCGTCGAGCTCCTCGACCTCCACGCTGTGTGGTCGGTCACGGAGGAGGGCGAGGAAGACAAACGCCAGCCAATCCACTTGATGTTTATCGAGGAGCCGGAGGCGCACATGCACGCGCAACTCCAGCAGGCCTTCGTTCGCAAGCTCACCGAACTCATCCCGCCCGCAGGGGCGGACGGTCACGCCACGCAGTTCGTGATCACGACGCACTCCCCGCACATTCTGTACGAGCGGGGCTTCAAACCGATCCGCTATTTCCGCCGTTCGGCCGAAATCGGCTCCAAGCAATGCTCCGCTGTTTTCAACCTCTCCGCTTTCTACGAGAGCAACAAGGACGACCGGGATTTCCTCCAGCGATATATGAAACTGACGCATTGCGACCTCTTCTTCGCTGACGGCGCAATACTTGTTGAGGGCAACGTCGAGCGCCTCGTACTGCCGTTGATGATCGGTCATGGCGCGGAGAAGCTGAACGCGGCTTATCTCAGTATTCTTGAGGTTGGCGGAGCTTTCGCCTTTCGTTTCCAGAAGCTGATTGAGTTTCTTGGTTTGCCGACCCTGATCGTGACGGACCTCGACAGCGTTTACCCGCCCAAGCCTAAGAAGGTTGCAGACGCCGCTCCGGCGGCCAACGGGAACGCCGCTGCCCAATGCGATAACGACGCTGGTGAAGAAGACGAGGACGATGATCTGGACGATGAGGCTGCGGCTGAAGGAGATGAGCCGAAGCCAAGCTCAAAATGCCCTGCCGGAACGGCTGGAGCTGTGACGGCAAACCAGACCCTGCGTCAGTGGCTCCCCGGTAAGATATTGATTGAAGACCTTTTGACCGCGGCGCCTGAAAGCAAGCTGCAAGCGCCGCACAATGGCTCGGGTGCGCATGTGATGGTGACGTATCAGTGTCCTGTGACCGTGACGTGGGGAGCGGAGACGGCCGAGCTGAAGAGCCGAACCCTCGAAGAGGCCTTCGCCTACGAAAACCTTGAGTGGTGCCAGAAGAAAGAGCACCACGATCTGAAGCTGAGATGGAGCAAGGCGGGAACGATGCCGCTGGCCGATCTCGCTTCGAAAATCCATACGCGCGTCAAAGGTCAGCATTTCAAGAAAACCAACTTCGCCTTGGGCCTGTTGGCTAGCAGCGACACGACGTGGGTCGTCCCTACTTACATCCAGCAGGGCTTGGACTGGCTGACGCAGCACGTCGCAATCGTAAAAGAGGAGGCGGACGACACGGCTGGAGTCGCCGGTGCCGACGAAGCTCCTCCCCAACCTCAAGACGTTCAGGTGGGTCAATGACCAGCCGCGCAGGAAAGCCGGATACGCCGGCTGATATCGAACTGAGGAGCGTGCTGGACGATGATGCGTCTACCGGGTTCGTGATGGTCTCAGGTGCAGGGTCGGGAAAAACGACTTCGATTGTCAGAGCGCTCGATCATCTTCTCAAAACAAGAGGCCGCGCTCTGCGAGCGCAGTCCAAAAAGATCGCCTGCATTACTTACACAGAAGTCGCGGTCGGAGAGATTTGGGGTGATGTCGGCAACAACCCGTTATTCCACGTGTCCACAATCCACAGCTTCCTCTGGGCGGCCGTGAAGCCGTTTCAAAGCGACATCGCATGCTGGGTCGGACGTCGGCTCGACAAGAAAATCACCGATACTGAAGCTGAGATTGAAGGCTTCACGAACAGGACCCGGGCACCAACGCGCGAACGTAAACACGCCGACTTAGAGCGGTATCGAGCTCAAAAGCTCACGATCGGTGATGTGAAGCGCTTCACCTACGGTGTCGGGAGCGACTATCCGAAGGGCATTTTGGGGCACGACGACGTTATCAAACTTTCGACCGAGCTGATCCGCGACCTGCCGGTTATCGCCAAGGTCGTTGGGCAGAAGTACCCGTTCATCTTTGTCGATGAGAGTCAGGACACCGATCCGGATGTCGTTGCGGCACTCAAGGCGATCTCAGTCTTGCTCGGCAATAAGTTCTGCCTCGGGTTCATTGGCGATCCGATGCAAAAAATCTACACGTCCGGGGCGGGCGTCATAGCCCCTCTCGACGGTTGGACGTCTATCGAGAAGCCTGAAAATTTTCGCTGCCCTGTCGCTGTTCTCGACGTGATCAACCAGATCCGCGCGGGTGATGACGGTCTTGTTCAGACCGGTGGCAAAACAAAAGAGGTCGGAGGCGCACGCGTTCCGGTCCAAGGCTCTGCGAAGCTGCTCGTGGTGTCCAAGGCGGACCGTACCCGGAGCCTTGGCGAAGCGCGACAGTGGCTGGCCCATCACAACAACGATGCCCTTTGGCTTAGCGATGAAGCTGACGCAGACGTAAAGGTCTTGGTGATTGCCCACCGGATGGCAGCCAACCGTCTTGGCTTCGGCTCCCTTTACAAAGCCTTCCACGACAAAACGTCTGACGGTCTCAAAGACGGTTTCGATGACGGTACACATTGGTCCGTCATCCCTTTATTGAAGCTGCTGGTCCCCTTGATGCTGGCCAATGTCGATAACGATCAATTCGAGGTTATGAGCCTTCTGCGTCGCTATGCGCCTTTTTTGCAGCGCGAGTACATGCAGACGAACGCTGTGCCCGGCATTTTGAAGGATATGGACACTCGGGTGAAGGCGCTCGCGCAGATCTGCGGAGAGTCTTCAGCAACTCCTGTATTCGCTGCGTTCGAGCACCTGCGGGACGGAGGCATGTTTAAGCTGGATGATCGCCTCCTTGCGGCTATGGCCGAATACGATGCTGAGGCGCCATCGGCCGAGAGCGGTGACCATGCCGCTTTGGTGAAGCTCCTTCACACGCCGATCCGGCAACTATGGGGCTATCGTCGCTACATCGAGGAGCAGTCGCCGTTCAAGACGCATCAGGGGGTAAAGGGCACGGAGTTCAGCCGAGTTCTCGCGATCCTCGATGACGAAGAAGGTCGCCATAACCAGTTCAATTACGGGAAGTATTTCGGCATAACGCCTCTCTCCGACACGGACGAGCAGAACATTCGGGACGGCAAGGAAACGACGATTATGCGCACCCGTCGCCTTCTGTATGTCTGCTGTTCCAGAGCCGGCAAAGATCTTGGTGTCGTGTTTTTTGCGGATAATCCTGCGCAGGCTCATGCCGCCATTGTCGCGTCGCGTCTCTTCCCCGCTCAGGACGTCATCAATCTCGACGGGCCCTAGCCGGATACCGGCCTACCATCCTGTCAGAAGGCTATCGAGGGGTGATCGTTCCGCGTCTCCGTTCGGGGTGATGCCAAATGTCCGCTGCTGGGCAGATCTGCCGTTCGATAAGGCGCGAGGGAACGGCAGAGATGCCCCAGGCCCGGCAATACTTCCAACGTCCGCTTGTAGTCGTGGCGAATCGTTGAACGGTAAAAGAGAGCGCCGACGCGCCTTTAGTTCGTAATATGGTATTAATCATGGCATTGTTTATTTTTTATTTTGTAATGTACTGATAAATATGGAGTTTATATTACTATCAACAATAGAGTGGGAGTAAGGTCGGTCTTCAACAACCTGTTTTATAGGTAAGAGATCGCTTTACCATCCGCCTAAAACAACAAAACCCGCCTTGGCGGGTTTTGTTGTTTTTGGCGAAGACGTATCAGAAGTCGTAACGCACGTTTGCACTGAAGGTGTCGGCGTCGAAACCACTGCTGGTCAGGTAGTTGTACGTGCCTCCCACGGTCCATGCGCCCACGCGGTAGTTCGCGCCCAGGCCCAGCTCGTAGCTGTCGCGCGCGGGCGTCGCGCCGGTGGTGGTGAACGGGGTACCGCCGAGCACGAAGGTGGAGGTGGTGCCGGCCTTGTCGCCGATGAAGTCGTGCCAGGCCATCAGCTTGGCTTCCGGTTCCAGGCTGCCCACACCTACGTCAAAAGCCGCCGCCAGACGCGCGCCCAGGCCCATTTCGCCGATTTCATAGCGCTGGCTGCCGACATTGAGGGCGGCTGAGCTGCCTTTTTCACGGTACGAATCCATCGAGACGTTGGCATAACGCGCACCGACCTGTGGTTCCAGCAGCCACTGCTTGTCGAGCTGGAAGGTGTAGCCTGCCAGTGCGTTAACGCCGAAGATCTCACTGTCGTAGTCGCCCTTGGCACGGGTGCCGGCGATGTAGCGTTTGGACTCGTTGTCGTTCCAGCCATACATCAGCGAAGTGTCGACGAAGAAGTTGTCGCGGGCCCAGTTGCCGTACAGGGTCAGTGCATGGCCGCTGACGTCGGTTTTGCTGCCCAGGTCGGATTTGACGTCGCTGGTCAGGTAGCTGTAAGCCAGGCCCACGGTGGTATCGGTGTTGAGCTTGCCGTCGGCACCCACGGCGATGCCATTGGTATTGGCGTCGTAGCCGTCGATACCGTGGCGGCCGTCCTGGTTGGCATCGCTGGACAGCGCTTGCAGCCATACGCCTTGTTCTGCCAGGACGTCACCGGAGGACAGACCGCTACGCGCTTTGCTGGCGCGGCGGTTGATGGCGCTTGCGACCAGGTTCTGGCTGTTGGTGGCGGCGTGGATCGCCCCACGGCTGACATCCGGGGTCAGGGTTTCGGCAAGTTTGGCCAGCTCTTCGCTGGTGGCGGCGTTGGCGAAACGCTGGAATACCGGGTCGCTTTCGTCCATCTGGCCCAGGACCGTGTTTTTGAACGGCTTGATGGCGTTTACCGCGTTGCGTGAACCACGTGCGCCCAGCAGGTCTTGCGTGATCACCTCATCACTGCGGGTGGCAACCAGTGCTTTCACGTCCTGGCCTTCAATGCCGAAGTTCTTCACCTCAAGCAACGCCGAGGAAGAAACCACGGACAGGTTCTGCGGGTCTTCCCACGTGCCGGAGTTGATGAGGGTGTAGCGAGTGCCCTGGGCCGACGTGCGGAAGTCGTCGGAGCGAGCCTGCAGTTCGATCTGGCTGCCTGCAGAGAAGTAGGTATTGCCGGTGACTTTCAGGATCGGCGCGTTGGGCAGTGTGTTGTTGTCCAGCAGCAGGCGCAGGCGCGCCGTTTCGCTGTCCATGTCGAGGTCGCCCACAATCGTCGTCTGCGGACGAAGCAGCGTCAGGCGGCCGCCGTCGATATCGACGAAGCCGGCGCGGATGGTCGAGCCATCGAACATCGCGTCCCCTCGCACCAGCACGCCACTCAGGCCCAGCAGGTCACCTTTGACCTGACCACCTTCCCAGTAGAAATACGAAGAGGAGGTATTGTCGTCGTCCACCGAAATGGCTGCCGTGCCGCCTTCGATCAGGCCGCCTGTCTGCGTGATGGAGAGGCTGTTGGAACCGCCGGCGGTGTCGAGACTGCGAAAGCGGATACCGATGCCTTCGGCGGAGATAGTCCCGCTGTTGTTGATATCGCTCTTGGATGGAGCGCCTGTCATCTGACCGGTAAAGCGGGCTTTCTCGATATCGATACCCATAGAGTCGATGCCACGCGCGGTGATAGTGCCCGAGTTATTGACGCGCGCCTGGGTCGAGGTGAACAGCATGCCTTCGGCTTTTTCGCCAGTCACAGTGATGTTGCCGTTGTTGTTCACTTCACCCGCGATGGTCGCCAGATACACGTCCAGCCCGACGACGGCGTTGCCGCTAACCGTAATGTCCCCATTATTTACCAAGTCGCCAGCGATGTTGGAATTGAGGACCAAGGAGATACCGCTTGGGAAGGCGGTGGGATGCGCAGCCGTCACGTTGATTTTGCCCTGGTTGACCAGGTTGCCTGCCAGGGTCACGTTCATCAGCCTTACATCTGCGTTTTGCGACGTCCCGGTGAAGGTGGCGTTATTGAAAACATCACCGGAGCTGTTGTATGCCCCGGTGCTCAGGTCGTAGTTGAGGTCGGGTGCGGGTGCGGCATGGATCGCGGCAGTGGCAGTTGCGACGGACAGGGCCAACAACGAGCGGCGCAGGTGGGAAATGTTCAAGGCAGTATCCTTACAGGGCAGAAACTGACAGGGAACTACCTACGCGTCAGCGTCTTTTTTGGCTTCCCTGCCAGCTTGTCAGTGAATGCTGATTCAAGCGCGTGCAAATTTACACGATGCCTGTAGGTCAATTCATCCTAAAAACAATCAACGCCGGAAAAAAAGCTAAAAAATGCGACGCTACGGGCGTTTTTTGAGGTTTTAAGGGGCGATTCAGCAATGAAAGGAACTTTCGGGTAGGCCTTGAGGTCGCGCCCGGATTCATGGCGTGGGCGGATGGTATTCGGGCGTTTTTAAATGGGCCTGCTCACCCTTAATCTCAGGATTCTCACGTGCCAGTGGCGTTTTAACCCATCGGCTCCATGCTGCTTCCCAGCCCTTGTCATGGCTTGCACCTGGGACATAAACGCATTGGGAGAGGGGCGAGCCAAGCGCCTGTTGGTACCTCTGAGCCAAACCAGCTGGAATAATCAGGTCTGCTTCTGTGATGAAATGACGCTGGGGTAACAAGGCGAGTCGGGCACGATAGTCCAGCGGATCCAGTGAACCGTCGAGGGGTGACAATCTTTTCATCGTTGCCCACAGGCGTGGGCTGAGATTGCCGGCAAGGGTTTGTACCTGGGTAACATCATTGCGCTGCGCCGCTAACAATAAGGCGAGAGCGGCGCCACCTGAATACCCCACCAGTTCGAACTCTTCATTGCCATATCGCTGTTTCAATTGGTCCAGCGCCTGGCTGAGGCGGGTGACCACTTCCTGGGAAAATCGTCGATGGGTCCAGAGGGAGGGTTGACAGGCTGCGGTCATGACGAACTGGCAGGGCCGCGCCAGGTAGGCATTCGGCGTCGGATCATCGACCGCCAGCCGTGGCACCAACAGATTGTGCGGGCTCGGATCCAGGCTGGGTTGAGTGGCCGTCGCCCATGCATGGCCATCGCCTTCCAGATAGACACGCAGGCGCGTCATTTTTTCTGCCGTGCGCGGCGCAAGGATCAAGAGGGGGAAGGCATGCCCCGGCAGTATCTCCAATTGTCGGCCGTGTTCGTCAGCCAGTTGTTGCAGCGCCTCGCGCGGCGATTGGCAGGCGATGAGAAGCGCGCTGACCATCACTATCGAGGCTTTATAGAAGCCGGTCAGTGTTCGACGGGGAGAGTATCTGCTCGCCATATGCGACCTAGGCAATGGAGGCATCGCCATTGAAGGAAGAAAGAACTGCCATGTTCAATGAGCGCCAAAGGCTGCTATCAAAGAAACCCTGATCGAATCAAATCCGTATCGAACGGTGTTACCCCTTGATCAGGCGCAAACACCGCCTGTGCCTGCTGCGGTGAAGCCACGCGTTCTCCCCGTGCGCGAGCATGTAAATCGAACAGGGTCTCCAGATCCGGCCTTGGTGTATGCACCAAAGCTCGCAGCATCAACGATACCCCACTGAGGTTGTTCTGGACATTGTTCCATCGCGCCGATGAAGTGAGCCCCAAATCGGCCCAGATCATGCGTCGTTCCTGCACATCCATCACGAATGGCAGACAGATCGCTGTGTCGGATGCGATATCAATACGGTCGAATACGGAGCGCGGCTCGAATACTTCACCCGACGCCACATCGGCGCGGGCCATCCAGCCCGCGAAGCATTCTGGAAGATCGCAGTACGGTTGCTCGGTGTATGAGTTGATAGACGTGACGACATAGCGGATACCTTTCTTGACGAGCACATCAAGGTCAAGATCGATGAACTCCGAAGCCCCTTTGGGCGCGTCGACGATGTCGCCGCTGTGGTAGCCGCCGTAACCCTTAAGGTTGTAGTAAGCGACCGTTTCCTTGAACACGAAGTTGGCGTCGAAAAATGCTGCGGACAAGTCGATGTCTGTGCGTCCGTCACCGTTTTTCCACCACAGGAAGAGGCGGATGAAGCGTGTCTCAGGCATAGGCAACCGACTGCCTCGCACCAGCGTACGTAGTGACTTCGATGAGGCACGTTGCGCCAGCGGCACCTTGTATTCGCGTAGTGTTGGATCGATGAAGCAGCGGCCCAGTGGCGGTAGCGACGCAAAGCGCGTGACGAGAGCGTCCTCGCAGATTCTGGCTGCACGCGCCACTACATCGCAAGCGAGCGGTTCGCGTCGATCCTTGATGCCATAAATTTTGGCAAGTGTGCCTTTCGGGGTGAAGGCCCGCAGGGGCAGGGGGCGCGGAGCACGCAGTTGGGTCAGCAACTGCAGCAGGACAGCTGAAGACACTTGTGCCGCAACCGCCTCGAACGCGTCGAGAACCGGCTCGGGTTGCGCCGCACGCCGCAGGGTCGCATCCAGCCGCCTTGCGAATTCGCCAGGACGGCTCTGCAGTATGGGCGTAAGCGCGGCCATGTGACGCTGGGCAAACAGTGTCTCGACACGTGACCCAAATGAGGCTGGCGCTTCGTTGCGACGTGCTGCTGTGATGGCCGCTAGCGCTTGTGGGTATTTATCGGCGTAGTCGCCCGGGTGCAGTACCTCAGCCAGGCGTTTCCATCGCTCGGCATGGCGCATCACATCTTCTACAGCATTGGGTATTTGGTCGAGCAGGCGCAACAGCAGGCGGCGTATTGATCGCTTCATCGCGGTGAAACGTGTCGAAGTGGACGTCAGTGACACGTCTCCTTCATTCAACGCGACCGCGAGTCGTAGCACGTCAGTCGCCGTTTCGACGTTTCGCTCAAGGAACGCATCCACCCGTGCATCGCCGGCTACATGCGAGATCAGTGCGCCGCCAACCTGTGCACGGATCTCGCGGAACGGGACGACCTCAGGCAGCAGACGGAACACATCGCTTTTGTACTCGCGGATAAACCAGACGACATCGGCAGCGTCGTTTTCGGAGAGCGAGGTGCGCGCTGAAACCAGCGGCGCGAGCAGTGACTCGAACTCAAAGACGCTTCCCGGTTCGATAACACGGGATATGACGTTGCCTTCCAGCAATGCAGGTCGAGAGTGTTCTGCGGGTGGTAAACGCCAAAGCGTCAGGTAGTGCATGACGGCGTTAAGATACAACTCTGCCTCTGAGGCCTTCAGAACCTGCTCTGGAAAGTCAGGATAGAACGGCCGATGGTGTACATGAGCGCCCGTTTCCCGCCGGAGAACTCCGACAATTTCGCGCAGCCAGTGCTTGAGTCCTGTCGCTGACAACGTACCGATTTGCTCAATCAGAGGCTCTGACAACACGCATCGGAACGCCGTGACTTCCCGGACAGCCGACGCAACCTGAGCGCGCGTGGCACCACCAGTGCCCGTCGGGACGTGAACTTTGCTACGGCGACGCAGGAACAGATCCTGATTCATGCTTGATTTTCTCCCTGGCCGCCGTCGTGGACGAGCTGCAGCATTGTTCTGCTGATGTAAAAACGCCTGCAAAAAGCAGGCGCGGTGTGGAGAGCGGAACCCCTAGGTCATAGGAGGATAGAAGGAAGGTGTTCCATAGCCACGCAGGCATTCTAGGTAAGGTTGAATCTGTTTGTCAGCTCGCTTCGGACCTCAAAGGTAACAAGCTGCTTCGAGGAATAGGGGCCGCTTCGCAACCCTGTGTGAAACGGGCACGCCCAGCGTCAGAAAAACTCGTCCAGCAGACAGTAGAACTTCATCCGCTGCTCATCGGGTTCTGCACCGTAAAGCTCAAAAAAGGGTTTCACCCATGCCTGCCCAAGGTTGCGTTCGATGCTTCGCGCCGCAAGGGCGAGGTCTTGATGACGGTCACTGATCCCCAGCCGTGCGCAGTCGATGAAGCCGCTGAAACGACCGTCTGCCGTCATGAAGTTCGGCAGGCAGGCATCGCCATGGGTCACCACCAGATCGTGGGTCTTTGGCTGAGTCGACAGAAGCTCTGCCAGCACGTCCCCAGCACTTTGTCCCAGTCGCTCGTCGTCGAAGTCTGTCTCGTCCACCCGTCCCGCACTGACGTGCGTTTGGGCCTGTGCGATGCGTCGTTCAAGTGAATGATCGAAGGGGCAAAGTGCGATGGGCACCTGATGCAAAGTACGTAGCGCGGTTGCCAGTATGTTGATGATCCGCGCGGCAGAAAGCTCGCTGGCGCTGGCCAGGTTCTGTCCCGGCACGGTGGTCATCAGCAGCCAATGGCGATGGTCTTCCGTGACTTCGTCCAAGACCGCAGGCGCAGGCAGATTCATGTGCCGCAGCCAGCGCAGCCGCTCGATTTCGTTTGCAAGCTCACCGAACTCATCAAGGGGCTCGGACTTCAGGAACACGTCCGTACCGTCGTCCCGGCTTAGGCGAAAGACGTTTGCGCGCGATTCCCCGATAGTCTGCTGTTCAAGGAGCGCATGGAGGAATTGTTTACGCCATTTGTTAGGAATCTTCATGGTCGCCGCCGGCTCACCGCCGCGCAACATCCGAAAAGTAAAACTTATCCAACGTATGCCGCGACTCGGTGTACTCGAACTGCCGCCCATCCTGCAAAAACGTCTGGTTACTCACCACAATCACATGGCTTTGCCCGTCAAGGTCCAGGTGTGCCTGATCGTCCTTGCTGCGGGGCAGGGCTTCGATGGTGCGCTGGGCGTAGCTGATCTGCAGTTGCAGGGTTTGTTCGATAAACGCGTAGATCGATTGTTCGGCAATCACGCGGTCCAGGCCGGGAATTACGTCGGCGACGAAGTGGTTGATGTCGAGGATCACGCGTTTGCCGCCTATACGCCGCACGCGCTTGATGCGCGTGATCAGGGCGCCGGGTTCGGCTTCGATGTGTTGCAGCAGTGCGCCTTCGAGTGGCAACTGGGTGAATTCCACCACTTCGGTGTGTACGTCATCGCCCAGGTCGGCGTGGGTTTCGTGGAAGCTGACGATGCCGCCCAGTTGGAACTCAATCGGGTTGGGTGACAACACGAAAGTGCCCTTGCCGTGGATCTTTTGCGCAAAGCCGCGCTCCTGCAACTGCTCGATGGCCCGGCGCACGGTGCCGCGGCTGGCCTGGTAGCTGTCCATCAGTTCGGTTTCGGAGGGAAGGCGCGTGCCGCGCTGCAGGCGTTCGGTGGTGATGCTGGCAAGCAGATCCGTATAGATCTGGTTGTATTTGCTCATGGCGTTGGCTCTGTGCCCGGCGTGATGAAGGTGTACTGCGCGGTCAAGGCAGGAACCTTAGTGGCACCGTACAAGTTTGTCCATTAGACCCTTTGATTCATGCGGCTTGCAGCGGTTCGACGGCCAGCAAAATTAAACAATGTGTAACTCGTACAGACGAGTTGTTGCTTTAGCTCGTCTGTACGAGTACTTTTGCTTTCGGCGTGCTGCCAATGACTGCCCCCCAATAAAAAAATCAAAGTGGAAACCAAGCATGAGCCACGACTATTCGACTATCGCCCGCGAGGTCCTCGAGCACCTCGGGGGCCGCGACAACCTTGAGCAAGCTGCCCATTGCGTGACCCGCCTGCGCCTGGCGCTCAAGGACCCGAGCCGGGTCAATGGCAGCGCGTTGAACCAGGTCGATCTGGTCAAGGGTTCGTTCTTTACCGGCGGCCTGTTCCAAGTGGTGATCGGTCCCGGCGAAGTGGAAAAGGTCTACGCCGCCCTGCGCGAGCTGACCGGTCTCGCCGCCGCCACCATCGCGGACGTGAAGAAGAAAGGCGCCGATAAGACCAACGCCATGCAGCGGCTGGTGCGGGTGTTTTCCGACGTGTTCATGCCGATCCTGCCCGCGTTGATCATTGCCGGCCTGTTGATGGGCGTGAACAACCTGATGGGCGCCAAGGGCATGTTCATCGAGGGTCAGACGCTGCTGCAGGCTTATCCGAACCTGGACGGCCTGTGGAGCCTGATCAACCTGATGGCCAACACCTCGTTCGTGTTCCTGCCGGCGCTGGTGGGGTGGTCGGCGGCCAAGCGGTTTGGCGGCAGTGAAATCCTCGGCATCGTGCTGGGCCTGATGCTGGTGCACCCCGATCTGCTCAATGCCTGGAACTACGGCAAGGCCGTGGCCGGCCTCGACGGCCAGAGCCTGCCGTACTTCGATATTTTTGGCTGGTTCCAGATCGAAAAGGTCGGCTATCAGGGACAGATCCTGCCGATTCTGATGGCGGCCTATGTGATGAGCGTGATCGAGAAATGGCTGCGGGCCAGGGTGCCCAACGCGATCCAATTGCTCGTCGTGCCGATCACCACCATCGTCGTCACCGGCGTCCTGGCCCTGGCGATCATCGGCCCGGTGACCCGTCACCTCGGCATCCTGATCACCGAAGGCATGGTCACGCTGTTTGACCTGGCGCCGATGGTCGGCGGCGCGCTGTTCGGCCTGCTCTATGCGCCGCTGGTGATCACTGGCATGCATCACATGTTTCTTGCCGTGGACCTGCAGCTAATTTCGACCCAGGGCGGCACCTTTATCTGGCCGATGATCGTCATGTCCAACCTGGCCCAGGGCAGCGCGGCGCTGGCGGTGTTCTACACCAGCCGCAATGCGCGGGACAAAAGCATGGCCTCGACCTCGGCGATCTCGGCGTATTTCGGCATTACGGAACCGGCGATGTTCGGGGTGAACCTGCGCTTCAAGTTCCCCTTTTATGCGGCCCTGCTGGGCTCGGCGTTGGGCAGCGTTTTCCTGTCGTTGAACAAGGTGCAGGCCTCGGCCATCGGGGTGGGGGGCTTGCCTGGGTTTATTTCGATCGTGCCGCAATCCATTGCGGTGTTTGTGACCGGCATGGTCATCGCGATGGTGGTGCCGTTTGTTTTGACCTGTGGGTTGAGCATGAAGATTGTTCGGCCGGGTTATCGCGTCGCTTGATAGATCGCCATCGCGGGCAAGCCCGACTCCCACCTGGATTTGTGAACACATTCAAGTGTGGGAGCTGGCTTGCCTGCGATGAGGCCCTCAAGGCCAGCACACAATTATTGAAGGAACCCCCCATGCAAAACTGGCAACACTCGGTGATCTACCAGATCTACCCCAAAAGCTTCCACAGCCACGCGGGTAACGCCACCGGTGACCTGCTGGGCATCGTGGACAAGCTAGACTACCTGCAATGGCTGGGCGTGGATTGCCTGTGGATCACCCCGTTCCTGCGATCGCCCCAGCGCGACAACGGCTATGACATCAGCGACTACTACGCCATCGACCCGAGCTACGGGACCATGGCCGACTGCGACCTGCTGATCAGCGAAGCGGCCAAGCGCGGCATCCGGCTGATGCTCGACATCGTGGTCAACCACACGTCCATCGAGCACGAGTGGTTCCAGCAAGCGCGCAGCAGCCTCGACAACCCGTACCGCGACTTCTACATCTGGCGTGACCAGCCGAACAACTGGGAATCCAAGTTCGGCGGCTCGGCCTGGGAATACGAGGCGCAAACCGGCCAGTACTTCCTGCACCTGTTTGACCACACCCAGGCCGACCTCAATTGGGACAACCCCAAGGTGCGCGCCGAGGTGTTCAAGCTGATGCGCTTCTGGCGCGACAAGGGCGTGGGCGGCTTCCGCCTGGACGTGATCAACCTGATCTCCAAGCCCGCCGATTTCCCCGAAGACGAGAGCGACGGCCGCCGTTTCTACACCGATGGCCCCAACGTGCATGCGTACCTGCAGGAGATGCACCGCGAAGTCTTCGAAGGCCACGACCTGATCAACGTCGGCGAGATGTCGTCCACCCGCCTGGAGCATTGCATTCGCTACTCCAATCCGGCGTCGAAAGAACTGTCGATGACCTTCAACTTTCATCACCTGAAAGTCGACTACCCGAACCTGCAGAAGTGGGTGAAGGCCGACTTCGACTTCCTGCAACTCAAGCAAATCTTCTCCGATTGGCAAATGGGCATGCAGGCCGGTGGCGGCTGGAATGCGCTGTTCTGGTGTAACCACGACCAACCGCGGGTGGTTTCGCGCTTCGGCAATGACGGTGAGCATCGCGTGGTCTCGGCCAAGATGCTCGCCACCGCATTGCACTTCCTCCAGGGCACGCCGTTTGTGTACCAGGGCGAAGAGCTGGGCATGACCAATCCGGGCTTTGACAGGATCGAGCAATACCGCGATGTGGAGACCCTGAACATCTTTCGCCTCAAGCGCGATGCGGGCGAGTCCGAGGCGGCGAGCATGGCGGCGATCATGCAGAAATCGCGGGACAACGGGCGAACGCCGATGCAGTGGAATGCGGGGATGAACGCCGGCTTCAGCACAGGTGAACCCTGGATCGGCATTGCGGCCAATGCCTCGAGTATCAACGTCGAATGCCAGCGCGATGACCCGGATTCGGTGCTGCATCACTACCGCGCGTTGATTGCCTTGCGCCGCCATGAACCGCTGATTCAGGAAGGCCTATATCGACCACTGCTGCAGGACCATCTGCAGGTCTGGGCGTACCTGCGCGAAGGTCATGGCGAGCGCCTGCTGGTGCTCAATAACTTCTACGGCACGCCCTGCGAAATCCACCTACCGCACGGCGTCATCAACCCGGCAAGCGAGCAACGCCTGCTGATCAGCAACTACCCCGACTGCCCGGTGCGTACGGGCACGGTCGCGCTGCGGCCTTACGAATCCTTTGTGCTGCACCTCAAGGATTGAGACCTGCTGTAACCCCGTGTGGGAGCACGGGTCGCGTTGAAAAACATAATAAAAATATCGGAGTGCTTTATGAAAGCAACAATAAAGCTGGGCCTCGTTGCGTCTTGCCTGAGCCTGCCATTGGGTGCTCAGGCCCTGGAATTTGCGGGGTATGTGCGCAGCGGTGTGGGGACTTCAACCGGCAGCGGCCCGCAGCAGTGTTTCCAACTGCCGGGGGCGCAAACCAAATACCGTCTGGGCAACGAATGCGAGCAGTACGGCGAGCTGCAACTGCGTCAGGACCTGCTGACCCTCGACGACGGCTCGGTGCTCAGCGTCGACGCCATGGCATCGCTCTATAACAAGTACGACCGCCAGTTGAAGTTCCAGGGCGAGAACAACGGCACCGCGCGCATGCCGCAGATGTATGCGCAGTGGTCCAACCTGCCCAGCCTCAATGGCGGCTCGCTGTGGGCCGGGCGGCGTTACTACAAGCGCAACGACATCCACATCTCCGATTTCTACTACTGGAACCAGAGCGCCACGGGCGGCGGTATTGAGGATGTGCTGCTCGGCGACCTCAAGTACAGCTATGCCATTTCCCGCAAGGACAACCTGTACCAGAAAGAATACGCCACCCGTCACGATTTCAACGTCGCGGGCTTCAAGACCAACCCCGGCGGTGAGTTGGAGCTGGGCTTGAGCTACATCGAAAAAGCCGGCGGACGCGACACCAACAGCGGCTGGGCACTCACCGCGCAGCATGAGCAAAAGCCCTTCCTCGGCGGCAAGAACAAGTTCGCCTTGCAGTACGGCGAAGGCCCGGGCACCGGCCTGGGTTACACCGGCAATACCTTCCTGGACCGCAGCAGCAAAAGTTACCGCGCCGTGGAGTTTTTTGACTGGCAGGTGACGCCGCGGTTGGGTGGGCAGGTCGAGGCGGTGTACCAGAAAGACATTCGTCCGGGCAGCCGGGACCAGACTTGGATGTCCCTCGGTGTGCGCCCGGCGTATGCCATCAGCGAGCAGTTCAAACTGGTCGCCGAGCTTGGGCATGACCAAGTCGACGCCGCCGGCGGCACGCGCAAGCTGAGCAAAGTTACCTTTGCCCCGACCTGGTCGCCCAAAGGCCCGGAATTCTGGGCGCGGCCGGAAGTGCGTTTGTACTACACCTATGCGACCTGGAACGAAGCGGCCAAGCGCGCGGCGAATGAGTTGGCGGCGGGGTCGGCATTGTCCGACACCGGCTCCTATGGCACGGCGCGGCATGGGTCGAATGTGGGTGTGCAAGTCGAGTACTGGTGGAAATAACCAAGCCCAATGTGGACGCGCTTATGTGGGAGCCGGGCTTGCCCGCGATGCAGGCGACTCGGTATCCCAGTGGTGCCGAGGTGATGCCATCGCAGGCAAGCCAGCTCCCACAGGTGCGGCGCTCTGGATCAAGCCTTTGTCCCCGACCAGTGATTTTTACAGAACAAAACAGCAGGTGAAGCCATGACCGCAACTCAACCCCTGGAACTGTTGGCGCCTCTATCCGGTGTGCTGCTGGCGCTGGATAAGGTGCCCGACCCGGTGTTCTCCAGCCGCCTGATCGGTGACGGCCTGTGCATCGACCCCACCTCGCAGACCCTCTGCGCGCCGCTGGCCGGGGTGATCAGCAATATCCAGGACAGTGGGCATGCGCTCAGCATCACCGCTGACAATGGCGTCCAGGTGCTGTTGCACATCGGCCTGGACACCGTGAACCTGGCGGGCCAGGGTTTCACCCGGCGGGTGCAGGAAGGCCAGCGGGTGGAGGCCGGGCAAGCGCTGGTCGAATTCGATGCCGACTACGTAGCGCTCAACGCGCGCAGCTTGCTGACCTTGATGCTGGTGGTCAGCGGCGAGCCGTTTACCGTACTGGCAACCGACCTTGTGCAAACCGGTCAGCCACTGATGCAGTTATCCCCGGCACCGTCCGCTCAAGCGCTGGACGAAGAGGCGGGCGATGCGCTGTTCTCCAAGCCTGTGACCTTGCCCAACGCCAACGGTTTGCACGCGCGCCCGGCCGGGGTGTTCGCCCAGGCGGCGAAGGGGTTCACCGCGAGTATTTACCTGCACAAGCAAACCCAGAGCGCCAACGCCAAGTCGCTGGTGGCGATCATGGCGTTGCAAACCATGCAGGGCGATTCCTTGCAGGTGAGCGCGGCGGGGGAGGACGCCGAGGCGGCGATCAACGTGCTGGCTGCTTTGTTGGCTGATGGCTGTGGCGAGGCGGTGACGCGCACGGCCGAGCCGGTCGCAACGGTGTCGTCGACGACGTTGCTGCGCGGCGTGTGTGCGTCACCGGGTTCGGCGTTTGGTCAGGTCGTTCAGGTGACCGAACCCGAGCTGAATATCGCTGAAACGGGGGCCGGTGAAGCGCTCGAACGTGCTGCGTTGGCGCGTGGCCTGCGCACCGCAACCGAAGCGCTGCAAGCCCAGGCTGCCGGCGGCGTCCAGGCGGACATTTTCCGTGCTCACCAGCAATTGCTCGAAGACCCGACCTTGCTGGACCAGGCCCATGGCCTGCTGGCGGAAGGCAAGAGTGCCGCCTTTGCCTGGAACCGTGCCACGGTTGCCACCGCCAAACTGTTCCAGGGTTCGGGCAATGCGTTGCTTGCCGAACGTGCGGCCGACCTGGCGGACGTCGGCCAGCGCGTGCTGAAACTGATCCTGGGTATTGCGGACAGCGCCTGGGACCTGCCGGAGCGCGCGATCCTGATTGCCGAGCAACTGACGCCTTCGCAAACCGCCGGCCTGGATACACGCAAGGTGCTGGGGTTTGTCACGGTTGGCGGTGGCGCGACCAGCCACGTCGCGATTCTGGCACGAGCCCTGGGGCTGCCGGCTATTTGCGGTGTTTCGGCCCAGGTCCTGGGCTTGGCCAATGGCAAGCAGGTGCTGCTGGACGCCGACAAAGGCGAGTTGCACCTGGACCCGGACCTGGCCGATATCGAGCAACGGGAAGCGGCGCGCCAGCAGCAAGCACTGCGTCACCAACGCGACGTGGCGCAAGCGTTCTTGCCGGCAACCACCCGCGACGGTCATCACATTGAAGTCACCGCCAACGTTGCCTCGCTGCAGGAAGTGGAGCAGTCGTTGAGCCTCGGCGGCGAAGGCGTCGGCCTGTTGCGTTCGGAGTTTCTCTACCTGGATCGCAACCGCGCGCCGAGCCCCGACGAACAAGCGGCGACCTACACGGCGATCGCCCGTGCCCTGGGCGGTGAGCGCAACCTGGTGGTGCGCACCCTGGATGTCGGTGGCGACAAACCTTTGGCCTATGTGCCGATGGAAGCCGAGACCAACCCATTCCTCGGCCTGCGCGGCATTCGCCTGTGCCTGGAGCGCCCGCACCTGCTGCGCGAACAGTTCCGCGCGATCCTTGCCAGTGCCGGTTTTGCGCGACTGCATATCATGTTGCCGATGGTCAGCCTGCTCTCGGAGTTGCACTTGGCGCGCGCAATGCTTGAAGAGGAGGCGCTGGCGCTCGGGCTTACCGAGTTGCCGAAGCTGGGCATCATGGTTGAAGTACCGTCTGCCGCGCTGATGGCGGATGTCTTCGCGCCCCATGTGGACTTTTTCTCGATCGGCACCAATGACCTGACCCAATACACCCTGGCCATGGACCGCGACCACCCGCGCCTGGCAAGCCAGGCCGACAGCTTCCACCCGGCGGTGCTGCGGCTGATCGACGCCACCGTCAAGGCCGCCCATGCCCACGGCAAATGGGTGGGCGTGTGCGGTGCCTTGGCATCCGAGGCGCTGGCGGTACCGGTGTTGATCGGGTTGGGGGTGGATGAACTTTCGGTCAGCGTACCGTTGATCCCCAGTATCAAGGCGAACGTGCGTGAACGGGACTTGGCCGACTGCCAGCTCATCGCCCGCCAAGTGCTGGGTCTGGAAGAAGCCGGTCAGGTGCGTGAGGCCTTGCGCCTGTATCACGCCGCCGCTGTTGAAACCTTACCTGTCGTGGAGCACTGAGATGTTCGAGAAATGGCAAAGAGCGTTCTGGAAGGCGCTGACCCCGGATTTGATCGCCGAAACTGCAGCGGCGCCGGGTTTGTTGTCGGCGGATGTGCTGAGTGCGCTGGGCGGCGCGGGTAATCTCAAGTCGCAGCAGCGTGTGGCGCTGACGCGGGTGCGGGTGCAATTGCTGGATGCGGCGAAGGTGGATGCTGCAGCGTTAAAGGCTGCGGGGGTGCCGGGAATGATGGTATTGACGGGCGGGGTGGTTCATCTGCTCACCGGTCTCTAAGCCAAGCGCGGATCAAAATGTGGGAGCTGGCTTGCCTGCGATAGCATCACCTCGGTGCGACAGATACACCGAGGTGCCTGCATCGCAGGCAAGCCAGCTCCCACATGGGTTTTGTGGTGGTATGGAAAACTGCGTTTACAACTGCGGGGTATCTTCCGGCGGCTTGGTCTTATCCACACCCGGCACATGCAAGTTGCCTTCGACCACCTGGTTGCCCTCCAGCTGCGGCTGGGTCACCCAGGTCAGGATGTCGTAGTAGCGCCGGATGTTCGCCACGAAATGCACCGGCTCGCCACCGCGCGCATAGCCGTAGCGGGTTTTGCTGTACCACTGCTTCTGCGACAGGCGCGGCAGCATCTTTTTCACGTCCAGCCATTTGTTCGGGTTCAGGCCCTCGCGCTTGGCCAGGGTGCGGGCGTCTTCCAAGTGGCCAGTGCCGACGTTGTAGGCGGCGAGGGCGAACCAGGTGCGATCCGGCTCGGCGATGCTGTCGTCCAGTTCGTCCTTGATCTTGGCCAGGTACTTGGCGCCGCCCATGATGCTTTGCTTGGGATCCAGTCGGTTGGACACGCCCATCGCCTGGGCGGTGTTCTGGGTCAGCATCATCAGGCCGCGCACGCCGGTCTTGGAGGTGACGGCCGGCTGCCACAGCGATTCCTGGTAGCCGATCGCTGCCAACAGGCGCCAATCGACCTTTTCTGCCTTGGCGTAGGCACGGAAGTGTTTCTCGTATTTGGGCAAGCGCTGCTGCAGATGCTGGGCGAACGTGTAGGCGCCCACATAACCCAGTACATCGACGTGCCCGTAATAGCGATCTTTCAGACGCTGCAACGTGCCGTTCTTTTCAACTTTATCCAGGTAGCCGTTGATCTCGTTGAGCAGGCTGTTGTCTTCACCCGCCGCCACGGCCCAGCTCTGGTTGCTGGCGTTGCCGAGGTCGAACGCCACGCGCACGTTGGGGAAGTACACCTGGTTCATCGCCACTTCGTTGGAGTCCACCAGGGTCAGGTCGATTTGCCCTTCGTCCACCATGCGTAGCAAGTCGACGACCTCAACGGCGTCGGATTCTTCGTATTCAATTGCAGGATTTTGCTTTTTAAGCGCCGCCATCTGTTCGGCGTGAGTGCTGCCCTTGAGCACCATGATCTTCTTGCCCACCAGCTCCGCCGCATTCGTCGGGCGCGATTGGCCGTTGCGGTAGATGATCTGCGGGGTCACTTCAAGGTACGGGTGGGAGAAACGTACCTGCTGCTGGCGTTGTTCACTGCTGACCAGGCCGGCGGCAGCGAGGACCGGGCCGTTGGGCTTGCCCAACTGGCCGAACAGGTCGTCGAGGTTGTCGGCGGTCTCGATCTCAAGCTTTACTCCCAGGTCATCGGCAAAGCGCTTGACCAGTTCGTATTCGAAACCGGTTTCACCGTTGCGGTCCTGGAAATACGTCGCCGGACTGTTCCGGGTGATCACCCGCAATACGCCATCCTCCTTGATTCGCTCGAGCGTGCTGGGTTTATCAACACAGGCGCTGAGCATCAGGAAGAGTCCGGTTGCGATGAGCCATTTGGCGCATCGCGGGCGCAAAGCAGTTGGGGAGAACATCTGCGCAGTATACGCAAACGGCCCACGGCGCCATATCTCGACAGCGTGGGACTTGTCTGCTAGCGCCCGCAAAACTGTGCTGCAGCCCGCAGAAATGCGGCTTGGCGCACGATTGTGACGGTTAAAATAACTGTGCGGAATGCCCCATATGACCCTCGGAATGAGGTGCAATCCGGCCAACTGACGTCCGGCGGCGGCCAGCAGTAGCGTTTCGGGTGCCGTTGACGGCGGTTTACGCTAGAATGCACGGCCTCAAAGCACACCCCTTCCCGAGGCTGTCCCGAAGATGTTGATCCTGCGCGGCGCTCCTGCCCTTTCTGCCTTTCGCCACAGCAAACTCCTTGAGCAACTGAGCCAGAAGGTTCCAGCGGTTACAGGCTTGTATGCTGAATTTGCTCACTTCGCCGACGTGAACGGCGTCTTGACCGCCGACGAACAGCAAGTGCTCGCACGCCTTCTGAAGTACGGCCCAAGCGTTCCCGTGCAAGAGCCGACCGGCCGCTTGTTCCTGGTTCTGCCGCGGTTCGGCACCATTTCGCCGTGGTCGAGCAAGGCCAGCGACATCGCCCGCAACTGCGGCCTTGCGAGCATCCAGCGCTTGGAGCGTGGTATCGCGTTCTACGTCGCTGGGCAGTTCAGCGAGGCCGACGCCGAGCTGATCGCCAGCAGCCTGCACGACCGCATGACCCAGATCATCGTCAGCCGGCTGGAACAGGCTGCCGGCCTGTTCAGCCACGCCGAGCCCAAGCCGCTCACCGCGATTGACGTGCTCGGTGGTGGCCGCGCCGCCCTCGAGAAGGCCAACACCGAACTGGGCCTGGCCCTGGCCGAAGACGAGATCGACTACCTGGTCAACGCCTTCAACGGCTTGAAGCGCAACCCGCACGACATCGAGCTTATGATGTTTGCGCAAGCCAACTCCGAGCATTGCCGTCACAAGATCTTCAACGCCAGTTGGGACATCGACGGCCAGAGCCAGGAAAAAAGCCTGTTCGGCATGATCAAGAACACCTACGTGATGCACAGCGAAGGCGTTCTGTCGGCTTATAAGGACAACGCCTCGGTCATCGTCGGCAGCGTCGCCGGTCGTTTCTTCCCGGACCCGGAAACCCGCCAGTACGGCGCGGTGCAGGAGCCGGTGCACATCCTGATGAAGGTCGAGACCCACAACCACCCGACCGCGATTGCTCCGTTCCCGGGCGCAGCCACCGGTTCCGGCGGCGAGATCCGCGACGAAGGCGCCACCGGCCGTGGCGCCAAGCCCAAGGCGGGCCTCACCGGTTTTACCGTGTCCAACCTGCAGATCCCGGGTTTCGAACAGCCGTGGGAAGTGCCCTACGGCAAGCCTGAGCGCATCGTCACCGCGCTGGACATCATGATCGAAGGCCCGCTGGGCGGCGCCGCGTTCAACAACGAATTCGGGCGTCCGGCACTCACCGGCTACTTCCGTACCTTCGAACAGTCCATCACCACCCCGCGTGGCGATGAAGTGCGCGGCTACCACAAGCCGATCATGTTGGCTGGCGGCATGGGCAACATCCGTGAAGAACACGTCAAGAAAGGCGAGATTCTGGTCGGCTCCAAGCTGATCGTGCTCGGCGGCCCGGCCATGCTGATCGGCCTGGGCGGCGGCGCGGCTTCTTCCATGGCCACCGGCACCAGCTCGGCCGACCTGGACTTCGCGTCGGTACAGCGTGAAAACCCGGAAATGGAACGTCGCTGCCAGGAAGTCATCGACCGTTGCTGGCAGTTGGGTGACAAGAACCCGATCAGCTTCATCCACGACGTCGGCGCCGGCGGTTTGTCCAACGCCTTCCCGGAACTGGTCAACGATGGCGAGCGTGGCGGTCGTTTCGAGCTGCGCAACATTCCCAACGACGAGCCGGGCATGGCCCCGCACGAAATCTGGAGCAACGAATCCCAGGAACGCTACGTACTGGCCGTCGGCCCTGAAGACTTCGCGCGCTTCCAGGCCATCTGCGAACGCGAGCGCTGCCCGTTTGCCGTGGTTGGCGAAGCCACTGCCGAGCCGCAACTGACGGTCACCGACAGCCACTTCGGCAACAGCCCGGTGGACATGCCGCTCGAAGTGCTGCTGGGCAAGGCCCCGCGCATGCACCGTTCGGCGGTCCGTGAAGCCGAGCTGGGCGATGATTTCGACCCAAGCGCCCTGGAACTGGCCGACAGCATCGAACGCGTGCTGCACCACCCGGCCGTGGCGAGCAAAAGCTTTTTGATCACCATCGGCGACCGCACCATCACCGGCCTTGTGGCCCGTGACCAAATGGTCGGCCCTTGGCAGGTGCCCGTGGCCGACGTTGCCGTCACCGCCACCAGCTTCGACGTCTACACCGGTGAAGCCATGGCCATGGGCGAGCGCACGCCGCTGGCCTTGCTGGACGCGCCGGCGTCGGGCCGCATGGCGATTGGTGAAACCCTCACTAACATCGCCGCGTCGCGCATCGGCAAGCTGTCCGACATCAAACTGTCGGCCAACTGGATGTCCGCTGCCGGTCACCCGGGTGAAGATGCGCGCCTGTACGACACCGTCAAGGCTGTCGGCATGGAGCTGTGCCCTGAGCTGGGGATCACCATTCCGGTGGGCAAGGACTCCATGTCCATGGCCACCCGTTGGAACGAAGACGGCACCGACAAGAGCGTCACCTCGCCGCTGTCGCTGATCGTCACCGGTTTTGCACCGGTCACCGACATCCGCCAGACCCTGACCCCGCAACTGCGCATGGACAAGGGCACCACCGATCTGATCCTGATCGACCTGGGCCGTGGCCAGAACCGCATGGGTGCCTCGATCCTCGCGCAGACTCACGGCAAGCTCGGCAAGCAGGCTCCGGACGTCGATGACGCCGAAGACCTCAAAGCCTTCTTCGCCGTGATCCAGGGCCTCAACGCCGACGGTCACCTGCTGGCTTACCACGACCGTTCCGACGGTGGTTTGCTGACCAGCGTGGTCGAGATGGCCTTCGCCGGTCACTGCGGCCTGAACATCGTGCTCGACAGCGTTGCCGAGGACGCCGCCGAGATCAACGGCATCCTGTTCAACGAAGAGTTGGGCGCCGTGATCCAGGTGCGCCAGGACGCGACCCCGGACGTACTCGCCCAATTCAGCGCCGCTGGCCTGGACGACTGCGTGGCGGTGATCGGCCAGCCGATCAACAACGGTGAAGTGAACATCTCCTTCAATGGCGATACCGTGTTTGCCGGCCAGCGCCGTCTGCTGCAACGCCAGTGGGCCGAGACCAGCTATCAGATCCAGCGCCTGCGCGACAACGTCGAGTGCGCCGAGCAGGAATTCGACGCGATCCTGGAAGAAGACAACCCGGGCCTGAGCACCATGCTCAGCTTTGACGTCAACCAGGACGTCGCCGCGCCTTACATCAAGAAGGGCATCCGCCCACAGGTTGCCGTGCTGCGTGAGCAGGGCGTCAACGGCCAGGTGGAAATGGCGGCGGCGTTCGACCGTGCCGGCTTCAATGCGATCGACGTGCACATGAGCGACATCCTCGCCGGTCGCGTTGACCTCAATGAGTTCAAAGGCCTGGTGGCCTGCGGCGGTTTCTCCTACGGCGACGTGCTGGGTGCCGGTGAAGGCTGGGCCAAGTCGGCGCTGTTCAACAGCCGTGCCCGCGATGCGTTCCAGGGCTTCTTCGAACGCAACGACAGCTTCACCCTGGGCGTGTGCAACGGTTGCCAGATGATGTCCAACCTCAGCGAACTGATCCCGGGCAGCGAGTTCTGGCCGCACTTTGTGCGCAACCGTTCCGAGCAGTTCGAAGCCCGTGTCGCCATGGTGCAGGTGCAGGAATCCAACTCGATCTTCCTGCAAGGCATGGCCGGTTCGCGCATGCCGATCGCCATCGCCCACGGTGAAGGCCATGCCGAGTTCGCCAGCGAAGAAGCGCTGCTTGAGGCCGATCTGTCCGGCACCGTGGCCCTGCGTTTCGTCGACAATCACGGCAAGGTCACCGAGACCTACCCGGCCAACCCGAACGGCTCGCCGCGCGGGATCACCGGCCTCACCAGCCGCGACGGCCGCGTGACCATCATGATGCCGCACCCGGAGCGCGTATTCCGCGCCGTGCAAAACTCGTGGCGCCCGGAAGAGTGGAACGAAGACGGCGCCTGGATGCGCATGTTCCGCAACGCGCGCGTGTGGGTGAACTAAGGCCGTGTACAAACTCGCCTTCTTCGTACCCGACAGCCACGTGGAGACGGTAAAAACCGCCGTCTTCGCAGCGGGCGGCGGGCGCATCGGCAACTACGACCACTGCGCCTGGCAAGTGCTGGGCCATGGGCAATTCCGCGCATTGGGCGGCAGCCAGCCGTTTATCGGGCAGGAGGGTCAGGTTGAAGTGGTTGAGGAGTGGAAGGTTGAGCTGGTGGTGGCGGATGAGTTGATCGTGGCTGTTGTGGCTGCTTTGAAACTGAGCCACCCGTATGAGACACCGGCGTATGAGGTGTGGCAGTTGGCGGATTTTTGATTCGTTGGCAGTAGAAACAAGAAACCCGCTGGGCCAGTTTGGTCGGCGGGTTTTTTGTTGCCCGTGAGGGCCTCATCGCGGGCAAGCCCGGCTCCCACATTTGATCGAGTTCCAACTTTGGAATGCCATTGTGGGAGCGGGCTTGCCCGCGATGGCGTCCGCACAGGCGGCCCAGAACTTTCCCACAAGCCTTTCAGGTTGTCCCTCGGAACCTGGCTCAATAGCCTTCTTCGGTCGCTGTCAGTTCAGTGACCGGGATGATCATATTTTGCACGATTATCTGGAGACTGCAGATGGCGAAGCCTTTTAGCGATCCCGCCCTCTCGTCCGCCTTGGACATACTGGTCAAAAGCCCTTTGAACCAGGCTGATGACGATGCCCTTGTCAGTGCAGCGAAAGCTGTGTGGTATTCGGATGCGAATCTTTTGGACGAGGTGATGGCGTTTCTGGAGGAGCACTCCAGTGAGATGGAGCTTCGTCGCGCAGGTTATTTGCTTGAGCGCTTTACACGCTTTTCGTGTGCGACAGATGGTCGGGTGAAGGAGGTGTTGAAGGCGCTTGAGCAGTTTTCAGCGTCAGCTTCCAAGCAAGACGTGAAACCACAAGGCGCTGTTGCGCTGCGCAGTCGTCGTGATGACCTGGCAGTGTCCTGGGGACTGAGTGAGGGGCTGGGGTTGAAGGCTCAAGCGCTGATGCCCTTCCAGACTCGCCATTACGAAGCGGAACAACGTACGGCGTCTGCCTAGACGCAGATTACAAAAATAACGAGAGTGTGAAACAGGAAACCCGCCGGGCCAGTTTGGTCAGCGGGTTTTTTGTTGGCTGTGAGGGCCTCTTCGCGGGCAAGCCCGGCTCCCACATTCGACCGAATTCCAACCTTGGAATGCCATTAAAACTGTGGGAGCGGGCTTGCCCGCGATGGCGTCCGAACAGGCGCCTCAGATCTTTCCCACAAGCCTTTCAGGTTGTCCGTCGGAATTTGCGCAACTAACCTTCGTCAGTCGCTGCCAATTCAGCGACCGGGACTGCAAGCCCGCCGAAATTATGTTGGAGCTCATAAGCGCCGCTATAATCGTGGCGCTTTTCATGGTCATCGCTTTATGGTGGCTGTGTGCGGGAGACCTTTGGGTCTACCCGGGATGCTCCTTCCTTGGTCTTGCAGGCCCGCACACAGCTGCCACCCATCATCTGCAAGTGATGTTGGTAGTACCTATTTTTTGAGGAGCATTACCATGATCAAAGACAGTCCCAATCCCCCATCCGATCAGTTATTCAGCGTACGACTCAGTATCGATAGCGAAACCTTACTCGCCAATACCTCGCAGGACATCGCGTCTCTGCAGGCACTCACGAGCCATCTGGCGTTTGAAGTCGCTGGCGCACCGCGTGATGTTGTGTTGGCGATTTGCCGAATGTTGGAGGGTATTCAGCTAATGGTGGATCGGGTGTTGGACTTGAACGAAGTGCCCGAGCTTAAACCTTCCGGCGCCAGTTAAAACCCATTCGCGAGCAAGCCCGCTCCCACATTTTGATCGGAGCCTGACTTGGCAATGCGGTCAAATGTGGGAGCGGGCTTGCTCGCGAATAGGCCAGAATAGCCACGACATCTCTAGGACCTGGCACCGACCTCAACGCCACTGACCAACCGCTCCAGCGCCTCGCCCAACCACTGAAGTGGCGCGAACCGCTCATCGAAACTGTTATTTCTAACAGTTACCCCTGTTCGCCAATAATGGCTCACTAACTGCTCATTTACGCAGATGGAGAATGATCATGGCTGTTTTGATTACCAGCGTTACAGCGGCAGGTGGGCCACAGATTCCAAGCGGCGGCAGTACGCCTCATAAAACTTTGGACTTTACCGGTCGCGTCATTGTTTCTGGGTTTGTTGATATCAAAGATGGCCCGCAAGGGCAGGCCTTAGGGAGTGCGCAAGCTATTGCTGGTACCGCCTTCGACATTACTGTGAACAATTTGGATGCCAAGAAATACGAGTTCGTGGCCGTTCACAGAGATACACAAGATAGCTCGGAACCATGGGTGATCACGGTTACTTAGGACGCTTACTAAAGTTTGATCGTTCCCACGCTCTGCGTGGGAACGCATCCTGTGACGCCCTGCGTCACCCTCGCGCTGTCAGGCGTTGATCGGGCGAGTCACCAACCGCTCCAGCGCTTCACCCAACCCTGATGCCTTGTCACCCATCAACAGGTGCCAAACACCGCTGTCGAGCTGACTGACACCTTGGCAACCAAGCGCAGTGAGTTGAGCCTCAGACAACCGCGAATCATCCCCCAACTCCACCCGCAACCGGGTCATTGCCACCGCTTCCAGTTGGCGCACATTCTCCCTGCCACCCAGGGCATTCAGCCATTTCTCGGCTTCCTGCACATTCACCGTCACCGGCTTATCCACAGGTGCAACCGCTACTGGTGTTGAGGCAACAAACCCCGGCATCGCCAGGCGAATCTCATCGGCGATGCTGTCAGCCATCGGCCCGACCACCACCTGCAAGCTCCCGCCATTACCCGGCCGAACCACGGCCATGGCGCCCAGTGCTTTGAGCTGCGCATCCACAGCCTTGTTGCGGTCAACCATGTCCAAACGCAGGCGCGTGGTGCAAGCACCCACACTCAGCAAGTTCTCAGCACCGCCCAACGCCTGGATATAAGCCGTAGCCCGCTGGTTGTCACTCATCGCTTCAGCCTGCACCACCGGGATATCTTCCCGGCCCGGCGTCTTCAGGTTGAAGCGGCGGATGCAGTAGCTGAATACGGTGTAGTAGATCACCGAGTAGGCCAGGCCCACCGGTACCACCAGCCAGCCATTGGTGGACTTGCCCCAGCCCAGCACCATGTCGATAAACCCGCCGGAGAAGGTAAAGCCCAGGTGGATATTCAGCATGTTGGTGACCGCCATCGACAGGCCGGTGAGCACCGCATGGATCAGGTACAGAAACGGTGCCAGAAACATAAACGCAAACTCGATCGGCTCCGTCACCCCGGTCAAGAACGAGGTCAGTGCCATCGACAGGAAAATCCCGCCCATGACTTTACGCCGCTCCGGCAAAGCATTGCGGTACATCGCCAGGCACGCCGCCGGTAGGCCGAACAGCATCACCGGGAACATGCCGGTCATGAACTGGCCGCCTTTGGGGTCGCCGGCGAAATAGCGGGTCAGGTCGCCCGTCACCACCGCGCCGGTTATCGGATCGGTAAAACTGCCGAATACGAACCACGCCATATTGTTGAGGATGTGGTGCAGGCCAGTGACGATCAGCAAGCGGTTGAACACGCCAAACACGAACGCGCCGAGGCTGCCGCTTTCCATCAGCAACACGCCGAAGCTGTTGATGCCCTGCTGAATCGGCGGCCAGATCAGGCCAAAGATCACACCCAGGCCCACCGCCGAAAACCCGGTGACAATCGGCACAAACCGCCGCCCGCCGAAGAACGCCAGGTACTCCGGCAGCTTGATGTCCTTGAAGCGGTTGTACAGCCCGCCGGCCAACAAGCCGCTGGCGATACCGGCGAGCATGCCCATGTTGATGGACGTATCCATCACCTTGAGCGTCGAGATCATCACCAGGTAGCCAATCGCCCCGGCCAAACCCGCTGTGCCGTTATTGTCGCGGGCAAACCCCACGGCAATGCCGATGGCGAAGATCAGCGCCAGGTTGGCGAAGATCGCCTGCCCGGCGTCGTGCATCACTGCGATATTCAAAAGATCGGTGTCGCCCAGGCGCAGCAACAGGCCGGCGATCGGCAAAATCGCAATCGGCAGCATCAGTGCACGGCCCAGGCGTTGCAGGCCTTCGATAAAGTGTTGGTACATGGCGTGTCTCCCTATTCTTGTTGTTGTCAGCTCAGCGGCCAGTGGTGTTGACAGGCTTGGCGAACCGCCTGGGCGCTGCTCAGGTCGAGCAGGTCAAGGCTGCGTTGCCGGCATTGCGCCGCGTCCAGGTGGCGGACGCGGTCCTTGATTTCGCCGATCTGCGGCGGGCTCACCGACAGCTCGGTAACCCCCAGGCCGACCAGCACCGGCGTGGCCAGCGGGTCGGACGCAAGAGCGCCGCACACGCCGACCCAACGCCCGTGTTTCGCCGCGCCGGCGCAGGTTTGCGCGATCAGCCGCAGCAAGGCCGGGTGCAGCGCATCAACGCGTGCGGCAAGGCCGGCGTGGTCGCGGTCCATGGCCAGGGTGTACTGGGACAGGTCATTGGTGCCGATGGACAGAAAGTCCGCATGTGCGGCCAACTGCTCGGCCATCAGCGCGGCGGCGGGTACTTCGATCATCACGCCCAGTTCGGGGCGCTGGCTCAATTCCAGCTCGGCACACAGTTCATCCAGGCGCTGACGAATTTGCAGCAATTCGTCCACTTCGCTGACCATTGGCAACAGGATGCGGCAGCGCTCCAATGGGGAGACTTGCAGCAGTGCGCGCAGTTGCTGGTCGAGCACATCGGGGCGCACTTGAGCCAGACGAATGCCGCGCAAGCCCAGCACCGGGTTGGCTTCGACCGGCAGTGGCAGGTAATCGAGCTGCTTGTCGCCGCCCACGTCGATGGTGCGGATGATCACCGACTTATCGCCCATGGCATCCAGCGCGGCCTGATAAGCCTGGCGCTGCTCCTGTTCATCCGGCGCGGTGCGGCGGTCGACGAAGAGGAATTCGGTGCGCAACAGGCCGACGCCATCGGCGCCGTTTTCAAAGGCCACCTGGGCCTCGGCGCTGGAGGCGACATTGGCGGCGACTTCGATGGTCACGCCATCGGTGGTGCGCGCCGGCGCTTGGGCTTGGGCCTGTTGCTGTTGGCGGCGCAGTTTCTGCGCGTCGCGAATCTGGTGCACTTCGGCGTGGCGCGCGTCGCTGGGTTGCAGTTCCAGGCGACCGTTGACAGCGTCCAGCACGACGCGCTGGCCTTGGGGCACGTCGAGGACGTCGGCGCCCAGCGCAACCACGCAGGGCAAGCCTTTGCCACGGGCCAGGATTGCCACATGGGAAGTCGCGCCGCCCTCGGCCATGCAGATACCGGCGGCTTGTTGCGCGCTCAGGTGCAGCAAGTCGGATGGGGTCAATTCATGGGCGCTGACGATCGCCCCTGCGGGCAACTCGAAGTGCCAGGCTTCGCCCAGCAGCGCGCGCAGCACCCGTTGTTGCAGGTCGCGCAGGTCGTTGGAGCGTTCGGCAAACAGCGGTTTGCCCAGGGCCAGCAAGACGGCGCATTGCGCTTGAATGGCGTCGCGCCAGGCATGAGTCGCCGCGCGGCCTTTTCCGATGGCGCCAGTCGCCGCGTCCAACAGCGCAGGATCCTCCAACAGCGCGAGATGGGCGGCGAAAATCTCTTCTTCCTCGACGTTTTTACGCTGGCGAGCGTGCTCCAGTGTGTTGCGGATTTCGCTGCGCACCTGTTCCAGCGCTGTGTCCAGGCGTTGCAGTTGTTCATCGGCGCAATGGTTGCCGGTGTCGGCCGGCAGTTCGATACCCGTCAGGCGAAACAGTGGCCCGCAGACCAGTCCTGGCGCGGCGCACACACCTTGCAGTACACCGGCTTCAGTATGTGCCCGGCGTTGCGCGACGACGACGGGGGCGTGATGCTCTTCTTTAATGGCGGCGGATAAGGCCGCGACCAATGCTTGCAGCGCCGCGTCGGCATCTTTGCCGCGACAGCTCACACGCACTTCATCACCTTCGCCGATCCCCAGGCCCATCAAGCCAATCAGGCTGTCGCACGAGGCCGACTTGTCACCAAAATGCAGCTGCGCCTGGCTGCTGAAACCCTGGGCGGTCTTGCGGACCAGCGCGGCCGGACGTGCATGCAGGCCGCCACGATGAGTGATACGTACGTGTGCGCTGGCTTCCTCCCCCGAGTTATCCACAGCCGCTTGAGCCGAGGCGCCCGAGCGCGCCACGACCTGCAGCAGCGGCTCACCGAGCTTGACCGTTTGCCCAGCGATCGTTTGCAATTCAAAGCGTTCGCCATTGGTCAGGACGATCAGGCTCACCAGGCTTTTGCATTGGCGCGCGATACGGTCCAGATCGAACTGCACCAGCGGCTGGCCCTTGCTGACGCGGGCGCCGTCCTTCACCAGCAAGGTAAAGCCTTCGCCATTGAGTTCCACCGTGTCGATGCCCACATGCATCAGCACCTCGGCACCGTTGTCGGCACGAATGGTCAGCGCATGCCCGGTACGGGCGACGTGGATGATCAGCCCGTCACAGGGCGCATGCAGGCAGTCATTCAACGGGTCGATGGCAATGCCGTCGCCCATGGCGCCGCTGGCGAACACTTCGTCGGGAACACGGCCCAGGGTCAGCACCGGCCCGCTTAAGGGGGCGCCAAGGGTCAATGCATTATTGTTGTAAGACATGGGCACGGTACTCATCAGGAAAACACGGCAATTGACTCAGTGAGTGCGAGTGACTTTGCTCAGGTGGCGCGGTTGGTCCGGGTCCATGCCCCGAGCGACCGCCAAATCTGCCGCCATCACGTAGAAACTCTGGATCGCCAGGATCGGGTCCAGGCTGGGGTGTTCGGCGCGGCTCAGGGTCAGCTCGCGTTCGGCGATGTCGTCCGGCGCCGCCAGCAGCACCCGGGCGCCGCGCTGGCGCATGTCGGCGGCCAGTGTCAGCAGGCCAGCCTGTTCGGCGCCGCGTGGGGCGAACACCAGCAGCGGGTAGTCTGCGTCGATCAAGGCCATCGGCCCGTGGCGTACTTCGGCGCTGCTGAAGGCTTCGGCCTGGATCGCCGAGGTTTCCTTGAGCTTGAGCGCGGCTTCCTGGGCGATGGCGAAACCGGCGCCACGGCCGATCACCATCAAGCGCTGGCTGCCTTTGAGGGCCTCGATGGCCGCGCGCCAATCCTGTTTGGCGGCGTCTCGCAAGCCAGCGGGCAGGGCCTGGCAGGCCTGCAGCAGGTCGGCTTCCTGGTGCCAGTGGCCGACCAGCAATGCGCTGGCGCTGAGCGTGGCGATAAAGCTCTTGGTGGCGGCCACGCTGAGTTCCGGTCCGGCGCACAGCGGTACGTGGAATTCACACGCGGCTTGCAGCGGCGAGTCTTCGGCGTTGACCATCGAGATGCTCAAGGCGCCACGCTTGCGCAGCAGGCGCAGGCTGTTGACCAGATCCGGGCTCTGCCCCGACTGGGAGAAACCGAACGCCACCTGGCCGCTGACTTTCATCGGCGCCTGCAACAAGGTCACCACCGACATTGGCAGCGACGCCACCGGAATGCCCACATGCTGCATGGCCAGGTAGGCGAAGTAGCTGGCGGCGTGGTCCGAGCTGCCACGGGCGATGGTCATCGCCACTTGCGGCGGCTGACGGCGCAGACGGCCGGCGATTTCCTGCAAGGCCGGGTCCAGGCGTTGCAGTTGTGCCGCGACGGCGTCACAGGAGGCCAGGGCCTCTTCAAGCATTCTTGAACTCAATGGTTTCTCCTTCGACCATGACGTCGGTGAGTGTCAGGGAGCGGTCCAGGCGCACGCAGTCGGCAAAGCTGCCGGGTTGCAGGCGGCCGCGTTCTTCCAGGCCCAGGTAGTCGGCGGGAAATTGCGACAGGCGTTGTGAGGCTTCGCTGATCGGCAGGCCGATCTTCACCAGGTTGCGCAGCGCTTGGTCCATGGTCAGGGTGCTGCCGGCCAGGGTGCCGTCAGCCAGGCGTACGCCGCCCAGGCATTTGGTCACGGTGTGGCTGCCCAGCTTGTATTCGCCATCGGGCATGCCGGCGGCGGCGGTGGAGTCGGTGACGCAATACAGGCACGGGATCGCGCGCAGCGCCACGCGCATGGCGCCGGGGTGTACGTGGAGCAAGTCCGGGATCAATTCGGCGTATTTGGCATGGGCCAGCGCGGCGCCGACGATGCCCGGCTCGCGGTGATGCAGCGGGCTCATGGCGTTGTACAAATGCGTAAAGCTGGTGGCACCGGCGGCGAGGGCGGCGACGCCTTCTTCATAGCTGCCCAGGGTGTGGCCGATCTGCATGCGCACGCCGCGTTCGCTGAGGGCGCGGATCAGCGCATCGTGGCCGGCGATTTCCGGGGCGATGGTAATGACGCGGATCGGCGCCAGGCGCAGGTAGGCTTCCACTTCGGCCATCAAGGCGGTGTGGGCGAAGTTGGGTTGGGCGCCGAGTTTTCCGGGATTGATGTAAGGCCCTTCCAGGTGCACGCCGAGTACCCGGGCGCTGCCTGTAGGACGTTGTTCGCAAAAGCTGCCGAGCTGGCCGAGTACGCGGGTGATCTCGTCGACCGGCGCTGTCATGGTGGTGGCCAACAGCGACGTCGTACCAAAACGCACATGGGTGCGGGTAATCGTTTCGAAGGCATCCAAACCTTCCATGATGTCCTTGCCGCCACCACCATGCACATGCAGGTCGATAAAGCCCGGCAGCAGGTAGGGCAGATCGTTTTCAGCCGGGTCGCACGGCGTGCCTTCAATGGCGGTCACCTTGCCGTGCTCATGCACCAGGCGGCCGCGAATCCAGCCGCTGGGCGTGAGGATGTTGTCTTCGGACATGGGGCAGTTCTCTAGAGGCGCAGTTCAGCGGAATAATCGTGGCGGCGCAGCTCTGCGACGAAGTCGTAGTAGTCGTTGCGGCAGTAGGTGTCGGTGATTTCGATTGGCGTGTTGTCGGCGGTGTAGCCCACGCGGGTCATCAGCAGCATGGCGGTGCCGGGAGCGATGCCCACCAGCTTGGCGAACTCATCCGAGGCATTGATCGCCTGGATATGCTGCAAGGCACGCACCACGGGTTTGCCGATGCCTTCGAGGTATTCGTACAGCGAATTGCCGATGGCTTGCGGATGCGGCAGCACCGAGGCGGGCAGGGTGCTCATTTCAATCGCCATCACCGTGTCATCGGCCTTACGCAAGCGCTTGAGCCGCGCCACTTTGTCGGCGGGCGAGAGCCCCAGGCGAATCAGTTCTTCGTGGGTCGGCTGGGTGATTTCCCGCTCCAGCCAGTGAGAGCTGGGCACAAAGCCCTTGAGCCGCAGCATTTCGCTGAACCCCGACAGGCGCGACAGCGGCTGTTCCAGGCGTGGCGAAATATAGGTGCCGGAGCCTTGATTGCGGCGGATCAGCCCTTGGGTAAACAACACTTCCAGCGCCTTGCGCGCGGTGACGCGCGAGATGCCCAGTTGCTCGCTCAGGACGCGTTCCGACGGCAGGGCCTGCTCGGACGTCCACTGGCCGGCATGGATCGCCACTTCCAGTTTGCGCGCCAACTGCAGGTACAGCGGCGTGGATTGCTTGTCGTCGGGGCGCAGGGCCAGGATGGGGTTCATCTGTCAGGTTTCCGATGCGGTTATTGGAGTGTTGTCGCCCGGTAATGGCCGGAAATTAATACCACTTAAATACCATGTCAATGCAGCCAAAACGGTGCGGGCGATGGTTTCAGGGCGCCTTATTGGGGCCTGGTGTCAAGTGGTATTAGAGAGGTCTTTGTTGCGCGCAGAACTGCGCAGCTCAGCGCAGTGAACTGGTATTCACCGGCGGGCGCTGGGCGGGGCAGCAAATATTTTCGAATTATTTTACGAACGGCACGAGATTACGGACGAATCTCGATGAGGGTGCCGTCTTTGACCAGGTTCCAGACTTCGCGCATGTCCACGTTGCGCATGCCGATGCAGCCGTCGGTCCAGTCCAGGGTGTGGAACCACTGTTCCGGGTAATCTTCGGTGTCGGGGGTGCCGTGGATCATGATCATGCTGCCGGGCTTTACGCCTTCGCGGCGGGCGCGGGCGGCATCGCTGATGTTGGGGTAGGAAATGTGCATGGACAGGTTGAAACGGTCGCTGGTCTTGCGCCAATCGATCCAGTAGAAACCTTCCGGTGTGCGGCGGTCGCCTTCGATCAGCTTGTGGCCCTTGGGGTTCTTGCCCAGGGAGATGCGATAGGTCTTGATGGGCTTGCCGTCGTTGATCAACTGAAGTTGATGAGCGGACTTGAGCACCAGGACTTTTTCGACAGGTAGGCCGCCCAGGGTCTGCACGGTGGAGGCTGGGGCCAGCGTGGCGAACGAGAGGCAAAGCAGGGCGAGCAACCAACGCATTGAAGGCGGTATCCGTGGTGTCATGGGGTGGGCTTGCCCAGCGGCGGCACGGCCTCGCTGCGCACCGGAAAGGACTTGAGCCTGCGGTCAGCGAAAAAGTATTCCAGCGTACGCCCGACCGTGCGGAAAGCCAGTTCGGACCAAGGGATGTCGGCTTCATCGAACAGCTTCACCTCAAGGCTTTCTATGCCGGCGGCAAAGTCCAGATCGAGCAGGTCGGCGCGGTAGAAGATATGCACTTGGTTGATATGCGGCACGTCGATCAAGGTGTAGATGTTCAGGTTGTGCACGCGGGCGCAGGCTTCTTCCAGGGTTTCGCGCAGGGCGGCCTGTTCGACGGTCTCGCCGTTTTCCATAAAGCCTGCGGGCAAGGTCCAGTAGCCCAGGCGCGGCTCGATGGCGCGGCGGCACAGCAGCACTTTACCGTCCCACACCGGAACGGTGCCGGCGACGATATTGGGGTTCTGATAGTGGATGGTCGAACAGTGATCACACACAAAGCGCAGACGGCCGTCGCCTTCGGGAATGCGCTGGGTAACCGGTTTACCGCACTGGCTGCAGAAATTCATGCTGGGGTTCCTGGAAAGTGCGTCTATCTTGGCGTGACGGGCAAGGCGCTGCAAGTTGTCGTTTAGCGACACCAGGTGGGTTTTGGGCTTGGGCACCCGCCCGCTTTGGTGCATGATGCAAGGTAGCCAACAGACCGAGATGACTCATGCTGGACGAGCTACTTCGCCGGGTAAGCAATCACACCCCCCACACGCTGGAAACCGATGGACGTTTCCCCGAGGCTGCGGTGCTGGTGCCGATTACCCGCAGTGACGAACCTGAGCTGATCCTGACCCTGCGCGCCAGCGGCCTGTCGACCCATGGTGGCGAAGTGGCCTTTCCCGGCGGGCGCCGCGACCCTGAAGACCCGGACCTGATCTTCACCGCCTTGCGTGAAGCCGAAGAAGAAATCGGCCTGCCACCCGGGCTGGTCGAGGTGATCGGCCCATTGAGCCCTTTGATCTCCCTGCACGGCATTCGGGTGACGCCCTACGTCGGCGTTATCCCCGATTACGTCGAATACCTGGCCAACGATGCCGAGATCGCCGCCGTTTTCAGCGTGCCCCTGGACTTTTTCCGACAGGACCCGCGCGAACATACCCACCGCATCGATTACCAGGGCCGCAGTTGGTACGTGCCCAGCTATCGGTTCGGCGAATACAAGATCTGGGGGCTGACGGCGATCATGATCGTCGAGCTGATCAACTTGCTCTATGACGACGCCAACATCAGCCTGCACCAGCCACCCAAGAGCTTCATCAATACCTGAGCCATCGTTTGGATGGCAACGCCGCGAGGGAACAGCATGAAATACCGCCTGGGCGACGCCCGCGTCGAGACTCATCCGCACAGCTGGGTGGCTCCCAATGCCACGCTGGTGGGCAAGGTCAAGCTGGAAGAGGGCGCCAATGTCTGGTTCAACGCGGTATTGCGTGGCGACAACGAACTGATCCTGATCGGCAAGAACAGCAACGTGCAGGACGGCAGCGTCATGCACACCGACATGGGTTACCCGCTGACCCTGGGCACTGGCGTGACCATTGGCCATAACGCCATGTTGCATGGGTGCACGGTGGGCGATTACAGCCTGATCGGCATCAATGCGGTGATCCTCAACGGCGCGAAGATCGGTAAACATTGCATCATCGGCGCCAATTCGCTGATCGGCGAAGGCAAGGAAATCCCCGATGGTTCGCTGGTGATGGGCTCGCCGGGCAAGGTGGTGCGTGAACTGACCGACGCGCAGAAGCGCATGCTTGAGGCCAGCGCCGCGCACTATGTGCATAACGCGCAGCGGTATGCGCGGGACCTGGTTGAGCAGGAAGAATGACGGCGGTTGAGCGTCCTGTCGCTTCGCCCTGTGTGAGCATCTGCGCGCTGGACGATGACGATATCTGCACCGGTTGCCAGCGCACAGTGGACGAGATTACGCGCTGGAGCCGCATGGACAATGCCGAGCGCTGGGTGGTGTTGGGGTTGTGTCAGGAGCGGGCGGTGGCGGGAGGGATGGTGTTTATGGTTTCCGGGAAATCTGGCGGCTGATAGACCGCTTTCGCGAGCAAGCCCGCTCCCATTCGACCGCGTTTAACCTGTTGGAATACGGTCAAAATGTGGGAGCGGGCTTGCTCGCGAAGGGGCCCTCCCAGACGACATATTTCTGATTGTGAAGTACCCTGTGCGGCATTACCCACAGGTCCATCCCCCATGCTCTTCCTGATCGCCTACATCAGCAGCGTCGTGCTGATCAACTTCGCCTTTTCCACCGCCCCGCACCTGGACGTGATCTGGTCCGCCTGGGGCGGCCTGGTGTTTATCCTGCGCGACATGGTGCAAACCCGCTTCGGCCACGGCGCGATCATCGCCATGCTGGCCGCGCTGGTGCTGTCGTATATCACCTCCGACCCGTCCATCGCGCTGGCCAGCGCCACGGCGTTCGCGGTGTCCGAGTGCATCGACTGGCTGGTGTTCAGCATCACCAAGCGCCCGCTCCACGATCGCCTGTGGATAAGTTCGGCGCTGAGCATCCCCCTCGATACCTTCATCTTCTTCGGCCTGATTGGCGCGCTGACGCCGGCGGTGGTGGGCACTGCCCTGGCGTCGAAGTTCGCCGGGGTCACGGCTGTGTGGCTGATCATGGCCTGGCGCATCCGCAGGCGGACCGTCGCCAACTGAGGCCAATTCTTGCAGTTCATGTAAAATGCCGGCCTTTCTCCCCATGATCCGCTCCCCTGAGGACCTGAGATGACCCGAATCGGAACTCCATTGTCGCCAACCGCGACCCGCGTTTTGCTGTGTGGCTGCGGTGAGCTGGGCAAGGAAGTGGTAATCGAACTGCAACGCCTGGGCGTTGAAGTGATTGCCGTGGATCGCTACGCCAACGCGCCGGCCATGCAGGTGGCGCACCGCAGTCATGTGATCAACATGCTTGACGGTGCCGCGCTGCGTGCGGTGATCGAAGCGGAGAAACCGCACTTCATCGTGCCGGAAATCGAAGCCATCGCCACTGCCACGCTGGTCGAGCTGGAAGCCGAAGGCTTCACCGTGATCCCGACCGCGCGCGCCACCTCGCTGACCATGAACCGCGAAGGCATCCGTCGCCTGGCCGCCGAAGAGCTGGACCTGCCGACGTCGCCGTACCACTTCGCCGACACCTTCGAAGACTACAGCAAGGCCGTGCAGGACCTGGGCTTCCCGTGTGTGGTCAAGCCGGTGATGAGTTCGTCGGGCAAAGGCCAGAGCCTGCTGCGCAGCGTTGACGACGTGCAAACGGCCTGGGATTACGCCCAGGAAGGCGGGCGTGCCGGTAAAGGCCGGGTGATCATCGAAGGCTTTATCGATTTCGACTACGAAATCACCCTGCTCACCGTGCGCCACATTGGCGGCACCACCTTCTGCGCGCCGGTTGGCCATCGTCAGGAAAAGGGCGACTACCAGGAATCCTGGCAGCCACAGGCCATGAGCCCGGTGGCCCTGGCCGAGTCCGAGCGCGTCGCCAAAGCGGTGACCGAGGCCCTGGGCGGTCGTGGATTGTTTGGCGTGGAGTTGTTCATCAAGGGTGACCAGGTGTGGTTCAGCGAAGTGTCGCCGCGCCCGCACGACACGGGCCTGGTGACTTTGATTTCCCAGGACTTGTCGCAGTTTGCGCTGCACGCGCGCGCGATTCTCGGCCTGCCGATCCCATTGATCCGCCAGTTCGGGCCTTCGGCTTCGGCGGTGATTCTGGTGGAAGGGCAGTCGACCCAGACCGCGTTCGCCAACCTCGGCGCGGCGTTGAGCGAGCCGGACACGGCGTTGCGGCTGTTTGGCAAGCCTGAAGTGAATGGTCAGCGTCGGATGGGGGTGGCGTTGGCGCGGGATGAGTCGATTGAAGCGGCGCGGGCCAAGGCTACCCGTGCTTCGAAGGCCGTCGTAGTAGAGCTCTAAACCGCGTCGCGCCCATCGCGGGCAAGCCCGGCTCCCACACTTGAATGGGTTCACAAATCAAAATGTGTGAACCCGATCAAATGTGGGAGCTTGCTCGCGAAGGCGATCTATCAGGCGACCTTGTTCAAATCATTATCCCGCGTCTCTTTCAGGCACAGCACCGCGATCAAGCTGAGCAACGCTGCCGCCGACACATACCCTCCGACATAACTCAGCCCACCCATCGCCACCAGCTTGGTCGCGAAGAACGGTGCCGCTGAAGCCCCCACGATTCCACCCAGGTTATACGCCGCCGAAGCCCCGGTATAACGCACGCGCGTCGGGAACAATTCCGGCAGCATGGCGCCCATCGGCGCGAAGGTTACGCCCATCAGGAACAGCTCCAGCGCCAGGAACAACGCCACGGCCCAGGTCGAACCGTGGGTCAGCAGCGGCTCCATGGTGAAACCCGACAGAATCGCCAGGACTGCACCGACGATCAGCACCGGCCTGCGTCCCCAGCGATCACTGGCCAGGGCCGCCAGAGGTGTCGCCAGCCCCATGAACAGCACGGCAAAGCACAGCAGGCCAAGGAAGGTTTCGCGGCTGTAGCCCAGGGTGGAAACGCCGTAGCTCAGGGAAAATGCAGTGGTGATGTAGAACAGTGCATAGCACACCACCATCGACAGGGCGCCGAGCAATACCGGCAACCAATGTTGGCTGAACAGCTCGAACAGCGGCACTTTCACCGGCGCTTCTTTCGCGACGGCGTTGGCGAATACCGGGGTTTCATGCAACTTCAGGCGTGCATACAGGCCAACCATCACCAGCGCTGCGCTGAGGATGAACGGAATGCGCCAGCCCCAACTGCGAAATTGCTCGTCGTTCAGGCTCATGGCGAGGATCAGGAACAAGCCGTTGGCCGCCAAAAAGCCAATCGAAGGTCCAAGCTGCGGGAACATGCCGAACCAGGCGCGTTTGCCTTTGGGCGCATTCTCGGTCGCCAGCAGCGCCGCGCCGCCCCATTCCCCGCCGAGGCCCAGGCCCTGGCCGAAACGCAGCACACACAGCAGGATCGGGGCCCAGGCGCCGATGCTGTCATACCCCGGCAGCAAACCGATCAGCGTGGTGCACACGCCCATCAGCAGCAAGGACGCCACCAGCGTGGATTTACGCCCGATGCGGTCGCCAAAGTGGCCGAACAGGGCAGAGCCCAGTGGGCGGGCGATAAAGGCAATGCCGAAGGTCAGGAACGACGCCAGCATCTGCGCGGTGCCGGACGATTGCGGGAAGAACACCGGGCCGATGACCAGCGCAGCGGCCGTGGCGTAGATGTAGAAGTCGTAGAATTCGATGGCGGTGCCGACGATGCTCGCCGTGGCGACCCGTGCCGTCGAGTTGGTCGGGGCTTCGGGCGCAGCGGGCGCGGCCTCGTTATAGGTGGTGCTCATGGCGGTATCCCTGACGGTCATTGCGCGTTTGGACGCGGATTATTATTGGTCGTACACCCATGGGGCCGGATAGCACGCGGTCGGGCGGGGCTTTGGTCAGCCGCTGGGATTATAGGAAGGGGCGTCGCGATACAACAAGTGGCTGGCAGGGATCTTGAGTTGAAACCGGTTCAATGTGGGAGCTGGCTTGCCTGCGATAGGATCGCCTCGGTTTACCTGAAAGACTGAGTCGCTGGCATCGCAGGCAAGCCAGCTCCCACATTGACCAAGGTGATTCAGGCGGCGACGGGCATACGGCTGGTATGCCAGATCAGCACCTTGCTCACCCGGTTGTCCTCAGTCTCGAGGATTTCCAGGCGGTAGCGGCCGATCTTCAGGCACACCGCGCAATCGGGAATGGTTTCCAGCGCCTCGGTCACCAGGCCATTGAGCGTCTTGGGCCCGTCGCTGGGCAGGTGCCAGTTGAGGCTTTTGTTCAAGTCACGGATCGAAGCGGCGCCGTCGATGATGTAGCGGCCGTCGGGCTGCGCCTCGATATGTGGGTTGTCGCCACTCTGCTCGCTTTCGAATTCGCCGACGATTTCTTCGAGGATGTCTTCCAGGGTCACGATGCCGAGCACTTCGCCGTACTCGTCCACCACCATGCCCAGGCGTCGCTGCTGCTTGTGGAAGTTCAGCAGTTGCAGTTGCAGCGGCGTGCTTTCCGGGACGAAATAAGGCTCGTGGCAGGCGGCGAGCAATGCCTCCTTGGTCAGGCTGGCATCGGCCAGCAAGTGCTGGATCTGCCGGGTGTTGAGCACGGCCTGGACCTGGTTGATGTCGCTGTGGAACACCGGCAGGCGCGTACGCTCGGACGTGCGCAATTGCTCGATGATCTCCTCGACCGAGTCATCCAGGTTGATGCCGTCCACTTCGCTGCGCGGCACCAGGATGTCGTTGACCGTGATGTTGTCCAGTGCGTGGATACCGGGCATGCCGGGGGTGCGGTCTTCGTCGGCCTCGGGTTCCGGTTCGTCGTCGTGGTCGGGCAGCGGGTCGTCGCTCTTTTTCACCACGCCGGGTGTGCGTGTGAACGGACGCAGCAGCAACAGGCTGATGCCATTGAGCAGCCAGGCCAGCGGATACAGAATTTTCAGCGGCACGCCCAACAGCGCATTGCCAAAGCCCAGCACCGTTTGCGGATGGCGCACGGCGAGGGCGCGAGGCAGGTAGTCGGCAAGTATCAGCAAGATTGCGCAGGAGATCAGCCAGCCGAGCCACGGACCGTTCTGCGCCCAGGCATAAATTGCCAGCAGGGTGCAAAGGATCACCACGGCGGCACGGCACAGGCTGTTGCACAGGATCAGGCTATGGCGCGGGAAGCTCAGGCGGGCGGCAGCCTTGTCGCCCTGGCGTGTTCCCGGGCGCAAGGCCAGCACGTGTTGCTGTGCAGCTTCGATGGCGGTAAACAGCGCGGCCCATAACACCAGCAGGGCGATTACGGCGAGCATCGGCTCCAGGGGCAAGTTGTCCATCATCGCCGCTCGTCAGATATGCAGGATGTATTCGCGGACCAGCTTGCTGCCGAAGTAGGCCAGCATCAGCAGGCAGAAGCCGGCCAGGGTCCAGCGGATGGCCTTGTGTCCGCGCCAGCCGAGGCGGTTGCGGCCCCACAGCAGCACGCTGAACACCACCCAGGCCAGGCATGCCAGCAGGGTCTTGTGCACCAGGTGCTGGGCGAAGAGGTTTTCGACGAACAGCCAGCCGGAGATCAGCGACAGCGAGAGCAGCGTCCAGCCGGCCCACAGGAAACCGAACAGCAGGCTTTCCATGGTTTGCAGCGGCGGGAAGTTCTTGATCAGTCCCAGCGGGTGCTTGTGCTTGAGCTGGTGGTCCTGCAGCAGCAGGAGCAGGGCCTGGAACACCGCAATGGTGAACATCCCGTAGGCCAGGATCGACAGCAGGATATGCGCGAGGATGCCCGGCTCTTCATCAATCACCTGCACCGTGCCGGTGGGGGCGAAGTGCGCCAGCAGCACCGTCAGCATGCCCAGCGGGAAGAGCAGCACCAGCAGGTTCTCGACCGGGATCCGGTAGCAGGCCAACAGGGTCAGGGCGATGACGGCGGCCGCAATCAGGCTGGCGGCGCTGAAAAAATCCAGGCCCAGGCCGACGGGGGTCATCAGGTGTGTAAACAGGCTGACAGCGTGGGCCAGCAGGGCGATGACGCCCAGGCCAACCAGCAGGCGTTTGTCCGCCTTGGTGCCTTGGGCCAGACGAGTGCCCTGATAGAGAGTCGCAGCGGCATACAGAATGGCGGCGGCGAGGCTGGGTAGCAAACTGGGTGACAAGGGGAGCATAAATCCTGATAGGCAAGCCCGAAAGGCGCTGAGTTTGGCATACCCAGGCCGTGCACGAAAGACTCCCGGGTCAGACAGCGGGTGTGCAGGGACGCAGTCTTCGCTATAATCCGCGACCTGCCCACGCCGCAGGCTCGCCGAGCGCTGTTTTTAATAGCGATTTACCACAGCCTGGGCCTCCATTACCTCGGTCTGACCATGCATTTCGATGAATAGGGCCTGAAAGGATCGCGCATGTTTGAAAACTTGACTGACCGTCTCTCGCAGACGCTGCGCCATGTCACCGGCAAGGCCAAGCTGACCGAGGACAATATTAAAGACACCCTGCGTGAAGTGCGCATGGCGTTGCTGGAAGCCGACGTGGCCTTGCCTGTGGTGAAGGACTTCGTCAACTCGGTCAAAGAGCGCGCGGTGGGCACCGAAGTGTCCCGCAGCCTGACCCCGGGCCAGGCGTTCGTGAAGATCGTCCAGGCCGAACTCGAAAGCCTGATGGGCGCGGCCAACGAAGATCTGAACCTCAGCGCCGTGCCGCCGGCCGTCGTACTGATGGCGGGTCTGCAAGGCGCGGGTAAGACCACCACCGCCGGCAAGCTGGCGCGCTTCCTTAAAGAGCGCAAGAAGAAGTCGGTGATGGTGGTGTCGGCCGACATTTATCGCCCGGCCGCCATCAAGCAGCTGGAAATGCTCGCTGGCGAAGTGGGTGTGACCTTCTTCCCGTCCGACCTGAGCCAGAAGCCGGTCGACATTGCCAACGCGGCGATTAAAGAAGCCAAGCTCAAGTTCATCGACGTGGTCATCGTCGATACCGCCGGCCGCCTGCACATCGATGAAGAGATGATGGGCGAGATCAAGGCGCTGCACGCCGCGATCAACCCGGTCGAGACGTTGTTCGTGGTCGACGCCATGACCGGCCAGGACGCGGCCAACACCGCCAAGGCCTTCGGCGATGCATTGCCGCTGACCGGCGTGATCCTCACCAAGGTCGACGGCGACGCCCGTGGCGGTGCCGCGCTGTCGGTGCGTGCCATCACCGGCAAGCCGATCAAGTTCATCGGTATGGGCGAGAAGAGCGATGCGCTCGAACCGTTCCACCCGGAGCGTATCGCCTCGCGCATCCTCGGCATGGGCGACGTGCTCAGCCTGATCGAACAGGCCGAAGCCACGCTCGATAAAGATAAGGCCGACAAGCTGGCCAAGAAGCTGAAGAAGGGCAAGGGCTTCGACCTTGAAGACTTCCGTGATCAGTTGCAACAAATGAAGAACATGGGCGGCCTTGGCGGCCTGATGGACAAGCTGCCGAACATCGGCGGTGTGAACCTGGCGCAAATGGGCAACGCCCAGGGCGCGGCAGAGAAGCAGTTCAAGCAGATGGAAGCCATCATCAACTCCATGACCCCGGCCGAGCGCCGCGACCCTGAGCTGATCAGCGGTTCGCGCAAACGCCGGATCGCCATGGGCTCCGGCACCCAGGTGCAGGACATCGGACGCTTGATCAAGCAGCACAAGCAGATGCAGAAGATGATGAAAAAATTCTCCGCAAAAGGCGGAATGGCCAAGATGATGCGCGGCATGGGCGGTATGTTGCCCGGCGGCGGCATGCCGAAAATGTAAAGTATTCGAGCGCAAGCCCGGCTTGCGCTCCGACCCACAGGGATGTGGGATCTCCAGCAAACCCGCCGTTGGCGGGGGCTGACCTGCCGTTTTAACCGACGGCTCTATAGCAGATCTGAACGGCACGCCCATAGGCGCCGGAAAAAGACATTTGCAAAAGTCCGGATATTCCTTAGAATATGCGGCCTTTCGGGCACCTATGCCCGCTGTGCATTTAGATTTGCAGCACCGACTACAGGAACGATGTTCACATGCTAACAATCCGTCTTGCCCTTGGCGGCTCCAAAAAGCGCCCGTTTTACCACTTGACCGTAACCGACAGCCGCAACCCGCGCGACGGTTCGCACAAGGAACAGGTTGGTTTCTTCAACCCTGTTGCTCGTGGTCAGGAAGTTCGTCTGTCCGTGAACCAAGAGCGCGTAGCCTACTGGCTGAGCGTGGGTGCACAGCCATCCGAGCGCGTTGCAAAACTGTTGAAGGACTCGGCTAAGGCCGCAGCCTGAGCAATATGAACGCGACGCCGACTGTTGCTGATGATTTGATCGTTATCGGCAAGATTTACTCTGTTCATGGCGTTCGCGGCGAAGTGAAGGTGTATTCCTTTACTGATCCGACTGAAAACCTGTTGCAGTACAAAACCTGGACGCTCAAGCGCGAAGGCAGCGTGAAACAGGTCGAGCTGGTCAGTGGACGCGGGAGCGATAAGTTCCTGGTCGCAAAGCTCAAGGGTCTTGATGATCGTGAAGAAGCGCGTCTTCTGGCCGGTTATGAGATCTGCGTGCCGCGCAACCTGTTCCCTGAATTGACCGACGGCGAGTACTACTGGTACCAGCTGGAAGGTCTGAAGGTTATTGATCAACTCGGGCAACTGTTCGGGAAAATCGATCATCTTCTGGAAACCGGCGCCAATGATGTAATGGTGGTCAAGCCTTGCGCTGGCAGCCTGGATGATCGCGAACGTCTGTTGCCTTATACCAAGCAATGCGTGTTGGCTGTTGACCTGGAAGCGGGCGAGATGAAGGTGGAATGGGACGCGGACTTCTAAGCGTGGCTAATTTGCGCATTGAAGTGATCAGTTTGTTTCCCGAGATGTTTTCCGCCATCAGCGAGTACGGCATCACCAGTCGGGCGGTGAAACAGGGGCTGTTGCAGCTCACCTGTTGGAACCCGCGAGACTACACGACGGATCGACATCACACTGTGGACGATCGCCCATTTGGCGGTGGCCCGGGCATGGTGATGAAGATCAAGCCCCTGGAAGACGCGTTGGCCCAGGCCAAGGCCGCCGCCGGGGAGAAGGCGAAGGTAATTTACCTGTCCCCTCAAGGCCGCCAGCTGAAACAGGCTGGGGTTCGCGAACTGGCGAATGAGGATGCACTGATCCTGATTGCCGGTCGCTATGAAGGCATTGACGAGCGCTTTATTGAGGCTCATGTCGATGAAGAGTGGTCGATTGGGGACTATGTATTGTCTGGTGGCGAGCTGCCGGCAATGGTCCTGATAGATGCGGTTACACGACTGCTGCCTGGAGCTTTAGGGCATGCGGACTCCGCGGAGGAAGATTCCTTCACGGATGGTTTGCTGGATTGCCCGCACTACACCCGACCGGAGGTGTATGCGGATCAGCGTGTTCCCGACGTATTGCTAAGTGGCAATCACGCACACATCCGGCGTTGGCGTTTACAGCAGTCCCTTGGTCGGACCTATGAACGACGCGCCGATCTTCTGGAAAGCCGCTCGCTTTCTGGAGAAGAGAAGAAGCTGCTCGAGGAATACATCCTCGCGCGGGACGATAGTTAACAACGTATCGATGGTAGGTCCATTGACTTACCTTAGGAGCACAGCATGACTAACAAAATCATCCTTGCACTCGAAGCAGAGCAGATGACCAAAGAGATCCCTACCTTTGCCCCGGGCGACACCATTGTCGTTCAGGTGAAAGTGAAGGAAGGCGACCGTTCGCGTCTGCAAGCGTTCGAAGGCGTGGTAATCGCCAAGCGTAACCGTGGTGTGAACAGTGCTTTCACTGTTCGTAAAATCTCCAACGGTGTTGGCGTAGAGCGTACTTTCCAGACCTACAGCCCGCAGATCGACAGCATGGCTGTGAAACGTCGCGGTGACGTACGCAAAGCCAAGCTGTACTACCTGCGTGACCTGTCCGGTAAAGCAGCTCGCATCAAGGAAAAACTGGCTTAAGTCCAGCTTCCGATGCAGAAAAAAGCAGCCTACGGGCTGCTTTTTTGTGCCTGGGATTTGCTGGCAGATCCGAAACCGAGTTGCAATCATCGCAGGCAAGCCAGCCCCCACATTTGATCGATGCTGTCCATAAGTCCGAAGCGCGCCACAAATCCTGTGTGGGAGCTGGCTTGCCTGCGATAGGATCCACCAGACACTACAACATCCAGTTCGAGCCCTCATGCCCGCCATTGACCACCCCCTGATCGACCGCTTCCTCGACGCCCTCTGGCTGGAAAAAGGCCTGTCGGACAATACTCGCCAGGCCTACCGCAGTGACCTCGCGCTCTTCAACGGTTGGTTGCAGGAAAAAAACCTCGAGCTGATCAACGCCGGCCGTGAGCTGATCCTCGATCACTTGGCCTGGCGTCTTGAGCAGAACTATAAACCGCGCTCCACCGCACGCTTTCTCTCCGGGGTGCGTGGCTTCTATCGCTACCTGCTGAGGGAGAAACTGATAGCCCTTGATCCCACCCTGCAAATCGACATGCCACAACTCGGTAGGCCTTTACCTAAATCTTTGTCGGAAGCCGACGTGGAGGCCTTGCTCGCCGCGCCCGACCTCAGTGAGTCCATCGGCCAGCGCGACCGCGCCATGCTCGAAGTCCTATACGCCTGCGGCCTGCGGGTAACCGAACTGATCAGCCTGACCCTGGAGCAAGTCAACCTGCGCCAGGGGGTGTTGCGGGTGATGGGCAAGGGCAGCAAGGAACGGCTGGTGCCGATGGGCGAGGAGGCGATTGTATGGGTCGAGCGCTACATGCGTGATGCGCGCAGCGAACTGCTTGGTGGGCGGCCCAGCGACGTGTTGTTCCCCAGCCTGCGCGGTGAGCAGATGACACGCCAGACGTTCTGGCACCGCATCAAGCACCAGGCCAAGGTCGCCGGGATCGGCAAGGCGCTATCGCCCCACACCTTGCGCCATGCCTTCGCCACCCATTTGCTCAACCACGGCGCGGACCTGCGTGTGGTGCAAATGCTGCTCGGCCACAGCGATTTATCCACGACCCAGATCTACACCCATGTGGCGCGCGCACGTTTGCAGGAAATGCACGCCAAGCACCATCCGCGTGGCTGAAAACCGCCAATTTATCCTGCCACGGGCTGCCCTGCGGCCCAACTGTGGTAGGCTTTGCCGGTTAGCAAAGGGGATGGCACGAGCCTGTGTTCCTACCAGTGTTCCTTCCCGTCCCTGCGTCTGCCTTCAGGAGTTCCCATGCGCTTGACCCAGATTATTGCCGCCGCAGCCATTGCGTTGGTGTCCACCTTTGTTGTCGCCGATGACGCTGCCGAGCAGACCATTCGCAAGAGCCTGGCCAACCTGGAGCTCGACACGCCAATCGAAAGCATCAGCGCCAGCCCGATGGCCGGCCTGTATGAAGTCAAACTCAAGGGCAGCCGTGTGCTGTACGCCAGTGCCGACGGCCAGTACATCGTCCAGGGCTACCTGTTCCAGTTGAAGGAGGGCAAGCCGGTCAACCTGACCGAGAAAGCCGAGCGCCTGGGCGTGTCGAAGCTGATCAACGGTATTCCGGTGGCTGAAACCGTGGTTTACCCGGCCATCGGCGAGACCAAGACCCACATCACCGTGTTCACCGACACCACCTGCCCTTACTGCCACAAGCTGCACGCCGAAGTGCCTGCGCTGAACAAGCTGGGCGTGGAAGTGCGCTACGTCGCGTTCCCGCGCCAGGGCCTGGGTTCCCCGGGTGACGAGCAGTTGCAGGCGGTATGGTGCTCGGCCGACAAGAAAGCGGCCATGGACAAGATGGTCGATGGCAAGGAAATCAAGGCGGCCAAATGCGATAACCCGGTTTCCCGGCAGTTCGCCCTGGGCCAGTCGATCGGCGTGAACGGCACACCGGCCATCGTTTTGGCTGACGGCCAGGTGATTCCGGGCTACCAGCCGGCGCCACAAGTTGCCAAACTGGCGCTGAGTGCCAAATAAACCAGCATCGTCGAACCTTTGACGATCATGGCCCGTGCACAGTCGGCGGGCCACTAATTGAAAGCCGCGGTTGTGCGGCTGTTTTCCACGGCCGACCTAGCGTCGGCCGTTTCATGGGGAGTTTTCAGTGAAACCGGTCAAAGTAGGCATCTGTGGGTTAGGGACCGTCGGTGGCGGTACCCTCAACGTACTTCAGCGTAACGCTGAGGAAATTTCCCGCCGCGCAGGCCGTGGGATTGAAGTGGCGCAAATTGCCACGCGTTCGCCAAAGCCTCAGTTCGAAACGACCGGTATTGCCATTACCAACGATGTCTTCGCCGTGGCCACCAACCCTGAAATCGATATCGTCATCGAACTGGTGGGCGGCTACACCGTGGCCCGCGAGCTGGTGCTCAAGGCCATCGAGAACGGCAAGCACGTGGTCACCGCCAACAAGGCGCTGATCGCCGTGCACGGCAACGAGATCTTCGCCAAGGCGCGCGAGAAGGGTGTGATCGTCGCGTTCGAAGCGGCGGTGGCCGGCGGCATCCCGGTGATCAAGGCGATTCGTGAAGGCCTGTCCGCCAACCGCATCAACTGGGTCGCCGGCATCATCAACGGCACCGGTAACTTCATCCTCACCGAAATGCGCGAGAAGGGCCGTACCTTCGAAGACGTGCTGGCCGAAGCCCAGGCCCTGGGTTACGCCGAAGCCGACCCGACCTTTGACGTGGAAGGTATCGACGCGGCGCACAAGCTGACCATCCTGGCGTCCATCGCCTTTGGTATACCGTTGCAGTTCGACAAGGCCTACACCGAAGGCATCACCCAGCTGACCACCGCCGACGTGAACTACGCCGAAGCCCTGGGCTACCGCATCAAGCACCTGGGCGTTGCACGCAGCACGCCAGCGGGTATCGAGCTGCGTGTGCACCCGACGCTGATCCCGGCCGACCGCCTGATCGCCAACGTCAATGGCGTGATGAACGCGGTGATGGTCAATGGCGACGCCGCCGGTTCGACCTTGTTCTACGGCGCCGGCGCCGGCATGGAGCCGACCGCTTCGTCGGTGATCGCCGACCTGGTGGACGTGGTTCGCGCCATGACCAGCGACCCGGAAAACCGCGTACCGCACCTGGCCTTCCAGCCGGACTCGCTGTCGGCGCACCCGATCCTGCCGATCGAAGCCTGCGAAAGCGCCTACTACCTGCGCATCCAGGCCCAGGATCACCCGGGCGTATTGGCTCAGGTGGCCAGTATCCTGTCGGAGCGCGGGATCAACATCGAATCGATCATGCAGAAGGAAGTCGAGGAGCAAAACGGCCAGGTGCCGATGATCCTGCTGACCCACCGCGTGCTCGAACAGCACATCAACGATGCCATCGCCGCCCTGGAAGCCCTGCAGGGCGTAGTCGGCCCAGTGGTGCGGATTCGCGTCGAACACTTGAACTAACCGATTTGTTCAAGGGGCCCCGTGCGTTCGGCGGCCTCTGTTCTGGAATGTTTAGAGGAACCAGTCATGCGTTATATCAGCACCCGCGGCCAGGCACCGGCCCTGAATTTCGAAGACGTCTTGCTCACAGGCCTTGCCACCGACGGCGGCCTGTACGTGCCGGAAAACCTGCCACGCTTCACCCAGGAGGAGATCGCCTCCTGGGCCGGCTTGCCGTACCACGAGCTGGCGTTCCGGGTGATGCGCCCGTTCGTCACCGGCAGCATTCCGGATGCGGATTTCAAGAAGATCCTCGAAGACACGTACGGCGTGTTTTCCCACAGTGCCATCGCGCCTCTGCGCCAACTGAACGGCAACGAGTGGGTGCTGGAGCTGTTCCACGGCCCGACCCTGGCGTTCAAGGATTTCGCCCTGCAACTGCTCGGTCGCCTGCTCGACTACGTGTTGGAAAAGCGCGGCGAGCGCGTGGTGATCATGGGCGCTACGTCCGGTGATACCGGATCGGCTGCCATCGAAGGCTGCAAGCACTGCGAAAACGTCGACATCTTCATCCTGCACCCGCACCAGCGTGTGTCCGAAGTGCAGCGTCGCCAGATGACCAGCATCTTCGGTGAGAACATCCACAACATTGCCATCGAAGGCAACTTCGATGACTGCCAGGAAATGGTCAAGAACAGCTTCGCCGACCAGAGCTTCCTCAAAGGCACGCGCCTGGTGGCGGTGAACTCGATCAACTGGGCGCGGATCATGGCCCAGATCGTCTACTACTTCCACGCATCGCTGCAGTTGGGCGGGCCGGCGCGTTCGGTGTCGTTCTCAGTGCCGACCGGCAACTTCGGCGACATCTTCGCCGGCTACCTGGCGCGCAACATGGGCCTGCCGATCAACCAGTTGATCGTCGCCACCAACCGCAATGACATCCTGCACCGCTTCATGAGCGGTAACGGCTACGTCAAGGAAACCCTGCACGCCACGCTGTCGCCGTCCATGGACATCATGGTCTCGTCGAACTTCGAACGCCTGCTGTTCGATATGCACGGTCGCAACGGCGCAGCCATTGCCGGGCTGATGGACACCTTCAAAAGCGGTGGCGGTTTCAGCGTCGAGCAAGAGCGCTGGACCGAAACCCGCAAGCTGTTCGATTCCCTGGCCGTGGACGATGCGCAGACCTGCGAAACCATCGCACAGGTCTACGCCCAGACCGGCGAGCTGCTGGACCCGCACACCGCTATCGGCGTGAAGGCTGCCCGCGAATGCCGTCGCAGCCTGGATATCCCAATGGTGATCCTGGGCACCGCCCACCCGGTCAAATTCCCGGAAGCGGTGGAGAAGGCGGGCGTTGGCAAGGCGCTGGAACTGCCGCAGCACCTGGCGGATCTGTTCGAGCGTGAAGAGCGCTGCACGGTGTTGGTCAATGACCTGAAGGCGGTGCAGGCGTTCGTGAGCCAGCATGGCAACCGGGGCAAGCCGCTGTAAGGCAGGCCGCGTAGATAAGAACGCCGCTTTCCCTTCCTTGGGTCAGCGGCGTTTTTTGTTTATGGCAGGCCCGGCAACGTGCTGTTTACAAGAGCAGTTTAATAGCCACTCCGGTGATTGAAGCAATCGTTGCGACCACGGCCATCGCTACGCCCATGGGATACCAGAAAGTTTCGCAGTTTATCTTCAGGGATTCCGATTTGAGCTTGTCTTGCTCAGCCTGCATGCGTGATATTTCGGCATAGATGCGCCGTACATCGGCATGCATCTTCTCCATCGACGCTTGCTGTTCATTTTGTTCCACCATTATCTTCATCCTTCGCAATAAGGGCCTTTTGACATGCGCTCTTGCCCGCACGGCAGAGTGATCAGCGCTCACCGAGTATAGGATTCACCCCCGGCTTGCGCGCCCGGCGAACCCCAAAACAGCAACTCATTGCGTAAGCAGTTATGTGCCGCCGTTTTTTGCCTGTCATGTTGCAAGCGCATGCTGGATACGTCATCCCCCGACAACCCTTGAAAGACGAAAAAGCGAACTTTCCTACGTCACAACCAGTCACTTAGGATAGATGCGGCACCCCGTTGAAACGATTGTTCCCGAACTATTGAGTGGTGATCGAGATGGAAAGTATCAGCCTATTGCTCGAAGAAGCACTGAGCCCTTATCAGGTTACGCTGACCACCTCTGGTGTGCAGGACGAGTGCCTGGTGACCGTGAAGAATCCTGCCGGCGCTATCGTGGTCGAGCGTGAAGTCGACCGTGCTCAGCTGATGGACAAGCGCGTGCTGGTGGATGTGGTCGACTGCCTGTTGCGCGACCTGAAGATTGCCGAAGGGCGCCTGGAACCCTCGGTCATCGCAGCGATGCGCAACGCGGCCCAAACCCGCGGCGCTGCGGCTGCATGAAGAATTGTTTAAGCGTGGAAACTTCCCATAACGCGGCCGGTCAGAGTTCGTAACAGCAAGAGCAAGCATTGTGCTCCGGTGCTTGTGGCTTGTTGTACTGGTCATTGTAAGGCCACGTTTAACCCCGAAGTGTCTCCCCACGCTTCGGGGTTTCTTTTTGCCTACGGTTTACCGCGCGCCGCGGCGTCAGATGGCGCCTTGTTCGCGCAGGCGCGTGATGGCTGCGGCGTCGTACCCCAACTTGCCGAGCACCAGGCTGTTGTGCTCGCCCAATTGCGGCCCTACCCATTCACAGCTGCCGGGCGTGTCCGATAGTTTGGGTACGATGCCGGGCATCTTGAATGCCTTGCCGTCGGGAAGCTGGGCTTTGAGGAACATTTCCCGGGCGAGAAACTGCGGGTCGCCCAGCATGTCTTCGGCGCTGTAGATCCGGCTGGCGGGCACTTGTGCCTTGTTCAGGGCCTCTATCACTTGGTCCAGTGTCAGAGAGTTGACCCAGCGATCGATCACCCCGTACAGCTCGTCACGACGACTATCGCGCCCGTCATTGCCAGCAAGCACAGGGTCGTTGGCCAAGTCTTCGCGGCCAATGGCTGTCATGAAGCGCTTGAAGATCGCATCGCCGTTGGCGCCTATCTGTACATGCTTGCCGTCGGCGCTGGTGTGGATCGAGGACGGGGTGATACCCGGCATGATGTTGCCGGTGCGCTCGCGAATAAAGCCGAACACGTCAAACTCGGGGATCATGCTTTCCATCATGGCAAAGATGGCTTCGTACAGCGCCACATCCACGACCTGGCCGAGGCCGCCGTTGACTTCGCGATGACGCAGCGCCATCAATGCGCCGATCACTGCCCACAGTGCCGCGATCGAGTCGCCGATGGAAATGCCGGTGCGCACGGGCGGGCGGTCTTCGAAGCCGGTGATGTAGCGCAGGCCTCCCATGGATTCACCCACCGCGCCGAACCCTGGCTGGTCTTTCATCGGCCCGGTCTGCCCGAAGCCGGAGAGGCGCACCATCACCAGTTTTGGGTTGAGCGCATGCAGGGTTTCCCAGCTCAGGCCGAGCTTTTCCAGCACGCCGGGGCGGAAGTTTTCGATCAGGATGTCGGCGTCCGCCAGCAACTGCTTGAGGATGGCCAGGCCGTCGGGGTGCTTGAGGTTCAGCGTCAGCGACTGCTTGTTGCGCGCCTGCACGAACCACCACAGCGAAGTGCCCTCGTACAACTTGCGCCATTTGCGCAGTGGGTCGCCACCGTCCGGCGATTCGACCTTGATGACCTCGGCGCCGAATTCGGCGCAGATCCGTGAGGCGAACGGGCCGGCGATCAGGGTGCCGAGTTCGATGACTTTCAGGCCGGCAAGCGGTTTGGCATTAAACGACATGGAGATCCTTGTCTGCGCAGGGCGGTGGTGTGATGCCTTTTAACATAGGCGGGCCGTTCAAGGATAAGCCTGATGCAGCGCAGGATTCGTTGAATCGCCTCGCCATCGGTTAGACTGGCCGCCTTTCCCTGTCTCTAGAAGTCCGTTCATGGCCCAGCCGTCCACGACCTACAAATTCGAACTCAACCTCACCGACCTTGATCGTTCGGTGTACGAGAGCGTCAAACAGACCATTGCCCGCCACCCGTCGGAAACCGAAGAGCGCATGACCGTGCGTCTGCTGGCCTACGCCCTCTGGTACAACGAGCAGTTGTCGTTCGGCCGTGGCCTGTCAGATGTAGACGAACCGGCCCTGTGGGAAAAAAGCCTGGATGATCGCGTGTTGCACTGGATCGAAGTGGGCCAGCCCGATGCCGATCGCCTGACCTGGTGCTCGCGCCGCACCGAACGCACCAGCCTGCTGGCCTACGGCAGCCTGCGTGTCTGGGAAGGCAAGGTGGTGCCGGTGGCGAACAACCTGAAGAACGTGCACATCGCCGCCGTGCCGCAGGAGATCCTGGAGGTTCTGGCCAAAGACATGCCCCGCGTGATCAAGTGGGATGTGATGATCAGCGAAGGCACGATCTTCGTGACCGACGACCGTGGCCAGCATGAAGTGCAATTGCAGTGGCTGGTCGGCGGACGCGATTGAAAAGGTGGGAAGCGGCTTGTGTGGGAGCGGGCTTGCCCGCGATTGTATCGCCGCGGTGTAACTGGTTCACCGAGCCGTCCGCATCGCAGGCAAGCCAGCTCCCACATCAGGTCTGTACCGTTTGCAGGATTGTTGTTTAACCGTTGTATCAGTAGAGAAGTTTTCGTCACCCCATGCGTATCGATCCCCGCCCGTTGCCCGCTGTCCTGCCGTTTCTTGGTGAATTGCCCCCGCTGTTGACCCGTCTGTATGCCGCGCGCGGGGTGCAGTCCGAGGCCGAGCTGGATAAAAGCCTGGCGCGGTTGATTCCCTATCAGCAGCTCAAGGGGATCGACGCGGCGGTGGACTTGCTGGTGACGGCACTGGAGCAGCGCCAGCGCATCCTCATCGTCGGCGACTTCGACGCCGATGGCGCCACCGCCAGCACCGTGGGCACCTTGGGCCTGCGCCTGCTCGGCGCGGCCCATGTCGACTACCTGGTGCCCAATCGCTTCGAGTACGGCTACGGCCTGACCCCGGAGATTGTCGCCGTGGCCCTGCAGCGTGAGCCGCAGTTGTTGATTACCGTGGACAACGGCATTTCCAGCGTCGAAGGCGTGGCGGCGGCGAAAGCGGCGGGCTTGCAGGTACTGGTGACCGACCACCACTTGCCCGGCGATCAATTGCCGGCGGCCGATGCGATCGTCAACCCGAACCAGCCCGGCTGCGAGTTCCCGAGCAAGGCCCTGGCGGGCGTTGGCGTGATCTTTTACGTGCTGATGGCCTTGCGTGCGCGCCTGCGCAGCCTGGGCTGGTACGCGAACACACCCCAGCCGAACATCGGCGAACTGCTCGACCTCGTCGCCCTGGGCAGCGTCGCCGACGTGGTGCCCCTGGACGCCAACAATCGCATTCTCGTACATCAGGGCCTGGAGCGCATTCGCGCCGGTCGGGCGCGCCCGGGGATCAAGGCGATCCTTGAAGTGGCCAAGCGCGACGCTGCGCGCATCACTTCGACCGACCTGGGCTTTATCCTCGGGCCGCGCCTGAACGCCGCCGGGCGCCTGGATGACATGAGCCTGGGCATCGAATGCCTGCTTACCACCGACGTCGCCGCCGCACGGGAAATGGCGGCGCAGTTGGACGGCATGAACCAGGACCGCAAATCCATCGAACAAGGCATGCAGCGCGAAGCCCTGGCCCAGCTCAAGGACTTGCCGGTGGAGTCGATGCCCTACGGCTTATGCCTGTTTGATCCGCAGTGGCACCAGGGCGTAATCGGCATCCTCGCCTCGCGCATGAAGGAGCGCTATTTCCGCCCGACCATCGCCTTCGCCGACGCCGGCGATGGCCTGCTCAAGGGCTCAGGGCGCTCGGTGCAGGGTTTTCACATCCGTGATGCGCTGGCGGTGGTTGCGAGCCAGCATCCCAACCTGATCGCCAAATACGGCGGCCATGCCATGGCGGCGGGACTGACGCTGCGTGAAGAGAACTTCCCACTGTTTGCCGAGGCTTTTGATGCCGAGGTGCGTCGGCAGTTGTGCGAAGAGGATCTCACCGGCCGGCTGCTGACCGACGGCACCCTGGCGGTGGAAGAGTTTCACCTGGAACTGGCCCGTGCATTGCGCCACGCCGGCCCGTGGGGGCAACACTTTCCCGAGCCGCTGTTTCACGGCGTGTTCCAGTTGGTGGAGCAGCGGGTGGTGGGCGAGCGGCACCTGAAAGTGGTGCTCAAGAGCGAATGCGGGTCGGTGAAACTCGATGGCATTGCGTTCGGCGTGGACCGTGAGGTCTGGCCTAACCCGACGGTGCGTTGGGTGGAGTTGGCCTACAAGCTGGATGTGAACGAGTTTCGTGGGAATGAAACCGTGCAGTTGATGATTGCCCATATCGAACCGCGCTGATTTCAGCAACACCCCAAATCCAAATGTGGGAGCGGGCTTGCTCGCGAAAGCGGTGGATCAGTCACAGCAACATTGACTGACACTCCGTATTCGCGAGCAAGCCCGCTCCCACATGGGGTCTTGCATGTAACCTGGACTATTCAGCTTTATCCTTGGCTTGATGCTTCACGATGATATCCACCAAGCGCTTGGCCAGCGCCGGGTAGTTCTCGTCGAAGTGATGGCCACCCGGCAGCTTCAAGGCTTCACCCACCGCCGTCTTGTCCGTGCAGCCGCTCTCGTCGACTTCTTCGGCGCCGTAGATACACACCACTTTGTCAGCCGGCAGCTTGGCCATCTCCGGGCCCGTGGCGGCTTCTTTGCCGGCGTTACCCAGCCAGCCTTCCACTTCGATTTCAAAGCTGCCGGTGCGCGCGAACGCCAGCAGGATGATTGCATCCACGCGTTGCTGCTCGTTTGCCGGCATGCGGTTATAGATGGCTGGCAATACATCGGCACCGAACGAGTAACCGGTCAGCACGAAGCGCTTGGTGCCCCATTTCTGCCGGTAGTGCTGCATCAGCTCGGTCAGGTCCTTGGCGCTTTGTTCCGGGGTCTTGTGCTGCCAGTAGTAGCGCAGGGTGTCGATGCCCACCACCGGGTAGCCGATCTTGGCCATCTCTGCGGCTACGTCGCGGTCCAGATCACGCCAGCCGCCGTCACCTGAAAGGAACAGGGTGACGGTGTCATTGGCTTGGCCGGCCGGTACTTCAACCACCGGAATCGCCAGGCCGCCGTTGTCCGAACCCACCAGTTGCTTGCGCAGCTCGTTGTTCAGCACCTGCGGGTAATGAATGTCGTAGTCGCTGATGCTGGTGGTGGCGCGTGGTGTGTCGCGTACGAAACTGGCGCTCTCATCGTCAGGGTTGTCGTTCCAGGCCACCAGCCAATTGCCGTGTGCTGCGGTTTTCGGCAGGGGGTGCTTGCAGCCTTCCTGCACCAACGCGAAGCCGACGGAGATGGCATTGGCCTTGTCGTCATTCTGGCTGGCAAGCCAGCGCCAGGCGAGCGCCGCGCCAGGACCGATGCCGCTGACCAGGGTCGCCGGGCCTTTCAATTGGTCCAGTGCGCTTTGCAGCGCCTGTTCCTGCAGCTTGCAATCATCCTTGGGCAGGATCACCTGGACGATCTGTGCCTTGCCGCCCAGGCTCAAGGCTATCAGTTGGCTGTCGGTCAGGCGCTCATCGGCCATCACGGCCACGGCCACGCGGGCTCTGGGCGTGCCGTTCGGGGTCACGCGGGTCATGACCGAGCCGTCGGCCTGGGGCAGTTGCTCCAGGGCCGGCTGCGGGGCAGGGCGGTTCCAGTACCAGAAGCCGCCACCCGCGATCAGGGCGAGCAGCACTATCAGGGCCAATACATACCGCCAGGAACGTCGAATCATCAGCGTTTCACCAATCCAGTCAAGCCGCCCGCGATCAGGGCGGCGGTATCGGCCAGTGCCACCAGCGGATCAAGTCCCGCGGGCACGGCCATGTAACGGGGTTCCCAGTCGGGCTGGAACTTGTCTTTGAAGCGGCGCAAACCTTGAAAGTTATACAGTTGCTCGCCACGGCGGAACACCATCGAGCCCAGCCGCTGGGTCAACGGGGCGCCGCGTCGCGGTTGCAGGCCCGACAACGGCACCATGCCGAGGCTGAAGCGGGCGTAGCCGTGACTCTTATAGTGTTGAATCAGGCCGACCATCATGAATTCCATGGTCAGCTTGGGCGCATCCGGATGGGCGCGCATCAGGTCGAGGCTGGCCAGGTCGTGGTTGTAGGTCTCGAGCAAGTTGGCGAAGGCCACCGGGCGTCCTTCGAAGCGGATGATCGCAATGCGAAAGTGCTTGAGGTAGTCGTTGTTGAAGCGCCCGAGGGAAAAGCCTTTTTCCCGCACATTCTTGCCCGTCAGCCAGGCATCGGAAATCACCTTGAGTTCGTCCATCGGCGCCGTGCCCGGCTCATGGATTTCCAGCGACAGGCCATCGCGGGTGCCACGGTTCCAGGTGTAGCGCAGGTCCTTCATCTCTTTGCCCTTGGCTTCCAGGTCAAAGCGTTTCAGGTCGACGCGGGCTTCTTCGCCCAGCTTGATCGCGGTGAGGCCGATGTCCATGTAGTACGGCAGGTTTTCCGCGCGCACCTGGTAGAACACCGGGCGCGCGTGGTGAATGTCGCACAGGTCGCGGAACTGCCAGATCATCTCGGCCCGTGGCTGGGTCGGGCCGATCGGGTCGTACAAGGCTACCAGGCTGCGCCCGCGGCGGGCGTACATGAGGAAAGCTTCATCATTGGGGTGAAACAGCAGCGCCTTATCGCCGGTCAGCGCGAGGCCGCCGTCGGGCTGGGAGGAGGCCATCAGAATCTTGCTGGCGCGCTCCAGCTCATCGGGTGTCGGCAAGTGGATCACCGGACGCGCGGTGCGCAGCAGCCAGGTCAGCGACACGATCACCAGCAGCACGGCGGCGCCCAGCAGCGAGCGCAGGCCGCGTGGGGCATTGGCGTCCAGGGTGAACTGCCACCACAGCTGGTGGCTATAAGGCACATCCTGGTAGGCGAACAGCAGCAGCCAGATCGAAGCGCCCAGCACGCAGACGCTGGCCACCAGGTACAGCGGCGAGAAGGGCAGTTCGGTGAGGCGGCTGGCGCGGTAGAACGAGCGTCGGAAGATCGCCAGCAGGATCGCTGTCATGGTCATCAGGCTGGCTTCTTCCCAGTCGAAACCCTTGAGCAGCGAGAGCAGGGCGCCTGCCAGCAGCAACACCATGGTCAGCATCCAGGCGGCCGACAAGCGTCGACGCAAACCCTGGGCCAGCAACAGGCACAGTACGCCGATCAGGCTGGCGCCAAAGTGCGACGCATCAATCAGGCGGTGGGGAATCAGAAAGCCGATGTTTTCCAGGCGGGAGTCGATTTCGGGCGTGGCGCCAGAGAACAGCAGGACCACGCCGGACAAAAAAACCAGTACGGCCAGTACTGGCGCCGCCAGCCCCGAGGCAACCCGCAGACTTTGCTGGGTCTGGAACAGACGCTGCGCTTCGTTGACCAGCAGGAACACGCAGGCAATCAACAGCGGCAGCACCACATAGATCATGCGGTACAGCAGCAGGGCGGCGGCCAATGGCGCGGCGCCCAGTTTGTCGGCGAAGGCTGCCAGCAGGATCGCTTCGAATACACCCACACCGCCGGGGACATGGCTGAGCACACCGGCGGCCAGGGCCAGCAGGTACACCAGCAGGAAGGGGCCGAACGGCGGCGCTTCCGGCAGCAGCAGATAAAGCACGGTGGCGGCAGCCGCCACGTCCAGCGCGGTGATGACCAACTGCAGAAAGGTCAGGCGACGGCCGGGCAGGCGCAGGGTGCGGCGTCCGGCTTTTACCAGCAGGTTGTCGGGGTAAGGTTGTTCCGGCAGGCGGCGGCGGTAAATGCCGATGCACAGTACCGCCGACAGCAGCAGGACGGCGCCGGCAACGCCACCCAGCACGCTTTGTGGCAAATGCAGGTAAGTGGACGCGGCCGGCAAATTGCTCAATGTGGCCAATGCCGCGAGAGGCGGCAATGCGCAGCCCAGGGCCAGGCTGGCGAACACCGTCATGTGCGCGACTTCCGAGGCGCCGATGCCATGGCGTGCATATAGACGGTAGCGCACCGAGCCGCCGGAAAGCATCGACAAGCCGATCGCATTGCCGATGGCGAATGCGGTAAAGCCGCCCAGTGCCAGGGTTTTGGCGGGCAGTTTTACCCCCGCGTAGCGCGCACCGGAAAACTCGTATCCCAAGAGAATGACGAAACCGGCGACCGCTGCGGCAACGGCACCGAGCAGGGCCGGCTTGGGTACTTCCAGGATCGAATCGTGGAGCGCGTAAAGATCCAGTTCCAACAGCAGGTGTCGGCAGGCGATCAGGGCAATGGCAAACAGCAGCAACGTCACGGCCAGTCCGATGGGTTGCCGGTACTTGCTCACCAGATCCAGCCATCGCAAACGAGTAGGTGTGATCGGTTGTTCTGCTGTGACAGTGTCTTGTGGTTCAGACGAGTTGGCGCGCATCAATCACCTCGTGGATTGTGCGCGACAGGATGGAGGTATCCAGCCAAGTTACCAATCCCTATGGACAAAATAATTACAAATATTAACGCGTATCGCCGGGGGCGGCGACAGCGGCCATTGGTCGTAGGGGGAAGCGCTGAAACAGTGAGCATAGCTCGCATGGAGATGGACTCAACAAAACCCGCAGGGTTTCATGAAAGATGCCATACCATTGTTTCAGAAGAACTTTTTCACCGGATACAAAAAAGGCCACTCTTTCGAGTAGCCTTTCTTGATGTTTGGTTGCGGGAGCCGGATTTGAACCGACGACCTTCGGGTTATGAGCCCGACGAGCTACCAGACTGCTCCATCCCGCGTCTGTGGGCGGCATTCTACAGTCCAGCGCCGAGGTGTCAACTGTTAATGGATGTATCGGTCAAATAAGTGTGAATTAACCGTTTAATGACCGCTATGCGCGGTAAGTGCGCGGCAGGCAAAGATTTTTGTTCGACAATAGCCATGCATACAAAAAACAGGCAGGCACAAAAAAGGCCACTCTTTCGAGTAGCCTTTTTTGATGTTTGGTTGCGGGAGCCGGATTTGAACCGACGACCTTCGGGTTATGAGCCCGACGAGCTACCAGACTGCTCCATCCCGCGTCTGTGTGTCGGCATTCTACAGAGGAACGCGAGTGTGTCAACCCGCGAATTAAAGAAAAGCGCTTGCGCTTCAATCGGTTAGCTCTCCATAAAGGCTGCTTGATGCCCGCCGGCCCAGTATGGCCGAGGGTTTCAGCTCTATCGGAACGCCAAATTCGATTGAGAAAATAAATTCATCAGGGACTTTTCCTACCGCTCAAGCGGAAGATTCAAACTACTGGTGCTATATACAGGTGCGGATGCGATACTGGCCACCCGTAGGTTCACACCCCGTTTATATGACGCAGCGCAAAATCATCCACGTAGATTGTGATTGCTTCTACGCCGCCATCGAGATGCGCGATGACCCGAGCCTGGCGCAAAAACCGTTGGCGGTCGGCGGCTCGGCGGACCGACGCGGGGTGATCGCCACCTGCAACTACGAGGCGCGTGCCTACGGCGTGCGCTCGGCCATGTCATCCCGTCACGCCTTGAAGCTGTGCCCGGACCTGACCATCGTCAAGCCGCGCATGGAGGCTTATAAAGAAGCGTCGAAGGAAATCCAGACGATCTTTCGTGATTACACCGACCTGATCGAGCCTTTATCGCTGGATGAAGCCTACCTGGACGTATCCGACAGCCCGCACTTTGGCGGCAGTGCCACGCGGATCGCCCAGGACATCCGCCGCCGCGTCTCCAACCAACTGCACATCACGGTGTCCGCGGGTGTGGCGCCGAACAAGTTCCTGGCCAAGATCGCCAGCGACTGGAAAAAGCCCAACGGGTTGTTCGTGATTACCCCCGACCAAATCGAAGATTTCGTCTCGCAGTTGCGGGTCAGCAAGTTGCACGGTGTCGGCAAGGTGACCGCTGACAAACTGGCGCGCTTGGGCATCGAAGACTGCCTGCAGCTGCGCGAGTGGAACAAGCTGGCGCTGGTGCGCGAATTCGGCAGTTTTGGCGAGCGACTCTGGAGCCTGGCCCGTGGCATAGATGATCGTGTGGTGCAGAACGACAGTCGCCGGCAATCGATCAGCGTGGAAAACACCTACGATGTGGACTTGCCAGATCTCTCAAGCTGCCTGGCCAAGCTCCCTGAGCTGATGGACACCCTGGCCGGGCGCATGTCGCGTATCGACAGCAGTTATCGGGCAGGAAAACCGTTCGTCAAAGTGAAGTTTCACGACTTTACCCAGACGACCCTGGAACAAGCCGGAGCGGGGCGGGATCTGGAGAGTTATCAACAGTTGATGACCCAGGCATTTAACCGAGGCGGCAAGCCGGTGCGGTTGCTGGGGATCGGGGTGCGGTTGCTGGACCTGAGTGGCGGCAACGAACAACTCGAATTTTCCTGGTAGAAACCGGACCCAGAAAATGTGGGAGCTGGCTTGCCTGCGATAGCGGAGTGTCAGTCACTGCTGCTTTAACTGATGCATCGCTATCGCAGGCAAGCCAGCTCCCACATTTGAATGTGCAGCAGTTTCAAAATATCAGCGCGCGCCTGGATCCGCGACGAGCCGTCCCGCATCCTTGGTCAGTGCCTGCAGAAATTCCTGCTGCAACTCCGGATCATTGCGCGTCAGTTCGATCAGGCTTTGTTCCAGTTCGCTGGCTTCCTCTTCCAGGCCCAGCTCCGACAGGCGCTTGACCCGGTGCACCCACTGGCTGACTTCGTCGTCTTCCAGGTCGTCGTAGATCAAACCATGGGCTTCGAGCAACTTGCCACGCAAGGTGTTGCTCACCGCCAGGGTCGAGTCCGAATGCACGTCGTCCTGGCCATCTTGCACACTGATCTTCAAGGTGGTGACGCGGTTCAGGTCCTGCTCGGCAAAGGGGCTGTCCAACAGGTTCAGGCGCAGCACGCCGTTGCGGTCGGTGGTCAGCTCATGCACCTGCTTGCCAGCGGTGACCTGTACCGGCCGTTCGCTCCACGGCAGGCTCGAATACTCCACACGCTTGTCGCGCTGGACTTCATCGATACCCGCCAGGTTCTGCTGCGCACGGCCGTGTGACTGCACGTTCATGAACGGATTGAGGCCGTCCACGCCGTAAATCAGCCAATCGTGGGTCATGCTGGTGGGCAGGTTGCCGAGGGCGAAGATATTCGCCACGTTGGCACCGGCGCCCGCCACCAACGCCACGGCCCCCAGCGGCATCTCGTAGAGCTTGCGCCAGGGTTGGTAGGGCGTGTAGCGGTCGTAGCGACGGGTGACTTCGAATTCGGTGACTTCGAAGGTCTTCTGCTCATGAATGCGAACCCGGCGTTGCGGCAGCTCCAGCACTTTGGGTTCGCCTACATCGATCTGCAGGCTGTGGTCGAGCAACTTACGCTCGACCCGCTCCTCGTGCTCACTGCGTTGCGACATCTGGTTGGCGCAGCCGCTGACCAGCAGGGCGCCGCACAAGGCGGCGCCCCCCAGGGCTCTGGTGTTTCGCTTGAACATGACTTCTCTTGATCTGGTTTTCAGCGACGAATACGCGCCTGAAGGAAAGACAGCACGTCAGCCACCGGCAACGGTTGAGCTTCGGCTTCGGTCCGGCTCTTGTATTCCAGATTGCCATCGGCCAGGCCGCGGTCACTGACCACGATCCGGTGCGGGATGCCAATCAGTTCCATGTCGGCGAACTTGATGCCCGGGCTGGTTTTCTTGTCCCGGTCATCGAGCAACACGTCAAAACCCGCCGCCGTCAGTTGGGCATAAAGTGTGTCGGTGGCTTCGCGCACTTGCTCGGTTTCATAGCGCAGCGGTACCAGCGCGACCTGGAACGGCGCCAGCGCGTCACTCCAGATGATGCCTTTTTCGTCGTTGTTCTGCTCGATCGCAGCGGCCACCACGCGGGACACGCCGATGCCATAGCAGCCCATTTCCAGGGTGATAGGCTTGCCGTTCTCGCCCAGCACTTCGCACTTCATCGCCTTGCTGTACTTGTTGCCCAGCTGGAAGATGTGCCCGACTTCGATGCCGCGCTTGATTTCCAGCGTGCCCTTGCCGTCCGGGCTTGGGTCGCCGGCGACCACGTTACGCAGGTCGGCCACGGTCGGCACCGGCAGGTCGCGCTCCCAGTTCACGCCGAAGTAGTGCTTGTCGTCGATGTTCGCGCCGATAGCGAAGTCGCTCATCAGCTCGACCGAACGGTCGATGATGATCGGCAGCGGCAGGTTCAGCGGGCCGAGCGAGCCGGCGCCGGCGCCAATGGCGTCGCGCAGTTCGGCATCGGTGGCCATCACCAGCGGGTTGGCCACGCCAGGCTGCTGGGCGGCTTTGATTTCGTTGAGTTCGTGGTCGCCACGGATCACCAGTGCAATCAGCTTGCCTTCTTCTTCGGCGCGCACGATCAGGGTCTTGATGGTCTTTTCAATCGGCAGATTGAATTTCTCCACCAGGGCCGCGATGGTCTTGGTGTCCGGTGTATCCACCAGGCGCAGTTCTTCAGCCGGGGCCGGGCGCGAAGTTTCCCGTGGCACGGCTTCGGCTTTTTCGATGTTCGCCGCGTAGTCGGAACCGTTGCTGAACACGATGTCGTCTTCGCCGGACTCGGCCAATACGTGGAATTCGTGGGAGCCGGCACCGCCGATGGAACCGTTGTCCGCTTCAACCGGGCGGAATTTCAGGCCCAGGCGCGTGAACACATTACAGTAGGCCTGGTGCATGCGGTCATAGGTGACCTGCAGCGATGCCTGGTCAGGGTGGAACGAATAGGCATCCTTCATGATGAATTCGCGGCCACGCATCAAACCGAAGCGTGGGCGGATCTCATCACGGAATTTGGTCTGGATCTGATACAGGTTCAGCGGCAGCTGCTTGTAGCTGCTCAGCTCGTTGCGCATCAGGTCGGTGATCACTTCTTCGTGGGTCGGGCCGGCGCAGAAATCGCGGCCGTGACGGTCCTTGAAGCGCAGCAACTCGGGGCCGTACTCTTCCCAGCGCCCGGATTCCTGCCACAGCTCAGCCGGTTGAGTGCTCGGCATCAACACTTCCAGAGAGCCGGCGGCGTTCATTTCTTCACGAACGATGGCCTCGACCTTGCGCATCACCTTCAAGCCCATGGGCAGCCAGGTGTACAGGCCGGAAGCGAGCTTGCGGATCATGCCGGCGCGCAGCATCAGCTGATGGCTGATCACGACCGCGTCGGAAGGCGTTTCTTTCTGTGTGGCGAGCAAATATTGACTGGTACGCATGGTAGGCCGTTGTCGGTTGCTTGGACTTGAAATGACTTGGGATTGTACGGGCGGTTGCTGTCGGAGTACAGGCGTCAGAAGTGCAGGGCTTTCTGTGGGAGCTGGCTTGCCTGCGATGCGGACGGCGCGGTGCATCTGTCGCACCGAGTCGATTTCATCGCAGGCAAGCCAGCTCCCACAGAACCGAGTCGGGTCAGTCTTCCTCGGGTGGATTCAACCGAATCCGCCGGTTCTCCTGATACCAGTGCAACGCAATCAGCAGCAGCGTCGGCACGCCCAGCATGCAGGTGATCAGGAAGAAATTGTGATACCCGAATTTCTCCACCATCACCCCCGAATACCCGCCGATCAGGCGCGGCAGCAACAGCATGATCGAGCTGAGCAGGGCGTATTGGGTGGCGGAGAACTTGAGGTTGGTCAGGCTCGACAAGTAGGCAACGAAGGCAGAGGTCGCCATGCCGGAGCTGAAGTTATCCAGGGAAATCGTGAAAATCAGCATCTGCAAGTCGGGGCCCATGTCGGCCAGCGCCACGAACAGCAGGTTGGTACCGGCGGAAAACACCCCGCCAATGAACAGGATCGGCAGGATGCCGAACCGCACAATCAACAGGCCGCCCATGCCGGCGCCGAGCAGGGTCATGATCAGGCCGAAGATCTTGCTGACCCCCGCGATCTGGTCCTTGGTAAAGCCCTGGTCGATGTAGAACACGTTGGCCATTACGCCCATCACCGTGTCGGACATGCGATAGGTGGCGATCAGCCCCAGCAGCAGCAACGCCTGCCAGCGGTAGCGCAGGATAAAGTCGTTGACCGGTGTGAGCACCGGCGCCAGGCCTCGGCGGCCCATGGCCGAGAGGCACAGCGCGGTGAGGGTTATATAAAGGATGGCACGCAGGAACGCCCGGTCATCCATCAGCAAGTCCCACAGGCTGACGCCCTGAAACACCACGCTGGCGAAATCGGTGTTGTACAACTGGGTAAACATCGCCGGTACCGACACCAGCAGCACGATCAGCACAAACACCGAGACGAGCTGGTGCACGAAGCTGTAGCGTCCGGCCTGCAGTTGGGTGCGCAGCGGCACATTGGGTTCGCGCATGAACAGGGTCGTCAGCAGCGCCGGGATCATCAGCACGCCAAACAGCACGTAGGTGCCGGCCCAGGCCGAGTGCTTATAATTGAAGCCCGTGGAACCGAAACCTTCGGCAAAAAACAGTGCGCCCGCGGTGGCCAGCAGGGCGGCGATCCGGTAACCGGACATATAGCTGGCGGCGAGGGCAGCCTGGCGGCTGTCGTCAGCGATTTCCAGGCGGTAGGCGTCGACCGCGATGTCCTGGGTGGCGGACGCGAAGGCGACGACCACCGCGATAGCGATCAACCAGGACAAGTGTTTCTGTGGGTCGCAAAAGCCCATGCCGATCAATCCGAGGATCACCAGCGACTGGGCCAGCACCAGCCAGGAGCGGCGGCGTCCGAGTTTGCCGAGCAGCGGCAGGCGCCATTGGTCGAGCAGCGGCGACCAGACCCATTTAAAGGCATAGGCCAGACCGATCAGGCTCGCATAGCCGATGGTCTCGCGGGCCACACCGGCTTCACGCAACCACACTGAGAGCGTCGAGAACACCAACATGTAAGGCAAGCCGGCGGCAAAGCCGAGCAACAACAGCACTAACGTCGAGGGGCTGGCATAGGCGGCGAGCGCGGCGCGCCAGGTTTTACGGGGCATGGGCTGGAGTCTGCCTCAGATTCACGGAAACAAAGCGCGCACTCTAACCGCTGTGCTCTACCGGGCGCCAGCCATGGCGCTGAATATCCACGCGATTGTTGCGGACTGTGACGCCTTCATCGCGCAAACGCGCGCGTTGCTCGTCACCCGAGACACTGCCCACCGGCAGACTTATCCGACCACCGGCACCCAGCACGCGGTGCCAGGGTAATTTGGTGTCGTCGGGCAGTTGGCTCAAGGTACGGCCCACCCAGCGTGCCGCACGACCGAGGCCGGCCAGTTGAGCCAGCTCGCCGTAGCTCACCACGCAGCCTTCGGGCACTTGCGCCAAGGTCAGGTAAAGCGCGGTGCGGCGCATTTCGGCGGGGCTTTGCGGGGGCTCGGCGGGTTGATTCACTGTGGGTATCCGTTGAGATCGTCTGTCTTATTGTAAGAAACGTCTGTAAACATGGGGGCGGCGATTGAACTGAATATAAATCCTTGAGTCAGTCGTAGCTAACGCGATAATGCCCTCTTTTTCGCCAACTTCGAGCCTCGAATCCGCTTATGTTGTCCAGAACCCTGCTATGCCTCGCTGTTTTCAGCGCCTCCACGCCCTTGCTGGCCGATACCGTCTGGTTGAAGAACGGTGACCGCCTGACCGGTAAGATCAAAGTCTTCGACGGCGGCAAGCTGCTGATCCAGACCGATTATGCGGGCGCCATTCCCGTGGACTGGAAGCAGGTGAAAACCCTGGAAAGCGACCAGGAGCTGCTGGTCAAACAGGACGCTTATACAGGCGAGAAGGCTAAATCGCTGAAAGCGGCGGACGACGGCAAAGTGGTGCTGGCCAATGGCGAAGCACCCAAGACCGTCGAGCTGGCCAGCATCCAGCAGATCATCAAGCCCAAGCCTGTGATCGAAGACCTGGTGTGGAAGGGTAATGTGGACATGGCGCTGGACTACAAGCGTGCCGACAAAGACACCAATGATTACGATGTTGATTTCAAGACCACTGCGCGTCATGGCCAATGGCGCCATACCGGGCAGGGCGAATACAACCGTGAATTCCAGGACGATGTCACCACTACCGATAACTGGGCCCTGGAGTACGACCTGGACCGCTTCCTGACCGAGCATTGGTTCTGGCAGGGACGTTTGGCCTACAAGCGTGACAAGGTTGAAGACCTGGCCCGTCAACGCACGGTCGGTACGGGTCCTGGCTATCAGTTCTGGGACGATGAGCTGGGCGCGTTCTCCCTCGGCTCGTTGCTCAACCGCACCGATTACGAATACGCCGATGGCGGCAAGGACAATTTCTATTCCCTGGCCATGAAGTGGAGCTACAACCGCTACCTGATCGGCAAGACCGTCGAATTCTTCACCGACGGCGAAGTCGGCAAGCCCATCGGCGGGCCGTCGTCGTATTCGCTGGATGCGGAAATGGGCCTGCGCTACAAAGTCACCGAGTGGGCCTCCCTCAACCTCAAGGCCGAGCGCGACGTTATCAGCGGCGACTCCGACAGCAGCCTGAGCAAGACGCGCTACACCGCAGGATTTGGCGTGGCCTGGTAATACCGACGAACAAAACCTGCTTGGCAACCTTTGCGGTTATTGATTACCTTGCGTTGAGATCCATTCCCATAGGCCATGGGCGGCTGCATACCCGAGGAGTCAAACGTTGAGCGCACAGGTTGCCAAGAACGCCCGAGAGCTGTTGCTCAAGGAATACCGTGGGGCTCTTTCCACACAGTCCAAAGCCATGCCTGGCTTCCCGTTCGGGTCGGTCGTGCCGTACTGCCTCGACGCGCAGGGCCATCCGTTGATCCTGATCAGCCGTATCGCCCAGCACACCCATAATCTGCAAAAAGACCCGAAGTGCTCGTTGCTGGTGGGCGAGCGGGGGGCGGATGACGTACAGGCAGTCGGGCGCCTGACCTACCTGGCGCAAGCTGAAAAACTCGAGGAGGGCGTTGCCATCGAGGCGGCGGCCGAGCGTTATTACCGCTACTTCCCTGATTCGGCCAACTACCATAAGGCCCACGACTTCGATTTCTGGGTGCTCAAGCCGGTGCGCCACCGTTATATCGGCGGCTTTGGCGCGATCCACTGGGTCGACCAGTTGACCCTGGCCAACCCGTTCGCGGGCAAGGCCGAGCGCAGCATGGTCGAGCACATGAACAGCGATCACGCCAAGGCCCTGGCCCATTACGTCGAGTTGGCCGGCCTGCCTGCTTCGCAGCCTGCGCAATTGGCCGGTATCGACAGCGAAGGCATGCACCTGCGCATTGGTCAGTCCTTGCATTGGCTGCCGTTTGCAGAATCTTGCAACACCCCGACACAGGTACGCGAAGCCTTGGTTTCATTGGCTCAAGCCGAGGTTTGGCCGAAAAAAGAAGCCGTTGACGCTTGAATTCACGAAATGGCGACGTCATCTAAGGTGGACTGGCAAGGCATTCTTGCGTTGAGGAACCATTTGATGCGCCCTTTTTTATTGCTCTTTCTGCTGTTCCCGGTGTTGGAGCTGTTCGTATTCGTTCAAGTCAGCAGCGCGATCGGGTTTTTCCCCGCCCTGCTGTTGATCATCCTCGGCTCGATGCTGGGCGTCCTGGTGCTGCGCGTCGCCGGCCTGGCCACGGCACTGCGTGCCCGCGAAAGCCTGAACCGTGGCGAGCTGCCCGCGCAGACCATGCTTGAAGGCCTGATGATGGCCCTGGCCGGCGGCCTGTTGATCCTGCCGGGCTTTATCAGTGATGTGCTCGGCCTTGTGATGTTGCTGCCGGTCACCCGCAAGCTGCTGGCCGGCAAGATGCGCAAGCGTGCTGAAGAGGCCGCGATCCGCCAGCGTGCCTTCGCCGATGACCTGCAACCCCGTGGCGGTCCGGCCCCGCGCCAGCCGTTGGGACGAGAAGGGGATGTGATCGAAGGCGAATTCGAACATCGCGACAACAAATAATCGCTTCACCTGCACGGCACCTTCGGGTGCCGTGCTGCATTTAGCCAGCGGCAGACACAAAAATTTTCATCCGCAGCCCCTTGTAATAAGCGCGGGCGCCCTTATGTAAGGGTCACCGCAAGGTTTCTGGTGGTGACACTAGACAGACTTCCGCGTCTCGCCCTGCGAGCCGCGACCGGCACCGCCGGAATTTAACCCGCCGGAATTGATACCGGCCGATGAAAAACACAATTAGGAGAGATCGACAATGAAGCTTCGTCCTCTGCATGACCGCGTCGTTATCCGTCGCAGTGAAGAAGAAAAGAAAACCGCTGGCGGCATCGTCCTGCCAGGTTCGGCTGCTGAAAAAGCCAACCACGGTGTGATTCTGGCTGCGGGTCCGGGCAAGGCCCTGGAAAACGGTGAAGTACGTGCGCTGGCCGTGAAAGTGGGTGACAAGGTTGTTTTCGGCCCTTACTCCGGCAGCAACACTGTGAAAGTCGACGGCGAAGACCTGCTGGTAATGAGCGAGAACGAAATTCTCGCCGTTCTGGAAGACTGATTTCCCCGCTCATTTTCCCGTTACTACAAAGTATTTAAGGAATATCGATCATGGCTGCTAAAGAAGTTAAATTCGGCGATTCCGCCCGCAAGAAAATGCTCACCGGTGTCAACATCCTGGCTGACGCAGTAAAAGCGACCTTGGGCCCTAAAGGCCGTAACGTGATCATCGAGAAAAGCTTCGGCGCTCCGACCATCACCAAGGACGGCGTTTCGGTAGCAAAAGAAATCGAACTGGAAGACCGTTTCGAGAACATGGGCGCGCAGCTGGTCAAAGACGTTGCCTCCCGTGCCAACGATGACGCAGGCGACGGCACCACCACCGCCACCGTTCTGGCCCAGGCCATCGTCAACGAAGGCTACAAAGCCGTCGCTGCCGGCATGAACCCGATGGACCTCAAGCGCGGTATCGACAAGGCGACCATCGCCATCGTGGCCGAGCTGAAAAACCTGTCCAAGCCTTGCGCTGACACTAAGGCGATCGCTCAGGTAGGCACCATCTCCGCCAACTCCGACAGCTCCATCGGCGACATCATTGCCGAAGCCATGGAAAAAGTCGGCAAGGAAGGCGTGATCACCGTTGAAGAAGGCTCGGGCCTGGAAAACGAACTGTCGGTTGTAGAAGGCATGCAGTTCGACCGTGGCTACCTGTCCCCGTACTTCGTCAACAAGCCGGACACCATGGTTGCCGAGCTGGACAGCCCGCTGATCCTGCTGGTCGACAAAAAGATCTCCAACATCCGCGAAATGCTGCCAGTACTGGAAGCCGTTGCCAAAGCCGGCCGCCCACTGCTGATCGTTTCCGAAGACGTTGAAGGCGAAGCCCTGGCGACCCTGGTTGTGAACAACATGCGTGGCATCGTTAAAGTCGCAGCCGTCAAGGCGCCAGGCTTCGGCGATCGTCGCAAGGCCATGCTGCAGGACATCGCCGTATTGACCGGCGGTACCGTTATCTCCGAAGAGATCGGCCTGAGCCTGGAAAGCGCCACCCTGGAAAACCTGGGTAGCGCCAAGCGCGTGACCATCTCCAAGGAAAACACCATCATCGTTGACGGTGCTGGCGTTGAAGGCGACATCGAATCGCGTATCGCCCAGATCCGTGCCCAGGTTGCTGAAACTTCCTCGGACTACGACCGTGAAAAACTGCAAGAGCGTCTGGCCAAGCTGTCCGGCGGCGTTGCAGTGATCAAGGTGGGTGCTGGTTCCGAAGTTGAAATGAAAGAGAAGAAGGCCCGCGTTGAAGACGCCCTGCACGCAACCCGTGCAGCCGTCGAAGAAGGCGTGGTACCTGGCGGTGGCGTTGCGCTGATCCGTGCTCTGGAAGCCTTGACCAACCTGACCGGCGACAACGCTGACCAGAACGTCGGTATCGCTGTACTGCGTCGTGCTGTTGAAGCACCGCTGCGTCAGATCGCTGCCAACTCCGGTGACGAGCCAAGCGTTGTGGTTAATCAGGTCAAGAGCGGCCAGGGCAACTACGGTTACAACGCTGCGACTGGCGAATACGGCGACATGATCGAAATGGGCATCCTGGACCCTACCAAGGTGACTCGTTCGGCGCTGCAAGCGGCATCCTCCATCGGTGGTCTGATCCTGACCACGGAAGCGGCGATCGCTGAAGCACCGAAGAAAGACGGTGGTTCTGGCGGCGGTATGCCAGACATGGGCGGCATGGGTGGCATGGGCGGCATGATGTAAGCCAGCTTTACCCCCGTACCGAAAAGCCCCGCCTGCAGTGATGCAGGCGGGGCTTTTTAATGGAACGAATAAGACTGGTGTAGTGAGCGGGCTTGCCCCGCGCTGGGTGGCGAAGCCGCCCCAAACCAGGCGGCTCGGTTCTACCTGAAGGTCGAAGGTGTCTCTATTGGGGCCGCTTCACGCCCAGCGCGGGGCAAGCCCGCTCACTACATGGATTCGTGAGTGGCGTATCAATGGGCAATAAGCGACGATTTTCTATGCCTCACCGTGGTCAGTCTGTGAAGGTATAGTGAAAATCTCGTTCAATTGAAATATCGGTTGAAAACCTATATCGATAGCCTTCCCGGGTCTATCCCTTAACCCCGCTTGGCCTTAAGCTGCGCGAGCCATCACGGCCGTTACCGCGTACGGAGACACTGCCCATGCGAATTTTATTGGTTGAAGACAACCGCGATATTCTGGCCAACCTGGCCGATTACCTGGGGTTGAAGGGTTATACCGTGGACTGTGCGCAGGACGGTTTGTCGGGCTTGCACCTGGCTGCCACCGAGCATTACGACTTGATCGTGCTCGACATCATGCTCCCCGGCATTGATGGCTACACCCTGTGCAAACGGCTGCGCGAAGATGCGCGGCGCGACACGCCAGTGATCATGCTGACTGCCCGTGACCAACTGGATGACCGGCTGCAGGGCTTCAAGTCCGGCGCCGATGATTACCTGCTCAAGCCGTTTGCCCTGTCGGAGCTGGCCGCGCGCATCGAAGCCGTGCTGCGCCGTGCCCAGGGTGGCGGACGTCGCGCCCTGCAAGTCGCCGACCTGAGCTACGACCTCGATACCCTGGAAGTGACCCGCGAAGGCCGCCTGCTCAAGCTCAACCCGGTCGGCCTGAAGCTGTTGGCGGTGCTGATGCAGAAGAGCCCGCATGTACTGCGCCGCGAGATTCTTGAAGAAGCGTTGTGGGGCGACGACTGCCCGGACAGCGACAGTCTCCGCAGCCATGTTCACCAACTGCGCCAAGTGATCGATAAACCGTTCGCCAAGCCGTTGCTGCAAACGGTGCACGGCGTCGGTTATCGCCTGGCCGAGGGTCGAGATGGAGTTTAAGCAAAGCCTTGCCCAGCGGATCATCATTGCCTTTGCGTTGATGAGCGCATTGGTGGCGGGGGCCTTCGCCATGGGCATCGTCGCGACCGTGCACCTGGTCGAAGAGAAGCTGATTTCGGCAGGGTTGGGCGGAGACCTGCAACGCCTGCTGCTGATGGACACGGTCGAGGACTGGCGGCACCGGCCCGAGCCGGACCAGCTGTTCTATTTCAGCGGTGGGCCTGGCGACTTTGAGCTGCCCAAGGACCTGCGCCACCTGGAGCCTGGCTTCCATGAAGTGTTCCGCGAATCGCTGTCGTACCATGCCATGGTCGAAGTGGTCGACGGCCGACGCTACGTGCTGTTGCAGGACCAGAGTGATTTCGAAGAGCGTGAGCGTGTACTGTTTGCGGTGGTCATGGTGGGCTTCGTGCTCAGCCTGGCGCTGGCAGTGTTCCTCGGCTGGGTGCTGGCGCGCAAAGTGATGGCGCCGGTCGTGCGCCTGGCCCGCCAGGTACGTCACCGTGACCAATTGCTGGGCCTGGCACCGCCGTTGGCGCCGGACTACGCAGCAGATGAAGTGGGAGAGCTGGCCGTGGCGTTCGACGCCACATTGGGGCGCCTGCGCCAGGCACTGTCCCGTGAGCAGTTGTTTACCAGCGACGTCAGCCACGAGTTGCGTACGCCCTTGATGGTGCTGGCCAGCTCCTGCGAGCTGTTGCTGGAAAACCCGGCGATCGATCAGCGTGGGCGTAACCAGGTCGAGCGTATCGCCCGTGCCTGTGAAGAAATGCGCGAACTGGTGCAGACCTTCCTGATGCTGGCTCGCGCCGAGCATGACGACGGCACCATGTCGCCCCAAGTTACCCTGGAGCAGGTGGCCGATGACCTGCTCGGTATCTGGCGTGAACCCATCGAGCGCAAGGGCCTGGAGTTGATCTACCAGCCGGGCGACCCATTGGATACCCGTTATAACGCCACCTTCCTGCACGCCGTCATGGGCAACCTGCTGCGCAATGCCCTGCATTACACCGAGCACGGCTTCATTCGGCTCACCCTGGAGCCGAGTGGATTTGTGGTGGAAGACTCCGGTGTGGGCATTCCCGAGGACAAACGCGAAGCGATGTTCGAGCCATTCGTGCGCGGCAACGAGAAACGCGGTGACGGCCTGGGCCTGGGTCTGTCGCTGGTCCAGCGTATCTGCGAAAACCAGGCTTGGAGCGTGAGCCTCAGCACCATGGAACCCAATGGTTGTCGCTTCCATGTGCAATTGAGCCAGGCCAACGCCTGACGCGGCCCTCTGCCGCTATCCTGCCAGAGGTCCCCGCAATTCGGCGAATATGGCCCCATGCTATTGCTTATCTCTGTAAAGTCTTGAAATGTATGGGGATTGGACAGGACGAGTTTTTCACAAAGGGTTGACCTGTTGATCACAGATTGCTGCCTAAGGTTGTAGGCATCAGCAACTGGAGGTCTGCAAGATGTCTGCCCCGATCAAACTCGAATTTTCCGACAAGTACGACGACGAGCACGCTCACGAATATTTGCTCAAGCATCAGGACAAGCTGGCTCGCCGGTTATCCCACAAGCGCGACGAGCAATTGGCCCGTGGTGCGCTGGCGATGGCGGGCGAGCCCGGCCTGGTGCTGGACTTGCCGTGCGGAGCCGGGCGTTTCTGGCCGCTTCTGGCCGAAAAACCCAACCGTGTGATTATCGGTGCCGATAACTCTGCATCCATGTTGAAGGTGGCGACGGTCGCCCAGCCCGCCGACGTGGTGAAACGGGTACGACCCTTGCAGACATCTGCGTTTGATATCGAGCTGCCGGACAACTCGGTCGACAGCATTTTTTGTATGCGCCTATTGCACCATATTGGTGACCCGGCGCACCGGCTGGCGCTATTGCGGGAGTTTCAGCGTGTCACCCGGGACAGCGTGATCATATCGCTGTGGGTTGACGGCAATTTCAAGGCCTGGAAACGCAAGCGTCTCGAAGGGCAGCGTCGCAAGAAAGGTGAGCAGGAAGGTTACCAAAACAGATTTGTGTTACCGGCTGCTACTGTCGAAGCGGAATTCGAGGAAGCCGGTTTTCGTGTTCAGGAGTCCCTGGACTTCATACCGTTGTACGCCATGTGGCGGGTGTACGTATTACGCAAGAGGTAACAGGATGGCAGTTGAGTGCGTAGCAGGCAGTCACGTAGCTCCCGAAGAGAGATTCGATTATTTCTGGCGCCAGCAAGGCGAGTGGGTTGAAGAGCCCAACCGCCGCCGCGGTGGTGAAAGCGGTGTGCAGCGCGTGATGAGCGCCAATGGACGCTTGCTCTACAGCAAGCGCCAGACCGGGCATATCTACCGCAGTTGGCTGCACCCTTTGGGCCGTCCCACCGTGCTGCGCGAGCGGGACGCCATCAAAGGCCTGCGCCTGTTGGAAGTGCGTGTCCCGGAGATGGTGTTTTGCGAAGCGCGCCGCGACCCGGAGCACCGCTGGCAGGCACTGCTGGTGACGGCGGCCCTCGACGGTTTCGATGAAATTGAAAACTGGTACGCCGCCGGTGGCCGTGAGCGCTACGGTGAGGGGGTTCATGAGCGTGTGCTCAAGGAATTGGCCGGCACTCTGGCGCGCATGCACAAAGGCCGCTGGCAGCATGGCTGCCTGTACATCAAGCATATTTTCGTACGGGTGACGGGCGAAGGTGACTCGGCCAACGTTCAAGTCGCGCTGCTGGATTTCGAGAAATGCCGCCAGCGTCTGACCGCTTATCGGGCAGCCTCCCATGACATGCTGCAATTGCGCCGCCATTCGTCGTGGAGCGATACCGACTGGAAAAAACTCAGCTACTTTTACGAGACGGCGTTTGGCAGCGCTATCAAGGGTTTAAGCAGATGAAGCTAGAAATGGCACGAGGTTTGTTTCTGGTCGGGGCGCTGGGCGTTGCAGCCTTGGCGCTGGCGGCGTGGGAACAGCCTCGCACACAGGTGCTCAGTGCAACGCGCAGTGGCGAGCAATGCCCGCTGCCGCGCGTTGCCAAGGCAAGTGTGGCGGTCAAGCCTGATCATGACCTGTTGCTGTTCATGTTCGGCATGTCCCAAGGCATGAGGCCGCAGAGTTGAAACGATTCAAACCCCCAGGAAAGGGCCTTGCGATGCGAGGCCCTTTTTTTCTGCGCGGGGTTCAGACCAGGTGCAGATGGTTATCCCAGAGCCCTGCCGGCAACTCCAGCGGTTTGGCTACCAGCTGTTTCTGGCGGCAATCGTAGAAGCGGCAACGGCCCTGGCCCGATGTCACCACAAACCCATCGTCCACTGCACCCACGCCGGCGCAGTCGGGTAAGGGCGCATCCAGGCGTAGCGCGCCGCTGTCCATGTCCCAGATGAAGAAGCGGTTGCCCCTTGGCGCGGTCAACGCCACCAGGCGCAGTTCGCTGTGCACCGCGACGCTGGCGGTGTAGTGCCCCATGGCCTGCAATTGTTCATCGGCCACCGGGAAGGCCGCGAAAGCCTGGCCCGGCCGCTTGATCGCCAGCAACTCGGAGCGCTCCTGTGACGGCCCCATGAACTGTTGCCCGGTGAGGATGGTGCCATCGCTGGCGATCCCCATATGGCGCACGCTGTTCATCTGCTGGCCCAGGGTTTCCTTGCTGATCAGGCTGCCATCGCGGTGCATCAACACCAGGCTCGGTTCCATGGCGTCGAGGTTCATTTCCACGCGGCTTTCGGCTTCGGTACGTATGCCGCCGTTGGCCACCACCAGGGTTTCGCCATCGGGCATCCACGACACCTGATGCGGGCCGATACCGTGGGTGGAGATTTCGCCGCTGTGCACCAGCCGCTCGCCTTCGAACTTGTATACGCCGAGCAGGCCACGGCCGGGGTCGGAGGTGTCGTTTTCGGTGGCGTACAGCCAGTCGCCGCTCTTGTGGATAACCGCGTGGCCGTAAAAGTGGCGATTGGCGTTGGAGGTGATGGTTTGCAGCAGCGCGCCATTGCGCAGGTCGACCAGGTAACTCTCGGTGCCCGGGCGACGGGCCACAAACAGCGCTATCGGCAGCGTCGGGTGGTTGATGATGTCGTGGCAGCGCTGGCCAACCTGAGTGGCAAACACCTGCTTGCCGTCCAGGCGATACCCCACCGCGTAGTGCTTGCCGTCGGCATCATCGCGCGCCGACAGCAACAGCGGGCCTGTGGACTTGCCTTTGAACAGCGTCCAGCCACCCAAGGTGAGCGCGCTGAGCAGCACGCTGCCAACGGCCAAAACCTGTCGCCTGAGCATCATCAGTCACCGTCGTTGGCGTTAAAGCCCAGTTGGATGCCCAGCGCCTTGGCCAGCTCGCCTTCGTGCAGGCGGTGGACAACGTTGAGGCTGTCGTAGAGGTCGTTGAGCTGCTGGCGTCCGGCGTCGTCGGCCAGCAGTTCATTGAGGGTGCGCTGGTTGCTGGCGAACAGTTTCAGGGACGCAGCATAGGCGGCGTCGATCTTGTCGGCCAACGGCTTCTGCTCGGACGGCAACAGGCCACGCAGGCCTTTGTTGTCGACGCCGACCCACACGGTCTGGGCCGCGGCGAGGCTGGCCTCGAGACTTTGCAGTGATGACTGGCTGCGCCACGCGTCGGCCTGGAACGGCTGCGCAATGCCCTTGGTCTGGCGACCCATCGGCGTGCCGAGCTTTTTCTTCAGGGTGTCCAGGGCGGTCACCTGGACGCGCAGCAGATCGGCGATGGCTTCGTGGGAATCGGCGTAGCGCTGGTTCGGAAACTTGGTCATCTGCGCCAGCATGCCGTCGGTGCTGTTCCAGCTGGCCAGTATCTCCTCGGCCAAGGCTTTCTGGCGGTCACCGATGGCCACCAGCAGCGGGCAATAACGGGCTTTCTGGGCGTCGTCGGCGAGGTCGGTCTTGGCGTCGTAGAGAATGTACTCGTAGGCCGACAGGCCTTGCACCACCACGCTGGACTTGGCCAGGGCCGCGCCATCGATCTGTGGCTGGCTGGCAACCAGTTGCTCGACCTGGCGGCCGACCAGGTTCTTCTTGTCCGGCCAGAACTGCACCTGCCACGCGCGGTTGCCTTCAGCCAGCGGGCCGATCAACAGCGGTTGCAGTTCGGCCCAGGCTTTTTGCGCATGCAGGAAGTCGGCGCGGGCGGTGTCCAGGCTTTCCTTGCCCTGGCAATAGGCCAGGGCGCTGACGGCCAGTTGGCGGTCGGCTTCGACCCAACGGCTGTAGGTCGGCAGGATCACTTGCTTGGCGATGGCCGCCGAGGTCACCGCTTGCGGGTCTTGGGGCGAGCAGGCACCGAGGGCAAGGGCGGCAAGGCTGGTGAACAACAACTTGGGACGGAACATGTCGAGCTCCCTTCTGTAAGTGGGGCAAAGCTTATAGAGAATTCAGGAACGCCAGCAACGCAGCGCGCTGCTCGGCATTGAAGGACAGCACATGCTGCTGCGCCGCCTGTGCTTCACCGCCATGCCACAGCACGGCTTCGAGCAGGTTGCGGGCGCGGCCGTCATGCAAGAACTGGGTGTGGCCACTGACGGTCTGCGTCAGGCCGATGCCCCACAACGGCGGCGTGCGCCAGTCGCGGCCACCGGCCTTGAATTCGGTGCGGTTGTCGGCCAGGCCCGGGCCCATGTCGTGCAACAGCAGGTCGGTGTAGGGGCGGATCACCTGGTTGGCCAGTTCAGGTTCGGCGGCAGAGGCGGACGTGGTGAAAGAGGGTCTGTGGCAGCCCTGGCAGCCCGCTTGGTAGAACAGGTTCTTGCCGGCCAGCACCTGCGGCGAGTCAACGTCACGGCGCACCGGCACGGCGAGGTTGCGCGTGTAGAACAGCACCAGGCGCAGGATGTTGTCGCTGACTTCCGGCTCGCCCTGCGGACCATTGCCGTTAGGCGCCTGTTTGCAGGCGACTTGGGTGTCGGTGCAGTCATCAAATGGCCTCAGGGATGTGGTGAGGCCCATATCACCCGAAAACGCGTGAACATTTTGTTGATTGAGGTTTGGCTGGCCGGCTTTCCAGCCGAAACGCCCCAGCACGGTTTTCTGCTGGGCGTCATCCCACACTTGGTTGGCGCGGCCGACGATGGCGCCCTTGACGGCGGTCTTCGGGTCGGTGTTGCGCAGGATATCGGCGTCGCTGATGGCTTCGAGCAAACCCAGGCCGATCATTGGCGGGGCGATGCGTGCCGAGAAGCGCGTGTCCGGGTGCATCGGGCCGTAGCCGAGCTGGGTGATCTGCAGGTCCGGCTTGCGCAATTCGACGACCGTACCGTCCTTGAACGTGACGTTGACCGGTGTGTAGTCGACCCGCACCTTGCCTTCGGGCGCGACGCCGGGCACCGCCATGTCTTGCAGCTGCCCACCGTAAACGGGCTCGGGGACCACACCGATCTGTTCGATGAGTTTTACGTAAGGCGGCGCGTCTGGAATGGACAGGCGCACCAGCATCGACACTGCATTCGGCGCGTCGGCAAGCGGCGGATGACCACGACCGTCTTTTATATGGCAATTCTGGCAAGCGTTGGTATTGAACAGCGGGCCCAGGCCATCGCGCGCCGTGGTGGTGGATGGCGCGATCACCCAGGGGCTGCGAAAGAAGCTGTTGCCCACGCTGAAATCCAGGCGACGCGTGGGCGACAGGTTGGCCGAAGGCAGGGAAAACGCGTTCTGGTCGCGCTTGTTCACTGTTGCAGCACCGCCCGCTCGCGATTCACCGGGCTCGGCCTGGGTAAAGCGAGGCGCGTCATCGCAGGCAGCCAGGCTCAAGGCCAGCAGTGCTGCGTACAGGCGAAAAAGCGAACGGAACATCGAGTTTCCCGAGCGAAGACACAAAATGAGGGCGCAAAGTTTAACAGGGCGGGGCGCAATGAATAAGAGCAATTATCGTTTGGTCGAATCCGAGTCATTCCCGCTAGAATGACCGCACATTTTTCTCTGGAGGTGGCCATGCAGGCTCTCGACGCTTTGCTCAACCGTGTTTCCGTGCCGCGCTTGCTGGAACCGGCGCCGACCCAGGAGCAGCGCGACGTGCTGTTCGCCGCGGCCATGCGTGCGCCCGACCACGGGCAACTGCGCCCTTGGCGCTTCCTCACCGTTGAAGGCGCTGCCCGCGAGCAGATGGGTACATTGCTGGCCGAAGCGGCCCGCCTGCAGGATGCCGACGCACCGCAAGCGGCCATCGACAAGGCGCAGAACGGCCCGTTGCGCGCGCCGCTGGTGGTGGTGGTGATTGCCCGCCTGCAGGAGCACTTCAAGGTGCCGAAATCCGAGCAACTGCTGGCCGCCGCATGCGCGGCCCATGGCATCCTGTTGGCGGCTTATGCACAGGGGATTGGTGCGGTGTGGCGCACCGGCGAATTGTCCTACTCGGCCCACGTCGCCAAAGGCCTGGGGCTCGCGGCGGGCGAGGAAGTGATTGGCTTCCTCTACCTGGGCACGCCGCAGAACCCGCCGCGCACGGCGCCGAGGGAAGACCTGACGCCTTTTGTGCAAGCCTGGCCCGGCGTTTAAACCACCACAGTTCCTGTGGGGCTGGCTTGGCTGCGATAGTATCGACTCGGTTCCTCAGGGAAACCGAGTCGTCTGCATCGCGGGCAAGCCCGGCTCCCACAGGGGATCCCTGGTGTTCAAGGGATCGGTTTATACCTTGAACTGATCCATCAACTTCATCTGCTGGCTGGCCAATGCATTGAGTTGGCTGCTGATGGCCGCCGACTCGGTGGCTTGGCCGGTGAGGGTTTCGGTCACGGTGCGGATCGCCGAGACGTTGCGGTTGACCTCTTCGGCTACCGCGCTCTGTTGTTCGGCGGCGCTGGCGATCTGCAGGTTCATGTCGCTGATCACGGTGACCGCATCGCTGATCTTGCCCAGGGCCTGCACCGCTTGGTGGATCTGCCCGGCGTTGCTCTGGGCCTGGCTCTGGCTCGAATGCATGGTGGCCACCACGCCACGCGTGCCGCTCTGGATGCGTTCGATCACCTGGCGAATTTCCTCCACCGAATCCTGGGTGCGCTTGGCCAGGTTGCGCACTTCGTCGGCGACTACTGCAAACCCCCGCCCGCTTTCCCCGGCGCGTGCCGCTTCGATGGCGGCGTTGAGGGCCAGCAGGTTGGTCTGCTCGGCAATGCTGCGGATCACTTCCAGGACTGAGCCGATCTGCTCGCTGTTGACCGCCAGGGCTTCAACTTCGCCCACGGCCTTGCTGACTTCTTCGGCCAGGGTGGTGATATCGCGCGTGCTCTTCTCGATGATCGACATGCCTTCACGCGCCGATAGGTCAGCACCGCGGGCCGCGCTGGCAGCGTTGGAGGCGCTGTTCGCCACGTCGTGGGCGGTGGCGCTCATTTCATTGGAGGCGGTGGCCACCTGGTCGATTTCGCGGAACTGCACCTGCATGCCTTCGCTGGTCTGGCGCGCGATGGCCGATGACTGGTCAGCCGTGCCACGGGCTTCAGTGATGCTTTGCTTGATCTGCGCGATGGTCGGTTGCAGCTTGTCGAGGAAACGGTTGAACCAGTTGACCAGTTCGCCCAGTTCATCCTTTTTGGCGTAGGCCAGGCGCTGGGTAAGGTCGCCGTCGCCGCTGGCGATGTCCTTGAGCATGGCGGCCACGCTGTTGATCGGGCGGGTCACGCCGGTGGCGGTCAGCCAGATCAGCAACAAGCCAAGCAAGCCTGCGCCGGCGCCTACCAGCAAGGCCTTCAGGGTGCCGCTGGCCTGGGCTTGGTCGAGCAGGCCTTGCAGCTTCAAGGCATCGGCGAGCATCACGTGCTTGGGCAGTTTGATCACCACGCCCCAGGCTTTCGCGTCGGCGATGGGCTTGACCGAATAAACCGCACGGATCGTATCGCCCTGTTCACGGTTGACCTGAGCGTTACTGGCCAGCAGTTGCACGATTTCCTTGCCCTCGGCACCGAGGATGTCGATCAGGTTCTTGCCCACCTTGGCCGGCTCACCGCTGTAGGCGGCAATCAGGCCGGTGCTGGAAATGATCTCCAGGTGCGTGGCGCCGTCGAACAAGGTTTTTTGCGCGGCATCGGTGAGGGCTTGCAGGCTGTTCAGCGCAATATCGAGACCGACCACACCGATCACGTTACCGTCCACGATCAGCGGCAAGGAAATAGTCGTCATCAGTACCGGCGTGCCGCCCACCGTGTCTTCGTACGGGTCGAGCAAACAAACGTTGCGCGTGTCCCTTGGGCAGGTGTACCAGATGTTGTAGGGCGTACCGCTAAGGTTAAGGGTGGTCTTGGTCAGGTCTTCTTCGACCATGATGGTGTTCTCGCCTTGGCCGCCGGCGCGGCTCCAGTAGCTGGAGAAGCGGCCTGTTTCGTTGGACGCGCGGGCCTTGTCGTCGATGAATTCGCTGTCCTTGCCATCCAGGCCGTTGGGCTCGAATGACAGCCAGACGCCCAGCACTTTGCTGTTGCGTTCGAATGCGGTCTTCAGGCTCTGGTTGAGTTCTTCACGCAGGGCGCCCGGTTCCAGCGAGCGCTTGGCGGCCAGGTTGCGCAAATCCTTGATCTGATCGGCAAGGGCGGTCACCACCAGCAGGTTTTCGCCAAAGGTCTTCTGTAGCTGCACCGCTTGTTCGGCGGCTTTGGATTGCAGCAGGTTCTCCACACTGCTGGTGAGCATTCGCGAGCTTGAATCACTGATCAGATGGTCGTTCTGATTTGTTTCGTACAGGTTGATGCTGATGATCAACGCAATCACACCGAGCAGGCACAGCCCGGACAGCAGTACGATTTTCAGGCGGATGGAGAGGGTGTCGAACATGAGTTCACTCGCGAATGGACAGGTTGAGATGCAGGCAGAGCCAATTCCATTCGACGCCATACCTGAAACATCGGCGTCTCAAATCAATTCATGAGAGGCAGGCGATGAGCGGTAGGAAACGCCACACGCCACGTTATACGGGGACTGCGGGCCGTTCCGGACGTGACCAGATCCACAGGTTGCCCAGGCTCATGCCGGCAATCGCCAGGTAGATCGGCCAGCCGTGGTCGAGCATCACCAGCATCAGGATGGCGCATAGCAGCATGCTCAGCGTGGCGCTGACCTTGGCCCTGCGGGCGATGATCCTGCCATTGCGCCAGTTGAACAGGATCGGCCCGAACAACCGGTGGTTTTCCAGCCAGGCGCTCAGACGTGGCGAGCTTTTAGTGGCGGCCCAGGCAGCCAGCAGGATGAACTCGGTGGTGGGCAAACCCGGTATGACAATCGCCACCAGCCCGATGCCCAGGCTGACGTAGGCCAGCAGGCCGAAGAGCAGCTGCGCGATTTTCGAGGTGGGGTGGGGTTTGCCGGTCATAGATAGATAGGGGTATCACAGAGGGGAGCGGGCTTGCTCGCGAATACGGCTGTAGTGAGCGGGCTTGCCCCGCGCTGGGTGGCGAAGCCGCCCCAAACCACGCGACTCGGTTCTACTAGGAGGTCGGCGGTGTTTTCATTGGGGCGGCTTCGCCACCCAGCGCGGGGCAAGCCCGCTCACTACACGCCGCTATCGCAGGCAAGCCAGCTCTCACATGGGACTGCATTCCAATTCAGGTATCAGGCCAGTTCAGGCGCGCTAGCGTACGCCTGTCCAGCAATACGGTGAAGCGTACAAACGCGTCGATCGCGCCTTTTTCCGCTGCGGCTTCTTCTTCTGCGGTGAATTCCAGGGCGTCCAGCGTGCGGGTGAAGCGTTTCCAGCCTTCGGCGCGGCCACCCGCCGGCTCACCCAGGTGGCGGGCGCCGAAGGTTTCGCTCAGGCCCAGGCCCACGGCGCGCTTGATCAGGAACGCGGCGCCCAGTTTGGAACCTTCCGACACGAACAGCCAGCCCAGGGCTTCGGCCTTGCCTGGGTGTTTCACGGCGCCGGCGACCGGTGCCGGCACGTCGGTGTCCAGGTCGGCCAGGTCCAGCCTGGCGGCTTCGGCGCGGCAGCGCTCGGCCAGGTCCGGCACGATGTTGTTCAGCTCGGCGTCGTTGTACAGCGCTACCAGTTCTGACTGGAACAGGTACTGCGCCACGACGAAGCGCGCGAAGTTGGCCTGGGTTTCGAAGGGGGCGTGGGCTTTGACCAATGCGTCGAGTTTGGTGTGTGGCTCGTGGGTGATCTGGTTCAGGCGCTGGGAGCGTAGGCTTGCGCGTTCTGCGGCAGAGGAAGCGGTCATTGAAAAATTCCTTGGGAAGGGGGAGCGCCTGGCCCTGAAGAGCGCTGTTATCAACTAGACGAACAAGAAGGCGCGGCACAGTAAAAAATCTTCACCCCGTCGAGGAAATTTCGACGAGGTGAGTGGGGCGGGGTTAGATGTCCCAGATCACGTTGATCGCGAAGTTGCGACCCGGCTGGGTCAACCGGTCGAGGTTGGCCGGCGAGGTCACGCCGGCTTCGCCGACGCCGTCGTAGCTGCGCACGTCATCCCAGTTCCAGTACTTTTTGTCGGTCAGGTTGTAGAGGCCACCGTTGACGGTCACATCGTTGGTGACTTTGTAGAAGGCGGTCAGGTGGAGGACGCCGAAGCCCGGGGTCTTGAACGGGCCCGTGGCGCTGCCGTCAGGCGCGTGGAAGGTGGTGCTGTCGACGCGATTCTGTTTTTTCACCAGGGTCCAGCTCAGCAGGCCACCGTAGTTGTCCTGGTCGTAGCCCAGGCCGAATACGCCCTTGAGCGGGTTGACGCTGTTGAGCGCCTCGCCATTGTCGTCGTTGCGGCCATAGGTGTAGCCAATCGAACCCTGGCTGTACAGGCCTTGCGGCGCGCCGAACGCGTCGAGGTTCAGGCGCCCTTTGGCTTCGATCCCCTTGATGGTGGCGTGCCTGATATTGTTGGCTTCGAATTGCTGTGAGGTATCGCCGGCGACGGAGGCGTCCTCGTCGATGAAGTTGCGGTATTTGTTGTAGAACACGGCAATATCAAACGAACCGGAATCGAAGTTGCCGCGGATCCCGGTTTCCACGCCCTTGCTGCTTTCCGGCTTGAGGTCCGGGTTGGGTTCCACGGTGTAACCCTGCTGCAGGTTCTCAAAACGCCCGTACAAGGCTTTGGCGGAGGGGGTGCGGAAGCCTTCAGCGTACTGGCCAAACCAGGTGTAGTGATCGGTCAGCGCGTAGGTCAGGCCGAACTTGGGCGTCACACGGTGCCAGGTTTTTTCCTTGTCACTGTGGGCGTAGATCCGCGTCGGGTCGACGGTGTTGAGGAACTCTTCGGTCAATTTGGGCTTGAGTTGGGTGTAGTCGTAGCGCACGGCGGGCAGGAATGTCCATTTGCCCCAGGCGATCTGGTCCTGTGCGAACAGCGAATAAGTGTTGATGGTCGGATCCGGAAAGTCGCTGGCCTTGCGTACGCTGTCCCCGGCCGATGGACTGGGTGCGCCGATGGCGGTGCAACCACTGCCGACGGCCAGGCAAGTGGCCGCGCCTTCACGAGAGCCAGTGACTTTCTGCTGCTTGAGGGTGGTGCCGTAGGTCACCTGGTGATCGGTGTCGCCGAGGCTGAAGGCCTTGTCCAATTGCGCGTCGAAGACCCACTGCCTTTCTTGATACAAGGTCTCGCGGGTGCGCAACACGCGGCGACTTGGCTGATAGATTTCAGCCGTCGTCTGGTCGGTCTTGGCGATCTGATAATTGAGGCTGGTCTTGATGCGGTCGGCAATCGGCGACTCGAGGGCGAAGCTGTTTTCCAGGCCGAAGCGCTCACGGGTAAGGGTGTCATTGCCGGTGCGGGCGCGGTACCAGTTGGAGACGAAGGGGCCCGCGTTGAACGGCCCGCCCACGGCACTTTTCAGGTTGACGTCGCGATCATCCTTGTACTTCTCGTAGGTCAGGCCAAGGCGATTGTCGTCGCCGTATTTCCAGCCCAGCTTGGCCAGCACGTTGGTGGTGCGTGCCTCTTCCGGGTTGGCGCCGGTGCGCGCCAGGCCGGTGGCGTTGTTGCCGTCGTAGGACTCCATTTCGTGGCCATTGCGCTGGCTCAGGTGCAGCAAACCGTCGAAGTCCTGCACGCGACCGGCGACGGTGCCGGAGGTCAGCCAGCTCTCGTCGGCGGAGCTGTAGCCGGTTTTGAGACGGGCGCCGACGTCCTGGCCGGGCTTGATGATGTCATCCGGGTCGAGGGTGAAATAGCTGACGGCGCCGCCGATGGCGCTGCTGCCGTACAGCGCCGAGGCCGGGCCGCGCAGGATCTCCACGCGCTTGACGATTTCCGGGTCGACGTAGTTGCGACGGGTCTTGGCATAGGGGCCGTTGAAGAAGTTGTCCGGCACTTCCACGCCATCCACCTGGGTGAGGATGCGGTCGCCGTCGATGCCGCGAATGTTGTAGCCCGAATTGCTCGAGCGACCCCCGGCGCCGCCTACCGAGACGTTGGGTTCATAGCGCACCAGTTCACGAATGGTATTCACGTTCTGGCGGTCGAGCGCTTCGCGTTCCTGCACGCTGACGGTGCTCGGAACGCTGTCCACATCCTGTGCATTGCGGGTGGCGCTGATGGTCACCTGCTGCAGGTTGAGGGTGCTGCCCGCTGTGCGTTTTTCCAGGACGATGGTGTTGCTGCCCAGTTTGCGGTAGCTCAGGCTGGTCCCCACCAACAGCCGGTCCAGGGCTTTGTCCGGCGGCAGCGCGCCGCGTACGCCGGGCGACGACACACCCTGGCCCAGCTCTGCCGGCAGGCCGACTTGCCAGCCGGTTACCGTGGTAAAGGCATTGAGTGCCGAAACCAGCGGCTGCTGTTCGATGCTGAAGGTGTAATTGCCGTGGCTGCGTGGCGCAGGTTCGGCGGCGCTGGCGGTCATCACCGGCACGCCGGCCAGCAGGAGGGCGGCGGTCAGCAAGGACAGGGCAGGCGAAGAAGACCGGCGGATGAAACAAGAGGACATCGAGAGCGCTCCGGAGTACGAATCTTATAGTTGCGAACCGACCAAATAGGAATCAGTTGCATTGACTAAGACGAGACGTACCGTCGGGTGCTATCGAGTAAAAATAATTCTCATTTAGTTCAAGATGACCAGCGCCGGATATTCCGACAGCTTGGCCGAGGTGATGTGCGCCAGCGAGCGCACCACGTCCAGCGGTTGGTCGAGCCGATAATTGCCGGTCACAGCCACGCTGGCGAGCCTGTCGTTGGTGCTGACGATCCAGCCGGGGTAGTAGCGCCGCAACTCGGCGAGCACTTCGCCCATCGGGCAGTTTTCGAAGACCAGCCGGCCTTGTACCCAGGCCAGGTCTTTGTCGGCATCCAGCTTGGAGGGCTGGCCAAAGCCCTTGGGCCCGATGCGGATACTTTCACCCGCGCTCAGGCGCACGACGGCATCGTTGACGGTAGTGCTCAGGTCGACGTCGCCGCGCTGCACTTGCACTTGGGCTTCGCCATCGAGGTAGCGCACGGCGAAGGCGGTATCGCGCACACTGGCGCGCACCGGGCCGGCGTCGATTTCCAGAGGCAGGCCATGGCCCGGGGCTATTTCGAAAAACGCTTCGCCCTGGTAGAGGCGGGCGATGCGCTGGTGGTTCTGCACGGTGCTGGAGAACGCCGAATTGGTGTTGAGCAACACCTTGGAGCCATCGTCCAGTTGCAGGCGCTGGCGTTCGCCCACCACGGTGAGGTGGTCGGCTTGCAGGCGCACCGGCAGGTTGCTGAAGTTGAACAGACCGATCAGCAGCACGGCGGCCGTGGCCAGCGGTTTCCAATGCGGCTTGATCCGGCGCCAGGTGCTGGGCTTGCGCGGCGCCGCCAGGGCAATGGCGGCACTGTGCACCGGTGCGCCACCCCAGGCGGCCTGTGCCTTGGCGAACGCCTGGGCATGGGCCGGATCGCTGGTCAGCCAGGCTTCGAATTCGGCCTGTTGGCCGGGCTGCGCGCACTGCAAGGCGATCAGCCAATCGAGGGCCTGGTCCATAGCCGTGTCTTGCAACACCTCATGAGCCAACGCATGGGGGGGCAGTTTATTCGGGTCCGTCACGGTGTGCCTCGGGTCTTCGCCACGTTCTATTCATCTTTCCTACAGCTTGGGTCGACACTTCTGTCGGGGGGCAGCTTAAGGCTGATCCAGTCGCTCGGCCACACCTACACAGATGGCCATGATCAATTTCAGTTCCTTTTGCACGGTGCTCAAGGACACCGCCAACTGATCGGCAATCTCCTGGTAGCTGCAGCCGTGCAGGCGACTGAGGATGAAGATCTGCTGCTGACGCGGGCTCAACTGGCCGAGGCTGACGCTCAGGTGCTCCAGCAGTTGCTCGGCCTGGGTGGCATCTTCGGGCGTACTGATGGGAGCGGCGACACCTTGCAGGACGTCCAGCGGTACATCTTCCTGCAACGTACGGGCTTGGATCCTGCGCGCGCGCAGATGATCCAGCGCCAGGTTACGCGCGGTTTGATAGACAAAGGGTTCAAGGTGATCGATCGGCCGCTCGCTCAGGGCCCGGGTGACGCGCAGGTAGGTTTCCTGCAACAGGTCCTCAGCGGTGCTGTGGTTATTCACCATGCGCTGCAGGGTGCGAAGCAGAATCACCCGTTGGGTGAGAAAGACGTGGTTGAAGCGAGATTGGCTCACAGAGATACCAGACCGGTTTGCAGTTAATGATAATGCTTATCATCAACTGAAATGGCAAGTGGCACTTTGAGATGCAACCCGGCTATCGGTTGGAACCGAGCCTCTGTGGGAGCCGGGCTTGCCCGCGATGCAGACGACTCGGCCTTTCAGCCAGACCGAGGTGATGCAATCGCAGGCAAGCCAGCTCCCACAGGGGATCTGCATGTCCGATTATTCGGCGTTGCAGAGCGCCAGGCAGTTGTCCAGCATACGGTTGGAGAAGCCCCATTCGTTGTCGTACCAGGCCAGCACCTTCAGCAGTTTGCCGCTGACCTTGGTGTGGTTGGCATCGAAGATCGACGACAGCGGGTTGTGGTTGAAGTCGCTGGAAACCAGCGGCAGGGTGTTGTAGCCGAGGATCTTCGAATGCTGGCTGGCGTCCTTGAGCAGCGCGTTGACTTCCTCTGCCGTGGCTTCCTTCTTCAGTTGCACGGTAAGGTCTACCAGCGACACGTTGATCACCGGCACGCGCACGGCCATGCCGGTCAGCTTGCCCGCCAGTTCCGGCAGGACCAGGCCCACCGCTTCGGCGGCGCCGGTTTTGCTCGGGATCATGTTCTGGGTCGCCGAACGCGCACGGTATGGGTCGGCGTGATAGACGTCGGTCAGGTTCTGGTCGTTGGTGTAGGCGTGAATGGTGGTCATCAGGCCGCTTTCGATACCCAATTCGCGGTGCAGCACCTGGGCAACCGGCGCCAGGCAGTTGGTGGTGCACGAGGCGTTGGAGATGATCTGGTGGGATTGACGCAGAATGTCATGGTTGACGCCGTAGACCACGGTGGCGTCCGCGCCCTTGGCCGGTGCCGAGATGATCACCTTGCGCGCGCCGGCGCTGATATGGGCGGCGGCCTTGTCACGGTCGGTGAACAGACCGGTGCATTCGAACACCACGTCGATCTGGTGCGCAGCCCACGGCAGGTCGGCCGGGTTGCGGATGGCGCTGACGGCAATCCGGTCACCGTTGACGGTCAGGCTTTCCTGATCGTGGGCGACCTCTGCGTCGAAAGTGCCATGCACGGTGTCGTATTTGAGCAGGTGGGCATTGATCGAACTGTCGCCCAGATCATTGATGGCGACGATCTGCAAATCCTGGCGGTAGCCTTGGGTATACAGTGCGCGCAGGACATTACGGCCGATACGGCCAAAACCATTGATTGCGATACGAAGAGTCATTGGAAAGCGCCTATCGTCGATTTGTTGTAAGAATTACAAGATTATTCGCATAAAAATAGAAAACAAGCCTTTTTAGTGGCAATATTTTGTTCAATCTACAACGAGTGACCTGAATCAACTGGTCCGATGATCCAAACGACTCCCTGCCATCCCATGAGCTGCGGGCGTTTGATCAGCATAGACACTCAGGTCGCCACATCCGTTAGCCTGGAGTTCTACACATGCATCCCCGCGTCCTTGAGGTCACCGAACGGCTTATCGCCCGCAGCCGCGCCACCCGCGAGGCTTACCTTGCGCTCATTCGCGGCGCAGCCAGCGACGGTCCGATGCGCGGCAAGCTGCAGTGCGCCAACTTCGCCCACGGCGTGGCCGGTTGCGGCACTGAAGATAAAAATAGTCTGCGCATGATGAATGCCGCCAACGTGGCAATTGTTTCTTCATATAACGACATGCTCTCGGCGCATCAGCCGTACGAGCATTTCCCTGAGCAGATCAAGAAGGCCCTGCGCGAAGTCGGCTCGGTCGGCCAGTTCGCCGGTGGCACCCCGGCCATGTGCGACGGTGTGACCCAGGGCGAGCCCGGCATGGAGCTGAGCCTGCTCAGCCGTGAAGTCATTGCCATGTCCACAGCGGTCGCGCTGTCCCACAACATGTTCGATGCCGCGCTGATGCTGGGCATCTGCGACAAGATCGTCCCCGGCCTGATGATGGGGGCGCTGCGCTACGGCCACCTGCCGATGATCTTCGTGCCGGGCGGGCCGATGCCGTCGGGCATCTCCAACAAGCAGAAGGCCGACGTGCGCCAGCGCTACGCCGAAGGCAAGGCCAGCCGCGAAGAGCTGCTGGAGTCGGAGATGAAGTCCTACCACAGCCCCGGCACCTGTACGTTCTACGGCACCGCCAACACCAACCAGTTGCTGATGGAAGTGATGGGCCTGCACTTGCCGGGCGCCTCGTTTGTCAACCCGTACACGCCGCTGCGTGATGCCCTGACCCGCGAAGCCGCGCACCAGGTCACGCGCCTGACCAAGGCCAACGGCAACTTCACGCCGATCGGCGAGATCGTCGACGAGAAATCCATCGTCAACGCCATTGTTGCGCTCAACGCTACGGGCGGCTCCACCAACCACACCCTGCACATGCCGGCCATCGCCATGTCGGCGGGCATTATCCTCACGTGGGACGACATGGCCGACCTCTCCGAGGTGGTACCGACCCTGTCCCACGTGTATCCAAACGGCAAGGCCGATATCAATCACTTCCAGGCGGCGGGCGGCATGTCGTTCCTGATCCGCGAGTTGCTCGAAGCCGGGCTGCTCCACGAAGACGTCAACACCGTGGCGGGCAAGGGCCTGAGCCGTTACACCGCGGAGCCGTTCCTGGTCGACGGCGAGCTGATCTGGCGCGACGGGCCTATCGAAAGCCTCGACGAAACCATCCTGCGCCCCGTGGCCCGTGCGTTTTCACCGGAAGGCGGCTTGCGCGTGATGGAAGGCAACCTGGGGCGCGGCGTGATGAAAGTGTCTGCGGTGGCGCCGGAGCACCAGGTCGTCGAAGCGCCTGCCGTGGTGTTCCAGGATCAACAAGACCTGGCCGATGCGTTCAAGGCCGGCCAGCTGGAAAAAGACTTTGTCGCGGTGATGCGCTTTCAGGGCCCGCGCTCCAATGGCATGCCGGAATTGCACAAGATGACGCCGTTCCTCGGCGTATTGCAGGACCGTGGCTTCAAGGTCGCATTGGTAACGGACGGGCGTATGTCCGGCGCGTCGGGTAAGATCCCCGCCGCGATTCACGTCAACCCCGAAGCCCAGAGCGGCGGGCCACTGGCGCGGGTACGCGATGGCGATATCATTCGCGTGGATGGCGTGAAGGGCACCTTGGAGCTTAAGGTGGACGCCGAAGCATTTGCAGCGCGCACGCCTGCCACTGGCCTGTTGGGCAATAACGTGGGGGCCGGTCGCGAGCTGTTTGCATTTATGCGCCTGGCCGCCAGCTCCGCAGAGCAGGGTGCCAGCGCCTTTACCTGTGCCTTGGAGACGCTTAAGTGAAGTTAGCGCTGGTCGGTGATATCGGGGGGACCAACGCGCGTTTTGCGTTGTGGCGCGATCAGGCACTGCATTCGATCCGAGTGCAGGCCACGGCGGATCATTCAAGCCCCGAGGACGCGATCAAGGTCTACCTCAAGGAGGAAGGCCTGCACATCGGCGACATCGGCGCTGTTTGTCTGTCGGTGGCGGGGCCGGTGAGCGGGGATGAATTTAAATTCACCAACAATCACTGGCGCTTGAGCAAGACTGCGTTTTGCCAGACGTTGCAGGTGGATGAACTGCTGCTGATCAATGATTTCTCGGCCATGGCCCTGGGCATGACCCAGCTCAAGCCCGACGAATTCCGCGTGGTCTGCGAAGGCACGCCGGAACCCCTGCGGCCAGCCGTGGTGATCGGCCCGGGCACTGGCCTGGGTGTCGGCACTTTGCTGGATCTGGGCGCGGGGCGCTTTGCCGCGTTGCCGGGGGAGGGCGGGCATGTCGACCTGCCCCTGAGCAGCCAGCGGGAAACCCAGCTGTGGCAGCATATCTACACCGAGATCGGGCATGTCAGCGCTGAAACCGCCTTGAGCGGTGGTGGGTTGCCGCGACTGTATCGGGCGATCTGCGCGGTCGATGGGCATGCGCCGGTGCTGGAGACGCCTGAAGCGATCACGGCGGCAGGCCTGGCCGGCGACCCGGTGGCGATGGAAGTACTGGACCAGTTCAGCATTTGGCTGGGCCGGGTGGCGGGCAATAACGTGCTGACCACCGGTGGTCGCGGCGGGGTGTATATCGTGGGCGGGGTGATTCCCAGGTTTGCCGACTTCTTTATCGCCAGTGGTTTCGCCAAGAGCTTTGCCGACAAAGGCTGCATGAGCGACTACTTCAAGGGCATCCCGGTGTGGCTGGTGACTGCGCCGTATTCGGGGTTGACTGGGGCGGGTGTGGCTTTGGAGCAGGCATTTGCGTAAGCCGTGATGACGCCATCGCGGGCAAGCCCAGCTCCCACAGAGGAATGCGTTTCAATGTGGGAGCTTGCTTGCCTGCGATGAGTCCCTCAAGGGCAACAAATGACTTAAGCTTGGCCATAACAACAAGGAGGACCCCGTGAGCGTAATCAGTAAATCGATTCTCCTCGTCGACGACGACCAGGAAATCCGCGAATTGCTGCAAACCTACCTCAGTCGCGCCGGTTTCCAGGTGCGTGGCGTGCCGGATGGCGCGGGGTTCCGCCAGGCGATGAACGAAGCGCCGTGCGACCTGGTCATCCTTGATGTGATGTTGCCGGACGAAGACGGTTTCAGCCTCTGCCGCTGGATCCGTCAGCACCCGCGCCAGGCGCAGGTGCCCATCATCATGCTTACCGCCAGCTCCGATGAGGCCGACCGCGTGATCGGCCTGGAGCTGGGCGCCGACGACTATATCGGCAAGCCATTCAGCCCGCGCGAGTTGCAGGCACGGATCAAGGCGTTGTTGCGCCGTTGCCAGTTTGGCCAGGAACGCAGCAGTGGTGGCGACGTGCTGGTATTCGATGAATGGCGCCTGGATATGATCAGCCACCGCCTGTTCCATGTGGATGGTGAAGAGGTCATCCTCTCCGGCGCTGACTTTGCCCTGCTCAAATTGTTTCTCGACCACCCGCAACAAATCCTCGACCGCGACACCATCGGCAACGCCACCCGTGGTCGCGACCTGATGCCGCTGGACCGGATCGTCGACATGGCCGTCAGCCGCTTGCGCCAGCGCCTGCGCGATACCGAAAAACCCCCGAGGCTGATCCGCACCGTTCGCGGCAGCGGTTATCAACTGGCAGCCAGCGTGGTTGCCGGCAATGCCCACTGAACCGGTAACCGAACGCCACCGACGTTTCCCCGTGCCGCGCTCGTTGCTGGGGCGCATGCTGCTCCTGACGCTGCTGGCCGTGTTGTTTGCCCAGGCGCTGTCCAGCGTGATCTGGGTTTCGCAATTGCGTGCCACCCAGCTTGAAGGCCTGGTCACCAGCGCCCGCAGCCTGGCGCATTCGATGACCGCCAGTGCAAGTTATTTCCGTTCGCTGCCCGTGGCGTATCGCCCGTTGGTCCTCGACCAGTTACGCAGCATGGGCGGCACGCGTTTTGTGGTGACCCTCAATGATCGCCCGCTGGACATGGCCATCCTGCCGCAGACCCCGCGTAAACAAGCGGTGCTCGAAACGGTGGATGAGGTGCTCAAACAGACCCTCGGTGCCGATGTGCACATGTCGGTGGAGTTTGTCAGCGCCGAAGACCTGCGCATTTTCAATGCCGGCCTGAAGCTCGATGAGCTGCCGCGCTCCTGGGCCCATTACGCGCTGACCCTGGAGCCGGTGAACCCACCGGTGCTGGTCACCCAGATCCAGCTCGCGCCTGGCGAATGGCTGTACATCGCCTCGCTGTTGCCCGAGCCCTACACCAGCCTCGAAGAACAAGGCCTGCCGTCCCAGCAAGTGTGGTTCATCGTGCTGACCAGCGGTTTCCTGCTGCTGTTTATCGGCTTGCTGGTGCACTGGCAGAGCCGGCCCCTCAAGCGCCTGGCGCGGGCGGCGCGGGACATGTCCCTGGGCGCCCATGTGGAGCCGGTCGCTGAAGGCGGAGGCAGTGAAGTCGTGGAAGTGGGCCGTGCGTTCAATGCCATGCGCGAGCGCATCAGCCGTTACCTCACGGAACGCAGCCAATTGTTCAGTGCAATCTCCCACGACTTGCGCACCCCCATCACCCGCCTGCGCCTGCGCGTGGAACTGCTCGAAGATGAAAACCTGCAAACCAAGTTCGGCCGGGACCTGGATGAGCTCGAATTGCTGGTCAAAGGCGCGCTGCAGTGCGTGAAAGATACCGATATTCACGAGAACATCGAGCCGGTGGACCTCAATCATGTGCTCGACTGCCTGGTCGAACCTTACCTGGCGCCCAATGGCAATGGCCGCGTCACCCAGTACGGCCGTGCATTGACCGCTTACCCGGGTAAACCGCTGGCGCTCAAGCGCTGCATCGGTAACCTGATCGATAATGCGTTGAAGTACGGGCAGAACGCCCATCTGCACATCGAGGACGACGGCGCGCAATTCGTCCTGCACGTGGATGACGAAGGCCCTGGGGTTCCGGAGCAGCGTCTGGAGCAGGTGTTCGAACCGCACTTCCGCCTGGCGGGGCAGCAGCAGGGCTACGGCTTGGGGTTGGGGATTGCGCGCAACATTGCCCACAGCCATGGCGGTGAAGTGAGTTTGCAGAATTTGCGCGAGGGTGGGTTGCGGGTGACCCTGCAATTGCCCCGAGGCTTGGACTGACTACACACAGGCCCAATGTGGGAGCTGGCTTATGTGGGAGCTGGCTTGCCTGCGATACAGACGCCTCGGTGGTTCAGACAAACCGAGGTGATGCTATCGCAGGCAAGCCAGCTCCCACATTTTGATCTCTGTTGAGTCAGATGCTTTGACGCAATCTGGCCAGGTCTCTTAACGGCGGCGCCCCGAATAGCCGGCTGTACTCCCGGCTGAACTGCGACGGGCTTTCATACCCCACGCGATACCCCGCCGCCGACGCTTCGAGCCCTTCGGCAATCATCAACCGGCGCGCTTCCTGCAAGCGCAGTTGCTTCTGATACTGCAGCGGGCTCATGGCAGTGATCGCCTTGAAGCGGTGGTGCAAGGTCGAGACGCTCAGGTTTACTTCCTTGGCCAGGTCATCAATGCGCAGCGGTTGCTCGTAGTTGCGGTTCAACCATGTGATCGCCTGGCTGACCCGATGGCTCTGGCTGTTGGCCACGGCGATTTCATACAGCCGATAACCCTGGGGACCGCGCAGCAAGCGGTAGAGGATCTCGCGGTTGATCAGCGGCGCGAGCATGGCGATGTCTTTGGGCGTGTCCAGCAGCCGCGTCAGACGCAGCACGGCGTCGAGCAGCTGATGGTCGATGCGGTCGACGTACATGCCACGGGAGGTCGGTCGCGACGGCACGCCCATCGGGCCTGCCTCGGCGATCAAGGCCGTCAGTTGCGCCGGGTCGATATTGATGCGCACCGACAGGTTCGGGTGTTCCGGGGTGGCTTCGATGATCCGCCCGGCCACCGGCATCGCCACCGAAAACACCAGGTAGTTGAGCGGATCGTAGGCAAAAATCTCGTCGGCCAGGCGCACTTCCTTGCTGCCGCTGGCAAGAATGCACAGGGCAGGCTCCACCAACACCGGCATGAAGTCGCGCGGTGTGTTGTGGCGGTTCAGAAACAACGCAGTGATGGCCGTACCGTAGGAACCATCCTCCCAGGTATGCCGTTGCACGATGCTGGCCAGTTCGGCGCGCTGCTTTTCCATCTCGGCATCGAGAGGCATGGCTTTAAGGTCGGGCGACGGCATGGAACGTCCTCTGCTGGCTACTTCGATGGGTTCAGCTTAGCGGCGGCTTTTCAAACAGTGTTACGTCGATTCTGCACAATCCTTGCCTGATCCTGCGGCCTATCGTGAATCAGGCAATCGCGGCGCCTGTCATCTGCCTGAAACAACGCCGGGGCCCTTGGAATAAAACCGGCTGCCCAACGTCTTCCCTGCGCTTCTCGCAGGATTGTGCAATAAGCCGGCAGGAATCGACTAACCGCGCCCAGACCCGCGCCGTTATCGTTGATCCTGTGGCAACACACCCCCCACAGTGCTTGCCGAGCATCACTTCTCAACGGGAGAGTCGAACATGTCCACCCCCATTCCCGCGAGCCATATGGCCTTTATCCGCGCCCGCACCGGGTGCAGCACCGAACTCGGTGCACGCTTGAGCAGTCTGATCGAACCGGGCCGCCAGGCTCAGGGTTGCCTGCAATTCTCGTTGCAGCATTCCCAGGTCGACCCCGATATATGGTTGGTCACAGGTTTCTGGAGCAGCGAGCAGGCGATGAACGCCTACTTCAGTTCGCCGGCCCTGATGATCTTTACCGAGCTGCTGAACGACATGGTGGTGCGCAGCATGGATTTCCAGACGTTCACCGATGCATCCGCCGCCCATGCCTATGGCGAGTACCTGCAACTGGCCGGTTAGGGTTTAGAATGGCCGACTTTCCATTGGCCAGGACCTGCAACATGGCACGTAAACAGTTTGCCCAGCACGAAGTCGTTTCCGCCGTCGTACCGGGAGAGGATGGCTACAGCGCTGCTGTCGCCGTCAAGCCCCTGGATGGCATGGGTGCACCACGGTTCCACAAGATCCTTGACGGGCAGAAGTTCAAGACCGCCTCCGATGCCGATGATGCGGCCGCTGTCGAGTTGGAGCGATTGGTCGATGTGGACGAAGAGGGTCAGTTGACCTGGGCCACTGCCGCCAACTAAAGAGCGCTGCCGATCCAAATGTGGGAGCTGGCTTGCCTGCGATACAGGCACCTCGGTGGCTCAGCCAAACCGAGGTGATGCTATCGCAGGCAAGCCAGCTCCCACAGTTTTGACTGCATTGCAGTCAGGGTTTTGTGGCACCTGGGCGATACATCTTGAACAGCGCTTCAGGCCCCAGCTGGAAGTAATCCGCCGGGCCGCCGCCACGCAGGATCGGCTCGGCGGCGGCAGTGTCGTAGATGCCATCCTTGAGCAGCCACTTGGCAATATGCACCGCGACCACCTCGCCGAGCACCAGCCAGCTGGGCACCAGCGCTTTGTCGGCACGCTGCAGCTGGATGATCTGCGTGACCTTGCACTCGAACGACACCGGGCTCTCGCCCACGCGCGGTACGCCGATGATTTTCGAGGCCACCGGCGTCAGGCCGGCCAACTCGAATTCATTCACCTCGGGCGATACGGCGGCGCAGCTCTGGTTCATCTGCTCGGCCAGCGGACGGGTGGCCAGGTTCCACACGAATTCGCCGGTCTGTTCGATGTTGTTCAGGCTGTCTTTGCGCCCGACACTGGAAAACCCGATGATCGGCGGAATGTAGTTGAACGCATTGAAGAAGCTGTAGGGCGCCAGGTTCAGGCGACCCTCGCTGTCGTGCGACGAGATCCAGCCGATCGGCCGGGGACCGACGATGGCGTTGAACGGGTCATGGGGCAGGCCGTGGCCGTTGGCGGGTTCGTAGAAGTGGATATCGTCGGACATGGGCCTGGTCTGCTCTCAATTCGGGGGAGTAATCATATCCAATGTGGGAGCGGGCTTGCTCGCGAATGCGGTGGATCAGTCACAGATGGTTTGACTGACAGACCGCATTCGCGAGCAAGCCCGCTCCCACATTTTTACCGCGTCAGACCTTCAGTCCGTGGTGATCCGCGAGTGCTTGCGCGTGTCCTTCATGGTCACATACACCACCAGCGACACCGCGATACACGCGGTGACATACCAGTAGTAGCCGGTTTCCATGCCGATGCTCTTGAACCACAGCGCGATGTATTCAGCGGTGCCGCCGAAGATCGATACGGTCAGCGCATACGGCAGGCCTACACCCAACGCACGGATTTCGGTGGGGAACAGCTCGGCTTTCACCACCGCGTTGATCGAGGTATAGCCGCTGACGATGATCAGTGCCGCCATGATCAGGAAGAACGCGCCCCACCAGGTCTGGATGGTGTGCAAGGTGGTGAGGATAGGAACGGTGCAAAGCGTGCCGAGGATACCGAACGCGATCAGGATCGGCCGGCGGCCAACCTTGTCCGACAGCGCACCGACCAGCGGCTGCAGGCACATGAACAGAAATAGCGTGGCCGCCGAGATGGTGGTTGAGTCGGAAATGCTCATGCCGACGGTGTTCACCAGGTATTTCTGCATGTAGGTGGTGTAGGTGTAGAAGGCCAGGGTGCCGCCCATGGTCAGGCCAACCACGGTCATCAGCTCCTTGGGGTGGCGCATCAAGGTGCGCATCGCGCTTTCCTTGGCTTTTTCCTTCTTGGTGAACGACTCGGTTTCTTCCATGCCGCGACGCAGGTACAACGCGACCACGGCACACAGGGCACCGATGGCGAACGGGATGCGCCAGCCCCAGGCGTACAGCTGTTCGGTGGTCAGGGTTTGCTGCAGCACGATCAGCACGGCCAGCGCGATGAGCTGGCCGGAGATGAGGGTCACGTACTGGAAGCTGGAAAAGAAACCGCGACGTTCCTTGGTCGCCATTTCACTCAGGTACGTAGCCGAGGTACCGTATTCGCCACCCACCGACAAGCCCTGCAGCAGGCGGGCGAACACCAGCAGGATCGGTGCGCCGATACCGATGGTCTCATAGCCTGGGCTCAGGGCGATCAGCAGGGAGCCGAAACACATCAGCAGCACCGAAGCCATCAACGCAGCCTTGCGGCCCTTGTAGTCGGCATACATGCCCATCAGCCAGCCGCCAATTGGGCGCATCAGGAAGCCGACCGCGAAAATGGCGGCGGTGTTCATCAATTGTGCGGTGGAAGAGCCGGCCGGGAAGAAAGCCTTGGCGAAGTACAGCGAGAAGGCGGCGTAGACATACCAGTCGTACCACTCGACCATGTTGCCGACCGATCCACTGAAGATCGATTTGATCCGGCTGGACGTAGTGCGCGGTGTTGCCGGCGCAGCCGCCGACCCCAGGGGCAGGGAGTTGGAGTTATCCATTGAAGGATCCTTCATCTAATTGTTTTTGTGGAGCGTGCTTGAGCACTGCCTGGCTTGGGCTATAGCAGGAGCTGTGCCAGGTGGCTGAAGGCCCGGAATAGAGGGATCGCTGGATTTTTTTGAGCGGAAAGTTGCTGATGATTTTCAGGTGGTGAGCGAAAATCCGCTTATGGCTACTGGCGCCATCGCAGGCAAGCCAGCTCCCACATTCGACGGTTTTCACAAATCAAAAGTGGGAGCTGGCTTGCCTGCGATGGCGGCCTCAAGGTTGCTGGAGAAACATCTCCCGCACCAACCCATGCCGCTGCATTTTTTCATTAAGCGTCCGGCGCGGCAGTTGCAGCTCGGCCAGCACCGCCTTGATATCGCCCTTGTGCCGAGTCAGCGCGGCTTTAAGGCAATGCGCTTCGAACGCTTCCTGCTGCGCCGCCAGGGATTGCCCGGCCTCGACGCCCTCCGGTTCCGGTTCGCCAAGGCCGAGCACTTGGCGCTCGGCGACGTTGGCCAACTCCCGCACGTTGCCCGGCCAATCATGGCTGAGCAGGCGCCCCAGTTGCGCACCGCTCAGGGGCTCGACGTTGCGACCGAGGCGCTCGGCAGCGCTCTGTGCAAAATGGTCGAACAGCAGCGGGATGTCTTCGCGGCGCTCACGCAAGGGCGGCAGGCGCAATTGCGCGACGTTCAAGCGGTAGGCCAGGTCTTCACGAAAGCGCCCGGCCCGGGCCTCGTCCAGCAAGTCCGGCTTGGTCGCGGCAATGATGCGCAGGTCCACGTGGATGCTCTGGTTAGAGCCCAGTCGTTCCAGTTTCTGTTCCTGCAACACGCGCAGCAGCTTCACTTGCTGGGCCAGCGGCATGCTTTCGATTTCATCGAGAAATAGCGTGCCACCGTGGGCGTATTCCAGTTTGCCGATGCGTTTGCCCTGGGCGCCGGTGAACGCGCCGCTTTCATGGCCGAACAATTCGGCTTCAAACAGCTGCTCGGGGATCGCCGCGCAGTTGAGCGCCACAAAGTGTTTCTTCGCCCGTGGGCCGAAGTCATGCAGGCAGCGGGCGACCAGCTCCTTGCCGCTGCCGGTCTCGCCACGAATCAGCACGTTGACCGGCAAGCCCGCCAACTCCAGGACCTGACGGCGCAGGGTCTGCAGCGCCCGGGACACACCCAGAAGGGTCGAGTCCATCTGCGCGCGATGATCGGCCTGCTGGTGCAGGCGGCGGTTCTCCAGGATCAGCCCGCGCTTGTCCAACGCGCGGCGCAGGCTGTTGAGCAGGGCGTCGGGGCTGAAGGGTTTTTCCAGGAAATCGTAGGCACCGTCGCGCATGGCCTCGACCGCCATTGGCACATCGCCGTGGCCCGTCAGCAGGATCACCGGCAAGTCCGCATCGCGGCGCTGCACTTCGGCCAGCAGCTCCAGGCCGCTGAGGCCCGGCATGCGCACGTCGCTCAGGATCACGCCGGGAAAGTCCTTGGGCAGTTGTGCCAGGCATTCCTCGGCACGGCTGAACAACTGCACCGCGAACCCCGACAAGCTCAGCCACTGTTCGACAGCCGTGCGGATGCTGGCTTCGTCATCGACCACAATCACTGCGTTCAACATAGGTCGGGCGTCTCCAGCGCAATAGGCAGGGTCAGGATGAATTGCGCGCCGTCACCGCGGTTGCCGGCCATCAGGCGGCCGCCCAATTCGTGCACGATAGCGTAGGACACCGCCAGCCCCAGGCCGAGCCCATCACCTACGGGCTTGGTGGTGAAGAACGGGTCGAACACACTGTTCAGGTGTTCCTCGGCAATCCCGCCGCCGCTGTCGCTGACGCTGAGTTGCCACAGTTGCTCATCGGCATGCAGGCGGATCTCCAGGCGCTTGCGCGTTTTGTCGGCCATGGCGTCGAGTGCGTTGCGCAGCAGGTTGATCAGCACCTGTTCCAGGCGGATCGCGTCACCGCGCACCCAGGCGGGGCGGGTCAGGTCGAGCACGACGCCGATGGCTTCATCGCGCAGGCGCGCATCGAGCAACTGCAGGGACTGATCAACCACAGTGGCCAAATCCAGACGCTCGCGCAGGCCACTCGGGCTTTTGCGCGCGAAGGTCTTGAGATGGCCGGTAAGCGCGGCCATGCGGGTGAGCATATCGTCCAGCGGCGTGATGGCCTTGTAGGCGTCGTCGACGCGGCCATGATCGAGCAGCAGGCGCAAGGTGGCGAGCTGCATGCGCTGAGCCGTGAGCGGCTGATTGATCTCGTGGGCGAGGGCGGCGGACATTTGCCCCAGCGCCGCCAGCTTAGCCGATTGCACCAGGCCGTCCTGGGCGGTGCGCAGTGCCTGGGTACGCTCTTCCACCAGTTGTTCAAGCTCCTCGCGACTGCGCTGACGCAAGCGGGCCAGGCGCCAACGTTGGGTCAGGAACAGCACCAGGAACACCAGCGCCAGCCAGGAGCCGGCGGCGGCCAGGCCGGCGTTGCGTTGGTCCTCGAACGCAAACTGCGGTTTGCGCAGCAGGTGCAGGGTCCAGCCTTCAGCCTTTAACGGCAGGGATTCCCAGATGTAGTTGGCGTTGCCATCCGGGCCGTTGACGCGCATCAGGTGGCTGTTTTCGTCAAAGCGTTGCAGCGTCTGCGTCTCCAGCGCTTGCAGGTGTTTCTTGTCGTATTGGCGCGTGGCCTTGAGTTCGGTGAGGTCGTCGGCCGACAACGGCCGCAGGTTGCGATAACGCCAGCCGGGTTGATTGGCGATAAATACGATGCCCCGCGCATCGCTGACCAGCAGCAGATCATTGCCCTGGGCCCACTCGCGTTCAAGCTCGGGGAACTCCAGCTTGACCACCATGGCACCGAGGAATTGCTCATGTTCATCCATCACTGCGCTGGACAGAAAATACCCCGGAATGCCGGTGGTCACACCCACCGCATAAAACCGCCCGGTGCCCTGACTCAAGGTCTGGCTGAAGTACGGACGGAACGCGTAGTTGTGTCCCACATAACTGCTGGGCAAGTTCCAGTTACTGGCCGCTACGGCCAGGCCGGTGCGGTCCATCAACTCCAGGGTGGAAGACTGTGCTGCGCCATTGATGCGTTCCAGCTTGCGGTTGAGCAGGTCCTGAGTGGTGGCATCCAGCGGGCCTTTCAAGGCATTGATCATCTCCGAGTCCAGCGCCAGTACGGCGGGCAGGGCGCGGTAGCGTTCGATCAGGGTGTGCAGCGAATTGGCATACAGCGCGAGCTGCTGATTGGCGCGGGCGGCGTCGTCCACCAACGCCTGGCGTTCGGCATGGCGCGTGGCCAAGGCAGTTGCGCCAATGGCGCCAGCGACGATCAGCAAGGTATACAGCGTCAAACGCAGCGTACGGGAGGTCGGCTTCATGCTAGGGCGCAGAGCGGGAAATGGGCTCGCACCATAGCATGGGCTTATCAGATTGAAAGCCGTCTGATTCTTGATGCAATGGGCGCTGTGGTCAGGCGATTAACCTCGGTCAGACCCGTGATGACATGAATCAGTGGAGATACGATCCCACTGCAGTGATCGCAGGAGGGAAACTCACGATTGGGTGGCGTGATCCTCACTGTGTACATAGCGGCATCGCGCATCGCGGTGGCGATGCCTAGGCCGCTGGCGTCCAAGCGATGCAGCAGGTCGTTCTGTGCCAGCACTTCGGCGTGGGTTCCCGGTATTCCCGCTCGGTAGGGAAGTAAGTAGTGGCTGTCCTTGACGTGGGCTCTTATGCGCTGCTCGGTGAAGGGATGCATCTGCACGTGATTTTGGCCATACACGTTCTTGACTGCGCCGATCATTGCGTCCAAGTCAGTAACCTCGACATGGGGATGGGCCTGGCTGAGGGTGATCGGCAGTGCTGGTGCGCCTTTGAATCCGGGTATTGGCATGCTTTTACGCATGGCTGAGCGCGTCGCTACTTCCTTGTCGTTCATGGCGCGAACATATTCGGTGCCAGGGAAACCGACGGATTTGACCGGGAAATTGTAAAAGTGGTTTTGCGCTAGCGTATGTCCACTCGCGGTATAGCCTGCATGCGCCAGTTTGGGTTTTAGCAATTCCAGATCGGATTTGGGATCGAGGTTGTTCTCAGCGATGACTTTGCGCCTTTGTGCCCCGCCCAAGCCGCGTGTGTGTGCCGCGAAACTTTCAGCGGTGCGCATCATGTGATCCGTGGCTTCTATGAATGTATCGAAATGGTCCGCCAGCGAGCTGTTCGCCGCCAGTGCGCTTTCCCTGACCCTATCCGGCGCCGGCCCAGCGGCAAGATCCAGGTAGTCCAGGCGGCTTCTGGCCAGGCCGGTGGGGTCCACATAACTCATTGGATTGTTTCTGAGCATGGCATAGAGGTTGAGTCCATCCACAGACCCTGCCGGATCAGGGCTGATCCAACGCATCAGCCATGGCGCGTAGTATCTGGCCCCAAAATAGTACAGGCCGCTGTGGTCGCGCTCCTTGTTCGAATAGCGAATGGTTTTGCAGTCGGCCTGTACTTGGGAAACCGCTGCCCACCAGGCCGTGCCGCCAAACGGGTAGTAGCCTTCATGGGTGATGACTGTGGCATCGCCCGAAAGCTCCAGTGCAGTCGAACCCAGGTGGTCGTGCAGGCCGTAACGCAACGGGTTGTTTTCGACGCCGTGGGGGAGCGCCTGCACCCAGTGCAAAAAACGGATCGGGCCGGCAGGCGTTTGCAGGCTGGTGACGTGGCATTGTTCGTCACCCCCCACTGCCTTGATATCCAGGCCTGGCAAATAACGTGTTTCTTGGACGTGCATCAGCGTTGCGCTCCATGCACTGTGTACCTTGCGCACACGATTGCCCTGGGCGCAGTAGGCGTAGCGCTCGTCGTCATTGACTGCATTTTTACGACTGACCAGCACCACGCTTTGCAACTGATTGCGCGGCGTCCACGCCAGCTTCTGCGCACCGGGGTACAGCATTTGCAGATTGCCGTCTGCATCGTAGCTGAAGGTCGTTGTGCGAAGCGCCGCGCCCTTGGCCCAACTCAGGCAGCGATTACTGAGGGGGGCGATGGTCATGGTGAGCGTGTAACCCTGGCCGCTGGTTGCACTGTGATGAACCAGGCTGGTCAGGTTTTCACCCTGATCGTAGGCGTAGGTCTGTGTGTAATTGCGCAGGCGGTTGCGGTCGCTCAGCGGGATCAAGTCAGGCAACTGCGGTTGCGCGCCAGCACCGGTGCTTTCGTAACCGGTCGCGCGGATCAGTTGGTAGCGGGTGTTGTAGGCAAACGTACGTATCGGCTCGACGCGTTGGCCCGAGAAAAACTCGCTGGCCTGTGCCGAGTCCGTTACGCGGATGACATTGCCGACCGGGTCATAATCGTAAGTCAGGCATTGATGGCGCACAGAGCCTTTGACTGAGCGTTGTTCGGTGCGGCGTCCGTTGGCCGGGTCGAACCGCCAGGATGTGACCACGCCATTGCCGGCGATCTGGGTTTGCACCTGCCCGTTCGCGGCGTAGTCGAGAGTCTGCACCAACGTTTGCGCGGCGTCCCCTGGCGCAATGAGCTGAAGCCCGGCAAGTTGTCCGGCTACATTCAGACGGCTGCGTTGCTGATAGTGTCGAGCATTGGTCTGCTCAATTTGATCTCCTGTCGCGTTATAACCCCACTGGGTTTCGTAGCGTCCGGGTTCGAGCATGGCTTCCTGCTGTTCCAGGCTTGCGGGCCAATCGGGCATATCCAGCGTGTTGAGGTAGCGCCGCTGTTCCTGCAACACGGCGCTGTCCAGTGCGTACTCGCTGACCTCCAGGCTGCCTGCCGGATCAAGATGGCGCACGCGTTGGCCGCACTGGTTGTGTTGGGCGAATTGGCTTGAACCGTCAGCATAAAACTGCCGCTCGACGGTGAGGGCGGCGGGGGCGGTGCAGCGTTGCTCATGGTGTGCAATCGCACGTCCCAGTGAGTCATAGTCGATGGTTTGCCGACTGCCTCGCTGATCCCATCGGCAGATGACCTGTCCTGTGTCTGCGTAGAGTTCGGCGCGCCACCCGGCGTCGACATGGTCGGTGAACAACGTCCGGCCCGACAGACTGAAGGTGCTGGTCAGATCAGGTTGGGATGTTGTCACGCGCGCATCCCACTGCTCCAATGCATTGCCCGCCGCATCGAAGACCTGACGGGTGGACAGGGGTAACGGCGCCTCGCTCGTAACGCTTCGCAGGTAAGCGACTTCCCTCACCACCAAACCACGGCTGTCGCTCACTCTGAGCGTAGGGGTATGCGTATCGAGGGAATCGCCCATGGCGCTATCTCCTCGCGCGGGCAAGGATATCTCGATGCCGGTCCATGCGCTGCGGGAAAAACACTCCGTCGATCTGGTACATGACGAGGCGCCAGTCACCACGTCCGCCAGCGGTGCCTTCAAAAGATGTGATGTCCAGTGTATGAATGGCGCGTAGCGTTCTCTGTTTGCCGGGCACGTGGGCGATGTTTTGATCCTGTTCGGTATCGTGAGCGTATTTATGGTAGCCAGCAGCCGATAGCGAACCTGCGAATGCCTCGAGCGCGTCGGTGATTTTGCCGCGTTGGGTCTCGTCCAACTCAAGGAAGTGCGGGCTGAGAAAAAACTGGTCAGTGTTGATGTTGGCCCCCCTTGGGCCGCTGGTGGTGCTGTTTGCGGTCGGTTGTACCACTTCCTCCACGGCGGCGATGCGTTCGGCTTTCTTGCGCGAAACTGTCGTCGTCGCGCCGACCTCAAACGGCGAGTAGGCGACCGGGGCGGCGATTTTTTTGCTGGGCGGTGGAGGCGCGTCGCGCAGTCTGATGGACGGCAGCCCGTTGGCGACTTGTTTTTGCAATCTGGCGTCGTTGGCGTTGGACAAGTCAGTGGCGTGTTGCAGGTTTTTAGGCACGTAAGCGAGTACCGAGCCATCGGTCAGTTTTCGCACTTGCAGCGTCTCGGCGCTGGTTAATTTTTTACTGAATGCTTGAAGGCGTTTCAGTTCATCGGGGTGCAGGTCAAAGTCCAACGAGGGGAGCGCGCGTTCCTGCGCTGCTGGCGCTGCCTGTTTGAAGTAGGCGAGTGCCGCTGCTGCCAGCCCCGCCCCTAATAACGTCGTTGCGCCGCCGATCAAATAGGCGAAGTCGGTATTCAACCCTTGTTTGTCGACGTTGTTGATCGGATTGTTGTGCACCATGCAATACAGGTTGGGCCCATCTGCCGTGCCGCCGGGGTCCGGGCTTATCCAGCAACTCAGCCAGGGTGCGTAATAGCGCGCACCGTAGTAGTAGAGGCCACTGCGGTCACGCTGCTTGCCGTTGTGGCGGTGCGTCTTGCCGTTGGCGTCTACCTCGGAGCGTGCGGCCCAGCAGGCCGTTCCGCCATAAGGGTAATAGTCCTCGTGGCTGATCAACTGCGCGGCACCGTCCAATTCGATCAGGCAGGACTCCTGATGGTCAGTGAGGCTAAAGCGCAAGGCATCCTGTTCGACTCCGGCGGGTGGTACTTGCGGCCAATGCAGGCAGCGCACCTGGCTGGTGCCTGCCTGCAGGGTGATCACATGCAGTACTTCGTGGCCTTGCTCAGTGTGCACTTCGAGGTCAGGCACGTAGTGCTGTTTGTGCAGGCGGGTGCTGGATGCAGCCTGAGCACTGTGCCATTTGCGCAAGCGCATTCCCTGGCTGTCATAGTCGTACTGTTCAAAATCATCTTCGCCTTGCGGGCGTTGCAGCAGGGTAACGCGGTGAAGCTGGTCGCGGGGGGTCCAGAGCAAGGGGTGGACGCCGGGTTGCAGTGTTTGCACATTACCGCCGGCGTCATAGTCGAATGCGTTTGCCGGCGCATCACCTCGCGTCCAACTGACGGCGCGATTGCTGGCCGGGTCGATCGTGGTGACACAGGTGTGACCCTGCCCGGCGACCGGGCTGGTGTGCACCAGCTTGATAAGGTTACCGCCGTTGTCATAGGTGTAATGCCGGGTATAGTGGCTGCGCCGCGTGAGATCAATGGGTGTGATGAGCGTGGGCAACTGCGGCTGGGTGGTGGCACCCACGGCTTCAAGGCCGGTCGCAGTGATCAATTGTCTGAGACTGTCGTAGGTAAAGTAACGCACGCCCTCGACGCGTCGATTGGCGATGTGCCGTGCGCCTTGAGTAGCGTCGTCCACGGCAATCACATTGCCGACCGGGTCGTAGTCGTAGCTCATGTCCTGCAGGCGCTGATGATCTTTCTTCGAGGACAGGTGCATTATCCGTCCGTCGGCAGGGTGGAAGGTCAGACGGTTGACTACTCCATTGCCTGCCGTATGCCCTTGCTGCCGATCCAAGGCATCGTAGTGCAAATCGTCGACGATGATGCGCGCGGCAGCGGCGTGCTTGAGTTGCAGGGATAAGCGTTTGAGCTGGCCGGCGATGTTGAGTGCATAGAACTGGCGATGGCCTTTGGCATCGGTTTGTACAATCACTTGATTCATGGCGTTGTATTGCCAGTGGGTCGTATAAGGCGTCGGTTCCAGAGCGCTGCGTGCTGCCTTGAGGTCACCAGCCCAGTCCACCGGGTCCAGTGTCAGGAGGAAGCTGCGCGACTGGCTCAGCGGTGCGCGGGTCAATGCGTAGTCGGGGGTGTTGAGTAAACCGGCTGGATCATAGTGATGGATTACCTGCCCACACTGATTATGGGCGGCCGACTGTGGTGAATTATCACCGTAGACCAGTCGCTCAATGGTTCTGCGGGGTTGGGACCGCGCGGTTTGATGGCAGGCGACGGGGCGCAGTTGCGTATCGTATTCGTTCTGCCAATGACTGCCGCGCTGATCCCAGTGGTGCAGCACCTGCCGTGCTTCACTCAATAGGTGCAGTTGCCAGCCGGCGTCGACATTCTGGCTCAGCAGGCGCGCACCGTTGAGGCTGTAGCGATTGGTCTGATTGGGTGCGCCTGCCGGTAGGCGTGGGTCTTGCTCCGCGGCCAACTGCCCGGCGGCGTCGAAGCGTCGGCGATGAATGCGCGTCTGGCTAAGCGTGTCATGGGGCAGTCGGCAGTACTGCACCTGCCTGACGTTCAAGCCGCGACTGTCGACCACGCTGAGACTGGGGGTAGCGATGTTCATGGCGCTAGCGCTTGAGTTCGCGGGGTTGCCGCTGTTTGGTTGGCGGGGCATCGAACAAGTCGTTTTCATCGAACATCACGTTGTTCCAGAGCCAATACCAAATCTCCCGGCGCAGAGGCCGTTGCTGCGGCGGATCCCCTTGCAGCATTGTTTTGGCCAGCAGGGTGCTGACAAGACGGCCCCGGGCATCGTAAAAATGTTGGTCGTGCAGGGCGTGTGCGCGCATCGACCGATCATCAATATAACTCCACCGGTCGGCGAAATAGGATCGGTATTCCCGCACCGGCAACCCCTTGTTGTTGTATTCGACGGGTTGGCTCACCCACCAGCGCCGTGGCACTTCTGCGACTTGGGGAGTGCCGTCGGGGTTGAGTAGCAATTGGCCTTGGTCATCGACCAACCAGGCCGCGCCCCGTTCGACTTCCCGCTTGGTTTGCAGGTGTCGACCAAAGCCATCCAGGCAGGTGATGGTCGCGCGAATCTGCGCCCTCTGCCCCGGGGTATCGGGGTACTGATCCGACACCAGGGTCAAGGTGTTCACCGGTTCCCGGCGTGCCGCGTGAATATAGCGTTTGAGCGCCTGCTCATTGACGCTAAGGGTCTGCACATTGTCCAGGTAGCGGCGGGCCCGGTCGTAAAAATGCCCGCTGGGCAAAATAAAGCCCGCTTCGATGGCCCATGCGCGCCACTCGGAAGTGTGGGGGAGTGAATCGGGGATTTGCCCCATCCAGCAGAACAGGTCCCAGAACCCGGCGCTGGCGAACTTGCCAATAGCGCTCTCCTTGTTCGCCAGTGCGGTGGCCGGGGTTCGGTCCGGCGGCGCCTCGTAGCGTTCAAGCGCCTGAAAACCTGTGGCGACACCCCGCTCGGTGCCATGGAAGGTGGTAATGTACGGTTCGCCGAAAGCGCTGTAACGCGCTTGCTGGATATTGCGATTGGGGTCTTCGATAGTGGTGGGCAGCAGGGTGCGATAGTCGATGTCGAGGGTGCGAGTGGTACACCCATCCGGCAAGCGCACCTCAGTGACCAGGCATTGATACTTATCGTAGGTGAAGCGGGTTTCGCCATGGCTGCGGGTTTCGCGGTAGCTGAGCAGGTGATGAAACCCGCTGGCATAGATCGGGAATCCGGTTTGCAGAGACCACAAATAGTTCTTCGCGTCATTGCTGGCGGGCAGCTTTGCAACGGTAGGCAGGAACAGGTCCATGATGTGGTAACCGGCTTGTGGCGATTGGAGCAAGGCCATCAGGTCGAAGGCGTTGTCGGCGTCCTTGAGTCGGTCAAAGGCTTGCAGGGCGGTTGCGTCCAGCTCGGCGTGTTCGTGGTAGGCCGTCAGTGCCTCGAATGTCGACCTGCCCGCAGGGAGGACTTGAGCGTTGGACGGGTCCATGTAGAACTGTCGGGACAAGCCACCGAGCACTGACAGATTCGCCCATTCGCCGTCGTCCCGGCTCCAATGCAGCACGTTTTCATGGCTGATGTCCTCGGGGGCCAACGCTGCTTTTTCCAGCGTCAGAAAGTTGCTGCGCTGCAAGTAGGGCAGGTTCAGGCGCCAGGCTTCGACGTCGGCGTGTTCGGCTCCCTGGTGGTGGATAAATTGCGCTTTGTCCTGCTGCAAATGCCAGGTTTGCTGAGCTTCGTCGTGAGCGTCCCGCCACCAGCGTCGCTGATGTTGGTCGCTGAAGGGCGGTGCATCGTCGACGACCTTGCGCCGGGGATAGTGCACGGTCATGGTGCGTGTGGCATTGCCAAATTGATCCCACTCCAGGCTCAACGCATGTTGGCAGAGCGGATCATCCGGAATCTGCGGTTCATACTGATAGCTGCGTGTTTCCACCACGAGTGGCATTACTATCGCGTAGGGCTGATTATTGCCTCGGGGGCGCTGTACGCTGACCCGGTAGCGGTAGTCAACGACAGTATAGGGAACGGCATCGGCGGGCAGGTCGTCGGCGTTTGACACTTCGGTGCGCAGCGTTCGGCCGCTCAAGCTGCGCGCTATATCGCGCGCGAGCAGCGGGTCGGTGACCATGGCCTGGTCATTGTGCAGTAATGTCGGCTTCAGAGGACTGACCAACGGGTCGTGGGCACTGAAGCCCTGAGTGCCTCGGTCGATGCTTTCGCCAGTATGGAACCATGTTTTAGTCAACACCGGAGCGCTGAAACCTGTCTGCGCACGTTCGGCTTCCGAGGCTTCGGTATCGCCCTGCAGCAACAGCCCAAAGCCGCGAAACTCTCGTTCAACCCCATCGTGATAACCTTCGCGATAGGTGAACGTCTGGGTCAAGCGATTTTCAGTGACCTCGTCAATCAGTACCAACTGTTTGACCAGTTGCACCACCAGCGGCAGGCGCGCCACCGGCGGCAGGCTGCCTGCAACGCGCGGTGCCTGTTTTTCGTCGAGCCATTCCTGAGCCGAGCTGCGGTAAATCAACTGCGTGCTGGAGCCCATATTGTTGCAGCTGGCGTTCATCAGATAAGGCTTGGCGCCGTTGAGGTCGAGGTGCCAGTGCCGGGGAGTGAGAAGAGGGGAGGATACGATCAGGCTGCTGCGACCACTGCCATACAGGTCCGCTGTGCTGACCTGGCAGGATCGGTCATAGCGCATGCCGGCGGGCCAGGGCAGCTCGGAGGGCGTTGCGGGGTAGCCGTTCCCGGCCTGGTTCATGAACACCAGGATGGCGTCGTAGGTCAGGTAGAGCAGGTCTGCCGCACCGCTGCCATCCAGGTCGGCGAGAAGGACCTGTGATGCATTGAAGGTCTCGGACGCGAAAGGCAGTGCGGACCATACAAAACCGTCGCCGAAGCGCCCGCCACCCAGGCTCGGCCAGCATTTGATTTCATTACTTCGGATACGCACCAACTGCACGCTCGCGCAACCCAACAAATCGCTGAACGCCACCAGCTCGGTCTGACTGTCGCTGAATATGGGCAGTTCATCCCGGCTGTCTGAATCGGCCGGGTGAGGCACATCGATGCCCCGGGCGAACCCGGCGTCGCGCTGGTTGGCGTACAGCCGCACGCTACGTGGGCCGATCAACGTGATGTCGCTCAGCCCCGTGCCGATCAGGTCTGCCATCTGAGCCGACGGCTCAAGCAGTTCGTTGGGAAGCGCTTCGAAGGGCACGAAGTTCGACCACTCGCGGTTTGGGGAAAGGGTGAAAAAGCCCTTCAGTCCCGGGGCTGCTATCACCCAGTCGAGTTTTCCGTTACCCGTCAGATCGGTCAGCGACTGGTACCACCGCTGGCGGCTGTTCGCTACAGGAGTGCGCTCCAGTCTTTGCCACGGGCTGTAGCTCACTGCGTCGCTTGCGGCTGTATCACGCAGCGGTTCGCGGTAGTACCAGGCACCTTCGACTCGGTAAAGCATCCCCGGCAGTCCTTCGCCGTAGAGATCAACCAGGTGCAATTCTGGCGTGTCATCGGGTGCGGCAAGCGGTTTCCACTGTGCGCCATGCAGGGTAAATTCGTTGTAGTGATATTCCGTCGGTGGCCGACTTTCCACCTGGCCGAGGCTGTCATAGGCCTGGACGTGAAATGCGCTCAGCAGGCTATAACCGAGCGAACTTTGTCGGTACTCCAGCAAAAGTCGTTGAGTCAGTACCGGTATTGGCCCCAGGTCATCAGGGAAGTGATGAAACATCAGCACCTGTCGGCACAGGCGCCGAGTGCCCAGTTCAAAACCGTAGGCATAGTTCCAGAACGGATCGCTGCGTGTTTGCCAAACCTGGCTTTGCGCGTAACTGGGGGGGACTTGCAGGTCGGTACTGCGCTGGGCGTAATCGAAGACCAGTTGAAAATGCCAGAGCTGGTTCTTCCAACTGTTTTCCTTCCATGCATAAAGATGTGGGAAGGCAATGCTATTGCCATAACACACGCGCTTGAGATAACGCTGCGAGCGATAGTCGCGCAGTTGCGGCGGCGCGGGAACGTCCGTCTCGGCCATATACTCGTAGACGATATGTTGGGCGCTGGCGTCCATGCTTTCGCAAAGCAACCAGGCCCCCACCTGGTCCGGGTTTTGTGTATTGAACCTGCGTGACTCTCGGGTTTTGCCGTAGATATGCAAGCTGCCATCCGACGAATGAACCAGCCAAAATCCGGCGAGATCGCTTGGGGCGGACCAATGCTCGATCAGCGCATGGTCGCCTTCCACCCTGGGCCAGTGGCGCACTATCTGGTATTGCGTGCCGAGGCTTTCACCCCGGTAGCTTGAGGCCTGCCTGGCAATGAGCGCGCCGTCCTCGGACCGCTCAGGCATCCACACATCGCCGCTGGGCCCCATGATCTGATCACTGCCGTCATACCGTGGCGTTCCCTGTGATGTGCGCAGCGAAATCTCATGCTGCGGTAACCCCCAGCCCATGCCGAATGTGCTGTTGCCGCTCTGGCTGGCGTAGGCCAGCCAGAGCTTCGGCGCGTAACCCCGGCCGGGGGAAATGGGTAAGGCAATGCTTTGGCTGGCCTCGCCACGGGTGCCCACAGGTGCCCAACCTTTTCCGATGCTCTGGATTGCACCGCCCATCTTGGGCAGGGCGGGAGGGTCGATGTGCAGGGGGGGTGGCGGGTTCATAAGCCTGCACTCGATCGCGCGGTGTAGCTGAGGTGGATGATGACGTCTTGCAGTGAGTCGATGATCGACTGCGCGGCTTGAGGGTTAGGGATCGTCAGGCTCCAGTGTGAAACCGCACCGGTGTATTCGAAAGGCAGGTAGCGTTCGTCCTGATAGTTGTATTGGAACTGGCCGTCATCGTTGAGCCCGTGGGACAACGCGATCTGCTGTTGCGCCCTTAGATTGACCTTGGTGTTGGCTCCCGATGTCGCGGACATTTCGACCTTGCTGGAAAGTTGGGTCAGCAAAACGCAGAGATCCTGATACGGCCCCAGCAGGGCAGGGAACGATACGCTGACGGTCTTGATCCGGCGCAGATAGTGCTGTTGGCCCGTGTAGTCAGCGTCAAACATCGCCTGCGTCAATTCGAACTCACAGCGCCCTGCCTGCAAAGCCTGCTTGATCTGTTCCCAGGTTTTATTCACGGTGGAGGCGCCATCCTTGGCCTTGAGGTCTCGCAATGACACGGTTTTGCGGATTTCCAGATCACGCCGGTGCTGCTGGACGTATTCGCGGTACATCTGTTGCAGGTTCATGTTAAGCGTTTCGCCGGCGCCCAAGCCACGGTAGCTGCTGTTCCATGCGCCCGGATGTACGAAAGTTTGGTTGAACTGGCCCATTTCATATTGCCAGCAGGCTTCGGCTGACTGACACAAGGATTGCGCGTTGTTAAACGCGGTGTAATAGAAGTTGGAAAACTTGCTGTTGAGCCATTCGTAGGTCTGCGATCGGCTGAACCGATTGTTGCTCAGCAGAAAATCGTGGGTCTGGCGGGCCGAATCCAGCGCGGCTTGTGCCTGGCGAACCTGAAGGCGGGTAGCCGTGTGCTGGGCTTGCAACGCGGCTATTTGCGCCGTGCACTGCTCTGCTTCACGTTTGGCCTGGTCACGTGCATGTGTCCACTCCTGGTAACGTCGCCGGTATTGCTCATGGGTGCTCAGGGTTTCGGCAGCCCCGTGCTGTACGGTTGCAGACGCTTGCAGAAGATACATGGGCGCCTGCACGGTCCCTTCCAGGCGTTGACCGCCGACGACCATGCCGTACATGTTCGGCGGTACTTTGAGCGTTTCGGCGTATAAGCCCAGCATGCTGGCGGCGGCCTCGGCCATGCGTGCGTTGAGATGCAAGGCACTTGCCTTTTTCTCCGCAGCAGTCACACCTTCATGGAGCAACCCTTCGTAATAGTCGATGCGGCCCTGGATGATGGCTTGGGTGGCCAGGAGCGCTTGCTCGTTGGCTTCGTCGGTGCTGACTGCCTGGGCTTGAATATCCAGCGCGATCTTCGCCAGGCCCCAAGCCTGCTGCTGCTGCAGTTCCAGATACTGAGCCTGCTCTTTGCGCTCAATCAGCGACAGCAGCGTCGAACCGAACTGAATCACGCTTTGCACCGCGTTTTGCGCCAAGGCAAACATGAAGCTGAAACGGTAATGAGGAATCTGCGGACTCAGCAAGCGACTCATTCCGTTGCCGGATAGCCCTTGAGCTTGCATGCTCAGCAAGGCACGCGGGTCTGCCGGTGCCGCAAACAACGGCAGGTTCAGTGGGTTACCGGCAATGTCCAGGTTATGTCGCAGGTTGTACAGGCGGTTTTCCGCCTGATTCCAGCGTCGGATGAGTTCGGGGTTGAAAGGCTTGCGCAGGTACGGGTTGTTAATGCTCGACAGTGACGAATCGCGCTTGGAGGGGCGCAGACACAGCAGCGGGGCAACCGGTGAGGAGGGCGGCGGGCCGAGGCGCTGGGGTGGGGAGCGTTCCAACTGCGCCTGGGTGGTAATCAGTCGCTGCTCGAACGCGCGCAGATGGGGATTATTCGTTGTGGTCAGCGTCTCCAGCGTGATGGGCGTCCAGTGATCGGCTTGCCGGACATCCGGGCGCGGGCCCAGCAAGTCGAGCACGTGGGTGTAACGCAACTTGGCCTCCGCCAGGCCGTCCGGGGTTAATTCCTGATACGCCGCATCGCCCTGGTTAAGTTCGATGTCGATGTAGAGCCCGTACAAGGCTTTGCGAAAGTGCACAGGAAAGGCCAGTGCAATTCGGTGTGGATCGTCTGGATACATAACCGCCTGGCTGGGGTCTGACGGCAACGGCCAGATGCTCTCTTCCAGAGGGACTGACTGCCAGTAACCGGGGTGGCCCGACGTGTTGCTTTGCCTGGAGGGGTCGAAGACAAACGCCAGCCAACGCTTGGCTTCGGCGTACTGCTGTTCTTGATTGAGACGGTGGGCCACCAGCCACGGCAAGTACAGAAAGAGCTCCAGGAAGTACAGGTAGTAGCCTCCTGTAAAGTCCATGGGCTCCAGTCCTTGATTGGGTTCAATGGCAGGCTCGGGCAAGTGCTGGGTGTCCCAACTGAGCAGCGCGTCCATACCGTTGTCTGCCAGTTCGATCAGGTGCCTCACGAACGTGGTGTTCATGCGGATCGGCGCCCGGAACGTGCCCGTTGGATGGCGAACGTCACTGAACTGGATGCTTGAACCCGTAAAGTCGATAAATTGCGCTTTGCCCAACGACCGGCTATTGCCCTGGGACGGGTCCAGCAAGCTGTTAATGCTGGGCGCAATTTGTAACTGCGTACCGAGTTCGGCGCCCCACGTGAACGTTGCGGTTTTTAATGCGCCGCCCACCAATGTTGGCTGGATGGGTAAGAGCGATGCGCGGGTCTCATAAATCAACACGCCATAAATAAGCGGGATTTCCAGCTCACTTTGTTCCGATGGCCATTGCACCGGCCATCCATCCGGTTGATAAGTCGACTGGTCGATGGAGAAGGCGTAGCGTGTCACCGAGTCCTTGCTCAGGCGGGACACAATATTGCTCAGATAGAGCGTGCTTATTTGCTCAAATTTCATCGCTGGGGTCGTCGCCTGGACGTCCAAAGGATGACCGATGAACATCCTGTAGCTGAAGGGACCCGAGGTGGTGCGATTAATGTTATTGCTGAACACAAGCTTTCCATTCGGCGAATGACGAACAAAGCCCGCTTGGGCCTTACCCAGCTCTGCGAGCAAATGCAACTTGACTCTTTTGCCTTCCAGCGAGGCGTATTCTCCCGCCGCTGTCGAAGGCACCGAAAATTTGGACGTTCCGGTATGTTCGAGAATCAGTTTCCCAGCCAAATAACTGCCCACGACGACCATTTCATATGTAGCGGCGGGCTGGACGAAAAAATCATTGCCTTTGGGCAGCAACATTGATCCCGGCAATAACGTACAGGCGCCTTTATGCAGACTGCCTAGATCGAAGATCAGTACCAGGGTCAACCGCTCGCGGGTTTTCGCATCGTCTTCATAAAATGAGAGCAGCTCCGTTCGGATGTTGTCGAACCCCTCGCCAAGCGTGAGTGTCAACTCGATGTTGGAACTGTCTCGGTCGTAAACGATATCGAGGTCTTTCTCAAGCGTTTTGATCCGCGATTGCCAGCCGTTGTAGTTCCACATATCCGACGGCGCTGCCGGCGCGCCGTCTACGACGGAGCCAAAAACAGGTACGCTGGACGGCAACCAGAACTGGCAGCGATGCTCATTTTTAAGGTCACTGGCAAACAGGTGACCGATCAGCAACACATGCGCCCGGCTGTCGTTGGAATCTTCCTGCTCTGTACCGGGGGCAATATCGGGAACCACGGCATTGACGGGGAACAGCGAGGTGACCTCGAAATTTTTGTCGATGCGCACGGTTCTTAGGAAGTCGTACTGGTCTTTATCGCCGGTCTCATCGTCGTCTTTTCGGTAGCCGCTGTAGACCATCAAAAACAGTGACTCGGGTGAGGTGGAGTGGTCGTATACAGCGACGGTATGGGTTTGCGCGGCGATCTCGTCCGGCGTCTTCGCCACCAGTGTCTCAGTCTTGCAGTAGTGCTCCACGTAAACTCTTGGGGTGCTCCAACTGCCGTTGTATTTCATATAGCTGGCGTAGAGACGGAATAGAGGATAGGCCTTCACACTGTCCTGTAGACGGGGCGCGCGTTCTTCGGCGGGCAAGGTATTGGTTTCGGAAAATTCCACCTGTGCCCAGACCACGAACAATCGGTTATTGAACCAGCACGGCCGAATGGTATGTTCCAGGATTTTGTCGGAAATGGGCACATTGGCTCTTTGCCAATCTGTCCACGCATGGGGTAACGGCTTGTCGTATTTAGGCGGCATCTTGCCGGGTTGCTCTGCCGGAGCAATCAGCGGCCGCTCACGCATGTCCAGTGTGCGCCAATAGACCGCATTTTCCGCAGGCGACCGTGCGACGAAATGATAGGTGCTGTTGGCGAAGTCCTCGCCGTCGATATAGGCATTGCAAATGCGCAGGTTGGCCACTTCTTCGAACCGGGCCAGGTAGCCCAGTACTGCTGCCTGAATGGTTTGTGGCTCGATGCGCGCCTGTGTGATGTCGTCTTCCAGCTGCGCGAAGTGTTCGGTCTTGGTTAAGCGCAACGTGGGGTCCAGATAGGTATCCGGAAAGTTGTGCAACTGTTGGAGTGCGGTCCAGGTCGAGTAGCGATTCAAGCCTGCCTGCCAGGTATGGAGTTGTTCCGGGCTCAGGCTGTCGTCACTGTAACCGGGCTCCATATTCAGCATGAGGCTGTTGACCAGTTGCTGCACGCTGGCGATGGCGCAGGCGACCGGGCTGGTGGGCACGTTTTGGCTAACCAGAACATCCAGCAACCAGTATTCGTAGAGGTCGGCAGGGGTCTGGATGCGGTCAACCATGTTTTGCTGAATAAGGTACGCATCGTTGGGCACGGCTTCGTGCAAATACAATGCAAGCATCGCGTCTCGCAGGGATTCATTGAGAGGTGCGTCGAAAAAGGTCGTCATCATTGCTCCTCGAAAGCAGGCAAGTGTCGGTTACGCCATGCCGTCGCCGACAACAGCTGCTTCGCCGACGGTCTTCCAATCGGTCAAGCTGCTGCTCGCGTTGAGCGCAGTGGCCTGGAGCAGATTCTGCGCCGACAGCCCGCTGGCCGCGCAGGTCTCCTGGCATCGGCGTATCCAGTCCACTTGCTCCATGGACGTGGCAATGCCATCCGGCAGTAAGGTGGCCAGGTTCTCGATCTCTATGGAGGTCCAGTTCAGCAGCGTTGCCAACTCTGCGTTGGCCGCCGTACTCACGCGTTTGCGCTGGGTTTTGTTTTTACGCTTCGCCGCCGGCGGGTTGGCAAGGCTGAAGTAACTGAGCAGGCTATCCTCGGGTTGGCTTTGCGCCTGCTGCCAGGCGCTGAAACGCTCCAACAGATAGAGGTCTGCGAGTGAGGGTTCGCTATTGGTAATGGGGTACGCCCCCAGCCATTGCGGGTTGAGCACAAACGTGCGCAATGCTCGGTTGCTTAGTCGCAGTTGCACGACGATTTCGGCATGCCGTGAGACCCGCTGGAACTGCTCGATCAGTTCCGGACCATCACCCTGAGCGTCTAGCAGGATGCTGAACACCGAAGTATTGGCCCAATGAGCCACCGCAACGGCGCGATCAACGGGCAGTTGTGTGGTTTCCTGGAGCAGCGTCGCCAACAGGTGGACTTGGTGATCGTGGGTGTCGAGCAGCAGGGCGATAAGTTTCGCCTTGCTGGCCTGCTTGACGCCGGGAGCGAGCTTTTGCGCCGCGAGCAAGTTGTCCAGCGAGCGGCCGAGCCAATTCATGGGCTCATCAGTGAAGGTCATTTGATCAAGCCCGATCAGCAAACCGGTGGCATTCAGCACGTTGAAGCTGGTCAGCAAGGTAAACCAGTCGAGCGGCTGATCGTCATCGTTTGTGGCGGGTAGGTTCAATGTTGAAATCTGGGATTGCGTCACCACTTTGCGCCCGACATCCACCTGAAGCGTGGTCAGCCTGGTACGCAGGTCGTCGCTTAACTGTTCGGCTTCAACCTGGGGGCGGCGTGCGCCGTCATGGGGCTGCATCAGTGGGATATTCGGTCCCAGGCGCCGCTGCAACTGCGCGACCGTTTGTTTGCTTTCGACAAGCCACTGGGCGGCCCAGCACAGTTGCATCAGCACATCGAGAATATCCGCGTTGTTATTTCCCGTCTGCGAACCCAGTTGGCCACTGGCCAACTGGGTTTTGAAATGTTGCCCGCCGAGCAGGTTGGCCAGGGTCAGTAGTTCGGCCACGGTATAGCCAAAAAAACGGGCGATGCGCGCCTGGCGAAATAATGATGAAACGGTATTCAAGTCAAGTTTGAGTGATCCCAGCCACCGTTGGGTTTGCGCGGCGATCAGCCCCAGGGAATCGCCCGTGGGTTGCAAGCCAAGACCTGCGCACAGTTGCATCACAGTCTTGCGGTGAGCGGGATCGGTCAGGTTGAACGCTGCCTGGGTAAGGACCAGTGGGCTGTCGAACACGAGCACCTCGTTGAACACCTTATCGAACAGAGCTTTATCGTCTTTGTTATTGGTGTAGGGCGTGAGGTGGTGCATCAGCGCGGCAAACTCTTCGGGGTCGATGCCATAGCGCTGATCGAGAAAGTGATACACGCCCAACGCGCGCAAGGTGTTGTCGTTGGGCTCGAGGCTCAAGTTGGTTTTGACTTCTGCGCGCATGGCGTTGATGACCAGGGTGTCGAGTTTTGCAAAGGGTATTTTCGTCCAGCGCTGCAAGCGAATCATGCGTTGCAGGCGATCAAGGCGATCAAGGGAGGTCAAGGTCAGGCGCCAGATCTTTTTATCTCCAAATTCGAAGGGCTGCAGGTCCATGGCATTGTCGAATTGTTCATACTGGTGTGGCACGGTGGTTGCCAAGGTGCTGGCAGTGTAGTTGTCACTGCCCACGCCATTGATGTAGCAGGCGCCGTAGTGGTTGGCGTGGGGAAAAGCCCGCCCCAGGTTACCGAGGAGGCCCGCACTTTGCGCGTTTGTGCTGGGGCAGTTGGGCGACAGGCGAACCTCGAATCCCCGGCGTGAGAACAGCATCTCCACTTCTTGGGCATGCAGGCCGGTGTGTTGCATGAAGGTATCCAGGTTCGCCAATAAACCGGTATCCGTCGTGGAGATATCAACCCCAAAGGTGCTTGTGAAGTAGTTTTTTTGCACGTCGCTGAGTTGATATTCCTCGTCCAGCGTGAGGGTCACGCGACGCCTGGCTTTACTCAGTGGATGCGCGACCGTGCCGCTGAGCAGGAGCATATCGAAGGTAGCGTTGTAGCCTGCTGGTGTCAGTGGTGGTAACGCTGAGTGCGTCCTGATGTGGACACACACGGTCGCCCGTGAGGCAGCGTGCAAGTGGTTGAACCGATAAGTAGTGTTATTGACGGCCGCGCCACTGGCAAAGAACATCGGCACAATTTGTTTATCGGAATGCCCGGCCCGTTCAAATGTAATAGGGACTGTATTGGTCCCGCTGGAAGTTGAGACTGGAGCGGTTACGGCTGGAGAGCCGACGCCCACCGCCGCCTGCCCGTCCGGCAGTACATATCCCGTCGGCATAGGCGCATGCGGGCTCAAATGACAGTTCCCCGGGCTTTTCCAGTTCACTGTCAAATCATTGCGATTGAGATAAAAATGACTGAACGGCGCTGCTGCTGTCAGCAAACGCTGCTGCTGCGGGCTCAGCCCTGTCATCAACTGTTGTGCCTGCGCCGCAGGTTGCTGCACCGCGCCGTAGGCGTTGCCGGCATCCTGGGTGATTGGTAACTTCAGGCTGATTCGGTAATTCAACAGCCCCAGGCCGGGTTTGGTGCCGGACAACCCCAGCAGGCATTGGTGGTGATAAAAGTTATAAGGCAACGCGAAAGGGTACTGACGTTCGCTTAGCACCGCAGGTAATGCCTTGCCTTTGTCCGCCGGCACTGTTTGCAGGTACGCGAGCAGATTGCGGGTGAGCACATCGTTGACGATTTCCAGCATGGGCTGCGGGGTAAAGGTGCTCTCGGGGGTAATCAGCAGGGACTTGAGGTCGGGACGACGCCTGTCGAGCAACAGGCGGGCAGGGTCTGTACTGGTACTTTCCAATTGGCCCACGAACACCTTCAAGGCACTCAGGTAAGCGGCAGGCGAATCATCGGCACCCACCGCACCGGGCCGGCAGAAGTTATCCCAATCTTCTGCGAACAGAGCGGAAAAAATTGGGCCTTGCGGGGCCATGGCGCGCACGCCGCTGCGCGCGTCGAGCGCCTGGGACGTCGTGGAGGATGTTTGGTGTTCGCGGTATAGCCGAGCAATCAGGGTGGTATAAGCCACGGCATTGTCGTAGGCCTGTGCGCCATTTGCATCACTGAACCTGGCCAGTTGTCGGACGAAATCAGCCTTGGACATCAGTGCAATGTCGAAGACCGACGACACACCGATTTTTTTCATCGCTGCTTCAAACGTGACACGATTTTTGCGGCGATTGCCGGTCGAGGAGACGAGGGCGTCGAGGAGGGTGTTTTGCTTGACGGTCATCCCGCATTCCCCAGAGTGAGCCATTCAGTGGCGGGCGTACGGCGTCAATCTAGTACGAAAGGGCCATTGCGTAACCTGTCAAAGTTGACAGGTGCGCAGGCTTCGGTCGCGCAAGTCAGAAGAAGATGCCGCTCAGTACTACGAGCTACAGGCAGCGATACGGGCAATTGACCGTTGGTCGTGACTGGTATTTTTCACAGGTGACGCAGAGCCAGGTGCTGAAATATATCTGGCACCGCCGATATTTTTCCTCTGCAGCAGGAACAACCGACGTGAAAAAGAAGAACTCTGGCTTGCATCCGGCGCGTCCTGCCAAAACTGTTCTAAAACGTACCGAGATCATGGCCGTTCATTGGCCTGCGCCTGATATTGAGCACCCGAACGGCAATGCAGCCCTTCCAAGAACGTTCGTATTTCAGGCCTACGCGTTGACGATAAGCTTTCCCATCCACGCGTGGAAAGTCCAAGTCCAGTACACCGATGCTGCGGGTGTGGCGCACATTGTCCAGGTCAAACACCGCTTCAACTCTTGGTGGAGTTTTCCTACGCACAAGTCGCGAATGACCTGTGACGTTACGTTTCCGCCGGGGATCTGGTGGCTCGATTGGGTTCGGGCCGAATATCACGCGGGTGCAACCAGCAAGTGGGGATATGCCTATAACTTGCAGAAAGCACGCATTGAAGCGCCAGTGGTCACTCAGCCGGGCCTGTCATGGACAGCATTCCCGACCTTTCGTGGAACGGGTCTGGAAGGCTCGAAGGTCCTTTTGACCTCCAACTCAACACTTGTGCTTGAAGAGGCAACGGTCAGCAATGGCCGGTGGCAAATCACCCCCGGCTCCCCTTTGCCTATGAGCGAAGAGATAAAAGCATGGGCGTTTCAGGTATACAACGGCGAAGTGTCGCCACCCTCCGTTGTCGTCGGTTTCGCGCTGTTAATACCCCCTCAGATAACCGACATAGCCGTATCGCCGTCGGGGCTTCCTACCATCCGCGGAGCAGGAGGACTCGCAGGGTTTCCCGTACAGGTGGCGCTGTCCGAAGGCGCAGGCGGTGTGATGTCCACCACTGTCGAGGAAAATGGCAGTTGGGCGGCCACCTCCCAACGGGCCTGGCTTGTGGGGACACATACCATCAGGGCGCGGCAACGTGGGAAAGCCCCGCACGAATACTCCGATTGGTCGCAGCCCAGAACCTTTACGGTAGGCCCCCTCAGGCCAGGCCTGGACAACCCTGGCTTCGTCAAGGTTGCTCGTCCGCCACTGAGTGGCAGTGGAGCAAACGGCGCCAGAATTGAAGTGCGGCAGACAGGGTCGAATGCAGTTGTACTGGTCACCACAGCGTCCAAAGACCGCTGGAGTGGTACGCCAACCCGGGACTTGGAATCCGGTGATCCTGTTACGCTCGTTGCGGTTCAAACGGTCAATAGCACCGAATCGCGGTCCGACTCGGTGAGTTTTACGCTGTTGCGGGCACCGCGCATTATCAGGGTCGACGTCAGTGCGGCTAGCGTTCTCACCATTTATGGCGAGGGTCACCCAGGCATCAGGATTGAAGTAGTTGGTCAGAGCAGTGGCACCCCTTCACTAGCCACGGTCGTAGATTGGGATGGCACTTGGGCGGCGATTGCACCCTACGGTTGGTCGATCGGAAAACACGTGATCATAGCCTGTCACCGAGGCCAGAACGTTTATCATCAATCCGATTTCTCCGATCCTTCAGCCTTCCAGATCCCGCCGCCGCCGCCGCTGATCGTGCAGCCGTCGATCCCGACGCCTCCCGCACAGGAGTTGAACATCGCCGGCGTGATCTCCGGCAACACCGCCGTTATTCTGTATGACGCAAACACTGATCAAATCATCCCCGGCACCTTCAGGGGGGGCGCCACGATTCGTTGGTTTTCTCCCGCCCAATACTGGGCTCTAGGCACCCATTCCGTGAAGGCTGTGCAGACGTACAACGGCGTGACATCGGCCGACAGTGCCCCATGCACATTTCACGTAACCCTCGGAAAACTGATAGTTCTGAGTCCGGCGGAAGGGGAAGTCATAGAGCAGGACGGTGTGTTTTCCGGACAACAAGGTTATGCAGGACCTGGCTCAAGCGTGGTGTTGTCGCGATTCCCCGTCGGTGACGTGGTGTCTTCTGCGCTGCCCGATACAAATGGCAATTGGGTCTCGACGCCATTGTCGCTCAAGCCCGGACAGCACACGCTGAGCGTGGCGACCAGCTTGGGAACATTGCTTTCCCCCCCAGTAAAGCGGTCGTTCAAAATCAAGCCCGCCAAACTGTCGATTACCCCTCCGTTGGCGTCCCCGGTTGAACCCCGGCAGGCGTTGACAGTTACCGGTGATTTTCACGAGGGCGCGATTCTGCGCATGAACAACGCAGAGGGCGAGGTGGCAGGGACATTTACTCATGATCGTCTCCACTACACCTTCACGCCCTTGCAGCCCTGGCAAGCAGGTGAGCAGCGGATTTGGGTCACGCAGAAAGTCGCCGGCCTGGAATCCGGCCCGAGCAATGCTTTGGCACTGATCGCCAGGCCTGTTGCGCCGGTAATCCATGAGCCCAGGGAACAGTCGCTGACCGCGGCTGATGCACCAATCAGCGGCGTGTGTCGGTCGGGAGCGGCCGTATCCCTCCTTGACCCTGACGGCAACGTCCTCGCTCAAGCCACGGTGACAGGAAAAAACTGGACAGCGAGCTACCTTTGGCCGACGCCAGGCACGAACAAACTCCAGGCGATCCAAGTGGTGAACCATGTTGATTCATCGCCCACGGCCATTCGTACCTTCACGATCAAGCCCAAAACCCTATCAGTTATCCCGCCTCAGGGTCCGATTACGGCACGACATGTATTGAGTATCACCGAGGTATATCCAGGCAGCGCCACGCTGGAACTGCTCGACGCAGACGGCAAGGTCATCCCGGGTACGTTCACTGGAACCGGTGTTCAGCGACTCTTTACGCCCAGCCAGGATTGGTCAACGGGCAATAACACCGTCTTTGCAGTGCAGACCGTCAGTGGCGCCAGGTCTGATCCGAGTGCCGCCTGTATGTTCAGCATTTTGCCGATGACCCTGAGCATCGTGCCGCTGTCGGGTTTGGCCGAGCCGGCCCAGATGCTGACCCTATTGGGGGTGGACCCGGCGGTGGATAAATTGTTCATATACCAGAGCGACGGCGTAAAAGTCCCTGGAAAATTCAGTGGCAGTGCGGGGATTTACCAGTTCACACCGAGCGACTATTGGCCGCCGGGCGTCGTTACAACCGTGTACGCAACCCAATTGGTGGCTGATGCAGAATCGTTGCCAAGCGCGCCCATCCAGCTCATGGCCAAACCTTATCCTCCCGAATTCGATTTACCCTTGTCCGGGGAGTACTGCGACGCCACTTTCACAATGAGCGGTGCCTGCGCCTTGGGAGCAACGGTGCAGGTGCTGAATTCTGACGGCACGCTGCTGGGTTCATGGCCAGCTGTGGGCACGCGATGGAGCGGTATCTATACGTGGTTGATGCCGGGGGTTAAACACAAACAACTTCGGCAAGTGGTCAATGACGTCGAATCGGACCCTGGCCCTGTACGAACTTTTACGATTATGGTGGAGGCACCGCGTGTCACGTTGCCTGCTCATCCCGCCGAGCCGTATGCGCCCCTTGAACTCACCGGTGTGCATAACGACGCAGACGAACTGACTGTTTTTAATCCCAACAGCAGCGTGCGTGGCACTTTCCATGGAACCGGCACGTTGCGTTATTTCACCCCCGCTGCCCCTTGGGGTCCCAGCAATCAGGTCCGAGCCGCGCAAACCGTAGATGGTTTTCAGTCGGACCCCGGCGCGCGCGTGAGTTTTGTGGCTAAACCGCCATGCCCGACCATCAGTTGCCCGGTCAATGGGGAGAACTACGATGCAACGTTTCAACTGTCGGGAACGGGGCGCTCGGGAGCCACAGTGCAGGTCTTGGACCTTGAAGGCGATCAGCTTGGCTCCTTCCTCGTCAGCGGCGGCTCCTGGAAGGGCCCTTGCAACGCCCTTGCGCCGGGGTTGCATTACATTCGCGCCAAGCAAACCCAGAACGGATTGGAGTCCGAGCTCAGTCCAACGTGCGAGTTCGGGGTCCGGCCCGGCCAATTGAACTTCATTGCTCCCCCGCAGCCGGCAGCGCCCTTTCAGGCGTTGACCCTACATGGTGTGCACTGGGGAACGGCGTCACTGACGCTGATCAGTAATGGTGCTCCGGTGCCGGGCACGTTTATTGGCGATGGTGCCATTCGTCAGTTTATTCCGGATCAAATGTGGTGGGCGGAGTCGCAAGTGTATGCGTCACAAACCGTAGATGGCGTGGAGTCGGCATTGAGCAAACGCTGTGATTTTTCTGTGAAGCTCACCCCGCTGATCATTGATTACCCGCAACCCGATCAAACCCTGACGCTTGGCGATGTGGCTTACGGACGTCTGCCGGTGGCGCTGCCCACTGCGGTCATGGCATTGCTGGACGCCAATACGTCCCAACTCGCTGCCTTCATCGATGTGAATGCCGACGGAACCTGGCGGTCAGGGCCGTTGCGGCTGCAACCTGGCTTTCACGACGTCATTGCAACGCTTTCGGTGGGAGGGCTGACGCCGGTTGAAAGCGACCGTCGATTATTCAAAATAAGGTCCCACGCCCCCGATATCCTGCCGCCTGTCACCCCGGTTGGTTCACGCCAGTCGCTGAAGATCGTTAATCTTCACTCGGCCACTGCCAACGTCAATGTGATTGATGGCGACGGAAATCCGGTCTCAGGCTCGATCACCGTCGGTGGCTATGAGGCGACGTTCCTTCCCGATAAAGGCTGGGCGGTCGGCGAGAATAGGATCAGGGCAACCCAAATCATTGCCGGCGTGGAGTCCGCACCAAGCCCCGAGCGGGTCTTTAACGTTGCAGCGGAGCTGCAGGTCCCGACATTTTTGCTGCCAGTCGCTGATAGCCAGACCCCATCGCGCCCGCCCATCAAGGTCATGGGGCTGCCCGACGCGTTGATGAGCCTGCGCAATGCTCAGGATGGGGCGCTCCTGCACGTGCAACTGGCTGATAGTCAGGGCGTCCTGGCGCTGACACTGGTGAAGGCCTTTGCTCCGGGGGCCATCGCGCTGCAAGTCAAGCAACAGTCAGCGGGTAGGGAATCGCCTTGGAGCACGTCTCACACCTTCACCGTGTCTGCTGCGCCGAAGGAGCCCGTAATAAACCGGCCAACGCAAAACAGTCGGGTGTCGCGCAAACCGCAGATATCGGGTTCTGCAACCACCGGTGGTGAGGTGTTGTTACGTCATGTGGACGACCTCAACAACCTACTTGGGACGGTTCACGGTGTGAACGCCTGGCGCTGGAGTGCGCAGCAAAACTGGTCCTTGGGCCTGCATGGGGTGCAAGCGCAAAAGACCGACGCTGGGGACAGTTCACCATGGTCGCCGGTGCGCACGTTTGAGGTCGTTGCTGCCAAATACGAGATCGCCGAGCTGGGCTCGGTGCTGGCGCAGCCGGTGGTGGCCGATCGTCAGTCGGTATTGTTACGCATGCAGGTAGTTGATCACGATACCGATAAAGGAAAAGAGGGACTGGAGGTACGTTGGACGGACCTTGACCGGATGGGGTTGTGGTCAGTATCGCTCACCGACAAAGACGGTTGGGCCTCTTACCCCTACACCCCATTGACCAGCGGCGTGAAAGAACTCGAAGCTGACGTTTCCGGTGAGAATGGTGGAGTGCTTACCCGCGCCAGCTTTAGCGTGACGGCGCTACCAGAGGATGCCTGGGCGAAGGACTTCGAACTCTTCTTGAATGGTCACCTGGTTGACTTGGCCAAGGACGATCTGCGGTTACGGCGTGGCAGGCTCTATACGTTGACAGTGCGCCTGCGCGAAGGCAGCCCGTTGAAAGACACAGCCGTCACGCTGGAAGATCTGGCGGATGCCCAATCCTTGGGGCTAGAGTTTTCTCCAATACTGGGGGAAGCAAGGACTCTCGAGGGAGGAAGCCTGTCTTGGTCCATCAGCAGCAGTTCAGGCAGCGCAGGGTTATTTGGGCTGAACCTGCTCAACTCAAAACTGCCGGACTGGCATCTACCCTGCCACCTGGAATCCGACGATCTGAGCGATGCCGTCGCCGTCAGGTTTGACAAATTTGAAGGCAAGGTCTTTGGTGAACCGCTGTATGCGTGCCTGGGAACGGAGCACACGTTGACGTTACGGCCTTTGTCTGAAGAAATCATTGGTCAAGATGTGATGCTGGGTTGGGTGCAGCACCTAGTTGAGCACGATGTGATCCTGACCCCGGGCGCGGGCACTGTGCGCAAAATGCCACTCAAAGGGCTCACCTGGACGCTGGACTGTAAAAACAGCACTGCCGCAGCATTGCTTGGGCTTGAACTAAAAATCGTAGCGTGGGACTTCACTTCCAGGGTCTTGCCCATTTCGCTGGCTGATAACAAGGGCATCGTTGCGAATACCTTCGGGCCTCAAGAAATGGGGGGGGCGGCCACCTACAATCGTTATGGCATTCAAGTTGCCTCTGCCTATACAGGCGCAATCCTGACTGGTTTTCCCGGAACAGTGATCATAAACCGCGAGCCGTTTGCTGTTTACACCGACGAGGCAGGCTGGATCTATGTCAACTATAACAAGGGCGAAAGTGCGACCATCGTCGTGGACAGTCCCTACGACCGACAATGAACAGGCGTGAAGGCCTCATCGCCTGAAGCAGTCAACGGCAAGCAAAAAAGCCACGCTATCGGTTACGAACGCGTGGCTTTTATTGGGTGATGCTTACTGCACTTCCACCGCCAGGCTTTCACTGATCTTTTTCTGCCAGATGGCAGGACCGGTGATATGCACGGACTCGCCCTTGCTGTCCACCGCAACGGTGACCGGCATGTCTTTGACGTCGAACTCGTAGATCGCTTCCATGCCCAGCTCGGCAAACGCAACAACGCTCGACTTCTTGATGGCTTGCGCCACCAGGTAAGCGGCGCCGCCGACGGCCATCAGGTACACGGCCTTGTGGTCCTTGATCGCTTCGATCGCAGTCGGGCCGCGTTCGGATTTACCGATCATGCCCAGCAAACCGGTTTGCTCAAGGATCTGACGGGTGAACTTGTCCATCCGTGTCGCGGTGGTCGGGCCGGCCGGGCCAACCACTTCTTCGCGCACCGGATCAACCGGGCCGACGTAGTAGATGAAACGCCCCTTGAGGTCCACCGGCAGGGTTTCGCCCTTGTTCAGCATCTCGACCATGCGCTTGTGCGCGGCGTCGCGACCGGTGAGCATCTTGCCGTTGAGCAACACGGTTTCGCCCGGCTTCCAGCTTTGCACGTCTTCCGGGGTCAGGGTGTCGAGGTTGACGCGACGGGCCGATGGGCCGGCTTCCCAAACGATTTGCGGATAGGCATCCAGCGGTGGTGCCTCCAACGACGCCGGGCCCGAACCGTCGAGCACGAAGTGCGCGTGACGGGTGGCGGCGCAGTTGGGGATCATGCACACCGGCAAGGACGCGGCGTGGGTCGGGTAGTCCATGATCTTCACATCGAGCACGGTGGTCAGGCCGCCCAGGCCCTGGGCGCCGATGCCCAGTTGGTTGACCTTCTCGAACAGCTCCAGGCGCATCTCTTCGATGCGGTTGGAAGGGCCGCGCTTGATCAGCTCGTGGATGTCGATGGATTCCATCAACACTTCCTTGGCCATCACCGCGGCTTTCTCGGCGGTGCCGCCGATGCCGATGCCCAGCATGCCGGGCGGGCACCAGCCGGCGCCCATGGTCGGAACGGTCTTGAGCACCCAGTCGACGATCGAGTCGGACGGGTTGAGCATGGCCATTTTCGACTTGTTTTCGGAACCGCCACCCTTGGCCGCCACGTCCACTTCCACGGTGTTACCCGGGACGATGGAGTAGTGGATGACCGCCGGGGTGTTGTCCTTGGTGTTCCTGCGCGCACCGGCCGGGTCGGCGAGGATGGAGGCACGCAGGACGTTTTCGGGCAGGTTGTAGGCGCGACGCACGCCTTCGTTGATCATGTCGTCCAGGCCCATGGTGGCGCCATCCCAACGTACGTCCATGCCCACGCGCACGAACACGGTGACGATACCGGTGTCCTGGCAGATCGGGCGATGGCCGGTGGCGCACATGCGCGAGTTGATCAGGATCTGAGCCATGGAATCACGGGCCGCCGGCGATTCTTCGCGCAGGTAGGCTTCGTGCATGGCCTGGATGAAATCAACGGGGTGGTAGTAGGAAATGAATTGCAGGGCGTCGGCAACGCTCTGAATCAGGTCGTCTTGCTTGATCACGGTCATGAGTCGCGCTCCTCTATAAGGGAACATTCAATAAAGGTGGGCCCAGTGTTGCATCGGTCGGCTGAGCCCACCTTTCCAAGGCACGCCAAGTGGTGCAGGCGCGACGCTAAAAAGGCGCGGCAGTATAACCCGGCACGGTGGCCGATACATCCGACCATGGTCAAACTGCGTTATCGTTACGGACCATCGCAATGACTGAGACTTTGTATGCCTGAACTGCACGTCGGCGAACGCCACTGGTCGGTAGCTGCCGGCAGCAACCTGCTGGACGTCTTGAACCAGGTGGGCGTGGCCGTGCCCTACAGTTGCCGTGCCGGCAGTTGCCATGCCTGTCTGGTGCGTTGCCAAGGTGATGTCGAGGACAAACAACCGGATGCCCTGAGCCCGGCGCAGCGTCAGGATGGCTGGCGCCTGGCGTGTCAGTGCCAAGTCGCCGGGGACTTGAAGGTTGAAACATTTGATCCGCTGCATGACGGTTTGCCCGCGCAGGTGGTCGGTGCCGACTGGCTGAGCCGCCATGTGCTGCGCTTGCGCCTGCAACCGGAACGCGGCTTGCGTTACCGCGCCGGGCAGCACTTGGTGCTGTGGGCAGGGCAGGTAGCAAGGCCGTATTCGCTGGCGAGCCTGCCTCAGGAAGACCCGTTCCTGGAGTGCCATCTCGATTGCCGCCAGCCGGGCCAATTCAGTAACCTCGCCCGGCAGTTGCAGGTCGGCGACCCTCTGCGCCTGGGCGAGCTGCGTGGCGGTGCGCTGCACTACGATCCCGATTGGCAATTGCGACCGCTGTGGCTGCTGGCGTCCGGCACCGGGTTGGGCCCGCTGTGGGGCGTGTTGCGCGAGGCGCTGCGCCAGGATCACCAAGGCGATATTCGCCTGATTCACCTGGCCCATGACGGCGACGCGCATTACCTGGCCGAGCCCTTGGCAGGGCTGGCCGCACAGCACCCAAACCTGTCGGTGGAGCTTTGGACCGCGGCTGGGTCGGCCCAGGCTTTGGCGCAACTGCGGCTTGTTTCGCGGCAAACGCTGGCTTTACTCTGCGGGCACCCTGCCAGTGTCGAAGCGTTTTCCAAGCGCCTGTTCCTGGCGGGACTGCCGCGCAATCAACTGCTGGCCGACGTGTTTTTGTCCCGTGGTTGAGTGCTGAACGCTACAGCCGCGAGACTCGCCATGACCGACGCCATTTTGCACCGACGCGACCGTGGGCTGCTGATCCTGCAGCTCAACCGCCCCGACAAGAAGAACGCGCTGACGCGTGCCATGTATACGCAACTGGCCGAGGCCCTGGAGCGGGCCGATGCGGATGTGGATATCCGCAGCGTGCTGATCCAGGGCAGCACTGACTGATTCACGGCGGGCAACGACATCGGCGATTTTCTCCAGCAGCCACCGAGCGATCTCGACAGCCCGCCCTTTCACTTCATGAACAGCCTGCTCAACTGCCGCAAGCCGGTGATCGCCGCTGTGGCGGGCGCAGCGGTGGGTATCGGCACGACCCTGCTGCTGCATTGCGACCTGGTGTACGTCAGCCGGGATGCGCGGTTGCGCATGCCGTTCGTCAACCTTGGGCTGTGCCCGGAGTTTGGTTCAAGTCTGATCCTGCCGAGGCTGCTGGGGCATGCGAAAGCGGCTGAGTTATTGCTGCTGGGCGAGGGGTTCAGCGGCGAGCAGGCGGCGGCCTGGGGGATCGCTACCGAGGCGCTGTGCAGTGGCGAGGCGGCGCTGGCCAGGGCGCGGGAAATGGCCGAGCGTTTTGAGAGCCTGGCGCCTGGGGCGGTGCAAGTGACCAAGCAGTTGATGAAGAGTGTTGATCGCGAACAGTTGCGGCAAGTGATCGAGGAGGAGGGGGCACTGTTTACCCAGCGGTTGAGATCGCCGGAGGCGATTGCGGCGATGTCGGCGTTTATCGCTCGGCGTTAATTTGCGTTGGCTGGTTGGGCCTCTTCGCGGGCAAGCCCGCTCCCACAGTTGACGCATTTCCACAGGTGAAATGCGGCCAACTGTGGGAGCCGGGCTTGCCCGCGATGGGGGCTTCACATTCAACACATCAACCCGCCACGAAATGCAAAAAGCCCCGCCATTCACAGGGCGGGGCTTTTGTTTTTCAGCGTGTCACTCAGACCATTGGATCGCCAACGTGCAGGATCTTCATGCCGTTGGTGCCGCCGATGGTGTGGTAGCTGTCGCCCTTGGTCAGGATGACCCAGTCGCCTTTCTCCACGACGCCGCGCTTGATCAACTCGTCGATGGCAGCCTGGCTGACTTCATGGGGCGGCAATGAAGCCGGGTCGAACGGTACGGTGTACACGCCACGGAACATCGCCGCACGCGCCTGGGTTTCGCGATGCGGAGAGAACGCGTAGATCGGCACCGAGGAGCGGATGCGCGACATGATCAACGGCGTGTAGCCGCTTTCGGTCAAGGCGATGATCGCCTTCACGCCCGGGAAGTGGTTCGCGGTGTACATGGCCGCCAGGGCGATACTCTGATCGCAGCTTTCGAACTCTTTGCCGATGCGGTGGCTGGAGGTCTTGCTGGTCGGGTGCTTCTCGGCGCCGATGCAGATACGCGCCATGGCTTGTACCGCTTCCAGTGGGTACGGGCCGGCCGCGCTTTCAGCCGAAAGCATCACGGCGTCGGTGTAGTCGAGCACGGCGTTGGCCACGTCGGACACTTCGGCGCGGGTCGGCATCGGGTTCTGGATCATCGACTCCATCATCTGGGTCGCCACGATCACCGCTTTGTTATGACGGCGTGCGTGCAGGATGATTTTTTTCTGGATACCGATCAGCTCGGCGTCACCGATTTCCACGCCCAGGTCGCCACGGGCAACCATCACCGCGTCGGAAGCCTTGATCAGGCCGTCTAGGGTTTCGTCGTTAGCCACGGCCTCGGCACGTTCGATCTTCGCCACCAGCCAGGCAGTACCACCGGCTTCGTCGCGAAGTTTACGGGCGTATTCCATGTCGGCGGCGTCGCGCGGGAAGGACACGGCGAGGTAGTCCACTTCCATTTCGGCGGCGAGCTTGATGTCGGCCTTGTCTTTTTCCGTCAGGGCCGGTGCCGTCAGGCCACCACCACGACGGTTGATGCCTTTGTGGTCTGACAGCGGGCCGCCGATGATCACGGTGCAATTGAGTTCGGTCGGGGTGGCGGTGTCGACACGCATGACCACGCGACCGTCGTCCAGCAGCAGTTCGTCACCGACGCCGCAGTCCTTGACCAGATCCGGGTAGTCGATACCCACGACGTCCTGGGTGCCTTCGGTCAATGGGTGGCTGGTGGAGAAGGTGAATTTGTCACCGATCTTCAGCTCGATCCGCTTGTTGGTGAATTTGGCGATACGGATTTTCGGGCCTTGCAGGTCACCCAGCAATGCCACGAAGCGGCCGTGCTTGGCAGCCAGGTCACGCACCAGCTTGGCCCGAGCCTTGTGCTCGTCCGGGGTGCCGTGGGAGAAGTTCAGACGGGCAACGTCCAAACCAGCCAGAATCAGCTGTTCGAGGACTTCCGGCGAGTTACTGGCCGGGCCAAGGGTGGCGACGATTTTGGTGCGACGGACGGACATGCACAGACTCCTGAGTTCAAGCGCTGAGGAAGGCTACTATGCTCTTTCGTTGTAGTCATTGTTCGTTTGCACTACTTATCGACGATTGACTTGTTTTCGCGGCGGCTGAATACGAACATCCTTGAAGATTTTCGACGAGGGGTCGATACACTGCACAAGACAGGAGAACCCTCATGCGAATTTTGCTCATTGCTGCCCTGGCCGTCAGTGTTGTCGGCTGCACCCGTTGGTCGATGGACCACCATTTGGACAATGCCTACCGCGCGTACAAGATCGGCGATTGTGAGCGCGTTACCCTTGAATTGTCCCAGGTCGACCGTAAGAGTCGCACCCGGCGTTACGTCCAGCCGGAAGTCTCGATGTTGCGCGGGCAGTGCCTGGAGCGGCAAAAGCTGTTCGTCGATGCGGCGCAGACCTATCAGTTCATCATCAATCAGTACCCGTCGAGTGAGTACGCCTACCGCGCTCGCGCGAGGCTGGACACTTTGCAACAGCTGGGGCATTACCCCGGTGCAAGGGTCGCCCAGCCACGTCCGGCTTCTTTGTGATGCTATTCGTCATCTCATGACTGGCCCCTTGCCAGTCTTGGGCTATTCTTTGAATGTCTGTTTGTACAAGTTTCTACGCAAATGGATGTAGGGCCCGGACTCGGCGTCTGTCTGGCGGCACAACATTGATTGTGCTCGCACCGAGGTCCAGGGAGAGCGAGTATTTTGGCTCGTTCCGAATCACTGGCACGGCCGCTGTCATGGCCATTGGATGGCGATTTCACCATGTTTACCGACCGACGGATCGAGCGGCATCAGCTACCTTGTTTTCTGCAAGTGTTTAACCGCCTGACTGATAAACCTATCGGGTTCCTGGGCAACGTCTCGGAAGACGGGCTGATGTTAATCAGCCAACTGCCCATGATGGTCGATGTGGATTTCGAGCTGCGTGTGAAGATTCCGGCGGCGGATGGCACCTGGAATCCGATTGATCTCACGGCAACCTGTCTATGGAGCCACGAGGACATCAACCCGCAGCATTACGACTCCGGCTTCAGGGTGCTCCAGGCCCCCGAGGAATATGGGCAACTGGTCAACGTCTTGTTGCATTACTTCAGTTTTGACCCTTTGCAGGCTTCGGCTTAGGCGCATGGCGACCCGGTTGCGGTGTGGTCCCCTTGCCGCAACCGTAGAGTCTTCCAGAGCGCTTTGTCAGATAACACCGGCCTTCTTCCAACCCAGATAGCGTGTCACCAGGGCCGGCCCCAGTTCGGACGGCAGGGTATCGAGTATCGACAGGCCATGGGCGCTCAGGCGGTCGTGCAGTTGGTTACGGGTGTTCAAGTAGTCGATGGTGCCGCTGTAGGCCAAGGCTTCGGGCAAGGTTTGCACGGGGGCCTGGCGCAGTTGATCGACTACTTCTTCGCGTAGGCTGGCCACCAGCACCCTGTGTTGGCGGCTGATGCGCTCGACGGCGGTCAGCAATGCCTCGTCGTCCTCGTCCCGCAGGTTCGTGACCACGACCACCAATGCACGCCGCTTCTGCCGCGCCAAGAGCTGGCTTGCCGCAGCCTGATAGTCGGCAGTCCGGCGAGTGGTGTCCAGGTCGTACACCGCGTTGAGCAACAGGTTCAACTGGCTGCTCCCCTTTACCGGTGCCACGTAGCGGGGCTGGTCACCGGCAAAGGTGCACAGCCCCACCGCATCGCCTTCCCGCAAGGCTACGTAGCTGAGCAGCAGGCAGGCGTTGAGGGCGTGGTCAAAGTGGGACAGCTCGTCATCCTGGCTGCGCATGCGGCGCCCGCAATCAAGCATGAACACGATCTGCTGGTCGCGCTCATCCTGGTATTCACGCGCAATGGGCGTGCGCTGCCGGGCGGTAGCCTTCCAATCGATCTGCCGAAGGCTGTCACCCTCGCGAAACTCGCGCAGTTGATGGAACTCCAGCCCCAATCCACGTCGTTGGCGCTGACGCACACCCAGTTGGCTCAGCCAGTTGTCCACGCCCAGCAACTGCGCGCCGTACAGCCGGGCGAAATCCGGGTAGACGCGGGTGGCGTCGTGCACCTCGATAAGGCGCCGCGCTGACCACAAGCCCATTGGGCTGGGCAGGTAGATTTCACACCGGCTGAAACTGAAATGCCCGCGCCGCAGGGGGCGGACGCGATAGCCCAGCTCACTGCGTTCACCGGGGCGCAGGTCGATGGGCTGGGGCATGTTCTCTACCGTCAGCCCATCGGGCACATGGTCGACTACCCGCACTGTCAGCGGCTGCAGGCAATCATGCTCCAAGGCCAGGCGTACTTCGCCCCAACGCCCCAGCGCCAGGCTTCCCGGCATCTGCCGCTGCACTCGGGGGGACGGACGGCGGCGCAGGCGCAGCGCATCCAGCATGGCCAGCAGCAACAGTGCCAGGAGCAGCCCCCAAGCAACTGAGTTCAGGGTGTCTGGCACCTTGAACTGCAACGCAGCGGCAGTGCCCAGCAGGATGTTCAACCCCAGCAATACGCCGAGCCAGTTCAACAGCAGGCGGGTCGGTTTCATGGGCGAGTCATTGCCGCGGTGCCGGAATCTGATCGAGCAGTTGCTTAAGCACCTGGTCGACCTCCAGCCCGTCGATATCCAACTCCGGTGCGATACGCACCCGGTGGCGCAATACCGCCAAGGCGCATCCCTTGATGTCGTCCGGGGTCACGAACTCACCCGCGCGCAGCAAGGCACGGGCCCGCGCGCCACGTACCAGGGCGATGGACGCGCGCGGGCCGGCGCCGATGGCCAGTCCCGGCCAGCTACGGGTGGCACGCGCCAGGCGCACGGCGTAGTCGAGCACTTGTTCGTCCAGTGCCAACTCACTGGCGATCTGCTGCAACTGCAGGACATCCGCCGCCTGTAACACGGTGCGCAAGGGGTGTACATCCAGCATGTCGGCCCGGGATGAGCGCGTTACCTCACGCACCATGTCCAGTTCCTGCTGCGCGTCGGGGTAATCCATGCGCACCTTGAGCATGAAACGATCCAGCTCCGCTTCCGGCAGAGGGTAAGTGCCTTCCTGTTCGATGGGATTCTGGGTCGCCAGCACCATGAACGGTTGGCCAATGGGCAGCGCCTCGCCTTCGAGGGTAACTTGCCGTTCCTGCATGGCTTCAAGCAAGGCCGCCTGGGTCTTGGCCGGAGCGCGGTTGATTTCGTCGGCCAGCAGCAAGTGGGTGAATACCGGACCTTTGCGCAGTTTGAACTGTTCGGTGTGCAGGTCGTATACGGCGTGGCCGGTGACATCGCTGGGCATCAGGTCCGGGGTGAACTGGATGCGCGCGAAATCGCCACCGAAGCAGCGTGCCAGCGCGCGCACCAGCAAGGTTTTGCCCAGCCCAGGCACACCTTCCAGCAGCACATGACCGCCGGCAATCAGTGCGGTCAGCACATCGTCGATGACCTGCTCCTGGCCGATCACCGCCTTGCGCAATTCAGCGCGCAGGGCCTGGGCTTGCCCGCTGGCGCGTTGCAGGGTTTCGCTGGTCAAGGCAGTGGCGCTGGGTAATTCGCTCATAGGGCATTCCTGAGGGTTTGCAGGCGTGCCACCTGCCGGCTGAAATCGGCGCTGGAAAGCCGTTTCGCCGGGAGTGGGCCAAGGGCCTGGCTGATGACGTGAGAAGGTTGGCGCGTCAGGTGCTCGAGCACCCGGCACTGTTCTGCGTTGTCGAGGTGCTCAAAACCGGGGTGACGGCGCCGGGCCGCTCGCTGGATATCGTGCTGCAAGGCTCGCAGCAATGTGCCCTGGCCGCTGCGGCGCAGCAGGAAATCGGCGCTGGCCTTGAGGTGTTCCTGCAATTGGCGGCGTGCTGGGGATGCCGCCGCCCGGATCGGGCCTTGGCGCAGGGCGGCCTGCCAGAGGGCCAAGGCTATCAGGGCAGCGAGTGCTACCAGGGCCTGCGGGAAATAGCGCATCAGCAGGGTGAACAGGCCATCAAAATCGTTGTTGAACAGCAAGGTCACGTCCGTGCCCTGGCTCAGGTACCACAGCAACCAGGCATTGTCATATTCACCGATGTCCGGGGTTTTCCACAGATCGCTGTCGGTGACCACCGTGACGCGGCCTTGCCCAAGGTTGAGTTGCATCAGGTGACTAGACTGTGCGCTGTTGGCGGAAAATTGCGCCAGGTGCTTGGGGTCGGTGAGGTTGAAGTCTGTGTCGAAACTGAAATAAGCCGGTGCGGTTTCATTATCGACATACAGCCTGGTGAGGTCCGGCGCCTTCTTCCCAAGGGGCTTTTTAGTGGAAGGGGCGGGCTCTTCGGGTTCATCACTCAGTGTCTGGTGGATAGGCAGGCGATCGAGCAGCAAGTCGCCGCTTTTGCCTGCCTCTTCATCCCATAGGGCCTCGGCCACCAGCAACAGATGACCGCCGGATCGGGTCCAGGCCAGCAGTTGCTCTACCTGGCGTGGTGAGAGGTGGCTGCGTTCGCCAAGCATCAGCAGGCTGTTACCCTTGGCGGGCAGCGTAGCCAGTCGCTCCACACTATTGGCATGGGCCACGGCCAGGCCTTGTTGGCGCAGAAAGTGCTCGGCCGCCAGGTAAGGATTGGCCAGCGCCTCCGGAGAAGGGCCGCGATCCACCACTTCATCGTAGGGAACCGCTTGGCTCCACGCGTAAAACCCTCCCGCCGCAAGCAGGCATGCCAGCAATAGCCCCACCCACACTAATGGCCGGTTCATTGGCTGCCCCCTGAACTGAACAGGTTGCGCCAATCACTGCACAGTTTTTGCTGGGCTGAGAGAGGCGGGAGGCGATGGCCATAGGCGAGGTTTTGCCAATGTCGGGTCAATTCATCGCTGAACGCCAGCAGTTGCGGTTGCTGCAACTGGTGAATCCGCTCCAAAACCTGGCCTTCGGTGTCAGCGCTTTTCAGCGGCAGATCGAAGTCATGCAGCAAGCGGCTGAGCAGGCCGCGGTACAGCAGGCCGAGGGCTTCCCTTGGTTGGGTGCTCCATAGGTGCTCAGCGGCGCCGGCAACATCGTCGGGCAAGGTCTCGGCGCCCAGTTCGAGGCCGAACAACTGTGTGGGCGAAGGTTTGACGACTTTGGGCTTGCTGGCCCCGCGCCGGCTGACGAAGGTACGTACCCAATCGCGATAACGCCACGCCAGCATGATCAAGGCTCCGATCAGCAGTCCCCACAACAGCACCTCCAAGCCCTGGGCGACAGGCTTGAAGATGTTGCTGTTGAGGTTGCCGAGCAACGCCTTGAGCCAGTCTGGGAGTTTACCGTCGCTGGCAGCTTTGTTTTTAGGCGCGGGCTTTTCTTCGCCAAAGCGATAGCGCGTGACGGTTTCCGGGTTTTTGAAAGGGGGATTGTCCAGCAGCGATTTGATGGATTGGCTCGCGCTCTGTGTGCCCAGCGGTTTGGGGGGGATGGCAGCATCGGCCATGACGGGCGCGCTGAATGGCGACAGTGTCAACGCGATCACCAATAACAACAGCGCAGCCACACTGCTGAGGCGTTGCCGAAGGCGACGGAATACCAGCTCCAGGTCCCAGGCCTCCAACACGGTGCGGCGGTTAAGGTAAAGGCTGAAGCCACAGGCGACATAGATCGGCTCCCAGAACACCAGGATCAAGGCATAGAATGCGTTGCCCAGGTGTTCAAGCCACAGTGCTTCCGAGCTTGCCGCCAATGCCAGGCTTTGCCAGTCCCAGTCCATCTCGACGTTCTGCGGAATAAACAGATAGAACAGCGCCATGCAACCCAACCACAGGCCGATTTCCAGGTGCACGCCGATGATCGTCAGCCAACGCGCCGCGCCGGCGTTACGTTGTTGCAGCACTCCCAGGCGTTTTTGTCGTGCCTGGCCGTCCAGCCCCTCCAGTTGGCTCACCGGCATTACAAAGCTGCGGCTCAGGCTGAGCCGCCGCCAGGTCAGGCTAGCCAGCAACTGGCCTTTGAGCAGGCTTGGCCAAGCGCGCACCGCTTGCTTGATGCCAGGTGTTTCGCCAAACAGGGCCTTGGACAGGATGTACAGCGGCAGGCGGTCAAAGGCCGGTTTGAGCCACCAGAACACAAACATGGCGGTGGAAGGGTACTTCCACAGCAGCGCGCTGAGTAAGGCGAAGACCGGCAGGGACACCAATGCCCAACTGCCCATCAGGAGCAGCCGGTACTTGCGGGCCATCAAGACCCCAAGGTCCATGGCTTCCCACGCAGTACGTGGGCGGATTACCACGCTGGCGTCACTGAGGCGCATGGCGAGTCCTCCCGGCAAGGCTCAGGTAAGCGCCCACCAGCAGCCACAGCACGGCACCCACCAGGTATTTGACCCAAGGCGCTATTGCAGTGGTGGATGACCAATAAGCCTCGATAAAGGCGGCGATCAGCAGGAAGGCCATCGCACCGCACACTATTTGCACGCTTTTGCGCGCCGCCAGCCGCAAAGATTCGCCACGGGTCAACGGCCCGGGAGCGATCAGCGCCCAGCCCAGCTGCAAGCCTGCAGCGCCGGCGAGGGCGATGGCCGTCAGTTCGAACGCACCGTGGCCGATGACGAATGACCAGAAGGTGTGCCCATAGCCGATTTCGGTAAGGTGCCCCGAGACTGCGCCAATGACCAGGCCGTTGAAAACCAGGAAGAACACACTGCCCAGGCCGAACAGCAAGCCTGCGGCAAAGGTCTGGAACGCGATGCCGATGTTGTGCATCACGTAGTAGCCAAACATCATCCAGTCTTCGCTCGATGCACGCTCTGCTGCACGGCCCAGGCGACTGGCATCAGGGTCATACATACCTTGCATCTCGGCCACCTGCTGCGGGCTGACGAGGGCGTAGATGAGGTCGGGAAACAGGTAGACCAGCAGGGCGATACCCACCAGGCTACCGAAGAACAGCAGGTTGGCGGCCAGGACGAAACGCCATTGTTCGCGTACCAGGCGGGGAAAACCGGCCAGTACAAAACTCAGCACATTTGCCGCCAACTGGCTGCGATGGCGGTAGAGCTGTTGATGGCCGCGCAGCGCCAACTGTTCCAGCGGGTCTATCAGGTAGCTGCTATAGCCGCGCTCCTGGGCCAGGGCCAGGTGCTGACACACGCGTCGGTACTGATGGGGGAAGTCGGCTATGTCACTGGCTTTTGCCTGGCCTTGCTCCAACTGGTTCAGGTGCTCGGCAAACAGTTGCCATTGCGGCTGGTGGCGGCTTTCGAAAAGGCTTTGCTTCATGTCGGCCCCAACAGGCCACGGGCCACGCCATTGAGTTGCCCCACGGCGCGGGCCGGGGATACCTGTAAGGGGGTGGCGAGGATCGACGCCAGCTCGTTCACGCGCTCGGTGGACAGTTCCGCCTGGCGTTCGGCGAAGCCAAGGATGGCCCGTTGTTCGTTCAGTTCCAGGGCAAACGGCAGGCGCAAGGCCGCCGCTTGAGGAATCTTGGGACGCACCAAAGGCTGCTCGCGATAGATCACCAGTGTGCCGGCGGCAAGATCGCCGAGACGCTTGAAGTGAGGGTGCTGAAGGCAACTGATCGCGCCTAGGAAGTAGCCGAATGGAAGCATGTCTGCAAACCGCAGCAGGTTACGGATCAAAGATGCGGACCAGCCAATCGGAGTGCCGTCATCCTGTACAACACGCAGTCCCATGACCTGTTTGCCGGGCGAGCAACCTTGATTGAGCACCTCGAACAGCACCATGTACCACCAACTGAACAGGAACAGCAGCAGCGAACCCAGACCGATACCAATGTCGCCAAGCAAGGCCAGTGGCACCAGCAGGACGCCCATGACCACCCCGCGCGCGCCCAGGTCGAAGGCAAATGCCAGCGCGCGTGGCACCAGGCCGGCCGGGCGCAGCGGCAGGTCGATGCCCTCCGGGGTTTCGATCTGGTAGCGGGTGTCCAACGGGGCTGAGGGCATCGCGATCCTTGGCAGTGCAGGTGGCTGGAGACACGGATGCTAGCAGTGTCGGCGATGGAAGCAACCACTCAAGGTTTTGCTGGATGTTTGTACAGATTATTTGGTGCTGGTCGCGGACGCCATTCAGCGCCTAGACTTTGTCGCTCTTCAGTACAGGAACAGCCCGTGACCTCCATTTTCTGGTACGACTATGAAACGACCGGCATCCACCCGCGCAGTGATCGTCCGCTCCAGGTAGCCGGCATTCGGACGGACCTCGAACTCAACGAAATCAGCGCGCCGGTCAATCTCTATTGCCAGCCAGGCGACGATATCCTGCCCCATCCGGTCGCCTGCGCGATTACTGGTATCACGCCCGCGATACTCGCGGAAAAAGGCCTCGCCGAGGCTGATTTCATGACCAGGGTCCACGCCGAACTGGCGGCCCCTGGCACCTGCGGCGCCGGTTATAACACCTTGCGGTTTGACGATGAAATCACACGCTACAGTCTGTATCGCAATTTCTTCGATCCTTACGCCCGAGAATGGCAGGGCGGTAACAGCCGCTGGGATCTGATCGATGTCGTCCGTACCGCCTACGCGCTACGTCCGGAGGGCATTGAATGGCCGCAACAGGACGGGCGCGTCACGCTCAAGCTCGAACGCCTGACCCAAGCCAACGGCATCGACCATGGCCAGGCTCACGATGCGTTGTCCGATGTCCGTGCCACGATTGCCTTGGCCCGATTGGTCCGTGAGAAACAACCCAAATTGTATGAATGGCTGTTCCGACTACGCAGCAAGCAAGGGGTGATGGACCAGGTGCGCTTACTGCAACCGATGGTGCATGTCTCCGGGCGTTTTTCCGCCGAGCGTCATTACCTGGGCGTTGTGCTGCCGCTGGCGTGGCACCCACGCAATCGTAACGCGCTGATCGTCTGCGACCTGGGGCTTGACCCCCAGGGTTTGCTCGACCTTGATGCCGATGCCTTGCGCCAGCGCCTCTATAGGCGGCGTGACGATCTTGCCGAGGGCGAGCTGCCGGTACCGCTCAAGCTGGTGCATATCAACCGCTGCCCGGTGGTTGCTCCCTTGAGTGTGCTGCGCGCAGAGGATCGCGAGCGTCTGCACTTGGACATGAGCATCTATCAGGAACGGGCGCTGCGGCTAACTGACGCACAGGAACTTTGGCGCGATAAGTTGGCGGCCATTTACGCCGAAGAAGATTTCGTGCCGAGTTCGGACCCTGAGCAACAGCTTTACGCTGGCTTTATCGGCGATCGTGATCGACGTTTATGTGAGCAAGTCCGGGTGGCGGAACCTGCGCAATTAGCCAGCCAGCAGTGGCCTTTTGATGATCACCGTTTGCCTGAATTATTGTTTCGCTACCGCGCGCGTAACTTCCCCGATACCTTGAACAGTGAAGAACTACAACGCTGGAAACTTTTCTGTCAGCAACGTTTGTCAAACCCTGAGTGGGGCGCACCGAATACCCTTGCCGCATTTAAGCAGGCGCGACAGGAGTTTGCCGTTACTGCTACACCGTTTCAGGCCGGGGTGCTTGAGCAATGGCAGCAATACGCAGACTCTCTGGCCGCCAGAGTGAACCTGTAATCGTGTTTCACACACTTTGCGGGCAATAAAAAACGCCAGCATGCTGGCGTTTTTAATGTGCTGCGTACCAGGCGTAAGCCTGGCGAGGTTTAGCCCAGCAGGGTAGCCCAGCCTTCAACCACGTCGCCGCCCCACTTGGCTTTCCACTCTTTGAGGGTCTTGTGGTTGCCACCTTTGGTTTCAATCACTTCGCCGTTATGCGGGTTTTTGTATTGCTTGACCTTGCGAGCACGCTTGGTGCCAGTCGTTTTTACAGCGCCGCGCGGTGCTTTAACTTTCGACTCTGGATCCAGCAGCGCGATGATGTCACGCAGGGATTTGGAGTATTCACCCATCAGGGTGCGCAATTTGCCTTCGAATTCCAGCTCGGTTTGCAGTTTGTCGTCTTGGGACAGGTTCTTCAAACGGGCTTGCAGCTCTTTGATAGCTTCTTCGGTGGCACGGTATTCGTTGATCAGAGACATGTGGACTACCTTAATGTAGAGCGCTGATTGACAGGGATAGTGGCCCAATAATAGTCATGCGGTTTGCCCAAGTAAACATTTAAGGTCGCATTTAGGTGAATTACTTTGAATGTTTGTAGCATTGCTGTCCATTCGAGTTAATTACCAGGGCGCAGACCTTAAGATAATTCCTTGGAAGGCACCGAACACCTGCAGGGTGTCGCAGTAAATTCATATACAGAAGGTAAAACCATAGGCTATTAAGGGACAAAGGCCGGGCCGGCGATCAGAATAAACGTTAACGAATACTGCAGTTTTGCTGCGCAATCGCTAGAATGGCGGCCTTTGCGAAGTTCTGGAGTTTCCCCCTAATGCGCACTTTTCGGCTGGTGATTGCTTGCCCGGACCGGGTCGGCATCGTTGCCAAAGTCAGTAACTTTCTGGCCTCCCATAACGGTTGGATCACCGAGGCGAGTCATCACTCGGACAATCTCAGCGGTTGGTTCTTCATGCGTCACGAGATCCGTGCCGATTCGCTGCCCTTCGGCCTCGAGGCGTTCCGCGAGGCCTTCGCGCCGATCGCCGAAGAGTTTTCGATGACCTGGCACATTACCGACACCGAGCAGAAAAAACGCGTGGTGTTGATGGCCAGCCGCGAATCCCATTGCCTGGCGGATTTGCTGCATCGCTGGCACAGCGACGAGCTGGACTGCGAGATTGCCTGCGTGATCTCCAACCATGACGACCTACGCAGCATGGTCGAATGGCACGGCATTCCGTATTACCACGTACCGGTCAACCCCCAGGACAAGCAGCCGGCCTTCGCCGAGGTGTCGCGCCTGGTCAAGCAGCATGACGCCGACGTGGTGGTGCTGGCGCGCTACATGCAAATCCTGCCGCCGGAACTGTGCCGCGAATACGCCGGTAAGGTGATCAACATTCACCACAGTTTCCTGCCGTCGTTCGTGGGCGCCAAGCCTTACCACCAGGCTTCCCTGCGCGGCGTTAAGTTGATCGGCGCGACCTGTCACTACGTCACCGAAGAGCTGGACGCCGGCCCGATCATCGAGCAGGACGTGGTGCGTGTCAGCCACAGCGACAGCATTGAAGACATGGTGCGTTTCGGCCGTGACGTCGAGAAGATGGTCCTGGCACGGGGCCTGCGTTACCACTTGGAAGACCGCGTGCTGGTGCACGGCAACAAGACGGTCGTGTTCTGATCGGCATGTTGTGATTGAAGAAAGAAGGGCCTGGGCGCTAAATCGTTGCAGGCCCTTTTTTATTGACTGCATTTTCAGGACATACCCATGACCGATCCGCTCGATAAAGCCACGTCCAGGGCGCCTGCTACCGTGGGCGAAGGCTGTCTGAGTCGCTATGACCCGGATGCGTTGGGTGCCGAGGATGGCACTGACTTTCCGGGGGCTGCCCGGTTGTGGGAGCAGTTGCACAGCCCTGAGGTGCCACCTGAGCCTTCTGGAAAAGACGCTTGAACAGCGGTTTGCCGACCATCAACAGAAATACCGGCCCCCCGCACAGCAGGTAGAAGTAATACGTCACTGCCCGCCAGATCAGAATGGCTGCCGCTGCGGTTGACTTGCCCACCATGGGGGCCAGCAGCGCTGCCGAGGTCAACTCCGCAGCCCCGGCCCCGCCTGGCAGCAGGCTGAATTGTCCCGCCGTCAACGACAGCATCTGGATCAGGAAGCTCCAGGCCCACGCCAGGTCCGCGCCCAACCCGCGCAACGCCAGGTACAGGACGCTGTAGCGCAATAACCAGTGCAGGCTCGTAAGCAGGAACACGCGGATCAATGTCAGCCACGGCAATTTCAGCGTGTCGCTGAAGGCCGCAAGAAAATGCAGGAGCCTGCGTGCCCATCGTCGGCGCAAACGGGTGCCAACCCGCAGCCCTTTGAGCAGCGCGCCGTTCAGGCGGATGACCTGGCGGTGAAAGCGTACCAGCAACACGCAACAGACGAGCCCGCTCACCATCGACACTGCACTGAGTTCCAGCAGCCATTCCAGCCTTGGGTTCAGGGAGTGGAACAGGGCGTACAGCGCAATGCCGACCAGCGCGCAGAGAAAAAACAGCAAGTCGCTCAACTGGTCCATGGCAAACACCGCGCTGCCCTGGGCCGGCCGTATGCCATGGCGCGCGAGCAAAGCCATCAACGTCAGCGGGCCGCCACTGCCACCAGGGGTGGCACATTGGGCAAACTCGGTGGACATCACCACGCCCAGGCATTTGAGCCGCGTCAATCGCCCGCTATGGTCGCCCAGCAACAGACGCAGGCGCAGGCTGTTGATGACCCAGCACAGCACAATCATTGCGAACATCGCGAGTAACAATTGCCGCGGGAACTGCGCCAGGCGTGTCAGGGTTTCGCCACCGCCCAGCCACACTGGAACGATCAGCGCAACCAGCAATGCCAGCAGCAGCCAAAGCAACCGACTCATGGTCGAGATGCCAGCCAGGCTACCTTGGTTTGCGGCGCGCGGCCGGCGTCCAGCAAACGGTGCAGTGTCTCTAACCAATAGCGGCGGGAAAAATCATGGCGCATGTCCACCGGGTGTAGCCCCAGTCGAATGACCGGGGCGCTGCGCCAGCGTTGTTCGCGGCGGTCGCTGAGCACTTTGGACAGACCTCGGCGCCAGGCACTGCGGGCGCTCCACACCAGGCCCGGAGCGTCGACCCGGGAGAAGTCGGGAAGCCGATACAGGTGCTGCGGGTCGCTGGTATAGCTGAGCGGCAAGTGACGCAAGGCGTCCCGGGTGCCCTGGCTCATCAACCAGGCGGGGGCAACGAAACCATGGAGAGGCCAGTCGTTGCGTCGGAAGACGTCGATGCCGGCGTGCAGACGCGTCAGTGCCTGGGTCTCTGACAATTGATAGAACTCACCCTCGTGGGTATAGACACGACGCATGAACCAGTCTTTTGGCGTACGCGGCGCCGGTTGGTCGTCGCTATGGAAGTAGCCATGCAAGGCCAACTCATCGCCCTTGGCGACGCGGCTGTCCAGCAGCCGCCGGAAAGTCCCTTCGATGGGCAGCGCATCATGATGGTGAAAATCCGGTACCACCAGCCAGGTGATCGGCACATTGCCCAGCTTGTCCACAGCTTCGACAAAGGGCCGATAGTCGGCCCAGTTGTGCGGCGCCACGTCGTGCAATACCAGCAATACCGAGCGCTCAACCATGGGCAAGCATCGGCTTGTGGCTGCCTACGACCGCGTGGTAATGGCCAAGCAGGCTGTCGACAACTGTGTCCCACGCGTAATGGCGCTCCACATGCCGCCGCGCTTGCGCGCCCATGCGTCGGCTGTCGGCGCTGAACAGCTCGCGCACCGCATTCGCCATTGCCTTGGGGTCGTTCGGCGCACACAGCAGGCCGCAGCGTTCATCGACGATCTCAGTGAAGGCCCCGGCGGCCACCGCGACCACCGGTATGCCGCAGGCCATGGCTTCCAGGATCACCAGGCCGAAGGTTTCCTGGTCGCCACCATGCAGCAGCGCATCGGCGCTGGCCATCAATCGCGCGACATGCTCGGCGGGACGGAACTCGTCTATCACGGTCACGTTGTCCGGTACGCTGGCGGGCATGCCGGAGCCCACCAGGAGCAGGTGGTAGCCATTTCCCAGGCGTTTCATGCAGTTGAGCAGCACCGGCAGGTTTTTCTCTTTTGAACCGCGTCCGGCGAAGATCAACAGGCGTGTCTCTTCATCTATACCCAGTTCCGCGCGCAGACCGGGGTCGCGCGCGTGCGGCGTGAAGGTTTGCAGATCGACCCCCAACGGCTGGGCGAAGACGTTTTTCACCCCAAGCCCGGTGAGCTTGTCGGCCATGACCTGGCTGGGCGCCAGTACCCGGTCAAAATTTTTGTAAAGTTTGCTGACATAGGCTTCAACGTTGGGGGTAAACCATGGCCCCATGCGGTTGCTTACCAGCAGCGGCAGGTCGGAGTGATAAAAGCCGATGACCGGCACGTCCCGCTGGCGCCTGGCATCCAGCGCCGCCCAGGCGGTGAGGTAAGGATCGCCCACCTCGATAAGGTCGGGCTGCAATTCGTGCAGGACATTTCGCCATGGCGCCAGGCGCAGCGGGAATCGATAGCCTTTGCCGAACGGCAGCGGCGGGGCTGGCACGGTGTACACCCCGTCCTGTTCGCTCAAGTGGGCGCCGGGTATCAGCAGGCTGTGGCGAATACCGGGCTTGAGCGCCAGCCGCCGGTGCTTGGCGTCCAGATAGGTCCGTACACCACCGCTGGCGGGGGCGTAGAACATGGTTATGTCAGCGATATGCACGATGAACATCCCTCCGATCCATTGCTCTCCTTACGTGGACCTTAGGCAAGGATAGATGTTCGGTTGGGTTGGTGGCGTACCGCGGTGTTCAAGGGCCACTGCAAACAGTGGGAGCAGGCATGCTCCCACACCGTGTTGAGTGTTGGTCAGATCCGGAAGCTACCGACCAACTGCTTCAGGCGCGCGGCCTGTTGCTCCAGATCGGCGCAGGCGCGCAGGGTCGATTGCAGGTTTTCCACGCCTTCCTGGTTGAGGGTGTTGATCTCGGTAATGTCCATGTTGATCGACTCCACCACTGAAGTTTGTTCCTCGGTGGCGGTGGCGACTGACTGGTTCATGCCATCGATCTCGCCGATGCGCTGGGTCACGCTGTTCAGGCGTTCGCCGGCCAGGTTGGCGATTTCCACGCTGTCATGGCTGTGGCGCTGGCTTTCGCTCATGGTGCTCACCGAGTCGCGGGCGCCGACTTGCAGTTCCTCGATCATCTTTTGCACTTGTTGCGCCGACTCCTGGGTGCGATGCGCCAGGTTGCGCACCTCATCCGCGACCACTGCAAACCCGCGTCCGGCTTCCCCGGCACGGGCCGCTTCAATCGCCGCGTTGAGCGCCAGCAGGTTGGTTTGTTGCGAGATGCTGGTGATGACCTCGAGAATCTGGCCGATATTCACGGTTTTGCTGTTAAGTGCTTCGATATTGCTGCTTGATGCACTGATCATCGAGGACAGCTGGGTCATTGCCTTGATATTGCGTTCGACCACCTGTTGACCGTCTTCGGCCAGGTGGCGCGCATCGCTGGCCTGGCTCGACGCCTGCGCCGCATTGCGCGCGATTTCCTGGGCGGCCGCGCCCAGCTCGTTGATCGCCGCAGCGACGCTGTTGGTGCGGTTGGCCTGCTCGTCGGAGTTGAGCATCGACGAATTGGAGGCGCTGACTACGCGCAGGGCCACTTCGTTGACCTGCTCAGTGGCGGATGACACTTCGCGGATAGACGTATGAATGCGCTCCACAAAGCTGTTGAACGCGTCACCCAAGGTGCCGAATTCGTCATGGTTCTGGATGGTCAGGCGGCGCGTGAGGTCGCCCTCGCCGTCGGCGATGTCCTGCATGGCGCGCGTCATCAGGTGCAGCGGTTGCAGGAGTACGCGGATCAGCATGCCGAGCAGCGCGATGATGATCGCCACGGCAATCACGGTGGCAATGACCGCTGAGGTGCGAAATTCACTGAGCATGGCGAAGGCATCGGCCTTATCCACGGAAACGCCGAGGTACCAGTTCACCGAGGGCAGGCCTTTGATCGGTGTGAAGGTGACGATGTTGGTCTTGCCGTTGGCCTCGACCTCGCTGAAGTCGGCGCTGATCTTCGGCGTATTGCCCGGATAAACGTCGGCGAGCGTCTTCATCACCAGGTTCTTGTCCGGGTGCACCAGCACCTTGCCGTCGGCGCTGACCAAAAACGCATAGCCCATGCCGCCGAAATTCAAGGCGCCGATTTTGTCGACCAGCGTCTGCAGGCTGAGGTCGCCGCCCACCACGCCGACAGCCTGGCCGCCCTTGGCGCTGGGGGTGGCGATGGAGATGATCAATTGCCCGGTGGCTGCGTCGACGTAGGGTTCGGTCAGGGTTGAGCCGTTGCTGCTCTGGGCGCCTTTGTACCAGGGCCGCACACGCGGGTCGAAGCCGTCCGGCATCTTGGTGTCGGGGCGAATGGTAAACGCGCCCTGGCTGTCGCCGACGTAGGTCGCCATGAAGGAGGACGTCAGGGTTTTCTGTTCCAGCAGGCTGGCCACCACCCCAGGTTCCGGGTTGATGGCAATGTTCTGCGCGGCGTTTTCCACCAGCACGATGCGCCCGTTCAGCCAGGTCTGAATGCTGCCGGCGGTGACATCGCCCATTTCATGCAGGTAGCTGTTGAGGTCATCGCGAATGGCGTTGCGTTGCAGGTAGTCGTTATAGAGGGTAAACAGCGCGAATGCGGCGATGACGATAAGGGAGGCTGCAAGCAGGATTTTGTGGCTGAAGCGCAGATTTTTATTCATGGCTTGTAGGGTCCGCTAAGGTCTTGATATCCGAAGCGCGTCCTGATGGGGAGGCGCAAAATGGCAACGTCAAAAAAGGTGTGATATTTCTGGTGGTGGCTCTGTGGGTCCCGGTAGGAACCGTCTGACCTGTTTTTCGGTTTTGTGGGTTTCACATAGGCTTGTATCGACCTGGCGACACTAAAGATTAACCATGGGTGACGAAATGCCTGACTCCACGCAACTGTTTATCGGCGCCGACCTTTCCGGACAGCCCATCGCCCAGGCGATGCGCCTGGCTAACCGTCACGGGCTGATCGCCGGCGCCACCGGCACGGGCAAGACCGTCACGTTGCAACGCCTGGCCGAAGCCTTCAGTGATGCCGGCGTGGCGGTGTTTGCCGCCGACATCAAGGGTGACCTGTGCGGCCTGGGCGCGGCGGCAAACCCCCAGGGCAAGGTGGCCGAGCGTATTGCCGGCATGCCTTTGCTCAATTACACGGCCAAGGCTTATCCGGTCACGCTGTGGGATATCCACGGGCAAAGCGGTCATCCGTTGCGCACCACCATCAGCGAAATGGGGCCGTTGCTGCTTGGCAGCTTGTTGGAACTCACCGATAGCCAGCAGTCGGCGCTTTACGCCGCCTTCAAGGTGGCGGATCGCGAAGGCTTGTTGCTGCTCGACCTCAAGGACCTTAAAGCGCTGCTTAACCATCTGCGCTATCACCCGCAGTTGCTGGGCGAAGATGCGGCGTTGATGACCACCGGTTCCAGCCAGGCACTGTTGCGACGCCTGGCAGTGCTGGAACAGCAGGGCGCCGAGGCGTTGTTTGGCGAGCCGGCCCTGCAGTTGGAAGATATCTTGCAGCCCAACGCTGACGGGCGCGGGCGCATCCACCTGTTGGACGCAAGCCGCCTGGTGCACGAGGCGCCGAAGGTGTACGCGACGTTCCTGCTATGGCTGTTGGCGGAATTGTTCGAGCAACTGCCCGAGCGCGGTGACGCCGACAAACCCCTGCTCGCGCTGTTTTTCGATGAGGCACATCTGCTGTTTGCCGATACACCCAAGGCGTTGCAGGAGCGTCTGGAGCAGGTGGTGCGGCTGATTCGTTCCAAGGGCGTTGGCGTGTATTTTGTCACCCAATCGCCAGGCGACCTGCCGGACAGCGTGCTGGCGCAGCTCGGCCTGCGCATCCAGCATGGCCTGCGGGCGTTCACCACCAAAGAACAGAAATCCCTGCGCGCCGTAGCGGACGGTTTTCGGCCCAACCCGGCGTTTGATGCCTTGTCGGTGTTGACAGAGCTGGGCACCGGTGAGGCGTTGGTGGGTACCTTGCAGGAAAAAGGCACACCGGAAGTGGTCCAGCGCGTCCTGGTCGCACCGCCACAATCGCGGATCGGCCCGCTCAGCGCCGCCGAACGCGCTGCCCTGATGGCCAGTTCACCCTTGCAGGGCCGTTACGACAAGCCGATCGACCGTGAATCTGCGTATGAAGTGCTGATGGCACGCAAGGAGCTGGGGCCGACCGAGGCAGGCAAGCCAACCGCCGACGAGCCGAGTTTCACCGATAGAGCCGGGGCGTTCCTCGGCACAACGGCAGGCAAGGCGCTCAAATCGGCAATGCAGCAAGCCGCCAATCAGATGGGGCGGCAATTGGTGCGGGGGTTGCTGGGGTCGTTATTGGGCGGCAGCAAGCGTAAGTAAACGATCAGGACTTGGGCCTGGCGTGGGCCGCCAGGCGTTCAAGCGCCGCGCGCAAGCCTGGATTGCTGATCCCGTCGGCCGTTGCCTGAATGGTTTCGGCCGCATTCATCGACAGATCATGCGTGTGCTCCACCACTCCAGGCAGGGTGGTCGGCGGTTGCACCTTGAACTGGATGCGCGTCAGCCCGGCGAACTCATCAAAGGCCGTCAATTGACGCTGCAAGCGTTTTTGCTGGTAGCGCAAACGCGTTGCCCAATGCCCGTCCGTGACAATCAGTAGCAGGTTGCCTTCACGCCAGGACGCCACGCGGCAATGTTCGCGCGCGGCAGGTTGCAGTTGGCTTTCGAGCAGACGTTGCAGATGGCCCAAGCGTTGCGCATGGCCAAAGATGGCTTTGAGCGGCTTGGCATCGCGAAGCAACACGCTGGGCGCGCGGGCTGTCAGGGGGCGAAATGCCATGATTGGACACCTTCAGTAACAGAGCGGCCATCTTAACAGAAAGCGCTCGGATGCCCCCAGTCACCGCCTTGGTGGAGTTTTCGTCGTGAAATCAATCGGTAACTTCTCGCCTTGATGGGTTGAAGTTCCGGCAAAAGCCCTTATTTTAAACAAGCCCTCTCACAGCGCCATGCCAGCATCGGGGAACAACGCCACTTTCCTCACCCACGATTCCGGGTAGAATGCGCGTTCGCATGCGGCCGTGAGGGCTGCTCGGGCCACTCACGGTGCGCCCTCCATCCCTATGTGTGGAAGAACCTGCCGATATGTTTGCGCCTTTGTTAAAGAAACTTTTTGGAAGCAAGAATGAGCGCGAAGTCAAACGCATGCTCAAGACGGTGCAGCTGGTCAATGCCTTCGAAGAGCAGATGGTTGCCCTTTCGGACGAGCAATTGCGCGCCAAGACCGAAGAGTTCAAGGCCCGCATAGCCAAAGGTGAAACCCTCGACAAGCTGCTTCCCGAAGCCTTCGCGGTTGCCCGTGAAGCCGGCAAGCGCGTCATGGGCATGCGCCACTTCGACGTCCAATTGATCGGCGGCATGACCTTGCACGAAGGCATGATTGCCGAAATGCGCACCGGTGAAGGCAAGACCCTGGTGGCTACCCTGGGCGTTTACCTCAACGCACTGTCCGGTAAGGGCGTGCACGTTGTGACGGTGAACGACTACCTGGCTCGCCGGGACGCCAACTGGATGCGCCCGCTGTATGAATTCCTCGGCCTGACCGTCGGCGTGGTAACGCCGTTCCAGCCGCCGGAAGAAAAACGCGCCGCCTACGCCGCCGACATCACCTACGGCACCAACAACGAATTCGGTTTCGACTACCTGCGCGACAACATGGCGTTCAGCATGGAAGAAAAATTCCAGCGCGAACTCAACTTTGCCGTGATCGACGAAGTCGACTCCATCCTCATCGACGAAGCCCGTACCCCGCTGATCATTTCCGGCCAGGCCGAAGACAGTTCGCGCCTGTACACCGAGATCAACAAGTTGATCCCGCGTCTGGAGCAGCACATCGAAGAAGTGGAAGGCGTGGTGACCAAAGAGGGTCACTTCACCATCGACGAGAAGACCCGCCAGGTCGAGCTCAACGAAGCCGGCCACCAGTTCGTCGAAGACATGCTGACCCAGATCGGCCTGCTGGCCGAGGGCGAAAGCCTGTACTCGGCGCACAACCTGGGCCTGCTGACCCACGTGTATGCCGGCCTGCGCGCTCACAAGCTGTTCCATCGCAACGTCGAATACATCGTGCAGGACGGCCAGGTCGTGCTGGTTGACGAACACACCGGCCGTACCATGCCGGGGCGTCGCTTGTCCGAAGGTCTGCACCAGGCCATCGAAGCCAAGGAAATGCTCAACATCCAGGCCGAAAGCCAGACGTTGGCCTCCACCACCTTCCAGAACTACTTCCGTCTGTACAACAAGCTGTCCGGCATGACCGGTACGGCCGACACCGAAGCGTTCGAATTCCACCAGATCTACGGTCTGTCGGTGGTGGTCATCCCGCCGAACAAACCGCTGGCGCGTAAGGACTACAACGACCTGGTGTTCCTGACCGCCGAAGAGAAGTACGCGGCGATCATCAACGACATCAAGGACGGCATGTCCAAGGGCCGTCCGATCCTGGTGGGTACCGCCACCATCGAGACGTCCGAGCACGTGTCCAACCTGCTCAACAAGGAAGGCATCGAGCACAAGGTGCTCAACGCCAAGTTCCACGAAAAAGAAGCCGAGATCATTGCCCAGGCCGGTCGCCCAGGCGCACTGACCATCGCCACCAACATGGCCGGCCGTGGTACCGACATCCTGTTGGGCGGCAACTGGGAAGTGGAAGTGGCTTCGCTGGACAACCCGACGCCAGAGCAGATCGCCCAGATCAAGGCCGACTGGCAGAAGCGTCACCAGGCCGTGCTGGAATCCGGCGGTTTGCAGGTGATCGCCTCCGAGCGTCACGAATCGCGCCGTATCGACAACCAGCTGCGTGGTCGTGCCGGCCGTCAGGGCGACGCCGGTTCGAGCCGTTTCTACCTGTCCCTGGAAGACAGCCTGATGCGTATCTTCGCCTCGGACCGCGTGAAGAACTTCATGAAGGCCCTGGGCATGCAGTCCGGCGAAGCGATCGAGCACCGCATGGTGACCAACGCCATCGAGAAGGCGCAGCGCAAGGTTGAAGGCCGCAACTTCGACATTCGCAAGCAACTGCTCGAGTTCGATGACGTCAACAACGAACAGCGTAAAGTGATCTATCACATGCGTAACACGTTGCTGGCCGCCGACAACATTGGCGAGACCATTGCTGACTTCCGCCAGGACGTGCTCAACGCCACCGTCAGCGCACACATCCCGCCACAGTCGCTGCCTGAGCAGTGGGACGTGGCCGGTCTGGAAGCGGCGTTGAAGAACGACTTCGGTGTCGAGTTGCCGGTTCAGCAGTGGCTCGACGAAGACGATCACCTGTACGAAGAAACGCTGCGCGAGAAGCTGATGACCGAGCTGCTGGCCGCGTACAACGAGAAAGAAGAGCAGGCGAGTGCCGAAGCACTGCGCACGTTCGAGAAGCAGATCGTTCTGCGCGTGCTGGACGACCTGTGGAAAGACCACCTGTCGACCATGGACCACCTGCGTCACGGCATCCACCTGCGTGGCTACGCCCAGAAGAACCCGAAGCAGGAGTACAAGCGCGAGTCGTTCACGCTGTTCTCCGAGTTGCTGGATTCGATCAAGCGCGATTCGATCCGTGTGCTGTCCCACGTTCAGGTGCGTCGTGAAGACCCGATCGAGGAGGAAGCTCGCCTGCGTCAGGAAGCCGAGGCACTGGCCGCGCGTATGCAATTCCAGCACGACGAAGCGCCGGGCCTGGATGCGCCTGAAGTGTTGGGCGAAGAGGTCGATGTGGCCCTGGCTCAAACCCCGGTGCGCAACGATCAGAAGCTGGGCCGCAACGAGCTGTGCTGGTGCGGCTCGGGCAAGAAGTTCAAACACTGCCACGGCCAGATCGAATAAGATTTCTGCCTGACGCTGTCACACCCTGCGCCGCGACCGGCCTCTGCCGTCGCGGCGTTTTGCCATTAATTCACCGTCGATCACGGCGGCACAGACATCACCCATTTTTAAGGAGCGCATTCATGGCTGTTGGTCTTGGTCCTTTGCCCACGTTGCACCCGGTTGCCGGTTTTGAGCTCGGTATCGCTTCGGCCGGCATCAAACGCCCGGGGCGCAAGGATGTGGTAGTGATGCGTTGCGCCGAAGGCTCGACCGTCGCGGGCGTGTTCACCCTCAATGCATTCTGCGCCGCGCCGGTGATTCTGGCCAAGCAGCGCGTGGCCGGCGCGATTCGTTACCTGCTGACCAACACCGGCAATGCCAACGCCGGCACCGGCGAGCCGGGCCTGGTGGCCGCCGCACGCACCTGCGCCAAGCTGGCCCAGTTGACCGGTGTCGATGCCAGCCAAGTGCTGCCGTACTCCACCGGCGTGATCGGTGAACCGCTGCCTGTGGAAAAAATCGAAGGCGCGCTGCAAGCCGCGCTGGATGACCTGTCTGTGGACAACTGGGCAGCTGCCGCCACCGGCATCATGACCACCGACACCCTGCCCAAAGGCGCGAGCCGCCAGTTCGTGCACGACGGTGTCACGGTGACCGTGACCGGCATCAGCAAGGGCGCGGGCATGATCCGTCCGAACATGGCGACCATGCTCGGCTACATTGCCACCGACGCCAACGTCTCCCGCGATGTGTTGCACAGCCTGATCCTGGACGGTGCCAACAAGTCGTTCAACCGCATCACCATCGATGGCGACACCTCGACCAACGACTGCTGCATGCTGATCGCCACAGGCCAGGCCAACCTGCCGCAAATCACCGAGGCCAGCGGACCGCTGTTTGCTGCATTGAAGCAGGCTGTGTTCGAGGTGTGCATGGACGTGGCCCAGGCCATCGTGCGCGACGGCGAAGGCGCGACCAAGTTCGTCACGGTTGAAGTCAATGGCGGCGCTAACCATCAGGAATGCCTGGATGTCGGCTACACCGTGGCTCACTCGCCGCTGATCAAGACCGCGCTGTTCGCCTCCGACCCGAACTGGGGCCGTATCCTGGCCGCCGTCGGCCGTGCCGGCGTGCCGGACCTGGACGTGAGCAAGATCGACGTGTTCCTTGGTGATGTGTGCATCGCCAGCCGTGGCGCCCGCGCCGAGTCTTACACCGAAGCCCGAGGCTCGGCGGTGATGCAGCGCGAAGAAATCACCATCCGCATCGAACTGGGTCGCGGCGAGTGCAGCGAAACCATCTGGACCACCGACCTGTCCCACGAGTACGTGAAGATCAACGCGGAATACCGTACCTGATAGCCAAGAGGAAAAGCGCGGTGAAACGAGTGCATGTAGCAGCAGCGGTGATCCGCGGTGTCGACGGCAGGGTCCTGCTGGCGCGCCGCGCCGATACGCAGCACCAGGGCGGCCTCTGGGAATTTCCCGGTGGCAAGGTGGAGGCTGACGAGTCGGTCGCCAGCGCGCTGTCGCGCGAATTGCAGGAAGAGCTGGGTATCCAGGTCACCACGGCGCGGCCGCTGATCAAGGTGCAGCATGACTACCCGGACAAGCAGGTGTTGCTGGATGTCTGGGAGGTGTCGGCCTTTACTGGCGAGCCTCACGGCGTCGAAGGGCAACCGCTGGAATGGGTTGCCCCACGGGACCTGCTCAGCTACGCGTTTCCGGCGGCCAATGCGCCGATCGTTGCCGCTGCGCGCTTGCCTGCCGACTACCTGATTACCCCTGGCGAGCTGGAAACCCCGGCATTGTTGCGCGGTCTTCAACAGGCGATTGCTGGCGGCATCAAGCTGGTCCAGTTGCGCGCGCCCAATGGCTACGACCCCAAATACCGCGACCTCGCGGTGGATGCGGTAGGCCTGTGCGCGGGCAAGGCTCAATTGATGCTCAAGGGGCCGTTCGAATGGTTGGGGGATTTTCCTGCCGCCGGCTGGCACATGACCTCGGCGCAACTGCGTAAACACGCGAGCCAGGGGCGGCCGTTGCCAAAGGAACGTTGGTTGGCTGCTTCTTGCCACAACGCAGAGGAATTGGCCCTTGCAGAGTTGATGGGCGTGGATTTCGTCACCCTGTCGCCGGTGCAACCGACTCAGACTCACCCCGACGCACAGCCGTTGGGCTGGGAGCAGGCGGCGCAGTTGATCAGCGGGTTCAGCAAGCCGGTGTTCCTGCTGGGCGGGGTTGGGCCGGCTGAGCGGGAGAAAGCCTGGGAGGCTGGGGCTCAGGGTGTGGCGGGGATTCGCGCGTTCTGGCCGCAGGTTTGATGTTGCTCTGAGGGCCTTATCGCAGCATAGGTATCTACACAACTCTCAACGACTGAAAAGTACCCCGTAGTGAGCGGGCTTGGCGAATCGTCGCACCGCCCGCGCTGGGTGGCGAAGCCGCCCCAATAAAGGCATCGCCGAGCTTCAGGTAGAGTCCGGTCGCCTGGTTTGGGGCTGCTTCGCAGCCCAGCGCGGGACAAGCCCGCTCACTACAAAGGTGTGTAGATACCTATGCTCCAAAATGTGGGAGCTGGCTTGCCTGCGATAGCGTCAGACCAAACACCAGCATAGTCAGTGTGGCTTCGCCGCCGCCTGCCACAACACCTCGGCAACCCCCTGGCGCCTGGCAATCACCCTGGCCGCCACAAACAACAAATCCGACAGCCGATTGATATACGCCAACCCTACGCCGTCCAGCGGTTCCAGCGCATTCAACTGCTGACAGCGCCGCTCCGCACTGCGCGCCAGGCTGCGGCACACATGGGCTTGGGCGATCAACGCCGAACCTCCTGGCAGGATGAAATTCTCCAGCGGCCCGACTTCCTCGTTCCAGCGGTCGATAGCCGCTTCCAGCCGGTCCACTTCGGCCGCGTTCAACGCCTTGTACTCTGGCATCGCCAGCTCGCCGCCCAGGTCAAACAACCGATGCTGGCAAGGTGTCAGCACCTCGATCACGTCGTGCAAACCCGGATGCTGACCGCCTAGTGCTTCAAGATAGGCCAACAGCAATCCGAGTTGACTGTTCAGCGTGTCCACTTCCCCTATCGCCTCCACGCGTGGATGGTCCTTGGGCACGCGGCGGCCGTCGCCCAGGCCGGTTTCGCCTGTGTCGCCGGTGCGGGTGTAGATTTTCGACAGGCGAAAGCCCATGGTCATTGCTCCAGTTGGTTCGATTCGTAAGGCGGCAGTTGGCTGCCGGCCAAGGGCAGGCGCAGGGTGAAGCACGTGCCTTGGCCGAGGATGGAGTGCACTTCCATCTGGCCCTTGTGGTTGTTGGTGATGATGAAATACGACACCGACAGCCCAAGCCCGGTGCCCTGGCCGATTTCCTTGGTGGTGAAGAACGGCTCGAACGTCCGCTTGCGCACGTTCTCGCTCATGCCGATGCCATTGTCCTCCACCTGGATCTCCGCCCACGGCGGGTTGAGGCGGGTGCGCAGGATGATGCGCCCCGGCTCGCTGCCGTCTTCGCGCAAGTGAATGGCCTGGGCGGCGTTTTTCAGCAGGTTGAGCAGCACCTGTTCCAGCTCGTTGGCGGTGCCGGGTACCGGGCCCAGTTGTGGGTCGAACTGGCGGATGATCGCCTGGCCCTTGAAGTCGAAGCCGATGGCCAGGTCGAAGTCGTTTCCGGCGATCTCCACCGCCTGGTCGATCAGTGCCGGTAAGTCGCAGGGCGCCATTTGCCGGTTGCTGCGACGACTGAAGCTGAGCATATGGGTGACGATCTTCGCCGCCCGCGCCCCGGCCTGCTGGATGCCATCGAGCAGTTGCGGTACCTCACGACTTTCGAGGTAACGGTTGACCGTGGCCAGTTCGATGCCCGCTTGTTCGGCGTGCTCCAGGTTCTTGGGCAGTTCAGGCGACAGGCGGCGGCGGATGTTCTGCACGTTGTGCAGGATCGCCCCCAACGGGTTGTTGATCTCATGGGCCATGCCGGCGGCCAGGCCGCCCACGGAGAGCATTTTCTCTGACTGCACCATCATTTCTTCCAGCGACAGACGCTGGGTGATGTCATCGATCCGGATCACCACGCCACGCCCGGCACCGCCCATCAGCGGGTAGAAGGTCAGGGCGTAATGCTTGGGTTCATCGTCCTTGAACCAGGTGACCCGCTCGATTCGCTCCACGGTGTGTTGCTCCACCGCTGCCCTGATCTGCGGCAGGTACGGTTTGAGCGGCTGGAACGCCAGGTAGATCGGCTGGTTCAAGGCTTCGTCCAGGCGCGTACCGGAGAGGGCGCTGGCCTCCTGGTTCCACTGGGTGACGTAGAGCTGTTCATCCAGGGCGATGAGCGCCGAGGGCATTGAGTCGATGATGCTGTTCAGGTAGTTCTGGAAGCCGGTGAGTTTTTTCTCGATCTTGCTGCGCACCTGCACTTCCAGTTCCAGCTTGCGGTTGGTGTGGCGCGTCTCTTCAGCCAAACCCTGTGCCTGATCATACGCGGCCTGGGAGTCGTCCCGCGCACGCTTGAGTTGCTGCTCGCGGGCTTCGATGCGCGACAGCATGGTGTTGAAGGCTTCGGCCAGGCTGCCGATTTCATCGCGGTTGCCACGCCCGGCGCGCAGGGCGTAGTTCTCTTCGCGGGTGACCTGACGCGACAATTCTTCAAGCTCATAGATCGGCCGGGTGATCAGCCGTTTGATCTGGCGGGCGATGATCAGCCACAACAACACGCTGAAAATCAGGATGCCCAGGCTGGCGGTCAGCGTGCCGGTATAAAACGCCACCGGCAATTCACTGCTGGCCACCAGCAGCAAATGCCCGGGCGGCTGGCCTGCGCGGGGCAGGGTGATGATCTGGTTGTTGCGAAACTCGGTGACGCGCCAGGCTTCGATATGCCGATAGTTGTCCGGCAGGTGCAGGCGGTCGCCGGATTGCATCTGCGCCAGGCGATCGCCCTGGCCGTCGTACAGGGCAGCGGCGCGCAGGGGTGAGTAGCTGGTCAGCTCATTGAGCAGGGCGTTGGCCTTGGCGGGCGATTCGAGGGCCTCGGCGGCCAGGCCAGGGTTGGACACCAGGCGACCGATGGCCTGCAGGGCCTGGGGGGCCATGCTTTCCTGGGAGATCCAATAGGCGGCGCTGATAAAGGTCAGGTTGGCCACCAGCAATACGGTGGTCAACAGCACCAGCAGGGCAGCTAGCAGTTTCTGCCCGACCGGTAGGTTTTCAAGACGCTGGCGCAGCGGCATCAGGGTTTTCCCAGGTAATAGACAGCGGGCAGGGTAGCGCGTGGTTCAGTCGCGGGGCAATCCGCGGGCAAGCAACTGTTCGACCAGGCGCACTTGCAGCTGTTGCAGGTGCGGCAGGTTCAACCGGTGGCGACCGGCCGCCTGGCAAGCATAGCCCAACAGGTAGCTGATCTCGGTGCGGCGCCCGGCGGCCACGTCCTGGTACATGGAGGAGTAATTGGCGGCCGTAGCCTGGATCACCCGTTCCACTTCGTGTTGCAGGTTTAGCGCAGCGGCGGGCTGGCCGCAGCACTCCAGCAGTTCAGCGAGTTCCGCGCAGAGGGTGGCGACTTCGCACTGATGGGCCTGCAGTTCGCCGTTGCGGCACTGATACAACACGGTCAACGGGTTGATGGCGCAATTGAGCGCCAGTTTGCGCCATAACCGCGTGAGGATATCGGTGCTCCAATCGTGGGGGATGCCAGCGGCGTGCAGGTCATCCAGCCACAGCGGCGGGGCAGGGTGGCTTGCATCTCCCAGCCAGGTGTAGCCATGACCGGCAAACACCACGCGCCAGTCCCCGTCGCGAAAGGCGCCTTCGGTGCTGGAGGCAAAGATGCAGCGAGCCCGGGGCAATTGCGCGGCGACAGCCTCCTGGCTGCCGAGGCCGTTCTGCAACAGGACCAGTTCGGCATGGGGTGCCAGCCGGTGCTGCAGCTGTGCGACGGCGCCCTGGGCGTCGTAGGCTTTGCACGCCACCAGCAGGCGATGAATCGGCTCGGGGTTGTCGGGTGTTTCGCCGATCACCGTGTAGGTGCTCGCGATGCCCTGTTCCACCAGCGTCAGCCCCTTGGCTGCCTGATAGCTGGCCAAGCGCGCTTTATCGCGCAGGATCAACCGCACGGGCACGCCGGCGCGCGCCAGGCGAGTGGCCCAGAGTGTGCCCAGGCTGCCGGCGCCGAGAATATGCCAGGTGGTCGACATCAGTTTGTGCTCCGTAGGGTCGCTCACAGTGAACGGGGCGAAAGAACCGCTATAATGCCCCGGCATTTTAGCTCGGGCGCGCTCCATCTCTACTGAGCCCGCCCCTTATATTGGAGAAATGACATGCCTTCGTTCGACGTGGTATCCGAACTGGACAAACACGAAGTCACCAACGCCGTCGAGAACGCCGTCAAGGAACTGGACCGCCGTTATGATTTGAAAGGCAAGGGCAGCTTCGAATTCAAGGAAAAGGAACTGACCGTCAACCTGACCGCTGAAGCCGATTTCCAGCTGGAAGCGATGATCGAGATCCTCAAGCTGGCGCTGGTCAAGCGCAAGATCGACGCGCAGTGCCTTGAAATCAAGGACGCCTACGCCTCCGGCAAGCTGATGAAGCAGGAAGCCGTGCTCAAGGAAGGCATCGACAAGGAGCTGGCGAAGAAAATCGTCGCTCACATCAAGGATGCCAAGCTCAAAGTCCAGGCCGCCATCCAGGGCGAGCAGGTGCGTATCACCGGCAAGAAGCGTGACGACCTGCAAGAGGCCATCGCGGCCCTGCGCGCCAAGACGTTCGACATGCCGCTGCAGTTCAATAACTTCCGCGACTGATGGCACGTTGCGGAACCTGGGGGCGTGTTTGACGTCCGACGCCCCAGGATCCGCGTCTGCACTTGAGCCCTACGGGGCTCATTTGCGTTTTCAGGCAGTCAATAAAGCTGCACATCCGCTACAGGAGAAGCTACATGGATTTGAACGCTGAAATGGATCACTTGATCAAGACCTCACAGTCGTGGATCCCGATGATCATGGAATACGGCAGCCGGGTATTGCTCGCTGTGGTCACCCTGGCCATTGGCTGGTGGCTGATCAACGTCTTCACCCATCGAGTGGGACGCTTGCTGGCCTTGCGTAACGCGGACCTGGCGCTGCAGCACTTCATCACCAGCCTGGCGAACATTGCGCTCAAAGTGATGCTGATCGTCAGCGTGGCCTCGATGATTGGCGTGGCAACCACCTCGTTCGTTGCCGCGATTGGCGCCGCGACCCTGGCCATCGGCCTGGCCTTGCAAGGCAGCCTGGCCAACTTCGCCGGCGGCGTGCTGATTCTGCTGTTCCGCCCGTTCCGCATTGGCGACTGGATCGAAGCCCAGGGCACTTCGGGTACCGTCGACAGCATCCAGATTTTCCACACCGTGCTGCGTACCGGCGACAACAAGACCGTGATCGTGCCTAACGGCATCCTGTCCAACGGCATCATCACCAACACCAACCGCCAGCCGACCCGCAAGGTGGTGTTTGATGTGGGTGTGGATTACGAGGCTGATTTGCAGAAAGCGCGCGAGGTGCTGCTGGAACTGGCGAAGGATCCGCGCGTGCTGGCTGACCCGGAAGCCGTGGCGGTGGTTTCGACCCTGGGTGACAGTTCGATCACGGTGTCCCTGCGTTGCTGGACCAAAACGTCGGATTATTGGGATGTGGTGTTCATGTTCAATGAACTGGCGCGCGATCGTTTAAAAGCGGCAGGGATCGATATTCCATTTCCGCAGCGGGTTATTCGAGTCATGCAGGAAACAGTGGCCAAGTAAGCGCAAATCTCGTTAGTTAGCTAGCTAGTTATCCGTGCTGAAACAATACAGCTATAAAAAAGCCGCTCCCTTGTTAAACAAAGGAGCGGCTTTTTGTTTAAGGCCGAAGCCTTAAGTCATCGTTGTAATCAAACCGTCAATTACAAGATGTTCAGCGGGTATTGTGCGATCAGACGCAGTTCGTCGATGGACGAAGAACCGTAGTAGACACCATCAGACGAACGATAAGTCGCTTGACGTACACGCAGGCTCAGGTCTTTGGCTGGCCCGCTCTGGATCACGTACTTGGCTTCGATGTCGCGTTCCCACTCTTTACCGTTGGAGGTAGTGGCGGTGTTGGCGCCGCTACCGGTCACGTAACGAGTCATGAAGCTCAGGCCAGGAATGCCAAAGGTCGCCATGTTGATGTCGTAACGAGCCTGGTAGGACTTCTCGCCTTCGGCGTTGAAGTCGGAACGGGCAACGGAGTTGGCCAGGAATACCGAGCCGCCGCCGTCTACGCCGTAGCCGTAGTCGCCGTCGCCGGTGACTTTCTGGGCTGCCAGGGTGAAGGTGTGAGCGCCGACAGTGTAGGCGCCCTGCAAGCTGAACGCGCGGTTGTCGAGCTTGGTGGTGCCGTCATTGTAAGCGCGTTGCCGGCCTTGGCCTTCGCTCTTGGTGTCATAGATGTTGAAGTCCAGCGCGAAGGATTGGTCGTCGCTCAGCGCGTGGGTCCAGTTCAGGTTGCTGTAGTACTTGCGGAAGAAGTCTTCGGTTTTCGCGTAGTACAAGCTGCCGGTGAACTCTGGAGTGAAGGAGTACACACCGCCGACAAAGTCGGTCTTGGTCAGGCCCAGGCTGTCATGGAACGTCTGGCTCTGCGAGACGCTGGAAGTGAAATGACCGCCTTCCAGCTTCAGGCCCTTGATCTCGTTACTGGTAATGGAGATACCTTGTGGCAGCTCTGGCAGCAAACGGCTGTCATCGGAAGCAAATACAGGGGCTGTGGTGTATTGGTCACCGATTTTCAGGACCGTATCGGAGATACGGAACTTAACGGCGCCGCCGCCTTTGGAGTACTCGTCTTGCGAACGACCGTCGGAGCCGGTCGGGAACAGGCCGGTGCCGGCGCGGCCCTTGCCACTGTCGAGCTTGACGCCCAGCAGACCGATCACGTCAACACCGACACCGATAGTGCCTTGGGTGAAGCCCGAGGAGTAGAGACCGTGGAAACCCAGGCCAGACTCTTCGACGCGGCTTTGGGAGCCAGGGCCCGACGGGTTATTACGAAAATCGCGGCTGAAATACAAAGCGCGAGTATTGATGCTGAACGTGCTGTCTTCAACAAAGCCTTTGGAATCGCTTTGGGAGGACGCCATTGCGAACTGCGAGGTGCCTGCTGCCGAAACAGCCAGGGCGATCATGCTCCACTTCATCACGCGCATCGTGATTTGCTCCTTTGGTTTTAGGAAGAGTACTGCCGTCCCACCTGTATTTTTGTCTGGGCGGCTCTTTCTTTTTTGTGTCGGCGCAAAGTTATATCACGCTGACAATTATGGCGATACTTGCCCAACTTTCCTTTCAGCTTCTTTACGAGCTTGTCGTAGATTGCTAGATCCCTGTCGCAAATTCACAGCCTCATGGTGGCGAGGCTGACAACTTCAATACTGTTTCTAACACGTAAAAAGAACGCAAAATACGTGACTTTTAAAGTTTGAAATCTTCCTTGGTGCGTATTGAACCGCTGCTGTTTTTCTCGCGAAACACCTGCTTCCCGCCGGTGCCGTTGCCGACGCTGGAGAGATGAATGCAGCAAGCGTGCCCAAAGCGCGAACTGAATGTCATTTTTTCGTGAAATTCGTCGTGGATTCGTGAAAATCGCATAAGCACGGGGTTTTTACGCCGATTGGTTTGGGTTTCATGAGCGCTTCCCTCATTCGTCTGGTGGTACCTGAATCCGTGAAGCCGGAAAAACGTTACCGGTCCACCCCGGCCAGTGGGTAGTAACGGATCCATAAGAGGCGCATATGGGTCATTTTGGTGCAGTGCCCTGGTTGCTCCAGGCTGGCGTAGATGGCCCAATGCCTCATTTCGTGAGGCCTCTGTATCGCGGGTTTCGTCCTGATGGTTTTGATCAGCCTGCGGCTCAGTGCCCTAGGTCTGCTGATTGAGCGTAGCCGAACTATTCGTTTGTCTCGAAATGGTGCGTTTTTTTGCCGCGCCTTGCCCAAGTGGCGATCGGCCTGCGTGAAGCCTCTGCCAATCGCAGGTATGCTGCAGGCTTGAACCTGACCTGCCGAACGGAGTGCCCGCGGTGTTCGCTTTAGATCAACGCCTTCAACAAGACACGCTGGCGATTGGGGACTTCCCCCTGTCCCGCCTGCTGCTGTCCAACGACTCGAACTACCCCTGGTTCATCCTGGTGCCGCGTATCAACGGTATCAGCGAAGTGTTTCAGCTGGATGTCACCGACCAGCAGCGCTTGTGGCAGGAAACCACTGCCTTGGCTCAGTTGCTCAATGAAGGCTGGGGCGCCGACAAGATGAACATTGGCGCCCTGGGCAATGTGGTCAGCCAGTTGCACGTGCATGTGATTGTGCGCAAGCGCGACGATGCCGCTTGGTCGGCGCCGGTATGGGGCAAGCATCCGGCGCAGCCTTATACGGATGAACAAGTGGCCGCTATTCGCGCCCGTCTGCGTGAGCTGTTGCCCGTCGATTTCATTTTTACCCAGGGTTGAATCATGGACCTGCAAGACCGCGTCACCGACCTGGAAAGCCGCCTGGCCTTCCAGGACGACACTATCGAGACCCTCAATGACATCCTCGTCACGCAGCAGCGTGCGGTAGAGCGCCTGCAATTGCAGATGACTGCGCTGCTCAAGCGCCAGGAAGAAATGGGCGGTCAATTCGAAACGGCTGAAGAAGAAGCCCCGCCGCCTCACTATTGACTATTTATAGCCGCGCATAAAAAACCGCGACCCAGCAGCGCTGGATCGCGGTTTTTTTATGCAGCGAGCGCGGGTATCAGCGACGCGGCAGTGCAGCGATCACGTCTTCGGCTTGCAGGCCTTTGTCGCGATTCATGACGGAGAATTCCACGCGCTGGCCTTCCACCAGGACACGATGGCCTTCGCCGCGGATGGCCCGGAAGTGGACGAAGATATCGTCGCCCGAATCGCGGGAAATAAAGCCGAAGCCCTTGGACGTGTTGAACCACTTGACGGTACCGGTATCCCGGTTGGTCATGTCGTAGCTTTGCGACGAAGCCGCAGGTGACGAACGGTAGAAGCTGATGGCCAGGTGAAGAACGATGGCGACCACAGCAATCACCAGGCTGAGCAGGATGGCCGGGTGGCCGCCGACTTCAGGCATGGGTGCCAGGAGGGTGAGGGTTTGAACAACGACAGTCAGCACCAGCAGCGCGCTGACCAGGTTTTGCAGTTGATGACGTGTGCCTTTGTTCCAGTAAGGGATCACCGGTGCCAGCGTCAGGTTAAGAAGGCCGAACAAGGCCAGGTACAGAGCGTCGTGTTGTTCCAGGTAGGGAGGGCTTCCCTGTTGCAGGCTCGGTATAAAGGACAGCAGCAACGCTGCAACGCCCGTTAGCAGGTGGACGATTTTCAACATTTTGATTAACTCACGTTAAGATGGATCACCAGGAAGAGCTGACTGGCACGGTTCGCTTCTGAACAATGGGAGGCGTTGGGCACGTGCGCGGGGTATCAGCCTATGCCGCTGCCGCAGAACGTAACGGCGACGACACGCCGCCTATTTAACAGCAAAGGCTGTGCCTACTCAAATCAAGCATTTCGGGGCGTTGCAAGGCCCGCGGCATTTCTGCGTAAAACGCTTGTCCTAGACAGGTGCAGGCTTTTCAAGCGGTGTGCAGTGTGATTGCCTGCTTGGCCAGAAGCGGCCGCGGCGGGACGATTTGCCGCGCCGGGCTGCGCATCGGCGGTACTCTTGCTAGAGTGGCCTGCGCTTGATCAATGCATACATGTCAATTGAAGGGGATAACCATGGCAATCGATATCGGTATCAGTGAAGAAGATCGTAAATCCATCGTCGACGGGCTTTCACGACTGCTCTCCGATACCTACGTACTGTATCTGAAGACCCACAACTTCCATTGGAACGTTACGGGCCCCATGTTCCGCACGCTGCACCTGATGTTCGAGGAGCAATACAACGAGCTGGCCCTGGCGGTGGACTCCATCGCCGAGCGTATCCGTGCCCTGGGTTTCCCTGCGCCCGGTGCCTATTCGATCTATGCTCGCCTTTCCTCGATCAAGGAAGAACCAGGCGTGCCGAGCGCTGAAGACATGATCAAGCAATTGGTCGAAGGCCAGGAAGCGGTCACTCGCACCGCGCGCGGCATCTTCCCGCTGCTTGACAAGGTCAGCGATGAGCCAACGGCCGATCTGCTGACCCAGCGTATGCAGGTCCACGAGAAAACCGCGTGGATGCTGCGTTCGCTGCTCGAAAACCAGTAAACGTGCGCACCGAGTGGCGCCGTCCTGGCGCCGCTCGCTTGTTTCCGCGCATTTCCTGGCGTTGTCCTACGCCTTTCAACTCCACGTCTTCTGGCTGCCTGCTTCCTGCTGCTGTCTCATAGGGCCATTGGTCCCTGGGATGACCCATGGGCGGTTGTTTGGCAATGGAGTGTCAGGTGTATGTCACGCGGAGTGGGTAATGGAGTGATGGAAACCGTTGGTTTTCATAAGGTGAAGGACGACCCCTTTGCAAAAGGGTTCGATATGGGGCTGGCCAAGCCATTGTCCCGGTCGGTGAGGCTCAACGGGTTTTCCACGTGCCTGCGCCTGGAACAGATCTATTGGAATATCCTCACGGAAATAGCCAGGATCAATGCCTGTTCAGTCAGTGCGTTGTTGTCGTACGTCGATCGGGAAGTGCACTTGCGTTATGGCGGCGTGAAGAACTTCAGTGGCCTGGTCAGGGTGGTCTGCGTGGTTCATGCCTTGAAAGGGCGTATCGAGCCTTCATGTTCACCGGGACTGTCACTGGGATAGTCAGCGCGCTTCGGGGCCGCCCACCAGGGTGGGTCGGGCTCCGGGCAGAAAGCCGGCTGCGCTGCCTCGATTTACCAGATATAATCCCGCGCTTTGCTACGCATGCTGCGCACCCGTCGGGCAGGCGTGGCGCACGCAGTTACGATCTGATCGCCGAGACATCGCCATGCCCATGTACGACTATCAATGCGCTTCCTGTGGTCATCAATTGGAAGCCATCCAGAAGATCAGCGCAGCGCCGCTGGTCGATTGCCCAGCCTGCCAGGCACCGCAGCTCAAGAAGATGCTGTCCATGCCGGGCTTCCGCCTGAGCGGCAGCGGCTGGTACGAGACCGACTTCAAGACCGGCTCGAAGAAGAACCTGGCGGGCGGCGACAAAGCAGACTGAGTTGAACTCTACGCGCAGGCTCCTGCATTATCCGTCCCCTGCTTTAATGTACGGTGACGCGGCAGGCCTGCCACCGAATTTCGAATTACGAGAAGTGAAACCACGACCATGATGCGCAGCCACTATTGCGGCCAACTGAACGAGACCCTGGAAGGTCAGGAAATCACCCTTTGCGGATGGGTTCACCGTCGCCGCGACCACGGCGGGGTGATCTTCCTCGATATCCGTGATCGTGATGGTCTGGCCCAGGTAGTGTTCGATCCGGACCGCGCCGAAAGCTTCGCCGCCGCCGACCGCGTGCGCAGCGAATACGTGGTGAAAATCACCGGCAAGGTACGCCTGCGTCCGGCCGGCGCCGTGAACAAGAACATGGCGTCCGGCGGCATCGAAGTACTGGGCTATGAGCTGGAAGTGCTGAACGAGTCGGAAACCCCGCCGTTCCCGCTCAACGAATACTCCGACGTGGGCGAAGAAACCCGCCTGCGCTATCGCTTCCTGGACCTGCGTCGTCCGGAAATGGCCGAGAAGCTGCGCCTGCGTTCGCGCATGACCACCAGCATCCGCCGCTTCCTCGACGAGAACGGCTTCCTCGACGTTGAAACCCCGATCCTGACCCGAGCCACTCCGGAAGGCGCGCGTGACTACCTCGTGCCTAGCCGTACCCACCCAGGCAGTTTCTTCGCCTTGCCGCAATCGCCGCAGCTGTTCAAGCAACTGCTGATGGTGGCCGGTTTCGACCGTTACTACCAGATCGCCAAGTGCTTCCGTGACGAAGACCTGCGCGCCGACCGCCAGCCGGAATTCACCCAGATCGACATCGAGACCAGCTTCCTCGATGAAAAAGAGATCATGGGCCTCACCGAGAAAATGATCCGCAACCTGTTCAAGGAAGTGCTGGACCTGGAGTTCGGCGACTTCCCGCACATGACCTTCGAAGAAGCCATGCGCCGCTACGGTTCCGACAAACCAGACCTGCGTAACCCGCTGGAACTGGTGGACGTGGCCGACCAGCTCAAGGACGTCGACTTCAAGGTGTTCAGTGGCCCGGCCAACGACCCGAAATGCCGCATCGCCGCCCTGCGCGTGCCTGGCGGCGCGAGCATGCCGCGCAAGCAGATCGACGACTACACCAAGTTCGTCGGCATCTACGGCGCCAAGGGCCTGGCGTACATCAAGGTCAACGAGCGCGCCAATGGCGTTGATGGCCTGCAATCGCCGATCGTGAAAAACATCCCCGAAGCCAACCTGAACACGATCCTCGATCGCGTCGGTGCGGTTGATGGCGACATCGTGTTCTTCGGCGCCGACAAAGCCAAGATTGTCAGCGAAGCCCTGGGCGCGCTGCGTATCAAGCTCGGTCACGACCTGAACCTGCTGACCTGCGAGTGGGCGCCGATGTGGGTCGTCGACTTCCCGATGTTCGAAGAGAACGACGACGGCAGCTTCAGCGCCTTGCACCACCCGTTCACGGCGCCGAAGTGCTCGCCGGCCGAGCTCGAAGCCAACCCGGCAGGCGCGCTGTCCCGTGCCTACGACATGGTGCTCAACGGCACCGAGCTGGGTGGCGGTTCGATCCGTATCCACCGCAAAGAGATGCAGCAAGCGGTGTTCCGCCTGTTAGGCATCAACGAAGCGGAACAGGAAGAGAAATTCGGCTTCCTGCTCGACGCCCTTAAATACGGCGCGCCGCCTCACGGTGGCCTGGCGTTCGGTCTGGACCGCCTGGTGATGCTGATGACCGGCGCCCAGTCGATCCGTGAAGTGATTGCCTTCCCGAAAACCCAGAGCGCTGCGGACGTCATGACCCAGGCGCCAGGTGTGGTGGATGCCAAGGCCTTGCGCGAACTGCACATCCGCCTGCGCGAAACGCCGAAGGCTGAGTAAGGCTGCGGCGTGAAAGCGCGATAAGGTTGTACGCAGTCAACAAGGCGCATCTTCGGATGCGCCTTTGCGTTTAAAAGAGGGAAATCCCGCTCGGCGGGATTGATACGGTTTCTACAGAATTCGGAGTTGTGTAATGGCTGGCCATTCCAAGTGGGCGAACATCAAGCACCGCAAAGAGCGTCAGGATGCCAAGAAAGGCAAGATCTTCACCAAGTGGATCCGCGAGCTGACCGTGGCAGCCCGCCAGGGCGGTGGTGACCCGGGTTCCAACCCGCGTCTGCGTCTGGCGCTGGACAAGGCCCTCGGGGCCAACATGAGCCGCGACATCATCGATCGCGCCGTGGCCCGTGGTGCCGGCGCGGCCGACACCGACGACATGGTCGAGCTGACCTACGAAGGCTACGGCCCGGGCGGCGTGGCGGTAATGGTCGAATGCATGACCGACAACCGCAACCGCACCGCAGCAGCCGTTCGCCATGCGTTCAGCAAGTGTGGCGGCAACCTCGGCACCGATGGTTCGGTGGCCTATCTGTTCGAGCGCAAGGGGCAGATCTCCTTCGCGCCGGGCACCGATGAAGACGCGCTGATGGAAGCGGCGATGGAGGCCGATGCCGACGACGTGGTGACCAACGAAGACGGCTCCATCGATGTGTTTACCTCGTTCGCCAGCTTCTATGCCGTGCGTAACGCACTGGAGGCTGCTGGTTTCAAGGGCACCGATGCGGAAATCGTGATGCTGCCGACCACCAGCGCCGAATTGGACCTGGACGGTGCGCAGAAGGTGCTGAAGCTGCTGGATATGCTTGAAGACCTGGATGATGTGCAAAACGTTTATTCGAACGCCGATATCCCGGAATCCGTAGCCGAACAACTCTCTTAAGCGCGATAGAGATCCAATGTGGGAGCTGGCTTGCCTGCGATAGCGGTGTATCAGAAATAGATGTTTTCACTGACACACCACTATCGCAGGCAAGCCAGCTCCCACAGGCTTTTATGTGTCCCCACCATCTTGCAGGCGTTATGACTTTAATCCTAGGTATCGACCCCGGCTCGCGCATCACCGGTTTTGGCGTGGTGCAACAGACCCCGCGCGGCTGCATCTATGTCGCCTCGGGTTGCATTCGCACCGGCGCGGGCGAATTGTCCGAGCGCCTGCAGATCGTTTATCGCGGCGTGCGTGAAGTGATCCAGACCTATGGGCCAATCACCATGGGCATCGAAAAAGTGTTCATGGCCAAGAATGCCGACTCCGCCTTGAAGCTGGGCCAGGCCCGTGGCGCCGCCATCGTTGCCGGCGCGGAGGAGGGCATGGAGATCGCCGAATATACCGCGACCCAGGTCAAGCAGGCCGTGGTCGGTACCGGGGCGGCGAATAAAGAGCAGGTGCAGATGATGGTCATGCACATGCTCAAGCTCACGTCAAAACCGCAGATCGACGCCTCCGACGCCCTGGCCATCGCCATTTGCCATGCGCACACCCGTTCCAGCCTGCTGCCCCATGGCCTCGGCACGGCACGCAGTCGTGGCGGGCGCCTGCGTCTCTGATAGCATCAGCGCAATCGTTATTTCCGGTCAGGCATGCTCTGGCCCCAAGCTTTAAGGATCTGAACCGTGATTGGACGCTTGCGCGGCACCCTGGCTGAAAAACAGCCGCCGCACCTGATTCTGGATGTAAATGGGTTGGGGTATGAGCTGGAAGTGCCCATGACGACGCTGTATCGGCTACCGTCGGTCGGCGAGCCGATCACGCTGCACACCCACTTGGTGGTGCGTGAAGACGCTCAGTTACTCTATGGCTTCATTGGCAAGCGCGACCGCGATTTCTTCCGCGAATTGATCCGCCTCAATGGCGTGGGGCCGAAACTGGCCCTGGCGTTGATGTCGAGCCTGGAAGTGGATGAGCTGGTGCGTGCCGTGTCGGCCCAGGACACCTCGGCGTTGACCAAGGTGCCGGGCGTGGGCAAGAAGACCGCCGAACGCCTGCTGGTGGAGCTCAAAGACCGCTTCAAGGCCTGGGAAGTGGTGCCGAGCATGTTTGCCCTGGTGCCGAACCAGCCGGATATGCCGGCGGGCCAGGTCGCCAGCGCCGAAAGCGATGCGGTCAGCGCGTTGATCTCCCTGGGCTACAAGCCGCAGGAAGCCAGCAAGGCCGTATCCGCCATCAAAGACAAGAACCTGAGCAGTGAAGACATGATCCGCCGCGCCCTGAAGGGAATGATTTAAGTGATTGAAGCAGATCGTCTGATCGCGGCCACCGGCCCGCGCGACCGTGAAGAAGTCCAGGACCGCGCCATCCGGCCCCTGAGCCTGGCCGACTACATCGGCCAGCCCACCGTGCGTGAGCAGATGGAGTTGTTCATCCAGGCCGCGCGCGGGCGCAGCGAGTCCCTGGATCACACGCTGATCTTCGGCCCGCCGGGCTTGGGCAAGACTACCCTGGCCAACATCATCGCCCAGGAAATGGGCGTGTCGATCAAGTCCACCTCCGGGCCGGTGCTGGAGCGCCCCGGCGACTTGGCGGCGTTGCTGACCAACCTTGAACCCCACGACGTGCTGTTCATCGATGAGATCCACCGGCTCTCGCCGATCGTCGAGGAAGTGCTGTACCCGGCGATGGAAGACTTCCAGCTCGACATCATGATCGGCGAAGGCCCGGCGGCCCGCTCGATCAAGCTCGACCTGCCGCCGTTCACGTTGGTGGGCGCCACGACCCGCGCGGGCATGTTGACCAACCCGCTGCGAGACCGTTTCGGCATTGTTCAACGTCTGGAGTTCTATAGCACGGCAGACCTTGCGACCATCGTCAGTCGTTCGGCGGGCATTCTCGGCTTGCCCCTGGACCCGGAAGGCGCGTTTGAAATTGCCCGTCGCGCCCGCGGTACGCCTCGGATCGCCAACCGCTTGCTGCGGCGCGTGCGCGACTTCGCCGAAGTGCGGGCCAAGGGGCATATCACCAAGGCCGTGGCCGACCTGGCCTTGAACCTGCTGGATGTGGACGAGCATGGCTTCGATCACCAGGATCGGCGCCTGCTCTTGACCATGATCGAGAAGTTCGACGGCGGCCCTGTGGGCGTCGACAGCCTGGCGGCGGCCATCAGCGAAGAACGCCATACCATCGAGGATGTGCTGGAGCCGTACCTGATCCAGCAGGGCTACATCATGCGTACCCCCAGGGGCCGGGTGGTCACGCGCCATGCCTACCTGCACTTCGGGTTAAATATCCCGTCACGATTGGGCGAGATGCCCGTGGTAGACGAATTCCTCGATGCAGTGGACGATTAATAGCTTCACGCAAGACGATTTATTCGATGTTTGTGCTGTCCTAGTGCCTGGTGTCGTCATTCAGTCACTGAATTTGTTTCAGACAATGAAAAAACAGTTGCCCAGCCGGATTGGCAACCTGAGGAGTAAGCACTAGAGTATGCGCGCGCAAAACGGGGATCAGTCGTTCGCACATCGCTGTCGCGTTTATTACGAGGACACCGATGCCGGCGGCATCGTGTATTACGTCAATTACCTCAAGTTCATGGAGCGGGCTCGAACCGAGCGGCTACGGGAACTGGGCTTTGCCCAATCCGAGCTTGCAGGGGAGGACCTGTTATTCGTCGTGCACTCCAGCGAGGCGCGGTATCACGCGCCGGCGCGGCTGGACGACGAACTGTTGGTCAGCGCTGAAGTAATCGAATTGAACCGTGTCAGCCTGCGTTTCAAGCAGCAGGTCAGGCGGGCAACGGATGCAACGCTGCTCTGTGAGGGGCAGTTCCTGGTGGCCTGTGTGCGCGCCAATAGTTTGAAGCCCCGGGCCATTCCCGAAGCTTTACGTGCGGCCTTTGCCGACGTAAGCGGCGCGGGTAAACAATCAAAGCAGGAGATTTAGCGTGGAACCTACCGTCGTCGACCATTCCTCCATGTGGAGCCTGGTCAGCAATGCCAGTATCGTGGTTCAACTGGTGATGCTGACCCTGGTAGCCGCATCGGTTACCTCTTGGGTCATGATTTTTCAGCGCAGCAACCTGCTGCGTGCCGGTCGACGTGCCCTGGAGAGCTTTGAAGAGCGCTTCTGGTCGGGTATCGACCTGTCTAAGCTGTATCGCCAGGCCGGCAGCAACCCCGACCCGGATTCGGGCGTCGAGCAGATCTTCCGTGCCGGCTTCAAGGAGTTCTCCCGTCTGCGTCAGCAGCCAGGCGTTGATCCGGAAGCGGTGATGGAAGGTGTGGCCCGTGCCATGCGCGTCGCCATTTCCCGCGAAGAAGAGAAGCTTGAGCAAAGCTTGCCGTTCCTCGCCACCGTTGGTTCCGTGAGCCCGTACATCGGCCTGTTCGGTACCGTGTGGGGGATCATGAACTCCTTCCGTGGCCTGGCCCAGGCCCAGCAAGCCACCCTGGCCACCGTGGCCCCGGGTATTGCCGAAGCCCTTATCGCCACCGCGATCGGCTTGTTCGCTGCTATCCCCGCAGTAATTGCCTACAACCGTTTTGCCGCAACCAGCGAAACGTTGATCAGCCGTTACTACACCTTCGCCGACGAATTCCAGGCGATCCTGCACCGTAAAGTGCACACCAGCGAAGAATAAGCAGGTAATTCCCAATGGCTTTAATCGCTCGAGCTCGCAAAAAGCGCAAGCCGGTCGCCGAGATGAACGTAGTGCCCTACATCGACGTGATGTTGGTGCTGCTTGTCATCTTCATGGTGACCGCGCCGATGCTCAATCAGGGCGTGAAAGTTGATCTGCCCAAGGTTTCCAGCGAAGCCTTGCCGCAGGACAACAACACCCAGGTCCTGACCATTTCGATCAAGGCTGACAAGACCTATTACTGGAACCTTGGCAGCGAAGTCGATACCCAGAAACAGCAGGACAAGGCCATGACCTTGCCGCAGATGACCGATGCGGTGACCAAGATCATCCGCTCCGGCAATGAAGGCGGCAAGCACACCCAGGTGTTCATTCGCGGCGACAAAGTGGTCGACTACGGTTCCGTCATGGGCGCCATGGGCGGACTGCAGAAGGCCGGCGTGGGTAACGTTGGCCTGATTACCGAGGCGCCCTGATGCAGCAACAGCGAGAGCCGTCCGCCTCGGAAAGCTTCTTCTGGCCTAGCGTCTGGGCAATTGCCCTGCACGTCCTGGTGTTTGGCATGCTGTTCGTCAGCTTTGCCATGACCCCGGACCTGCCGCCAGCCAAGCCGATCGTGCAGGCGACCCTGTATCAGCTGAAATCGAAAAGTCAGGCCACCACCCAGACCAATCAGAAGATTGCGGGTGAGGCCCAGAAGTCGGCTGCGCGCCAGACTGAAGTCGAACAGATGGAACAGAAGAAGGTCGAGCAGGAAGCGGTGAAGGCTGCTGCGGAACAAAAGAAAGAAGAGGCGGCTCAAAAGGCCGAGGAATCGAAAAAGGCAGACGAAGCCAAGAAGGCCGACGAGGCGAAAAAGGCTGATGAAGCCAAGAAGTCCGAGAAGGCTGCCGAAGCCAAAAAAGCCGAAGAGAAACAATTGGCGGATATAGCCAAGAAGAAATCTGAAGAAGAAGCCAAGAAAGCTGCCGAAGAAGAGGCCAAGAAAAAGGCCGCTGAAGACGCCAAGAAGAAAATAGTCGAAGACGCGAAGAAGAAAGCCGCCGAAGACGCCAAGAAAAAAGCTGAAGCAGACGAGGCGAAGAAGAAAATCGCCGACGACGCGAAGAAGAAAGCTGCCGCCGACGCCTCCAAGAAAAAGGCCCAGGAAGCAGCGCGCAAATCCGCCGAAGAGAAAAAGGCCCAGGCCTTGGCTGATTTGCTTTCCGACACGCCGCAGCGTCAGCAAGCCTTGGCCGATGAGCAGGGTGATGAAGTCGCGGGCAGTTTCGACGACCTTATTCGGGCGCGGGCAGCGGAAGGTTGGACACGTCCACCTTCGGCACGCAAAGGCATGACAGTAGTGCTGCAGATCGGCATGTTGCCGGACGGTACGGTGACTTCGGTCAGCGTGGCCAAGTCCAGTGGTGACGGTTCGTTCGACAGTTCGGCGGTTGCAGCGGTCAAGAACATTGGCCGGTTGACCGAGATGCAGGGAATGAAACCAAGCGACTTCGCTCCCTATCGTTCATTCAAGATGACATTCACACCTGAGGATCTAGCCTTGTGAGAAACCTTCTTCGAGGAATGCTTGTCGTTATTTGCTGTATGGCAGGGATAGCGGCGGCGGATGAAAAGAACATCCTGGTCACCAGCGGCAGCGATCGGGCCACCCCGATCGCGGTAGTGCCGTTCGGCTGGCAGGGCGGCAGCGTGCTGCCGGACGACATGGCGCAGATCGTCAGCGACGACCTGCGCAACTCCGGTTACTACGCACCGATTCCGAAAGGCAACATGATCAGCCAGCCGAACCAGGCCAGCGAAGTCGTGTTCCGTGACTGGAAAGCGGTGGGCGCGCAGTACCTGATGGTCGGCAACATCACGCCGGCCGGCGGTCGCCTGCAGATCACCTACACTTTGTTCAACGTGGCCACCGAACAGCAGGTCTTGACCGGCAGTGTCTCCGGCACCGCCGAACAACTGCGGGACATGGCTCACTATATTTCGGACCAGTCGTTTGAAAAGCTCACCGGTATCAAGGGTGCTTTCTCGACGCGTCTGCTGTATGTGACGGCTGAGCGTTTCTCGGTAGACAACACCCGCTACACGCTGCAGCGCTCGGATTACGACGGTGCGCGTGCGGTGACGTTGCTGCAATCGCGTGAGCCCATCCTGTCGCCGCGCTTTGCGCCGGACGGCAAGCGTATCGCCTACGTGTCGTTCGAGCAGCGTCGTCCGCGCATCTTCGTCCAGCACATCGATACGGGCCGTCGTGAGCAGATCACCAACTTCGAAGGCCTCAACGGCGCGCCTGCCTGGTCGCCGGATGGTTCGCGCCTGGCATTCGTGCTGTCCAAGGACGGCAACCCGGACATCTACGTGATGAACATGGCTTCGCGCCAGATCAGCCGCGTCACCAGCGGCCCGGGCATCAATACCGAACCGTTCTGGGGTAAAGACGGTTCGACCATCTACTTCACGTCCGACCGTGGCGGCAAGCCACAGGTCTATAAGGCGAACGTAGGCGGTGGTGGTGCAGAACGCGTGACGTTTATTGGCAACTACAACGCCAATCCGAAGCTTTCGGCTGATGAAAAGACGTTGGTGATGATTCACCGTCAGGATGGTTTCACTAATTTCCGGGTTGCGGCCCAGGATTTGCAGCGCGGAACCGTAAAAATCCTTACAGATACCAACCTTGATGAGTCAGCTACTGTTGCGCCCAACGGCACCATGGTAATCTACGCCACCCGCCAGCAGGGCCGGGGAGTCTTGATGCTCGTGTCCATCAATGGACGCGTAAGGCTCCCACTTCCTACCGCACAAGGCGAAGTCAGAGAACCATCCTGGTCCCCTTACCTGAACTGACGCGGCGCTACAAAAAGAAGTACTTAACACACTGGGGTTCATTAGGAGTTTCACGATGGAAATGCTGAAGTTTGGTAAGTTTGCTGCTCTGGCTCTGGCTCTGTCCGTAGCCGTTGGTTGCTCGTCTAAAGGCGGCGACAATGCCGGTGAAGGCGCAGCTGTTGATCCAAACGCTGGTTACGGCGCTAACACTGGTGCGGTTGACGGCTCCCTGAGCGAAGAAGCTGCTCTGCGCGCTATCACCACTTTCTACTTCGAATACGACAGTTCGGACCTGAAACCAGAAGCCATGCGCGCTCTGGACGTTCACGCGAAGGACCTGAAAGCTAACGGCGCTCGCGTTGTTCTGGAAGGTAACACCGACGAACGTGGTACTCGTGAGTACAACATGGCACTGGGCGAGCGTCGTGCGAAAGCCGTTCAGCGCTACCTGGTACTGCAAGGTGTTGCTCCAGGCCAACTGGAACTGGTTTCCTACGGTAAAGAGCGTCCAGTTGCTACTGGCCACGACGAGCAGTCCTGGGCTCAAAACCGTCGCGTCGAACTGCGTAAGTAATTCGTCATGCGAACGTGCCGTCGTGCTCTGACTGTATTGGCTCTCAGCCTCGCACCGCTTGCGGTGTGGGCTGCGGTTCCTGTAACGGATAGCAACTCGGGCTATAACAATAGCGGGAGCAGCTATCCGCCAGCAGGTTATGGCACGAACGGCGCCTATGCGGGGGGAGCGGCTACGTCCGCTCCCTCGGCACAGGGCGAACTGTTCAACCAGCTGCAACGCATGCAGGATCAATTGGCGCAGCAACAGGGCGCAATTGAAGTACTGCAGAACCAAGTGAACCAGCTGAAGCAAGAAGGCCTGGAGCGATACCAGGATCTTGATCGACGTATTGGAGCCGGCGTAACACCTGCCGCAACTCCTGATAATTCTTCTGCCGGTGGCGCGCCCAGCGCCGCTGCCGGTGCAGCAGCGGGGGCGGCTGCCAGCCAAGCCCCTGCCGCAAGCAGTGAACCGGGTGATCCGGCCAAGGAAAAGCTGTATTACGATGCAGCGTTCGACCTGATCAAGGCCAAGGATTTCGATAAGGCCAGCCAGGCCTTTACCGCTTTCCTGCGCAAGTACCCGAACAGCCAGTATGCGGGCAACGCCCAATACTGGTTGGGCGAAGTCAACCTGGCAAAGGGTGACCTGCAGGGGGCGGGCCAGGCGTTCGCCAAGGTCAGCCAGCTGTACCCCAAGCACGCCAAGGTGCCGGATTCGCTGTACAAACTCGCTGATGTAGAACGCCGCCTGGGTCATACCGACAAGGTCAAAGGCATTTTGCAGCAAGTGGTGGCCCAATATCCGGGTACTTCCGCTGCCCAGTTGGCGCAACGGGACCTGCAGCGCTTGTAAGCGATGCAATCCGTTTAGAAGAAACCCGCGCCTGGCGCGGGTTTTTTCGTTAGAATCCACGCCCTTTTATGAAACACGCTTTTTGGGGCCCGCGCGTTGGCGGGGTCTCTTGAAGTGCCTGACGGAGGCGGACAGCCTGTTTAGCTGTTACGCCCGTGGCGACTATGCAAGACACATTACGTATTACCGAAGTTTTTTACTCATTGCAGGGTGAAACGCGGACCGCTGGGCTGCCCACCGTTTTTGTGCGCCTGACCGGTTGCCCCCTGCGTTGCCAATACTGTGACAGCGCCTACGCCTTCAGTGGCGGCACCGTGCGCACCCTTGATGACATCCTGGAGCAGGTCGCCGGCTACAAGCCGCGCTACGTCTGTGTGACCGGCGGTGAGCCGCTGGCCCAGCCCAATGCCATCCCTTTGCTCACGCAGCTGTGCGACGCCGGCTACGAAGTATCGCTGGAGACCAGCGGCGCCCTGGATATCTCGGCGGTTGACCCACGTGTAAGCCGCGTGGTCGACCTCAAGACTCCGGGCTCCAAAGAGGCGCACCGCAACCGCTACGAGAACATCGAACTGCTGACGGCCAACGACCAGGTCAAGTTCGTCATCTGTTCCCGTGACGACTACGACTGGGCAAATTCCAAGCTGATCCAATACGGCCTGGACCGTCGCGCGGGGGAGGTGCTTTTTTCTCCGAGCCACCATGACTTGAACGCCCGTGACCTCGCCGATTGGGTGGTCGCGGACAATCTACCGGTGCGCCTGCAATTGCAGCTGCATAAATACCTTTGGAACGACGAGCCAGGGCGCTGATATGACTGAACACACGATGGACCAGAAACGTGCGGTAATCCTGCTGTCCGGTGGCCTCGACTCCGCCACGGTGGTCGCTATGGCGCAGGCTGAAGGCTACAGCTGCTACACCATGAGTTTCGACTATGGCCAACGGCATCGTGCCGAGTTGAACGCCGCCGCCCGTGTTGCCCGTGACATGGGTGTGGTCGAGCACAAGGTGATCGGCCTGAACCTCAATGGCATCGGCGGCTCCGCGCTGACCGACAGCAGCATCGATGTACCAGAAGCGCCCGGCGAAGGGATCCCGGTGACCTACGTGCCTGCACGCAACACCGTATTCCTGTCCCTGGCCCTGGGTTGGGCGGAAGTGCTCAACGCTCGCGACATTTTTATCGGTGTGAACGCGGTGGACTATTCCGGCTACCCGGACTGCCGTCCGGAGTTCGTCGAGTCGTTCGAGCGCATGGCCAACCTCGCGACAAAGGCCGGCGTAGAGGGGCAAGGCTTCCGCATCCTGGCGCCGCTGCAAAACCTGAGCAAAGCCGATATCGTCAAGGCTGGTGTAGGACTTGGCGTAGATTATTCGCTGACTGTTTCCTGCTACCAGGCAGACGATGACGGCCGTGCTTGTGGGAAATGCGACAGCTGCCGACTGCGTGCAGAAGGCTTCCAAGCGGCCGGAATCACCGACCCAACGCGTTATTTCTGATTTATTTCAAATAAGGTGTTGAATAATCCTTAGAAATCAGTATTATACGCGCCACCACACAGCGGGTCGTTAGCTCAGTTGGTAGAGCAGTTGGCTTTTAACCAATTGGTCGTAGGTTCGAATCCCACACGACCCACCATTTTTGGCGGTTTAGAAAATCCGGAAGGCCCACGCAAGTGAGGATTTCCGGGTTTTTTTTTGCCTGGGATTTGGAGGGGGCACGGCGTGATGCGCAACAACTCTGCGGCACATCCATTGCCTCAAGTCACGGTTCGCTGATCGTGTTCACGCTGGACAGATGGCCATTCCAGACCATTTCGTAGTGGGCCGTCTGGATGATCGAAGAGACCGGTCTTGGGGTCATCAGCGCCCAGCAATGATTGCCAGTCAAACGTACCGAGTTGTACCGAAGGCCGGGGCATCCGGCGTCCTTCACTGCTCGCCCCAGCGCACGGGCGTGAGCGTAATCGTCCGGGTCATACAGAGGATCGCTCAGCGACAGCGAGGTCACGTCTTTCATCAGGTGGTCAGCAAAAGTGCAGGACAGGCCTCGAAAAACGAAGCGCTCATAATTGAGCCCGCGGACCTTCGACCAGTACTTGTCTTGATGATGGTGTACCTCCGCAAGCGCGGTCTCCATCGTGGCGGCCAGGTACAGTACGCCGAAGCTGCCATCACTGAAGCGTGAACCCTCGGGGTTGATGTGGGTGAAGGGCGCCGTTGCATAAGAGCAGCCCGAAATTCCAAACGGAATCTCTTGGCGGGGTATCAGCTCGATGCGACCCACTTCATTTTCCAGCCTGGGGTTGGTCAGGGCCTGAATGCGGTAGAGGGTTTCGAATTCGTCCGCATCGGCAACGTCATCGAACAAGGCGATGGGCGGAAACTTGGAGTTGACCAGGCGATAGGCGTGCACCTGTTCGCCCGGCAGATCAGCCAAGCGCGTCAGCATTACCATTGCGCTCCACGCAAGACATCGATGCGGCGATACGTTTCGTACAGGGAAATCATGTCCCCCTGCGACATGACTTCAAGCGGCGTGCGGCCATTGAAGAAACTGTTGTCGTTGGCCATTGAGGCAAATCCGTAGACGTTCTCGGGATTATCAAATACCAGGCGCAGTGCCGCGTGGATGTTGAGTACGAAGCTGATGCGCTGCATCTGATCCGCGTCCAGGCTCACGGACCAGCGTGTATCGCCCTGTTTGGCTCGGGTGAAGGTGCTACGGGAAATGCGCAGGACACGGCAAGCCTGATCACTCGATGCCTGCCATTTTTCGAGGATGCCCACAGCTGCGCGAAGACCGGTCACGCATTGATCTTTGGTGAAAGCCTGCGCTTGGGAAACGGCTGTCATTGCTTGACTCCTCCGATATGCGTCTGTGGAATCAAATATAGATCAATTGCGTCTATGGATCAAATCCGACCGGCGCGGCCAGAAAGCCATTTTCCACATGGCTTTTTGCTACTTATGTGCTGTCAATTGATCGAAGTCTTGGTTAGATTAAGCCTTGTTCAGCTCAAGACAGGGATCGTCATGACCACGCTTTCGCCTATAGGCGCCACCCCGCCACTTATCTTCCGTGCGACTGAGGCGCCTGCCATCGCCCAGGCGCCCAATGCCGACGCCAGCATGACGCGGCCTTCTTCGGTTGTCAGCCTGGGCAACGATGTATCCGATACGCTCGCCAATACCTATTCCCGCCATGGGCAATTCCCAGGTCAGGAAGCTGTGCGTGCCTGGGAGAGCGACAGCCAGACTGCGCTGAGCAAGACCCTCGACGCCAATTTCAACTCATTGTCCACGGCCAAGCGTTTCAATGGCATCGGCACCGGCTTGATCGCGCAATTCGTCAAGGGTGGCGGGGCGGGGTTTTCGCAGTCGGTGATGTACGCGAGTGCCGACCGGGCGCAAAACGCCGGTGAGATCAAGGCCGATCAAAGCTTGCTGCACAGCAAGGCCGACAACCTGGTGAGCCTCAGCATCAAGACCGCCAGTGGCAAGACCGTCACGTTCAGCCTTTCCAGCCAAGCCGAGGGTCTGGGCGTACAGGCAACCGTGGAGGGCGGCACGTTGAGCGACGCCGAACTCGAAGCGTTCGGCAAACTGGGGAGCGCCTTCCAGGCGAGCGTGGATGGGTTGACTGCAGCGCCACCCAAGCTCGACCTGAGCCAGCTGACGCAGTTTGATTCCAGGCTTCTGGCCTCGGTGGACCTCAGCGTCAAGCTCAAGACACTGGATGGTCAAGGCTTGAGCCTGGCCTTCCACGCCGACAGTCAAAGCCGCAGCACGCGCCTGAGTGGCGCGCTTGGCCAGCTGGACCTGGCCGTCGATCTGAAAAACAGCGCGATCCTGGGTGACGCCAAGCAACAGGCCAATGCACTGAAAAGCTACCTGGCTCAATTCGAGCGGGCACAAGCGCGCGGCAACGCCAAGCCGGAGCTGATGGCGATGTTCAAAGACGCCTTCAGCGCCCTGAACGCCCACTATCCACAGGGCGCGTCTGCGCCGCAAGCGCTGACGCGCAACCCCACGGACCAGGGTTTGCTGACCGGCCTGGCGGACTTCAAGGCGTCGCTCAAGCAGGCCACTGAGTCGACCAACCCGATGCGACCGTCCGAAGTCGACGGCTTTGCTTATGAGGTGTCGCAAACGACGCGCGTCGGCGGCACCAGCACCTTGGACCGCAGCATCAGCCAAGAACAGCAGTCGAGCCTCTCCGCCAGTTTCCATAAAGGCCTCAGGGGGGAAAAGGCGCCGGCCCTGGATGGCAGCGCCGAGTCACAGAACTACCTCTATGTGCAGGTGCAGGACAAAGCCAGCAGTTTGGCCACGCTGGGGTACAAGGACGGCATGCTGGCCGACGCCTCCGTATCGCAAGAGGCCAGCCAGAACACCCGTACGCAAAAGTACGTGATGGGCAAGCGGGTGGACGAAACCTTCGTGCCAGAGCAGGCCTCGGTCAAGCGTGATTATCTGATCCTGCTCGAATACGCGGCCAAGGAAAGCGAGAAGTCCGAGGACGCGCTGGAGATGTCCAGTCTGAAAGACGCCCTGGCCAACCTGCACGCTTCGGTGATATTGCAGGAAGATCCTTCCGCGCTGTTGCGCTGACGCGGGATGTAAGAATGGGGAACCCCAGTCGTGGGGCTCCCCGTTTTTTCTGCGCGACAGGCGCACCGGCGATACCAGATTAGGCTTTTGAAACCATTGGATATTCTGTAGCCTTGCGCAGCTTCATCGCTAACCGTGCTTGATGAACACAACCCCTTCATCCGGCGGCGCCCGAAAGGCTCCAGAGCCGGTGGTACACTCGACTTTCGCGCTTACTGCGCCTGCAGGTCTTGCGAACATGACGCAAATTTCCGAACGCCTTCTGGTTCAAGCCCACCTCGACGCCAAACAGCCCAAGGTCCTCAGTGCCGACGAAGAGGCTGGCCTGCGCGCCGCCATCGCCGCCGAGCTCAAAGCTCAGGACGCGGTGCTGGTTGCCCACTTCTACTGTGACCCGGTGATTCAGGCCCTGGCCGAAGAGACCGGTGGCTGTGTCTCCGACTCCCTGGAAATGGCTCGTTTCGGCGCCGCCCACCCGGCCAAGACCGTGTTGGTCGCCGGCGTGCGTTTCATGGGCGAGACCGCCAAGATCCTCACGCCCGACAAACGCATCCTTATGCCCACCCTTGAAGCCACGTGCTCCCTGGACCTGGGTTGCCCGGTGGATGAGTTCTCGGCGTTCTGCGATCAGCATCCCGAGCGCACCGTGGTGGTCTATGCCAACACGTCGGCTGCGGTCAAGGCGCGGGCGGACTGGGTGGTGACCTCCAGCTGCGCCCTGGAAATCGTCGAAAGCCTGATGGACAACGGCGAGACGATCATCTGGGGGCCGGACAAGCACTTGGGGACTTACATCCAGCGCCAGACCGGCGCCGACATGCTGCTGTGGGACGGTGCCTGCATCGTCCACGAAGAGTTCAAGTCCAAGCAGCTCGAAGACATGAAGGCGTTGTACCCGGACGCAGCCATCCTGGTGCACCCGGAGTCGCCGACAGCGGTGATCGAACTGGCCGACGCCGTGGGGTCGACCAGCCAACTGATTGCGGCTGCCCAGCGCTTGCCGAACAAGACCTTCATCGTCGCCACCGACCGTGGCATTTTCTACAAGATGCAGCAGTTGTGCCCCGACAAAGTCTTTGTCGAGGCGCCTACCGCCGGCAACGGCGCGGCGTGTCGCAGTTGCGCGCATTGCCCGTGGATGGCAATGAATACACTGGAGCGTACGCTGCAGTGCCTGCGCGAGGGCAGCAACGAGATCTTCGTCGAGCCGTCGGTGATCCCCCACGCGGTGCGCCCGCTCAAGCGCATGCTCGACTTTACCCAGGCAGCGCGCCTCAAGCTGGCCGGCAACGCCTGACCCGAGCCAAACACTGATCAAAATGTGGGAGCTGGCTTGCCTGCTCCCACAAGGGTTCTCCAGTGTTCTGGGTTATTTCTTCTGCTTCGGAATCCGCACCAGCTGCGTATCCGAATAGATGTCATGCCAGCTGCGTTTGCGCTTATCAAACAGCGACCAGATAAACCCCAGCCCCACGCACAACCAGGAGGCAATCGACACCACAAAGCGCAACAGCGCCTGCCACAGGCTGATCCGCGAGCCGTCGGCGTTCTGTACGCGCACGCCCCACACCTGCATGCCCAGGGTCTGCCCGGAATGGGTCCAGAACTTGGCGAAGAAGCCAAACAGTACAAACAGCAGGATCGTTGACAGCAACGGATCGCCGTCCAGCGCGCCGGATTCGGTGAGGGTGCGCATCCTGGCTTCGCCCACGAACGCGATCCAGATCAGCTTGTAGATGAACGCGGTGACGATCAGCAGGGCGGTGCACAACAGGAAGTCATAGAACATCGCTGCCAGGCGACGGCCCAGGCCAACGGCGGGGAATTCGCCTTGGGGGCTCAACAGGGGGTTCGACATGGCAGGGCTCTCTTGTGAAAAAAGCCATTTTACGAGCAATCGCACATAAAAAAGCCCCTGATGTCACCATCAGGGGCTTTTTGTCGCAGTGGGATCAGCCTTCTGCTTGAACTTCGTCAGCCTGCATGCCTTTTTGTCCTTGCACTGCTTTGAAAGTGACCTTCTGGCCTTCTTTCAGGCTCTTGAAGCCATTGCCTTGAATAGCGCGGAAATGCACGAACAGATCCGGACCGCTTTCTGGCGTGATAAAACCAAACCCTTTTTCGTCGTTAAACCACTTGACGGTACCGCTCTGACGATCAGACATTTTCTTCTTTCCTTTGACGCTAAAAATTAATGACAGCCCCTTTCACATGAAAGAGTACTGGGCTGGGTTGCAGGAAAGTAAGAGACGTCGAACGGGTTGTAGCACTACTACTTCAGCTACTGCCCAGGTCCAGGTTCCAAGCGACCCATGCAAACACAGTGGGCAAACTCTACGCCAACTAATAGAGAAAAAACAAGCCCCGGAAAGGCACTGGTTTTACTGGGGAATATGGCAGTTTGGTGAACAACTGTAGGGTCGGCTTATTCGATAGAGTCGATCACTTGTTATAGGCAAGTTCTTAAACATAGACTATCGCGAGTGCACTCTTTTATGGCGGTTGCGTTACAGATTAGTGCACGTTAGCGCAACCGCGTTACTTATAGAAACAGCCAATCAGCCGCGGTAGTAACGTTGCGGTACAAATGGCATTTTACTTACACGTAGTGGCACCTTTTTCCCACGCACCAGCGCAGAAACTTCAGTGTCCAGCGCGATAAATGCACTGTCCAGGTAACCCATGGCCAGCGGGGCGCCCAGGGACGGACCGAAACCACCGCTGCAGACGCTGCCGATCACGGTGCCATCTGCGTCGACAATCTCCGCGCCCTCACGCACAGGCGTGCGTTCCTGTGGCAACAGGCCGACGCGTTTGCGGCTCACACCGGTTTGCTGCTGGGTGAAGATCTTGTCGGCGCCGGGGAAGCCACCGGCACGCGCACCGTCGGCACGGCGGGCCTTGGAGATCGCCCACAACAGGCTGGCTTCGATGGGCGTGGTGTCGGTGTTCATGTCATGGCCGTACAGGCACAGGCCGGCTTCCAGGCGCAGCGAGTCGCGGGCACCCAGGCCGATGGCCTGCACTTCGGTCTCGGCGAGCAGGCTGCGGGCCAGGCTTTCGGCGTTGGCGGCGGGCACGGAAATTTCAAAGCCGTCTTCACCGGTGTAGCCGGAACGGCTGACGTAGCAGTCCACGCCCAGCAAGCGCAGGGGGGTGAACTGCATGAACGTCATCCTGGTGACTTCCGGAGCCAGGCGTGCCAGCACCTTTACCGCCGCCGGGCCTTGCAACGCCAGCAGCGCACGTTCTTCGAACAGCGGCTCAATGCTGCACTGGTCGCCGATATGCTGGCGCAGGTGCGCCAGGTCCTGGTCCTTGCAGGCGGCGTTGACCACCAGGAACAGTTCGTCGTTACCCAGGTTGGCCACCATCAGGTCATCGAGGATACCGCCCTGGTCATTGGTGAACATCGCATAGCGCTGCATGCCCACCGGCAGGTCGATGATGTCGACCGGCACCAGGGTTTCCAGGGCCTTGGCGGCATTGGCGCCGGTGAGGCGGATCTGGCCCATGTGGGATACGTCGAACAAGCCGGCCTGATCACGGGTGTGTTGGTGTTCTTTCATCACGCCCAACGGGTATTGCACCGGCATGTCGTAGCCGGCGAACGGCACCATGCGCGCACCGAGCTCAAGGTGCAGGGCGTGCAGTGGGGTTTTCAACAGGGTTTCGGTGGACATATTCAGCTCCTGAAAAACGTGCTGGCGCGCCGTTGGGCCTCAGCACTCGATAATGTTGACCGCCAAACCGCCACGGGCGGTTTCCTTGTATTTGCTTTTCATGTCGGCGCCCGTCTGGCGCATGGTGCGGATGACCTTGTCGAGGGACACGAAGTGTTGCCCATCGCCACGCAAGGCCATGCGCACCGCGTTGATCGCCTTGACCGAGCCCATGGCATTGCGCTCGATGCAGGGCACCTGCACCAGCCCGCCAATCGGGTCGCAGGTCAGGCCGAGGTTGTGCTCCATGCCGATTTCGGCGGCGTTTTCCACCTGGGAAACCGTCCCGCCCAAGACTTCGCACAGCGCACCGGCGGCCATGGAACAGGCCACGCCGACTTCGCCCTGGCAGCCGACTTCGGCGCCGGAAATCGACGCGTTTTCCTTGTACAGAATGCCGATGGCGGCGGCGGTGAGCAGAAAGCGCACCACGCCGTCTTCGTTCGCGCCGGGGATAAAGCGCATGTAGTAATGCAGCACGGCCGGGATGATCCCGGCCGCGCCGTTGGTGGGCGCCGTGACCACGCGCCCGCCGTTGGCGTTTTCTTCGTTGACCGCCAGGGCGTAGAGGTTGACCCAGTCGAGCACCGACAACGGATCGCGCAGCGCCGACTCCGGGTGCTTGCACAGCTGGCGATGCAAGGCGGCTGCGCGCCGCTTGACCTTCAGGCCGCCAGGCAAAATCCCTTCATTACGGCAACCGGCATCCACACAATCCTGCATCACCTGCCAGATGTTCAGCAGCCCGGCACGGGTTTGCGCTTCCGGGCGCCAGGCGCTTTCATTGGTCAGCATCACTTGGCTGATGGACAGCCCGTAAGTGGTGCAATGGCCGAGCAAGTCCTTGGCATGCTTGAACGGGAAGGTCAGCGGCGTGGCGTCTTCGACGATTCGGTCGGCGCCGGCGGCGTCTTCATCCACCACAAACCCGCCGCCGACCGAATAGTACTCGCGGCTGCGGACCTGGATGTGGGCGGCGTCGAAGGCACGAAAGATCATGCCGTTGGGGTGATAGGCGAGGGGTTTGCGAATCATCGCCAGGTGTTCTTTCTCGTTGAACGCGATGCGGTGTTCGCCGAGCAGGTTCAAGCAAGCGTCCTTGCGCATCTGCGCCAGGCGCGAGGCCACGGTTTCGGTGTTGACGGTGTCCGGGTGTTCGCCTTCCAGGCCCAGCAGCACGGCTTTGTCGCTGCCGTGGCCTTTGCCGGTGGCGCCGAGCGAACCGTAGAGTTCTACCTTGATGCTACAGGTGGCGCCGAGCAGGTTGTCACGCTTGAGCCCTTCGACAAAACGGGCGGCGGCGCGCATCGGGCCGACGGTGTGGGAACTGGAGGGGCCGATGCCAATCTTGAACAGGTCGAACACGCTTAACGACATGAGTGGTTCTCCGGTTTCTTATTATGTTTCGGGTGTACTCGGTACACCTGAAAGAGGTTTATGTGGAAGCTGGCTTGCCTGCGATAGCATCACCTTGGTCTACCTGTCAGACCGAGGTGTTTGTATCGCAGGCAAGCCAGCTCCCACACAAGCCAGCTCCCACAGACCGAGTTTCGTCAGTCAGATCAGGCGTAACTCTCGATCGACGGGCACGCACACACCAGGTTGCGATCGCCAAACACGTTGTCGACCCGGCCAACCGGCGGCCAGTACTTGCCTTCGATCAACGAGGCCACCGGGTACACCGCCTGTTCGCGGCTGTACGGGTGCGTCCATTCGCCCACCAGCTCCGCCGCGGTGTGCGGCGCGTTCTTGAGCGGGTTGTCGTCCTTGTCCAGCGTGCCGTTTTCCACCGCGCGGATCTCTTCGCGGATGGCGATCATGGCGTCGCAGAAGCGGTCCAGTTCTTCCTTGGATTCGCTTTCGGTCGGCTCGATCATCAAGGTGCCGGCCACCGGGAACGACATGGTCGGCGCATGGAAGCCGAAGTCGATCAGGCGCTTGGCCACGTCATCCACGCTGATGCCGCTGCTGTCTTTGAGCGGGCGCAGATCCAGGATACATTCATGCGCCACCAGGCCATTGCTGCCGGTGTAGAGCACCGGGTAGTGCTCTTCCAGGCGACGGGAGATGTAGTTGGCGTTCAGGATCGCCAGTTGCGAGGCGCGCTTGAGACCCGCGCCGCCCATCATGCTGATATACATCCAGGTGATCGGCAGAATGCTCGCGCTGCCGAACGGTGCCGCGCACACCGCGCCTTCCTTGCGCGCCATGGCCGCGTGGCCCGGCAGGAACGGCGTGAGGTGCGATTTGACGCCGATCGGGCCAACGCCCGGGCCGCCACCGCCGTGAGGAATGCAGAAGGTTTTGTGCAGGTTCAGGTGGGACACGTCGCCGCCGAACTTGCCCGGTGCGCACAGGCCGACCATGGCGTTCATGTTGGCGCCGTCGATGTAGACCTGGCCGCCGTTGTCGTGGATGACCGCGCAGATGTCGCGGATGCCTTCTTCGAACACGCCGTGGGTGGACGGGTAGGTGATCATCAGCGCGGCGAGGTGATCGCGGTGCTCGATGGCCTTGACGCGCAGGTCTTCGATGTCGACGTTGCCGCGGGCATCGCAAGCGGTGACGACCACACGCATGCCCGCCATGTTGGCGGTGGCCGGGTTGGTGCCGTGGGCCGACGAGGGGATCAGGCAGATGTCGCGACGCTCATCGCCACGGCTCTGGTGGTACGCGCGGATCGCCAACAGGCCGGCGTATTCGCCCTGGGAGCCGGCGTTCGGCTGCAAGGAGATCGCGTCGTAACCGGTGGCCGCGCAGAGCATGGCTTCCAGGTCGGACGTCAGCTCCAGGTAGCCGGCGCTCTGCTCGGCCGGGGCGAACGGGTGCAGGGCGCCGAACTCGGCCCAGGTCACCGGGATCATTTCGCTGGCGGCATTGAGCTTCATGGTGCACGAGCCCAGCGGGATCATGGTGCGGTCCAGCGCCAGGTCCTTGTCGGCCAGCTTGCGCAGGTAGCGCATCAGCTCGGTTTCCGAGTGATAGCGGTTGAACACCGGGTGGCTGAGGATCGGCGACTGGCGCAGCAGCGCGGCCGGCAGGGTGCTTTCAGTCGCGGCGAAGGCGGGCAGCGCCTTGCCGTCGGCGAAGATCGCCCACAAGGCTTCGATGTCAGCCTGGGTAGTGGTTTCGTCGACCGACAGGCCAACGCGCTCAGCGTCCACCGCACGCAGGTTGATGCGCTGGGCGCGGGCCTTGTCGTGCAGGGCGGCGGTGCTGGCGCCGGTGTTGAGGGTCAGGGTGTCGAAGAAGTGGTGTTGCTCGACCTTCATGCCCAGGGCAACCAGGCCCTTGGCCAGGATCGCGGTCAACTGGTGCACGCGCTGGGCGATCTGGGTCAGGCCCTTGGGTCCATGGTACACGGCGTACATGCTGGCGATGTTGGCCAGCAGCACCTGCGCGGTGCAGATGTTACTGGTGGCTTTCTCGCGGCGGATATGTTGCTCGCGGGTCTGCATGGCCAGGCGCAGGGCCGGCTTGCCGAAACGGTCCACGGACACACCAACCAGGCGGCCCGGCATGTCGCGCTTGAACGCGTCCTTGGTGGAGAAGTACGCCGCGTGCGGGCCACCAAAGCCCAGCGGCACGCCGAAGCGTTGCGCGCTGCCGATGGCCACGTCGGCGCCGAACTCGCCCGGCGGCGTCAGCAGGGTCAGGGCGAGCAAGTCGGCGGCCACAGCGACCAGCGCATTGGCGGCGTGGAAACGTTCGGTCAGTTCGCGGTAATCAAATACGTCACCGTTGCTGGCCGGGTATTGCAGCAGGGCGCCGAAGAATGCGCTGACGTCGGTCAGTTCGCGCTCATCGCCCACGACTACTTCGATACCCAGGGGTTCGGCACGGGTGCGCAATACATCAAGGGTCTGCGGGTGGCTGTGGATCGAGGCGAAGAAGGCGTTGCTGCCCTTGTTCTTGCTCAGGCGCTTGCAGAAGGTCATGGCTTCGGCGGCGGCGGTGGCTTCGTCGAGCAGGGAGGCGTTGGCGATCGGCAAGCCGGTGAGGTCGCTGATCAGCGTCTGGAAATTCAGCAGCGCTTCCAGGCGGCCCTGGGAAATTTCCGGCTGGTACGGGGTGTAGGCGGTGTACCAGGCGGGGTTTTCCAGCAGGTTGCGCAGGATCGGCGACGGCGTATGGCAGTTGTAGTAGCCCTGGCCGATGTAAGTCTTGAACAGTTGGTTCCTGGCGGCGATGGCCTTGATCTTGGCCAGGGCCTGGGCTTCGCTCAGGCCGTCTTCCAGGCCGAGCACGCTGGTGCCCTTGATGCTTTCCGGGATCACGCTGGCGCTCAGCGCTTCCAGGGAGTCGAAACCCAGGCTGGCAAGCATGTGCTGCTCATCTGCCTGGCGCGGGCCGATGTGGCGGGCGATGAATTCGTTGGCAGTGCTCAAGTTAATCGTCATGGCGCGCTCCTCAGGCTTCGGCGTTGGCTTTGATCAGGCGGTCGTACGCGTCCTGATCCAACAGTTTAGCGACCGCTGCGGCATCGGCCGGTTTAAAGCGGAAGAACCAACCTTCGCCCATCGGGTCTTCGTTGACCAGTTCCGGGCTGCCATCGAGCTTGTCGTTCACTTCAAGGACTTCACCGTCCAGAGGCATGTACACGCCGCTGGCGGCCTTGACCGATTCCACGGTGGACGCTTCAGCGCCCTTGGCGTAGGCCTGCAGCTCGGGCAGTTGCACGAACACCACATCACCCAGCGCGTTCTGCGCAAACGCGGTGATACCCACGGTGACGCTGCCGTCAGCTTCGGCGCGCAGCCATTCGTGATCTTCAGTGAAACGCAACTCGCTCATGCAAACTCCTCAGGGCCAGACTGATCTGGTGGACGGGATTGGAATGGGAGTTGCTTAGCAATATCGCGGCCAATACGAATAAGTTGTTTTAAAACAATAGGTTATGAAAATCCGGCATAGACTTGCTGGATTTGGCTGTAGCGATTTCGCTACAGCTGGGCGCGCGAAAAAAAGCCTATGTGGATCAAAGCCTTGCATGGCGCGTAAAAAGCAGCGCTGTAGCGATATCGTTACGCTGTAGCGCTTTCAGTACACTGGATGTCGTTCCCAGACCAAAATTTGGAGTGCGCTCATGTGGGAGCTGGCTTGCCTGCGATAGCGGTGGATCAGTCAGCCCACTTGTGCCTGATAGACCGCTATCGCAGGCAAGCCAGCTCCCACATTTTTGCATTGCGTTCGGTCAGGGTTTGTTGGGGATACCGTATTTGCGCAGGCGGTGGGCGATGGCGGTGTGGGAGGTTTGCAAACGGCTCGCCAGTTGGCGCGTCGAGGGATAACTGGCGTAGAGTTTTTCCAGCAGGCTGCGCTCGAAATCTTCCATGGCCTGTTCGAGGCTGTCGACGTCGCCGTCGCCCTGGCGCGCCACCGACGTACCGGCGATGTCCAGGTCACCAATGTCCACCAGGCTGCTTTCACAAATGGCAGCGGCGCGGAAAATCACGTTTTGCAGCTGGCGTACGTTGCCCGGCCAACGGTTGCCCAGCAGCGCCGGATAGGTGCCCGGCGCCAGGCGGCAGACGGGGCGCTGGATCTGCGCGCAGGCCTGCTGCATGAAGTAGCGCGCCAGCAACAGGATGTCCTGGCCGCGTTCGCGCAGCGGCGGCACTTCGACGTTGAGCACGTTGAGGCGGTAGAACAGGTCTTCGCGAAAGGTGCCCTCGCTGACCATTTTTTCCAGGTCGCGGTGCGTGGCGCTGAGGATGCGCACGTTGACCTTCACTTCACGGTCGCCACCGACCCGACGGAAGCTGCCGTCATTGAGAAAACGCAGCAGCTTGGCCTGCAGGTACGGCGACATTTCACCGATCTCATCGAGAAACACCGTGCCCTGGTTGGCCAGTTCCATCAGCCCTGGCTTGCCCCCGCGTTGCGCACCGGTAAAGGCGCCCGGCGCATAACCGAACAACTCGCTCTCGGCGAGGTTTTCCGGCAGCGCCGCGCAGTTCAAGGCCAGGAACGGTGCGCTGTGGCGTGCGCTGATCGCGTGGCAGGCACGCGCCACCAACTCCTTGCCGGTGCCGGTCTCGCCCTGGATCAGCAGCGGCGCATCCAAGGCCGCCACGCGTTGCGCGCGCGCCTTGAGGGTGCGGATGGCCGGGGATTCGCCAAGCAGCGCATCAAAGCCTTCGGCATGGTCGTGGTGCAGCGCCGACAGCTGCTCGCCGATACGGTTGGGTGGGTAGAGGGTCAGCAGGGCGCCGGCGTCGGTGATTGGCGTGGCTCCCAGCAGCAAGGTCTGGCCGTTGACGTTGATCTCGCGCAACGGCAGGCGAAAGCCGTGTTCGAGCAAGGTGTCCAGCAGCGCCGGGTCGTTGAACAGTGCGCTGATGCTCTCTCCGGCCGGTTCGCGACCGTAGAGGGCGATCAATGCGGGGTTGGCCAACAGGATCGTGCCCGCGCTGTCCAGCGCCAGCACCGGGTCGGTCATGGCGGCCAGCAGGGCGTCGAGTTGCAGGTGGCGGCGTTGGCCGGGGAGGATGTCCACCACGGTCACCGCCTGCACGCCGTGCACGCTGAACAGCGCATCGCGCAGCTCTTCCAGCACCTCGGCGCTTAGCGTCGGGGCATCGATATAGACGTTGGGCGGCACCATCTCCACGGCATCCAGGTTGAGATTGCGCCCACCGAGCAAGGCCAGGACTTCCTGGGTAATGCCGACGCGGTCGATGAAGCTGACGTGGATACGCATGGAGACGATTCTGGAAAACGAGGCGGCAAGTATGCCTTGGAGACGATGCAGATCAAAATGTGGGAGCTGGCTTGCCTGCGATGGCGGTGGATCAGCCAGCTTATGTGTGGCTGCCACACCGCCATCGCAGGCAAGCCAGCTCCCACAGGGGTATGCGGTATGGCTACTCCAGGTGCTCGGGCTTGACCGGGTCGCCCGATTTCACATCCAGCTGATGCCGCACATCCTCGAACATCAGGTCGTACTGCTTGTGCATCGAGCCATTCAACACGGCCATCTTCGGCATGCCGTATTTCTGCGCGATGTTCATCGCATGCCGCGCAAAGTCGAACGCCTGGTCCTTGGGCAGGAAGAACTCTTCCTTGAGGTCCTTGCCCTGCACCGAACCGTGCAGTTTGAACAACATGCCCTTGCCTTCCTTGGGGTCCTGGCTGACTTCGTAGTCGATGTGCAGGTTGTAGCTGTAGTCATGCTCGTTGAGCGCGTGACGCTCGACGTGCAGGTGCCCCGGTTCAAACGTGGCCATAGGCGTATCTCCTCTACTTCACAGATAGGTGATGCCAGGTTTGGCCGTGCTGATGCGCGTACCGGCACTGCCCTGGACGATGGCTTCGATGTCCGAGAGTGAACCGATGACGGCAGTTTTACCAGTCTGGCGGGCGAACTCGCAGGCCGCTTGCACCTTGGGTCCCATGGAGCCGGCGGCGAAGCCGAGCTTTTCGATTTCGTCAGGATGGGCCTGGCCGATGGCTTTCTGGGTGGGCTTGCCGTAGTCGATGAAGGCGGCGTTGACGTCGGTGGCGATCACCAGCAAATCGGCGTCCAGTTGCGCGGCCAGCAAGGACGAGCACAGGTCTTTGTCGATCACCGCTTCGATGCCCTGCAGCTTGCCGTCTTCGCCATACATCGTTGGAATACCGCCGCCGCCGGCGCAGATCACAATGCTGCCTTTTTCCAGCAACCATTGGATCGGGCGAATTTCAAAGATGCGCTTGGGACGCGGGCTGGCGACCACGCGGCGGTATTTGTCGCCGTCCGGCGCAATGGCCCAGCCCTTTTCGGCGGCGAGTTTTTCGGCTTCGGCCTTGGCGTATACCGGGCCGATGGGCTTGGTGGGGTTCTGGAACGCCGGGTCCTTGGCGTCCACTTCAACCTGGGTCAGCAAGGTCGCGAAGGGCACCTCGAAGTCCAGCAGGTTGCCCAGTTCTTGTTCGATGATGTAGCCAATCATGCCCTCGGTTTCGGCGCCCAGCACGTCCAGCGGATAGGGCGAAACGCTGGTGTAGGCCGCCGCCTGCAACGACAGCAGGCCGACCTGCGGGCCATTGCCGTGGGCGATCACCAGTTCGTTGCCGGCATGGATCTTGGCGATCTGTTCGGTGGCGATGCGGATATTGGCGCGTTGGTTGTCCGCCGTCATGGGTTCACCACGACGGAGCAGGGCGTTGCCGCCCAGGGCTACGACGATGCGCATAAAGAAATCCTTCTGAAAAGCCTGATGAGGGAACGCGGTCAATGTGGGAGCTGGCTTGCCTGCGATGGCATCGCCTCGGTGTACCTGATAAACCGAGGCGCCTGCATCGCGGGCAAGCCCGACTCCCACAGTGATCGCATTGCCAAGGTGAACGCTTAGATATCCGCCAACGCCGACACCAGAATCGCCTTGATCGTATGCATGCGGTTTTCCGCCTGCTCGAAGGCGATGTTGGCCGGCGACTCGAACACCTCCTCGGTCACTTCCACGCCATTGGCCAGGTTCGGATAACGCGCGGCGATGTCCTTGCCTACCTTGGTTTCGCTGTTATGGAACGCCGGCAGGCAGTGCATGAACTTCACCCGTGGGTTGCCCGAGGCTTTCATCATCTTGGCGTTGACCTGGTACGGCAGCAGTTGCTCGATGCGCTCGTCCCACGCTTCCACCGGCTCACCCATCGACACCCAGATATCGGTGTGGATGAAGTCGACCCCCTTGACCGCCTCGGCCGGGTCCTCGGTGATGGTGATGCGCGCGCCGCTCTCTTGCGCGAAGGCCTGGCATTGCTGGATGAAGTCCTCGTGGGGCCACAGGGCTTTCGGTGCGCCGATGCGCACGTCCATGCCGAGTTTGGCGCCGATCATCAGCAACGAGTTGCCCATGTTGTAGCGTGCGTCGCCAAGGTAGGCGTAGCTGATGTCATGCAGCGGCTTGTCGCTGTGTTCGCGCATGGTCAGGGTGTCGGCGATCATTTGCGTCGGGTGGAATTCGGCGGTCAGGCCGTTGAACACCGGCACACCGGCAAACTTGGCCAGCTCTTCGACGATCTCCTGCTCGAAGCCACGGTACTCGATGGCATCGAACATACGCCCGAGTACGCGGGCGGTGTCTTTCATACTTTCCTTGTGGCCGATCTGCGACGACACCGGGTCGATGTAGGTGACGTGGGCGCCTTGGTCATGGGCGGCGACTTCGAAGGCGCAACGGGTGCGGGTCGAGGTTTTTTCGAAGATCAGCGCGATGTTTTTGCCCTGCAGGTGCGGACGCTCGGTGCCGGTGTACTTGGCGCGCTTGAGGTCGCGGGACAGGTCCAGCAGGTAGTGCAGCTCGCGGGTGGTGTGGTGCATCAGCGACAGCAGGCTGCGGTTGCGCATATTGAAAGCCATGGGGGAATCTCCTTAATAGTCGATAGGGTCGCGGATGATCGGGCAGGTCATGCAGTGGCCGCCGCCACGCCCACGGCCGAGTTCACCGGCGCTGATGGTGATGACTTCCACGCCGGCCTTGCGCAGCAAGGTGTTGGTGTAGGTGTTGCGGTCGTAACCGATCACCACGCCGGGCTCCACGGCCACCACGTTGTTGCCGTCATCCCATTGCTCGCGCTCGGCGGCGAAGCTGTTGCCGCCGGTTTCGACGACACGTAGCGCCTTGAGGTTGAGCGCGGCGGCGACGGTGTCGAGGAAGTGGGTGGTTTCGCGCTGGATATCGATACCGTGCGGCTTGCTCTCGTCAGGACGCAGGGTGAAGGGCACGATCTGGTTGACCACTTCGGGGAAGATCGTGACCAGATCGCGGTCGCAAAAGCTGAACACGGTGTCCAGGTGCATCGCCGCACGGGATTTGGGCAGGCCGGCCACGATCACGCGTTCCACCGCCTTGTTCTTGAACAGGTTGCGCGCCAGTTGGCCGATGGCCTGATGGGACGAGCGTTCGCCCATGCCGATCAACACCACGCCATTACCGATCGGCATCACGTCACCGCCTTCCAGCGTGGCGGCACCGTGTTCCTGGTCGGGGTCGCCATACCAGATCTGGAAGTCTGCGTTGGTGAACTCCGGGTGGAACTTATAGATGGCGCTGGCCAGCAGGGTTTCCTGGCGTCGCGCCGGCCAGTACATCGGGTTGAGCGTCACGCCGCCGTAGATCCAGCAGGTGGTGTCGCGGGTGAACTGGGTGTTGGGCAGCGGCGGCAGGATGAAGCTGGAATGGCCGAGAAACTCGCGGAACATTTCGATGGTGCGGCCACCGAAGCTGCTCGGCAGGTCATCGGCCGACACGCCACCGATCAGAAACTCGGTGATCTTGCGCGGCTCCAGACTGCGCAGCCACGAGCTGACTTCATCGGCGAGGCCCACGCCCACCGTATTGGCGGTGATCTTGCGCGCCAGGATCCAGTCCAGGGCTTCGGGGATGGCGACGATATCGGTCAGCAGGTTGTGCATTTCCAGCACATCAATGTCCCGCTCGCGCATCTTGGTCACAAAGTCGAAATGGTCGCGCTTGGCCTGGGCCACCCAGAGCACGTCATCGAACAGCAGTTCGTCGCAGTTGTTAGGGGTCAGCCGCTGATGGGCCAAGCCTGGGGAGCACACCATGACTTTGCGCAGTTTGCCGGCTTCGGAATGGACGCCGTACTTCACTTTTTCCGTGGTCATTACAGATTCTCCAGTCAGAATTACAGGGTCAGGAAGCCGTCGTAGAGCCCATAGGCCGCCACCAGGGCGCCTACGACCACTGCGGCGAAAATCAGCTTCTCGACGTTGGTGAAGATGGGTTTGCCCAGTTCACGCTTGGCCTTGGCGAACAGGATCGCGCCGGGGGCGTAGAGCAGGGCGGAGAGCAGCAGGTATTTGGTGCCGCCGGCATACAGCAGCCAGATCGCATAGATCAGTGCGACAGCGCCGATGAACAGGTCTTTCTTGCGCTCGGCCAGGGCGGCCTCGTAGGTTTCGCCGCGCACCGCCAGCAGCAGGGCGTAGGCCGCCGACCACAGGTAAGGCACCAGGATCATCGAGGTGGCAAGGTAGATTAGCGACAGGTAGGTGCTGGCGGAAAACAGGGTGATCACCAGGAACAGTTGCACCATCGCGTTGGTCAGCCACAGCGCGTTGACCGGCACGTGGTTGGCGTTTTCCTTGCGCAGGAACGCCGGCATGGTGTGGTCCTTGGCGGCGGCGAACATGATCTCCGCACACAGCAGCACCCATGACAGCAATGCACCGAGCAGTGAGATGATCAGGCCGACGCTGATCAGCACCGCGCCCCAGTGGCCCACCACATGTTCCAGCACGGCGGCCATCGACGGGTTCTGCAGCTTGGCCAATTCCGGTTGGGTCATGATCCCCAGGGACAGCACGTTCACCAGCATCAGAAACAGCAGCACCGTGATAAAACCGATCACCGTGGCCTTGCCGACGTCGGAGCGTTTTTCCGCACGGGATGAGAAGATGCTCGCGCCTTCGATGCCAATGAACACCCACACGGTGACCAGCATCATGTTGCGTACCTGGTTCATTACGCTGCCCAGGTCCGGGTTTTTCACACCCCAGATATCCGCGGTGAAGATCTCAAGCTTGAATGCGAACAGCGCGATCAACACGAACAGTACCAGCGGCACCACCTTGGCGACGGTGGTCACCAGGTTGATGAACGCCGCTTCCTTGATGCCGCGCAGCACCAGGAAATGCACGGCCCACAGCAGCACCGACGCGCCGATCACCGCCGCGGGCGTGTTGCCTTCGCCGAAGATCGGAAAGAAATAACCGAGGGTGCTGAACAGCAACACGAAGTAACCGACGTTGCCCAGCCAGGCACTGATCCAGTAACCCCAGGCGGATGAAAAGCCCATGTAGTCGCCGAAGCCGGCCTTGGCGTAGGCATAGACGCCGCCGTCGAGGTCGGGTTTGCGGTTGGCGAGGGTCTGGAACACAAACGCGAGGGTCAACATGCCGATGGCGGTAATCACCCAGCCGATCAATACCGCACCGACATCGGCGCTGGCGGCCATGTTTTGCGGCAGTGAGAAGATCCCGCCGCCAATCATCGAGCCCACGACAAGTGCAACCAGTGCGCCTAATCGAAGTTTTCCGGGAGAATCAGACATCGCATAACTCCAATGCAGGAGAACAGAGACCACAGAATAATTCCGTGCGCTAATCAAACAGCTGACTCAGATCACTTCATTGGCACATTCCATTGTGAATTAATGACTTGGAGTGGGAAGTACGGGCGATAAAATCCTCGGAAAAGGCGCTTTGCAGAGCCGTTTCGCTTATTGATTAATCATTTAGTCAGTGCCGTGGACGTTTGACGCTAGCCCCTTTTCCAAGATGCGCAAACTTTTTTGAAAGCCGTTTTTGGCAAAACGCCATAAAACCTTAAGGCACCTGCAGTATTTAAAATCTAAATAGGCCTAAACTTGTATAACGGTCATGTCATTGGGTTATGAGCCTATCTCTTTTATTGCCATCTCTAATAAACGCTACATTTACCAAGTTATTTAAAGTGAGTGCGCGAATGTTTGCTCACAGTATTATTTTTCAGGAGTGTCCATGTCCCAACCGGCCCAAAAACTTCGACTCAGTGCCCTGATCGCCCTGGTAGTGGGCTCGATGATCGGCGGCGGGATTTTTTCCTTGCCGCAAAATATGGCCGCCCGCGCCGAGGTGGGGGCGGTGTTGATCGGCTGGGGGATTACTGCCGTGGGCATGCTGACCCTGGCGTTTGTGTTCCAGACCCTGGCCAACCGCAAACCCGCGTTGGATTCTGGGGTGTACGCCTACGCCAAGGCGGGTTTCGGCGACTACATGGGGTTCTCGTCCGCCTGGGGTTATTGGATCAGTGCGTGGATGGGCAACGTCGGTTACTTCGTGTTGCTGTTCAGCACCCTCGGTTACTTTTTCCCGGTGTTTGGCCAGGGCAATACGCCGGTGGCCATCGGTTGCGCCTCGTTGTTGCTGTGGGCGGTGCATTTCCTGGTACTGCGCGGGATCAAGGAGGCGGCGTTCATCAACCAGGTCACCACCGTGGCCAAGATCGTGCCGCTGCTGATGTTTATCGCGATCGCGGCCGTGGCGTTCAAGGCGGATATTTTTACCCGGGATATCTGGGGCCTGGGCAACCCGCAGATCGGCAGCGTGGTGGATCAGGTGCGCAACATGATGCTGGTCACTGTGTTTGTGTTTATCGGGATCGAGGGCGCCAGCGTTTACTCGGCGCGGGCCGAGAAACGTGCGGACGTCGGCCGCGCCACGGTCATCGGTTTTCTCGGCGTGCTGGCGCTGTTGGTGCTGGTGAATGTGTTGTCGCTGGGAATCATGAGCCAGCCGGAACTTGCGCAATTGCAGAACCCGTCCCTGGCCGGTGTGCTGGAACATATTGTCGGGCCCTGGGGCGCGATGGCGATCAGCATTGGCCTGGCGGTCTCGTTGCTCGGCGCCTTGCTGTCCTGGGCGCTGCTCTGTGCGGAAATTCTCTACGCCACCGCCCAAGACAAGACCATGCCGGCGTTCCTGAAAAAGGAAAACGCCAACCAGGTGCCGGTCAACGCGCTCTGGCTGACCAATGTGATGATCCAGGTCTTCCTGGTGATCACGCTGTTTTCCCACAGCACCTACACCACGCTGATCTACCTGGCGTCCTCGATGATCCTGGTGCCCTACCTGTGGTCGGCGGCCTATGCCGTGTTGTTGAGCGGGCGCGGTGAAACCTACGAAAATGCTCACGGCCAGCGCATGAAAGACTTGCTGGTGGGCCTCATTGCCCTCGGTTACGCGGTGTGGCTGCTCTACGCCGGGGGCTTGAAGTACCTGCTGCTGTCGGCGTTGTTGTATGCGCCGGGCGTGATCCTGTTTGCCCTCGCCAAACGTGAACAGGGCCAACCGTTGTTTACCCACATGGAAAAGGGCATTTTCAGTTGCGTGATTGTCGGCGCAGGATTGGCGGCCTATGGGCTGTATAGCGGGGTGTTGTCGCTTTGATTGGGGTGGCTGTGACTGGCGTCATCACGGCATAGGTATCTTTACAACTCTCAACGACTGAAAAGTATCCCTGTAGTGAGCGGGCTTGTCCCGCGCTGGGTGGCGAAGCCGCCCCAATAAAGGCATCGCCGAGCTTCAGGTAGAATCCGGTCGCCTGGTTTGGGGCGGCTTCGCCACCCAGCGCGGGACAAGCCCGCTCACTACAAAGTAATTACCTGTGGTCACCACTGCGGCCGGTGTGAACCCAATTCCCCAGCCGGCAGATTCCACTGCAACGGCGTGCCGCTGATGGTCAGCGGCGCCAGCAGCCGATGCGCCTGGCCCCAGGCGGTCTGCTCCACCACCAGGCCTTGATCACCCGCGTCTTCGGCCCGCAACGCCGGCTGCTGCGGCACTTGCCCCGCATCCACCAATAACTTCGCCGTACGCGCCAGCGACAACCGCGCCGAACCACCCCGCCCGGACGTCAACCGTTCGCTCAACGCTTGAATCGCACTGGCCGCCATCAAATACCCGGTGGCGTGATCCAGCGCCTGCACCGGCAGCGGCACCGGCTGATCCGCCTGTTTCCAGGCCCTGCCCGCGTCGGCGATCCCGCTGCTCATCTGCACCAGGCTGTCGAAACCCCGGCGGTTGCGCCACGGGCCGCTCCATCCATAGGCATTGAGGCTCACGTCGATCAGGCCGGGGGCGAGTGTTTGCAGCTCGCTGGCGGTATAGCCCAGTTGTTCCAGGGCATCGGCGCGGTAGCCGTGGAACAGGATGTCGGCGTCCTTGAGCAGACGTTCGAAAACCTGACGGCTTTCAGGGCTTTTCAGGTCCAGGCGGGCGCAGCGTTTGCCCAGGGTCATTTCCGGTACCACGCCCGGTTCGTTCCAGGTGGGCGAGTCGATGCGCAACACGTCTGCGCCCAAGCCTGCGAGAAAGCGACTGGCCACGGGCCCGGCCAGGACGCGGGTCAAGTCCAGCACCTTGATGGCCGCCAGCGGTCGGGCGCTGGAGCCGAGCCAGGGTTTGTCAGCGATGGTTGCAAAGGTCTCACGCTGCACCAGCGCTTCAGCATTCACCGCCAGCCCTTGCGGATGAGTTCGCCAGGCTTGCCATGAACGCATCTGCGCTGCGCAACCACCCTCGTCGACAATCGCCTGCTCCAGTTCAGCGGCGTTCCATGGGGCGACCTTGGCTGCCATTTCAGCGCGGTCGGCGGCCTTGCCCAACACCCGTTCGGCGGCGGCACGGTGATGGGGCGCGTTGGTATGCAGACGAATCCAGCCATCGGCGCTGGCATAGTCACCGGCCACCGGGTCCCAAAGGGGCGGTACGTGCCAGCCGACCGGGCGAATCGAGGAAGAGAACCAGAAGGACGCCAGACGCCGGTCCACGCTGACGCTGGGCAGGCGCCCGGTCTGTTGCTGGATCAGCTCGGCCACCGCCTGGCCGGCCGCACCGATGCTGGCGCTGGCCAGGTCGGTGACGGCGAATGCCGAGGGCAGGGCGCCGGCTTGGTTAAAGGTCAGCGGCGTTTGCGGTAGCTCCAGTGCGGCTTGGATGGGAGTCAGCAGGTCGGTCATCGAAGGCCCTCCGTAAGAGAACGGCCACTATAAGAGATGATCAGGCCGGTGTGGCAACCCCAGGTTCCAGTGGCAGGTCGATGCTGGCGATAAACCCGCCCTGCGCATGGTTGGCCAGGATCAGGCTGCCGCCGTGGCGTTCGGCGGCGCGGCGCGCAATCGCCAGGCCCAGGCCATGGCCTTGGGCGCTCTGGCCGGGGGCGCGGTAGAACGGTTCGCCCAATTGGGCCAGGTGCTCGGCTTCTACGCCGGGGCCGTGGTCGCGCACACTGATCAGGATGCGTTCGCCCAGGCGCTGGGCCTTGAGTTCAATCGCCTGGCCCTGCGGGTTGAAGCGTTGAGCATTGCGCAGCAAGTTATCCACCGCCCGCTCGATCATGGTCGGCCAGCCTTTGAGGTATAGGCCAGGGTCGGCAACCAATTGCACTACTTGGTCCGGCGCGCCGAGCTGCGCGTCCTTTTGCAAGGTCTTGAGCAAGGGGGTGAGGTCGATTTCTTCGGCGCTGGCGTTGTCGGCATCGACGCGGGCCAGCACCAGGATTTCGCTGATCAGCGCTTCCAGGCGATCACATTCGCGGGTCAGGCGCGGCCAGAGTTTTTCCCGCTCTTCGGGGCTGGCGCGTTCGGCCAGGGCCAGTGCGATGCGCAGGCGCGCCAGGGGCGAGCGCAGCTCGTGGGACACATCGCGCAGCAACTGGCGCTGACTGGCGATCAGGCTTTGCAGGCGCGCACCCATGCGGTTGAAATCGGTGGCGAGTACGCCGAACTCATCGCGACGGTTGGCCAGGCGCGCCAGGCTGTTTTGCTGGTAAGTGGCCTGGCCGAGGTCATGCACGGCGCCACGCAGGCGGCTCAACGGGCGCGTGATCGACAAGGTGACGATCAGGCTGAACAGGGTCAGCACCACCAGCGCAATCGCCAGGGCGCTCAGCGGCCAGGTCAGGCTGCTGCGGTGCCATTCGTCGAGCTCAGGGTGCGGGATGCGGTAGATCAGCAGGTACGTGTCGCCGGTCTTCTCGCTGGTGTACTCGGCGGTCAGGCGGCGCCAGGGCAAGTGGCCGTCCTTGCTGTCGTTCTGCCTGGCTTCAAAGGCCGCGGCGCGGCGCGGGAAGGTGCCGCGCACCACCGGATCGCCGCTTTCGTTGAGCACTTGCACGTCGATGTGGTACTGGCGCTTGCGCTGTTGCAGCAAATCCTGGGCGGCGTCTTCACCCTGGGCTTCGTAGAGCTGGGTCCACTCCTGCGCCAGGTGGTTGAGGCCGGGGTGACGGCTGAGAATCCAGGCATCTTGATTGAGCATGTGCCCAAGCAGGATCGACAGCCCGGCAACCAAGGCGATGGCCAGCCAGAAGCTGGCCAGGATGCGCCAGAACAATGAACGCACAGGAAACCCTCAAACAGGAAAAGCCCAGCGGCGGGAGCCACTGGGCTGGGAGTGTCAACGCGAGGGCATTATTGCGCTTTTTGCGGCTGTTGCGCCTTCCAGGCCTGGAATTCCTTCCATTCGGCACGGCGTTGCTCTTGCTTCTTGACGATCTCGTCGAACTGCTTCTGTTGGTCAGGCTTGAGCACGGCGCGAATGTCGGCCTGGGTTTTCTTGCGGCTGGCGTCCCTTTCATCTTGCATGGCTTTCTGATCGGCGGCCGGCAGTTTGTCCAGGTACTTCTTGACCAGCTCTTTGCGCCCTTGCATCTGCTCGCGCATCAGGCGGTCGATCTGCAGATGCTGTTCGCGGGTCAGGTCCAGGTCACGGAACGGACCGCCTTTGCCACGCGGACCGTGTTCGCCGCCGTGGCCCGGGCCACCCGTCATGTGACCTTCCGGGCCGCCCATCGGGCCTGGGCCTTCAGGCATTGCCGCCATGGCAACGGTGGGCAGGGCGGCGGCGAACATCAAAGCGATAAGGGTCTTGCGCATGGTGAATCTCCTGTCTCTGTTCCGGTGAGTCCGGATGTGAGTAGATTACCCAGATCAAGGTCAGCGGCGGTCAGGGGAGCGTAAAGCTTGGGTAAAGAGGGTTTTAATTGAGGCTGACAAAACTGTTGGAGCCGACGAGATCAAGTGTGGGAGCTGGCTTGCCTGCGATGCAGACAACTCGGTACACCAGGCACACCCAGTTGCTGCCATCGCAGGCAAGCCAGCTCCCACACAAGCCAGCTTTCACGGGAAACAGTATGGCGTTCAGGGAGCGTAGTAATAACCACGGCTGCGCAACGCCACGATCCGTGGCCGGCCATCCGGGTGCGGGCCGATCTTTTTGCGCAGGTTGCTGACGTGCATGTCCAGGCTGCGGTCGTACAGGGTCAGCTTGCGGCCCAGGGCGATCTGCGCCAGTTCCTGTTTGTCCAGCGGCTCGCCGGGCTGGCGCAGCAACGCTTCGAGCAGGCGGCTTTCGGAGACGGTGAGGGCGAATTCCTGTTCGTTGATGCTGACCACGCCGCGCACCGGGCTGAAGCACAGGTCGCCTAGCTCCAGCTGGGTGGACACGGCGGCGGGGTGGCTGCGGCGCAGCACGGCGCGCAAGCGGGCGGTGAGCTCGCGTGGGTCGCAGGGCTTGGCCAGGTAATCGTCGGCGCCCAGTTCCAGGCCGAGGATGCGGTCCAGCGGTTCGCCGCGGGCCGAGAGCATCAGCACCGGCAGCTCCGGATGGTCGTTGCGCAACTGCTTGAGCAGCTCAAGGCCGCTGCCGTCGGGCAGCATCACGTCGAGCACCACCGCTGCCGGGGCGCTGTCGGCCAAGGCTTTGCGAGCGCTCAAGCCGTCATGGCAGGCACGTACCTGGAAGCCTTCCTGGCTCAACCAACTGGTCAGCAGCTCGCAGAGCTCCTGGTCATCATCTATCAGTAACAGCTCACTCATGACTCACTCAATTTAGCCATTGTCGACGGCGACGGTGCCCACCGCTGGCGAAGATTCCGCACAGCAGGGCGATCAGTGCGACGGCCCCGCCGGTGACGAACCATTGCTGTTGCTCGGTCAGCCATCGGGTCAGGACACCGCCTTGGGTATCTTTGAGTTGCTGGGCCAGGCGTTGGTTCTCTTGGCGAAGGCGACTCAACTGGGTGCTTTCGCGTGCAGCGTCCGCACTTTGCAGTTGTTGGCTCAACGCTTCACGCTGGCGTTCGCTTTCCTTCAAGCGTTGCTGCAACTCGGTGATCTGGGCGCCGACACTCAAGGACAGGGGCGTGGAACTGCCGGTGTTCGAGGTTTCTTCAGCGTGGGCCGTAGCCCCGATCATTACCACTGCCAACAGACACAACTGACGTAAGCGCATCGGAACTCCTGATTCCACACGAATATTCAGAACGTTGTCGGCAGGTTACCCAGAATAATGAGCAATTAGGAGCGCGCCGAACCGAAACGGTTCGGCGCGGCCCGAGTCACGGCAGGACTTGCTTGAACGGCTTGATCACGACGTCAGCGTAAACGCCGGCCGCCACGTAGGGGTCAGCCTTGGCCCAGGCCTGGGCATCGGCCAGGGAAGCGAACTCGGCCACGATCAGGCTACCGGTGAAACCCGCATCGCCCGGCTCGTTGCTGTCCACCGCAGGATGCGGGCCCGCCAGCACGATACGGCCTTCGGCTTGCAGCTGTTTCAGGCGCTCGACGTGAGCCGGGCGCACGGAGAGGCGTTTTTCCAGTGAGTCGGCGACGTCGGTGGCAATGATGGCGTAGAGCATGTCAGTCCTCGGTTTTAGGCGATGCGGGATCGGTGTCATGCAGGTGGCGCGACAGGTAGATACCCTGGGCAACCAGGAACAGCACGGTCATGCCCAGGCTGCCGAAGACTTTGAAGTCGACCCAGTAATCCTGGAAGGTGAACGCGACGAACAGGTTGGCGGCACCGCAGAACAGGAAAAACACGATCCAGGCCAGGTTCAAACGCACCCAGACCGGTTCCGGCAGGGTCAGCGCATGCCCCATGATCCGCTTGATCAGCAGGCGGTCGCCAATAAAGTGGCTGCCGATGAAGGCCAGGGCGAACAGCCAGTTCACCACCGGGGCTTTCCATTTAAGGAAGGTTTCGCTGTGGAAGGCCAGGGTGAGGCTGCCGAAGACCAGGCACGCGATGAGCGTCAACCATTGGCTTTTTTCCAGCTTGCGCTGGGAGATGAAGATCGCGCCGTAGACCACCAAGGAGCTGATGATAAGCACGGCGGTGGCGCTGTAGATGCCGCCGAACGTCAGCTCGTGGCCGGCCAGATCGATGGCCCTGGGGTCGAGTTTGTAAACGATGAAAAACAGCAACAGCGGGATGAAGTCGATGAATTGTTTCACAGTAAGAGCCAGAAGCTGGATGTGGCGGCATAATAACAAACATCCTTGGTAGCGAAAGCGCCAGCTGACTTGAGGTTACACACTTCCGTGAATGTTGATTTGCACTGCCACAGCACGGCCTCCGACGGTGCCCTGGCGCCCGCGGTACTGGTTGCGCGTGCGTTTGAAAAAGGCGTGCGAGTCCTGGCGTTGACCGACCACGACACCCTCGAAGGCCTCGATGAAGCCCGCGAAGCCGCGCAGGCGCTGGGCATGCAGCTGGTCAATGGGGTGGAATTGTCCTGCACCTGGGGCGGTGCCACCATTCATGTGCTCGGCTACGGTTTCGACCAGACCGCCCCGTCGCTGGTGCAGGCCATTGCCCAATTGCACGATGGCCGCTGGCTGCGGTCCGAAGAAATAAGCCGCAAACTCAGTCTCAAAGGCATGCCTGGCGCCCTCGACGGTGCCCGCGCCATCCAGCAGGAACTGGGCGACAGCGGCAATGCTCCGGCCCGGCCGCACTTTGCCGACTGGATGGTGCGTGAAGGTTTTGTCAAAGACCGTGCCGAAGCCTTCCGCAAATGGCTGGGCGCGGGCAAGTTGGGGGATGTGAAGCAGCACTGGCCGACCCTGGAAGACACCGTCGCAACCCTGCGCGCCGCCGGGGCCTGGGTCAGCCTGGCACACCCCTGGCATTACGATTTCACCCGCAGCAAGCGTCGCAAGCTGATCGGCGACTATATTGGAGCGGGTGGCCACGCGATTGAAGTGGTCAACGGGCATCAACCCGCCGAGCAGGTCGGCAGCCTGGCGATTCTTGCCCGCGAATTTGGTCTGCTGGTCAGTGCCGGCAGTGATTTTCATGGCCCGGGCGGCTGGTCCGAGATCGGCGAGTATCGCCCGGTCCCGGAAGATTTGCCGCTGTTGTGGGGGCGATTCAAGCATGACCCCATTATTGCCACCGTCTGAACAGGTAGAGCACGTGAGTCAATTCTTCCAGATTCATCCGGAAAACCCCCAGGCACGCCTGATCAAACAGGCGGTCGAGATCATTCGCGCCGGTGGCGTGGTGATCTACCCAACGGATTCGTCCTACGCCATCGGTTGCCAGATCGGCGACAAAAGCGCGGTCGAGCGGGTCAGACGCCTGCGTGAGCTGGACAAGAATCACAACTTCGCACTGATCTGCAGCGACTTGTCGCAGTTGGGGCTGTTCGCCAAGGTCGACACCGGCACCTTCCGCCTGCTCAAGGCCCATACGCCTGGGCCCTACACCTTCATTCTCAACGCCACCCGCGAAGTGCCGCGCCTGCTGCTGCACCCGAAGAAGCGCACCATCGGCCTGCGGGTGCCGGAGCATCCCATCGCCTTGGCGCTGCTGGCCGAGCTGGGTGAGCCGCTGATGAGTGTGTCGCTGATCATGCCGGGCGATACCGAGCCGCTGGAAGACCCGTACGAAATGCGCCAGTTGCTGGAAAAACAAGTCGACCTGATCATCGACGGCGGCTTCGGCGGCGGCAAAGCCTCTACCGTGATCAACCTGGCCGACGGCGAACCCGAAGTGATCCGCGTGGGTTGCGGTGACCCGGCGCCGTTCATGGTCGAGGCCTGAATGTCCGCCGTGGAAACCGTCGACAGCCAGGCAGGCGCCCAGCAGGAACTGCCGTTTGCCATGGTGTATGGCCAGGCCGTGCTGGAAATGCCCCTGGACCTGTACATTCCGCCGGACGCGCTGGAAGTCTTTCTTGAAGCCTTCGAAGGCCCGCTGGACTTGCTGCTGTACCTGATCCGCAAACAGAACATTAATATCCTCGACATCCCGGTGGCGGAAATCACCCGTCAGTACATGGGTTATGTCGAGCTGATGCAGTCAGTGCGCCTGGAGCTGGCCGCCGAGTACTTGGTGATGGCCGCCATGCTCGCCGAGATCAAGTCGCGCATGCTGTTGCCGCGCTCGGAAACGGTCGAGGCCGAGGAAGACGACCCGCGCGCCGAGCTGATCCGCCGCCTGCAAGAGTACGAGCGCTTCAAGGCTGCCGCCGAGGGCATCGACGGCTTGAGCCGGGTGGGTCGTGACGTGGTGGTGCCCAAGCTCGATGCGCCCGAAGCTCGCGCGCGCAAATTGCTGCCGGATGTGAGCCTGGAAGAATTGCTGATGTCCATGGCCGAGGTGCTGCGCCGTGGCGACATGTTTGAACACCATCAGGTCAGCCGCGAGGCGCTATCTACCCGCGAGCGCATGAGCGACGTGCTGGAGCGTCTCAAGGGCGGCGGGTTTGTGCCGTTTGTCGAGCTGTTCACCGCCGAAGAAGGGCGCCTGGGAGTGGTGGTTACGTTTATGGCGATCCTTGAGTTGGTGAAGGAGTCCTTGGTCGAGCTGGTGCAGAATGAGCCCTTTGCGGCTATCCACGTGCGGGCGCGAGCCGAATAACGAGCTGAATCGATGAATCTGACTGAACCCCGCGAACTGGCCCCCCTGCTGGAGGCCTTTCTCCTGGCCTCGGGCAAACCGCAATCCCTGGAGCGCCTGTTCGAACTCTTTGAAGAAGCCGAGCGCCCTGAGCCGCCGGTATTCAAGAAAGCGCTGGAGATCCTGCGCAAGTCCTGTGAGGGTCGAGCCTTCGAATTGCGCGAAGTGGCGTCAGGTTATCGCCTGCAGATCCGTGAGAAATTTTCCCCGTGGGTCGGCCGTTTGTGGGAAGAGCGCCCGCAGCGTTATTCGCGGGCAATGCTGGAGACCATGGCGCTGATCGCCTATCGCCAGCCGATCACCCGGGGCGAGATCGAGGATGTACGCGGCGTGGCGGTCAACAGCCATATCGTCAAGACCTTGCTGGAACGCGAGTGGATTCGCATCGTCGGCTACCGTGATGTGCCCGGCAAACCGGCTATGTTTGCCACCACCAAGGTGTTCCTCGACCACTTCAACCTGAAGAACCTCGACGACCTGCCGCCGCTGGCCGAACTGCGTGAAATGGAAGCCGAGCCGGTGCTGGATTTCGACGACGCGCCAGTCCCGGCGGGCTTGCAGGAATTGGCCGACGCCAGCGCCGAGCCGGAAGCGCCCAAGGACGAGACCAGTTTTCACACGCTGTTGCTGGAACTGGACGACATGGAGCAGGGCATCAAGACTGACTTTGATGATTTGCTGCGTGATGGCGCGGCTGAGCCGCAGGCCCAGGTGAACGTTGAGCCCGAGCCTGAAGTCGAAGAAGACATCCTCGGTGTCGCCGATGCCCGCGAGAAACTCCTGGCCGCCGTCGCCGCCCTCGAACAGCCGCCGCTGAACGACGTAGAAGACGAAGCCCGCGCCCTGGCTGAAGCGATCGAAAACGAACGCCGCCAGTTCGAAGACTGACTCTATTTACCAGCCACTGCAAAACCATGTGGGAGCTGGCTTGCCTGCGATTGCATCACCTCGGTATACCTGAAACATCGAGTTGCCTGCATCGCAGGCAAGCCAGCTCCCACATGTTCTGGCCGAAGCCGAACTGCGCTTGCTGGCCTTCGGCGCCACCGGTCGGCGGAAAAGCAACTGACTTGGGTGTTATCGACTAGTCTCTGATGCGCAACGCGCGCCATGCGCGTATGATTCGCGACCCTTTGCCGAGCTATTCGGCCAAAGCCCCGCTTTCAACACTCTTCAGGCCAGGCCTGAATCGACCCACCGGGAGGTGCTTAAGATGAACGACAAAGACCAGAACGACAGCCAGGAAATCGGCCCAGCAGGCGAAAAACTGCAAAAGGTGCTGGCGCGTATCGGCGTGGGCTCGCGCCGCGACGTCGAAGCCTGGATCACCCAGAAGCGCATCAAGGTCAACGGCGTCGAGGCCACCCTCGGCCAGCGCGTCGACCTGCACGATGCAATCACCATTGATGGCAAGGTCATCAAGCGTGAAGAGGCCGCCGAATCGGTGCGCCGCGTGATCATGTACAACAAGCCCGATGGCGAGATCTGCACCCGTGACGACCCGGAAGGCCGTCCGACCGTGTTCGACAAGATGCCCAAGCCCAAAGAAGGCCGCTGGATCAACATCGGTCGTCTCGACATCAACACCACGGGCTTGCTGATGTTCACCACCGACGGTGAGCTGGCCAACCGCCTGATGCACCCGTCCTACGAGATGGACCGCGAATACGCCGTGCGTGTGCGTGGCGAAGTCGATGACGAGATGATCGAGCGCTTGAAAGCCGGTGTCGTCCTTGAAGACGGCCCGGCCAAGTTCACCGACATCAAGCAGGCCCCGGGTGGCGAAGGTTTCAACCACTGGTACCACTGCGTGGTGATGGAAGGTCGCAACCGTGAAGTGCGTCGCCTGTGGGAGTCCCAGGGCCTGGTGGTCAGCCGCTTGAAGCGCGTGCGTTTCGGTCCGGTGTTCCTGAACTCCGATTTGCCGATGGGCCGCTGGCGCGAAATGAGCCAGTACGAAGTCGACATCCTCAGCGCCGAAGTTGGCTTGGCGCCGGTGGCGATGCCGCAGATGAACGCCAAGAGCAAAGACAAGCTTGAGCGTATGCAGCGTAAATCGTCGCGTCCGGTGCCGCGCACCGAACGTGTTGCCCGCACCGTGCGCCCGGCGCTGAATGCACCGGCAACCGGTGGTCGTATCTCCCGCGAGCCGCAGATCGAAGGCGAGCGCCGCCCTACCGCGCCATCGCGTCAGGAAGGCGAACGTGCTCCTCGCACCCCGCGTCCAGCCCCGACGGGTGGTCGCAGCAACCGTGGCGAAGCGGATCGCCCCGCCGACAGCGCCAGCACCAAGCGCCCAGCCAAGCCGGCGGCGAACAAGCGCCCTGGCCCGAAACTGGTCGCCGACGAGCCGTCGGGCAAGCGCCGTGGCGCGCCGGCCGGTTCCGGTCAGCGTCCGGGGTTTGGTCGCAAGAAGCCGCAGTGAGGCTTTAGGCACTGCACAAAAACGCCAACCTCAGGGTTGGCGTTTTTTTTGATCTGAAATACGGTAAAAAATGTGGGAGCGGGCTTGCTCGCGAAAGCGGTGGATCAGCTCATGCATCTGTGTCTGAAACACCGCTTTCGCGAGCAAGCCCGCTCCCACAGGGGATCTTCAATGGTTTAAACACAGTGGTCAAAACGCAAAAGTCCCATCAAACACCGGCTTGTCGTCCAGCGCCAACACCCCACTGGCAAAGATCAGGTCCAGGTGATGGCTGCCTTTCTGCCCGCCACCCAAACCCAGATGCAATCCGCAATGGCGCTCCTCAAACCCGGCATTGCGCGCATACAAATCCTTCACCCCTTCATTGGTGCCGATCCCCAATTCTTCCACGCGTCGGTTGGACGGGTTGGCATTCAAGTACTTGTTGAAATCATCCGCCAGCCCCGGCACATCGCTGGCCACGCTGCAGACGGTCGAGTTCTCGATCCACAGCTCCAGCGGTGATTGCAGCACGCCGTATTTGCGCGCGAACGGAATGGTGCTCAAAAAGGTGCCGACAAACCGCACCTGGCCATTGATGGCTTCGCTGTGGGTCGCGATTTCGCCGGGCGCCAGGTCATGGTTGCCGACGCCGTTGATATTGGTCCACTTCTTGATGCTGCTCATCGGCGCTTCCAGCCGCGACCCGTGCTTGTCGGTAAAGCTCAGCACATTGGCTTGGGACATGCGTCGTATCAGCGTGGCGTTGAGGTCGGCGATGCGCTGCGGTTCGACGCTGAAGGTGTCGTAGAAATAGTCGCCGTAATCCTTGAACAGCAGGGACTTTTTCCAGTGCTCGGCCATCACGCCTTGCAGGGCGCGGATAAAGTCCGGGCCTTCGGCGCGTGGGTTGGGCAAGGTCGAGGAGTCGTAGAGAAACAGGTACAGGTCGCAGGCTTCGATGGCGTGGGCCAGGGTGTCGCTGGCGGCCAGGTCCAGGCGCTGTACCTGGAAATTGAATCGGGCGACGCTGCTGTGGGTGATCGCCTGGGCGATGGCGTCATAGCGCTCGGTATGGCCCAGCAACACCGTGGGACGGTTCAGGCCGCTGAGGGCCGGGTGGTGCGCAAGGTAGTAGAGAAAGTGTTCGACGGCGCGGGCCTTGTCCATGACGTAATTCCTTGTGTGCCTTGGGTAAGGGGGCAGGTGCCGTGCACAGCACCTGCCGAATGCGTGCCGGTTTTTAGAATGGCCACATCGCGGTGCCGAACGGCACAACGGCGTCGGCTTGCATCATTTCAACGGCGGCCTCATGGGTCGGCGCTTCAAACCAATCGTCGAGTTGCAGTTCGGTTTCCAGGTCGTTTTCCAGTGCTTGCATGGTGTATCTCCTAGAGGACGTTGTTTGAGAACGGCTTGCCTACGGGCTTCGTAGGCAAGTGGGAAGAACCTAGAAGAGAGTGTTTCAAAATGCAAAAATTATATTGACACGGTCTCATTTGGATTTTTTGTTCTGTTTTTCAAGTTCTATTTTTTCTCGTTTAAAAACAGAGCACTGGTGCGGCGGGTGGATAAGGGAATCGACGACCGTCAATTTTTATCCAGATCACGGCTGTAACGTTAATTTTCCGTGTTGTAACGATTAGTTTACGCGTGGATGGCGACAATACGGCTCTATCGCGCCGCGTAAGGATTTGCTGACAGATCGTCGCAGGCGCCGTGCGGGCTCGGCCGCAAGCTGTCGAGCGGTGTACAATGCGCCGCGTTTTACTGTGACCGCCGTGCGTAACCACGCAAAAGGCCAAGACCTCAGGGTTTACCCACTCTGATCACTCCGCCTGGCCACAAGCCGGACGGGTTCGATTTCGTCACAGATAAAAACAAACAGGTGACGCATGACCGTTAAAAAGACGCTGTACTCCTGGTGCCTGCGCTGGGGTTTGAGCGGCGCTGCTTGAGTCGGTAAATCAAGGCAGCAACCTGCATTCAACCTCTTCAAACCTTGCGTGAGACCTTTTCATGAGTGGACCCCATTGCTCTTCAGGCGAGCTGAAACGCGGCCTGAAAAACCGACACATCCAGTTGATCGCCCTCGGTGGCGCCATCGGCACCGGCCTGTTCCTCGGCTCCGCCGGGGTGCTCAAATCGGCCGGCCCATCGATGATCCTGGGCTACGCCATCTGCGGCTTCATCGCCTTCATGATCATGCGCCAGCTCGGCGAAATGATCGTCGAAGAGCCGGTCGCCGGCTCCTTCAGCCACTTTGCCCACAAGTATTGGGGCGGTTTCGCCGGCTTCCTGTCGGGGTGGAACTGCTGGATCCTGTACATTCTCGTCGGCATGTCGGAGCTGACGGCCGTCGGCAAATACGTGCACTACTGGTGGCCGGAAATCCCGACCTGGGTCTCTGCCGCGGCGTTCTTCGTGCTGATCAACCTGATCAACCTGGCCAACGTCAAAGTCTTCGGTGAAGCCGAGTTCTGGTTTGCCATTATCAAGGTGGTGGCGATTGTCGGCATGATCGCCCTGGGCAGCTACATGCTGGTCAGCGGCAGCGGCGGGCCACAGGCTTCGGTGAGCAACCTGTGGGAACACGGCGGTTTCTTTCCCCACGGCGTCGGCGGTCTGGTGATGGCCATGGCGATCATCATGTTCTCTTTTGGCGGCTTGGAAATGCTCGGCTTCACAGCTGCCGAAGCCGACCAGCCTCGCACCGTGATCCCGAAGGCGATCAACCAGGTGATCTACCGCATCCTGATCTTCTACATCGGTGCGCTGGTGGTGCTGTTGTCGCTGACGCCCTGGGACAGTTTGCTGGCAACCCTCAACGCCTCCGGCGATGCCTACAGCGGCAGCCCGTTCGTGCAGGTGTTCTCGATGCTGGGCAGCAACACCGCCGCGCATATCCTCAACTTCGTGGTGCTCACGGCGGCACTGTCGGTGTACAACAGCGGCACCTACTGCAACAGCCGCATGCTGCTGGGCATGGCCGAACAGGGCGATGCGCCCGAAGCCCTGGCGAAGATCGACAAGCGCGGCGTGCCGGTGCGCGCCATCCTGGCCTCGGCGGCAGTCACCCTGGTGGCCGTGCTGATGAACTACCTGATCCCGCAACACGCGCTGGAATTGCTGATGTCCCTGGTAGTGGCCACGCTGGTGATCAACTGGGCGATGATCAGCTTTTCCCACTTCAAGTTCCGCCAACACATGAACAGCATCGGCCAGGTGCCGTTGTTCAAGGCACTCTGGTATCCGTATGGCAACTACGTGTGCCTGGCGTTTGTGGTGTTTATCCTGGTGATCATGCTGATGATTCCGGGGATTCAGGTGTCGGTGTATGCGATTCCGGTGTGGGTGGCGTTTATGGCGGTTTGTTACTGGATCAAGAACAAGCGCAAGGCGCTTAATCCGGTGACGGCTGCGACTTTAGCTGCAAAGTAAAAGCCCGCATCACGCGTTGATTTGTGGGAGCGGGCTTGCTCGCGATATAGGTGTGTCAGTCACCGAAGATGTCGACTGAACCACCGCTTTCGCGAGCAAGCCCGCTCCCACAATTGAAGCGCGTTCGACTTAAAGGCGCGTATCCTTCAACGCCCACTCTGCCAAGGCCCACGCTCTCCATGCTGGTGATTTCCAACAACGTGCACCTGCCCGACGCCGAGATCGAGCTGACCGCCATTCGCGCCCAGGGCGCCGGTGGGCAGAACGTCAACAAGGTGTCGAGCGCGGTGCACCTGCGTTTCGACATTCCTGCGTCATCGCTGCCGGACTTCTACAAGGAGCGGCTGCTGGCGCTGCGTGACAGCCGGATCACCAGCGAAGGCGTGCTGGTGCTCAAGGCCCAGCAATACCGGACCCAGGAACAGAACCGCGCCGATGCACTGGAGCGCCTGGTGGAGTTGATCCTCAGCGCGACCAAGGTGGAAAAGAAGCGCCGTCCGACCAAGCCGACCCTGGGCTCGAAAAAGCGTCGCCTCGAATCCAAGACCAAGCGTGGCAGCATCAAGGCCGGACGCGGCAAGGTCGACTTCTAGGCGTCGCGTGCTTCGCGGGCCTTGGGCGCCTGGCGGTACAGGTACACACTCAGCAGCAAACCGCACAGGGCGGCGAGGGCGGCGAACAGGAAGATCGAGGCAAAGCCGAAGCCTGCCGCCACGGCACCGGCGAGCGGGCCGGTGATGCCCAGCGACAGGTCGATAAACAGCGAGTAAGCCCCCACCGCAGAACCGCGGCTGGAGGCGGGCACCAAGTTCACCGCTTCCACCCCCAGCGCCGGAAACACCAGGGAAAATCCGAATCCGCTCAACGCCGCGCCGGCCAGGGCCAAGTTGGCATCCGGCGCCAGCCACAACAGCAGCAGCCCGAGGATTTCCACCGACAGGCAGGCAATCGCCACGCGAAACCCGCCGATACGGTTGATCAGGTTGCCAAACAGCAGGCGCGCGCCGATAAAGCTGGCACCGAACAGGCTCAGCGCCCACACCGCATTGTCCCAGTGCTGGGTGGTGTAATACAGGGTGATAAAGGTGGCGATGGTGCCAAAGCCGATGGAGCCCAAGGCCAGCGCGCAGCCGTGGGGCAACACCCGGCCCAGCACATTCATGAACGGCAGGCGCACGCCGGCCACGATCGGCGCGGCGACCTTGTTCCAGGCCAGCGACAGGCCCACGATTGCCAGCAGGATGATGCTGACGCCCATGCTCCACAGCCCGAAGTTTCTCACCATCAGCACGCCCAAGGGGGCGCCGATCGCCAAGGCCCCGTAGCTGGCGATGCCGTTCCAGGAGATGACCTTGGCCGTATTTTGCGCACCGACCCGGCCGATGCCCCAGCCGATGGCACCCGAACCCACCAGGCTTTCAGCGCTGCCCAGGACCAGGCGTCCGATCAGCAGGCTGGTCAGGCTCAAGGCCGGCAGGCTGGAAAACCAGGCCGCGAGCAGCATGAATACGCCACTCAGGCCGCAGCCCGCCAAACCGATGAGCACCGCGCGCTTGCTGCCCAGGGTATCGATGAGCTTGCCGGCATAGGGGCGGCTCAGCAGGGTGGCCAGGTATTGCACGCTGATCACCAGGCCTGCAATCACCGCGCCGAAGCCCAGCTCACTGTGGACATAGCCTGGCAATACGGCCAGGGGGATGCCGATATTCAGGTAGCCGATAAAGGTGAACAGCACGATGGAAACAACTTGCAGCGTGACCGCCACGGGGCGCTGGGTATCTGGCATGGGGAGAGGTCCACTGTCGCAGCAGGTAAAGATAGGCTGCTAATGATACCGCTGCTTTAGCCTGAGCAGGGCGGGTAAAACGCAAAACCTCAGGTGTCAGGACTTGGCAGGGGCCAGCAATTGGGTGGTGACCAGGGCGGCCAGAGCGTTTTCCTGGGTACCGAAGCGCTTGAGCAACACGGCTTGCTTGTCCGCGCTTAAGCGGTTCCAGACCTCGACCATCTGCAGGGCAGCGTCGAGTACGGCGGTATCCGGGGTGTCGGTCATTGCAGGGGTCTCGAATGATTCAGGCAGTGTGGAAAGCGCTCAAAGCTGCGCTTTCCACACGGTCTGGTACGGCGTCAGTCCTGGCTTTCGCTGTCGACTGGTTTTGCTTCTTTGGCCTCAGGCTGCATGTCGCTGGCCTGCTGCGGTGCTGGCTGCTCTGTAGGGTGCAGGCTTGGGAAGGGGAGATTAGGTATCTCGTGCATCGTGGTCGCTCCTCGCAAGGTCTGTTTTCAATCGCAGGTGAATGCGCGCTCTCAAAAAGCCTTGGCAGGATACAGCACTGTAAATGACAAATAGACTTTTATATCGACCAGGACTAGAACGGCACCTTGCCCAGAATCATGTCGCGGTACATCACAAAATCCCCCAGCAAGCTGTAGAACGGGTGCTTGAACGTCGCCGGGCGGTTCTTTTCGAAGAAGAAGTGGCCGATCCAGGCAAAGCTGTAGCCGGCGATCGGCACGGCAATCAGTAAAGCCACTGAACCCCTGCCGATGGCATACGCCAAGATGCCGATCACCAGCGTGGTGCCGATGAAGTGCAGGCGCCGGCAGGTGCTGTTGCCGTGCTCGCGCAGGTAATACGGGTAAAACTCGGCAAAGCTGTTGAATTGCTTGACGTTTTCCACGTTGGCAGGCCCTTTGATTATTATGCCGCTCGAACAGATGTCCAGCGAGGAGCTTATTTGAGTCTAGAGTGATCAGTGGTAACAGCCAGTGACAATAGATGCCACTTTAATATCCTTGGCCTCCTGGCTGCCGTTAAGCCTGCATTATTTAAGAAGACGCCATGAGCGAACGAACAACGTCTGCCAGCTGGGCGATGGGAATAGTCAAGGCATTGGAAATGGACGGCCTGGATTGCCGCGCCTTGTTCAAGCAACTGGGCCTGGACTACGCCGCCCTCAACGATCCCGACGCGCGGTTCCCGCAAGACGCCATGACCCGCCTGTGGCAGCGGGCGGTGGAGCTTTCGGGCAACCCGGCGATCGGCCTGAACATGGGCAAAGTGGTGCGCCCGGCATCGTTTCATGTGGCCGGCTATGCACTGATGTCCAGCAATACCCTCGCCGAGGGCTTTATGCGCCTGGTGCGCTACCAGCGCATCATCGCCGAAAGTGCCGACTTGAGTTTCAGACTGGTCCCCGAAGGTTATGCGTTGATCCTGACGGTACACGGTGACCACCTGCCGCCCACCAGGCAAAGCGCCGAAGCCTCGCTGGCCTGTGCCCTGGCGCTCTGCGGCTGGCTGACCGGCCGCACGCTGCAGCCGCGCAAGGTGGTGCTGCAAGGCGATCAACCGACGGACCTGTCGCCCTACAAACAAGCCTTCCACGCGCCCCTGGAGTTCAACGGGCCCTACGACGCGCTGATTTTCGAACGGGCCGACATGGACGCGCCGCTGCCCACGGCGAACGAGGCGATGGCGCTGCTGCATGACCGATTTGCCGGTGAGTACCTGGCTCGCTTCTCGGAAAGCCGTGTGACCCACAAGGCGCGACAAGTGCTCTGCCGTCTGTTGCCCCAGGGCGAGCCCAAGCGTGAAGTGGTGGCCCGCACGTTGCACCTGTCCCAGCGCACCCTGCAGCGGCGTCTGCAGGAAGAAGGCACCAGCTTCCAGGCCTTGCTCGACGACACCCGCCGCGAACTGGCCGAGCAGTACCTGGCGCAACCCAGCATGACCCTGCTGGAGATTGCCTACCTGTTGGGGTTTGCCGACCCGAGCAATTTCTTCCGCGCGTTTCGTCGCTGGTTCGATACCACGCCCGGCGAATACCGGGTGCGGTTGCTGCAAGCGTTGACGCTCAGTGGCGCCAAAACGCCGGAATGCACAGCACAAAGACCGTAATGATTTCCAACCGGCCCAGTAGCATGCCCAGCGACAGAATCCACTTGGCCGCATCCGGCAGGCTGGCGAAGTTGCCAGCAGGGCCAATGGTTTCACCCAGCCCCGGGCCCACGCCGGACACGGTACTGGCGGCGCCGGTCAACGCGGTCATCCAGTCCAGGCCCAGCAGCGACAGGGCCAGGGCGATGGCGCAGATGGTGATGGCAAAGAAGAACGAAAAGGTCAGGATCGAGCGCACGATCTCTTCGTCGAGGCGGTGGCCGTTGTACTTTTGCTTGATCACCGCGCGCGGGTGAATCAGCTGGTTCAAGTTGGCCTTGAGCAGGATGTAGGCGACCTGGAAGCGGAAGATCTTGATTCCGCCCGCCGTAGAGCCCGAACAGCCGCCGATAAAGCCCAGGTAAAAGAACAGCATCAGCGAGAAATTGCCCCACAGGCTGTAGTCCCCCAGAGCAAAGCCGGTGGTGGTGACCACCGAGGTGACGTTCAAGGCCACATGCCGCAGGGCGTCCAGCCAATGCAGGTTGGTGGTCCACCAGTACCAGGTGCCGAGGACCAGCCAGGTCACCAGCAACAAGCCGAGCAAGCCCTGCACCTGTTGGTCCTTGATCAAGGCCCTGCGGTTGCCGCGCAACGTGGCCACATACAAGGTAAACGGCAAGCTGCCAAGGATCATCACCACCACCGCGACCCAGTGCACCGCCGGCTGCTTCCAGTGCGCCAGGGATTCATCGGAGGTGGAAAAACCACCGGTGGAAATGGCCGACATCGCATGGTTGATCGCATCGAACAGGCCCATCCCGGCCCACCAGAACGCCAGGCTGCCGAGTATGGTGATGCCCACATAAGCCGCCACGATCAGCCGCGCCACCATGTGCGAGCGGGGCATGACCTTTTCCGAGCGGTCCGACGATTCGGTCTGGAACAGGCGCATGCCACCGATGCGCAGCAGCGGCAGGATCGCCACCGCCATGCCGATAAAGCCGATGCCACCCAGCCAGTGCAGCAGCGAACGCCACATCAGGATGCCGGGCGACATGGCATCCAGGCCGCTCAACACGGTGGAACCGGTGGCGGTGATGCCGGACATGCTTTCAAAAAACGAATCGGTGTAGCTGATGTGCTGGGTCAGCAGAAACGGCAGCGCGGCAAAGATGCACACCACTACCCAGCTTGTAACGGTGAGCAGGTACATGTCCCGCGGGCGCAAATGCACATGCTCGGGGCGACCGGGGATCACCAGGGCCAGGCCTGCGATAAAGGTGATCATGCTGGCCCACAGGAAAGAGGGCAGGTCACTGGTGCGTTCGAAGATCACCAGGGTCGCCATGGGCACGACCATGGCGATCGCGAGAGTGATCAGAAAGATGCCGATGATGAAACCGATGATGCGTAGGGTCGGCAACGCCATGAAGTGAGCTCGGGTGTGGGCAGAGGCGCCATTCTACCTGGGGTTCAGGGCTTGTAAACCGGGGCGTCCGAAGCGACGCAGTTCAAATGTGGGAGCTGGCTTGCCTGCGATAGCGGTGGGTCAGTAGATGAGGATGTGACTGACACACCGCTATCGCAGGCAAGCCAGCTCCCACAGGGTTAAGGGGTGGTAGATGGACCGCACAAAAAAGGCGACCCGAAGGCCGCCTTGTTCAGCACCGCTCGGATCAGAACTCGTGATCAGCGCTGTCCGGGTTCAGGTCGCTGATGCCCAGCTTGCCCGCAGCCGCTTCGATCGAGCCGGTCTGCTTGACCAGCGCAGCGATGGCGTCACGCACGATCTGGTTGCCGGCGTCGTTACCGGCAGCGATCAGTTGGTCGTAGTGCTCGCCCTTGTTGGCGTGGTCAACCATGACCTGGATCTTCGCTTCGGTCGCTGCCAGGTCCGCTTTCAACGCGGTATCGGCCGCCGGATCGGCCTTGGCCACCAGGGACGACAGGCTGGCGCCGGTCATTTTGGTGCCGTCGACACGGGTGTACTCGCCCAGGTAGACGTTGCGGATGCCCTTGGCGTCGTAGAAATGCGAGTAGTGAGTGTTGTCACTGAAGCAGTCCTGTTCGTCTTCCGGCGAGTTGGCCTCCAGGGAAACCTTCATGCGCTCACCGGCCAGTTCGCCCAGGGACAGGCTGCCCATGCCGAACAGCATTTTGCGCAGGCCGTCGGTGGCGGGTTCTGCCTCCAAAGTGGCGCGGTAGTTGTCTTCGACGTTGGGTTTCCAGTTGCCGACCATTTCTTCCAGGTCGCTGACCAGCAGTTGGGTCACGGCGCGCAGGTAGGTGCGGCGGCGTTCGTTGTGGCCGCCAGTGGCGCCGTCGCCGGTCAGGTAGTCCGCCGCCGGGCGGTTGCCGGCGCCCGGGCCGGTACCGTTGAGGTCCTGGCCCCAGAGCAGGAATTCGATGGCGTGGTAGCCGGTGGCGACGTTCGCCTCGGAACCGCCCAGCTCATTGAGGCTGGCGAGTTTTTCTGGGGTGATCTCCTTCACGTCGACCTTGTCTTCGCCGACCTGGATCTGGGTATTGGCGATGATATTGGCGGTGGCGCCTGGGTTACCCAAGGCGTGCTCGTAGGATTTGTCGGTGTAGTCGATCAGGCCTTCGTCCAGCGGCCAGGCGTTCACCTGGCCTTCCCAGTCGTCGATGATGGTGTTGCCGAAGCGGAACACTTCACTCTGCAGGTACGGCACGCGGGCGGCGATCCAGGCGGTACGCGCGGCTTTGAGCGTCTGGTCGTTCGGGTTCGCGAGGAAGGTGTCGATGGCGGTCTGCAGGGTTTTTGCGGTGGACTCCGCGTCGCTGTAGACCGCGAACACCATGTCTGCGTAATGCGCAACCACGGCCTTGGCGGCCGCTTCGTCGACCTGGCCGGCAGGGGCGGCAGCCGCTGGAGCAGTAGTGCTGGCAGCCGGGGTCGGCGCCTGGTTGGCTGCGGGCTTGTCTTTACCTTCGCCGCAGCCGGCGAGAGAAATGGCAATGGCCAGCAGACTGGCGGTGGCCAGGGGCATACGAATCATGGCGGACATCCTGCTTCGGTTGTTGATGGGCGCGCGGGGAGCGCAAAAAACTGCAACATAATGCGAAAGATTTGCATTTTGTGTAAAGGGTTATACGCGGGAAATATTCAGTATCGTCTTGCCGGGTCAGAGAATCGCAGCGTTATTGCGCTCCGACTGCTTCAGAAAAGCCGCCAACTCCCGCGCCTGCAAGGGTTTGCTGTAGTGGTAACCCTGACCTTCATGGCAGCCTTCGCAGATAATGTAGGCCTCCTGCTCTGCGGTTTCCACGCCTTCGGCGATCACCTGCATGCCCAGGCTTTTGCCCAGTTGGATGATGGCGCGCACGATGGTCGCATCGTCGTCGTCATCCTGCAGGTCCTGGACGAAGCTCTTGTCGATCTTGATCTTGTCCAGGGGTAGGCTTTTCAGGTAGCTGAGGGATGAATAGCCGGTGCCGAAGTCGTCAATCGCAATCAGCGCCCCGGAGCGGCGCAGGCTCAGCAGGTGCTGGGCGGCGGTGCTGATGTCTTCCATCAGGCCGGTCTCGGTGACTTCCAATTCCAGGCTGCGCGGCGGCAGGCGGTAGATCTGCATCAGGTTATTGACCACCCGTGGCAACTCGGTGTGGTGCAACTGCACGGTGGACAGGTTGACTGCCATGCGCAGGTCGGTAAAGCCCTGGTCGTGCCATTCACGCAATTGCCGGCAGGCCTGGTCGAGCACCCATTCGCCAATCGGGATAATAGTGCCGTTCTGCTCGGCCAACGGGATAAAAAGGTCCGGTGGCACCAAACCGTGCTCGGGGTGCTGCCAGCGAATCAGCGCTTCTACGCCGACCACGCTGTGGTCGCGGTAGCTGATCTGCGGTTGGTAGACCAAGTGGAACTGGTCGCGGCTCAGCGCCTCGCGCAGGTCTTTTTCCAGTTCGCGGCGGCGGCGCATTTCGCTGTCGACACTGGCGATGTAGAACTGATAGCGGTTGCGCGAACGGGTCTTGGCCAGGGTCATGGTCTGTTCGGCTTTTTGCAGCAGTTTTTCAGTGCTGTCGCCGTCTTCCGGGAACAAGGTGATACCGATGGTGGCGCGCAGGCGTATGCCTTCGTGGTCGAGGGCAAACTCCGCTTCCAGGTCGTCAAGGATGCTTTGTGCCAGCTCGGCAGCTTCGTAGGGCTGCTCGATATCGGCCTGCACCAGGGCGAACTGATCGCCGCCCAGTCGGGCCAGGGCGCCGAGGCGGCCACTGTGCGCACGCAGGCGGTCGGCCAGGGCCAGCAGCAGTTTGTCGCCCGCCTGGTAGGTGAACTGTTCGTTGACGCTCTTGAAGTCATCCAACCCCACGCACAACACCGCCACACGGCGTTGCCGGCGGCCGGCGTCGATGAGGATTTTATCCAGTTGTTCCTGCAGTTTCTGGCGGTTCGGTAGACCGGTGAGAAAATCGTACTGAGCCATGCGCAGCAGGCTGCTTTCGGCTTCGTGGCGCAGGTGGGTATTGCGCTCGATGGATTCGAGCAACTGGTTGGCGGTATTGATCCACAGGCCCAACTCATTGCGCTCATGGCCTTTGAGTTGCGGAATTTTGTGTTCGCTGGGCCGGTCCGGGTTGATCGACGTCAGGTGCTCGATGATCCGTGACAGCGGCTTGGTCAGCAGCCAGTGATAGACCAGGTACAACACCAGGGCCAGGGCCAGGGCGCGTAGCACGCCGGAGACAAAGATGATCACCGAATTGACGATAAAGCCCTGGCCATAGGTGGCCGTGTCGAGGGTGATGCTCAGGTCGCCGTAGTACTCGCTGTAGGGGCCTTTGCCGACCAGCGGGGTGGTAAAGGTGCGCTCCCGGCCAAGAATCAGGTCGGTCAGCCAGCGGCTGGGGGCGTGCTGCAAGGCGCGGCTTTTTTCGGCCAGCATGGTTTCGGCGGGATGGCCGATGGACGCCATGCGCACGGCGTCATCCTGGAACAACCCTTCGATGACTTGCATGCCCATCTCGCGGTCCAGGCTGTAGACGGCCTGGGTCGAAGGGTCGCGAAACATATCGAGGATGCGCTGGGCATCATCGGCCACCGCCTGGCGCGTCTTGTACGCATCGAAAACGATCTGCGCCACGCTCAGCGCTACGCCCACGATCAATGCCGAAAGCAGCACAACCCGTAGCAACTTCACCGACAAGCTGTGTTTGAGTTCCAGCTTCAAAGGGGCATTCCTTGTCTCATGCGGGTGGCCTTCAATATGCCATGAGTATTGGCAATCTGAAGGTGGCAGTCAAAGGAACATTGGGGTATCCACGGGTTTGACGAATTACTTGAGGGAGGACGCGGGGGGCAGGGCGCAGGTGAGTCCGCCTGCCTGAAACAATGCCATGAGCGCACGAGGTTCGTTCGCTCATGGCACTGCCGTTTTCACGAGACGCTGATGTTCACGTTTTTGCTTGCCGAGTTAGCGCTGGAAAAATCCACAGGCTTGTCGTGACAGTGGGTATTTTCCTGGGCGATCTTGTTCTGATCCGCGCCGCTTTGTTGCGTGGCGGCGAGCGAGTCGACTGCGTTACCCGCTAATTTGAACAGTTCGGTGGCCGCCTTAGCCACTTCGCCCACCACAGGAAGAGCGGTTTTGGCCAGTTCGCCCACCAAAGGGAGTGCTGCTAGTGCGCCAATGGACATTGTAATTTCTCCGACAGGTACGTGAGGCGAATTCCTCACGCTGACTGTGTGGCGACATTCCTCGATCCAGTTCCGATCATCGGATGGCGTATCCAGAGCCCAAAAAAACCCGGCATTCGCCGGGTTTTTTTACTGCAAGCAGTGCTTACGCAGTGAAGGTCTTGCCTTCGAACTGCTCAGCCACGAACTTCCAGTTGACCAGGTTCCAGAACGCTTCCACATACTTTGGACGCACGTTGCGGTAGTCGATGTAGTAGGCATGTTCCCACACGTCGCAGGTCAGCAGCGGGGTGTCGCCGCTGGTCAGCGGGTTGCCGGCGCCGATGGTGCTGGCCAGGGCCAGGGAACCGTCAGCCTTTTTCACCAGCCAGCCCCAGCCGGAACCGAAGGTGCCGACGGACGTCTTGGTGAACTCTTCCTTGAACTTGTCGAACGAACCGAACGCAGCGTTGATGGCCTCGGCCAGTGCGCCGGTAGGTTGGCCGCCAGCGTTTGGCGCCAGGCAGTTCCAGTAGAAGGTGTGGTTCCAGACCTGAGCGGCGTTGTTGAAGATGCCGCCCGAAGAGGATTTGACGATCTCTTCCAGGGTCTTGCCTTCGAACTCGGTGCCAGGCACCAGGTTGTTCAGGTTCACGACATAGGTGTTGTGGTGCTTGTCGTGGTGGTATTCCAAGGTTTCCTTGGAGATGTGCGGCTGCAGGGCATCGTGTGCGTAGGGCAGCGGCGGCAATTCGAAAGCCATGATGATTCTCCTAATCAGGTCAGTTGCGGTGAGCGCAAGGCCGATCACGGGCGGCCAAACAAGCGCCGGGGAGTTTGTACTCTTTGCGGCGCAGGGTCCGGATCATAGCACCGGGGGTGCGGCAAAACCACGCAACAACTGTGTGGGATAGAGGTTCCAGAGCGTTTTGGAATATCGCTCAGGTGCTGATCAATTGGTAGGCCACGCTGAACATCATCACTGCCACCAGCAGGTCCAGCAGGCGCCAGGTCGCCGGGCGTGCCAGCCACGGCGCCAGCCATGCAGCGCCCAGTGCCAGGGTCATGAACCAGAGGAACGAAGCACTGGCGGCCCCCGCCACATAGGCGCCGGGTTCGGTTTGCTGGGCGCCCAGCGAACCGATCAGCAGCACCGTGTCCAGGTACACATGAGGGTTGAGCAAGGTGACCGCCAAGGCGCTGAGCAGCACGGCGCGCAGCGAGCGCATCTTGACGTTGTCGCCCTGGCCCAGGCTCTGTTTCGAACAGGCTCGGCGCAAGGCCGACACGCCATACCACAGCAAAAATGCAGCACCGCCCCAGCGCGCTATCCCCAGCAGGATTGGGCTGTGAGCCAGCACCGTGGCCAGCCCGAACACACCAGCAGCCACCAGCATCGCATCGCAGATCACGCACAGTGCCGCCACGGGCAAGTGATGTTCACGGCGCAGGCTCTGCGCCAGCACGAACGCATTTTGCGTGCCGATGGCCATGATCAGGCCGAGGGCCACCAGCAGTCCGTTCATATAGCTTTGCCACATAATTGAAGATCCTCTCTACGATGCTGGTCATTCTCCGGGCCGACGCTGTATAAGAAAAACCAATATTGCTGATCGCCCATTAGAGAAACTGATGTTCGACTATAAATTGCTTTCTGCCCTGGCGGCGGTGGTGGAACAGGCAGGTTTCGAGCGCGCCGCCCAGGTGCTGGGGCTCTCGCAATCGGCGGTTTCACAGCGCATCAAGCTGCTGGAGGCGCGTATCGGCCAACCGGTGCTGGTGCGGGCCACGCCGCCGACGCCAACCGACATCGGCCGGCGCCTGCTCAACCATGTGCAACAGGTGCGCCTGCTGGAGCGCGACCTGCAAAGCCAGGTGCCGGCGCTGGACGAGGAAGGCATGCCCGAGCGCCTGCGCATCGCGCTGAACGCCGACAGCCTGGCCACCTGGTGGGCCGAGGCGGTCAGCGGCTTTTGCGCCGAGCAGCATCTGCTGCTGGATCTGGTGGTAGAGGACCAGACCGTAGGCCTCAAACGCATGCGCGCCGGCGAAGTGGCGGCGTGTATCTGCGCCAGCGAACGCCCGGTAGCCGGCGCGCGCAGCCTGTTGCTGGGCGCCATGCGCTATCGCGCACTGGCCAGCCCGGCGTTTATCGCACGGCACTTTCCACAGGGCGTGCGCGCCGACCAATTGGCGCGCACCCCGGCATTGGTCTTCGGCCCGGATGATTTCCTGCAACACCGTTACCTGGCATCCCTCGGCGTGGACGGCGGCTTCGAGCACCATTTATGCCCATCGTCTGAAGGCTTCATCCGCCTGGCGGAAGCGGGCCTGGGCTGGGGCCTGGTGCCGCAATTGCAGGTGCGCGAGCAGCTGGAAAAGGGCGTATTGGTGGAGTTATTGCCAGATAAGCCCATCGATGTGCCGTTGTACTGGCATCATTGGCGCAGTGGCGGGCAACTGCTGGGCCTGTTGACCGAGCATCTGGCGCAGGCATGTGGCCAATGGTTGGTGCCGTTGGAGTGATGGCGCGCGTCAAGGCAACAGCGATGAAAAAACGACAGTACACGGGGTAATACATGAAGATTCTGGTCACCGGCGCAAGCGGCTTCATTGGCGGGCGCTTTGCGCGTTTCGCCCTGGAGCAGGGCCTGGACGTGCGGGTCAACGGGCGACGTGCCGAAGGTGTGGAGCACCTGGTCAGGCGCGGTGCCGAGTTTATCCAGGGTGACCTGAATGACGCAGACCTGGTGCGCGACCTGTGCCGCGACGTCGAAGCCGTGGTGCATTGCGCTGGCGCCGTCGGGCTGTGGGGGCGCTACCAGGACTTCCACCAGGGCAACGTGCTGGTCACCGAAAATGTCGTCGAAGCCTGCCTCAAGCAGCGTGTCGGCCGATTGGTGCACCTGTCCTCGCCCTCAATCTACTTCGACGGCCGCGACCACCTGGGGCTGACCGAAGCGCAAGTGCCCAAGCGCTTCAAGCACCCCTATGCCGCCACCAAATACCTGGCCGAGCAAAAAGTGTTCGGTGCCCAGGAATTTGGTCTCGAAGTGCTGGCCCTGCGCCCACGCTTCGTTACGGGCGCCGGCGACATGAGCATTTTCCCGCGTCTGCTGAAGATGCAGCGCAAGAACCGCCTGGCGATCGTCGGCGACGGCCTCAACAAGGTGGATTTCACCAGTGTGCACAACCTCAACGAAGCGCTGCTGAGCAGCTTGCTCGCCACCGGTTCGGCACTGGGCAAAGCCTACAACATCAGCAACGGCGCACCGGTGCCCGTGTGGGATGTGGTGAACTACGTGATGCGCCAAATGCAACTGCCTCAGGTCATGCGGTACCGTTCCTACGGCTTGTCCTACAGCGTGGCGGCCCTCAACGAAGCCTTTTGCGCGATGTGGCCCGGTCGTCCGGAGCCGGCGTTGTCGCGCTTGGGCATGCAAGTGATGAGCAAAGATTTCACCCTCGATATCAGCCGGGCCAGGCATTATCTGGACTACGAGCCCAAGGTCAGCCTGTGGACCGCCCTCGACGAGTTCTGCAGTTGGTGGAAGGCCCAGGACCCTGGCTTCAAGTAAGCACACAACAGGCAACACTTCGGGAACCGATTTCGGCGTTCCGGGTCGATCAGTGCGCCGGGAACGCGGTTTATACTCCGGTCGCTCGCCACTTCACCGATTCAGGGTTGATTCATGCGCAACGATGCTAAAGACGAATTCGACAACGTTCCCAGCCTGCGGGCGGATGTCGGGGATGACGATGATTTCGAACTGAGCCCGGCCACCTCGGTGCGTTCGCGCGCGCCCAAGGTGGTCAAGGTCAAGAGTGCCAGTACCGGGCCATTGTGGGCCTTGGTCGGCGCACTGCTGATCGCCTTTGCAGGCCTGGCCTGGTGGAGCTTCCAGCAGATCTCCCTGATGGGCCAGCAACTGGTCGCCACTCAGGAGAGCTTTGCGCGCATCAGCGAAGAGGCGGCGGGGCGCCTGCAGGACATTTCGGGCAAGGTGGTGGCCAGCGAGGCCAACGTCAATAATGGCAGCGAAGCGCTGAAGCAACAGATCAAGCAACTGGAAGACCAGTTGCTGGAGCAGGGTAAACAGCAGGTCGGCGTGGCCGGCCAGGCCACCGAGCTGGACAAGCGCCTGGCCCAGATGACGGCCAGTACCACCGAGCTGTCCAGCGCCAACAGCAAGCTGCAAGGTCAGGTCCAGGCGCTGACCGACGCCGTGGCGACGCTTAAGGCGGCGCAAGGCGATGCGGGCAAGCGCGACGCCGAAATCAAGGAGCTGTCCGCTGACGTGGCCGCCTTGAAGAAACAAGGCAACCCGAGCGCGGCCATTGCACGCATCGAGCAGGACTTGGTGGTGCTCAAGAGCGCGCAGGACAACCAGCCGGCCAACAGCGATGCGCCGACCAACAAAGAGTTCGACGTGTTTCGCATCCAGACCACACGCAATATCACCACGTTGCAGAGCCAGGTGCAGTACCTGAACCAGCGGCTCAATGCGCCGGCGAATGGGCAGCAGTAATCGTTAGGGCGAGCGAGGTTCATCAGGTATAAACCGATTAAAACTGTGGGAGCTGGCTTGCCTGCGATAGCGGTGAGTCAGTTGACAGTGATGCAACCGAAAGACCGCTATCGCAGGCAAGCCAGCTCCCACAGTTTGATAGGGGTCAGGCGCTGGATTGTGTTGCCTGTGTGAATGTCACCACTTCGTGACATTTCCCTTCCCCTTCGTTACTTGCCCCCGGCGCACCCTTGTTTAGACTCCGGTCATCCCATAAAAAACAAAAAGGGCCACTCATGACTATGCACCCACTGCCTGCCAGCAGTTGGCTGAACGCGCCTGCCCATCACGCCTGGCTTGCCGCGGAAGGTCAGCGCCTGCTGGCCTTTGCCAAGGCATCTCGACTGCCGGACGGCTTTGGCAACCTGAACGACAAAGGTCAACTGCCTGCCGACGCCCAGGCCGAAACCATGAACACCGCCCGCATGACCCACAGCTTCGCCATGGCCCACGCCTTGGGCTTGCCGGGGTATGCCGAGCGGGTGGCGCACGGTGTCGCCGCCCTCAGTGGCCCACTGCGTGACAGTGAGCACGGTGGCTGGTTTGCCGCGCCCCAGGCCATCGATGGCAACCGTGGCAAGGCCGCCTACCTGCACGCTTTTGTCGCCCTGGCCGCCAGCTCGGCGGTCGTAGCCGGGGCGCCCGGTGCGCAAGACCTGCTGAACGACGCAATCCATATCATCGACCAGTTTTTCTGGAACGAGGAAGAGGGCGTGATGCTCGAGTCGTTCGCCCAGGATTGGAGCGGCGTCGAAGCCTATCGCGGTGCCAACAGCAACATGCACGCCACCGAAGCCTTTCTCGCCCTGGCCGATGTGACCGGCGACACACGCTGGCTGGACCGCGCGCTGCGTATCGTCGAGCGGGTGATCCACACGCACGCCGCCGGCAACCAGTTCATGGTGATCGAGCATTTCGACGCGCACTGGAAGCCCTTGCCCGGTTACAACGAAGACAACCCCGCCGACGGCTTTCGCCCTTACGGCATCACTCCCGGCCACGGTTTCGAATGGGCGCGGCTACTGCTGCACCTGGAAGCGGCGCGCCTGCAAGCCGGGCTGAGTACGCCCGACTGGTTGGTGATCGATGCCAAGGGCCTGTTTGCCAGCGCCTGCGAATACGCCTGGTCCGTGGACGGCGCCCCCGGCATCGTCTACACCCTGGACTGGAACCACCGCCCGGTGGTGCGCGAGCGCCTGCACTGGACCCACGCCGAAGCCAGCGCCGCGGCCCAGGCCTTGCTCAAACGCACTGGCGAACTGCACTACGAAACCTGGTACCGGCGCATCTGGGAGTTTTGCGAAACCCACTTCATCGACCGAGTCCACGGCAGTTGGCACCACGAACTCAGCCCGCAAAACAGGCCCAGCAGCAACATCTGGGGCGGCAAGCCCGACCTCTACCATGCCTGGCAAGCGGTATTGCTGCCTGCGCTGCCGTTGGCGCCAAGCCTGGCCAGTGCAATCGGAGCAGGGCGCTATGTCACCAGTTGGTGACATTTGAGCATCCCTTTGTTACCTGCGCCAAAAAAACCATGTTTAAACTCCGTGCAGCGCAAGCCTAAGACTTGCATGCATAACAACAAGAAAAGGTATTCAGATGAACGCGATTAATCGCCTCGCCGTAGCTATTTCCGTTGCCTCGTTGTTGCCTCTCAGTGCATTTGCCGCCGACTCCAAAGGTACGGTTGAAGTTGTGCATTGGTGGACCTCGGGCGGCGAAAAAGCGGCTGTAGATGTCCTGAAGGCCCAAGTTGAAAAAGACGGTTTCACCTGGAAAGACGGCGCCGTCGCAGGTGGCGGTGGCGCCACCGCCATGACCGTGCTCAAAAGCCGCGCGGTCGCCGGCAACCCCCCCGGCGTTGCCCAGATCAAAGGCCCCGACATCCAGGAATGGGCGTCCACCGGTCTGCTCGACACTGACGTGCTGAAGTCTGTCGCCAAAGACGAAAAATGGGACTCCCTGCTCGACAAGAAAGTCTCCGACACCGTGAAGTACGAAGGTGATTACGTCGCCGTACCGGTCAACATCCACCGCGTGAACTGGCTGTGGATCAACCCGGAGGTCTTCAAGAAAGCCGGTATCACCAAGAACCCGACCACCCTCGAAGAATTCTACGCAGCGGGCGACAAGCTCAAGGCCGCCGGTTTCATTGCGCTCGCCCACGGTGGCCAGCCTTGGCAGGACAGCACCGTCTTCGAAGCCGTTGTACTGTCGGTGATGGGTGCCGAGGGCTACAAGAAAGCCCTGGTCGACCTGGATAACGCTGCGCTGACCGGCCCTGAAATGGTCAAGTCCCTGACCGAACTGAAGAAAGTCGCGACCTACATGGACGTCGATGGCAAAGGCCAGGACTGGAACCTGGAAGCCGGTAAAGTCATCAATGGCAAGGCCGGCATGCAGATCATGGGTGACTGGGCCAAGTCCGAATGGACCGCCGCCAAGAAAGTCGCCGGCAAGGACTACGAGTGTGTAGCCTTCCCGGGCACCGACAAGGCCTTCACCTACAACATCGACTCCCTGGCGGTGTTCAAGCAGAAAGACAAAGGCACGGCGGCCGGTCAGCAGGACATCGCCAAAGTCGTGTTGGGTGAAAACTTCCAGAAGGTGTTCAGCATCAACAAGGGCTCGATCCCTGTTCGTACCGACATGCTCAATGAAATGGACAAGCTCGGTTTCGACTCCTGCGCCCAGACCGCCGCCAAGGACTTCCTGGCAGATGCCAAGACCGGTGGCCTGCAGCCAAGCATGGCGCACAACATGGCCACGACCCTGGCGGTGCAAGGTGCATTCTTTGATGTGGTGACCAACTTCATCAACGACCCGAAAGCCGACCCGGCCGACACCGCCAAGAAGCTTGGTGCTGCGATCAAGTCTGCCAAGTAACCGTTGGTTGGATTGTGCTTATGTGGGAGCCGGGCTTGCCCGCGATGCAGGCACCTCGGTGTAGCTGTTTCATCGAGGTGATGCCATCGCAGGCAAGCCAGCTCCCACACAAGCCTCGCTCGGCAAGAGACTTACCCTGTAGTCCTTTTTCCCTGTACTGGATTTTCCCATGAGTTCTGTTGCTGTGTTCAGCAAAGCCTCGCCGTTCGATGCACTGCAGCGCTGGCTACCCAAACTGGTGCTGGCGCCCAGCATGTTCATCGTGTTGGTGGGCTTCTACGGCTACATCCTGTGGACGTTTGTTCTGTCGTTCACCAATTCCACGTTCCTGCCCACTTACAAATGGGCGGGCCTTGCGCAATACGCGCGCTTGTTCGACAACGACCGCTGGTGGGTAGCGAGCAAGAACCTGGCTGTTTTCGGCGGGATGTTCATCGGCATCACCCTGGTCATCGGCGTGATACTGGCGATCTTCCTCGACCAGAAAATCCGTCGTGAAGGCTTTATCCGCACCATTTACCTGTACCCGATGGCGCTCTCGATGATCGTCACCGGTACCGCCTGGAAATGGCTGCTCAACCCGGGCATGGGCCTGGACAAACTCCTGCGTGACTGGGGCTGGGAGGGCTTCCGTCTCGACTGGCTGATCGACCCCGACCGCGTGGTCTACTGCCTGGTGATCGCTGCCGTATGGCAAGCTTCCGGCTTTATCATGGCCATGTTCCTCGCCGGCCTGCGTGGCGTTGACCAATCGATCATCCGCGCCGCGCAAATCGACGGCGCGAGTCTGCCGCGCATCTACTGGAGCGTGGTGCTGCCAAGCCTGCGTCCGGTGTTCTTCAGTGCGGTGATGATTTTGGCGCACATTGCGATCAAGAGCTTCGACCTGGTGGCGGCAATGACGGCCGGCGGCCCGGGCTATTCGTCCGACCTGCCTGCCATGTTCATGTACTCGTTCACCTTCAGCCGTGGCCAGATGGGCATGGGCTCGGCCAGTGCAATCCTGATGCTCGGTGCGATCCTCGCGATCATCGTGCCTTACCTCTACTCCGAGCTGAGGACCAAACGTAATGACTAGTCTCGCCTCCAAACCTGCCATCAGCCTGAGTCGCATCGCGATCTACGCGGTGCTGATCTTCGCGGTGCTGCTGTACCTGGTGCCACTGGTGGTGATGCTGCTCACCAGCTTCAAGACCCCGGAAGACATCAGCACCGGCAACCTGCTGAGCTGGCCGACCGTGGTCACCGGCATTGGCTGGGTCAAGGCGTGGGCCACCGTGGACGGCTACTTCTGGAACTCGATCAAGATCACCGTTCCGGCCGTGCTGATCTCCACCGCCATCGGGGCGTTGAACGGCTACGTGCTGTCGTTCTGGCGCTTCCGCGGTTCGCAGTTGTTTTTCGGCTTGTTGCTGTTCGGCTGCTTCCTGCCGTTCCAGACCGTGTTGCTGCCCGCGTCGTTCACCTTGGGCAAGATGGGCCTGGCCAGCACCACCACCGGCCTGGTATTTGTCCATGTGGTCTACGGCCTGGCGTTCACCACGCTGTTCTTCCGTAACTACTACGTGAGCATTCCGGATGCGCTGATCAAGGCGGCTCGCCTGGACGGTGCCGGTTTCTTCACCATCTTCCGTCAGATCATTCTGCCGATGTCGACGCCGATCATCATGGTCTGCCTGATCTGGCAGTTCACCCAGATCTGGAACGACTTCCTGTTCGGCGTGGTGTTCTCCAGCGGCGACTCCCAGCCCATCACGGTGGCGCTGAACAACCTGGTCAACACCAGCACCGGGGCCAAGGAATATAACGTGGATATGGCGGCGGCGATGATCGCCGGGCTGCCGACCCTGCTGGTCTATGTGATCGCAGGCAAGTATTTCGTGCGCGGCCTCACGGCCGGCGCGGTCAAGGGGTAATCATGGCTACGCTTGAACTTCGCAATGTAAACAAGACCTATGGCGCCGGCCTGCCCGACACCTTGAAGAACATCGAACTGTCGATCAAGGAAGGCGAATTCCTGATCCTGGTCGGCCCTTCGGGTTGCGGCAAATCCACGCTGATGAACTGCATCGCCGGCCTTGAGACCATCACCGGCGGCGCGATCATGATCGGTGACCAGGATGTGAGCGGCATGAGCCCCAAGGACCGCGACATCGCCATGGTGTTCCAGTCCTACGCGCTGTACCCGACCATGAGCGTGCGCGAGAACATCGAGTTCGGCCTCAAGATCCGCAAAATGCCCCAGGCCGACATCGATGCCGAAGTGGCGCGCGTCGCCAAGCTGCTGCAGATCGAGCACCTGCTCAACCGCAAGCCGGGCCAGCTCTCCGGCGGCCAGCAACAGCGTGTCGCGATGGGCCGTGCCCTGGCGCGTCGCCCCAAGATCTACCTGTTTGACGAACCGCTGTCCAACCTCGACGCCAAGCTGCGCGTCGAGATGCGCACCGAAATGAAACTGATGCACCAGCGTCTCAAGACCACCACGGTCTACGTGACCCACGACCAGATCGAAGCGATGACCCTGGGCGATAAAGTCGCGGTGATGAAGGACGGCATCATCCAGCAGTTCGGCACGCCGAAAGAGATCTACAACAACCCGGCCAACCAGTTCGTGGCGAGCTTTATCGGCTCGCCGCCAATGAACTTCGTGCCCCTGCGCCTGCAACGCAAGGACGGTCGCCTGGTGGCCCTGCTCGACAGCGGCCAGGCCCGTTGCGAGCTGGTGCTGAACATGAGCGACGCCGGGCTCGAAGACCGTGACGTGATCCTGGGCCTGCGTCCGGAGCAAATCATGCTGGCGACGGGCGAGGGCAACAGTGCCTCGGCCATTCGCGCCGAAGTCCAGGTCACCGAGCCGACCGGCCCGGACACCCTGGTGTTCGTGCAGCTCAATGACACCAAGGTATGCTGCCGTCTGGCCCCCGACGTGGCGCCGCAAGTGGGCGAGACGTTGACGTTGCAATTTGATCCTTCCAAGGTACTGCTGTTCGACGCCAACACAGGCGAGCGACTGGGCACTGCTTCCTCATTGCCCGCACAGGGGCATGCCGATAACGTGGCCCAATTCAAAGGCCGCTGAAGCAGATAAGTTGTTGTTTCAGATAAAAAATGTAAACCACGTTAGATAAAAACAGTTTAATAACAATAAAGACGAGGATGTAGGGATGAAAAAGCAACACAACAACACTCGGCTGATCTGCCAAATGACAGCTGCAGCAGCCCTGGTTCTGTCCGCCAATGCGATGGCGGCCGATGCATTCAGTGCTGATTCGAAGTGGATGACCGGCGATTGGGGCGGTGAGCGTACCAAGCTGATCGAGCAGGGTATCGACATCAAGGCCGATTACGTCGGGGAAATGGGCTACAACGCCCACGGCGGTTACAACGACGACAAGACCGGTCGCTACGCTGACCAGTTCGGTCTGGGCGTCGCGCTTGACCTGCAAAAACTCTGGGGCTGGGACAACACCCAGGCCAAGATCCAGTTCACCAACCGTAATGGCCAGAACATCTCCAACGACCGCATTGGCGACCCACGTGCCGGCACGCTGAGTTCGTCCATGGAAGTCTATGGCCGTGGCCACATGGTGCGTCTGACCCAGTTCTGGATCCAGCACCAGATGTTCGACAACAAGCTGGATGTGAAACTGGGTTACTTCGGTGAGGGCGAAGACTTCAACACCTTCCCGTGCGACTTCCAGAACCTGTCGTTCTGCGGCTCGCAGGTCGGTAACTACGTGAACACCTGGTACAACTGGCCGGTCAGCCAGGCAGCCATCCGCGTGAAGTACAACATCACGCCTGAGCTGTATGCGCAAATCGGTGCGTACAACCAGAACCCATCGCAGTTGGAGCACGGCAACGGCTTCAAACTCAGCGGCAGTGGCACCAAGGGCACCGTGATTCCGGTGGAATTGGTCTGGTCGCCGAAGGTGAATAACCTGCCGGGCGAATACCGCGTGGGTTACTACAAGAGCGCAGCCGATGCTTCCGATGTCCGTGAAGACATCAACGGCAACGATGCGGCCACCACTGGCGCGGCTTACCGCACCCGCAGCAGCAAGAAAGGCTACTGGTTCGTTGCGCAGCAGCAACTCACCACGCACAACGGCGACGCTACGCGTGGCCTGAACATCGCTGCCAACGCCACCTTCCACGACAAGGAAACCAACCTGGTCGACAACTATCAATCGATCATGCTGGTGTACAAAGGCCCATTCGATGCGCGTCCAAAAGATGACGTCGGCATTGGTGCCGCGCGCCTGCACGTCAACAAGGACGTGAAGGAAGACTCGGAACTGCGCAACGCCGCCAACGGTGTCAGCGACTACGACAACCCGCTGTACACGCCGATCCGCGAAACCGAGTACAACTTCGAAATCAACTACGGCTTCCACGTCACCAACTGGCTGACCGTGCGTCCCAACCTGCAATACGTCGTGCAACCTGGCGGCGTGGACAAAGTCGACAACGCGCTGGTGGCTGGCCTGAAAATCCAGTCTACGTTCTAACGCTGTTGCGATAAGCTCCTTCTCTCTGTGCGCATTTTGCGGATAGCCCTGGCTATCCGCTTTTTTTTGGGTCGAGGGCACCTCCCTGTAGGAGCGAGCTTGCTCGCGAAATCGTCAACGATGACGCGTGAATCCAGGAAGTACGCGGTGTCTTGGCGTTATTCGCGAGCAAGCTCGCTCCTACAGTGGGGCGCATTTGAGCGACATGACTTTCAGGACTGTGGCACATGCATGAGCAACCGCTGCAACGCTTTTTCAAATCCCTGCGCGAGCGTCCGGTGTACGCCTGGGAGCGCTTTCAGTTGCGTGATGTGTTGGTGATTGACCATCCGCTGTGCCAAGCGGTGTTCAGTCGCCAAGGCGCGCAGCTCTTGCACTTCCAGCCCCGTGGTCAGAAACCCTGGCTGTGGTGTGCAGCCAAATGGCCACAAGTCGGCGCCATCCGTGGCGGCGTGCCGGTGTGCTGGCCGTGGTATGGCCGCCACCCGAGCGAAAATGCATGGCCTTCCCATGGCTGGGCACGGCTGATCGATTGGAAACTGCTGGACAGCAGCACTGACGACGACGGTGTGCGCCTGCACTGGCAGTTGCAGTTGTGCGACTGGCAGGTGGACTTGCATGCGCATCTGGGTGAAGCCCTTGAACTGCGCCTGAGCACCGAGCATCAAGACGAGTTGCCATGCCAGCTGAGCCATGCTTTGCACGCGTATTGGCGTATTGGTCACGTCGATGAGGTAGCGCTGTCTGGGCTCGACGGTGCGCAGGGTTACGATCAGCTCAATCGCCAGGTTTGCCAGCAGGAAGGCGAATTGCGGGTAGATGGCGGCTGCCAGCGGGTGTTCCAGCATGACGGCGAATTGCAGCTCAAGGACCATGCCTGGCAGCGGGAACTGTGCATCGATACGGGCGAGACTGCCGACACGGTGGTATGGCACCCCGGCAGCCGGCCGTTGTTGGGGGTGAGCTTCAACGAGGCGTCGGGGTTTGTGTGCGTGGAGGCGGCGATGGCGGGGGCGAGCCTGGCGCCGGGGGAGCGGGCGCACCTGAGTCTGCAGGCTCGGGCTGGGGCTTAACGCTGTGGCACTTTGCTTGTAGTGAGCGGGCTTGCCCCGCGCTGGGGGGCGAAGCCGCCCTAAAACCTGCCACTGTGTTCTAACTGATACGGCGCGGCGGACTTATTGGGGCGGCTTCGCCCCCCAGCGCGGGCGGTGCGACGATTCGACAAGCCCGCTCACTACAAGGCGATCTCAGGTTTAGTTGAACTCATCTCCAACCGGATACCGGCTGTCATTCAAGCTCTCTTTGATCTTGCGCAGATGCGGCTGGAAATCCACCCCGCGGCGCAAGGTCATGCCGGTCGCCAGCACGTCCAGCACCGTCAACTGGATGATCCGCGAGGTCATCGGCATGTAGATGTCGGTGTCTTCCGGCAGCGGAATGTTCAGGCTCACGGTACTGGCCTTGGCCAGCGGCGAATTCTCGGCGGTGACGCCCAGTACCGACGCGCCATTTTCCCGTGCGATACGCGCCACTTCCACCAGCTCACGGGTACGCCCGGTGTAGGAAATGATCACGAACAGCTCGCCCGTATGCGCCACTGACGCGATCATGCGCTGCATCAGCACGTCGGCGTGGGCCGTCACCGCCAGGTTGAAACGGAAAAACTTGTGCAGCGCATCCATCGCCACCGGCGCCGAAGCGCCCAGGCCGAAGAAGTGGATCTGCCGCGCCTGGATCAACAAATCCACGGCCTTGCTGATCAGGGCCGGGTCCAGCGCCTGGCAGGCGCTGTCCAGTGAGGCGATGGCGCTGCCGAAGATCTTCTGGGTGTAGGCCTCGGGGTTATCGTCGGCCTCCACCGCGCGGCTGACATACGCCGCACCGCTGGCCAGGCTTTGCGCCAACTGCAATTTAAGTTCAGGGTAACCACTGACGCCGAACGAACGGCAGAAGCGGTTGACCGTCGGCTCACTGACCGACGCGGCCTGGGCGAGGGCGGCGATGGAGAAGCGGGTTGCCTGCTGCGGATTGAGCAGGATGACCTCGGCGACTTTCTTCTCGGCCTTGTTCAATTCTTCGAGGCGGTTCCGGATCTGTTCCAGAAGATTTCGCACGCGGTCCATTCAGTCTTTCCTTCGGGCGACGATGCAAATAAAAAGGTGGCAACCAATCGATGAATGGTCTTTTGCGGTGGCCTATCCTACTGAGGGTAGCTGAACACCACCACTCGGAATGCGTATTTCGGGAAAATGTTGTGGTTATTACTACATTTTTCCTTGAGTGATGCCTTGAAAAAAGGTATTTGTAGCTTAACTTGATAAAAGAACAAACATCATGCCTTCGATAACCGTCGAACCCTGCACCTTTGCCCTCTTTGGCGCCTTGGGTGATCTGGCGCTGCGCAAGTTATTTCCTGCCCTCTATCACCTCGATGGCGCCGCGCTCCTGCACGACGACACGCGCATCCTGGCCCTGGCCCGTGAAGCCGGTTCCGAGCAGCAGCACCTGGCCCACATTGAGCAAGCCCTGCGCACCTACGTAGGCAAGGAACTGGACGAAGCCATCGCCCAGCGGTTCCTGGCGCGCCTGACCTATGTTCACGTCGATTTCATGAAAACCGACGACTACGTGGCCCTGGCGGAAATCGCCGGCACCGAGCAATGCCTGATTGCCTATTTCGCCACGCCTGCGGCCGTCTATGGCGCTATCTGCGAGAACCTGTCCAAGGTCGGCCTGGCCGAAAACACCCGCGTGGTGCTGGAAAAACCCATCGGTTCGGACCTGGAGTCCTCGCGCAAGGTCAACGACGCCGTTGCGCAGTTTTTCCCGGAGAACCGCACCTACCGCATCGACCATTACCTGGGCAAGGAAACGGTGCAGAACCTGATTGCCTTGCGGTTCGCCAACAGCCTGTTCGAAACCCAGTGGAACCAGAATTACATCTCCCACGTGGAAATCACTGTGGCCGAGCAGGTCGGTATCGAAGGCCGTTGGGGCTACTTCGACAAGGCCGGCCAACTGCGGGACATGATCCAGAATCATCTGCTGCAGCTGCTTTGCCTGATCGCGATGGACCCGCCGGCCGACCTGTCCGCCGACAGCATCCGCGACGAGAAGGTCAAGGTGCTCAAGGCCCTGGCGCCGATCAGCCCGGATGGCCTGACCACCCAGGTCGTGCGCGGCCAGTACATCGCCGGCTACAGCGCCGGCAAGGCGGTGCCGGGTTACCTGGAAGAAGAGAATTCCAACACCCAGAGCGACACCGAAACCTTCGTCGCGCTGCGTGCCGATATCCGTAATTGGCGTTGGGCCGGGGTGCCGTTCTACCTGCGCACCGGCAAGCGCATGCCGCAAAAGCTGTCGCAGATCGTCATCCACTTCAAGGAACCGTCCCACTACATCTTCGCCCCCGAGCAGCGCCTGCAGATCAGCAACAAACTGATCATTCGCCTGCAGCCGGACGAAGGTATTTCCTTGCGGGTGATGACCAAGGAGCAAGGCCTGGACAAGGGCATGCAACTGCGCAGCGGGCCGCTGCAATTGAATTTTTCCGACACCTACCGCAGTGCGCGCATCCCGGATGCCTACGAGCGCTTGCTGCTGGAAGTGATGCACGGCAATCAGAACCTGTTTGTCCGTAAAGATGAAATCGAAGCCGCGTGGAAGTGGTGTGACCAGTTGATCGCCGGGTGGAAAAAATCCGGTGATGCGCCCAAGCCGTATGCGGCCGGGTCCTGGGGGCCGATGAGCTCGATTGCACTGATCACGCGGGATGGGAGGTCGTGGTATGGCGATATCTGAATTGAAACTGCCTCAGGGCGTGACGGCCCATGAGTACCCTACGCCCGCGCTGCTGGCGCAGGGGCTGGCCAATGATGTGGCTGAGCAATTGCGCGGGGCTATCAGCGCCCGTGGCGAGGCCACCCTGGTGGTGTCCGGTGGCCGCAGCCCCGTGGCGTTTTTCCAGCACCTGGCCAAGCAGGGCCTGGACTGGTCCAGGGTCACCATCACCCTGGCCGATGAGCGCTGGGTGCCGGTGGAGCACGCCGACAGCAATGCCGGCCTGTTGAAGCAACACTTGCTGCAAGGTCCGGCGGCCAAGGCGAAATTCTTGAGCCTGTACAGCGCCGCGGCCAACCTCGAAGACGCTGCCGAGCAGGCCGATCGCCTGCTGGCCGAATTGCCAGCCATTGATGTGCTGGTGCTGGGCATGGGCGATGACGGCCACACCGCATCGCTGTTTCCCGACAGCCCGAACCTGGCTGAAGCCTTGCAGGCCGACGGCACCCGCCGTTGCTGGCCGATGCTGGCGCCGACCGTGCCGCACCAGCGCCTGACCATGAGTCGCGCACTGCTGGCTACGGCCACCTACACCGTCCTGTCGATTTCCGGCAGTTCGAAACTGACCACCTTGAACGCCGCGCTGGCGAGTGACGATGTCGCCGCCATGCCGATTCGCGCGTTTTTGCAACCTACATTAGAGATTTACTGGTGCCCATGAGCCAAGGATCAGCCGCTATGAAAAGCCCTCACCCGACCGTGTCCATGGCGGATAAAGTTGCCCTGATCGACAGCCTCTGCGCCAAGGCGCGGATCCTGCCGGTGATCACCATCGCCCGCGAACAGGACATCCTGCCGCTCGCCGACGCCCTGGCAGCCGGTGGCTTGACCGCATTGGAAGTGACCCTGCGTTCCGAGTTCGGCCTCAAGGCCATTCAGGTGCTGCGCGAGCAGCGTCCTGAACTGTGCACCGGTGCCGGCACCGTGCTCGACCGTCACATGCTCGAAGCGGCGGAAGTCGCGGGCTCGCAATTCATCGTGACCCCGGGCATCACCCGCGACCTGCTGGAAGCCTCGGTGCACAGCCCGATTCCGCTGCTGCCGGGCATCAGCAATGCCTCCGGCATCATGGAAGGCTACGGCCTGGGCTATCGCCGCTTCAAGCTGTTCCCGGCTGAAGTCAGCGGCGGCGTCGCCGCCATCAAAGCCTTGGGCGGCCCGTTCGGCGAAGTGAAATTCTGCCCGACCGGCGGCGTTGGCCCGGCCAATATCAAGAGCTACATGGCGTTGAAAAACGTGATGTGCGTGGGCGGTAGCTGGATGCTCGACCCCGAATGGATCAAGAACGGCGACTGGGCACGTATCCAGGAAGTCACCGCCGAGGCGCTGGCGCTGCTGGACTGATCTGATTCACCGAATCGTTGTTGCTGTGCTTAACGGCATTTTTGCGGTGCACTTGGTCGGTGTACCGCTTTTTTTTGCCTGGTGAAAACCTTGAAATCAACACACATCCAACTGTGGGAGCTGGCTTGCCTGCGATAGCGGTGTGTCAGTTGATACATCTTTCACTGATACACCGCTATCGCAGGCAAGCCAGCTCCCACATGTTTAAGCGGTGTTTAACTGGGTAATGGCCGCGACCAGCACATCAATGTCTGCCGCCGAAGTCACCAGCCCCGGCGTGACCCGGATGCAGGTGCCGAATGCCGCCCCCGTGCGTGTCGTGGTAAACAAGCCATGCTCATTCAACAACCGATCCACCATCACCTGCTGATTGCGCCCTGTGAACTTGAACGCCGTAATCCCGCAATAAAGCCTTGGATCATCCGGCGTCAGCACCTCAATCCCCGGCAACGCGCGCACCTGGCTCACCCACCTGTCCCGCAGATAATTGACCCGCGCACCCTTGGCCGCCGCGCCACCCAGTTCCCGATGTTCTTCAAACACCCAGGGCAAGGTCATCAGCGCCGGAAAGTTCGGCGTGCTGTAGGAGGTGCGTGCGCGCACATCGGTGGCGGGGTAGTGGAACTCGCCCATGTCCGGGTCGATATCGCCCAGGCGCTCCGGGGCGATGTACAGAAAGCCCAGGGTCAGCGGTGCGCCGATCCATTTGTGCAGGTTGAAGCCGGCGAACTGAATGCCCAGCTCGGCCAGGTTGAACTCGATCTGGCCGAGCGCGTGGGCGCCGTCGAGGGTCACATCAATGCCCTGCGCGCGCGCGGCCTCGGCAATCGCCGCAATGGGCATCACCAGCCCCGTGCGGTGGGTCACGTGGGTGAGCGCCATCAGCTTTAAGCGTGGGTATTGCGCGAAGGCATCGCGATAGGTCTGCACCAGGCTGTCGAAACTGGCCGGGTGCGTGTGGGACAGTTCGATCACCTCCACGCCGCGATAGCCTGCCAGCCAACGCATCGCGCCTTTGACCGTGTCGTACTCCAGATCGCTGATCAGCACTTGGTCGCCCGGTTGCAGGCGGTTGTAGTTGCGAATCAGCGATTGCAGGGCTTCGGTCGCGTTGCGGGTGAAGGCCACGCACGCCGGGTCGACCGCGATCAACTCCGCCAACTGGCGACGAATCTCGAGGTTTTCACCTTGTTCGAAGCGTTGGCGCACATGCACGGCGTTACTGCGGTTGATAAACGCAACCTGCTCCAGGTACTGGGCCTGTACCGCACGGCTCATGCGCCCGAAGTAACCGTTTTCCAGGTTGATCGGGCCGGGTTCCAGGTCATAGCGCTGGGCGATGGCCTGCCAGTGGGCTTCGTTATCTGCATTCCTTGGCATAGAGCAGCTCTCAATGACGCGGGGCGGGTTTGCCGTGTTTGGCGCGTAGCGGTTCCAGCAATTCAGACAGGCCGTTGCTGTCGATTTCCTGCATCAAGGCCAGCAGACCGCCCAATTCACCGTGGGGGAAGCCTTCACGGGCGAACCAGTTCAGGTAGGGACCGGGCAGGTCAGCGATGATCCGTCCTTTGTATTTGCCGAAGGGCATTTGGCGGGTGATCAGCAATTCGAGCTTTTCGGGGTTCATGGCGTCGGGCAATGGAGGTGAGGTCTTGGAAAATACAGGCATTCTGCATGAAGGCCAAATGACAGATCATGCAAATAACGCACATACAGATGGTTCAATTATTCGTAACTCATTGAAATAAAAGCTTTTTATGATTCTGAAAAAGCTGGCACGAGCGATGCAATCATTAAGGCAACCTTCCTCAAAACCCATAAGGAATTGAAAAATGACTGACATCAACAAAGAATCGATCTCCGTACTGAACGACCTGATCGAGACCAGCATCGATGGCGAGAAAGGTTTCAAAGAGTGCGCTGAAGACATTAAGCACCCTGAACTCAAGGCGCTGTTCGCCAAGCGTTCCGCCGATTGCGCTACCGCTGCCGCCGAGCTGAAAACCGCCGTGCGTGCCTTGGGTGGCGATCCGGAAGATTCCGGCAGCATGGCCGGCGCGCTGCACCGTGGCTGGGTCGACGTGAAGTCGATGGTCACCGGCAAAGACGAAGAAGCGGTGCTCAACGAAGCCGAGCGCGGTGAAGACCACGCACTGAAGGCTTATCGTGAAGCGATCGAGAAGATCAACAAGCACAACCTGCTGGGCATTCGTGACCTGGTCGAGCGTCAGTACCATGGCGTGCAACGCAACCACGACCAAGTGAAAGCCCTGCGTAACCAGGCTCGCGCTCAGTCGTAAGCCCTGTGCTGTAAAAACTGTGGGAGGGGGCTTGCCCCCGATAGCGGTGAATCAGTCGACATCTCAATGACTGACACACTGCAATCGGGGGCGAGCCCCCTCCCACATTGGTATTGCATACTTTTGAAGGCCGGGCTCAGCCGATGCTGATCGGCGGCAATTGAGTCAACGTCACCACCTGCTGTTTACGCGGCGCAAGGATCTCCGCCTCGCCATCCACCACCAGCTCATCCCGCTGGTTGAACACGCGGGTGGCAATGCGCACGCGGAACTTCGGCAGCTTCTCAAGGATTTCCAGGCGCACGGTCAGGGTGTCGCCGATTTTCACCGGCTTCTGGAAACTCATCTGCTGGCCGATATAAATCGTGCCCGGCCCAGGCAACTCGCACGCTACCGCCGCGCTGATCAGCGCACCGCTGAACATGCCGTGAGCAATACGCTCCTTGAACATGGTCGCCTTGGCGTACTCGGCATCCAGGTGCACCGGGTTGTGGTCGCCGGACATTGCGGCGAACAGCTGGATGTCGCGCTCCTCGACGGTCTTGCTGTAGCTGGCGGTCTGGCCGACTTCGAGGGCTTCGTACGGGGTGTTGGTTACCTGGGTCATCTAAAGGTGCATCCTGTGGCTAATCGGTAATTTAAGTAGCTGATTTTAAAGGAATGTTATTCGCAATGGGCCGGCCTGCGCAGGGTCAGCGCCTGGTCGAGCCACATCAGCACGTCCGCGGTGACTTGATCGCGGTTGGTTTCATTGAACACTTCATGGCGCGCCTGCGGGTAGATATTCAGTTGCAGGTGCTGGCAGCCGGCTTCACGCAGTGCATGGGCCAGGCTGGTGAGACGCTTGCCCTCACTCACCGGATCACATTCGCCGCCCATCACCAGGATCGGCAGGCCCGGATCGATCTGGGCGAGATTGGACGCTTTGCTGATTTGCTGCAAGCCGCCGAGCAGGTCGACCCACAGTTGGTTGGTGCAACGGAAACCGCACAGCGGGTCGTCGATGTACCGGTCGACTTCCACCGGGTCGCGGCTGAGCCAGTCAAACGCGGTGCGATTGGGTTTGAACGCCTTGTTGAATGAGCCAAACGACAGGAGCTCGATCAGCGCACTGCGCCCGCGCAACCCCTGGCGCAGCCGTTCGGCCCGCGCAATCAGCCGCGCTGCGCGGTACAACGCCACCGGCTGGAAATTCGAACCGCTGAGAATCGCCCCATTCAGGCTGGCGCTGTGGTGCAGCAGGTAGGCCTGTGCGATATAACTGCCCATGCTGTGGCCCAGAAGAATAATCGGCAGCCCCGGCTGTTGCTGGCCGATATGCTGGTTGAGGCTGGCCAGGTCGCCGACCACTTTGTTCCAGCCATCCTTCTCGGCGTACAGGCCCAGGGTGCCTTCATCGGCAGTGCGGCCATGGCCGCGCTGGTCCGGCGCATACAGGCCGTAGCCGGCGGCGCATAAGGCTGCGGCAAGGCGCGCATAGCGCCCGCTGTGCTCGGCCATGCCATGGCACAGCATCACCACCGCCTTGGCCGGGCCGTCGGGCATCCATTGATTGACGTACAGGCGGCTGCGGTCGTTCGCGGTCAGCCAGAAGGCGCGGTGGTTCATGGCGGTTCCTTTGCTCAAGATCGGCTCGGCGTCGTTGCAGTGTATAGCTCATCCCACGGCAAGCGCCTGATCAGCGCAGGCCCTTGTAGCAAGATTCACGCAATCAATGACGCGCTTTCCTGTATTTGCCTGTTTGGCCATAGCTGCTAACGTCCCCAAAGCTCCGCTTTTTATAGCTGTAGAGGTTTACAGCTGCAGCGGCCGGACACACTCAGGTAAGAGGACAAGAATAATGCAACCTGGTTTCTGGAATGACAAACGCGCAGCGGGCGTTCCCAACGACATCGATCTGGCGGCCTACAAGTCGGTGATCGAAGTCTTCGAGCGCTCCTGCAAGGCCTTTGCCGACCGTCCGGCGTTCAGCAACATGGGAATCACCCTGACCTATGCCGAGCTTGAACGCCAGAGCGCGGCGTTCGCCGGGTACCTGCAGCAGCACACTGACCTCAAGCCGGGCGACCGCATCGCGGTACAGATGCCCAACGTCCTGCATTACCCGATTGCCGTGTTCGGTGCCCTGCGCGCCGGCCTGATCGTGGTCAACACCAACCCGCTCTATACCCCGCGCGAAATGCGTCATCAATTCAAGGACGCCGGCGTGCGCGCGCTGGTCTATCTAAACCTGTTCGGTTCGCGGGTACAGGAAGTCTGCACCGACACCGAGATCGACTACCTGATCGAAGCCAGGATGGGCGACTTCATGTCCGCCGCCAAGGGCTGGCTGGTCAACACCCTGGTCGACAAGGTGAAGAAGATGGTCCCGGCCTACAACCTGCCGCGCGCGGTGTCGTTCAAGCGCGCGCTGCGCATGGGCGCGGGCCTGGGCGTGACCCGCCATCCGGTGACCCTCGACGACATCGCCGTGCTGCAATACACCGGCGGCACCACAGGGTTGGCCAAGGGTGCGATGCTCACCCACGGCAATCTGGTGGCGAACATGCAACAGGTGCGCGCGTGCATGTCCCAGACCGATGAAGACGGCCATCCGCTGATCAAGGAAGGGCAGGAGGTGATGATCGCGCCGCTGCCGCTGTACCATATCTATGCGTTCACGGCGAACTGCATGTGCATGATGGTCTCCGGCAACCACAACGTGCTGATCACTAACCCGCGCGACATCGGCGGGTTCATCAAGGAGTTGAAAAAGTGGCGCTTTACCGGGCTGCTGGGGCTTAACACGCTGTTTGTGGCGTTGATGGACCACCCCGACTTCAAGACCTTGGATTTCTCCCACCTCAAGCTCACCAACTCCGGCGGCACCGCGCTGATCAAGGCCACGGCCGAGCGCTGGGAGCAGATGACCGGCTGCGCGATTGGCGAAGGCTACGGCCTGACGGAAACCTCGCCGGTGGCCAGCACCAACCCGTACGGGAACAAATCCCGGCTCGGCACCGTTGGCATCCCTGTACCGGCCACGGCGATGAAAGTGATTGATGATCAAGGCGTCGAGCTGGCCCTGGGTGAGCGCGGCGAACTGTGCATCAAGGGCCCGCAGGTGATGAAGGGTTACTGGCAGCAGCCCGCCGCCACCGCCGAGGCGCTGGATGCCGAAGGATGGCTGAAGACCGGTGACATCGCGGTGATCGATGACGACGGGTTTGTGCGCATCGTCGATCGCAAGAAAGACCTGATCATCGTCTCGGGTTTCAATGTATACCCCAACGAAATCGAGGACGTGGTGATGGCGCACCCGGCGGTGGCCAACTGCGCGGTGATCGGCGTGCCGGATGAACGTACGGGGGAGGCGGTGAAACTGTTTGTGGTGGCGCGTGCTCAGGGCGTCAGCCTTGAAGAGTTGAAGGCGTACTGCAAAGCCAACTTCACCGGGTACAAGGTGCCCAAGCATATTGTGTTGCGCGATTCGCTGCCGATGACGCCGGTGGGCAAAATCCTGCGGCGGGAGCTGCGCGACATCGCCTGACCCTGAATGGAAATGCAATCAAACTGTGGGAGCGGGCTTGCTCTGTAGTGAGCGGGCTTGCCCCGCGCTGGGTGGCGAAGCCGCCCCAAATCAGGCGACTCAGTTCTACCTGGAGATCGGCGTTGTTTTTATTGGGGCCGCTTCGCCACCCAGCGCGGGGCAAGCCCGCTCACTACATACCGCATTCGCAAGCAAGCCAGCTCCCACATTTGTTTCTATGTCGCCCTGAAAGACTTACTCCAGAGCCTTTTCTGGGGCATTTCGCCTTGATTTTAAAGCGTGACCAAATATTGTAGGACAGTCGTGTTTATGACTGTAGGGCCCTCGTTTGGCTCTAGGCGGCCCTTGGCAAAGCTGCTACTCTCGGCGCGCTTTGTGACGTCTCGGCCTGCTTGAAAGCGCCGGATTCACCTAAAAAAAACATACACCAATAATAATCGCATCAAATGCGATGATGAATTCGCGTCGCTGACGTCGCTGAGGAGTGGGCTTTCCATGAACGAAGACTTTTGGAAGGATAAGTACCCCGCCGGGATTGCTGCACAAATCAATCCAGACGAGTATCCGAATATTCAGGCGGTATTGAAGCAATCCTGCCAGCGCTTCGCCAACAAACCGGCTTTCAGCAACCTGGGCAAGACGCTCACCTACGGTGAGCTGTACGAATTGTCCGGCGCCTTCGCCGCGTACCTGCAACAGCACACCGACTTGCAGCCGGGCGATCGCATCGCGGTGCAACTGCCCAACGTCCTGCAATACCCGGTGGCCGTGTTCGGTGCCATTCGTGCCGGTCTTATCGTGGTCAATACCAACCCGCTGTACACCGCGCGGGAAATGGAACATCAATTCAACGACTCCGGCGCCAAGGCCCTGGTGTGCCTGGCCAACATGGCGCACCTGGCGGAAAAGGTCGTGCCCAAGACCGCCGTCAAGCATGTGATCGTCACCGAAGTCGCCGACCTGTTGCCGCCGCTCAAGCGCCTGCTGATCAACAGCGTCATCAAGTACGTGAAGAAAATGGTCCCGGCGTACCACTTGCCCAAGGCGATCAAGTTCAACGACGTACTCGCCAAGGGCCATGGCCAGGCGGTCAATGAGGTCAGCCCGGCCAGCAGCGATGTGGCCGTGCTGCAATACACCGGCGGCACCACCGGCGTAGCCAAGGGCGCGATGCTCACCCACCGCAACCTGGTCGCCAACATGCTGCAATGCAAGGCGCTGATGGGGTCCAACCTCAACGAAGGGTGCGAGATCCTCATCACGCCGTTGCCGCTGTACCACATCTACGCGTTCACCTTTCACTGCATGGCGATGATGCTGATCGGCAACCACAACATCCTGATCAGCAACCCGCGCGACCTGCCGGCGATGGTCAAGGAACTGTCGAAGTGGAAGTTCAGCGGCTTTGTCGGCTTGAACACCCTGTTCGTGGCGCTGTGCAATAACGAGGCGTTCCGCAAGCTGGACTTCTCCGCGCTCAAAGTCACGCTGTCGGGCGGCATGGCCCTGCAACTGGCGGCGGCCGAGCGCTGGAAAGCCGTGACCGGTTGCGGTATCTGCGAAGGCTACGGCATGACCGAAACCAGCCCGGTGGCCACCGTGAACCCGATCCAGCATATCCAGATCGGCACCATCGGCATTCCGGTGCCGTCCACCGTGTGTAAAGTCATCGCCGACGACGGCACCGAACTGGCGCTGGGAGAAACCGGCGAGCTGTGCGTGAAGGGCCCGCAGGTCATGAAAGGCTACTGGCAGCGCCAGGACGCCACCGACGAGATGCTCGACAGCGAAGGCTGGCTGAAGACCGGCGACATCGCGATCATCCAGCCCGACGGTTACATGCGCATTGTCGACCGCAAGAAAGACATGATCCTGGTCTCGGGCTTCAACGTGTACCCCAACGAACTGGAAGACGTACTGGCAGGCCTGCCTGGCGTGCTGCAGTGCGCCGCGATCGGCGTGCCGGATGAAAAGTCCGGGGAGCACATCAAGCTGTTCATCGTGGTCAAGCCGGGCGCCACCCTGACCAAAGAGCAGGTGATGGAGCATATGCGTGCCAACGTCACGGCCTACAAGGTGCCCAAGTCCGTGGAGTTCCGTGATGCGTTGCCGACCACCAACGTGGGCAAGATACTGCGGCGTGAGTTGCGCGATGAAGAACTGAAGAAGCTTGGTCTTAAAAAGTAATCCAAAAAAAACCCGCGAAACAGACTGTGTGAAAACCTGGCAATCTGCGTCGCGGTTTAAGAGAATGCCCCGTATCGAAAGATACGGGGCATTTTTGTTATGGCTTACATCCAGGGTCAAGCGCGCGATCAGACCAGCCTTTTTCCGGTTTCGCTGGAAGATTTAATCCCTGAGGATCACCTCGTTCGCGTGATTGATGCCTTCGTTGCCAAGCTCGATCTCATACGCTTGGGGTTCGACAAGGCGGTACCCAAAAGCACAGGCCGCCCCTCTTACGATCCGGCAGATCAGCTCAAGCTCTATCTGTACGGCTATTTCCAGCGTATCCGCTCCTCTCGTCGTCTCGAAGCCGAGTGCCAGCGCAACATCGAAGTCATGTGGTTACTCAACCGCCTCAAACCCGATTTCAAGACCATTGCCGACTTTCGCAAGGACAACAAACAAGCGTTCAGTGCAACGTGTCGGGTCTTCGTTCAGTTCTGCCGTACGGTCGGTTTGATTACTGGCGACCTGGTTGCCATTGATGGCAGTAAATTTCAGGCGGTAGCCTCTTCGCGGCGCCATCTGAACGTGAAACAGCTTAAGCGCCAGCAGGAAAAGCTGGATAAGCGCATCGTCCAATATCTGGCCGAACTGGATGAGGCCGATAAAGCCGAAGCGGGTGAAACCATTGACCGTAGCGCCATCAAGACAGCGCTGGAGCAACTTGAAGCCCGGCAACTGAACAACCTGACCTGCCAGGCGCTGATGAAGTCGATGGGGATCGAGCAGTTCAACACCGGCGAAAGCGATGCCCGAATGATGCGCACGCCCAAAGGCCCGCGGGTGGCTTATAACGTACAAACCGCCGTGGACGCTGAACACTGCTTGATCCTGCATCACGACGTGACACAAGACGGCAACGATACGCAGCAACTTGAGCCCATGGCCAAGGCTGCCAAAGAACAGTTGCAGCAGAGCGAACTGAGCGTGACCGCCGATGCGGGCTACTCCAATGGCAAGCAGTTCCAGGCGTGTGAAGAGGCGGGCATTACGGCGTATGTATCGCCCAACCGAGCAGTTAACCCCCGTAGCAAGGAGAAGGAACTCTTCGAGCGAGAAGATTTTACTTACGATGCGCAGCAGGATCAGTACCGATGCCCTGCTGGCAAACTGCTGACGCTCAAACAGCTGAATAAAGGTGAGCGCATTTACCATGCGGCTATCAGCGACTGCAGCAACTGTCCACTGAAAGGGCAATGCACCGACGCTCAGCGCCGATACGTCTCACGCCACGCCCATGAAGAAGCCTTCGAGCGAATGGAGCAGCGCATGCAGGCAAATCCCGAAATGATGGTGAGCCGAAGGTCAATCGTTGAGCACCCCTTCGGCAACCTTAAGCAATGGCTGTTTGGAAACGGCCGCTTCCTGCTGCGACAGTGCGAGGGGGCAAGAGCGGAAATGGCCTTGGCAGTGAGCGCCTACAACCTCAAAAGAGCGATCAATGTGCTGGGTGTACGTCGAATGATGGAGTTGATGGGCTGAAAAGCCTTTTTTCGCCTGTTACCTGCACAAAAGCAAACGCCCCGAACAAGTCGGGGCGTTTGCTTAGGCCGCCTTCAGCGTGTTTTCACACAGTCTGGAAAGCGGGTTTTTTTTTGGCACTGAAGATCGCCTGACTTGAAATGCAATCCACTGTGGGAGCGGGCTTGCCTGCGATAGCGGTGTGTCAGCCAAACCCACACTGACTGACCCACCGCCATCGCAGGCAAGCCAGCTCCCACATTTTGACCGAGTGGTTACTGGGCGAATTGGGCAAAGCTGATTCCCGCACCGGCCGGGCGCACATCCTTGAGGAACGAATCCTTATCGGCGCTCAGCTCCAGGGTGATCTCAGGCTTGCGCTTGCCGGCATTGCGCACCACCAGCCCTTCAACGTTCTCACGCAGGAACACGGTCGGCACCTTCAGGTGCAGTAACTGGTCGGTCTCGGCGTTGTGCATCAACAGATGGACCCACTCGAACTGACCCACGGCGATACGGCCCAGCGGCAGGTCGAACCACCAGATGTTGCGTTTGGGGTCCAGGTCGGTGAAGTGGCAGTTGTTGACGCCGAGTACGGCACCGCCCAGTTCGGTGTTTCTGCGGGCGATGGCCTGTGCTTTATTGAGTTTCATAACCTTCCTACGGGATCTGTTATTCAGCGTTTTAGCCTGAATGTGCCGGGCATTCTCGTGGGTTGGCCGCAAAACATAAAGCCCAAACTGCCGCTGACGATGAAATGCCCGCCTTAAAATAATTGAAACTCTGGCGCTTCGCTTCAGGTCCACCGCTACGTAGTGACCAAAACCATTTGATTGTTATCAGGAGTAATACCATGGGCAGCACTTCCGATAAGGTAAAAGGCATGGCTAACGAAGCCGCCGGCAACGTCAAGCAAGGTGTCGGCAAAGCCACGGATAACGACAAACTGCGTGCCGAAGGCGTGGTCCAGGAAAAGAAAGGCGAAGCGCAGCAAGCAGTAGGCAAGACCAAGGATGCAGTTAAAAAAGCGACCGAATAAGGCGCTTCGGCTGGCTCACCCCAGCAGCCCGACGGCCATCCACGGATGGCCGTTTTTGTCTGCGCTTGTGCAACTAAACTTTCGTAATTGTTTCAAAGTCGCCAAATGGGCTACTTTGATGTAGAAAACGGCCCCTGAGTCGCCCGAACTCAACCTTTTGCGGCGAAAGGAGACGCTATGATTTTCCCCGTACTCGATGGTCTCAAGCTGCACAAAGTACTGGTGCGCACCGTCACCGAATTTTTAGATGACGAAATGCCCACCTACGCCTCGGCGCTGGCCTACCAGATGCTGTTCTCGCTGTTTCCCTTCCTGCTGTTCCTGATTGCCCTGATCGGTTTCCTGCACTTGCCGGACTTCTTCACGTGGCTGCGCCTGCAGTCCGAGCTGGTGTTGCCGCCCCAGGCGCTGGAGCAGGTCAACCCGGTGATCGATCAGTTGCAGCAATCCAAGGGTGGCCTGCTGTCGGTGGGTATCGTAATTGCATTGTGGACGGCGTCTGCCGGCGTGCGCCTGATGATGAGCGCGATGAACGCGGCCTACGATGTGGTCGAGGGCCGGCCAATCTGGAAGCGCTTTCCGCTGTCGATTTTCTACACCGTTGGCATTGCCGGGATGCTGTTGGCCGCCGCTGCGCTGATGGTGCTTGGCCCGCAGGTGATGGAATGGATCGCCGCGCAGATCGGCATGCAGGAATTCATGGTTACCCTGTGGACGATCGTGCGCTGGCCGTTGATCGTGATTCTGCTGATGTTTGCCGTGGCCCTCATGTACTACGTGATGCCGGACGTCGAGCAGGAGTTTCGCTTTATCACCCCTGGCTCGGTGCTGGCGGTGGTGGTCTGGATCGTCGCGTCCCTGGGTTTTGGCTACTACGTCAAAACCTTTGCCGACTACAACGCCATGTATGGCAGTATCGGCGCGATCATTGTGTTGCTCCTGTACTTCTATATTTCGGCCGCCGTGCTATTGCTGGGCGCTGAAATGAATGCCGTCATCGAGCACATGTCGGCCGAGGGCAAGGACGCGGGTGACAAGCACATCGATGAACCTGAACCCATGGAAAAGCAGCACGTCTCCGGCCTGGCCCGAGACCATTCCCTCAAGACCAACCCCTCTGAGCCTGACCGATGATCCGTGAAATCCTGAAAATGGGCGACGAACGCCTGCTGCGTATCGCGCCACCGGTTCCGCCCGAAATGTTCGACAGCCCCGAGCTGTGGCAACTGATCGATGACATGTTCCAGACCATGGAACATGTGGGCGGCGTTGGCCTGGCCGCACCGCAGATCGGTGTTGACCTGCAATTGGTGATCTTCGGTTTCGAGGCCAGTGAACGCTACCCGGACGCGCCGCCGGTGCCGCAGACGATCCTGATCAACCCGCTGATCACGCCACTGAGCCCGGTGCTCGAAGAGGGCTATGAAGGTTGCCTGTCCGTGCCCGGCCTGCGGGGCGCCGTGGACCGTTACCAGCAGATTCGTTACGAAGGCTTCGATCCGAAGGGTGAACCTATCGTGCGTTTCGCCGACGGCTTCCACGCGCGGGTGGTGCAGCACGAGTGCGACCACCTGATCGGCCGGCTCTACCCGTCGCGGATTACCGATTTCAGCAAGTTCGGGTTTATCGACGTGATGTTTCCGGAGCTGGATCCAGCCCTGGACGAATAACCTCTGACAATACGCGGTCAATTGTGGGAGCTGGCTTGCCTGCGATAGCGGTGGTACAGGCAGCCTTGTTGTAGCTGATATACCGCTATCGCAGGCAAGCCAGCTCCCACATTGGTTTTGTGTTCAGCCTGGTCCAAAACCCATCGCAATCATCGGCTTATTACGCCTGTAACGCACCAACCGTTCGCTGAGGGATTGCGGCAACACGGTATCCTGGGAAAACCCCATGCGCTGATACAGGCTCTCCAGGTCAGGATGGCACAGCAACCAGACCGTGCCGTCCACATTGGCCACCGCCTCGCCGATCAACCGCGCCGCCAGCCCCTGGCCGCGATAGGCAGGATCTACAAACACGCCGGTCAGCCACTGCCCGCCCACCACCGGCGTCAGGCATAACCCGGCGACGATTCCGCCGTCGCGCGCCACCCACAAACGCCCGCCCTTGAGCGCCTTCATCGATGAATTATGGCTGCGGTAAAACTTGTTCAGCAGCGGCCACAGGGGCTCTGCGAGCGGTTCGATATTCAATTCAGGCATGGTGCTCAAGTAGGCGTTATCAAGGGCCGGGGATTATAAGCGCCTTGCGCCGGGCAATAGGTGTTATACCCAGTGCTTCATCCCCCGTTAGTGGAGTACGCATCATGGCCAAAGGTATGGATTCAAAGAAAGCCGCGAAGAAAAAACCGGCAAAGACCGCCGATGAAAAACGCGCGGACAAAAAAACCAAGAAATCCGAGGCAGGCCTGTTCGGGCACTAAGACCCTTAACCTTGCAGTTGCAGCCAACACCTTCTGAGTCTGGTAACCCGCTCAATGTGGGCGCTGGCTTGCCTGCGATGGCCAAAGGTATCTACACATCTTGGTAGTGAGCGGGCTTGTCCCGCGCTGGGTGGCGAAGCCGCCCCAATAAAGACGCCGCCGAGTTCCAGATAAATCCAGGTCGCCTGGTTTGGGGCCGCTTCAGCCCAGCGCGGGACAAGCCCGCTCACTACAGATGCTCGCATGCCCTCAAAAAAGATGTGTAGATACCTATGCTGCGATGGCATCACCTCGGTACATCCAACTACCGGGGCGTCTGCATCGCAGCCAAGCCAGCTTCCACACAAGCCAGTGTTCACCTCTGATCAACGCGCGGGCCTAGATCGCAGCCAGGGTTTCTTTCACCGCCTGCGCCTGCGGGTCGGTGGTTTTAGCCGCTACCTGCTGCTCCTGCTGCTGCTTCAACCGTTCAGCCACTTGCTTGGAAATCGCGTCCTGCTGTTGCTGCGACATGTTCTGCACGGCTGCCTCGGTCAAGCCCTGCTCCTTGAGTAACTGCTCACGAATCCGCTCTGCCGGCGTCTTGCTCATGTAGTCGGTAAATTCCGAGCGCGTTCCCGAGGCTGCATTGGTCGCCGGTGTATCAACGCTCGATGCCGTGGTCTGCAACTGTACGCGGGTCTTGGCGAAGGCCTCATCGATACGACCGGTGGCCTTGTCCAAGTCCTTTTGCGCGGTCGGCACGGTCACGCTTTGCTGCACCGCCTGCAGGGCACCGCTGTACAGGGTGCTGGCGGCGGCGTTGGCCGGGTCCATGTCGGGCCGCTTGATCTGTTGCACGGTCGACATGGCTTGGGTGTTGTTGTTAACCAGCATGATCGGTCACCTGGGGAAATGTACGGTGACAGAGCTTGAGCAAATAACATGCCGGTGCCCAAGTGCCAGGCTTTACGGGGGGTGGGCTGGCCGTTGCGGCAAGAACTGTCCCGCCGGCGGCCAACCCTTGCCGTCAATGGGCGATATTTTCCAGCGCCAGGTTACGCGTACGCGGCCCGAACCAACTGATGGTGATCATCACGATCAACATGCTGCTGGCAATGAACGCCAACACGCCCGGTGTGCCCAGGTGTTCGAGGATAAAGCCGATCAACAGGCTGCTGAACACCGTGGACAAGCGGCTGAATGAATAGCAGAAGCCTACCGCCCGTGCGCGGATATTGGTGGGGAACAGTTCACTTTGATACGAGTGATAACTGAAACTCAGCCAGGCGTTGCAGAAGGTGATCATCACCCCGCAGAACACCAGTCCTACCGCCGTGGTTTGCAGGGCAAACAGGCTGCCGAAGATCACCGCGCCCAGGGCCGAGCCGACGATCTGCCATTTGTTTTCAAAGCGATTGGCCACCTTCACAAACAGCAGCGGCCCCAGCGGGTAGGCCAGGGTGATGATGAAGGCGTAGAGCAAGCTGTGGGTCACGCTGACCCCTTGGCCCGACAAGAGCGCCGGCAGCCAGTTGCCGAAGCCGAAAAAGCCAATGGCCTGGAACACATGAAACACGATCAGCATCAGTGCGCGGCGGCGGTAGGGCGGTTGCCAGATATCGGCAAAGCGGCCGCTGCCCTGCACGTTGACAGCTTCGGGTTCGGGGGCATCCAAGGGCTTGCCGTGATCCTTCAGGCAGCGCGCCTCCAGGTTGTCCATGATTGCATCGGCTTGCTCGAAACGGCCCTTTTGCGCGAGCCAGCGCGGTGATTCCGGCAGGCGCGTGCGCAGTTGCCAGATAAAAAGCGCAAACACCGCACTGCTTAGCACCACCCAACGCCAACCAGAGACCCCGAACGGCGCCTGCGGTACCAGCCACCACGACATCAACGCCACCGTCGGCACCGACAGAAACTGGATAAAAAACGCAAAGGCAAACGCCGAGCTGCGCATGCGCTTGGGCACCAGTTCCGAGAGGTAGGCATCGATGGTCACCAGCTCGATGCCCAGCCCGATGCCCACCAGAAAGCGCATGCAGATGATGCCCAGGGCGGACGTCTGAATGCCCATCAACACCGTGGCCACGGTGTACCAGATCAGCGCGAAGGTGAAGATCGCCCGGCGCCCGAAGCGGTCGGCGATGGGGCTGAGCAGGCTTGCGCCGAGAAACAGGCCCAGGAAGGTCGCGGAGGCGAACGCCGCCTGGTCGGAGAAGCCAAATACGCCTTGGCTGCCCGTGTGAAAAATCCCGTCGCTGATCAGGCCAGGGCTGATGTAAGCGGTCTGGAACAGGTCATACAGTTCGAAAAAACCGCCAATCGACAAGAGCGCCACCAGGCGCCAGACCGTAGCGACGGCGGGCAGGCGGTCGATGCGTGCGCTGATATGGGCGGCACGGATCGGGTCGATGCCGTCCGTGGGAGAGGCGGTGAGTATCGACATGGTGGACCTTTGTCAGCGGTAAGTATCAGGTGTTCAGCGCCAAGCTAAACACATTTGCTTACAGCTTAACGCGTGCCGCTATTCTTTTCAGTTGTGACCGTCGAGGGCGAAGGTCTGGAAGCCTTTGTGCTGGCTCAAGCGCTGGTGATACGCCGCAACGGCCGGGTAGGACGGGCGCTGCATGGGAGTCATCTGCCAGCGGTGCACCGAGAGGCCGATCAGGATGTCGGCTAGGGTGAATTCATCGCCGGCCACATAGGCGCCAGTGCGCGCAAGTTGCTGTTCCAGAATGCCCATCTTGTCGTTCCAGACCTGCACGGCGGCGGCTATTTGCGCTGTGTCCAGGCCATCCGGATTGTTGCGCACCAAGGCCGGGAAGGCGTCGCCCCAGGCGCGGTTGAGTTCGGTGGCTTGCCAGTCCATCCATTGCTCGACCTGCGCGCGTGGCGCGGGTTCGGCGGGCAGCAAGTCGTGGCGTTGGTAGAGGCCGACAAGGTAGCGGCAGATGGTATTGGACTCCCACAGCACGCCATGATCGTCGATCAGCACCGGCACCTGGGCATTGGGGTTCAGCGCGAGGAATTCGGCAGACTGGGTGGGCTTGAAGCCGATGCCCCAGTCTTCGCGCACATAGTCGATGCCCAGTTCCTGGCAGGTCCAGAGGACTTTGCGCACGTTGATGGAAGAGGCGCGGCCCAAGATTTTCAGTGAGTGTCCCATGGTGCTTTCCTGGCATTTGAGAGCAGCCAATCTAGCAGGCGCCGTGGTGGTTAAGCGAGCAAAGTCAAAATGTGGGAGCTGGCTTGCCTGCGAAGGCGGTGTGTCAATCAACACATCATTGGCTGTCCCGCTGTCATCGCAGGCAAGCCAGCTCCCACATCTACTGGGGCGGGCGCTAAATGCGCGGTGTGTGTTGGTCCATGGCTTTGCCCACCAGCAAGATGGATAGCTCACTCAACTGATGAATGGCCAAGGCCACATCGCGGTGTTTGCCGGTGAGGTCTTCGGACAGGTCGAGCAACAAAGTACTGACGGAGCAGACGGTTTCGTAGCTGTTGATCAGCAGGGTTTCGGTAGAGGAGCCGGGGATGACAGTGAAGAGGGTATGCGTGGGGATGCTTTGCATTATTGAAGTACCTGATTTGGGCTGATACCTCATCGCTACTAAACGAGGGTGGCAGCTGTACGCAGGTTAGTAGACCGGTATCCCACACAAACCCGGCGCACCCGAAGGCGCCCTGCGCACAGCCACCATCAAGCATCGATAGGCTCATGCATCTTGTGTGGGAAGCCGGGCTACTAAACCCGATCACCGAGAAATTCAGCGACCGGCCAACCTTAGAGACCCACCCCCAGGTGCACAAGCCGGCGGATTCTGACGTAAGCGTAGGCAACCGGGCAAGGCGCTTACCGCAATGTCAGCCGCTTCCTACAGGCTTCCTACGTGCTCTCCCGCACCTGCAACTCAAACCCCATGTCCACCACCGGCTTGGCGATCTTGTTGCCTGCCATGATCATCAACAAGTGCTCCGCCGCACACCGTCCAATCGCCTCACGCGGGGTGCTGATGCTGCTCAGGCGCGGCACCATGAAGGACGAGGCTGGCAGGTCGTTGAAACCGAGCACCGCGACGCGCTCCGGCACTTTGATGCCATGGCGCAGGGCTTCGAGCAAGGCGCCCTGGGCCAGGTCGTCGTTGCCGAAGAAGATTGCATCCACGTCGGGATGGGCTGCCAGCAGTTGCAGGAAGAGTTCACCGCCCAGGCCGACTGAGGAAGGGCGGGGTGTCAGCAGTTCCAGCGCCGGGTCGTACAAGCCGGCGTGTTGCAGCGCTCGACGGAAACCTTCGCCGCGCAGCAACGTGCGTTGGTCCAGTTGCGCGCCGATATACGCCAGGCGTTTGTACCCACGGGACAACAGATGCGCCGCCGCCGTTTCGCCCGCGCTCAGTTGCGAGAAACCCACGCAGTTCACCCCGGCATTGGGGTCCAGGTCCATCATGTAGACGCACGGCACATTGCTCGCCTCGACCATCCGTCGGGCGCTTTCGGTGCGGTCAAACCCGGTCAGCAGCAACCCGCGTGGCTGGTAGGCCATGTAATTGCGCAGCAGGTTTTCTTCTTCATCGCGCGAATAGTGAAAGTTGCCGATCAGTACTTCAAAGCCCTTGGGCCGCAGCACTTGGTGGATCGCTTCGAGGGTTTCGATAAACAGCAGGTTGGACAACGACGGCACCAACACCACCACCGAATGGCTCTGGGCCGAGGCCAGCGCGCGGGCGGCGGGGTTGACCACGTAGTTGAGTTCGGCGGCGGCGAGCTGCACTTTTTCCACAAGCTCGGTGGCCACGGTGCTGATGCCGCGCAAGGCGCGGGAGGCAGTGATGGGACTGACGCCGGCCAGGCGTGCGACTTCATTGAGGGTGGGGCGACCGGTGGTGCGAGTATTTTTATCGTTCTTGGAGGTCATCAGGCGGCTTGCCAAACAAAAATCGAGGCACTAAGGTAGCGCTGTCTCCAAACGGCTGCAAATGCTTGAACGTCGGGTTGCCTGATCCCGTTCAAATGATTGGAGCGGATGCACGCGTCACTCCATAAAAAAAGACAAGACGGCGCGGGAAAAGCCTGTTTTTGCACTAGCCTTACAGTGTGCAAAGGTAGCGCTATCTGCGTCCTGAGGTGTTTATGAGTCAACCTGTTACTGCCCTGGTCATCATGGGTGTTGCCGGCTGTGGCAAAACCAGCGTCAGCGAGGCCTTGTGCCGTCTGAACGGCGCCACCGCCATCGAAGGCGACAGCTTTCACCCCGCCGCGAACATCGAAAAGATGAGCGCCGGCCACCCCCTCAACGACGACGACCGCGCCGGCTGGCTCGACATCCTCTGCGATGAACTGCGCCGTTCGCTCAAGGCGGGCGAGCACCCTGTGCTGACCTGCTCAGCCCTCAAGAAGAAATACCGCGACCACCTGCGCGAAGCCGCGCCAGGCCTGGGCTTTGTCTTTCTGGAGCTGACCCGCGAAGTCGCCGCCGACCGCGTGTCCCATCGCCCCGGTCATTTCATGCCGGCCAGCCTGATCGACAGCCAGTTCGCCACCCTCGAATCGCCCAAAGGCGAACCGCTGACCCTGGCCCTCAACGCCAGCGAAGACAGCGTCGATGAGTTGGCCGAGCAAACCAACGCCTGGTGGCTGCAGCACGGTTTTGAACCAACCCGATAATTTTTTGCCGGAAAGATAGCGCTGTCCCCGGCAGGAAATTCAACACCCGCTTTAATAACAACAACAAACAGGAGAGACCCCCATGTTTGGCATGTCCCACGAGTCCTACCTGCTGCTAGATGCAGTGGTTACCATCATTGGGCTGATCGTTCTGATCACCAAGTTCAAGGTGCACCCGTTCATTGCATTGATCATTGCGGCCGGTTTCCTCGGCCTGACTTCGGGCATGCCCGTGGAAAAAATCATTAAGGCGTTCCAGGACGGCTTCGGCGGGGTGCTCGGCTTTGTCGGCATCATCCTCGCGCTGGGCACCATGCTCGGCAAGATGATGGCCGAATCCGGCGGCGCCGATCAGATTGCCCAGACCCTGATCCGCGCCTTCGGCAAGGAAAAAGTCCAGTGGGCGATGATGTTCGCCGCCTTCCTGGTGGGCATTCCGCTGTTCTTCGAAATCGGCTTCGTGCTGCTGATCCCGCTGGTATTCATCGTCGCGCGCCGCACCGGCGTGTCGCTGATCAAGATCGGCATCCCGTTGCTGGCCGGCCTCTCGGCGGTGCACGGCCTGGTGCCGCCGCACCCGGGCCCGCTGCTGGCCATCGGCGTGTTTGGCGCGGACATCGGCAAGACCATCCTGTACGGCCTGATCGTCGCCCTGCCGACCGCCATCATTGCCGGTCCGATCTTCGGTACCTTCATTGCCAAGTACATCCCGGGCAACCCATCCCAGGAACTGGTCGACCAACTGGCCCGCGAGACTGATAACAAGTCGCTGCCAAGCTTTGGCATCACCCTCGTCACCGTGCTGCTGCCGGTGTTCCTGATGCTGCTCAAGACCTTCGCCGACATCGCGTTTGCCGAAGGCCACGTGGTGCGCAACTGGATGGACATGATCGGTCACCCGATCAGCGCCTTGCTGCTGGCGTTGCTGCTGTCGCTGTACACCTTTGGCCATCGCCAGGGTATCCACTCCAAACAGATCCTGAAGCTGCTCGACGCCAGCCTGGCGCCGACCGCGGCGATCATCTTGATCATCGGTGCCGGTGGTGGCTTCAAGCAGATGCTGGTGACCAGCGGCGTGGGCGACGTGATCGGTCATATGGCGGTGAACGCGCAGATCGATCCGATCCTGCTGGCGTGGCTGGTGGCGGCGGTGATTCGCATTGCAACCGGTTCGGCCACCGTGGCAACCATCACCGGCGCAGGCATCGTCGTGCCGGTGGTGGGCATGATTCCTGGGGTCAACCGTGAATTGCTGGTGCTGGCGACGGGGGCGGGTTCGTTGATTTTGTCCCACGTCAACGATGCCGGGTTCTGGCTGGTGAAGCAGTACTTCAACATGACCGTGGCCGAGACGTTCAAGACGTGGACGGCGATGGAGACGATTCTGTCGATCGTGGCGCTGATCTTCATCATGTTGCTGTCGCTGGTGGTTTAACAGACACACCATGAACCTTGGGTGAAAACCCAATCCAAATGTGGGAGCTGGCTTGCCTGCGATAGCATCACCTCGGTCTAACTGACATACCGAGGTGTTTGCATCGCAGGCAAGCCAGCTCCCACATTGATTGGGTTTCTGCAGGTGGATAGGATCAGGCTTTAGTAACCAACCCATCCGCCCTGAACATCCCGCGAATCCCGCGCACCGCCTGGCGAATCCGGTCCTGGTTTTCGATCAGCGCAAAGCGCACATGGTCATCGCCATACTCCCCAAAGCCGATCCCCGGCGACACACACACCTTGGCTTCCAGCAGCAGTTTCTTGGCGAATTCCAGCGAGCCCATGGCGGCGTACTGCTCGGGGATTTTCGCCCAGACGTACATCGACGCCTTCGGATTCTCGACCATCCAGCCCAGCTCATGCAGACCCTTGACCAGCACATTACGGCGCTGGCGGTATTGCTCGGCAATGTCTTTCACACACTGCTGGTCGCCTTCGAGCGCGGCAATCGCCGCCACCTGCAACGGGGTGAAGGTGCCGTAGTCGTGGTAGCTCTTGATGCGTGCCAGGGCGTTGACCAGTTCCGGGTTGCCCACCATGAAACCGATGCGCCAACCGGCCATGTTGTAGCTCTTGGACAGGGTGAAAAACTCCACCGCGATGTCCTTGGCGCCCGGCACTTGCATGATGGACGGGGCTTTCCAGCCGTCGTAGACGATGTCCGCGTAGGCCAGGTCGTGGATCACCAGCACATCGTATTGCTTGGCCAGCGCGATCACGCGTTCGAAGAAATCCAGTTCCACGCACTGCGCAGTGGGGTTGGACGGGAAACCGAGGATCATCATCTTCGGCTTGGGGATGGAGCCGCGAATCGCGCGTTCCAGTTCGGCGAAGAAATCCACGCCCGGCACCAGCGGCACCGAACGCACCTGGGCGCCGGCAATCACCGCACCGTAGATATGAATCGGGTAGCTCGGGTTGGGCACCAGCACGGTGTCGCCCTGATCCAGGGTGGCCAGCATCAAGTGCGCCAGGCCTTCCTTGGAACCGATGGTCACGATGGCCTCGGTTTCCGGGTCGATATCCACTTCGTAGCGGTCTTTGTACCAGCGCGAAATCGCCCGGCGCAGCCGCGGAATGCCTTTGGAGGTGGAATAGCCGTGGGTGTCCTCACGCTGGGCGACTTGTACGAGCTTTTCCACGATGTGCGGTGGCGTGGGGCCGTCAGGGTTGCCCATGCTCAAGTCGATAATGTCTTCGCCGCGCCGACGCGCAGCCATCTTCAGCTCGGCAGTAATATTGAACACGTAAGGGGGGAGTCGATCGATGCGCGCAAAGCGGCGCGGCGAACCTTGTTCGGCCATTGTTGCCTCGAAGTACGTAAGCGCCCGGAACCGTCCGAGCGACGTCGGCCACTGCGGTGGCCTGCGCGGCAGACAATACGGTCGATGATGGCCAGTTGTCCAGATGCGTAGGAAAATTTTCTGCATGGAGTGCAGTGCGGATATGCCCCTATACTCGATGCGGGTTTGTTCCCTCATAAGAAGGAGACTGTTCGTATGGATCAGCAGACAAAACAAGCGCTGGAGCCACGCATGGAAGCCGGCAAGGCCATGGTGATCGCCGGCGTACAGGGGCGTTATTCAAAGGCTACCGTGGGCGATATCCCTAAACTGTGGGAGTTGTTCGACACGTGCATCAAGGACATCAAGAAGCGCGTTGGCGGTGTGACGTATGGCGTTTGCCATAACCCCAGGCAGGGCGAATTCGACTACATCGCCGGGGTAGAGGTACCCACCAGGGGCGACGTGCCAAGCAACTTCGAGTCTATCGAAATTCCGCCGCTCAACTACGCCGTGTTCCCCCATTACGGGCCGGTGCAGCAGCTTGCGCAGACGTACGAACGCATCATGTTCGAGTGGTTGCCGCATTCGGGCTACAAGGTGATGGGCGCGGATTTCGAGCGCTACAGCGCGGATTTCGATGGGCGCAAGGGCACGGGGACGGTGGAGATCTGGGTGCCGGTTGGGCAAAGAGCCTAAATGCCGGGAACAGGGGGCGATTCAGCCCCCGAAGCTAGTTTGATAACCCTGGGCGGACTGACGTATGGCGTTCGCCACCTCAGGCGCCAACCGGCAATAATCGTCTTCGCGCTTGAGTACCTCTTCGAGGGTTTGCAGCAGTGCCTGGATACGTGTTTCAGGCTGTTCGACTTCGCAGGTCCTGGCAAATTCAAGGATGCCCAGGCGCGAGGCGAATAACGACTTGTTTCCGCTCAGGTCCAATGCCAGTGAGTCCTCGGGGATGTAAGCGGTGGTGTTCACGATGTCGTAGGCGGGCGCCAACCGGGTATCCGATTTCAGCGGATCACTGTAGAGCACGCCGTAGTTTTTCAGATGCGCGTCGCCATTACCCACGATGCAACTCAGCGCTACGCTATCGAACAATTGATCCAGCGAACTGCGCTGGTGTGCCGGGGCGCAGAACAAGCGTACGGCCTTGGCCATGGCGGCGTAACTCTTGGTGTATTTTTGCTCGGTGGACAGGCCCATCAGCGTGGTCATGTCTTCGAAGCCCAGTGGGTTGAGGTGTTCGTCCCGATCAAAACGCCGCATGATGAACAGCTTATGGTTCTGTGAAAGATAAAACGGTGGTACGGGCAGGCCCGCATCCCGGGCAATGGACATGCACAGGTATTCATTGATGGCCAACCCTGGAAACTCATCGCGCCCGCTTTTGATAATCAGGTCGTCGGTTTTCGAGGTGAATTTCTGTTCGGGTGTTTGTGGTTTTTCCGGCACCAGCACTTTGGGTTGCACCCCGGAAATACCCGCTCGCAGGATGTAGCGATCCACCAGTTCGACGAACAGATCTTCCGCGCCGTCCCAGGCAAGAATTTCGTCGAGGTTTTCCCCGGTCGTGTGAGGGCTGTTGCGGTGGATCAGCTCGTTCACTTGTTGCGAAGACACGAAAACTCGACCGATTGGCGCGCTGCTTCCCGAGAGTGCCAGCAGCAACATCGGGTCGACCTTGACCGTTTTGGCGAGGCGATTGCGCAGTTGCTCCAGCACGTAGCCTTCCGGCAAATTCATCTGAAAGATGGGATGCAGGTCCCTGCGCCGGTATTCTTCCGCGCGGACGGGCATCGACAGGCTAATTGCGCTGTCGGCCTTTGCGTTATCGCTATACCGGAACAGATAGTCTTCAGCACCGACCAAGACGCTGCCACTGTCCCCTTGAGGCGTATGAACGCGTAGCGTGGGGCTATTCATTAAACAAGTCCTCCAGCTCCTCCAGGGTCGGCAACGTCACAGGCACCAGTTTGAATTCGCTGCCCAAAGCGGCAGCCACCCGAGCATAGGCATTCATCGAGACCGAGAGGCTGCCTTTTTCGATTTCGATCAGTTTTTGCCGGGTAATCCCGGCCAGCTTTGCCAGATCTGCCTGTTTATAGCCACGATTCAGGCGCATGGTTCGCAGTTGGACAGCGAGTCGTTGGGTAATTACAGAAATGTCCATGTCACGTATTCATTACTTGGTAGTCGTTAAGTTATGTATACGTTACATTTCTATGCTGTCAAGGTCGTGCTGACCAAACAGCCATTTCAATCTGCGCTCATACCCAATCCGTCCCCTGTAAGCCTCGCCGCTATCCACCCATCCAGCTCGCAGATACAAGCCCATCGCCGCCACATTATCCGCATCCACCGACAATTCCAGCGCCTTTATCTGCGGCCACGCTTGCAATGCCGCCGCGGGCAAAGCCTGCAGGCAGGCCTTGCCGAAACCGCGGCCTTGCTGATGCCGGTCCACCTGCAAGGCGTGCAAGGTGGCGCTGTGTTCGTCCGCCCAATGGGGCAGGCACGGCGGGCGTTTGAGCAGCAGGAAGGCCACGGGAAGGTCGTCGGCGAGCAAGGCGAAACCCTTGATAGCGGCGGGATTGGGATTGACCAGCAGGCTGTTCAGCGCGCAATAGATATCACCGGAGTACGGCAGTTGCTCGGGATGCACGTGCAGGGCGTCGAGTTGCTGTTTCTGTACGAGGCTGAGCGTCTCATAGGGAACGAGGCGGGTTTCCATCGGGGGCGTGTCCGAAATCCTACAAAGAGGCCTGGATTCTAGCGGGTTTGCCTGGCGCGAAATTATTTTTCAGCGGCGTGTCGATTTGCCGAAGTGTCATTCGACTAAGGGTGTCTTCCGTGTTTTTCCTATCCGCCAGGAGTATCGCCATGAGCACTGCCATCAACACCCTGATCGAGCAATGGAAACAGGCCGTCACTGCCAAGGATGTCGAGAAAATCGTCAGCTTCTATGCTGATGACATCGTCGCGTTCGATGCGGTCAACGCGCTGCAATTCAAAGGCAAGGCAGCGTACCAGGCGCACTGGAAAGCCTGCATGGCGTTCTGCCCAGGCCCCGGCGTGTTTGATTTTCACCAATTGCACATAGTCGCCGCCGACGGGATTGCCTTCGCCCATTGGCTGGCCCACTGCGGTGGCACCGGGCCGGACGGCGTGCTTAAAACCTGCTGGATGCGCGTCAGCGCCGGCTATCAGCGCATCGATGACCAGTGGAAAGTGGTGCATGAGCATTGGTCCGCACCGTTCGACATGGAAACCGGCGCCGGTCTGTTCGACCTGGAACCTTGAGCGCCGCCAACTATAGTCAGTAGCCCGAAACCGGAGAACGCCATGAAATACCTGTGCCTGGTCTACAGCGCTGAAGCCTTGTTGCACAGCCTGCCCGACAGCCCCAAGGACCCGGAGTGCCACGCCTACGCGCAGACCATCCACGACAGCGGCCGCATGCTTGCCGCCGAAGCGCTGGAGTCGGTGAGCACCGCCACCACCGTGCGCATGCGCAACGGCAAGGTGTCGATCACCGACGGGCCGTTTGCCGAAACCAAGGAACAACTCGCCGGTTTCTACCTGATCGAGGCCCGTGACTTGAATGAAGCAATCCAGGTGGCCGCCGGCATTCCGGCGGCTCGGGTCGGCAGTGTGGAAGTGCGCCCGGTGCGCGTGCTTGGGCAAGAGGGGCGCGCCGATTGACCCTGTCGGTCGAGGCCCTCTACCGCAGCGAATCACGCCGGGTGCTCGCGACGCTGATTCGCGTGCTCGGCGATTTCGACCTGGCTGAAGAAGCCCTGCATGAGGCGTTTTGCGTCGCGCTGCTGCGTTGGCCGCTGGACGGTGTTCCGGACAATCCGTGCGCCTGGCTGGTGTCCACCGGGCGCTTCAAGGCCATCGACCGTTTGCGCCGCCAGGCGCGTTTCACTCCGCTGCTGCAGGAGCAGGCCGACGCGCTGGAAGCGGCTGACTGGAGTGATGAAGACGTGGAAGACGACCGCCTGCGCCTGATATTTACCTGCTGCCATCCGGCGTTGGCGGCCGACGCCCAGGCGGCGCTGACGTTGCGTGAGATCTGCGACCTTACCACCGAGGAAATCGCCCGGGCGTTTCTGGTCACACCGGCCACTATCGCCCAGCGCATCGTGCGGGCCAAGGGCAAGATCCGCGAGGCAAAAATCCCGTATCTAGTGCCGTCCCGTGAAGAACTGCCCGAGCGTCTGGACACCGTGCTGCGGGTGATTTACCTGGTGTTCAACGAAGGCTATTCAGCCTCCATGGGCGCCGACCTGACCCGCGAAGCGTTGACGCGTGAAGCCATTCGCCTGGGGCGTTTGCTGTTGCAACTGTTGCCCGAGCCCGAAGTCATGGGCCTGCTGGCGTTGATGTTGCTGCACCACTCCCGCCGCCCGGCGCGCACTTCGGCCGAAGGAGAACTGGTGCTGCTGAATGAGCAGGACCGTTCGCTGTGGGATGCGTCCTTGATCGCCGAAGGCTGCGCGTTGGTGGAGCAGGCGCTGCGCACACGGCGTTTTGGCCCCTATAGCCTGCAAGCGGCCATTGCTGCGGTGCATGCCGAAGCCACGCGTGCAGACAAGACAGACTGGCCGCAGATAGTCGGGCTCTACGACGCGTTGCTCAGCACAATGCCGTCAGCGGTGATCGAATTGAACCGGGCCGTAGCGGTGGCCATGCGCGATGGACCGCTGGCGGGATTACAGGCAATAGAGGGGATTCTGGCGCGCGGCGAGTTGCTGGATTACCACTTGGCGCATTCGGCACGGGGGGAGTTTTGCCGACAACTGGGGCGCACTGCAGAGGCGCGCGCCGCCTACGAAAAAGCCTTGTCGCTGACCCGGCTAACCCCGGAAAAACGCTTCCTCGAACGCCGCCTCGCCGAACTCGAATCTTCCAAACGATAGAGATCAAACCTGTGGGAGCGGGCTGCTCGCGAGAGCGGTGGATCAGTCATAAGCATGCTGACTGACACCTTGCATTCGCGAGCAAGCCCGCTCCCACAATTTGATCTTCATTGGCCCGAAGAGGCTCACTCCAGCATCGCGCTCAACAACCAGCTCCCCGCCGGCCCGGGTGGATGCTGGCGTGACCACAACGCATCCACCGCCACCGCGCGTGGCCAGCCGCGGGCCTTGAGTTCCACCAGGCGGTCGCCGCCAAACCGTTCGACCAGCCAGCGCGGGATCGGCGCCCAACCGAAGCCCAATTGCGCCATCTCCAGCAGCATCAAATAACTGGGCGCCGACCATACGCGGCCGCTGGCGCGGGTTTCATTCGGGTTGACGATGCTGGCCAGGCGCAGTTCGCGGTGCTGCTGCAAGGCCTGCGCGCTGATGTTGCGCAAACCTGCCAGCGGATGGCCTGGGGCCACGAACAGGGCGATTTCGGTGCGCTCCTCGACGGGCGAGGCGGTCAGGTCCGGCGGGTAAACGGCCTGCTGGTCGATAAATGCGATCTGCGCCCGGCCGCTTTGCACCAGGGCGATCAAGTCTTCGCATTCGGCGATCAGGCATTCGAGTTCAAGGTCCGGGTAGCGCTGTTCAAAGGCGCTGAGGGCGTTTTCGAAACGGTCGGACTGATAAGTATCCGACATGGCGATACTCAGCTTCGGCTCCAACCCGTGGGACAACTGGCTCGCCGCCAACTCAAGGCGGCTGTTGGCCTCCAGCACCTGCTCGGCGCGTTGTAGCAACACATGGCCGGCCGGTGTCAGTGTCGGCTTGCGGCTGCTGCGGTCAAACAACAGCACATCCAGGTCGATCTCCAGGCTTGCCACCGCCGCGCTGACGGTGGATTGGCTCTTGCCCAGCTTGCGCGCCGCCGCGGAAAACGAGCCTTGGGTGGCCGCCTGGACAAACGCGTGCAGCACTTCATGGGAGGCCATGACTATCGCCTTGATCGATGGTTATTGGTTATGAAGTATCGGCGTGCGAAGTAATGATGGCAACCATCATCACTCATGGAGTCCCATCATGACCCCGCTTAAATCAACGACGGAACGCGTGTGCCAAGCCATCGGATTCGAGGCGCTCGCCTTGTTGATCTGCACCCCCATGCTGGCGTGGATCATGGACAAACCCGCGATGGAGATGGGCCTGGTCACCCTGGCGATCAGCCTGCTGGCGCTGACCTGGAACGTGATCTTCAACGGCCTGTTCGACCGTCTCAAGGCGCGCCTGCACCTGGCCACCAACGGCTGGACGCGCACATTGCATGCGCTGCTGTTCGAAGGTGGCCTGATCCTGGTGTGCGTGCCGTTGATTGCGGCGTGGCTGAACATCAGCCTGGTGCAGGCGTTCATCCTCGACATCGGCGTGTTGCTCTTCTTCCTGCCGTACACCTATGTCTACCACTGGGGTTATGACGTGCTGCGTGAACGGCTTTTACAAAAACATGCCGCCCGACGCCTCGATCCGCTGCCCGGTGATCCAATGGCTGCCGTCGGCCAACACGCTGGCGATGGCGCCGCCGATATCGTCCGGTAAGCCGGCGCGGCCCAGGGCGGTGTTGTTGGCGACCAGGCTGTTGAGGGCGGCATTGTCACGTACGGCGCCGCCGCCGAAATCGGTTTCGATGGCGCCGGGTGCAAGGATGTTGACGCTGATCCTGCGCGCGCCCAACTCCTTGGCCTGGTAGCGGGTCAGCACTTCCATCGCGCCTTTCATCGCCGCGTAAGCCGAATAACCGGGCAGGCTGAAGCGCGCCAGGCCGCTGGAAATGTTGAGGATGCGCCCCGCGTCGCGGATCAACGGCAGCAGTGTCTGGGTAAGGAAAAACGGCCCCTTGAAGTGAACCGCCACCAAGTGGTCGAACTGGGCCTCGGTGGTCTCGGCGAAGCTGGCGTGAATACCGATGCCGGCATTGTTGATCAGGAAGTCGAAGTGCTCCTGTGCGAACACGTCCTTGAGCACGCCAGCCACCTCGTGGGCGAAGTCACCGAAAGTCGCGCTCTGGCCCACGTCCAGCTTCAACATCGCGGCGCGGCCACCGAGTTGCTCGATCTGCGCGACGACGGCCTGCGCTTCATCCGCCTTGCTGTGGTAAGTGCCGATGATGTCGACGCCTTGGGCCGCCAGGTGCAGCGCGGCGCTCTTGCCCAGGCCGCGGCTGGCGCCGGTGATCAGTGCGATTTTACGGGTCATGGTGGGTTCCTCAGGTCAGTGGTAGTGAAACGAGTGTATTTGTCCGACACAGACGTGATAAACAGCGCTATACCGGAATCACTGGCCGGATAAGGCGAACAATCCCATGAACAAGCTTGAGCTGTTGCGCACCTTTGTGCGCGTCACCGAACTGTCGAGTTTCACCGCCGCCAGCGACAGCCTGGGCCTGCCGCGCTCCACGGTCTCCGAACATGTGCAGGCGCTGGAAGAACTGCTCGGCGCGCGCCTGTTGCAGCGCACCACGCGCAAGGTGCAGGCGACCCAGGACGGCCGCGTGTTGTATGAGCGCAGCAAGGATTTGCTGGCGCACATGGAAGAACTCGAAGGTCTGTTTCGCCAGGATGAAGCGCAACTGAGCGGACGCATTCGCGTGGATATGCCCAATGTGATGGCGCGCGAACTGATCCTGCCGCGCCTGCCGTCGTTCATGGATACGCACCCGTTGATCGCCCTGGAGATCAGCAGCTCTGACCGCCAGGTGGACCTGATCGCCGAAGGGTTTGACTGCGTCTTGCGGGTCGGCGCGCAGCCTGACCAAACGGTGGTTGCACGCCGGGTATGCAGCATGCCAATGGTTAACTGCGTCAGCGCCGGGTATATCGAGCGCTACGGTCGACCCGAGACGCTGGCCGAGCTGGCGCAGCATCAACTGGTGCACTACGTAAGGCCGTTGGGCGCGCGTTCGGCGGGGTTCGAATACCAGCACGGCAATAAGGTGCAGCGGGTGGCGATGGCGGGGCGTGTCACCGTGAACAGCACCGATGCCTACCAGGCCGCGTGCCTGGGCGGTTTCGGTATTACCCAGGTGCCGTTGCTGGGCATTCGCGCGTTGCTGGCCAGCGGTGAATTGGTCGCCGTACTGCCGGATTACCCGGCACCGCCGTTGGATGTGTCGTTGCTTTACGCCGGTCAACGGCATTTGCCGCTGCGGGTCCGGGTGTTCATGGATTGGCTCGCCGCGACGTTGCAATCCCAGCTCTAGCGCCGCGCCGACAACTGCTGCGGTGTGAGGAAGGCGTCGTGGAAATAATCGCGCACCGCCTGCATCGCCGGGGTGAACGCACGCTCACGGTGCCAGGCCAGCCCTACGCTCATCGGCGTGACCGGGTCGGTGACGGTCAGGGTTTCGATGCGCTTGCCTTCCAGGGACCAGGGGCGGTGCACCAGGTCCGACAGGATCGCCACGCCACTGCCATTGGCGACCATGCTGCGCACGGCTTCCACCGAACTGGTGCGCAACCGCACCTTGGGTGTTTGCCTGGCCTGTTCCCAATAGCGCATGGCGCTGTGTTCGGCTTCGTCGACGGTGAGCAGGATATAGGGTTCCTGGGCCACATCGGCCAGGCTCACCGCGCCGCGCTCGCACAAGGGGTGATGGCTGGGCAGCCACAGGCGGCGTTCGGAATTGAACAGGATTTCCGAGACGATCGCCGGGTGGGTGAGGTTGGCCGTGAGCACGACCGCCATGTCGAGCCGGCCATCGAGCAGACCTTGTTCGATGGCCTGGCGCTCTTGCTCGAACACTTCAATGGTCACATCCGGGTGCCAGTGTTCCAGGCGCTGCAAGTGGTGGGGCAGGAAGTAGCCGAGCACCGTGTAGCTGGCGGCCAGGCGCAATACGCCGCGGGCGCGGTAGTCGGGCAGCGGGCTGTTGAGCGCGTCATCGACGCTGCGCAGGATCACATAGGCACGGTTGAGAAAGTGCCGGCCGGCGTCGGTCAGGTTCATGCCCTGGGCCGAGCGCACAAACAGTTGCACGCCAAGCATGGCTTCCAGCTCCTTGATCGCCGTGGTCACCGCCGACTGGGAGATGTTCAGGTGGATGGCCGCCTGGGAAATCTGGCCGATCTCGGCGGTGGCGACGAAATAACGGATTTGGCGCAAGGTCAGGGACATCTGCCGCTCCGGGCTATCTGATTTTCAGAAGATGGGCCATCTGATAATAGATCTTCCCAAGGGGTCAAGCCGCAGCCTACTTTTCCTGCATCACCCAGGCGGAGCGACTTCAATGCAGGCAGTGGATTTCAACTCGGACATGGGCGAAGGCTTCGGCCCCTGGACCATCGGTGATGGCGTCGACGCAGAGCTGATGGCCTATATCAGCTCGGCCAATATCGCCACCGGCTTCCACGCCGGCGACCCCGGTACCATGCGCCGCACGGTCGAGCGCGCCAAGCAACTGGGCGTGGCCATCGGTGCGCATCCGGGGTTCCGGGATCTGGTCGGCTTTGGCCGTCGCCACCTCAACGCACCTGCCCAGGAACTGGTGGACGACATGCTCTACCAGCTCGGCGCCCTGCGTGAAATCGCCCGTGCCCAAGGCGTGCCCTTGCAACACATCAAGCCCCATGGCGCGCTGTATATGCACTTGGCCCGCGATGAAGAAGCGGCGCGGCTGTTGGTGCAAAACCTGCAGATCATCGAGCCGACGCTGTTGCTGTACTGCATGCCCAACTCGGTGATCTGGCATGTCGCCAAGGAGCTCGGGCAGCCGGTGGTGCGCGAGTTCTATGCCGACCGCGAGTACGACCTGACCGGTTCCATCGTGTTTACCCGCAACGTGCGCGCGCTGGACCCTGCGACGGTGGCGGCGCGCGTCTTGCGCGCGTGTCAGGCCGGGCTTGTGCGTACCGTGGAAGGCGAAGACCTGTTTATCGAATTCGATTCCATCTGCTTGCACAGCGACACGCCCGGTGCTTTGGAATTGGTGGAAGCAACTCGCGAAGCCCTGGACCAGGCGGGAATCGTGGTCAGGACACCCCAATAAGATCGAACCCTCACTTTTTGCCTGCCTTTCTACAATGATTCCAAGAGGAACAGACATGGCTGAAACGTCCCCCATCCGCTACAGCTTCGGCGGTGATGAACACCTGTTTGCCGAGGTCAGCGAGAGCATGTCCCTGGAGGCCTTTTTCAAAGGCATGGCGGTGACTCGCGCCGTGGAGCGCCTGGCGCTGGAGGGCGTGCTGGATGTGTGCCTGGCCAACGCGTCGTTCCAGATCCGCTTCGACCCCGACCGCATCGCGCCCCATGTTCTGCTGGACGCGGTGCAGACCGCCGAAGCCCAGGCCGTGGCCGAACGCACCTTGCACACGCGCATTATCGAAATCCCGGTGCTCTACAACGACCCGTGGACGCACGAAACCCTCATGCGTTTTCGCGACCGTCATCAGGACCCCAGCGGCACCGATCTGGAGTATGCCGCCCGCATCAATGGCCTGGCCGATGTCGACGCGTTTATCGCCGCCCACAGCGGCGCGCCGTGGTTTGTGTCGATGGTCGGCTTTGTCGCGGGCCTGCCGTTCATGTTCCAGATGGTTGAACGCGAGCGCCAATTGCAGGTGCCCAAATACCTTCGCCCGCGCACCGACACACCGAAACTCACCCTTGGCCACGGCGGCTGTTTTGGTTGCATTTATTCGGTGCGCGGTGCCGGCGGTTACCAGATGTTCGGCGTGACCCCGGCGCCGATCTACGACCCGGCGCAGCAACTGGCGTACCTCAAGGAGCACATGGTGTTCTTTCGCCCCGGCGATATCGTGCAGTTCAAACCGATCCAGCGCGACGCCTACGACCTGGCCGTCGCTGAAGTGGACGCAGGACGTTTCGACCTGCGCATCCGCCCGGTGGAATTTTCACTCGATGCCTTTCTCGCCGACCCCGTGGGTTATCCGAAATCCCTGCAGGAGGCGCTGGCATGATCAAGGTCCTCAAACCCGGCCTGGCCACCTCCGTGCAAGACCTTGGCCGCGAAGGCTATTACCACTTGGGCATACCGCCGTCGGGCGCGTTGGACCAGTACGCCTTGAGCGCGGCCAACCACCTGGTGGGCAATCCGCTGGGCGCGGCGGGGCTGGAATGCACATTGATTGGCCCCGAATTGGAGTTTCAACGGGATGCCTTGGTGGCGCTCAGCGGCGCGCTGATGTCGCCGCGCCTGGACGGCGACGTGGTGCATCAGGACACCGCCTTCCAGGTGCGGGCCGGGCAGGTGTTGCGCTTTGAATTTCCCAAGGCCGGCGCGCGGACTTATCTGGCGGTGGCCGGTGGCATCGACGTGCCGCTGGTGCTCGGCAGCCGCTCGACCTACACCCTCGGCGCACTCGGCGGGTTTCACGGTCGGCGCCTGCAGGAGGGCGATCTATTGCCCATCGGTGAGGCCAGCGACACGGGCCGTGCGGGCAACAGTCTGCCGATGGCGTTGCGCCGCTCGGTCGGCGGCGACGTGACCCTGCGCGTGGTGCCGGGGCTGTATTACGAGCGGCTGACGGAGGCGGCCAAGCGCAGCTTTTTTGCCGAGCCCTGGACGGTAGGCTCCGAGGCCGACCGCATTGGCTATCGTTTCAAGGGCGGCAGTGCGCTGAGCTTCCAGCCACGTGAGCAGCCGTTTGGCGCGGGGTCGGATCCATCGAACATCGTCGACAGTTGCTACCCGATTGGTTCGATCCAAGTACCGGCAGGTCTGGAACCGATTGTGCTGCATCGGGACGCGGTCTCGGGTGGCGGCTACGCGATGATCGGCACGGTGATCAGTGCCGACCTGGACCTGATCGGGCAGATGCAGCCGAACCAGCGGGCAGGGTTTGTCGCGGTGACACTGGAAGAGGCGTTGGAGGCGCGGCGGGTGTACAAGAAGCGCCTCAAGGCAATGGCTGGGCTCTTCATCCACTGAATGGATGCAAAACCCATGTGGGAGCTGGCTTGCCTGCGATAGCTATTTGTCAGTCCCCCTTGCAGGGCCTGATACACCGCTATCGCAGCATAGCTATCTACACAACGTTCAAAGGCTGAAAAAACTCCGTGTAGTGAGCGGGCTTGCCCCGCGCTGGGTGGCGAAGCCGCCCCAAACCAGGCGACCTGGTTCTATCTGGACTCTGCGGTGACTTTATTGGGGCCGCTTCAGCCCAGCGCGGGGCTAGCCCGCTCACTACAAAATGTGTAGATACCTATGGCTATCGCACGCAAGCCCGCTCCCACAGTTTGTTCTATGTTGGGTCAGAAGAGTTGGGTGAACAGCCAGTACAGGCTTCCTGATAACAGGATCGCCGCTGGCAATGTCAGCACCCACGCCATCAGCAAATTGCGGATGGTCCGCATCTGCAGCCCTCCGCCATTGGCCACCATCGTCCCTGCCACCCCTGACGACAACACATGCGTGGTCGACACCGGCAACCCATACATATCCGCCGCGCCAATGGTCAGCATCGCGACCATTTCGGCCGAGGCGCCCTGGGCGTAGGTCAGGTGCGTCTTGCCGATTTTTTCACCCACGGTCACCACGATGCGCTTCCAGCCCACCATGGTACCCAGGCCCAGGGCGATCGCCACGGCGATTTTCACCCACAGCGGAATAAAGCGTGTGGCGTCGTCGATCTGCTGCTTGAACAGTTGCAGCTTGCCCTGGGTGTCAGCATCGAAGTTACCCACCTTGCCCTTGTCCATCAGACGGATGGTTTCGCTGGTCAGGTACATGTCGTTACGCACGTTGCCGACGGCTTCGGCGGGCACTTTGGCCAGGGAGCCGTAGCCTTTGACTTCGTCGCCGATATGCCCTGCGAGGGCGGCGAGGGCAGGCACCAGTTCTGCTGTGGGCTCCTTGGTGCGCACGTAGGTCGACAGGATCGGTCGCGGGTCGCCCGCCAGCGGCTGCGGTGCGCTTTTCACCAGGGCCACTTGGGTGACTTCGGCCACAGCGGCAAACTGCAACGACTGCTCGGCCGGCATGGTGCGGTTCAGCGCGTAAGCCATCGGCAGGGTCCCGACCAGGATCAGCATGATCAGGCCCATGCCTTTCTGCCCATCGTTGGAACCGTGGGCGAAAGACACACCGGTGCAGGTGGCGATCAGCATGCCGCGGATCCACCACGGTGGCGGGGCGTCGCCTTTGGGTGCCTTATACAACGCGCGGTTCTTGACGAAGGCCCGCAGCGCCAGCAACAGCATCGCCGCAAAGGCAAAACCGATCAGCGGCGACAGCAGCAACGCGTAGCCAATCTTGATCGCCTGGCTCCAGTCCACGCCGCTGGTACCGTCACGCCCGTGCATCAAGGCATTCGCGACACCTACACCGATGATCGAGCCGATCAGGGTGTGGGACGAGGAGGCCGGCAAACCCAGCCACCAAGTGCCGAGGTTCCACAGGATGGCGGCGATCAGCAGCGCAAAGATCATCGCAAAACCCGCCGATGAACCCACCTGCAGAATCAGTTCGACCGGCAACAAGGCAATGATGCCGAACGCCACCGCACCGCTGGAAAGCAGCACCCCGAGAAAGTTGAAAAAGCCCGACCACACCACCGCAAAATGCGGCGGCAGCGAGTTGGTGTAAATCACCGTCGCCACGGCGTTGGCGGTGTCGTGGAAACCGTTGACGAACTCGAAGCCCAAGGCAATCAACAGCGCCACGCCCAGCAACAGGAACGGCGTCCAAGTGGTGACTTGGGCGCCCATTTCGCGCATGTCATGCATCAGGCTGTAGGCGGTGAACAACAGGCCCATGGCGAGCACCGCGAAGAAGATGATCACCGTCACCAGGCCGGGTTTCTTGTCCAGCCTGGGTTGGGGGCCTGCGGATGAGGTGTGGGGGGAGGCAATCAGGGAGGGGGTGGCCATGCCGGGGCATCCAGTGTGGGGAGGATGTCGTTCATAGTCATTGCAGAATGTTACAGAGATGCTGCGGCAGGTCAGTGTTTGGATAATTGAGGATGCCGCCGGTCCATAAAAGCACCACAAAACGACTGTGGGAGCTGGCTTGCCTGCGATAGCGATTTGTCAGTCCCCCTTGCAGGGCCTGATACACCGCTATCGCAGGCAAGCCAGCTCCCACCGTTGATCATCATTTCAAGTCGAGAACTTGCGGAACGCCCAACGCCCGGCAATCAAGGTAAACGTCGCCACCAACGCCACCAATATCCAGAACCCTTCCGGATCCTGGGAAAGCGGCACGCCGCCCACGTTCATGCCGAAAAAACCGGCGATGATGTTGATCGGCAACGCCAGCACGGTCACCACCGTGAGGGTAAACAGCGTGCGGCTGCTTTGCTCGTTGAGGTTGGCGGCGATCTCTTCCTGCAACAGCTTGATGCGTTCGCCCAGCGCTGTCAGGTCGTTGATCACCAGCGCAAACTCTTCGGTGGACTTGCGCAATTCCTTCACGTCTTCCTTCTGCAGCCACTGCGGCGGGCGGTTAAGCAGGCGCAGCAGCGAGCCTGGCTCCAATGCGAGCAAGCGTTGCAGGCGCACCAGCACCCGGCGTGCCGCGCCCAGTTCGGCGCGGTTGGTGGACAAGCGCGAGGACAGCAGTTGGTCTTCGATATGGTCAACGCTGATGCTGGTCTTGCGCACGATCTGGGTCAGTACTTCACCCTGGTCGCGCAGCAAGTGCACCAGCAAGGCCAGTGGCGAGCGGAAGCTTTCGCCGGCCTTGACCGACGAACGCAGCTTGTCCACCGAATGCAACGGTTGCAGGCGCGCGCTGATCAACAGGCGGCTGCGGGCGCACACCCACAGTGTGGAAATGTCCGACGACACCATGCTGCTGAAGTTGAACACCACATCGTTGACCACCGCCAGCAAGGCCGAGTCGACGTGTTCGATGCGGGTGGAGCGCGACCCTTCATGCAAGGCTTCGAAGAATTCTTCCGGCAGGTCCAGGTGCGCCTGCATCCAGCGTTCGCACGCAGCGTGGGCCAGGTTCAGGTGCAGCCACAAGAACTCTTCCGGATCGCCCGGCTGTTGCAGGGCCTGGAGCGCCGTGGCCGAGTCTATCTGTTCGCCTTTTTCACCTGGGCGAAAACGAAAACCGTAAAGCAAGCCAAACAGGTCGGAGTCCTGATGGCTGTGGTCGATGCTGTGGTTCATGGCGGCTCGCAAAGAAAAGGCCTGTAGGACGTTTCACAGGTCGCGTGGCGAATCTTCGCAGGTGAATTTGACATTTTTATGACGATTTAAAATTTATTTCGGTTAGGTGACAGTTTATTGACCGTTCGTCTGCATGGGATCAAGAAGGCTCTATTCCGGCCGATTCAGAGCATTAACAACCGCTGCGGACAGGCGGTGCCTTTGTCGACAGGGAGTCATGGCGTGCAGACGCCACTTACCTGTATTGAGACTTTTCCGATGAATGTTTTGCGAACCTCTTTGAGAGCACAAATCCTCTCGCTGCTCGGCGGCAGCTTGCTGGCGATACTGTTGATTGCTCTGGCGTGTTTCAACTTCCTCTCCGATGGCGTGCACAGCTATCGCAGCCTGCTTGAAGGGCCCCTTCGCACGTCCCAGCTGATTGACGAAGCCAACCTGCAATTCAAGGTGCAGGTGCAGGAATGGAAAAACGTTCTGTTGCGTGGCAAGCAACCTCAGGATCTGGAGAAATACTGGAGCCAGTTCCAGGATCGGCAACGCGATGTCCAAAGCATCCTCGCGCGTTTGGTGACCCACACCGGCGATGATCCGGCGTTGAGTCGGCGCATCGACACCTTGCGCCAGGAACACCAGCAACTCGGCGCCGCCTACCAGAAGGGCCGCGACGCGTATGTGGCGGCGGGAGGCGATGCGGCGGCCGGCGACGCCGCGGTCAAGGGCGTGGACCGTGCCGCCAGCGAGCAGATGAGCGCGCTGGTCAATGACCTGCGCGCCCAAGGCAATCAACAATCGTTGAGCATCAGCGCCTATGCCGAGCGCACGGTGATGCTGGGCCTGGCAATCATGCTGCTGTCCGGCGTGGTGATCGCCCTGTTCAGCCTGTGGTTGATCAACCGCAACCTGATCCTGCCGATCCGCGGCTTGATCGACTACGTCACACAACTGAGTCACGGCCGCTTCGCTGAACGCGTGGCCAGCCGCCGTCAGGATGAGCTGGGCCATCTGGCCGCTGCCGCCAATACCTTGCGCGACTTCCTGGCCGAGACCTTCAACCGCTTGCAGCGCAGCGCCACCGACCTGGTCAGCGCCAGCGGCGAACTCAACTCGATCGCCGGGCAGATGGCCACCGGTACCCAGGAACAATTCAACCGCACCGACCAGGTGGCCACGGCCATGACCGAAATGTCGGCCACCGCCCAGGAAGTCGCGCGCCATGCCGCCAGTGCCTCGCGCGCTGCCGATGAGGCGGATCATTCAGCCCGCGAAGGCGGTGAAGTGATGCAAGTGACCATCGCCACCATCGGCCAGATGCGCAACGAAATCCTCAACACCGGTACTATCATCCGCCGTTTGGAAACCGACAGCGTGCGCATCGGCAAAGTGCTGGAAGTGATCCGCGGGATCGCCGAACAGACCAACCTGCTGGCGCTCAACGCCGCCATCGAAGCGGCCCGCGCAGGCGAAGCCGGCCGGGGTTTTGCAGTGGTGGCTGATGAAGTGCGCAGCCTGGCGCAACGCACGGCGGCGTCGATCATCGAGATCAACAGTATTATCGAGGCGGTGCAAACCGGTGCGGTGAATGCGGCCGAAGCCATCGTGAGCGGGCAGTCGTGCAGTGACGACAGTGTGCAGAAGGTGACGCAGGCCGGCGCCATGCTGACGCATATCACCCAGGCGGTGGAGGCGATCCGCGACATGAATCGCCAGATCGCCACGGCAGCCGAGGAACAGACGTCGGTGGCCGAGGATATCTCGCGCAACATCACCCAAATCACGACCGTGGCCACGGCCAACCTCGATAACGTCAAGCGCACCGAATCGGCGAGCCAGAATCTGCGCGGGTTGTCGGCCGAGTTGAATGAAGTGACGGCGCGATTGGGCGCCTGACCGTCGTACTTGGGTAAAAAAAAACGCCAACTAAGTTGGCGTTTTTTTTTAGTTCGAATCAAGTGTCCAGTTTGTCTTCCAGCACGGCGCCGGTCTTGGCATCGAGCTTCACTTCATAGTTCTTGCCGGCGGTGTCGGTCAGGTCAACTTCGTAGACCAGCACGCCGCTGTTGTTGTGGTCCAGCTCGGTGTCGTTGATGGTGGCGCCAGCATGTTTGGCCACGGCGGCAGCGTTGAGTTTCTCGAAAGGCATCACGGCGCCGGACTTGATCAAACCTTCAACTTGGTCGGGACGAACATCCGCCTGGGCCAGACCGGCGGTCAGGGTCAGGGCGGTGGCAGCGAACAAAGCGGTCAGGGTTTTCATGGTGTGTGTCCTTCTGGTTGAGCTGTTTAAGTGGCGCCAGATTAACCGGCGCAACTTAACTCATCCTTAATGGCGCACTGACACCAACGCCGACTCACTCAGTATTTATAGTCGTTCAGCAGATCCTGCACGCTGGACGACGGCCAGCGCTTGTAGAACTTCAGCAGTTCGGCGGCGCGGTTGGTGAAGATACCGTCGACGCCAGCCTTCATCACCTTGTCGAAATCGACCGGCTCATCCACGGTGTAGACGTGCACCAGCAGGCCTTTGTCGTGGGTCAGCTTGTTCATTTCAGGCTTCACCAGGTCGGTGTAGCTCTGGTCGCCGTGATCGGTCAGCTCGGCGGATGGGCCGGTGCCGATGGCGCCGAGGCTCTTGGCCTGGTCGACCCATTTTTCGAACTCGGCGGCATCCTTCGGCTCTTGCTTGGCGTAGTAGGCGGCCTTGGTCGGTTCGCCGGATTCGGCGAACGTCACCTTGGACTTGGGTTCGATGCTGCCTTCGCCCACCCATAACAGCAGGATTTTCGGGGTGTTGGGCATTTCTTTCTGCAGCTCTTTAAGGCTGGCCACTTCGAAGGTTTGCAGCACCACGCGGCCCTTGCCCTGGCCCACGCCGGTGTTGCTCTTGCCCAGCTTGGAGCCGGCGGAGCTCAGCCAGCCTTTGTCCAGCAGCTTGTTCTTCAGGTCGGCTTCGATGCCCGGGAATTGCTTGGGCTCTTTGGTTTCGATGTACAGGCCGGGTTTGTGCTGCGGGTTGCCTTCGGCGATCTTGATGATGTCGTCCAGGCTGAGGATTTTCAGGCCGACAAAGCCTGGGCGCGCGCGGTCCGGGTAGGCGGCGTTGAACCAGCTGCCGGCGTCAAGGGTTTGCAGTTCTTTCCAGGTGAACTCGTTGGCCGGGGCGTCCTTGCGATCAGGAAACTTGGTGGCCACGTCGGTGGTGCGCTGCAGGTTGTTGTCGTGCAGGGCGAACAATACGCCGTCCTTGCTGCGCTGCAGGTCCAGTTCCAGGTAGTCGGCGCCCAGGTCGCGCGCGATTTTGTAGGCCGCGGCGGTGGACTCGGGGGCATCGTATGAAGCGCCACGGTGGGCAATCACGGCAGGGTAGGGGATGCCTTCGTTGGTCGCCAATTCGGCCGGGCTGATCGGATCGGCGGCCTGTGCCTGGCCAAGGCCGAGCATCAGGGCCAGCAGCAGGGCGCTCTTGGTAAACGTGGCAGGCATATGCGAAGTCCTTTCATGAAGGTAGCTTTGAGAAGGCCTCCTTTTTAACAATTGATTGCGTAAGGCGCTATCACCAAACCGACATTTAACATGCGCAAAGGCAAAAAAATCGGGTTTCCAGGGGACGCATTGCAGTACTCTTGCGCCTAGCTGCCCCGTCAGAGGGCGGTACTTCGCCACGCGTGTAAACCATCTTTCCAGTCCATGTAGGACTTTTCAGTGAGGTTTACCATGCGCATCACCTCTGAGCTTATCTGCCAGGCCGCCGACCAACTCCACGGTTTTGTCGGCCTCAACCGCAAGACCGGCCAGTATATTGTGCGTTTCAGCGAAGACGCGTTCGGCATGGACGTGGCCGATGACGGCATTATTCCCACTGCGGAATTCGTTTGGTTGCCGGGCCCGGAGCAGAGCATGACCCTGTCCCGCGAGCGCATCCAGCTGTTGCTCGATCAGAACATCGACGACCGCATCAACATCACCGAGCCGCTGCGGGTTTATATGCGGCGGGTGGAGATTGCGCAGATCAGCGCGTTGCGCAGTCTGGTGAGCTAAATGTGGGAGCTGGCTTGCCTGCGATAGCGGTGGTTCAGTCACTGATGGGTTAACTGACAGACCGCCATCGCAGGCAAGCCAGCTCCCACAGAGTTTTGCAGTGTTTTACAGGCAGCTTTTCAGGTTTGGAATGTGTAGGCCCGTTCGACTTTACACACTCGAGTGTGAAAGGCCGAATACCAAGTGGCGCGCCCCTGCTCACGCACCTGCCGATGCTCGACCTGCTGCTTCCAGGCCAATATCGCCGCTTCACTTTCCCAGTACGATACGGTGATCCCCAGGCCGTCTTCCCGTGCCGATTCCACGCCGAGAAACCCCGGTTGTTCGCGCGCCAGTTCCAGCATGCGGTTGGCAGCCTGGCCGTAACCTTGATCGCCCTCGGTGCGCAGTGAGCTGAAAATCACCGCGTAGTAGGGCGGGGCGGGCGTGCGCGCGATCATGCCGACACCGCTTGGCAGGCTTTGAGCAGGGCCAGCGCCAGGGGTGGCGTCACGCCCTGCAACGCGGCGCGTTCGGGCTGGAACAGCGTGGCCACGAAGAACGGATGATTAAGCAGCTCCACCGCACGCAGGTCGCCTGCCGAATCGTGGCCGCTGGGAATCAGGTCGCCTTCCAGCAGGGCATCGAGGAACTCAGGGTTCACGCCGTAGCGGCATCGATAGCCTTCTTGCGCGTCAAGGCGGCCGTAGGCTTCGGCGATGCGGGTGTAGGGCACCAGGCGTAGGGTGTCGATGGCTTCCACCCGCGCGCAACTGAGCGGCGCGATCACTGCGCGCTTGGACGCTGGGGCGAGTTCACCATGTTCGGCATCGACCCAGCCCAGCACGTTGCGGGCATATTCCAGCACCGCGTGTTGAAACCCGCCGCAGGTGCCGAGGAACGGCCTTTGGTGCTCGCGGGCAAAACGTATCGCCCGCAAGGCGCCGTCGATGTCGCGGTAGGGGCTGGCGGGGACGCACCAGAAACCGTCGAAGCCGTGGAGTGCCGCCGGCATGGCATCCGTGTCGAGCCATTGCACGTGAACGGTCAGGCCCAAGGTGTCGGCCGCTTGTTGCAGCGCCACGGGAATTGCCTGGTGGGCGGTCACATCCGGGTTGTAATCGCCGATCAGGGCGAGGTGCAGAGGCGTGGCGTTCATCGTGTACATCCCTTCGCTTGTGGTGTCCTGGGGCGCATTATAGATTGGCGTCTACGCAATCAATATTGGCGTTTGCCCACATGCTCAATGCAGCCACGCACTATTCAATTGACTACCCTGACCTGTCGCTGGTCCTTGCCTTGGTGCGCGGCGGCACCCTGGCGCGGGCTGCGGCATTATTGCGGGTGGATGTGTCCACGGTGTTTCGCGCGGTGCGGCGGCTGGAGGCGGCGCTGGGCCAGACGCTGTTTGAAAAAAGCCGCGCCGGCTACTTGCCCACCAGCCTGGCCAGCAACCTGGCACAACAGGCGGAACGCGCCGAACAGGCCCTGGAAGCGGCGCGTATGGGGGTGGAGCAGGGCGCAGAAGTGATCAGCGGCACGGTGCGCCTGACCTGCACCGATTCGGTACTGCAAGGCGTGTTGCTGCCAGCCCTGGCGCAGTTCATGCCGCACTACCCGGCGCTGACCCTCGAGCTGAGCACGTCGAATGATTTCGCCAACCTCAGCCGTCGCGATGCCGATATCGCCCTGCGCCTGACCCGCACGCCGCCGGAGCATCTGGTTGGCCGTTGCCTCGGGCGTGTGGCCTATCAGGTCTGCGCCAGCCCGGATTTCGCCCGTCAGCACCAGGGACGCGCGTTGGCAGACCTGCCCTGGATCGGCCCGGATGATTTCCTGCCCGACCACCCCACGGTCGTCTGGCGCCGCGAGCACCTGCCCGGCGTGCGCCTCAGTTATCGCTGCAACAGCCTGTTGTCGGTGACTGAACTAGTGCGCGCGGGGCTGGGTGTGGCGGCGTTGCCGGACTTTCTCTTGGAGGCTGGCCTGCAACCGCTGGGCCCCACGTTGGCGGGGCACGACACGGCATTGTGGTTGCTCACGCGCCCCGATTGCCGGGCGTTGCGTTCAGTGGTGACGCTGTTCGATGAATTGGGCCGGCATGTGCACATGAATGTGGGAGCTGGCTTGCCTGCGATAGCGTTGTGTCAGCCACAGAAATAATTGGCTGGTCCAGCGCTATCGCAGGCAAGCCAGCTCCCACAGGTCATCGTGGTGCATTTTCAGTCTGTGCAAGACCGGGTCAGCTGCCGCCCCGCTCGTTGGCAAACGCACTGACCGCCTGCACGGCCTCGCTGGTGCCTTCGCGAATCTGCAGGATCGCTGCGCCCGCACGGTTGGCCAGGTCGACACCCAGCGCCGCACGGTCGCGGGTGCCGTCCATGCTGTGGATGGCCTGACGGGTTTCATCCTGGATCATCGCGATCATGCTGGAAATTTCCGCCGTCGAACCGCTGGTGCGCGCCGCCAGTTGCCGTACTTCGTCCGCCACCACAGCGAACCCGCGGCCTTGTTCGCCGGCACGCGCGGCCTCGATGGCGGCATTGAGTGCCAGCAGGTTGGTCTGGTCGGCAATGCCGCGGATGGTGTTGACGATGGTGGTGATCTGCTGCGAACGCTCGCCCAGCTTGGCGATCAGTTGCGAGGAACCGTCGATGTCGGCGGCAATATCGCGCATGCCGCTGGCCGTTTGCTGGATCACCTCGGCGCCTTTTTCGGCGATGTCCCGGGTGTTCAGAGAAATGTGATACGCCTGGGCGGCACTGGCGGCGTCGGCGCTATGTTGTTGCACCATGGCGGTGACGTCAGAAGCGAACTTGACCACTTTGCACAGGCGCCCGCTGGCGTCGTAGACCGGGTTGTAGTTGGCTTCGAGCCACACGGTCTGGCCGTGTTTATCCACGCGTTCGAACTGGCCGCTGAACAATTCACCCTGGTTCAGGCGCTGCCAGAAATCGCTGTAGGCCGAGCTGTTGGCCACCTCGGCGGTGCAGAACAGGCGGTGATGCTGGCCCTGGATCTGTGCAAGGCTGTAACCCATGCGCTGCAGAAAGTTTGCGTTGGCGGTGATGATGGTGCCGTCGAGGTTGAACTCGATCACCGCCATGGCACGGCCTATGGCTTCCAGTTTGGCATTGGCTTCGCTTTCGGCCTGCAGGCGTGGGGTGACGTCCATCGCGTACTTCACCACCTTGATTACTTGGCCCGTGTCATCACGCACCGGGTTGTAGCTGGCTTCCAGCCACACCGACTGGCCATCGCCGGCCACTCGTTCAAAGGTGCCGGACTGGAACTGGCCATTGCGCAGGTTCGACCACAGTTGACTATACTGCGCGCTGCGGGCGAACGCTGGGGTGCAGAACATCCGATGGGGCTGGCCTTCGACCTGCTCGGCGCGGTAGCCCATGGTCTGGAGGAAGTTGGCGTTGGCCCGCAGCACGGTGCCGGACAAGTCGAATTCGATCACCGCCATGGAGCGCTCGATGGCGTCCAGCAGGCTGGCCTGTTGCGCGACAGTGTGTTGCAGGGTGTTGACGGTTTTTTTATGGGCGGTGAATAGCATATTCGATGCTCGGGCAAGCTGCCTTCTGGGGTTTCCGTGGGTATGCGCCTGCCCCCGTAAGGTATCCGCCATACGGTTGACGTGCTCATTGTCAGCTTCCTTGGACTGACAGAGGGGGGTGGAACAACGGGTTCAGAGTGATCAGCCTGACAAGAAGTTCGCCCAAGAGGCAGGTCCTTTTTTGGATAGGCGACCAGTGGTGGCACTTTGATTTTAATTTGCTGCAGAGTTGGCAATTTTGCCAGGTCGATGGGCGATCGGTGCGGCCGAGGGCGCTGAGCGCGCCTGGGCATTAATGAGCGCGGGCAGGGGTGATTTCGTAGCCGGCCAGGAACAGGTCGATGGCTGACTCGATCACGCTGGCCTGGCTGGCGGCGTCGAGCACCGGCTGGCCCAGGGTAATCTGTGGCCAGAAGGCAAAGGCCTTGAGCAGGCTTTGTATCTGGTGCGCGGCAAAGGCCGGGTCGGCGCAGCTGAGCCGACCGTCTTCCTGCGCGGCGCGGACCCATAGGGTAAAGCCTTCTTCGCGCTGGCTCAGGCGGCTGACCATGTCTTGTGCGCGTTCGGGCGAATGAATGGTGGCGGCGATGGCGACCCGGGCCAGGTCAAGAAAGTTGGCATCCGCCATCATCTGCATCTTCGCTACCAGCAAACCGCGCAGTTGTTCGCGCAGTGGCCGGTCGCTGGCGTAGGTGACGTCGAGTTGCGCTACGCTGCTGGCCCAGAGTTGATGGAGGATTTCGGCGAACAGCTCTTCCTTGCTGGCGAAGTGGTTGTACACCGTGCGCTTGGAAACGCCGGCAGTGGCGGCGATCTTGTCCATGCTGGTGACCTCGAAACCGTTTTCGCGAAACTCGGCGATGGCCGCTGCCACGATGGCTTCGCGTTTGCGGTCGGTGAGGCGTTGAGGGGCAATCATGGATGGCGCTCGGCTCTTCAAGGAAATTACACTCGGTAGTTTACTTGCTGCGGATTTTGTTGCAATCTTGAAACTACACTGTGCAGTGTAATTTATGAGCGATCCGTAGGAGTTACCCGGTAATGGCCACGATCTCGTCCCGTGTTGATGCTTCGCCAGCGGCGCCCAAGCAGGCCCAGGGGCACTTCAACAACGATGCACCCGTGCCGCAGGGTGGCTTCGGCAAGACCTTGCGTATTTTCTGGAACATGCTGTTCAACAAGCCGCGCAGCACGCGACCGGTGGGGCAGATTCCGGTGCAGGCGCTGACCCGCGAGCAGTTACTGGCGGCACCGGATCACAGCGTGTTTCGCCTCGGGCATTCCACCGTCTTGCTGAAAATGCGCGGCAAGTTCTGGCTGACCGACCCGGTGTTCGCCGAGCGTGCGTCACCGTTCAGTTGGGCCGGCCCCAAGCGTTTCCATCAGCCGCCGATCAGTCTTGAGGCGTTGCCACCGTTGGAAGCGGTGATCCTTTCCCACAACCACTACGACCATCTTGACCGTACGGCGGTGGTCCAATTGGCCGAAAAAACCTGCTATTTCCTTGCGCCGCTGGGTGTCGGCGATCTCCTGGTGAAGTGGGGCGTGGCGGCCGACAAAGTGCGCCAGCTGGACTGGTGGCAGGGTACCGAGGTGGAGGGCATTCGCTTTGTCGCCACACCCGCGCAACATTTTTCCGGGCGTGGCCTGTTTGATGCGAACCAGACCCTCTGGTGTTCCTGGGTGATGATCGATGGCGCCCGGCGGATTTTCTTCAGCGGCGATACCGGCTACTTCGACGGCTTCAAGCGCATCGGCGAACAGTACGGTCCGTTTGATCTGACCCTGCTGGAAACAGGTGCTTACAACGTCGATTGGCCCCACGTGCACATGCAACCGGAGCAAACCCTGCAAGCCCATATCGACCTCAAGGGGCGCTGGTTGCTGCCGATTCACAACGGCACCTTCGACCTCGCGTTCCATGCCTGGCATGAGCCGTTCGATCGCATCATGGCCCTGGCCTGGGAGCGCAACGTGTCGATCACCACACCGCCGATGGGGCAGGCGTTCAGTCTGACCCAACCTGAACGCGGGCATGCGTGGTGGCTGGAGGTGGAAACCCAAGGCGCACAGGAACACCTCGCCAACTGACGGAAGCGGCGTCGGAAAAACGGCGTCGGAAAAAGGAGTTTTCAAGCTGTTTCAGAGCTGCGACAGGCGCCAGGCAAGGGTGCGATGATCCCCCGGAAAATCATTTGGCGGGGGCGGGTTTGTATGGAGAGTAAATGCAGTAAATATTGGCAGGCAGGACTGCCTTGTCCCACGGGCGGACCTGCGTCTGTACTTGCCGAACTGTCAGATGCGGCAACCGCGTCCAGCAACCCTGCGAGCGCCATGGCTATCGCGTTTGGCGTTGATCCGCCTGGCAAGCCGGGGGCGAGCGTCCCGATCCCTGGATACGATGCGCCGGGGCTTGCCCTGAAACCCCTGCGCGACCCGTCGCTGTCACTGATTGCCTTGAGTGGTGTCGATCCGTCAGGCCCGGTGATGGTGGAAGTCCCCCTGGTTCAAAACAACACGACCTTTACCGCGACTCACGCGATGCGCGGCAGGCGCGTGGGTTTTGCCGAGCGTTTTGTGGATGCCGAGGAACAGGGGCTGATCGAACATGACCCGTCCTTCCTGAGCGCGCTGGATATCCTGCGCCGAGCCGGGGCCGAGCTGGTACCGGTGCATGCACATCGGTCCAATCACAACTGGCATGCCCGCAATGAAATCGATGAGCTGGTGCGTGCATATCGATTGGACGCCTTGGTGTCCGACAGCCGCAGCGATGCCTTCCATGGGCCTGCGGGCGTGACTATCCGGGAATAGGCGAGCCACTTGAGGAGGGCGCGACGCTGTGGTTCTACGGCGCGCGATGGGCGAAAGATTGGCTGGCAAGCCTGGTGCAGGCCTATCGAAGCGTTCACCGGTTTACCGACCTACAGCAGGAGCCACCCGCTGCGTTGAACTATCCCACACCGTGAATCGCCCGTGTCGCGCAGCCTGACGGGAGAGGAGTTTTTAGACTGGCCCACGGATCGACGTCGGTCCTTCGTCATTTCTGACTCTTCAAGAGGTCTTATGTTAGGTATCGCATACGGAATGGGCTCCCTGGTCCGGCAAGTTGTACAGTCCTTCACTGAAGACTACTCCCCCATTACTTCAAAGCCCGTCCCCGCAGGTACCGAGTACCTCAGTGTCAAAGCGCTGGGTGCGCAAATGTCCAGGCCGGGCGGGCTCACCTCGGCGGACCTGGTCACTTGCCTGCAGGAGCGAATCAGCAGCGTGGACCCGAGACTGGGCTCCGTTATTGAACTGAACCCTGAGGCACTTGAAACGGCCCGTGAGTTGGATCGCGAGCGAGCCAGCGGCAACGTGCGCGGGCCATTGCATGGCATTCCCATCCTGCTCAAGGACACCATTGAAACTACCGGCATGCAGACCAGCGCAGGCGCGTTCGGGCTGATAGGCGCACCTGCCGGCAAGAACGCCCCGTTGGTTGACTACCTGATCCGGCAGGGCGCGGTGATCCTGGGCAAAACCAATATGACCGAACTCGCAGGGTTTCGCGGTGGTCCCGCTGGCTGGAGCAGCCGGGGCGGGCAAACCCTTAACCCGCATCAACCACAGGCCGATGTCGGAGGTTCCAGTTCCGGTTCTGCCGCAGCAGTGGCTGCAGGGCTGGCGCCCCTGGCGGTGGGGGCGGAGACCAGTGGTTCGATCATCGTGCCCGCAGCGCGCAACGGCGTTGTTGGTCTCAAACCCAGCGTCGGCCTGCTGGACCGCAACGGGATGATTCCGGCGAGCCAACGGCAGGACACTCCAGGGCCGATGGCGCGCTCGGTATTCGATGTGGCGCTGATGCTCAATGCCATGTCGGGCAGCGACCCTCAGGATCCGGCGAGCGTGGGGGCGCCCCAAGGCATCGATTACACCGCGTTACTGGTTCCCGGCGCCTTGAAAGGCAAGCGTATTGGCTATCCTGCGACGTTTTCGAAAAACGGCGAATCTCTGTCGGTGGAGAATAGTCCGCAGTTCAGCCGGACACTTGAGGTACTGCGTGAGCAGGGTGCGATTTTGGTGCCGGTCAACTTGCGCATGGCCGATGATTCACGCTACGGCGAGTTGCTGTTCTCGGATGTGAAAGAGGAATTGAATGGTTACCTGGGCAAGCGACCAGGGTTGCCGGTCAAGTCACTGACCGAACTGATCGAGTTCAACGAAGAGCGTGATGGCAACGCGGAGGATCATCAACCGCTACTCAAGGAGATCAGCGCCTCTACACTGACGCCGGAGCAGCGCAAGCCACTTTGGGACACGCTCATCGAGGATTTCCGCAGCTCCATCGATGACCCGATCCAGTCGGAAAACCTTGACGCCATGGTGTCCGATTTCGAGACCAACAGTTACTTTGCCGTCGCAGCGGCGGGTTACCCGGGGATTTCAGTACCTTCCGGGAGGGATGAGGATGGCGTACCGACCAGTGCCTACTTCTTCGGGAGCCGTTGGTCCGAACCCACCTTGCTGGCGGTGGCCCATGGGTATGAAGAGGCAGCCCAGGTAGCGATCAAGCCTGCGCTTTGACGTACGGTTTACACTTAAGCCATGACTTACAGAATCCACATCCTCGGTGCCGCGGGCGCGGGTACGACAACCTTGGGCAAAGCGCTGGCCGAGCGCCTGGACGTCGCCTGTTTCGATTCGGACGACTTCTATTGGCAGCACACTGCAACGCCTTTTACCGTGCCACGCGCCAAGGATGAACGGATTCACTTGCTGCAGGAAAAGACCTCCGGCCGCGAAGGCTGGGTGCTGTCCGGTTCACTGTGTGGTTGGGGTGACCCCATGATCCCGCTTTTCACCCATGCAGTGTTCCTGCGCCTGGACCTTGAAGTACGCCTGCACCGCCTGCGTCTGCGGGAAATTCAGCGTTACGGCGATGAAGTCCTCCCAGGCGGCAACCGGTATGAAAACAGCATTGCCTTTCTGGCCTGGGCTGCGCGCTACGACGGCGGCAACCACAGCCTACGCAGCCTTCGCAGGCACGAAACCTGGTTGAAAACGCTGACCTGCCCGGTGATACGGCTGGACTCTACGCACCATTCGGTTGAGGGGTTGGTGAGTCAGTTGTGGGGGAAAATCAGTGATTAATGCGGGGGAGTTGGTCAAGCAAACAGCACTTCAATACGTCCTTGAACACGACAAGCGGGAGCTGCACTTATAACGATTTGCACATCACGACCTAATAGCGACAAGCACTCAAGCATCTTGGCCTCACTGATGCCTCTGAACTTTCCTCGAAGCATCTCGGAAACCTTGGGTTGCGATAAGCCAAGGATCATCGAAGCCTGAGACTGGGTGAGATTGCGTGTTTTGAGAATTTCACCGATCTTTGCTGCGAGCTGTGCCTTGACCTGCATTTCGCTGGCGTCAGGCTGGCCAATATCCTCATAGACATTGCCGCTGCTTGCTTCGATTTCAATCGCCTTGCGATGCTTTTGCATGATCCTGCGCCGCCTTGAGTCGCTGTTTGATCAGTTGTATATCGTGCTGCGTTGTTGCAATGCCTTTTGTCGACTTCTTCTGAAAGCAGTGAAGGACGTAGACAGCGGAGCCAAACCGAACGGTGTACACCCCTCGATAAGTGCTGCCATCGAAATCCTCCACGATCTCCAAAACCGCATTACCACCAAACCCTTTCAGCGCCTTGGCCTGGGGGTGCCTGCTACCCTCCTGAGCAAGGTGCAGCGCGAAGCCAAATACGTCTTGAACGGAACAGGGCATTAATTGCAGATCTTTTTGCTTGCGCCCACCCACAGGAGTGGCTTCCATGGACTCATCGGAGAATATACCTAAATAGGGATAAGTGTGAACGCAGTTTGAAAATTTACTCTACCGTCTGATACGCCAATTGCGTGGATGACTCGGGCAATGCTCCTTTCACACTCATCCCCCACCCCGGCGCAAACCCCGGGAAAAACACCAGCCCTTCGGCCTCCAACCGAAAGGCCAATGCCAAGCGGGTTTCATCGCCCACGTCGCGTTGGCTTTCAAACTGTTGAACCGCCTCCACCGCCACGCCTGCCTGGATGGCCAGGTCTTCCCGGCTCCAGCCCAGCATCGCGCGGGCTTGCACGCTGTGCTTGGCGGTGAATTGATGCAGGACGATCTGCTGTTCTACGAAAGAGCTCATTGCCAGAGAGGACATGGTTTTCTCCAGGATTCGACGGGAAGGGCTAACTATACTGTGTTTTTGTACAGTTGTTTTGACCGCTCATCAACTGGTTTTTTAAGGGTGGGGCGTTGGCCCGTTTCCCAACGAAGGAGCCGAGAATTCCAAGCCTCCTGCCGCTGACTGACACTATTGCACCCCCGGCACCTCTCGAATGATCAGGTGGTCCAGATTCTCGATATTCGCACTGAATACCCCAAACGTCTGGTCGGGGTTTTTCTTGCTGGGCACCTGTTTCAGCTCCGGCGTCACCCCGTAAAAGAAGCAATACAGCGCCCGCTCACTGTCCACTGCGGCCTTGATCTGCTCCAGGAACGCCTTGCGCTTGCGGTAGTTCTCGATGAGTTTCTTGCTCAGGTAGACGTTGACCGAGTAGGGCTTTTTGTCGAGCCACACCTTTTTTTCGAAATCGATGCGAAAGCTGCTGGTGTAGTCCTTGATCTCTTTGATCTTGCCCCAGTAGATCAGGCCTTTGTTGTCTTGCAGGTATTCGATCTTTTTGAAAAACGTCCAGTAGGTCGCGGTGTGTTCGCCGATCTTCAACGGCATGCGCTTGAGCTTGTCCTTGTCGTCGATGTTGGACACAAAACATTCCACCGGGTGGGCGAAGACGCTGGTTTTGTCTGGCGTGCTGTCGTTGCTGTTGTGGGATGTGGCGGTACGGTTTGAAGGTGCTTTCGCTGGGGCCTGCGGGACGCTTGCGTCGGCGCCGGTCAGTGACGGTTTGCGCGGGTACTGCCGGCGGGTCAATACCCATTCCGATGGGAAATTTTCCTCGCGATCGTCGTCATTTTCACCGGTCGCGGTCTTATGGGTGCTGGCGTAGCGGCAACCGTCGATATGCCGGGTCGTGGTCTTGTTCTTGAAGTGCGGCGTGCGCAGGTAATTGACGTTTTTTGCATTGAACGTGCCCAGCGCGTTGCCTGTATCGAACGCGGCGCGGCATGCATCGTTGGGGCAGAGAAAGCTGTCCTGATCGGAATCGAAATCGACGGTTTCGTCGAAATTCAGCTCGCGTACATCGTAGATCGACAGCTTGTCATCGAGACTCAGGCTGTAGGCCGTGTCGAATTTCATGGGCTCGGGTCCGTGAGATATATAGCTGGATAGTACGCAAATATCAGCAGTTACGAAGCTCCCACATTAGAGCAGTGGTGCTGGTGGGGTTGGGTTCGCAGCCACACGCCGCCCACTCACGAAACACAGGCTACCGCCGATTGCAGTCAACGCCCCCAGTGCATAGAACATGCTGGCCGGTGCCGCATTGATCAGCAAATAACCACAAATCACCGGGCTCAGCGCCCCGCCGAACGCCGCCAGGTTCTGCGCGCCGTAGTAACTGCCGCGCAGCGCGTCCGGGGCGATGGTGTCGATGAACAGGAATTCGCAGGGGTAGATGATCATCTCGCCCAAGGTGAACACGAACATCGCCACGCACCAACCGAGCAGGCTGTCGGCCAGGCTGAAACCGACCAGCCCGGCGATGAACAATAAGGTGCCCAGCACGATCCAGTAGCGCAGTTGCTCACGCTTGAGAAAACGGCCGACCTGGTACTGCATCACAATCACGGTGATGGCGTTGCAGGCCAGCACCGCAGACAGAATCTTCAATGCCTCGGCGGGCTTGTAGGCCACCAGCAGGAACTGTGACAGATAAAGCGTATAGCGCCCATGGACAATGGTGCTCAACAGGCTGCCGCTGGTAAACAGGATCAGCGTGCGGTCGCTGCGCAAGGTGTGCAGGGTCGTGAGGAAACTCAAGGGCTTGTGGCTGTCATCGCGCTGGGTGGGCGGGATGCCGATCATCAGGAACACGCTGGTGAAGGCAATCGCGCTGGCGATCAGAAACGGCGCCAACTGCATATGCCCGGCAATCACCACACCCACCATCGGACCGGTGGCGTAACCGACGTTGGTCAAGGTGTAGCGCAGGGAAAAGACCTTGGCGCGCTCACCCACCGGCAGGTTTTCGCTGATGATGGCCTTGGAACCGATCAGGAACAGCGCCGACGCGGCTTCGGTGATCACCAGGGTCAGGGTGGTGAGGTAAAGGTCGCTGGCAAAGGTCAGCAACAGAAAACCGATGGCGCTGGAGAGCATGGCCAGGATCAGCAGCTTGCGTTTTTCCAGGCGATCAATGATGTAGCCGCCGTACAGGCCGAGTAAGGTCGCGATAAACACCGCGATGCCCATCAGCAGGCCGATGTCCTGCTGGTTGAGGCCCAGGCGAGTGCTCAGCAGCAAGGCCAGCAACGGGCTGGTCATGGCGCGGCTGACCACGATGGTCACCGAGCAAATCATCAGGCGGCGGATTACCAGGGAGTAGGTGGCCACGGTGGGGCGAGCGTCCTTGTCATTTGTCCAGGGCCACACAGATCACATGTGGGCACAGATTAAATGTGAACACAGATCCAATGTGGGAGGGGGCTTGCCCCCGATGAGGGCATGCCAGCAAAAGCATGTGTATCTGACCCACCGCAATCGGAGGCAAGCCCCCTCCCACATTCAGATTGTATTACTGGCCGGCATTGATGCTGATTTTTTCGACGGCACCTTGCTCCAGATCCCATTTCTTCAGGATCTTGCCATAGGTCCCATCCTCAATCATGCCCTGCAACGCCTCACTGATTGCCGTGACCAATTCAGTATTGCTCTTCTCGATCCCAAGCCCGGTGAACTGCTTGGAAATCGCCAACCCCACCGGCCTGTACTTGCCCTTGTCCAGCGACATCAAATAAGGAATCGTCTCGCTGCCCTGCATCGCCGCATCCAGCCGGTTCTGCTGCAACTGCGCCCGCGCATCCGCCGAGCCTTCGGTGCCGATCACCACGATCGCCGGCTTACCCGCCGCTTCGCAGTGTTCTTTACTCCATGCGGTAATTTCCGACGGCCAGGTCGTACGACGGCTGGTGCCGACTTTTTTACCGCACAGGTCAGTCAGTTCCTTGATCTCTTCGCGCTTGGCCAAGGTGTACAACTGCGGGCCGCTGGTGAAGTAGTCGATAAAGGTCACCGACTTCTGGCGCTCGGCGGTGTCGGTCATGCCCGACAGCACAATGTCCACACGCTTGGTGGTCAGGCCGCTGAGCATCTGCTCGAAGCCGGTTTCCTGCCACTTGATCTTCACGCCCAGGCGCTCGGCCAAGGCGTTGCCCAGGTCATAGTCAAAACCGGTGAGCGTGTTGGTGGCCGGGTCCTTGAAATCCATCGGCGGGTAGTTCGGCACGATGGCCGCGCTGATCTCGCCCTTGTCCTTGATGGCTTGCGGCAAGGCGGCGAACACGCAACTGGACGCCATCAGGCCGGCGAGCAAGGTGGGGATAAACAGTGTTTTCATGGGGGCGTTCTCGTTAGTTTTTTAGTTAAGTGCGAACGGCAGAAATAAAGCTTTGGGTACGCGGGTTTTGTGGGCTTATTAGAATGTCTTCGGGGCTGCCGGCTTCCACAATCTGGCCGGCATCCATAAACACCATGCGGTTGGAGACTTCGCGGGCAAAGCCCAACTCATGGGTGACCACGATCATGGTCATGCCGGTGCTGGCCAAATCGCGCATCACCGACAGCACTTCGCCTACCAGCTCCGGGTCGAGGGCTGACGTGGGTTCGTCGAATAACATCAGCTTGGGGCGCATCGCCAACGCGCGGGCAATCGCCACACGCTGCTGCTGGCCGCCAGACAACTCCACCGGGTAGGCATTGCGCTTGTCCGCCAGGCCCACGCGGGCCAGCAGCTCCAGCGCATCTTCGATGGCCTCTTTGGGCGAGCGCTTGAGCACCTGGCACGGGCCTTCGATGATGTTTTGCAGCACGGTCATGTGCGGGAACAAATTGAAACGCTGGAACACCATGCCGGTGGCCAGGCGCTGGCGGGCGATCTGCACTTCATTCATCTCGTGCAGCTTGTTGCCGACCACCCGGTAACCCACCAGTTCGCCGTCGACCCACAGGCCGCCCTTGTCGATTTTTTCCAGCTGGTTGACGCACCGCAGCAGGGTGCTTTTGCCCGAGCCGGACGGGCCGATGATGCACATCACTTCGCCTTGCTCGACCTCGATATTGATGTCGCGCAGCGCGTGATACTGGTCGTAATACTTGTTCAGGTTGACGGCCTTGACGATGCTTCTCATGGGGCAAATCTCCTCAACCCAGACTTACGAACGCTTGCCGGCGCCGCGGGCAAAACGACGCTCGAGGCGGCTTTGACCAAATGAAAGAACCGTCACCACCGCCAGGTACCAGATGCCCGCCACCATCAGCAGCTCCATGACCCGCGCGTTGGCGTAGTAAATGTTTTGCGCGTTGTGCAGCAGCTCCGAGTACTGGATCACGCTGGCCAGGCTGGTCATTTTCACCATGCTGATGAACTCGTTGCCTACCGGCGGAATGATCACGCGCATGGCCTGCGGCAGAATGATCCTACGCAGCGCCTGCAGGCTCGGCATACCGATCGACTTGGCGGCTTCGTACTGGCCGGTGTCCACCGACAACAGCCCGGCGCGCACCACCTCGGCGGTGTACGCGCCCTGGTTGATACTCAGCCCGAGCAGGGCGGCCACGAACGGCGTCATCAGGTCGACGGTGTCGATGCTGAACACGCCCGGAATCGCGATCACCGGGAAGATCAACGCCAGGTTGAACCACAGCAGCAACTGCAAAATCAGCGGCGTGCCGCGAAACAGCCAGGTGTAGGTGATGGCCACATAGCGCAGAATCGGGTTGGCCGACATGCGCATGATCGCCGTGATCACCCCGATCACCACGCCCAGCGCCATCGCCAGGATCGACATGATGATGGTATTGGCCAGACCCCACAGGATCGCCTCGGACGTGAGGAACTGGCCGATGTAGGACCATTCGATCTGGCCATTGGCAAACGCACGCAACAGCGCCGCCAACGCAATCACAATCAACGTGGCAAAGAACATCCGCCCGTAATACCGCCGCGGCACATGCTCGTACTGGGTGATATCGAACTGGTTCTCGGACAGCTTGCGCTCTATCTCCAAGCGCTCGGCCGGGGTTTGGTTCATGGTGATTCTCCGAAACTATTAACGCTCTAACGGGTGTACGCGGTGCAAATGTGGGAGCTGGCTTGCCTGCGAAGAGGCCGGCCCAGACACCACAAAGTCCACAGACTCAAATCCGAAACCCCTGATAGCTGTCAGCCCACTTGCGCTGCTCAGCCAACGCCACCTTCAACCGTCCAATCTGCTCCTTCACCCGCTCCGGCGCCGTCCCACCCCAGCCACTGCGCGCCGCAATCGCCGCCTCCAGGGTCAAGCAATCGCGCACCTGCGGCAGCAACCGCGCATCCACCTCAGCCAACATCGCTGGCGAGGCTTCCCACAACTCAATCTCATGCTTCTCACAGGCCTGCACCAAAGCGCCGGTGATCTCATGGGCTTCCTTGAACGGCACACCTCGGGTTGCCAACCAATCCGCCACCTCGGTCGCCAAGGTAAAGCCCATCGGCGCCTGCCGGCGCAGCTCGTCGACCTGCACCTTCATGGTCGCCACCATCCCGGCCATCGCCGGCAACACCAGCAGCAAGGTGTCCACGCTGTCCAACACGCTGTGCTTGTCTTCACTCAAGTCGCGGTTGTACGACAGCGGCAACGACTTGAGCGTCGACATCAACCCGGTCAAATTACCGATCAAACGCCCAGCCTTGCCCCGCGCCAATTCGGCAATGTCCGGGTTCTTTTTCTGCGGCATGATCGAGCTGCCGGTGGCGTAGGCATCGTCCAGCACCACCCAGCGAAACTGGCGCGACGACCACAGGCAAAATTCCTCCGACAGCCGCGAAATATTCACCCCGAGCATGCCCGCCACAAACAGGAACTCCGCCACATGGTCACGGCTGGCGACCGCGTCGATGGAGTTTTCGCACGGCCCGGTGTAGCCCATTTCCTTGGCCGAATACTCCGGCTGGCGCGCAATCGCCGAACCCGCCATCGCCGCCGCGCCCAAGGGCGACAACGCCGTGCGCGCATCCCAATCCACCAGGCGCTGCACATCGCGCAGCATCGACTGCGCATGGGCCAGCAAGTGGTGGGCGAACACAATCGGCTGCGCTTGCTGCAAATGGGTAAAGCCTGGGCAGATGCTCTCCACGTGCTGTTCAGCCTGCTCGACCAGCGCCTGCTGCAAACCCAACACCTGCGTGGTGATGGTGCGCGCATGGTCACGCAGGAACAGGCGCAGGTCGTTGGCCGTCTGGTCATTGCGTGAACGCCCGGCGCGCAACTTGCCGCCCAGGGCGCCCAGGCGCTCGGTCAATACGCGTTCGATAAAGGTGTGTACGTCTTCGTCATCCAGGGTCGGATGCAGGCGGCCGGCGGCGAAGTCATCACCGATACGGTCCAGCGCTTCCAGCGTGCGCAGGGTCTCCGACTCATCCAGCAAGCCGGCACGCTGCAATTCACGGGCGTGGGCACGCGAGCCGGCGAGATCGTAGGGCGTGAGGCGAAAATACTGCTCAGGGCAGCGGGATAGAGCGGCCAATGCCGCAGACGGACCGGTCTTGAAACGAGCGCCCCAAAGGCGGTCGGTAGGCTGGGACATGGGTGTTCCTCACGCTTGTTTTTAGAAAAGAGTCGGAGGCAGTAACACTAAAAATCATCGAGGTAGAACCAGCGTCTGACGCGCCGTATTCAAGGTTGCCAAGGGCGGATGTTTATGTTCATTATCGCCGCCTGGCTATATTCAAGGATTGGGTTCAAGCCTGTTGAATATGGCACTTGAGGTCAACGCGTATTATGGAAACCCCACTTTCCACTTCTGGAAACCTGCCACCCAAACCCGGCACAAGACCGCCGCTGCAACTGAGCGGGCTGGACTTCAAGTTGCTGCGGGTATTCATGGCCGTGGTCGAGGCCGGCGGTTTCAGTGCCGCGCAAAACGAGCTGAATGTGGGCCTGGCGGCCATCAGCAAACAGATTTCCGACCTCGAGATTCGCATCGGCATGCGCCTGTGCACGCGGGGCCGGGAAGGGTTCGGGCTGACCGAAGAAGGCAAGTTGGTGTATCAAGCGTCCATCGAGTTATTTACCTCGGTGGACAGTTTTCGCGACAAGCTTAGTTCGGCGCAAAATGAACTGATTGGCGACCTTAGTGTGGGCGTTATTGATAACACCGTCTCGGACGTTAATTCCCCGCTAATTGCCGCGCTTGGAAAACTGCACAGTGAATCGCCAAAAATTAGATTGCGCTTGCATGCCTCGCAACTGGACGAAATTGAACGCGGCGTCGTCGAAGGCCGGTTGATCGTCGGCATCGTCCCGGTGTACCAACGCCGCGAGGAATTCGACTATTTCCCCCTGTACGAAGAAAAGGCCCACGCCTACTGCGCCGTAGGACATCCCCTGTTCACCGCGAGCGACATCACCCCGCACGTGCTGCGCCAATACGAAGTGGTCAACCATCGCTACGCCATCCACCGCGACAAGCCCAACTTCGTCCACCACGACAGCCAGTCCGCCTCGGCTTCCCAGGTCGAAGCCGTCGCCATCCTGATCCTCACCGGCCGCTTTCTGGGCTTTCTGCCGCAACACTACGCCGCGCCGTTGATAAGGGAAGGGCGCCTGCGCGCACTGTGCCCTGAGCAGGTTCACCTGAACACCGCGTTCAACCTGATCCTTCGCCACAACGCGCCAAGAAGCCCGATGGTGAAAGCCTTCGCCACGGCGTTGGGCGTAGACCTGAAAGCCCCAATCTAAGCCCCACCCCAATTCAAATATGGGAGCTCTCGAGCCCCAGCGAGGCTGCGAAGGCATCGCCTTGGTTTCCTGTTGAACCCATAAACCCGCATCGAATCTGTAAGCGTCGTTAGCGTTTTCACCGAAAAAAGTGGATTCGTTAACAAATATAAGTGCGCATTAGCGTTTTCGTGAACACCAAATTAACGTTTTCGCCTACTATCCCCCAATCGTTATCGTTTTTTAGCGCTCGTTAGGGGATTCGACAATGCAAGTAGGTTTCAAGGTACTCGCGGACCGCTACCGTATCGCGCTTGCGCAGCCCCTACGCGTCGAATCGGTGATTGGCACTACCCGCATGAGCCACGAGAGCAATGGACGGGTTGAACGCAAGTATCCCGTCAGCTACCAACCGTCAGACGACTTTGCAGGGCATTTCGAGTTTGGCCTCAAGTACGAAGAAATCCACCTCGAATTCCTCGCGCGCCTGTTTGCCGCCGCTGGCCCTGAGCCAGTCGAAGTCTGGTGTCGGAAAACACCCTTTGGTCAATACGCCCGCCGTACCGGATTCCTGTACGAGTGGCTGACCGGAAGGCATCTTGATGTGCCCGATGTCGCCAATGGCGGCTATGTCGATGCTGTTTCGGCCCAGCATTACCTGACCCGCGTTGAGCCACTGCGGATACGGCGCTGGCGCATTAACGATAACCTTCCCGGTGTGCCAGCGTTCTGCCCTCTGGTCCGTCGTACTGAAGCCGTGCAAGAAGCGCTGCAGTTTGATCTCGGCGCGGCACTGCGCGAGCTGAACCAAACCTTTGGCCCCGATATCCTGATGCGTACGGCCAGTTGGCTGACGTTCAAAGAGTCGCGTGCCAGCTTTCTGATCGAGAGAGAAGCAGACAAAGCCGACAGGATCCAGCGGTTTGCCCACGTGATCGCCAAGTACTGTGGCCATATCGAGGATCCGTTGAGCAACGAAACCCTGCACAGGCTGCAAGCCGGCATCCTGGGTGAGGACGCGCTCGGGTTGGGCTTGCGCCGCTCGCCGGTCTTCGTGGGGCAGGCGACGATGCGCGAAGACATCGTGCACTACATTGCGCCGCCATTCGAGGGGCTGACGCAACTGCTCGACGGTTTGAAAGCATTCGAGTTGGCCACGCGGGGAGCCGAGCCGTTGGCGCGGGCAGCGGCAATCGCTTTCGCTTTTGTGTATATCCACCCCATGCGGGACGGCAATGGTCGGATCCATCGCTTTCTGATCAACGATACGTTGATCCGTGATAAGGCGGTGCCGGATGGCGTGATCCTGCCGGTATCCGCCACGATCACCAGTTCGCTTGATTTCCGGGCGCGTTATGATCGGACACTCGAAGTGTTTTCGCGGCCATTCATACAACGCTACGCCGCGTCCTATCGGTTTGGCGAACTTGCCGTCTACGAGGATGGCACCCGCAGCAACCTGGTCTTCGACGATTACGAGGACGCGCAATTCGCGTGGCGCTATCCCGACTTGACCGAGCACGTCCTGTATACGGCACAGGTTGTGGCGCATACGGTTCGTACAGAAATGGCCGATGAAGCGCGTGCGTTGATCATTTTTCAGCGCGCCCAGGAGCGGCTCAAGGAAGTGCTGGAAATGCCGGACCAGGACGCAAACCGCGTCATTCGCTCTCTCAAGGAAAATGGCTGGCAGGTATCGGTGAAATTGAAGAAAGCCTATCCGCAGCTGGACGCCGCTCCCTTGGCCGAACGGGTTGTGGAAGCAGTGCGATCTGCGTTTGAAGAACGAGAGTCGGATAGCGGCGACGAATGATCGGGCCCAGGCCCATTTGACGATTCAACCCAGCCTCACACCGATCAAATGTGGGAGCTGTCGAGCCCCAGCGAGGCTGCGAAGGGATCGACTCGGTGTTTCTCTGAACCTGCCATCCGCATCGATACATTTTCCACCTAGGCAGCAGGCTAACTGACTTGTATCGTCTACAGCCAACTCATAGGAGGGATGCCATGACTCAAACAAAAAACAGCACCCCAGCAGAAAACCCTTGGGACAGCTACTTCCTCAATGGCGAATCAGTTTCTGACGATTTATGTCTGAGGATGACCGATTGGATGATCTGGAATTAAGGCAGGTGATCCAGCAGCGGCTGAAGGCTATAGAAACGCTCGTAAGTCTCGAATTCGATATCGACTGGTACCGTTCGCAGAAGAGCCCAATTTTTTAAGAGTGGGCTTTATCAAAAGGCATTGAGGTAGCCTGGTTTAATCGCTCAACCCCAAGCACCCCATGCTAGTGCGCGACACTCAAGCCTGAATCGCTCAACGGTGGGAGCTCTCGAGCCCCAGCGAGGCAGCGATGGGATCGCCTCGGTGCTCCAGCCGATCCCTATGCCCCACATCACCGCTGCAACCGAGCCCGCCTTTTCTTCTTCGCATGAAAATGCCGAAAATGCGCATCCTGCGCCGCCGCCAGCAACTCCCGATCCCCGCGCGTATCGCCCCAGGCCCGGAGCCGATACTCCCCCAGGTCCCCATACACCGCCTCGAGCCGCAGCACCTTGTTCTCACAGCGGCAATTATTCCCCGTGAGCTTACCGGTCAACACCCCGTCCACCACTTCAAGCTCAGTTCCGATCAAGCGGATCCCGAGCCGATCGGCAAACGGCTGCAACACCAACGCCGGCGACGCCGAACACAGCGTCACCACCGCCCCCGAACCCAACTCCTGCTCCACCGACAACACGCCCGCCGGGCGCATCAACCGCGCCCAATTGCGCTGGCAATATTCCTCGGCCTTCTGCTGCACCCACGCCTTCTCCACCCCGGTCATAAAGGTGCGGATCAACTGCGCCTTCAACTCATCCCGGCTGATCTGCCGCACCAAAAAACGCAGCCCCGGCACCGCCAGCTTCACCATCCGGCCGTAAAACGCGCCAGTGCCAAAGGCAAACTTGAGGAAGGGCACGAAACTGTCGTGGTGGGTGAGGGTGCCGTCGAAGTCAAAGACGGAAAGTACTTTGGCGTCAACGGGGCCGGCTTCGAGCATGTCTGGGTTCACGGGTTGGCCTCGGTCCTATCTAGTATTTTTTGAATATGCATCAGGTGTGACAGCGGGAGTCTACTCCCGTGCCAATCTTCCGATCTTGGCGTAAAGCCCTTCGGTGAAAGCCACCCGATCACTCGACCGGTGACAACGCTGATGGCAATTGGGGCACAAGGCTACAGCATTGGTGATGCGATCCGAACCCTTCTGGGCCAGGTGCTTGACGTGATGTACTTCAAGAAATGGCAAACCGTCGACCTCGAACGGCGCGTTTGAACCGCAGCCTTCGCAGATGCCGTTGGCTTCTTTTAATACCCAGGCGCGTACTTTTGGATCGCGAACGAAAGCTGTGCTGAGAGTGGATACTCTCTGCGGTTGGGCAATGCCGTCCGGTAGTTTTGAGAAGGTTTGCTGCTGCAGTTTGGACGCGCGGCGGATAAGCGTTTGCTCATCGGCGGTTTGGGCGGCGTCTTCGGATTCGAATACGCCTTGTGCGGCGAGGGCGTGGCGGATGCGTTGTTCTACGCCGGGGCCTACGTTCTTGGCGGGCTTATAACCCTCGATGCGGTCCCAGCCCATACGGACCAGCACGGTGGAAATATTTTGCATGCGAAATTCAATGGAGCCCTTCGCACGGCCTGCCACCGGGCCTTCACGCAGAAGTCGGTTTTCGAGGGCTTTGTTGAAAGGTTGGCCGCTCTTTTCCCAGGCCCGCATCTTTAGGTAAGCCTCAACCGCCGCTGCCAGCTCCGCGTCGCTCCAGTCCGTTTTGTCTTTCGTAATGTCCATGCAGCCGCCGAGGATAGAAAACCCTCGGACGATACTGAGTGGTCGTTATTGCGTCTACGAAATTTCCTACGAGTCGGTCGGAGTCGGCGGTCTTCTTCGTCAGCAAATTCGCTGCTTGATTCGGAAAGGTTGCATGAGCTTACGCCACCACGGCGTTTTTGAGAGCCGTAGCCGATGGGTCCGGTTCACCAACAGGTAAGGCATATCCCGCAGCCTAATCCAGCCTTCGTCCTGCCAATGCAGCAAGTTCAAAGACATCTCCGGCCAATCCAGCATGCTCAACAACGGTCTCTCTACCGTTCGTGGCTGGCGCTCATCTCGCAATGTTGGAACCACTTCGTGAGTGAGCCAGCTGCGTAACAGGCGATTCTCCGGTGTGTAGTGATAGACCAGCAGCGCGTACGCGCCGGATTCGCTGATCATCAGCATTTCTTCCGGTTGACCGTGGAACAGCAGGGTTATCGTTCTTCGCTGGTCTTCATCGAGCTTTCGAGTTGTTCGTTCATCTAGATACCAGCCCATCAAGCGCCCAAGATCGCGGGCGCAGAACCAGGGTTGGTTTTCCAGAAGAAGAGTATGTAAATGGAGACTGTGACGAGTGAAGACGACGGCGATAAAAGGTTCAGATGCCGCTGCTTCTTGGGTCGACGGCGAGTTGAATAAATGGTGATTGGACATTCCCTATGACCTCTACGTGATTTTTGAAGGGCCAGACCCAACGTAGAGAGTACGGTTTTAAGAAACTCCAACCGACTAAAGCCTTATTGCAGCATTAATTCCGCATGACTGATGTCGAGCGGGATTTTTGCTGTGTGATTAAGGCTTGCTTCTACGTTGGGCGTTTCTTAGGCACCGGCGGATGAGCCTAAATAACATCGAAACTCGCATCAATCGTTCCATGGATGATCGTCTTGTGGGAAGGGTCCTATTCAATTCAGCGTGCATAAAAAAACCCTGAACAAGTCAGGGCTTTTTAGTGTTACTTGCCGTAGGAATTAATCCCAGCTCAACGCCCCACCCGTCTGATACTCAATCACCCGAGTCTCAAAGAAATTCTTCTCTTTCTTCAAATCCATGATCTCACTCATCCACGGGAACGGGTTAGTCGTCCCTGGATACTCTTCTTTAAGACCAATCTGCGACAACCGACGATTCGCGATGAACTTGAGGTAGTCCTCCATCATCGCCGCATTCATCCCCAGCACCCCACGCGGCATGGTATCGCGAGCATATTCAATCTCCAGCTGCGTCCCCTGCAGAATCATCTGGGTCGCTTCTTCCTTCATCTCGGCATCCCACAAATGCGGGTTTTCGATCTTGATCTGGTTGATCACATCAATCCCGAAGTTCAGGTGCATCGACTCATCGCGCAGGATGTACTGGAACTGCTCGGCCACGCCGGTCATTTTGTTGCGGCGGCCCATGGACAGGATCTGGGTGAAGCCGCAGTAGAAGAAGATGCCTTCCAGCACGCAGTAGTAGGCGACCAGGTTGCGCAGCAGTTCTTTGTCGGTGTCGACGGTGCCGGTTTCGAACTTCGGATCGGAGATCGAGCGGGTGTACTTCAGGCCCCAGGCGGCTTTTTTAGCGACCGACGGAATCTCGTGGTACATGTTGAAGATCTCGCCTTCATCCATGGCCAGGGATTCGATGCAGTACTGATAAGCGTGGGTGTGGATCGCTTCTTCGAAGGCCTGGCGCAGGATGTACTGGCGGCACTCCGGGTTGGTGATAAGGCGATACACGGCCAGCACCAGGTTGTTGGCGACCAGCGAGTCGGCGGTGGAGAAGAAGCCGAGGTTGCGCATGACGATGCGGCGTTCGTCGTCGGTCAGGCCTTCGGGGTCTTTCCACAGGGCGATGTCGGCGGTCATGTTGACCTCCTGCGGCATCCAGTGGTTGGCGCAGCCGTCGAGGTATTTCTGCCAGGCCCAGTCGTATTTGAAGGGTACGAGTTGGTTGAGGTCGGCGCGGCAGTTGATCATGCGCTTTTCGTCAACGGCAACGCGGGCGGAGGCGCCTTCGAGTTCGGCGAGGCCTTCGGCGACGTCGAGTTTGTCCAGCTCGGCCTTGGCGCGCGCGATGGCGGCGGAGTCACTGGCGGTGACGGCGCGCGCTTCGATGGCGGCAGCGGCGCCGGCTCCGTCGAGGCGGTCCATGTTGGCTTCGGTGGCGTGGCCGGCGTTGGCGCCTTTGGTGGCTACTTCGCCTTCTTCTTCTTTGTCGAATTCGTCCCAGCTCAGCATGACGTGTCGTCTCCTGCGTGAGGGCTCAAAGGTGCCCGTGTGAAACCGGATGGTTGGGTGTTCACACGGCCCCAGGGCCGCGGTGGATCTTAAGGAATCGTTTGTTGCAGCAGCTCGCGCAGGCAAATAAACGTAATGGGGTAACGGGTACTGCATGAGGCTTGAGGGGCGGAGCGGGTGGTGCAGGCTCCGGCGGGCCTCAGGTCTGGCTCTTCGTCCCTGTGTAAAGGGATATTGCAGGCCCGATTTACCCGCGCATTATAGGGAAAAATTCGGCTTTGTGTTGTGGCGGATGGTCACGGACCGGAGACAAAAAGGTGCTTTTTGAGCCGGAGTGAGAGTTTACGGGGTGTTGCTGCCGCAGGTTTTTTTAGCAACTGGCACACATGTCCAATCGTCGGCAAATTGCCATATGCCTTGCATAGGTTTCGACGTATCCCTACATTGCATATGTCAGGCATAGGTAGGAGTTGAATCATGCGCACAGTCTCAATTTTTAAAAACGGAAAGAATCAGGCTATTCGATTTCCAAACGACATGGCCTACGAGGGAGTCGGCGAGCTCGAAATCATCCGCAATGGAGATACGATCACATTGCGACCTGTCCGGCCTAGCTGGGGCTCGCTGAGTGAGTTGCCCAAGGCGGACGAAGATTTTCTTCAGGAGCGTCAGGACGTTGTTGGCGATGAAGGCAGGTTCAATCTGTGACGACATACATGCTGGATACCTGCATTTGCTCGTTCATCATGCGTGAGCGGCCCGAGTGTGTGCTTGAGCGACTGGCATCGGAGGTTGCGAGGAGCAATCGAATCGTGATTTCGGCTATTACTTATGCCGAGATGCGATATGGACAGAATGGGAAAAAGGCATCGCCTAAACACAAGACCTTAGTCGATGAGTTTGTGAAGCGACTCGATGAAGTGTTGCCGTGGGGCGTGGCGGCGGTGGACGCGACGGTTGAAGTAAAACGAAGCCTAACCGAGCAAGGGTCGATCATCGGCCAAAATGATACTGCGATTGCAGGGCATGCAATTGCTTCGGGGTGTACGTTGGTGACCAACAACATTCGGGAGTTCAGTCGCGTATCGGGGTTGTCTTACGAGGATTGGGTTCACTAACAGGAGCGAACGGTATGGCTGAAATCGCCTTCGCAGGCAAGCCAGCTCCCACATTTGAATGGCGGGGTGTCAGAAAGTGGTCGACAGGCCAGCTACCCAGTTTGATCCGCGTGGCGGTCGAGTGGGTTCTTGGCCGCAGGAACGATTTCCTGCGGCGACCAAGATCCGGGTTCAAGCTAAATAGCGAAGTTCTTACCCGTTAGAGCAACCATTGCCCATCACATGATAATTAAGAATATGACGCTGACCTTGCGAATCTTCATATTCCATCTTCACTGGTACAACTTCGCACACTTGCGGAATGTCACTCATGGACAGTACTTTGGCGACGTCTAGGTGGGTGCTGTAGGTGTAGTCCTCGACAATCGGCGCGTTGCGGTCGGCCAGTTCGGTCGGGGCCTCGTCGGCCAGGGCGGCGGTGGCGCACAGGCTGCTGAGGGCCAAAACGACTAAAACTTTCATTTCTCTATTTACCTTCTTTTAGGCGAAAGGGGTCACGGGGCCCTTGTGAGGCCACGTGTGTAACTTGAGTTGGGAAGTTCGGATTAACGTTGCCTTCGTGGGGGCTGTTACGGTGTTAATCACAGTGCCTTGGTGGCGGAGTTGATTTTAGGCGCCTGGGTTATATTCATATACCCGTGGTTTTGATAAACACTTTTGGCGGTTTTTGTAACAATCGGCCGATGAAGGTTTTTTCACCCGCCGGCAAAGCGCCACAGGCCGCGGGCCAGAGCGGTGTTCTGGCATGGCAGGGCAATTTGTAGGGTCTTGTTACTACCATCGTCGAATGGTTCTATAGGCCCACCCCGGCTACAACAGGGGCCATACAACAACAACTATTGTCACCGAGGTAAGAAAGATGAGTGCGGCTTCCCTGTACCCCGTCCGCCCCGAAGTAGCAGCCAACACGCTGACCGACGAGGCGACCTACAAGGCGATGTACCAGCAGTCGGTGGTCAACCCCGATGGTTTCTGGCGCGAGCAAGCCAAGCGTCTCGACTGGATCAAGCCTTTCACCACGGTGAAGCAGACCTCGTTCGACGATCACCATGTCGACATCAAGTGGTTCGCCGATGGCACCTTGAACGTTTCCTACAACTGCCTGGACCGTCACCTCGCCGAGCGTGGCGACCAGATAGCGATTATCTGGGAGGGCGATGACCCTGCCGAGAGCCGCAACATCACCTACCGCGAGCTGCATGAACAGGTCTGCAAGTTCGCCAACGCCCTGCGTGGCCAGGATGTGCACCGCGGCGACGTGGTGACTATCTATATGCCGATGATCCCCGAAGCCGTGGTCGCCATGCTGGCCTGTACCCGCATCGGTGCGATTCATTCGGTGGTGTTCGGTGGTTTCTCGCCGGAAGCCCTGGCCGGTCGCATCATCGACTGTAAGTCGAAGGTAGTGATCACTGCCGACGAAGGCATCCGCGCCGGTAAGAAGATTCCGCTCAAGGCCAACGTCGACGACGCGCTGACCAACCCGGAAACCAGCAGCATCCAGAAGGTCATCGTGTGCAAGCGCACCAATGGCCAGATCAAGTGGAACCAGCACCGCGACATCTGGTACGAAGACCTGATGAAAGTGGCGGGCACCGTGTGCGCGCCCAAAGAGATGGGCGCCGAAGAAGCGCTGTTCATCCTCTATACCTCCGGTTCCACCGGCAAGCCTAAAGGCGTGCAGCACACCACTGGCGGCTACCTGCTGTATGCCGCGCTGACCCATGAGCGTGTGTTCGACTACCGCCCGGGCGAGATCTACTGGTGCACCGCCGACGTCGGCTGGGTCACCGGCCACACTTATATCGTCTATGGCCCGCTGGCGAATGGCGCGACCACCCTGCTGTTCGAAGGCGTGCCGAACTACCCGGATATCACCCGGGTGGCGAAGATCGTCGACAAGCACAAGGTCAACGTCCTCTACACCGCGCCGACCGCGATCCGCGCGATGATGGCGTCGGGCACCGCCGCCTGCGAAGGCGCTGACGGCAGCAGCCTGCGCCTGCTGGGTTCGGTGGGCGAGCCGATCAACCCGGAAGCCTGGGATTGGTACTACAAGAACGTCGGCCAATCCCGTTGCCCGATTGTCGACACCTGGTGGCAGACCGAAACCGGCGGCAACATGATGAGCCCGCTGCCGGGCGCCCATGCGCTCAAGCCGGGTTCGGCGGCGCGGCCGTTCTTTGGCGTGGTGCCGGCGCTGGTGGACAACCTGGGCAACCTGATCGAAGGCGCGGCCGAAGGCAACCTGGTGATCCTCGATTCGTGGCCGGGCCAGGCGCGTACGCTGTTTGGCGACCATGACCGTTTTGTGGATACCTACTTTAAGACCTTCCGTGGCATGTACTTCACCGGTGACGGTGCACGGCGTGACGAAGACGGTTACTACTGGATCACCGGGCGCGTGGATGACGTGCTCAACGTGTCCGGCCACCGCATGGGCACCGCCGAGATCGAAAGCGCCATGGTCGCCCACCCGAAAGTCGCCGAGGCGGCGGTGGTGGGTGTACCGCACGACATCAAGGGGCAGGGCATTTATGTCTACGTCACTTTGATCGGCGGCGAAGAGCCCAGCGAACAACTGCGCCTGGAGTTGAAAAACTGGGTGCGTAAGGAGATCGGGCCGATTGCTTCGCCGGACGTGATCCAGTGGGCGCCGGGCTTGCCGAAGACGCGCTCGGGGAAAATCATGCGGCGCATTTTGCGCAAGATCGCCACGGCTGAGTACGACGGGCTGGGGGATATCTCCACCCTGGCCGATCCGGGTGTGGTGGCGCATCTGATTGAGACGCACAAGACCATGAACGTCGCGTAAGGCGGGGTAGGTGGGAAAAAGCCCTATTCGGCGTGAGCCGGGTGGGGCTTTTTTGCGGGATGTCGAAACCGGTGCAGATCAAAATGTGGGAGCTGGCTTGCCTGCGATGGCCAGAGATTTCTACACAATTTTCAGAGGCTGACAAATCTCCTTGTAGTGAGCGGGCTTGTCCCGCGCTGGGTGGCGAAGCCGCCCCAATAAAGACACCGCGCAGTTTCAGATAAACGCAATTCGCCTGGTTTGGGGCCGCTTCATCGCAGCCCGGCGCGGGACAAGCCCGCTCACTACAGAAATGTGTAGATACCTATGCTGCGATGGCGGTGTATCAGTCACAGACCGGCTGACTGACCCGCCGCTATCGCAGGCAAGCCAGCTCCCACAGATTTGGTTGCATTTCATGGCGAGCATCGGTGGAACAACCACCAGCCGAATAAATATCGGTTTCTCTCGCTGGAAGTTTCTGAACGTTACCGCCTTGGCCAAATGTGTAACCCCGCGCCCAAACATGAGGCAATGTGCTACGCCAACGCCGCTAAAAGCTACGTTTCAGACACTCCCGGAAATAAGATTAAACACCCCACTTGCCGTCCCAGAAGGCTTTGCGAATAATAGGCCCGCAATTTGCAGCATCTACAGGTTGAATGTCTTTTGTCTCTGCATAAAATCCAGAGGCTGTCAATGAGCTGGAACGGCTTTCTCGGTGCATCTGTAAATTGTTGTCGCATTGAGGAAATATCGGCTTCCGGCCTGTCGTTAGAATGCCGATCACTCGCTCGTCGTCTCCAGGCTTGATCTGGTGTGGGACGCAGCACTGCTATTCGGTTTCACCTTCGCCGCATCGTGGGCCATGGCTCATACTGCTGTTTTGCCCTATACCGATGGAGTCCCAAGATGAAGAAACTTGTGCTGTTGGGCGCCCTGGCGCTGTCCGTGCTGTCCATGCAGGCTTTTGCCGAAGGCAAGCCGCTGAAAATTGGTATCGAAGCAGCCTACCCTCCGTTTGCCTCGAAGGCGCCGGACGGCAGCATCGTCGGTTTTGACTACGATATCGGCAATGCGCTGTGCGAAGAGATGAAGGTCAAGTGCACCTGGGTCGAGCAGGAATTCGACGGCCTGATCCCGGCGCTCAAAGTGCGCAAGATCGATGCGATCCTGTCGTCCATGTCCATTACCGACGACCGCAAGAAGTCCGTGGACTTCACCAACCGCTACTACCTGACCCCGGCGCGCCTGGTGATGAAGGAAGGCACGACGGTCAGCGACAACCTGGATGAGTTGAAAGGCAAGAAAATCGGCGTGCAGCGCGGTTCGATCCATGACCGTTTCGCCAAGGAAGTCCTGGCCCCCAAAGGCGCCACCGTCGTGCCTTACAGCTCGCAGAACGAAATCTACCTGGACGTGGAAGCAGGTCGCCTCGACGGCACCGTGGCTGACGCCACCCTGCTGCAGGAAGGTTTCCTCGACACCCCGGCCGGCAAAGGCTACGCGTTCACCGGCCCGGCCTTCACCGACGCCAAGTACTTCGGCGACGGCATAGGCATCGCGGTACGCAAGGGCGACAAGGAAAACCTGGAGCGCATCAACGCGGCCATCGCGGCGATCCGTGCCAACGGCAAGTACAAAACGATCCAGGACAAGTACTTCAACTTCGACATTTACGGCGCTGACGCCAAGTAAACCGTCGCAGCTGTCTGTCCGAAATGGCGCAAGCAACAGAACACTCTGAAGTTTGCGCCATTTTTTCATCCCCCTTTTCGAGGACCTGAATCATGTTGAAAGGCTACGGGGCCGTCATCCTCGATGGCGCATGGTTGACGCTTCAGCTCGCCTTGTCGTCCATGGCCTTGGCCATTGTTCTGGGTCTGATCGGGGTCGCGTTGCGCCTGTCGCCGGTGCGCTGGCTGGCCTGGCTGGGTGACTTGTACTCCACGGTGATCCGCGGGATCCCCGACCTGGTGCTGATCCTGCTGATTTTCTACGGCGGTCAGGACCTGCTCAACCGCGTCGCGCCGATGCTTGGCTACGACGACTATATCGACTTGAACCCCTTGGCCGCCGGTATCGGCACCCTGGGTTTCATCTTTGGCGCCTACCTGTCGGAAACCTTCCGCGGCGCCTTCATGGCCATTCCCAAGGGCCAGGCCGAAGCCGGGCTGGCGTATGGCATGAGCGGGTTCCAGGTGTTTTTCCGGGTGATGGTGCCGCAGATGATTCGGCTGGCGATCCCCGGGTTCACCAATAACTGGTTGGTCCTCACCAAGGCCACCGCGCTGATTTCGGTGGTGGGCCTGCAAGACATGATGTTCAAGGCCAAGCAGGCGGCCGACGCCACCCGCGAGCCTTTTACCTTCTTCCTCGCAGTGGCGGCGATGTACCTGGTGATCACCAGCGTGTCGTTGCTGGCGCTGCGCTATCTTGAGAAGCGCTACTCGGTAGGCGTAAGGGCGGCTGATCTATGATCTTCGACTACAACGTCATCTGGGAGGCCATGCCGCTGTACCTCGGCGGTTTGCTGACCACTCTGAAACTGCTCGCCATCTCGTTGTTCTTCGGCCTGCTCGCCGCCTTGCCCCTGGGCTTGATGCGCGTGTCCAAGCAGCCGATCGTCAACGGCGTGGCCTGGCTTTACACCTACGTGATCCGCGGCACACCGATGCTGGTGCAGTTGTTCCTGATCTACTACGGCCTGGCGCAGTTCGAAACCGTCCGCGAAAGCGTCATGTGGCCGCTGCTGTCCAGCGCCACGTTTTGCGCGTGCCTGGCGTTTGCGATCAACACCAGCGCCTACACCGCCGAGATCATCGCCGGCAGCCTCAAGGCCACGCCCAATGGCGAGATCGAAGCGGCCAAGGCCATGGGCATGTCACGCTACAAACTGTACCGCCGCATTCTGCTGCCGTCGGCCCTGCGTCGCGCGCTGCCGCAGTACAGCAACGAAGTGATCATGATGCTGCAGACCACCAGCCTGGCCTCCATCGTCACCTTGATCGACATCACCGGTGCCGCGCGCACGGTGAATGCGCAGTTCTACCTGCCGTTTGAAGCCTATATCACCGCCGGCGCGTTCTACCTGTGCCTGACCTTCATCCTGGTACGCCTGTTCAAGTTGGCCGAGCGCCGCTGGCTGAGCTACCTGGCGCCAAGGAAGCACTGATATGCAACGTATCGATCACCTGCTGCCCTGGGGCCACCTGGGCTGCGAGCGCCAACTGAGCGTGTTCCGTTTCGGCAAGGGCGAGCGCAAGGCGTATATCCAGGCCAGCCTGCACGCCGATGAGTTACCCGGCATGCGCGCGGCGTGGGAGCTGAAAAAGCGCCTCGCCGTACTTGAAGCGCAAGGCGCCCTCAATGGCGTGATCGAGCTGGTGCCGGTGGCCAACCCGATGGGCCTGGGCCAGTTGCTGCAAGGCAGCCACCAGGGACGTTTCGAGGTGGGCAGCGGCAAGAACTTCAACCGCGATTTCGTTGAGCTGAGCGAGCCGGTCGCCGAGTTGCTCACAGGCAAGCTGGGCGATGATCCTCACGCCAACGTGCGCATGATTCGCCAGGCGATGAGCGATGTGCTCAGCGCATTGCCCGCGCCGAGCAGCCAGTTGCAAGGCATGCAGCGCATCTTGCTGAGCCACGCCTGCACGGCCGATATCGTGCTGGACCTGCACTGCGACGCCGAAGCCGCGCTGCACATGTACGCGTTGCCCCAGCACTGGCCGCAGTGGCGTTCGCTGTCGGCGCATTTGAATGTGAAAGTCGGCCTGCTGGCGGAAGACTCCGGCGGCAGCTCGTTCGATGAAGCCTGCTCCTTGCCGTGGCTGCGCCTGTCCCGGGCCTTCCCTGAGGCGCAGGTTCCGCTGGCCTGCCTGGCGACGACGCTGGAGTTGGGTGGCCAGGCCGACACCGGCCGTGACGAGGCCGTCTTCCACGCCGAAGGCATCCTGGCGTTCCTGGCCGAGCAAGGCCTGATCAAGGGTGAATGGCCTGCGCCCCAGCACGAGCCGTGTGAAGGTGTACCGTTTGAAGCCACCGAATTGCTGTTCGCGCCCCACGCCGGGGTGATCAGTTACCTGCGTAAGGCCGGTGACCGGGTCGAGAAGGGCGAGCCGATTTTTGAAGTGATTGACCCCCTGGAAGACCGCGTAAGCACCATCTGCGCGGGCACCTCGGGGGTGCTGTTTGCCGTTGAACGGCTACGTTATGCCCAAGCGGGTTTCTGGCTGGCCAAGGTGGCGGGGCGCGAAGCGCTGCGTCACGGGCGCTTGCTCAACGACTGACCACCTGTTTTTGTGAGAACCGACCGCATGTACAAGCTTGAAGTCCAAGACCTGCATAAACGCTATGGCAGTCATGAAGTGCTCAAAGGCGTATCCCTGGCCGCCGCGGCCGGGGATGTGATCAGCATCATCGGTTCCAGCGGTTCGGGCAAAAGCACCTTTTTGCGCTGCATCAACCTGCTGGAGCAGCCCCACGCCGGCAAGATCCTGCTCAACAACGAAGAGCTCAAGCTAGTGACCAACAAGGACGGTGCCATGAAGGCCGCCGACCCCAAGCAGTTGCAGCGCATGCGTTCGCGCCTGTCCATGGTGTTCCAGCATTTCAACCTGTGGTCGCACATGACCGCGTTGGAAAACGTGATGGAAGCCCCGGTGCACGTGCTGGGCATGCCGAAAAGAGAAGCCCGTGAAAAGGCTGAGCATTACCTGGCCAAGGTCGGCGTGGGCCATCGTAAGGATGCGTTCCCCGGCCACATGTCCGGTGGTGAGCAGCAGCGCGTGGCTATCGCCCGTGCCTTGGCGATGGAACCTGAGGTGATGCTGTTCGACGAGCCGACCTCGGCACTCGACCCGGAACTGGTCGGCGAAGTGCTCAAGGTGATGCAGGACCTGGCCCAGGAAGGCCGCACCATGGTGGTGGTGACCCACGAAATGGGCTTTGCCCGTGAAGTGTCGAACCAGTTGGTGTTTTTGCACAAAGGCATCGTCGAAGAGCGCGGCAACCCGCGTGAAGTGTTGGTGAACCCGCAGTCCGAGCGTTTGCAGCAGTTCTTGTCAGGCAGCCTGAAATAATCAGGACTGCTTTTGTGCACTGATATAGGGCATGCTTCACACGCTTAATGGCTAGCCACAATCCCCTGTGGGAGCTGGCTTGCCTGCGATAGCGCTGCATCAGCAGCAGATGTATTTACTGACCCACCGCTATCGCAGGCAAGCCAGCTCCCACAGTTGATCTCCATCTGTTTTGAGATTTGTGTGGGTTTACCGGCTAGCATTGGCCTTTGTCTTCATTACCGTTCCTCGCTTCGGATAGCACTCCATGACCGCCCACAAAATTGGTTTCCTGATTTGGCCCAGCACAAAAGCACTCACGCTTGCGCTGGCTGAGGAGGCCTTGCGCGTTGCCCAGCGGGTGCATCCGGATGTGGTCTACGAGTTGTCGTTCCTGCAAGCCGAGCCTGTGATTGAAGGTGCCTGGCAACTGCCCGGTGAACCGTGGGCGGGCAAACTCGAAGGTTTCCAGAAGCTGTTCCTGTTGGCGGACGAACCGCCGACCGTCATCGCTTCCCAATTGAGCGCCGCCCTCAAGCAGCTTGTGCGCGCAGGCTGTGTGATCGGCGGCTTGTCGGCCGGTGTGTATCCATTGGCCCAGCTCGGCCTGCTCGACGGCTACCGCGCCGCCGTGCACTGGCGCTGGCAGGACGATTTCGCCGAGCGTTTCCCCAAAGTCATCGCCACCAGCCACCTGTTCGACTGGGACCGTGACCGCCTCACCGCGTGTGGCGGCATGTCGGTGCTCGACCTGCTGCTGGCGGTGCTGGCCCGTGATCACGGCGCAGAGCTGGCCGGGGCAGTCTCCGAAGAGCTGGTGGTCGAACGCATCCGCGAAGGCGGTGAGCGCCAGCGTATCCCGCTGCAGAACCGCCTGGGTTCCAGCCATCCGAAGCTGACCCAGGCCGTGTTGCTGATGGAAGCCAATATCGAAGAGCCGCTGACCACCGACGAGATCGCCCAGCATGTGTGCGTGTCACGACGACAACTCGAACGCATTTTCAAGCAATACCTCAACCGCGTTCCCAGCCAGTACTACCTGGAGCTGCGCCTGAACAAGGCGCGCCAGATGCTTATGCAAACCAGCAAGTCGATCATCCAGATCGGCCTCTCGTGCGGCTTCTCCTCGGGGCCGCACTTCTCCAGTGCCTACCGCAACTTCTTTGGCGCCACGCCCCGTGAAGACCGCAACCAGCGCCGCAGCAGCAGCCCGTTCGAACTGTCTTCGGTGCCGTCCGAGCGCGGTTGAGCCTCTGGCCAGCCAGACCTGTTGCCGGGTTGGCGCGAAATTCCCGCGACACTGCCGCAAATCGCCGTCATCCGTTTAAACTGCGCCATTGCGACGCTATTTGTCGCATTGGCGTAAACCCGCGTAAAACGGGGGTTGGCGCTATAAGAAGTTGTCGCTTGGCGGCAAGGCCGCGCTGAAAACTGTCCTTACAATCCCTGCATCGTCCGCCAGTTCCAGGCGGGCGTTCCTCTTCAGGAGACTCCGATGTCCGTTGAGCAAGCCCCGGTGCAACGTGCCGATTTCGACCAAGTCATGGTGCCTAACTACGCACCTGCCGCGTTCATCCCTGTGCGTGGCGCAGGTTCCCGCGTATGGGACCAGGCCGGTCGCGAGCTGATCGACTTTGCCGGCGGCATCGCGGTTAACGTATTGGGTCACGCCCATCCGGCGCTGGTCGGTGCATTGACCGAGCAGGCCAACAAGCTGTGGCATGTCTCCAACGTTTTCACCAATGAGCCGGCCCTGCGCCTGGCGCATAAGTTGATCGACGCCACGTTTGCCGAGCGCGTGTTCTTCTGCAACTCCGGCGCCGAAGCCAACGAGGCCGCGTTCAAGCTGGCCCGTCGCGTCGCGTTCGACCGTTTCGGCACGGAGAAATACGAGATCATCGCCGCGCTGAACAGCTTCCATGGCCGTACCCTGTTCACCGTCAACGTCGGTGGCCAGTCCAAGTACTCCGATGGTTTCGGCCCGAAAATCACCGGCATCACCCACGTGCCTTATAACGACCTGGCCGCGCTGAAAGCTGCCGTGTCGGACAAGACCTGCGCCGTGGTGCTCGAACCGATCCAGGGCGAGGGCGGCGTGCTGCCGGCCGAGCTGGCTTACCTGCAAGGCGCCCGCGAACTGTGCGACGCGAACAACGCGCTGCTGGTGTTCGACGAAGTGCAGACCGGCATGGGCCGCAGCGGCCATCTGTTTGCCTATCAGCACTACGGCGTGACGCCCGACATCCTCACCAGCGCCAAGAGCCTGGGCGGCGGTTTCCCGATCGCGGCGATGCTCACCCGTGAAGACCTGGCCAAGCACCTGGTGGTCGGCACTCATGGCACCACTTACGGCGGCAACCCGCTGGCGTGCGCGGTGGCCGAGGCGGTCATCGACGTGATCAACACACCTGAAGTCCTGGCCGGCGTGAACGCCAAGCACGACCTGTTCAAGGCGCGCCTGGAACAAATCGGCAAGCAATACGGCATCTTCACCGAAGTGCGTGGCCTGGGCCTGTTGATGGGTTGCGTGCTGAGCGATGCATTCAAAGGCAAGGCCAAGGACGTGTTCAACGCGGCCGAGAAAGAAAACCTGATGATCCTGCAAGCCGGCCCGGACGTGGTGCGTTTCGCCCCAAGCCTGGTGGTGGAAGAGGCGGACATCAACGAAGGCCTGGATCGTTTTGAACGGGCTGTGAAGACGTTGACGCAAGCCTGATAGCGACACATTTATCTGCCGCACTGCAGATCAGAATGTGGGAGCTGGCTTGCCTGCGATTGCATTGGTTCAGTCACCCCGATGTCGACTGAGCGATCGCTATCGCGGGCAAGCCCGCTCCCACACTGGTCTTCGGGTGAACCCGATGTGGTGCATGACATTTTCTCTATGAAGTTTCGAGTTAAGGAGTGACACCATGCTGGTGATGCGCCCCGCGCAAATGGCTGATCTGGGCGAGGTACAGCGTCTGGCTGCGGACAGCCCGATTGGTGTCACCTCCTTGCCGGACGATGTGGAGCGCCTGAGCGACAAGATCGCCGCCAGCGAAGCGTCCTTCGCGGCCGAGGTGAGTTTCAACGGCGAAGAAAGCTATTTCTTCGTGCTCGAAGAAACGGACACCGGCAAACTCGCTGGCTGCTCGGCCATCGTCGCTTCGGCCGGTTATTCGGAGCCGTTCTACAGCTTCCGTAACGAAACCTTCGTGCACGCCTCCCGTGAGCTGAAGATCCACAACAAGATCCACGTGCTTTCCCAGTGCCACGACCTGACCGGCAACAGCTTGCTCACCAGTTTCTACGTGGTGCCCGAGCTGGTCGGTTCGCCGTGGTCGGAACTCAATTCCCGTGGCCGCCTGCTGTTCGTCGCCAGCCATCCCGAGCGCTTTGCCGACTCGGTGGTGACCGAGATTGTCGGCTACAGCGACGAGAACGGTGATTCGCCGTTCTGGGACGCCATCGGCCGCAACTTCTTCGACCTCAACTACGCCGCCGCCGAGCGCCTGTGCGGGCTGAAAAGCCGTACCTTCCTCGCCGAGCTGATGCCGCATTACCCGATCTACGTGCCGCTGCTGCCGGACGCCGCCCAAGAGGCGATGGGCCAGGTGCACCCGCGTGCGCAGATCACGTTCGACATCCTGATGCGCGAAGGCTTCGAGACCGACCATTACATCGATATCTTCGACGGCGGCCCGACGCTGCACGCGCGGGTCTCGGGCATTCGCTCGATCGCCCAGAGCCGCGTGGTGCCGGTGAAGATCGGCGAGATGGTCAAGGGTGTCGGCCGCCAGTACCTGGTGAGCAACGCGCAGTTGCAGGATTACCGTGCGGTGATGCTGGAGTTGGACTACGCGCCCGGCAAACCGGTGACCCTGGACCTCGACGCGGCCGAAGCGCTGGGCGTCGGCGAAGGTGCCAGCGTGCGCCTGGTTGCGGTTTAAGCAGAGTTTTGCGGGTGGCCTGGAGCAGGCGGCCCGTTTGAGGAGATAGCATGATTGTTCGTCCCGTACGCAGCAGCGATTTACCGGCCCTGATCGACCTGGCGCGCAGCACCGGCACCGGCCTCACTACCTTGCCGGCCAACGAGGAACGCCTGACCCACCGCGTGGGCTGGGCCGAAAAAACCTTTCGTGGCGACGCCGGGCGCGGCGATGCCGACTACTTGTTCGTGCTGGAAAACGACGAAGGCCGGGTGGTGGGTATTTCCGCGATTGCGGGCGCGGTCGGCCTGCGCGAGCCGTGGTACAACTTCCGGGTCGGCCTGACCGTCAGCGCCTCCCAGGAGCTGAATATCTACCGCGAGATCCCGACGCTGTTCCTGGCCAACGACCTCACCGGCAACTCCGAACTGTGCTCGTTGTTCCTGCACGCCGATTACCGCACCGGCCTCAACGGCCGCATGCTGGCCAAGGCGCGGATGTTGTTCATCGCCGAATTCCCGCAGTTGTTCGGCAACAAGATCATCGCCGAGATGCGCGGTGTGTCCAACGACGCCGGGCGTTCGCCGTTCTGGGAAAGCCTGGGCCGCCACTTCTTCAAGATGGAATTCAGCCAGGCCGATTACCTCACCGGTGTGGGCAACAAGGCATTTATCGCTGAGCTGATGCCGAAGTTTCCGCTGTACAGCTGCTTCCTCTCCGAAGACGCGCGCAACGTGATCGGCAAGGTGCATCCGGACACCGAACCGGCGCTGAGCATGCTCAAGAGCGAAGGCTTCAGCTACCAGGGTTATGTCGATATTTTCGATGCGGGCCCGGCGGTGGAATGTGAAACCAGCAAGATCCGTGCGGTGCGCGACAGCCAGTCGCTGGTGCTCGCCATCGGCACGCCGGGGGACGACGCCACGCCGTTCCTGATCCATAACCGCAAGCGCGAAGACTGCCGCATCACTGCCGCACCGGCCCGCCTGGCCGCGGGTACCTTGGTGGTCGATCCTCAGACTGCCAAGCGTCTCCAGTTGGTGGTCGGTGATCAAGTGCGCGCCGTACCGTTGTCCGCAGCTCGGGAGTCGAAATAATGAATGCGTTGTACATCGCAGGGAGCTGGCTGGCTGGCCAGGGTGAGTTGTTCGAATCGCGCAACCCGGTGACCCAGCAGGTGTTGTGGGCCGGCAATGGCGCCACCACCGAGCAGGTTGAATCCGCCGTGCAGGCCGCGCGCCAGGCGTTCCCGGCGTGGGCCCGGCGCCCGTTGGAAGAGCGCATCAGCGTGCTGGAAGCCTTCGCCGCCACCCTGAAAAAACGCGCCGATGAAATCGCCCGTTGCATCGGTGAGGAAACCGGCAAGCCGCTGTGGGAGTCGGCCACCGAAGTCACCAGCATGGCCAACAAGATCGCCATCTCGGTGCAAAGCTACCGTGAGCGTACCGGCGAGAAGAGCGGGCCACTGGGCGATGCCACCGCTGTGCTGCGCCACAAGCCACATGGCGTGGTGGCGGTGTTCGGCCCCTACAACTTCCCGGGTCATCTGCCGAACGGGCATATCGTTCCGGCGCTGCTCGCGGGTAACACCGTGCTGTTCAAGCCGAGCGAGCTGACCCCTAAAGTCGCCGAGCTGACCGTGCAGTGCTGGGTCGAAGCCGGTTTGCCGGCCGGCGTGTTGAACCTGCTGCAAGGCGCGCGGGAAACCGGCATCGCCCTGGCTGCCAACCCAGGCATCGACGGTTTGTTCTTCACCGGTTCCAGCCGTACCGGCAACCATCTGCACCAGCAATTTTCCGGGCGGCCGGACAAGATCCTGGCCTTGGAAATGGGCGGCAACAACCCGCTGGTGGTCGACGAAGTCGCCGACGTGGATGCGGCGGTGTACACCATCATCCAGTCGGCGTTTATCTCCGCCGGCCAGCGCTGCACCTGCGCACGCCGCCTGCTGGTGCCGGAAGGCGCCTGGGGCGATGCCTTGCTGGCGCGCCTGGTGGCGGTGAGCGCGACAATTGAAGTCGGCGCGTTCGACCAGCAACCGGCGCCATTCATGGGCTCGGTGATCTCCCTCGGCGCCGCCAAGGCCTTGATGGAGGCCCAGGAACTGATGTTGGCCAATGGCGCCGTCGCGCTGCTGGAAATGACTCAGCCTAGGCACCAGGCCGCGTTGCTGACCCCTGGCATCATCGACGTCACCGCCGTGACCGAGCGCGAAGACGAAGAGCTGTTCGGCCCGCTGCTGCAGGTGATCCGCTACGCGGATTTTGCCGCGGCGATCGCCGAGGCCAACAACACTCAATACGGCTTGGCCGCGGGGCTGCTGTCGGATTCCGAAGCGCGCTACCAGCAGTTCTGGCTGGAAAGCCGCGCCGGTATCGTCAACTGGAACAAACAGCTGACCGGCGCCGCCAGCACCGCGCCGTTTGGTGGGGTAGGGGCCTCGGGCAACCACCGCGCCAGTGCGTATTACGCGGCGGATTATTGTGCGTATCCGGTGGCGTCGCTGGAGACCCCGAGTTTGGTTGTGCCTGCCACGCTTACCCCCGGCATAACACTGGTCTAAGGCGGGAAGGGATCTAATGTGGGAGCGGGCTTGCTCGCGAAAGCGATGGTTCAGTCACCGGATGTATTGACTGACACACCGCTTTCGCGAGCAAGCCCGCTCCCACACAAGCCAGCTCCCACATTGACCCGTGGTGCAGTCAAGTCATTTGAAGCCTATAAAAACAGATGTTCGTGGAGCCTCGCCGATGAAATCCTATGAAGTCAATTTTGACGGTCTAGTGGGGCCGACCCATAACTACGGCGGGTTGTCCTTTGGCAACGTCGCCTCCCAGAGCAACAGCCAGCAGCATTCCAGCCCCAAGGAAGCGGCGTTGCAGGGCCTGCAGAAAATGAAGGCCCTGATGGACATGGGCTTTGTGCAAGGGATTCTCGCGCCCCAGGAACGTCCTGATGTGGCCGCCTTGCGAAGCCTGGGTTTCAGCGGCAGCGACGCCCAGGTGATCGAGCAAGCGGCCAAGCATGCCATGCCGTTGCTGGTTGCCAGCTGCTCCGCCTCGAGCATGTGGGTCGCCAATGCCGCCACCGTCAGCCCCAGCGCCGACACGGCGGACGGCCGCGTGCATTTCACCGCCGCCAACCTCAATTGCAAATACCACCGCAGCATCGAACACCCGACCACCAGCCGCGTGCTGGGGGCGATGTTTGCCGATGGTCAACATTTCGCCCACCACGCCGCGTTACCGGCGGTGGCGCAGTTCGGCGACGAAGGCGCGGCCAACCACACGCGTTTCTGCCGTGAATACGGCGAAGCTGGCGTTGAGTTTTTCGTGTTTGGCCGTAGCGCATTCGACCCCCGTTACCCAGCCCCGCAGAAGTACCCGGCGCGCCAGACCCTTGAGGCGTCCCAGGCCGTTGCGCGCCTGCATGGCTTGAAGGACGACGGCGTGGTCTACGCCCAGCAGAACCCGGCGGTGATCGATGCCGGTGTGTTCCACAACGACGTGATCGCGGTGGGCAACGGCGAGGTGCTGTTCTATCACGAGGATGCGTTCCTCCATACCGAGCAGATGCTCGCCGAACTGCAGGGCAAACTGGGCAAGCTGGGTGGTAACTTCCAGTCCGTCTGTGTGCCGCGCGCCCAGGTCAGCGTTGAGGACGCGGTGCGTTCCTACCTGTTCAACAGCCAGTTGCTGACGCGGCCGGATGGCTCGATGCTGCTGATCGTGCCGGAAGAATGCCGTGCCAACGAACGGGTGTGGCACTACCTGCAAAGCTTGACCACTGCCGGTGGCCTGATTCGCGAAGTGAAAGTCTTCGACCTCAAGCAAAGCATGCAGAACGGCGGCGGGCCGGCGTGCCTGCGCTTGCGCGTGGCGCTGAATGAAACGGAACTGGCGGCGGTAAACCCAGGCGTTATCATGACCGCGCCGCTGTACGACACCCTGACCCAGTGGGTCCACAAGCACTACCGCGACAGCCTGCGCGAAACCGACCTGGCTGACCCGCAATTGCTGCTTGAGTGCCGGACGGCACTGGATGAACTGACGCAAATCCTTAAACTGGGCTCGGTTTATCCTTTCCAGATCAATTAACGCCGCATGGCTGAGATATTTTATTTATGACCGACACCCTGAAGCTGATCCTTGAAGACACCGACGGCACCCAGCTGGAAACCTCCTGCACCCGCGTCGCCGTGGTCTGGCAGGGCAAGGAGATCTGGATCCAGCACGACGGCCGCGGCCAACTGCTGATCGGTGTGGATGTAGAGGAAGGCGACGCCGAGTACGCCAACCTGCTGATGCGCCCGCTGGCCACCAACCTGATGAGCCTGCAACTGGAAATGGAACCGGCCGAGGTTGAAGGTGATGACGACGATCACGTCCACGGCCCAGGCTGCAACCACTAAGGAAGCCTCGTATGCTCGCCCTCGGCAAACTGCTTGAACTGACCCTCGCCGGTCGTGAACCGGCGCAAAAAATTCAACTGACTGTCGACGGCGTGCAGATGCGCTGGCTCAGCGAGGGCGCACTTGAAGTGCGTCCGCCGCAGGCCCGGGACAATGGCAGCGACCTGCTGCTGTCGTCCGGCATCCACGGCAACGAAACGGCGCCAATCGAGCTGCTCGACCGCCTGTTGCATGGCATCGCCCGTGGGGAAATAAAACCCCGCACCCGTATTCTGTTCCTGTTCGGCAACCCCGAGGCCATGCGTCGCGGCGAGCGTTACCTGGAACTGGACGTCAATCGGCTGTTCAATGGCCGTCACGAACAAAACATCGGCCCCGAAGCCATGCGCGCCGCCGAACTTGAGCAGTTGGCGCGCAGCTTCTTCAGCCAGTCTGATCGCTCGCGCCTGCATTACGACCTGCACACGGCCATTCGCGGCTCCAAGATCGAGCAGTTTGCGCTGTACCCCTGGAAGGAGGGGCGCCAGCACTCACGCCGTGAACTGGCGCGCCTGCATGCCGCTGGCATGCAAGCGGTGCTGTTGCAGAACAAGGCGTCCATCACCTTTTCTGCATTTACCTACGAGCAGCTCGACGCTGAAGCCTTCACTCTGGAACTGGGCAAGGCGCGGCCGTTCGGGCACAACGAGGGCGTGGATGTTTCACGCCTGGAGCAGCGCCTCACGCAAATCATCGAAGGCACCGAGCCCGAGACAGACAGCCTCGACGGTATGCAGCTGTTCGCCGTGGCGCGCGAAGTGATCAAGCACAGTGACGCCTTCCTGCTGCACTTGCCTGCAGACGTGGAAAACTTTTCGGAATTGAAAAAAGGCTACCTGCTGGCCGAAGACGTGGCCAAGACGCGCTGGGTGATCGAGGAAGAGGGTGCACGCATCATCTTCCCCAACCCGAAGGTTAAGAACGGTTTGCGCGCGGGGATATTGATCGTGCCAACCACGGAGGCGGGCTTGGCGTAAATCTCAAGTCCTACGGGATTCGAATGTGGGAGCTGGCTTGCCTGCGATGCAGGCACCTCGGTCTATCAGTTACACCGAGGTGATGCTATCGCAGGCAAGCCAGCTCCCACACAAAGCCTGTTCCCATAGTTGGGTGTGCAGTGTTGCTTAGACCGCTACAGCCCGCGGCTCGCTGCGACGGATCGCGCGGACCTTGTGCAGCGTATCGGCGCAGGTGCGTGCCGCTTCCTGGCCCTTGTGCACGAAGTGTTCATAGAAAAAGGTGTGATGCTCGGTGCCGGCATGGAAGTGATGCGGTGTCAGCGATACCGAGAACACTGGCACTTCAGTTTCCAGCTGCACTTGCATCAGGCCGCTGACCACCGACTGGGCGACGAACTCGTGACGGTAGATCCCACCGTCCACCACCAGTGCGGCGGCGACAATACCGGCGTAACGGCCGGTCTTGGCCAGCAGCTTGGCGTGCAGGGGCATTTCAAAGGCGCCGCCGACTTCGAAGAAATCGATGTCCGATTCCTGGTAGCCCTGGGCGATCATTTCGGCGAGGAAGCCTTTACGCGATTGGTCGACAATATCCTTGTGCCAGCAGGCCTGGATAAACGCGACGCGCTCGCCGTGGTGGTTTTTACTCTTGCTGTCGATAGCGGTGGGTTGCATGTTCTGACTCCTGTTTAAGAAAAAAACAGGGCGTTATGAATCGAATGGGATTTAAGGGTACGCAAGCACGCATGGTGCGCGGCCCTTAGGTGCCAATCCCGTTCTCTCTTCATCCGGACTATGACCGTCGGCCCCGGGATCACACCGGGTCTGCTGACCTTGCCGCCGTCCTGCGTGAGCAGTTCGAGGCGCCAAGCGCTCGCGGGCTATACACATTGCGTGTAATTACCGCCGGTGGGGAATTGCACCCCGCCCTGAGAACGTTGCCGCCAGAACCCTGGCGGCGAAGCGTTTTTAACACGGTTTTTCGAAAACTGCACGGCCGCTCTATCGATAAGCTATATCGGTTTGTTTGGTTGGTATTCGATTGAATGCAGCCGGGGCTTGATATTCCGTGGTTTTGCCCGCAGTAATCATCTCTATGAGGCACTTACCCAAATCGTCAGAGGCTTGATTCATGTCCGTGATTGACCTGCGCAGCGACACCGTGACCCAACCCACGCCCGGCATGCGCGAAGCAATGGCCACGGCCGCCAGCGGTGATGACGTGTATGGCGAAGACCCCAGCGTCAATCGCCTGGAAGCCGAACTGGCCAAGCGCCTGGGCTTTGCCGCCGCGCTGTTCGTGCCCACCGGTACCATGAGCAACCTGCTGGCATTGATGGCCCACTGTGAGCGCGGCGAGGAATACATCGTCGGCCAGCAGGCCCATACCTACAAATACGAAGGCGGTGGCGCGGCGGTCCTGGGTTCGATCCAGCCGCAGCCGCTGGAGGTGCAGGCGGACGGTTCCCTGGACCTGGACCAGGTACTGGCGGCGATCAAGCCGGACGATTTTCATTTTGCCCGCAGCCGTTTGCTGGCGCTGGAAAATACCATGCAAGGCAAGGTATTGCCGTTGGATTACCTGGCGCAGGCGCGGGCGTTCACCCGTGAACATGGCCTGGCCCTGCATCTGGATGGCGCACGGCTCTACAACGCAGCGGTCAAGCTGGGCGTGGATGCACGTGAGATTGCCCTGCACTTTGATTCGGTGTCGGTGTGCCTGTCCAAAGGCCTCGGTGCACCGATTGGCTCGGTGTTGTGCGGATCCACGGCGCTGATCGCCAAGGCCCGGCGCCTGCGCAAGATGGTCGGTGGTGGCATGCGCCAGGCCGGCTCCCTCGCGGCGGCGGGGCTGTACGCCCTGGATCACCAGGTCCAGCGCCTGGCCGACGACCACGCCAATGCGCAATGGCTGGGCGATGAGCTGCGCAAGGCCGGCTATGAAGTGGAGCCGGTGCAGACCAACATGGTCTATGTGCAGATCGGTGATCAAGCCGAGGCCTTGAAGGCCTTCGCCGCCGAGCGCGCGATCAAGCTGAGCGTTGCGCCACGCCTGCGCATGGTCACGCACATGGATGTCAGCCGGGCGCAGATCGAGCAAGTGGTGCAGGCATTCGTCGAGTTTTCGCGTAAATGACCGTGCAGACCGTCCAATTGAACGTTTCTATCGTATAAACACGCTGTACCACCGGCAAAGGGCCGATATAATGCGGCCCTTTGCCGTCGCTCCGTCTGATGATGTTGCGCACTGGCCTTTGGCCGCAGCCTCCGTGGAAGAACCTAATGAAAAGCGCAGAAATCCGTGAAGCCTTCCTTCGCTTCTTCGAAGAGCAAGGTCACACCCGTGTCGCCTCCAGCTCCTTGATCCCAGGCAATGACCCCACCCTGCTGTTCACTAACGCGGGGATGAACCAGTTCAAGGACTGCTTCCTGGGCCAGGAAAAGCGCGCCTACACCCGCGCCGTCAGCAGCCAGAAATGCGTACGCGCCGGCGGCAAGCACAACGACTTGGAAAACGTCGGCTACACCGCCCGTCACCACACCTTTTTCGAAATGCTCGGCAACTTCAGTTTTGGCGACTATTTCAAGCAGGACGCGATCAACTTCGCCTGGACCTTCCTGACCGGCGTGCTGAAGCTGCCGAAGGAAAAACTCTGGGTCACCGTCTATGCCAGCGATGACGAGGCCTACGACATCTGGACCCGGCAGGTCGGCGTACCGCCTGAGCGCATGGTGCGCATCGGCGACAACAAAGGCGCGCCGTACGCCTCCGATAACTTCTGGACCATGGGCGATACCGGCCCGTGCGGCCCCTGCACCGAGATCTTCTACGACCACGGCGCCGACATCTGGGGCGGCCCACCGGGCTCGCCGGAAGAAGACGGCGACCGTTACATCGAGATATGGAACAACGTTTTCATGCAGTTCAACCGCACCGCCGACGGCGTGTTGCATCCGTTGCCGGCACCGTCGGTGGATACCGGCATGGGCCTGGAGCGGATCAGCGCGGTGATGCAGCACGTGCATTCCAACTACGAAATCGACCTGTTCCAGAGCCTGCTCGCCGCGGCGGCCAAGGCCATTGGTTGCGCCAATGAAGACCAGGCCTCGCTGAAAGTCGTGGCCGACCACATCCGTTCCTGCGGCTTCCTGATTGCCGACGGCGTGCTGCCGTCCAACGAAGGCCGTGGCTACGTGCTGCGTCGCATCATTCGCCGCGCTTGCCGCCATGGCAACAAGCTGGGCGCCAATGGCAGCTTCTTTTACCAGATCGTCGCGGCGCTGGTCGCCGAGATGGGCGACGCGTTCCCGGAACTCAAGCAGAACCAGGCGCACATCGAGCGCGTGCTCAAAGCCGAAGAAGAGCAGTTCGCCAAGACCCTGGAGCAGGGCCTGAAAATTCTCGAGCAAGACCTCGCCAACCTTTCCGGCACCGTGGTGCCGGGTGATGTGGTGTTCAAACTCTACGACACCTACGGTTTCCCGATGGACCTGACCGGCGACATCGCCCGTGAGCGCAACCTGACCCTCGACGAGGCAGGTTTCGAGCGCGAGATGGAAGCCCAGCGCGTGCGCGCTCGGTCCGCCAGCTCCTTCGGCATGGACTACAACAGCCTGGTCAAGGTTGACGTGGCCACCGAATTCACCGGCTACAAGGCCACCGGCGGTGCGGCCAAAGTGGTTGCCCTCTATAAGGAAGGCCAGTCGGTCGACGTCTTGAATGAAGGCGATGACGGCGTGGTGGTCCTGGACCAGACCCCGTTCTACGCCGAATCCGGCGGCCAGATCGGCGACTGCGGGTTCCTCAAGGCGGCGTCCGGTCGTTTTGATGTGCGTGACACCACCAAGACCGGCGGCGCGTTCCTGCACCACGGCGTCCTGGCGTCGGGCAGCCTGACTGTCGGTACGCCGGTGGACACCCAGGTAGACGCCGACGTGCGCCACGCCACCGCGCTGAACCACTCGGCCACCCACTTGCTGCACGCTGCACTGCGCCAGGTACTGGGCGAGCACGTCCAGCAGAAGGGGTCGTTGGTGGACAGCCAGCGCCTGCGCTTCGACTTCAGCCACTTTGAAGCGATCAAGCCCGAGCAGATCAAGGCGTTGGAAGACATCGTCAACGCAGAGATTCGCAAAAACACCCCGGTGGAAACCGAAGAAACCGATATCGAGACCGCCAAGGCCAAGGGCGCCATGGCGCTGTTCGGCGAGAAGTATGGCGACAACGTGCGCGTACTGAGCATGGGCGGCAGTTTCTCGGTAGAACTGTGTGGCGGTATCCACGCCAACCGTACCGGCGACATCGCCCTGCTCAAAATCATCAGCGAAGGCGGCGTGGCGTCCGGTGTGCGGCGTATCGAGGCGGTGACCGGCGCTGCGGCCCTGGCCTACCTCAATGCGGCCGAAGAACAACTCAAGGAGGCGGCCAGCCTGGTCAAGGGCAGCCGCGACAATCTGATCGACAAGCTGTCCGCCGTGCTGGAGCGCAATCGCGCCCTGGAGAAACAGCTGGAGCAGTTGCAAGCCAAGGCGGCCAGTGCCGCGGGCGACGATCTGTCGTCTGCCGCGGTGGACGTCAAGGACGTGAAGGTCTTGGCCGCGCGCCTGGACGGTCAGGACGGCAAGGCGCTGTTGGCCTTGGTCGATCAGTTGAAGAACAAGCTCGGCCGCGCAGTGATCCTGCTCGGCAGTGTCCATGAGGATAAGGTCGTTCTGGTTGCCGGCGTAACCAAGGACCTGACTGGCCAACTCAAGGCTGGTGATTTGATGAAGCAAGCCGCCGCGGCAGTGGGCGGGAAGGGCGGTGGTCGTCCGGACATGGCGCAAGGCGGTGGTGTAGACGCCGGCAGCCTGGACGCAGCCCTGGCCCTGACCGTGCCGTTTGTCGAGGCAGGTATTTAAGGCACTGTTAATCGGCCCGTGGTCCAGTCGCGGGCAGGTTCGGTGCTGGTTGATTGGTTATCAGGCGCCCCTTTACGGGCTGAGGCGGCTTAGAAATGGCTTTGATCGTACAGAAATTTGGAGGTACCTCGGTCGGCTCTGTTGAAAGAATCGAGCAGGTGGCCGACAAGGTTAAGAAATTCCGCGATGCCGGTGACGACCTGGTGGTGGTGCTGTCGGCCATGAGCGGCGAGACCAATCGTCTGATCGATCTGGCCAAGGCAATCAGTGGCGATCAACAGCCGCTGCCGCGTGAGCTGGATGTGATCGTGTCCACCGGCGAGCAGGTGACCATCGCCTTGCTGGCCATGGCGCTGAACAAGCGCGGTGTGCCGGCGGTGTCCTACACTGGCAGCCAGGTGCGCATCCTCACCGATAGCGCGCATACCAAGGCGCGGATCCTGCAGATCGATGACCAGAAAATTCGTACGGACCTGAAGGCCGGACGCGTGGTAGTTGTAGCGGGCTTCCAGGGCGTGGACGAGCAGGGCAACATCACCACCCTCGGGCGCGGCGGTTCGGACACTACCGGTGTGGCGCTGGCAGCGGCGCTCAAGGCAGATGAATGCCAGATATACACGGATGTGGATGGCGTCTACACCACCGATCCGCGCGTGGTGTCCGTGGCCCAGCGCCTGGATAAAATCACCTTTGAAGAGATGCTGGAAATGGCCAGCCTCGGCTCCAAGGTGTTGCAGATTCGCGCGGTGGAGTTCGCCGGCAAGTACAACGTTCCGCTGCGCGTATTGCACAGCTTCAAAGAGGGTCCGGGCACCCTTATTACTATTGATGAAGAGGAATCCATGGAACAGCCGATCATTTCCGGTATCGCTTTCAACCGTGATGAAGCCAAGCTGACTATCCGTGGCGTGCCAGACACCCCGGGCGTGGCGTTCAAGATCCTGGGCCCTATCAGCGGCGCGAACATCGAAGTCGACATGATCGTGCAGAACGTGTCGCACGATAACACCACCGATTTTACCTTCACTGTGCACCGCAACGAATACGATGCAGCGGAGCGGATCCTGCAGAACACGGCCAGGGAAATCGGTGCCCGTGAAGTGGTGGGCGATACCAAGATTGCCAAGGTGTCGATCGTGGGCGTGGGCATGCGCTCCCATGCCGGCGTTGCCAGCCGCATGTTCGAGGCCCTGGCCAAGGAAAGCATCAATATCCAGATGATCTCTACGTCGGAAATCAAAGTCTCTGTGGTCATCGAAGAGAAATACCTGGAGCTGGCAGTACGCGCGTTGCATACCGCTTTTGAGCTGGACGCTCCGGCCCGACAGGGCGAGTGAGGCAGTGCCAGGAAGGCGCGGTTTACCGCGCCTTTCCTTTTTTTGTAGGGCGCATGTTCTTTTGCGTGCGCTCGACAATACTTAGGCGGGTAGGGCTATAGCCTTTTGGTTGTAGGTCCAAAGCCGTTTTTTTGCAGACTGTTGTTCCTGAACTGAAATGCGTGAGGAGAAAGGTATGCTGATTCTGACTCGTCGGTGCGCAGAAAGCCTGATTATCGGTGATGGCGAAATCACCGTGACCGTGCTCGGCGTCAAAGGCAATCAAGTACGTATCGGGGTTAACGCTCCGAAAGAGGTAGCGGTGCACCGCGAGGAAATTTACCTGCGGATCAAGAAAGAGAAGGACGAAGAACCAAGCCTTTAATTTTTATCGTTTTTTATGTTTGCAAACGGGGATGAACGTGGTTAATATACGCCCCGTGTTGCGGAGAGCTGGCCGAGTGGCCGAAGGCGCTCCCCTGCTAAGGGAGTACACCTCAAAAGGGTGTCGGGGGTTCGAATCCCCCGTTCTCCGCCATTATTTGCTTAGTACGTTGCGATCTGGTTTTTTCGGTAAGTAGTTGAAATTACTCGAAAAAATAGCTTTACATAGAGATTGAACGGCCTATAATGCGCGGCAACAAATGCACTCGTAGCTCAGCTGGATAGAGTACTCGGCTACGAACCGAGCGGTCACAGGTTCGAATCCTGTCGAGTGCACCATTTAAGAGTCAGTTGCAGTGATGCAGGTGATTCGGTTGCAACCAGTTGTGATCTGGTCTAAAAACACAATCTGCACTCGTAGCTCAGCTGGATAGAGTACTCGGCTACGAACCGAGCGGTCACAGGTTCGAATCCTGTCGAGTGCACCATACAAACAAAAAGCCCGCCAAGTGCGGGCTTTTTGCCGTCTGGGGGTTGTGTAGGATTTTCTCTTTTTCATTCGCTCCGGTGTGTTTTCCGTCCCCGCTGCGCCGTCGCAGTTCATAGATGCAGCCATTACTCAGCATTGGCTCGCAAGCGCTTGTTCTTTCCAGTTTTTTGACGTTTAAAGTGGCCGGGCGGTGTATCATTGCGCCCGTCAGCCCCGCCGGGGCTTGTGGAATACCTCCATGGACTTACCCAGTAGTAACTCAGTACCGCGTTTTACCAATCATGAATTGACTGATTGATCCTTCCGGCGTGCCCCGCTGCTGGGAGTGGAGTTCGCCTATGACCGAAGTAGAAGTAAAGAAAACACAGGAAAGCCTGCAGGATCGCCTGGCTCAAGTCATCGAGCTGCTGCAGCGCCAGCGCGTGGTCGAAGACCTGACGCACCGCCAGGAAGGCCCGAATAACAACCTGGTCGAAAACCTGGTTCACCGGCAGAACCTCGTTGAGCTGCAACGCAAGCTCGATGACCTGCACTCCGCCGACGTCGCCTATATTCTCGAAGCCTTGCCGCTGGATGATCGACTGACCCTCTGGCAGTTGGTCAAGGCCGACCGCGACGGCGATATCCTGCTCGAAGTCTCCGACTCGGTCCGTGAAACCCTGATCGCTGACATGGACGATCACGAGCTTCTGGCCGCCGCCAAGGAGATGGACGCCGACGAACTGGCGGACCTGGCGCCTGAGCTGCCCCGTGATGTCGTCCATGAGCTGATGGAAGCGCTGGACACTCAGCAGCGTGAGCGCGTGCGCTCGGCGCTGTCGTATGACGACGATCAGGTCGGCGCCCTGATGGACTTCGAGATGGTCACCATCCGCGAAGATGTCAGCCTGGAAGTGGTCCTGCGTTACCTGCGCCGTCTCAAGGAGCTGCCTGGCCATACCGATAAGCTGTTCGTGGTCGATTACGAAGGCATCCTCAAAGGCGTCCTGCCGATCAAGCGCCTGCTGGTCAATGACCCGGACAAGAAAGTTGCGGACTTGATGGCCAGCGACACCGTGAGCTTCCACCCGGATGAAGACGCCTACGATGCCGCGCAGGCATTCGAGCGGTATGACTTGATCTCGGCGCCGGTGGTGGACAAGAACGGCAAGTTGATTGGCCGTTTGACCATCGATGAGATCGTCGACCTGATTCGTGAAGAAAGTGAGACCGAAGTCCTCAACATGGCGGGTCTGCGTGAAGAGGAAGATATCTTCGCATCCGTCTGGCGTTCGCTGCGTAACCGCTGGGCCTGGCTGGCCGTCAACCTGATTACCGCGTTTATCGCTTCGCGCGTGATCGGCTTGTTTGAAGGCTCGATCGAGAAACTGGTCGCCCTGGCGGCGTTGATGCCGATCGTCGCCGGTATTGGCGGTAACTCCGGCAACCAGACCATTACCATGATTGTGCGCGCCATGGCACTGGATCAGGTGAGTACGGCCAACTCCTCGCGGCTGCTGCGCAAAGAGCTGGCCGTGGGCCTTATCAATGGCCTGGTGTGGGGTGGGGTGATCGGCGTGGTGGCGTACTTGCTGTATGGCAGCTGGTCACTCGGCGTGGTCATGACGGCCGCCATGACCCTCAACCTGCTGCTGGCGGCGCTGATGGGGGTGTTGATCCCGATGACCCTGGCCCGCATTGGTCGCGACCCTGCCATGGGTGCCAGCGTGATGATCACCGCCATGACCGACAGTGGTGGCTTTTTCATCTTCCTGGGCCTGGCAACGATCTTCCTGCTTTGATCCCTCTGGGGGCGAGCTTGCTCGCTCCCACGCAAGCCCACTTCGGGTGACCCCTCAAATTCCACGCAAAAAAAAGCCAGCATTTAGCTGGCTTCGGCTTTCAGTCGCGAATCAATTGGCTTCTGCGGCCGCCTCAACGTCGTGCGCGATAAGCGAGACGAGAGCATTTTGCTGGCGGTGGGAGAGCTGACGAAAACGCTGCAGCAGTTCGCGTTCGTGCAGCGACAGCTCGGGGCTGTCCAGGCGCATGCTCAACTCGTCGCCCAAGGCACCTTCCTGAATGAGGCTTTGTTCCAGGCGCGCGATGATTTCGGAGTTCATGCTGCGGTGATGATTGCGAGCCACCTCGGCAATGCGTTCCCGCATTCCGTCTGGCAGACGTACGACGAACTTGTCAGCCGTACGGCTGGAATAAATTGCCTGTTTCAATGGGCGCATATATTTAACCGGTTAGTTCAGGGGAGCGGTTTTTGGAATTGGCCGCAAGATGAGTGTTAAGACAAGACTCACGACCAAAGTTCAACCCGAATTGCAAAGAGGCCGCATCATGCCTCACATTTGCCAGTTCCTTGGCGTCAATTCTGTGACAAATATTGAACTGACTAAAGGCTTTATGCCAGCACTCATTTGCATTTTTGCGGACTGGTTGGAAAAACCGGGTCATGCGCGGTTTCCCAAGGGAACTTCTCGCAAGTCCAGGCGCCACAGGGTTTCAGGCCGCACATCCTAGCGCAAAGTGGCATTTTGCCCTTGTCTTTAAGACTAGTGGCAATTTGCCGATTAGCGAGGGTGAGGCGACATAAGGTAACGCAGGGGGGTCAGCGCAGGACGGGATCGAACTTGAAGCGACGACCCACGATCAGGGTCAGCAGGAACAGGCTGGCGAATACGCCGCTGGCGATAAAAGCGGTGGTTTGGCCGTCTTGCGATTCAGCACTCAAACCCAGCAGGCCGGTGAATGCGGTCAGGCACATAAACAGCCAGGCAAATTTGCTCATCGCCAACTTCCTCAGAAAACCCAGCGTTCGGATGCAGGTGCAGGTTCAACCTGAGTACCTTGGGCCACGCGCATAGGTGACTGGGCGTTTGGCGTCATCACCGCCAATTGCGGGCGCTGCTGCAAGTGGTGGGGCACCGCCTGGCTGAGCTGCGCAGGGTCGTTATTGCCAGACGATTGAAAGTGAAACGTTACCAATGCAGCCAGGGCTATGGTGTTGAGGGCTAACAGAAAGGCACTGTTCATGGTCATGTTCTCCGCTTAACGCCGTGGCTGATGGGTCTGTAGGAGAAGTATTGCAGTTGTCGTGCCAACCTGTTTTTCTAGTAAATTCAATGGCTTGAGACTGGTTAGAATGGCCGGGAGGTTGCAATTTGCAATGAAGGGATCGTGCAGGAGTGCAAATTGCACGATGACCGCCTGCGCCCGTATCTGCGGGGCTAGACCGTGATCACCCCGCCCAGGGAGCGGCCTACACTCAAAAAGCATAAGGACGACATGACAAAACCCACCTCGGCCGTTAACATGCACGCCGTCCGTCGCCGCGCACTTGGCGCCGCGGCTGTCACATGTCCCAGTAGCTCAATTGGATAGAGCATCCCCCTCCTAAGGGGAAGGTTGGCCGTTCGAACCGGCCCTGGGACACCAGATCCAAAGCCCTGCCCAGACCTTCTGGCAGGGCTTTTTTGTGCGCGCTGTTCGCACTCGGGTCGAACCTTGCCGGTGTTCAGGGTTCACAGCACGTGCGCGGTGTATTTATCGCAATCGATGTACCTTGCAAGTGGCCTGGCAGCGTCTGAGCTGTCAGGCGAAATAATCCCCCGAAACAGCGCAGACCGCCTGTCCGGACTTTTCTACCCCGGACTATCATGCAGATAGCCCTTATTCTCACCGCAAGGAGCCGCTCGGAACGCCGATGCGCCAGATCTGGAAATCTTTTCGAGCCCTTTATTTCGCGTCTTTGATGATGCTGATCGGCTCCGGCCTGCTCAGCACTTACCTGGCTTTGCGCCTGGCAGCCGACAATGTCGACAGCCTGTGGGTGGGTGCGCTGATGGCGGCCAACTATTTTGGCCTGGTGCTGGGTGGCAAGATCGGGCACCGCCTGATTGCCCGGGTCGGGCATATCCGGGCCTACGCCACCTGTGCCGGCATCGTCGGTGCCGCGGTGCTGGGCCACGGCCTGGTCGACTGGCTGCCGGCCTGGATCGTATTGCGGGTGATCGTGGGCCTGGGGATGATGTGCCAGTACATGGTCATCGAGAGCTGGCTCAATGAGCAGGCGGACGCCAAGCAGCGTGGCGTGGTGTTCAGCCTGTATATGATCGCGTCCTACCTGGGGCTGGTGTTGGGGCAATTGATCCTGGTGCTGCATCCCCAGCTTGGCCTCGAACTGTTGATGCTCGTGGCGCTGTGCTTCGCCCTGTGCCTTGTGCCGGTGGCAATGACTCGGCGCATTCACCCGGCCGCACTGCATCCTGCGCCGATGGAACCGCGCTTCTTTATCAAGCGCGTGCCACAGTCGCTGAGTACGGTGCTGGGGGCCGGATTGATCGTTGGCTCGTTCTACGGTCTGGCGCCGCTGTATGCGTCCCAGCAAGGGCTGACGACCGAGCAGGTCGGTTTGTTCATGGGTAGCTGCATTTTTGCCGGTTTGCTGGTGCAGTGGCCGCTGGGCTGGTTATCGGACCGTTATGACCGGGCGCTGTTGATCCGCTGCTTCGCCTTGTGCCTGGCCGTGGCGGCACTGCCCCTGGCGATCATGACCCAGGTGCCGCTGGAAGTGCTGTTTGTGGCGGGCTTCCTGTGTTCGCTGGTGCAATTCTGCCTGTACCCGCTGGCCGTGGCGTTCTCCAACGACCATGTGGAAGGTGATCGCCGGGTTTCGCTGACGGCCATGCTGTTGGTGACCTATGGCATCGGCGCCAGCATCGGGCCGCTGTTGGCGGGGGTGATCATGAAGCTCTTCGGCAACCAGATGCTGTATGCGTTTTTCAGCCTGTGCGCGCTGATTCTGGTGTGGCGAATCCGCCCGAAAGCCGTGACCAACCTGCACCAGGTGGAAGACGCGCCGCTGCATCACGTGGCGATGCCCGACAGCATGTCCAGTTCCCCGCTGGTGGCTGCGCTCGATCCGCGGGTGGATGAGCAGGTTGTGCAGGAGCAGATGCAGGTCAGTGTGCCCGACCCGGAACCGCAAGACGATGCGCAGCCATCGACCGACGAGCCGCCCTTCGAAGGGCCGCCGGAGCCGCTGGGTCCCGAAGAGCATCCGCATGACTTGAGCAGGGCGCGCCCCTGAACGCAAAAACGGGCGGTTCCCTTCAGGAATCGCCCGTTTTTTTATCGCGATTTCAGGTTTAAAAATCGTCGTCTTTGTCGAAGCGCCGCGCTTCGCGTTGCAGCTGGTAGACAAAACGTTCGACTTGGCGCTGCACCAGGCCGCTCATGTTGTGAAAGCGCACGCCGGCGAAGGTAATGTTGATCCTTTCTTCGAAGTGCAGGTACCGCAGTTCGACCGAGGTAGTCATGCTGCCAAAGGGCAGGGCGGCCATGAAGCGGTCGTAGACCTGGCCCAGCTGCAGGCGCTCGGAGATGTCCCCTTCAAAGCGCAGTTTGCAACCGGTGGCGGAAATATCCAGGAGTTTGCCGCGCACAGGTGCCTGGAGCTTCTCGCCATCCAGTTCGATGTTGACCAGTTGCGCCAGCTTCAAGGCGGCGCGGAAGGCATTGCGACGCTGATGGTAGACCACCTCGTCGGGCATGCTGCCGGTGTAGACACGGTGGCCGTCTTTTTCGCTGACGGTAAGAGTGCCATTGCTGTCCCACGCAATACGCACGCCGTCGTGGAAACCTTCGATGCGAAAGGGTTCGCCGTTTTCGAGGTGGCGTTCACCGTCGCGGGGAACCATTTCATCCAGGATCATCGCGCGGCCGTCACGGTCCACGTCCACCAGGTAACTCTGGAAGCGCTGGCTGCGTTCGTGGAAGGTGATGATCAGCGGGTCGTGGCTTTCTTGCAGCATCCGCAAGGTGCCGGCGATTTCCAGAGGCGTGGTGAGGACCTTGGGGGGCTGCGGGGCATCTTCCGCATTAAGGGCGTTGAACACGGTTCTTCCATCTCCAGACAAAATACGACTACACGCGAGAGCAGGCATTCTGCCAGTATGTGGCGCGCCTTGGATAGGCCGAGCTGTAAAACCAGCGTCAGGCTTGGCTGCGGGTGCTTGGCTTGACCAGGCGCGAGGTGGAACCCTGAGCGTTATAGAGCGCTGGAGGCTCGCCGCCGTGAAGTATGCGCAACTGGTTGGCGGTCGTGGCTTGCTGAAGCTGGATCGACTGACCGTTGAGCAGGTTGGCTTCCTGGCACTGGGTGAGCAATTGGTTGAGTTCTTTACTCTGGGCGAGCAGTTGATCGCCGACCGAAGAGTGGCTGGCCAATTGCGCCAGGCCGTCGTGGTCGGCGGGAAGGCCCAGGCTGATAAGGATCTGGCTGCGTTTTTTGCCGTGCTGTTCCAGCAGGACAATCAGCGACTGCTTGCGCGCCAGAATTTCTTCCAGCAGCGGCATGTCCCGGCCGTAGAGGGCCAGGGATTCTTCCTTGAGCAGCTTGAGCAACTGTTGCGTCGGCGCGAGATCATCAAGGATCAGTTGAAGCAGATTTTCGTCGTGATGCATGGCTGGCCTTGGGGTTTAAGCGTCCAAAAGCCCGGCGCAGGCCTTTGCCTAGCGCTCGGCTTCGAAATTGAGCAGCTTGCTGGCTACACGGTTGCTGTCGACTTTATAGCTGCCATCGGCGATTGCCTGTTTCAATTCGGCCACACGGGCTTTATTGACCACCGGTTGATCGCGTAGCGAGTCAGTGACCTTCTGCAACTGTTGAGCCTCATTGCTCAGGTGTACGGACTCCCCGCTCTGGCTGGCGCTCGCCTGTTCCGCCTTGGCGGGCAGTGGCGGGGCCTTGGCTTCTACGTTTTCCTTGCTGGTAGTACGCGTAGTGCCTGACGTCGTCGGGGTGTTATTTAAACGGCTGAAATCGATGACCATGATCAAAAAACCTCTGGGTATTTGGACGCTTGCCATGTTTTCGGCCATACCCAAACAAACTTTAGGCGCGAATGACAATAAATCTCCACACGGGACTTCTCGTGCACAGTGTAGGAAATGCGGGCGTCCCGTACCAGTGGTCTATAAAGCGACCTCCACTTGCCCTGGGGCTGTGACCCGCGCCTTGATCACGCGGTTTGAGTTGAGGTTCTTGACCCGGATCTGCTCGCTCATGCCACCGTTGGCCAGCGCTTCCCCCGGCATTTTTACGTTCAACCCGCCACTGCTGGCGGAAATCACCACCTGGTCACCCTTGCGAATCACCTCGGCCTGCTCAAGATGCACCAGGGTAATCACCTGATCGGTGACCACTGGTCGGGTCAGTTTCTGCCCGACGGCCTGATCGACGGAGGTCAGGTAGCCCTGGCTGATCATGCTGATGTCCCGTTCGCGCAGCACGACGTCCTCAAAACCGATGATGCCGGTGCGCTTGAGCGGGCGGGCAACCACCACCACATCGCGGAACAACTTGACCTGGGCCGGCACGAACACGGTCCAGGGCGAGGCGCCTTCGCAGCGCACCTTGACCGTCACGCGGCCGATGGGCTGGGCCGGACTTTCCAGGGTGGCTGTCAATTCCTTGTCGCACATTGGCATGCGCAGGCGGGGGTCCAACTGGTTGACCTGGATTTCATAACGTCCCGGCGTCTGTGTGGTCGCCAGATAATCTTCTACAGTGAACTCAAGAAAGCCCTGAGTGACGCCGATAAGTACATCAGGCAGTGTGACGTTATCAGCGCGGGCCGTGGCGCCCAGGCCCAAGGCGAGCAGCGCCAGCGGTACGCAGAGGCATCTGCAGAACCGTGTCAGGGTGGGGCGTCGGGAAACCGTCGTTTTAATATCCATGATCAGTAAATAGCAAAGCTCGTGCCGTTTCGTGTTGGGTGCGCGTCGCACCCCCAAAGGTTTTAGCGTAGGAGTCTGGGCATGGCAGGAGTAATGGATTCAGTAAACCAGCGCACACAGCTGGTAGGGCAGAATCGCCTGGAGTTGTTGCTTTTTCGCCTCGATGGCAAGCAGCTATATGGCATCAACGTATTCAAGGTGCGGGAAGTGCTGCAATGCCCCAAGCTGACGATCATGCCCAAGTCCAGTCCGGTGGTGTGTGGCGTTGCCAGTATCCGTGGTGCGACGATCCCGATTCTCGACTTGGCCCTGGCCACCGGTTCGGCGGGTTTGCAGGACCGCGAGAACCCGTTCGTGATCATCACTGAGTACAACACCAAGACCCAGGGTTTCCTGGTGCGCTCGGTGGAGCGCATCGTCAACATGAACTGGGAAGAGATCCATCCGCCGCCCAAGGGCACTGGCCGCGATCACTACCTCACGGCAGTAACGCGGGTGGATAACCAGTTGGTGGAAATCATCGACGTGGAGAAGATTCTCGCCGAAGTGGCACCGACGTCGGAAACGATCTCGGTCGGTGTGGTCGATGCCGACACGGCGCACAAGGCAATTTCCCTGCGCGTACTGACGGTGGACGACTCTTCGGTGGCGCGTAAGCAGGTGACGCGTTGCCTGCAGACGGTCGGCGTAGACGTGGTGGCCCTCAATGATGGTCGCCAGGCGCTGGATTACCTGCGCAAATTGGTCGACGAAGGCAAGAAGCCCGAAGAAGAATTCTTGATGATGATCTCCGACATCGAGATGCCTGAAATGGACGGCTACACCCTCACGGCTGAGATACGCAGCGACCCGCGCATGCAAAAATTGCATATCATCCTGCATACTTCGTTGTCGGGTGTCTTCAACCAGGCGATGGTCAAGAAGGTCGGTGCCGATGACTTTCTGGCCAAATTCCGTCCTGATGACCTGGCATCCCGGGTCGTTGAGCGGATCAAGGCAGCAGATCACAGCTAGGGTTTTTTTCCCTCGCGGTCACACGTTTTTTTAGAGGCGGTATCAGTGTCTACAGGTAATTTGGATTTTGAACAGTTCCGGGTCTTCCTGGAAAAAGCCTGTGGCATATTGCTCGGTGAAAACAAGCAATACCTGGTTTCCAGCCGTCTCAATAAACTGATGGAGCAGCAGGGCATCAAGTCCCTCAGCGAATTGGTTCAGCGGATCCAGGGCCAGCCACGCAGCGGTCTCAAGGAGATGGTGGTCGATGCCATGACCACCAACGAAACCTTATGGTTTCGCGACACCTACCCTTTCGAAGTGCTCAAGAGCAAAGTGCTGCCGGAAGCCATCAAGGCCAGCCCGGGCCAGCGCCTGCGCATCTGGTCGGCGGCCTGCTCCTCGGGGCAGGAACCGTACTCGATTTCCATGTCCATCGATGAGTTCGAGCGGACCAACATGGGCCAGTTGAAGGCCGGCGCGCAAATCGTCGCCACCGACCTGTCCGGCACCATGCTCACCAATTGCAAGACCGGTGAGTACGACAGCCTGGCCCTGGGCCGCGGCTTGTCCCAAGAGCGCCTGCAGCGTTACTTCGACCCGAAAGGGGCGGGGCGCTGGGCGGTCAAGGCACCGATCAAGAGCCGTGTGGAGTTTCGCTCCTTCAACCTGCTCGACAGCTACGCCAGCCTGGGCAAGTTCGACATGGTGTTCTGCCGCAACGTGCTGATCTACTTCTCGGCCGAGGTGAAGAAAGACATCCTGCTGCGCATCCACGGCACGCTCAAGCGCGGCGGTTACCTGTTCCTCGGTGCTTCCGAAGCGCTGAACGGTTTGCCGGACCATTACCAGATGGTGCAGTGCAGCCCTGGGATCATCTACCAGGCCAAGTAATTCGTAGGTCAAGTAATTCGCAGGTCAAAAATGTGGGAGCGGGCTTGTGTGGGAGCTCGCTTGCCTGCGATGCAGACACCTCGGTTTTTCAGTTACACCGAGGTGACACTATCGCAGGCAAGCCAGCTCCCACATAGCTCCGCTCCCACATTTGTTTGCGGCAATCCTTCCTGAAGCGGCAACTCTCAATTGCCGCTTTACTGGCGCCACGCGGAAAGCCCTTGCCGCTTTTCTGGCATCGCCGCCGGCAACCTCCCCGCAAAGCCCCGGAATACGGGCCTCCCGAGAATTGGCATGCGCCTTGCTATACCCCTTGTAACGAATAGCAGGTCAGCCTAAAGGTTTCCGCCATGAGCATCAGCTTCGATAAAGCGCTCGGTATCCACGAACAAGCCCTGGGCTTCCGCGCCCAGCGTGCCGAAGTCCTGGCCAACAACATTGCCAACGCCGACACCCCGAACTACAAGGCTCGGGATCTGGACTTCTCCGCCGTGCTTGCCGCACAGCAGGACAAGACCAAGAACGGCACCTTCGCCTTGAACATGACCAACAACCGTCATATCGAAGCGCAAGGCCTGAGCAATGGTGACGAGTCGCTGCTGTATCGCACGCCGATGCAGCCGTCGATCGACCAGAACACCGTCGACGCCCAGCTGGAGCAATCGGCCTACGCCGAGAACTCGGTGAACTTTCAGGCCAGCTTTACCCTGCTCAACAGCAAATTCAAAGGGCTGATGTCAGCCCTGCGTGGAGAATAAACCATGTCCCTGTCCAGTGTTTTCAATATTGCCGGCAGTGGCATGAGCGCGCAGACCACGCGCTTGAACACCGTCGCCAGTAACATCGCCAACGCCGAGACCGTGTCTTCGAGCATTGACCAGACCTACCGCGCCCGGCACCCGGTGTTCGCCACCATGTTCCAGGGCGGCCAGAACGGCGGCGGCGATTCGCTGTTCCAGGACCAGGGCGCCGCAGGCTCCGGCGTGCAAGTGCTCGGTGTGGTTGAAGACCAGAGCAACCTCGAAGCCCGCTACGAGCCCAACCATCCCGCCGCGAACGAAAAGGGGTACGTCTACTACCCCAACGTCAACGTGGTCGAGGAAATGGCCGACATGATTTCCGCCAGCCGCTCGTTCCAGACCAACGCGGAAATGATGAACACCGCCAAAACCATGATGCAGAAGGTCCTGACCCTGGGTCAGTGATAAGGGGCGCCAAATAATGGCCATCGTTGATACCTCAAACAACACGGCAGTTCAGGACCTCTTTAACAATAAGGTCAAGACTGCAACGGACAACAGCAGTGTCGGCGACGCAGCCAAGACGGCGACGGGCAGCCAGTCGCTGGGCAAGGACGCGTTCCTGCAACTGCTCGTGACCCAACTGAAAAACCAGAACCCGCTCTCGCCGCAAGACAACGGCGCGTTCGTGGCCCAGCTGGCGCAGTTCAGCAGCCTGGAAGGCATCAACACCCTGAACGACTCGGTGAATAACATCTCGAGCAACTTCAGTTCTTCGCAAGCGCTGCAGGCGTCGTCGTTGGTAGGACGTTCGATCATCACCCAGACCGACAAGGCGCTGGTCGATACCAGCAAGAGCATGACCGGCTCGGTAGCCGTCACGGCGGCGACGGGCAACGTGTCCATCAAGATCACCGACAAAGATGGCAACGTGGTGCGCACCATCGATACGGGCGCCCAGAGCGCGGGCACTTCCGACTTTATCTGGGACGGTAAGAACGAAAAGGGCGAGGTCGCTCCCGCGGGCACCTACACCTTCACGGCCACTACCAAGAACGACAAGGGCGACGCCGTTGCCCTGGCCACTTCGCTGCCGGCGACGGTAACGAGCGTGACCCTGAGCAAGACCGGCGGCGAAATGCTGCTGAACCTTGCAGGCGGCATGGGCAGCGTCAAGCTGTCGCAAATTCAGACTATCGGTACATAGAGCCGGCTAACGACGGCAGAGGGAGAGAAACATGTCTTTTAACATCGGCCTTAGCGGCCTCTATGCGGCCAACAAACAACTGGACGTGACCGGCAACAACATTGCCAACGTCGCGACCACTGGCTTCAAGTCGTCCCGCGCGGAATTCGCCGACATCTACGCCGCCTCCAAATTGGGCACCGGCCAGAACAGCATCGGCAACGGTGTGAACCTGGCGGCCGTGTCCCAGCAGTTCACCCAAGGTGACGTGAACGGCAGTGGCGGCGTGTTGGACATGGCGATCCAGGGCGGCGGCTTCTTCGTGCAGAAGGGCAGTGACGGTTCGCTGGAATACACCCGCAGTGGTGCTTTCCGTGCCGACAAGGACGGCTACATCACCAACAACACCGGGACCTCGCGCTTGCAAGGTTATGCGGCGGATGAGAACGGCAAGGTCACCAAGGGCGGCCTCGTCGACCTGCAACTGAATCTGTCGAATCTGCCGCCGAAGGCGTCCAGCAAAGTGGATTCCACCAGCAACCTGAACTCTTCGGAACCGGCGATCAACCAGACCACCAAGCCGTTCGACCCGTCCGACACCAGCACCTTTACCACGCAATACAGCACCACGTTGTACGATACCCAGGGCAACGCGCACTCGATGGTCCAGTACATGGTGAAGACCGATTCCAACAAGTGGATGTCCTACACCACGATCGACGGGCGCAACCCGGATGGATCGACGCTGGCCGCCACGCCGCCTGTAGGAAAGCTGCTGACATTTGATACCGCAGGCACGCTTTCGACGATCACAACGCCGCCGGCTACCGTCTCCAACACCACGCTGACCATCGCTGACTGGAAGCCGGGTGCCATGGTCAACGGGGTTTGGACAGACAACGGCGCTGCTGCCAACCCAGGTGGTATTGCCGTCAACATGTCCAATATCACCCAGTACAATTCGGCCAGCTACCGCAACCCACCGGTCACCGATGGCTACGCCACCGGCCAGATCACCGGCCTGAAAATTGACGGCAGCGGTGTACTGTTCGCAACGTTCAGCAACCAGCAGAGCAAGGCCATCGGCCAGATCTCCCTGGCCAGCTTCAACAACGAGCAAGGCCTGCAGCCATCGGGCGGCACCGCCTGGAGAGAGACCTTCGCCTCGGGCCAGCCGGGTTACGACACCCCGCAAGCCGGGACCCTGGGCTCGATCGTGGCCAACTCCCTGGAGAACTCCAACGTCAACCTGACCAACGAGTTGGTGGACCTGATCAAGGCCCAGAGCAACTACCAGGCGAACGCCAAGACCATCTCCACCCAGAGCACCATCATGCAGACCATCATCCAGATGACGTGATGCATCGGCGCTCCACAAGAAACCCCTCGTAAGAGGGGTTTTTTGTGCGCGTAAGAAAACAACCGGCGACCCATAAGGTTATGCGCTGAATTGCCTGCCAAGGAACGCCCAGCCTCTGTCTTGCCACTGATCGGACCAGAACCTGAGAGGTTCGCCAATCAAGGGGCCAGATATGTCGAGTGTTGGGATGTTCGGATCAGGTGGCGCACGCGCAACGCCTGTGTCAGGTGCGGGACAATGGGCGTCGACACCGGTCACGCCCGTTGCCAAAGCGACCGCGGTCAAAAAGTTGCTCAACGAACTGTTTGATGCGCAGCAAGCAGGCAAGACCCAAACGGTTCAAGACACGCGCGATAAATTGCACGCGCTGCGCGAGCAATTGGGCGACGCAAAATTCAAGGAAATCCTTAACAAGCTGATCGATGAGGCGAATGAAGGGCTTCTTGAGTTCCTCAGGCGCCTGCTGAAGGCATTGTTTCCTGAAGAAGACGAGACGCCACCCGGACCGCCCTCAGTCCCGCCAGGTGGTGGTGGTGGTGGTGGTGGCCCGAGCATGCCGCGCAGTGATTTTGGCCCTCGGGAATCCATGAGCAACAAGCCCATTACGGAGGGGGCCAGGTACTTCAACTACAAACCTGACAACAGCAATCCGGGGAAAAAACCCGACAATATCTGGAGCGGCTTCAGTCAGGGGCCGGATGGCAACTGCGTCACGGTGTCTTCGATAAAGGCCGCGATGATGCATTTTGGCCAGAAACCAACCGACGTCTTCAAGGAAGTCAAGGAGCGCGGGGATGGCTATGACGTGACCATGCGCGATGGCTTCAAGCTGTATCTGTCCAAGGGCGAATTGCAGCTCGCCGCCCGGGAAGCGCGCTTCAAGGGGGATGATCCGCAGATGATGACGGACGCCAACTTCATGTACGCCGCGAGTGCCAAGCGGGCTCAGATAGAGGGTAACTCCGGTGGTCCTCGCGAAAACGATAGCAATGCCCAGAGAAGTTTCATGGATGCATTGAAGAGCTTGAACGACGGGGAGCACACGCGTGAGGGGTTGCATCGATTGGGCTTGAAAAACCACTACCGGCAAGGCAGCCATAGCGACCTGGCGGCGGGGAAGGTGGGCACCGTGGAGTACAGCGGCCATTCCATGGCGGTGATTGGCAATCAGGTGGAGTTGTGGGGTGAGCGCGGTGGCGCTCCAAGGCCGGGTATCGTGACGGTATTTGTTTAAATCGCCGGCAAAAAGAAAACCCCGATAAACCCAACTGTATCCAGGGTCTATCGGGGTTTTCAGCTCCGGGTAATCAAACCCGCAACCGGCTCAGCTTATTGGCAAGCTTCGCAATCCGGCTCATCGATGGCGCAGGCCTTTGGCACGGGGGCCGGGCCGGCTGGAGCAGCGAGTACCGAATCATCACCGTGGTTGCCGCCGCTGGACACCGCATTCAGCTTGCCGGTGTTGATGGTCGACTTCTCGGTGCTGGTCGCGGCCAGGGCACGGAGGTAGTAGGTGGTTTTCAGGCCACGGTACCAGGCCATGCGGTAGGTCACGTCGAGCTTCTTGCCCGAAGCGCCGGCGATGTAGAGGTTCAGCGACTGCGCCTGGTCGATCCACTTCTGACGACGGCTGGCGGCGTCAACGATCCATTTGGTGTCCACTTCGAAGGCGGTCGCGTAGAGCTCCTTGAGCTCTTGCGGGATGCGCTCGATCTGCTGCACCGAACCGTCGTAGTACTTCAGGTCGTTGATCATGACCGAGTCCCACAGGCCGCGGGCCTTGAGGTCGCGAACCAGGTACGGGTTGATCACGGTGAATTCGCCCGACAGGTTCGATTTCACATACAGGTTCTGGTAGGTCGGTTCGATCGACTGCGATACGCCGGTGATGTTGGCGATGGTCGCGGTCGGTGCGATGGCCATGATGTTGGAGTTACGAATACCTTTTTGCACACGGGCACGTACCGGCGCCCAGTCCAGGGACTCGTTCAGGTCAACGTCGATGTACTTCTGGCCACGCTGTTCGATCAGGATCTGTTGCGAGTCCAGCGGCAGGATGCCCTTGGACCACAGCGAGCCCTGGAACGTCTCGTAGGCGCCGCGCTCGTCGGCCAGGTCGCAGGAAGCCTGGATCGCGTAGTAGCTGACCGCTTCCATGGACTTGTCGGCGAACTCGACCGCCGCATCCGAACCGTAAGGAATGTGCTGGAGGTACAACGCGTCCTGGAAGCCCATGATGCCCAGGCCGACCGGGCGGTGCTTGAAGTTGGAGTTCTGCGCCTGTGGCACCGAGTAGTAGTTGATGTCGATGACGTTATCGAGCATGCGCACGGCGGTGTTGACGGTGCGCGCAAGCTTCACGGTGTCCAGCTTGCCGTCGACGATGTGGTTCGGCAGGTTGATCGAGCCCAGGTTGCAGACGGCGATCTCGTCCTTGTTGGTGTTCAAGGTGATCTCGGTGCACAGGTTCGAGCTGTGGACCACGCCCACGTGCTGCTGCGGGCTGCGCAGGTTGCACGGGTCCTTGAAGGTCAGCCATGGGTGGCCGGTTTCGAACAGCATCGACAGCATCTTGCGCCACAGGTCTTTGGCCTGGATGGTCTTGAACAGCTTGATCTTGCCAGGGTACTGGGCCAGGGCTTCGTAGTACTCGTAGCGTTCTTCGAAGGCCTTGCCGGTCAGGTCGTGCAGGTCCGGTACTTCGGACGGCGAGAACAGGGTCCACTGGCCGTCATCGAAGACGCGCTTCATGAACAGGTCAGGGATCCAGTTGGCGGTGTTCATGTCGTGGGTACGACGACGGTCATCACCGGTGTTCTTGCGCAGCTCGATGAACTCTTCAATGTCCATGTGCCAGGTTTCCAGGTAGGCACACACAGCGCCTTTGCGCTTGCCACCCTGGTTCACGGCAACGGCGGTGTCGTTCACCACTTTCAGGAACGGCACAACGCCCTGGGATTTACCATTGGTGCCCTTGATGTACGAACCCAGTGCACGCACCGGGGTCCAGTCGTTGCCCAGGCCGCCGGCGAATTTGGACAACATGGCGTTGTCGTGGATCGCGTGGTAGATGCCCGACAGGTCATCCGGCACGGTGGTCAGGTAGCAGCTCGACAGCTGTGGACGCAGGGTGCCGGCGTTGAACAGGGTGGGGGTCGACGACATGTAGTCGAAGGACGACAACAGGTTGTAGAACTCGATCGCGCGGTCTTCCTTGTGCTTCTCTTCAATCGCCAGGCCCATGGCCACGCGCATGAAGAACACTTGCGGCAGTTCGAAGCGGATACCGTCCTTGTGGATGAAGTAACGGTCGTACAGGGTCTGCAGGCCCAGGTAGGTGAACTGCTGGTCGCGCTCGTGGTTGATCGCCTTGCCGAGTTTTTCCAGGTCGAAGGTGGCCAGGATCGGGTTCAGCAATTCGAATTCGATACCCTTGGCGATGTAGGCCGGCAGGGCCTTGGCGTACAGGTCGGCCATCTCGTGGTGGGTGGCGCTGTCGGCCACGCCCAGGAAGCCCAGGCCTTCGGCACGCAGGGTGTCCATCAGCAGGCGCGCGGTCACGAACGAGTAGTTCGGCTCGCGTTCAACCAGGGTACGGGCGGTCATCACCAGGGCGGTGTTGACGTCGGTCAGGGCCACGCCGTCGTACAGGTTCTTCAGGGTTTCGCGCTGGATCAGGTCGCCGTCGACTTCTTCCAGGCCTTCGCAGGCCTCGGTGATGATGGTGTTCAGACGGCCCAGGTCCAGCGGCGCGAAGCTGCCGTCGGCCAGGGTGATGCGGATCGACGGGTGCGCCTGTACGGCAGCCTCTTCGGCTGGAGTGCGTACGGCACGCTCCTTGGCGCGCGAATCACGGTAGATCACGTAGTCGCGGGCGACTTTCTGTTCGCCGGCACGCATCAGGGCCAGTTCGACCTGGTCCTGGATTTCTTCGATGTGGATGGTGCCGCCCGAAGGCATGCGACGTTTGAAGGTCGCGGTGACCTGTTCGGTCAGGCGCGCGACGGTGTCGTGGATGCGCGACGAAGCGGCAGCGGTGCCGCCTTCAACTGCAAGAAACGCTTTGGTGATAGCGACGGTAATTTTGTCATCGGTGTAAGGAACGACAGTGCCGTTACGCTTGATCACGCGCAGTTGGCCAGGTGCGGTGGCGGCCAGATCCTGGTTCGAATCAGCGGCCTGCGGCACGGAGCCTTGCGGGTTCTCGCGAGTTGTGTCGGTTTGCATGGGGGGTTGTCTCCACGTTCTATATTTGATTGCGAGTGCCAGGCTTTCCTGCAACACCCGTACCGTTTTCCATGTCTTGGATGAAAAACAGCTGCCATCCGCGTGAGCGGTTGGGTCTACTGAAAATCGTTTGGTTCAACGCTGCGCTAGCAATAAAACGCTTGAATTTCGAGCTGCTTGTGTGGTTGGGCGCTTGCATCAAAAACCCTACATGTAGGGTCTCTTGAAGAGCCGAGGTACAAGATAATGCGTTTTCGAGGGGTTAGCAACGCAGTAACCTGTGGATAACGCTGTGGGTAAAATGTGTAAGAAAGGTCGAATGGGCGTGTAGGCCGCATTGCTGCTGGATTGCACCGTTTGTCATTAAATGTTTCGGGCTCAAAACAACCTGGTCATTTTCGAAGGGCGCGAACCCTATCACAAAAAAACGCGTTCACCGAATGCATTTCCCGGCTTGTGTTTGAGGCTTGGAGCATGGCTACAATCAGCCACTGTTATGCCCTCAAAACATGACAATCAGGGTATGGCCGGTGGAGATCTAATGTGGGAGCGGGCTTGCTCGCGAAAGCGGTGTGTCAGTTATAGGTGTGCTAACTGATCCACCGCTTTCGCGAGCAAGCCCGCTCCCACATTTGAAACTGCGCCGGCCTGACCATTTTCCAATAACAATGAGGTAGCGCATGGAGCAAGAAGCCTGGCAAATCCTGATCGTCGAAGATGACGAGCGACTGGCCGAACTGACCCGCGAATACCTGCAAAGCCACGGTCTGCGGGTCTCGGTGGAAGGCGACGGCGCGTTGGCGGCGGCGCGCATCATCGCCGAGCAGCCGGACCTGGTGATCCTCGACCTGATGCTGCCCGGCGAAGACGGCCTGAGCATTTGCCGCAAAGTGCGCAAGCGCTATGACGGTGTGATCCTGATGCTCACCGCGCGCACCGACGACATGGACCAGGTGCTGGGCCTGGACATGGGCGCCGACGACTACGTGTGCAAACCCGTGCGCCCGCGTTTGCTGCTGGCGCGCATCCAGGCCTTGCTGCGACGCAGCGAACCGGTGGAACCGGTAGTCGTGGAAAATCAGCGCCGCCTGCAGTTCGGCCCCTTGGTGGTGGACAACGCCCTGCGCGAAGCCTGGCTGAACGCTGCCGGTATCGAACTGACCAGCGCCGAATTCGACCTGCTGTGGCTGCTGGTGGCGAATGCCGGGCGCATCCTTTCCCGCGAAGAAATCTTCATCGCCCTGCGCGGCATCGGCTACGACGGCCAGGACCGCTCCATCGACGTGCGCATCTCCCGGATTCGCCCGAAAATCGGCGACGATCCTATCCACCCGCGCCTGATCAAGACCATTCGCAGCAAAGGCTACCTGTTCGTGCCCGAAGCCTGCGCCGACATGCCACTGTGAACTCGATTTTCCTGCGCATCTACGGCGGCATGTGCGCCGCGTTGATCCTCGTGGCGCTGCTCGGCGTGCTGGCGTTGCACCTGCTCAACGAAGTGCGCAGCGGCCAATACCGCGAACGCCTGGCCCACGGCACCTTTGCCCTCATGGGCGACAACTTGCAACCCATGAGCGCCATCGAACGCCAACGCGCCCTGGCGGTGTGGGAGCGGTTGCTGGGAATTCCGCTGGCATTGCGCGCCCTCGCCGATACGCCGCTGGACCTGAGCCAGCGCAATCGCCTGCAACGCGGCCAGGTGCTGGTGGAGCAGACCGGCCCTCACGCTGCGCGGGTATTGCGCTGGGTCGGTGGCCAGGAGCAGCTTGTGCTCGAAGGCGAAGTGCAGCAGATCAGCGAGCAACTGGCGCGCGCGACGATCTATTTGCTCGCCGATGAACTGGTGCGCTTCCCGGTGGCCGAGCAGCCACAGCGCCTGGCGGATATAAAAGAAGCCAAGGGGTTTGGCTTCGACATGCACCTGATGACCCTCGACCAGGCCGATATGGACGAAGACCAGCGCCGTCGTGTATCGGAAGGCGATACGGTAATGGCCCTTGGCAAGGGCGGCGATTCGATCCGGGTGTTTGCCGGGATGGTCGGTACGCCGTGGGTGCTGGAAATCGGTCCGCTGTATCAGATGAACCCTTACCCGGCGCACTGGCTGATCCTGATCGCCTTGATCGGGTTGACCCTGATCGGTTTGATCGTCTATCTGTTGGTGCGTCAGCTGGAGCGCCGTTTGAAGGGCCTGGAAGCCGCCGCCACCCGCATCGCCCAGGGCAACCTGGAAGTTCGCGTAGCGGCTCGCGGCGCCGACTCGGTAGGGCGCCTGGCCGCAGCGTTCAATGGCATGGCCGAGCACTTGCAGCAGCTGCTGGCGATCCAGCGCGAACTGGTGCGCGCGGTGTCCCACGAACTGCGCACTCCGGTGGCGCGCCTGCGTTTCGGCCTGGAGATGGTCGGCGATGCCACCACCGCCGAGGCGCGGCGTAAATACCTGGAAGGCATGGACAGCGATATCCAGGACCTCGATGGCCTGGTCGACGAAATGCTCACTTACGCGCGCCTGGAACAAGGCTCGCCGGCGCTGAATTTCCAGCGGGTCGACCTCAATGCCTTGCTTGATCAAGTGATCGGCGAATTATCGCCACTGCGTGCGCAGATCAAGGTGGCCCGTGGTATCTGCCTGTCTTCGGCGCATTGGGATGACGCCTGGGTCGACGCCGAGCCGCGTTACCTGCACCGTGCCCTGCAGAACCTGGTGAGCAATGCCATGCGCCACGCCCAGGGGCAGGTCTTGATCAGTTATCAGGTGGGCCAGGTGCGTTGCCGCATCGATGTGGAAGACGACGGCCCGGGCGTGCCGGAAAGCGCCTGGGAGCGCATCTTCACGCCGTTCCTGCGCCTGGACGACAGCCGCACGCGCGCCTCGGGTGGGCATGGCCTGGGGTTGTCGATCGTGCGGCGGATCATCTACTGGCACGGCGGGCGGGCGCTGATCGGCAAGAGCAATAATCTGGGTGGGGCGTGCTTCAGCCTGAGCTGGCCCAGGGATCAGGGCAAACCCTGATACCGCTTTCGCGAGCAAGCCCGCTCCCACATTTGAAATGCATTCCAATGTGGGAGCTGGCTTGCCTGCGATAGCGATCTATCAGGCGCCGACAGCCACCAGGCTCAACAACTGACCCTCATCCACCGCAAACTGCCCAGCCAGTTCCTTGCCATGGCACCACTCATCCGACAGGTCTGTCAGTAACCGCAGCCTTATATGCCCGGCCTCTGACCACTCCAACACCTCGGCATGCTCAAAGTAAAAGCGCTTGCCCACGATCGGATACAGCGCCTTGAACAGGCTTTCCTTGGCCGAAAACGTCAGCGTCACCAACAAAGCGATCTGCTCGCGGTCCAGCGTGCCCATGCGCTGCAATTCCACGGCCGTCAGAATTTCCCCGGCCAGGCGCTCGGCCCGCTCCAGTGACAGCACATTTTCCAGGTCCATCCCCAGCCCGCGCCATTGCGCCTTGTGCCCGACAATCGCCGCGGCATGCCCGGTGCTGTGGGTGATCGAGCCACTGATAGGCGCAGGCCACACCGGCGCACGGTCTTCGCCGATGGCGGGGATGCAGTCGAGATGATCGAGCTGTTGCAGCGCAGCGCGCGCGCAGAGTCGGCCGGCCAGGAACTCGGCCTGGCGCTTGGCCACCGAACGTTGGATGCTGGCCGGCGGCGGCACCGCACTGCGCTGAAAATCATCCGCCGCTAATAAGGCAGGATCAAAACGCGTGCTGAAAAACACCGTGCCCGGCAAGGGTTCGGGCAGCGGCCATTGGGCGTCAAGCGGGGTGCAGCAAGCGGGTAGGGGATTCATGGGGGTATTTTGCCGAGTTGAGGCGCCTGCGGATAGCCCGCAGCGGTTCGGCGCTTGTTCAGGGGCAGTTCAGGGCTGTTTGCGTAGGCTGATTGCAACAGCCAAAACGCGTATGAGGTAACACACCATGACTGCGATCAAAAAGCTGATACTGGCCTTGACCCTGCTCAGTGCCACCGCCGGAGCTCAGGCTGCGGAGGGTGGGTTCGCCGAGTTCGGCAGGGAGAAAACCAGGAGAACCAGTAGCCTGATCCAGCGTGTGAGCTTTGAGGACGTTGGCAGCCAAGCGACGCCCTGGGGCCAGTCCCTGGGCCTGGCAACCCCGCAGCCGGGTTACCGCGCCGGCTATGAGCGCCTGAGCGGCCGGTTCAATGGCATTAAACTGCGCCCGCAAGCGCTGCAGGGCCGCTATGATATCCCTCTGTCGGACAGTTGATTTGCTTTGGAGAGCCTTATGAAATTGCTGGTGGTGGAAGATGAGGCGCTGCTGCGCCATCACCTGTTTACCCGCCTGACCGACAGCGGGCATGTGGTCGAAGCCGTGGCCAATGCCGAAGAGGCGCTGTACCAGACCGGCCAGTTCAACCACGACCTGGCGATCATCGACCTGGGCCTGCCCGGCATGGGCGGCCTTGACCTGATCCGCCAGCTGCGCACCCAGGCCAAGACTTTCCCGATCCTGATCCTCACGGCGCGGGGCAACTGGCAGGACAAGGTCGAGGGCCTGGCCGCCGGCGCCGACGATTACGTGGTCAAGCCGTTCCAGTTCGAAGAGCTGGAGGCGCGGATGAACGCCTTGCTGCGCCGCTCCAGTGGTTTTACTCAATCAACCATTGTCGCCGGGCCCTTGTTGCTGGACCTCAACCGCAAGCAGGCTTCTCTGGACGAACAGCCGCTGGCGTTGACGGCCTATGAATACCGCATCCTCGAATACCTGATGCGCCATCACCAGCAGGTGGTCCCCAAGGACCGCTTGATGGAACAGCTCTACCCCGATGACGACGAGCGCGATCCGAATGTCATCGAAGTCCTGGTCGGCCGCCTGCGCCGCAAGCTGGAAGGCCCGGCCGGGTTCAAGCCGATCGACACCGTGCGTGGCCTGGGCTACCTGTTCAATGAGCGCTGCCGTTGATTCGCTCGCTACGCGTGCGCTTGATGCTGGCGGCCGCCACCCTGGCCGTGCTGTTCATGCTGGGTTTGTTACCGGCCATGCAGGGAGCGTTCAGCCTGGCGTTGCAGGACTCCATCGAGCAGCGCCTGGCGTCGGACGTCACCACCCTGATTTCCGCCGCACGGGTGGAGAACAACCACCTGCAGATGCCTGCGCAGTTGCCGGACGAACGTTTCAACCTCACCGACAGCCGTCTGCTCGGTTACATCTACGACCGGGAAGGCCACCTGGTATGGCGCTCGCGGGCGACCAAGGAAGAGAACATCAATTACAAGCCGCGCTATGACGGGCGCGGCAATGAGTTTGCGCGGATCCGCGAGGCCGATGGCCAGGAATTCTTCGTGTATGACGTCGAGGTCAGGCTGCTGGGCGGCAAGAGCGCGGCGTTCAGTATCGTGGCCCTGCAACCGGTGCGCGAATACCAGCTGACCCTCGAAGGCCTGCGCGAAAACCTCTACCTGGGCTTCGGCGCAGCGTTGCTGGTATTGCTGACTTTGCTCTGGCTGGGCCTGACCTGGGGCTTGCAAGCCCTGCGCCGGCTGAGCCAGGAACTCGACCAGATCGAAGGCGGCACCCGCGAGAGCCTCTCCGAACAACACCCCCGCGAACTGCTGCGCCTCACCGGCTCCCTCAACCGCCTGCTGCACAGCGAGCGTGAACAGCGCGCGCGTTACCGCGACTCCCTCGACGACCTGGCCCACAGCCTGAAAACCCCGCTGGCGGTATTGCAAGGCGTGAGCGAAGACATGGCCCAGCGCCCGGAAGACCGCGACCAGGCTTGGGTGCTGCAGTCACAGATCGAGCGCATGAGCCAGCAGATCAGCTACCAGTTGCAACGCGCCAGCTTGCGCAAAAGCGGCCTGGTGCGCCACCAGGTGCGTCTGGCCCCGGTGCTGAAAAGCCTGTGCGACACGCTGGACAAGGTCTACCGCGACAAGCGCGTTACGGTGTCCTACGAGCTGCCGGAAGACTGCGACGTGCCCATCGAGAAGGGCGCCTTGCTCGAATTGCTCGGCAACCTGCTGGAGAACGCCTATCGCTTGTGCTTGAGCGAGGTGCGCATCAGCCTGGTGGAGAGCGAGGAGGGCAGCGAGTTGTGTATAGAAGATGATGGTCCGGGTGTGCCGCCGGACCAGCGTGCGCGGATCCTGCAACGCGGCGAACGGCTGGACCGCCAGCATCCGGGGCAGGGGATCGGGTTGGCGGTGGTCAAGGACATCATTGAAAGCTACGGCGCGCGGCTGACCTTGGTGGATTCGCCCTTGGGCGGGGCGGCGTTCAAGATTCATTTTCCGGCCTTGTGATCTCCATTGGCGGTGCAGGCCTCTTCGCGAGCAAGCCCGCTCCCACATTTGACCGGGTTCCCACACTTAAATTGTGAATACATTCCAAATGTGGGAGCGGGCTTGCTCGCGAAAGCGTCAGTAGAAGCGGCACACCTCCCCGATAGGCTCACAAGGCGGATATCCGCCAAATTGTAGGACGGGATCGGACAGTCCGGCGGAAAACCGCCACTTGAATCGGCGCTGGAGAGAGGGCATGAACGGTCCAAGCCCTAATGTCTAAAGGCCTCCAACCTTTTTCAGCAAAGTGGCACGGCGTTTGCGATAAGTACTACAGCGCAGGCCTGGTGCTACAGGTTTCGCAAACAACAAATCCCTCCAGTGCAGGAGGGTTCGCAATTCAAGTGTCGTGGGCAATGGCGGATATTTGCCACACGGGACGATTGAGGAACTTTGCAATGACGACTCGTCAGCCATTCTACAAATCCCTGTACTTCCAGGTGATCGTTGCAATCGTTATCGGTATTTTGCTCGGTCACTTCTACCCGCAGACCGGCGTGGCCCTCAAGCCATTGGGTGACGGGTTCATCAAACTGATCAAAATGGTCATCGCCCCGATCATCTTCTGCACCGTCGTCAGCGGCATCGCTGGCATGCAAAGCATGAAGTCGGTCGGCAAGACCGGCGGCTACGCGCTGCTGTACTTCGAGATCGTTTCCACCATTGCGCTGCTGATCGGCCTGATCGTGGTCAACGTCGTGCAACCGGGCGCCGGCATGCACATCGACGTAGCGACCCTGGACGCTTCCAAAGTGGCGGCCTACGTCACGGCCGGTAAAGACCAGAGCATCGTCGGCTTTATCCTCAACGTCATCCCGAACACCATCGTCGGCGCCTTCGCCAACGGCGACATCCTGCAAGTGCTGATGTTTTCGGTGATCTTCGGTTTCGCCCTGCATCGCCTGGGTGCCTACGGCAAGCCGGTGCTGGACTTCATCGATCGCTTCGCCCACGTGATGTTCAACATCATCAACATGATCATGAAGCTCGCGCCAATCGGTGCCCTGGGTGCCATGGCGTTCACCATCGGTGCCTACGGCGTAGGCTCGCTGGTGCAACTGGGCCAGTTGATGATCTGCTTCTACATCACTTGCCTGCTGTTCGTGCTGGTGGTGCTGGGCGGTATCTGCCGCGCCCACGGCTTCAGCGTGATCAAGCTGATCCGCTACATCCGTGAAGAGCTGCTGATCGTGCTGGGTACTTCGTCTTCCGAGTCGGCACTGCCACGCATGCTGATCAAGATGGAGCGTCTGGGCGCGAAGAAATCCGTGGTTGGCCTGGTGATCCCGACTGGCTACTCGTTCAACCTTGACGGTACGTCGATCTACCTGACCATGGCTGCCGTGTTCATCGCCCAGGCGACCGACACCCACATGGACATCACCCACCAGATTACCCTGCTGCTGGTGCTGCTGCTGTCCTCCAAAGGCGCTGCGGGTGTGACCGGCAGTGGTTTCATCGTACTGGCTGCGACCCTGTCGGCCGTCGGCCACTTGCCGGTTGCCGGCCTGGCGCTGATCCTGGGTATCGACCGCTTCATGTCCGAAGCCCGCGCACTGACCAACCTGGTAGGCAACGCCGTTGCCACTATCGTTGTGGCCAAGTGGGTCAAGGAACTGGACACCGACAAGCTGCAAAGCGAACTGGCGTCCGGCGGTACCGGTATTTCGGAAACCCGCGAAATCGATGACCTGGGCGTGGCCGAAGGCCCGGCACCTGCCGTCAAATAAGCGGCAGACGGCGTGAACTAACGCCGGCAGCAACGCACAAACGCCCCGACTGGTTCGGGGCGTTTGCGTTTCTGGCGCGTCACATCAGTGGCTTTTGTTTTACAGTGAGTGAATCGGTTCAAACGCTTGCGGGAGGTTGTGTGGACAGTGTGGATCTGAATGTCCTGCGTAGCGTGCTTGAATGGCGCCGCGCCGGACATCGCGTGGTGTTGTACAGCGTGGTGCAGACCTGGGGCAGCGCGCCGCGCCCACCGGGGGCAATGCTGGCGTTGCGGGGCGACGGGGTGGTGATTGGCTCGGTGTCGGGTGGTTGCATCGAAGATGACTTGATCGCGCGGCTGCAGGATGGCCGCTTGCCCGAAGACGGGCCGCCGGTGCAGTTGGTGACCTACGGCGTCACCCGTGATGAAGCTGCGCGTTTTGGCCTGCCGTGTGGCGGTACGCTGCGCCTGACCGAAGAGCGCGTGGATGAATGGGCGTGGGTCACGGAGTTGCTGGCGCGTTGTGAAGATCATCAGATCGTCGCGCGTGAGCTGGACCTGGCCAGCGGCCAAGTCACCTTGAGCAGCGCGAGCAAGACCGATGCGGTGACCTTTGATGGCGCGCGGTTGCGCGCGATCTACGGCCCACGCTGGCGCCTGCTGCTGATCGGCGCCGGGCAGTTGTCGCGCTACGTGGCCGAAATGGCGCGCTTGCTGGATTTCGAAGTGCTGATCTGCGACCCACGCGAAGAGTTTGTGTACGGCTGGGAGGAACAGCACGGCCGTTTTGTGCCGGGCATGCCCGATGAAGCCGTGCTGAACATCCAGACCGATGAGCGCACGGCCATTGTCTGCCTCACCCATGATCCGCGCCTGGACGATATGGCACTGCTGACGGCGCTGAATTCCAGCGCTTTCTACATCGGCGCCCTCGGTTCCAGGGTCAACAGCCAGAAACGCCGGGAAAACCTGGCGGAACTGGGGCTGTCGGCGCAGGCGATTGCGCGTCTGCACGGGCCGATCGGTTTGCATATCGGCAGCCACACCCCGTCGGAAATCGCACTGTCGCTGATGGCGGAAATTGTCGCGATCAAGAACGGCGTGGCGCCGATGCAGAAGAAACCGTTGCCGGTGGTGGCCGAGTGACGGTGACGGCGATTGTGCTGGCGGCGGGGCAGGGCAGTCGTTTCCGCGCCGCAGCGGGGGCAGATCGGGATAAATTGTTGGCTGATTGTGCCGGCCTGGATGGCATGATTCGGCCGGTGATCGAGCAGGTGCTGGTGAACCTGCCGGTGCGCATCGCAAGGCGTTGGGTGGTGACATCACCGGAGCGAACGGAAGTCATTCGATTGGCCAAGGCGTATGGCTGCGAAGTGCTGCTGCTGCGCTCGGCCGGTTTGGGCGAGAGTATTGCGGCAGCGGTGGCCGCCAGCGGCTCTGCGGACGGTTGGCTGGTCGTGCTGGGGGATATGCCGTTTATTCAGCCATCGAGCATTGAGCGGGTGATCGATGGGCTGGAGGACGGTGGCATCAGCGTACCGGTGCAGGAGGGTCGGTATGGTCATCCTGTGGCGTTTGGTCGTGCGTTTGGGTCGGGCTTGATGGGGTTGACCGGGGATCGTGGGGCCAGGCCTCTGTTTGCCAAGGCTGCGGTGACGCAGGTGCAGGTGAACGACCCCGGCGTGCTTTGGGATGTCGATTTGCCCCGTTCCTTGAATTTCGCCCCTGTCTAAGTGTGGGAGCTGGCTTGCCTGCGATAGCGGTATGCCAGCCATAACAGTTGGGGCTGATCCACCGCCATCGCAGGCAAGCCAGCTCCCACAGTTGAATGCATTTCAGGCTGGAAGGTCAGTGTGTCTGGCCTAATAAAAAGCCCCGCCTGATCACTCAGGCGGGGCTTTTTTACAGCGGTTGGAGTCAGACGAGCGGTTTGGTCTCGTGCTCTGCTTCCCGTGCCGCCGCTGCAGCAGCAGCTGCCTCAGCTTCCTTGCGACGACGACGCACTTCACGTGGGTCGTTCGGCGCACGGCCGTTTTCGGTCAGGGCGCTGGCCGGTGCGGCCTCAACCACTGGCGCAACCACTTCGGCTTCCACCGGCGCTTCGACAACGGGCGCAGGTTCTACGAACGGAGCGGGCTCAACCACCGGGGCAGGCTCGACAACTTCGACCTCGGCAACCGGTGCCGGCGCTTCCTCTACCACGGGGGCAGGGGCGGGCGCTTCAACCGCAGCGGCAGGTTCGGCAGTCCATTGGAAGGCGGTCTGTTCTTCGCGCTTCTCTTCAAAAGCGTGACGCACTTCTGGAACGGCTTCGACTACCGGTGCTTCAACCACTGGCTCAGGCTCAGCCACGGTGGCGGGCTCTGCAGCGGCCACTTCAACTTCCGGCTGGGCGTGCGGCGTCTGTACAACTTCCACTTCCGGAACGACGGGCGCTTCGATCGGGGTCGTTGCTTCGACAACCGGTGCTTCTACCACTGGCGCTTCAGCGACAGGCGCTTCAACAGCCGGCGTTTCAGCCACTGGGGTGTCGGCAGCAGGTGTTTGCACAACAGCGGTTTCTTCAACAGCGGCGGTAGCGCGTTCAGCCTGCTCGTGAGCCTGGGCTTCAGCCGGTGCGCTGATGACCGTGCTGGCAACGGCAGGCGTAACGGCCAGGCCGGCAGCCAGTTCGGCGCCAGTCGGTTCGTTGTTGGCCGCTTCTGCGTGTTCGCCGGCTTCTTCTGAGCCTTCGATCACGTTGCCATTGGCATCACGCTGGCGCTCACGACGGTTGCTGCGACGACGCTGGCCACGGGAGCGGCGGCGTGGACGATCGCCTTCGGCGTTGTCCTGACCGTCTTCCTGCAGTTGCTCTTCGCCAGTCAACAGCTCTTCTTCTTCGCTGGCCGCGGTGGTTTGTTCGGCACGTGGTTGACGCTCTTCACGCGGAGCGCGAGGTTGACGTTCTTCACGTGGCGCACGTTCTTCACGCGGCTGGCGAGCAGGGCGTTCTTCGGCAGCGACGGCGGCACCGGCAACGGCTGGGGCGGCGTCCAGCGGCTCGCGCAGTTCACGCACGCGCTCTTCACGCTCGCCACGTGGCTTGCGGTCTTCACGCGGAGCACGCGGGGTACGGGGTGCGCGCTCTTCGCGCGGTGCACGTTCTTCACGGGCTACGGCTGGCGTTTCTTCACGGGCTTCGCGAGGTGCACGTTCTTCACGTGGGGCGCGCTCTTCACGCGGCGCACGTTCTTCGCGCGGCTTGCGCTCTTCGTCACGACGGCCGTTGCGGTTGCGGCTCTGCTGGCGACCGTTGCGACGTTCTTCGTTGCGTGCCGGGCGCTCGGAGGCAGGCTTTTCAACCACGACCGGAGCAGCAGGCTCTTCCTTGGTGGCGAACAGGCTGACCAGGGACTTCACCAGGCCTTTGAACAGGCTTGGCTCAGGCATCGCGGCCGGAGCGGCGACCGGAACGGCGGCTTCAACCGGCATCGGCGCGTTGGCACGCGCCGGCGCGGTCTTCACGGCAGCTTCCTGGCGGACCAGGGTGCGGGTCGCGGCGGCTGGCTGCACTTCTTCCACTTCGGCGGCGGCCGCGGCGATTTCGTAGCTGGACTGGCCGCTGTGGGCTTCAGGGCTGTCATCGCGCAGGCGCTGCACTTCGAAGTGCGGCGTTTCGAGGTGATCGTTCGGCAGGATGACGATACGGGCACGGGTGCGCAGTTCGATCTTGGTGATCGAGTTGCGTTTTTCGTTGAGCAGGAACGCGGCAACCGGGATCGGCACTTGCGCGCGGACTTCGGCGGTACGGTCTTTCAGGGCTTCTTCTTCGATCAGACGCAGGATCGCGAGCGACAGCGATTCAACGTCACGGATGATGCCGGTGCCATTGCAACGCGGGCAGACGATGCCGCTGCTCTCGCCCAGGGAAGGACGCAGGCGCTGGCGGGACATTTCCAGCAGGCCGAAGCGCGAGATACGGCCGACTTGCACGCGGGCACGGTCGGCTTCCAGGCATTCGCGGACTTTCTCTTCCACGGCGCGCTGGTTCTTGGCGGGAGTCATGTCGATGAAGTCGATCACGATCAGGCCGCCGATGTCACGCAGGCGCAGCTGGCGGGCGATTTCTTCAGCCGCTTCCAGGTTGGTCTGCAGGGCGGTTTCTTCGATGTCGCTGCCTTTGGTCGCACGCGCCGAGTTGATGTCGATGGACACCAGGGCTTCGGTCGGGTCGATCACAATGGAGCCACCGGAAGGCAGTTCGACCACGCGCTGGAAAGCGGTCTCGATCTGGCTTTCGATCTGGAAACGGTTGAACAGCGGAACGCTGTCTTCGTAGAGCTTGATCTTGCTGGCGTACTGCGGCATCACCTGGCGGATGAAGGTCAGGGCTTCGTCCTGGGCCTCAACGCTGTCGATCAGCACTTCGCCGATGTCCTGGCGCAGGTAATCGCGGATGGCGCGGATGATGACGTTGCTTTCCTGGTAGATCAGGAACGGCGCGGAACGATCCAGGGACGCTTCCTTGATGGCGGTCCACAGTTGCAGCAGGTAGTCGAGGTCCCATTGCATCTCTTCGCTGCTGCGGCCAAGGCCGGCAGTGCGAACGATCAGGCCCATGTCGGCAGGGGCGACCAGGCCGTTCAGCGCTTCACGCAGTTCGTTGCGCTCTTCGCCTTCGATGCGACGGGAAATACCGCCGGCACGTGGGTTGTTCGGCATCAGGACCAGGTAGCGGCCGGCGAGGCTGATGAAGGTGGTCAGGGCCGCGCCCTTGTTGCCACGTTCTTCTTTTTCGACCTGGACGATGACTTCCTGGCCTTCGCTCAGGACGTCCTTGATGTTCACGCGGCCTTCAGGGGCTTTCTTGAAGTACTCGCGGGAGATTTCCTTGAGGGGCAGGAAGCCGTGGCGCTCGGAGCCGAAATCGACAAAGGCAGCCTCAAGGCTTGGTTCGATGCGAGTAATCCGGCCTTTATAGATGTTGGCCTTCTTTTGCTCGCGTGCACCTGATTCGATGTCCAGGTCGTAGAGGCGTTGGCCATCTACCAGTGCAACACGCAACTCTTCGGGTTGGGTTGCGTTAATCAGCATTCTTTTCATGTTGTACCGTCGGTTTCCGGGCTGCCGGAAACGGCGTTCGGCACACACGACTTCTCACGGTCGGTGTCAGGTGCGTCAAGAGTGGTTGGCCACTCCAGTGTCCAGCAATAACAGGCCAATTGGGCCGGTATCGCGACGGACGCGTCCTGCTTGTTAGCGGTGGTGACAAAGGCACCACTTCAACAAAAGCTAAGGTCAGGAGGAGGAATCAACCGGCGACTGTGGACGAGATGAAGCGTCTAAATATAAGCCTAGTGCTACACGGTCCGACGGTTGTGCATCTCCACCCTACACGTATCCCTGATAATTCGGGTGCTGCCGCGCGCAGAATCCGCAGCGGGTTGGCATTTACCGTGTTCTCCAATGGGGAGTCCACGCTCATGGCTAAACAAGACTAGGTGTGGGCGATTGCGCTCTCACTCAGCTCTTAACAGGCGTTGTTTCCGAAGCATTCGCCATGGTCTGGTCCAGGACTGACTGCACTTTGTGAACTGGCCGTAAATATCGGCGCAACACGCGAGTATTCACCCTGCGTGTCGCACTCGCTTCAGGCCTCATGTCACCTGCGCTCGTTACAATCCTGAGCCTTCCAAGGTGGCTAACACCCCGTAGGACGGCCTCGCGTCCTGATGAATTGCGATGGTCAGGGCCGGCAGTTTGCCGCAAGTCCTCTGTCCAGGCCGCTTTTGGCGGCGTTCGCGACTATAGCAGCAATGATTAAGTGCTTCAATTCCATAAAAAATTGTTATCATCGCCGCCATGACCACTACCGCCCCCCAGACCCCCAGCGTCCAGCTGCTCGAGGTCTCGCCGGAATATGCCGGCCAACGCATCGACAATTTTCTCCTGGCCAGGCTCAAAGGCGTGCCCAAGACCTTGATCTACCGCATCTTGCGTAAAGGTGAAGTGCGGGTGAACAAGGGCCGGATCAAGCCTGAGTACAAGCTGCAGGCGGGCGATATCGTCCGTGTGCCGCCGGTTCGCGTGCCTGAGCGCGACGAGCCCGTGCCCTTGGCCCAGGGCCTGCTGCAGCGCCTGGAAGCGTCGATCGTGTTCGAAGATAACAAACTCATCGTGATCAACAAGCCCTGCGGCATTGCCGTCCACGGCGGCAGCGGCCTGACGTTCGGCGTGATCGAAGCGTTTCGGCAGTTGCGCCCCGATGCCAAGGAGCTGGAGCTGGTCCATCGCCTGGATCGCGACACGTCCGGCCTGCTGATGATCGCCAAGAAACGCAGCATGCTGCGCCACCTGCACACCGCCCTGCGCGGCGATGGTGTGGACAAGCGCTACATGGCGCTGGTGCGCGGCAACTGGGCCAGCTCGATCAAAAGCGTCCGCGCGCCGTTGCAGAAGAGCAACCTGCGTTCCGGCGAGCGCATGGTCGAAGTGGACGAGGAGGGCAAGGAAGCGCTGACCTTGTTCAAGGTGCTGCGTCGTTTCGGTGACTTCGCCACGATGGTGGAGGCCAAGCCGGTCACCGGGCGTACCCACCAGATTCGCGTGCATACCCTGCATGCGGGCCACAGCATTGCGGGCGATACCAAATACGGCGACGAGGATTTCTCCAAAGAGATCCGCGACCTGGGCGGCAAGCGCCTGTTCCTGCACGCCTACATGCTCACCGTGCCGCTGCCTGATGGCGGCGAACTGAAGCTGCAGGCACCGGTCGATGATATGTGGGCCAAGACCGTGGAGCGCTTGAGTGTCGCACCTTGATTACAAGCTGCTGATTTTCGACTGGGACGGCACCCTGGCCAATTCCATTGGGCGCATTGTCGAATCGATGCACGTGGCCTCGACCCGCTCGGGTTTCGACCTGTGCAGCGACTTTGCGGTCAAGGGCATCATCGGCCTTGGCCTGCCTGAGGCGATTCGTAGCTTGTATCCCGAGATCAGCGACGCCGAGCTTGTCGCGTTCCGTGAGCACTACGCCGCTCACTACATTGCCCTGGAAGCCGAGCCCTCGCCGCTGTTCGAGGGCGTGGTGCAGTCCCTGGATGCGTTCCGTGCCGAGGGCTATCACCTGGCGATCGCCACCGGCAAGGCCCGCCGCGGGCTGGATCGGGTGCTCAAGGCTCACGGCTGGGACGATTATTTCGACATCACCCGTGCCGCCGATGAAACTGCCAGCAAGCCTCACCCTCTGATGCTGGAGCAGATCGTGGCGCATTGCGGTGTATCGCCGCGTCAGGCCTTGATGGTGGGGGATGCCTCCTTCGACCTGATGATGGCGCGCAACGCGGGCATGGACAGCGTGGCCGTCAGCTATGGCGCCCAGTCTGCCGAGGCCTTGCAGCGCTATGAACCGAGGCTGACGATTGATCATTTTTCCGAATTGCAGGCCTGGCTCAGCCGGGCCCAATAAGTCTTTGCTGGGGTTGATGGCATGAGTGACGAGTGGAAAGCGCCCGAAAAGGCTGAAAGCGGCGATGACAAGAGCTGGAAGCTGCTGGAGAAAACCCTCCTGGCCAGTGTCCAGGAGCAGCGTCGTGCGCGGCGCTGGGGGATCTTCTTCAAGCTGCTGACGTTTACCTGGCTCATCACCCTGCTGGTGCTGTTCAGCCCGCTGATGGACATGGAAAAAAGCGCGACCCGCGGCGCCGGTTACACTGCGCTGATCGAAGTGCGCGGCGTGATCGCCGACAAAGAACCCGCCAGCGCTGACAATATCGTCGGCAGCCTGCGTGCCGCGTTCGAAGACCCCAAGGTCAAAGGCGTGATCCTGCGTATCAACAGTCCGGGCGGCAGTCCGGTGCAGTCGGGCTATGTGTATGACGAAATTCGCCGCCTGCGCGGCCTGCACCCGGATATCAAGCTGTACGCGGTGATTTCCGATCTGGGCGCCTCGGGTGCCTATTACATCGCCAGCGCCGCCGACCAGATCTACGCCGATAAGGCCAGCCTGGTCGGTTCCATCGGCGTGACGGCGGCCGGTTACGGTTTTGTCGGCACCCTGGAGAAACTGGGCGTGGAGCGGCGCATCTACACCTCGGGCGAGCACAAGGCGTTCCTTGACCCGTTCCAGCCGCAGAAAGCCGATGAAACCCAGTTCTGGCAAGGCGTGCTCGACACCACCCATCGTCAGTTCATTGCCAGCGTGAAACAGGGGCGCGGTGATCGGTTGAAGGATAAAGACCATCCGGAACTGTTTTCCGGGCTGGTCTGGACCGGCGAGCAGGCGTTGCCGCTGGGCTTGATCGACGGCCTGGGCAGTGCCAGTTCGGTGGCGCGGGATGTGGTGGGCGAGAAGGAGTTGGTGGACTTTACGGTTGAGGAATCGCCGTTTGATCGCTTCTCCAAGAAGCTCGGCGCCAGCGTGGCCGAGAAGCTGGCGTTGTACATGGGCTTCCAGGGCCCGACCTTGCGCTGATCTAAGAAACGCATCGTTCCAACAGTGGGAGCGGGCTTGCCCGCGATAGCGGTGGATCAGTCGACATGGAGAGTGACTGGTCTACCGCTATCGCAGGCAAGCCAGCTCCCACATTAGTTTTGTTGTGGGCTTAAGGGATGTGTACGCCTTCAGCCAGCAGCATATCCACCAGTCGAATCAGGGGCAGCCCAATCAGGCTGGTCGCATCCGGCCCTTCAGTACCCTGGAACAGGCTCACGCCCAACCCTTCGGCCTTGAAACTGCCCGCGCAGTCATACGGCTGCTCGATCCGCAGGTAACGTTCGATGCGTTCCACATCCAGTTCGCGCATGTGCACGATAAAAGGAACGCAGTCGACCTGGCAGTGCCCCGTCTCGCTGTTCAGCAGCGCCAACCCGGTGAGGAAGCTCACGCGCTTGCCACTCGCGGCCAGCAGTTGTTCACGGGCGTTCTCGAAGGTGTGGGGCTTGCCGATAATGCGGCCTTCCAGCGCGGCGACCTGATCCGAACCGATGATCAGGTGCCCAGGATGACTGGCAGCCAATGCCCGCGCCTTCTGTTCGGCCAGGCGCTTGACCAGCTCCACGGCGGATTCATGTTCGCGATGGCTTTCGTCGATATCCGGCGAGCTGCAGATGAACGGCAAGTGCAGGCGGCTGAGCAATTCCCGGCGATAAACCGAGCTGGATGCGAGTAATAAAGGCAGCATGGGCGTCTCCTCTGGGCGGCCACGGATTCTAGCGGGGCGACCGGCTGACGCACAGGGCTGAATTTCCTTTGACATGGCCGGGTGCATCCCTATAATGCTGCGCCTATGTTGAATGACCCGATTCCACCTCACGTTGACCCGCGCAAATTGGCTGACCGTGGCACTTCCCTTCAAGGTGAATTGCCGCTGGCCGATTTGGAGAGACTCTGCGACTCGCTTTCCGACACTGTCGGTGCGGTCCAGGCCAAATTCGTTTTTGAACGAGATGAACGTAAATCTGTGGTGATCCACAGCCTTATCGACACCGAAGTCAAAATGGTTTGCCAGCGTTGTCTTGAGCTGGTCACCCTGCCGATCCACAGCGAGTGCAGTTATGCCGTGGTGAAGGAGGGTGCGAATACCCAGTCGTTGCCGAAAGGTTATGACGTGCTGGAACTGGGCGAAGATCCTTTGGATCTGCATGCACTGATCGAGGAGGAGCTTCTGCTCGCCTTGCCCATTGTGCCTGCTCATCATCCGGAAGAATGCCAGCAGCCGGCGGGCCTCGATGACGAGCCCGAACCGAGCGAGGACGAGGTAACGCGGTCCAACCCGTTCAGTGTATTGGCGCAGTTAAAGCGTGACCCAAACGTTTAGGAGTTAATCAATTATGGCTGTTCAGCAGAACAAAAAATCCCGCTCCGCCCGTGACATGCGCCGTTCGCACGACGCTCTCGAGGCTAGCACCCTGTCCGTGGAAAAGACCACCGGTGAAGTTCACCTGCGTCACCACGTATCGCCAGAAGGCGTATACCGTGGCCGTAAAGTGATCGACAAGGGCGCTGACGAGTAATCACTTGTCTGCTCTAGTCATCGCGATAGACGCAATGGGCGGGGACTTCGGTCCCCGCAGCATTGTTCAGGCCTGCATTGCCAGCCTGGCTGCAACACCCTCGCTGCACCTGACCCTTGTCGGTCAACCCTCCTTACTTGAAGCATTGATTGCCAGCCATCCGGCGGTGGATCGCGCGCGCCTGACGATTACGCCGGCCAGCGAAACCATCACCATGGATGAAAAGCCGGCGACCGCCCTGCGTGGCAAGCCTGATTCTTCGATGCGGGTGGCCCTGGAGCTGTTGCGCGACGGCAAGGCGCAGGCCTGTGTCAGCGCCGGCAATACCGGGGCCTTGATGGCATTGTCGCGGTTTGTGCTCAAGACCTTGCCCGGCATTGACCGGCCGGCGATGGTGGCGGCGATTCCGACGCAGAGCGGCTATTGCCAGTTGCTGGACCTCGGGGCGAACGTCGATTGCAGTGCCGAGCACCTGTATCAGTTCGCCGTGATGGGCTCGGTGGCCGCCGAAGCACTGGGCGTGGCCCGCCCCAGGGTGGCCTTGCTGAACATCGGCACCGAAGACATCAAGGGTAATCAGCAGGTCAAGCTTGCCGCTGCGTTGTTACAGGGCGCGCGGGGCTTGAACTACATCGGTTTTGTCGAAGGTGACGGTTTGTACCGGGGCGAAGCCGATGTGGTGGTGTGCGATGGGTTTGTCGGCAATATCCTGCTCAAGTCCAGCGAAGGCCTGGCGACCATGATTGCCACGCGTATCGAAGCCTTGTTCAAGCAGAACCTGGCGTCGCGCCTGGTCGGCGCCCTGGCGCTGCCGTTGATGCGCCGCCTGCAGGCCGACCTGGCGCCGGCGCGGCACAATGGCGCGAGTTTCCTGGGGTTGCAGGGCATCGTCGTAAAAAGCCATGGCTCGGCAGGCGTCGAGGGCTTTCAAAGCGCGATTGCACGGGCCGTGATCGAGATCCAGGAAAACCTGCCGCAACGCTTGCGCGGCCGTCTCGAGGACCTGTTGCCTTAGGCGAATCGGCCCGGGAGTGCTTAAATGTGACCGGCCAGTTCAATTGACCATCCAATCTGTCAGTTTCGTGCGCGCCCACCGTAGGCGTGCGCATTTTTGACGACCAGATCATTAGGGGCTTGTTACATGTCTACATCCCTCGCATTCGTCTTTCCAGGGCAGGGTTCGCAGTCCCTCGGCATGTTGGCCGAGCTGGGCGCGCAATATCCGCTGATCCTGGATACCTTCAAGGAAGCTTCCGACGCTTTGGGTTACGACCTGTGGGCGCTGACCCAGAACGGGCCGGAAGAGCAGCTCAATCAAACCGATAAAACCCAGCCGGCCATCCTGACCGCCTCGATCGCCCTGTGGCGCTTGTGGCTGGCCGAAGGCGGCGCGCGCCCGGCATTCGTGGCCGGTCACAGCCTGGGCGAGTACAGCGCCCTGGTGGCGGCGGGCAGCCTGACCCTCGGCGAGGCGGTCAAGCTGGTCGAGCGTCGTGGCCAATTGATGCAGGAAGCCGTTCCGGCCGGGCAGGGCGGCATGGCCGCGATCCTGGGCCTGGACGACGCGGTGGTCATCCAAGCCTGTGCCGAGGCCGCGCAGGGCGAAGTGGTCAGCGCGGTGAATTTCAATTCCCCTGGCCAAGTGGTCATCGCGGGTGCCAAGGCGGCGGTCGAGCGCGCCATCGAAGGTTGCAAGGCGCGTGGCGCCAAGCGTGCGCTGCCGTTGCCGGTAAGCGTGCCATCGCACTGCGAGCTGATGCGCCCGGCGGCCGAGCGTTTTGCCGAGTCCATCGCCGCCATCAACTGGCAGTCGCCGCAGATCCCGCTGGTGCAGAACGTCAGCGCCGCCGTGGCTGCCGACCTCGACACCCTCAAGCGCGACCTGCTGGAGCAGCTCTACAAGCCGGTACGCTGGGTTGAATCGGTGCAGACCCTGGCCGCCAATGGCGCCACCGATCTGGTCGAGTGCGGCCCAGGCAAAGTCCTGGCCGGCCTGAACAAGCGCTGCGCCGACGGCGTGTCGACGGCCAACCTCAATACACCTGACGCCTTTGCTGCCGCTCGTGCAGCCTTGGCCTGAGCCTTTATTTCCGAACTTAGGAGAAGCCTGCATGAGTCTGCAAGGTAAAGTTGCACTGGTTACCGGCGCCAGCCGTGGCATTGGCCAGGCGATCGCCCTGGAGCTGGGCCGTCAGGGCGCTGTGGTGATCGGCACCGCCACCTCCGCCTCGGGCGCCGAGCGTATCGCCGCGACCCTGAAGGAAAACGGCGTACAAGGCACCGGCCTTGAGCTGAACGTGACCAGCGATGAATCCGTGGCTGCCGTACTGGCCGCGATCACCGCGCAGTTCGGCGCACCGGCGATTCTGGTCAATAATGCCGGTATCACCCGCGATAACCTGATGATGCGCATGAAAGACGACGAGTGGTACGACGTGGTCGATACCAACCTGAACAGTCTGTTTCGCCTGTCCAAGGGCGTTTTGCGTGGCATGACCAAGGCGCGTTGGGGTCGAATTATCAATATTGGCTCCGTAGTGGGTGCCATGGGCAACGCAGGCCAAGTAAACTACGCTTCCGCCAAGGCCGGTCTGGAGGGTTTCAGCCGTGCATTGGCGCGTGAAGTCGGTTCGCGGGCGATTACGGTCAATTCGGTGGCCCCTGGGTTCATCGACACCGATATGACCCGTGAACTGCCGACAGCACAGCGTGAAGCCTTGCTGACGCAGATTCCGCTGGGCCGCCTGGGCCAGGCTCAAGAGATTGCGAATGTGGTCACTTTCCTGGCATCCGACGGTGCGGCATACGTGACTGGGGCTACAATCCCGGTGAACGGCGGGATGTACATGAGTTAAATTGTGACGGATCGCTTCAAAAAAATGTCATACGAGCTGTCTAAAATCCGTTATAAAGCTGCAACTTAATTTATAGGCAGGTGGCCGACCGGGTACAGGGTGAAGCTTTCAGTTGAAAAGCTGAAATGGCTTTCTATACACTTACCCACTGGCCAGCTGCCTGAATTTGTCCATTAGGAGTTAAACAAGGTATGAGCACCATCGAAGAGCGCGTCAAGAAAATCGTCGCCGAGCAATTGGGCGTTAAGGAAGAAGAAGTGGTCAACACGGCTTCCTTCGTAGAAGACCTGGGTGCCGATTCCCTTGACACCGTTGAGCTGGTGATGGCTCTGGAAGAGGAATTCGAGACCGAAATCCCGGACGAAGAAGCTGAAAAAATCACTACTGTTCAAGCTGCTATCGACTACGTTACTAGCCACCAGGCGTAATAGTTTGTAGTCGTCGCTTGCTGTCAGGGAAAAACCGCACTGCTGTAACGGCGTGCGGTTTTTTCTTTAAGCACTGATGAAAAGTCGGTTCTGATGCACAGTGTCGTCATCAAGAAAAAGGAGAGTGCTGTGTCGCGTAGACGCGTCGTAGTCACCGGTATGGGTATGTTGTCGCCACTGGGCACGGATGTGCCGAGCAGTTGGCAGGGCATTCTGGCTGGCCGCAGTGGTATTGGTCTGATCGAACACACGGACCTTTCTGCCTATTCCACCCGTTTTGGCGGCTCGGTAAAGGGCTTCAATGTCGAGGAATATCTCTCGATCAAAGAGTCCCGCAAACTCGACCTGTTCATTCAATACGGCCTGGCAGCCGGTTTTCAGGCGGTGCGTAACGCCGGCCTGGAAGTGACCGAAGCCAACCGTGAGCGCATCGGCGTGGCCATGGGGTCGGGTATTGGCGGTTTGACCAATATCGAAGAAACCAGCCGCACGCTGCACGATTCCGGCCCCCGTCGAATTTCACCGTTCTTCGTGCCGGGCTCGATCATCAACATGATTTCCGGTTTCCTGTCCATCCACTTGGGCGCACAGGGGCCCAACTACGCGATTGCCACGGCCTGCACCACCGGCACGCACTGCATCGGCATGGCGGCGCGTAACATCGCCTATGACGAAGCCGACGTGATGATCGCCGGCGGGGCCGAAATGGCGGCTTGCGGGCTCGGCATGGGCGGCTTCGGCGCTTCCCGTGCACTGTCGACCCGCAATGACGAACCGACCCGTGCCAGCCGTCCCTGGGACAAGGGCCGTGACGGCTTCGTACTGTCCGACGGCGCCGGTGCCCTGGTGCTGGAAGAGTTGGAACACGCCAAGGCGCGTGGTGCCACCATCTACGCCGAGCTGATCGGCTTTGGCATGAGCGGCGACGCTTACCACATGACCTCGCCACCGTCCGACGGTGCCGGTGCCGCGCGTTGCATCACCAATGCCTTGCGTGACGCGAAGGTCAATGCGGACCAGGTGCAGTACATCAACGCCCATGGCACATCGACCCCAACGGGCGATCTGGCGGAAGCCGAAGCCATCAAGTCGGTGTTCGGCGAGCATGCGTACAACCTGGCGGTCAGCTCCACCAAGTCCATGACCGGCCACTTGCTGGGTGCCGCAGGCGCGGTCGAGGCGATCTTCAGTGTCATGGCCATCAAGGATCAGGTCGCTCCGCCGACCATCAACCTCGATGAGCCGGACGAAGGCTGCGACCTGAACTTCGTGCCCCACGAAGCGCAGCCGATGCCGATCGACGTGGTGATCTCCAATTCGTTCGGTTTTGGCGGTACCAACGGTTCCCTGGTGTTCCGCCGGTTCGCCGAGTGATGGAGAGCTGGGTCAACGGTCAGCCAGCGGACAGCGTGCCCCTGAAAGACCGTGGCCTGGCGTACGGCGATGGACTGTTCGAGACCTTCGCCGTCAAGGCCGGGCAGCCGCTGCTGCTCGACCGTCACCTGCAGCGCCTCGAAGAGGGTTGCGGGCGGCTCGCCCTGGTGGTGGATCAAGTAGTGGTCCGCAGCGAGGTGCTGGCCTATGCCGCCGCCCTTGGCGACGGTGTTCTCAAGTTGATCCTCACCCGCGGCGACAGCCTGCGCGGGTATGGCGTCAACCCCGGCGCGCCGGTGCGCCGTATCTTGCAGGGCAGTCCGCCCGCTACTTATCCCAACGCCCATGGAACCGACGGCATCCGCCTGTTTCCATGCGCTACCCGTTTGGCCGAGCAGCCGCTGCTGGCCGGTCTCAAGCACCTCAATCGCCTGGAGCAGGTGATCGCCCGCGCTGAGTGGCAGGACACCGAGCATGCTGAAGGCTTGATGCTGGATCTGTCCGGACGCGTCATCGAAGGCGTATTCAGCAATCTGTTCCTGGTAAGCAATGGCTTGTTACTAACCGCTGATCTGACCCGTTGCGGCGTTGCCGGGGTGATGCGTGCCGAGATTCTGGGCCAGGCCGAAACGCTGGGCCTCCCGGTGGCCGTGGCCGACATCAGTCTTGAGCAACTGCGGCAGGCCGACGAAGTCTTCGTCTGCAACAGTGTGTATGGCATTTGGCCGGTGCGCGGGTACGCTGCGATGAGCTGGCCGGTTGGCCCGCTCACCCGTAAACTGCAGGGTATTGTTCGCGCGCTATTGGATATTTGAGTTGATACGAAAACTGGTTGTACTGCTGCTGATCGGTCTGTTCTCGGCGGCGTTGCTGTTGGGCTATGGCGCCTGGAAGTTCGATTCTGCCTTGAAGCAGCCTTTGAACCTGGCCCAGGAGCAGTTGCTCGATGTACCGGCCGGGGCGACCCCGACTGGCACCTTCAATCGCCTGGAAGCAGACGGCGTGCTGGAAGGCGCCTTCTGGTTGCGCCTGTACTGGCGCTTCAACCTCGACGGCCAGCCCTTGCACAGCGGTGAATACCGCATGACCCCCGGCATGACCGCGCAGGGTCTGATCGGCCTGTGGCAGCGTGGCGAAGTGGTGCAGTACAGCCTGACCTTGGTCGAAGGCTGGAACTTTCGACAGGTGCGCTCAGCACTGGCCAAACATGAAAAGATCGTGCAGACCCTCTCGGGCCTGAGCGACAGCGAAGTGATGGACAAGCTCGGTCACACCGGCGTGTTTCCCGAGGGTCGGTTCTTTCCCGATACCTACCGCTTTGTACGTGGCATGACCGATGTCGAATTCCTGAAAAAAGCCTACAGTCGTCTGGACGATGTACTTGCCCAGGAGTGGAGCAAGCGCGCCGCCGATGTGCCATACACCGACCCCTATCAAGCATTGATCATGGCCTCCCTGGTGGAGAAAGAGACGGGCGTGCCCGAAGAGCGCGGGCAGATCGCCGGGGTATTCGTGCGTCGCTTGAAGCTTGGCATGCTGTTGCAGACCGACCCGACCGTCATCTACGGCCTGGGCGAGCGCTACAACGGCAAGTTGACCCGTGCCCACCTCAAGGAAGCCAACCCCTACAACACCTACATGGTTGCAGGGCTGCCGCCGACACCCATCGCCATGGTCGGCCGCGAGGCCATCCACGCCGCGTTGAACCCGGTCGCGGGCAGCAGCCTGTATTTTGTTGCCCGGGGCGACGGCAGCCATATTTTCTCCGACGACCTGGATGCGCATAATGCCGCCGTGCGCGAGTTCCAGCTCAAGCGCCGTGCCGATTACCGCTCCAGCCCGGCACCGGTGGTGAAACCCTTGGAAGAATCCACGGCACCGGCCGATGCGCCTGCTGATACCCAGGCCGAACCGGTGCCGGACACCGCCGCGCCGCAAAGCCCGCAATAATTGACTAAGGACTGCCTGTGACTGGCTTGTTTATCACCCTGGAAGGCCCCGAAGGCGCCGGCAAAAGCACCAACCGCGATTACCTGGCCGAGCGCTTGCGCACCCAAGGCATCGAAGTGGTGTTGACCCGCGAGCCCGGTGGCACGCCGCTGGCCGAGCGTATTCGCGAAGTGCTGCTGGCGCCGGGGGAAGAGCAGATGAACCCGGACACCGAATTGCTGTTGGTGTTCGCCGCCCGTGCCCAGCACCTGGCCGAGGTGATTCGCCCGGCACTGGCGCGCGGTGCCGTGGTGATCTGCGACCGGTTTACCGACTCTACCTATGCCTATCAGGGCGGTGGTCGGGGCCTGTCCCTGGCGCGCATCGCTACCCTGGAAACCTTCGTCCAGGGCGACCTGCGTCCTGACCTGACATTGGTATTCGACCTGCCGGTGGAAGTGGGCCTCGCCCGTGCCAGTGCCCGTGGTCGTCTCGACCGTTTCGAACTGGAAGGCCAAGCCTTCTTCGACGCCGTACGCACGGCGTTCCTCAAGCGTGCCGCAGCCGAGCCTGCGCGTTATTACCTGCTGGACGCCGCCCAACCGCTGGCCCAGGTGCAGCGCGCCATCGATGCGCTGTTGCCGGACCTGCTGGAGCGCGCCCGTGGCTGAAGCCTATCCATGGCAAGACAGCCTGTGGCAACAACTGGCCGGGCGTGCCCAACACGCCCACGCCTATTTGTTGCATGGCCCGATCGGCATCGGCAAGCGCGCGCTCGCCGAGCGCTTGATGGCCAGCCTGTTGTGCCGGCACCCTGTCAATCTGGAGGCCTGCGGCGAATGCAAATCCTGCCTGTTGCTCAAGGCCGGCAGCCACCCGGATAACTACCTGCTCGAACCCGAGGAAGCCGACAAGGCGATCAAGGTCGACCAAGTGCGTGACCTTGTCAGCTTCGTGGTGCAGACCGCGCAGATGGGCGGGCGCAAGGTGGTGCTGATCGAGCCGGTGGAGGCGATGAACATCAACGCCGCCAACGCCTTGCTTAAAAGCCTGGAGGAACCTTCCGGAGATACGGTGTTGTTGCTGGTCAGCCACCAGTCCAGCCGTCTGTTGCCGACCATCCGCAGCCGTTGCGTGCAGCAGGCGTGCCCGTTGCCGAGTGAGGCCATGAGCCTTGATTGGTTGGCGCAGGCGTTGCCCGACTGCGGCCAGGAAGAACGGGTCGAGTTGCTGACACTGGCAGCGGGCTCGCCGTTGGCGGCGGTCAAGCTGCACGCTCAGGGCGTGCGCGAGCAGCGGGCCCTGGTGGTGGAAGGCGTAAAGAAATTGATCAAGCAGGAAGTCTCCGCCACCCAGTTGGCTGAAAGCGCCTGGAAGGACATTCCGCTGTTGCTGCTGTTCGATTGGTTCTGTGACTGGTCGAGCCTGATCCTGCGTTATCAGCTGACCCAGGACGAAAACGGCCTGGGCCTGCCGGACATGCGCAAAGTGGTGCAGTATCTCGCGCAAAAAAGCGCCCAGGACAAGGTGCTGACTCTCCAGGACTGGATCCTCGCCCAACGCCAGAAGGTGCTCGGTAAAGCCAACCTTAACCGCGTGCTGTTGCTCGAAGCGCTGCTGGTGCAGTGGGTCGGCTTGCTCGGCCGGCGTTAAATTCCGTGGCCGACGGGTGTATCGTTGGCCAGACACTTTGTGACTGAAATTGTAGATCCCCTATGCTCGTAGATTCCCATTGCCACCTTGATCGCCTCGACCTTGCCCAGCACGGCGGCTCCCTGGACGCTGCCCTCGACGCGGCGCGTCAACGCGGGGTAGGGCACTTCCTGTGCATCGGCGTCAGCGCTGAAAACGCGGCCGACGTCAAAGCCCTGGCTGATCGCTATGCCGATGTGGATTGTTCGGTGGGCATCCACCCGCTGGACCTCAAGCCCGGCGAAGCCCCGGCCCTCGACTGGCTGTTGGGCGAACTCAATCACCCACGCGTGGTGGCTATCGGCGAAACCGGCCTGGATTACCACTACGAACCCGAAGCCGCCGAGCTGCAGCAGGCTTCCTTCCGCCTGCACCTGCAAGCCGCCCGGCAGACCGGCAAACCGGTGATCGTCCACACCCGTGGCGCCCGTGCCGACACGTTGACCCTGCTGCGCGAAGCCGCATTGCCCCAGGCCGGCGTGTTGCACTGTTTCACCGAGGATTGGGACATGGCCAAGGCAGCCCTGGACCTCGGGTTCTACATTTCCTTGTCGGGCATCGTCACCTTCCGTAATGCCGACGCCCTGCGCGACGTCGCGCGCCAAGTGCCGGCCGACCGCCTGCTGGTGGAAACCGATTCGCCGTACCTGGCGCCCATTCCTCATCGCGGCAAGCCGAACCTGCCGGAGTATGTGCGCGATGTGGCGGATTACCTGGCGATGCTGCGCGGCGAATCCTACGAACGCTTTGCCGAGCAGACCACGCAGAACTTCAAGCGCCTGTTCCCGCTGGCGCATGTAGCCTGCTGACATAACGTTCAAACGCTCAAAGATCTTTGTAGTGAGCGGGCTTGCCCCGCGCTGGGGGGCGAAGCCGCCCCAAACCAGGCGACCCGGTTATGCCCAAAATACTGCGGTGTCTTTCATTGGGGCGGCTTCGCCCCCCAGCGCGGGGCAAGCCCGCTCACTACAAGTGTGCAGGCATCTATGCTGTTGACGCAGCCAAATCGCAGGCAAAAAAAACCCGGGTTCTGGGGGGTGAATCCGGGTTAAGACCATTAGGAGTAAAACAAGGGTACTCGGTCCGTTGGTACCCAAGTCGGCGCTTCACTTGGGGGAGATGTCACGCCGACAGTTCAAGTATTGATCAGGATCCGATTCAGTCCAGTCGCGATTGGTCGTTTTTTAAACAGATTTGGAATACCGGTACTTCGCTTGAGTTCTCATCAGGCAGGTACACAGGTGCGGTTGTTGCGTGTTATTTCTGACTGACATCGACGAAAACGTTGGCGTGTTGAAAGTAAAGTGCGTTGCGGGTTCACATAGACATTGCCCAACGACCGTTCAGTCGGGATAATCCCTCACACCGGGTAAATCGTATCGCCACGTATCCGTGGCCTGCGCAACCCTCCCTATTTCGACCTCTGCAGACTTCTTCCTCATGCACAAAGAACCCCGTAAGGTCCGTGAGTTTCGCCGCCGTGAGCAGGAAATCCTCGACACCGCGCTCAAGCTGTTTCTCGAACAAGGTGAAGACAGCGTCACCGTCGAGATGATCGCGGATGCCGTGGGTATCGGCAAAGGCACGATCTACAAGCACTTCAAGTCCAAGGCCGAGATCTACCTGCGCCTGATGCTCGACTACGAGCGCGACTTGAACGAACTGCTGCATTCGGCCGATGTGGACAAGGACAAGGAAGCCCTGTCCCGCGCCTACTTCGAGTTCCGCATGCGTGACCCGCAGCGCTACCGCCTGTTCGACCGCCTGGAAGAAAAGGTGGTCAAGGGCCATCAAGTGCCGGAAATGGTCGAGGAGCTGCACAAGATCCGTGCCTCGAACTTCGAACGCCTGACCTTGTTGATCAAGGGCCGCATCAGCGAAGGCAAGCTGGAAGACGTGCCGCCGTATTTTCACTATTGCGCGGCCTGGGCCTTGGTACACGGCGCCGTGGCGCTATACCACTCGCCGTTCTGGAGCAATGTGCTGGAAGATCAGGAAGGTTTCTTCCAGTTCCTGATGGATATTGGCGTGCGCATGGGCAACAAGCGCAAGCACAGCTCCGAGCCGCCGGCCGTCGAATCGCCCTCCACGTAATGATTTGCTGCCACGTGTAGGAGCGAGCTTGCTCGCGAAGAACTCACAGGCACCGCGTTTATCCAAGATGCATGCGTTACCGTTGACGTTTTTCGCGAGTAAACTCGCTCCTACAGTATCGGACTCAGTCAGCTTTTAGCGCGTCCCGATTTATCCTCTGCCGGAGTGATCCATGATCGTTGATCGTCAAGGCAGGCGTTTTCGCAATTTGCGGATCAGCCTGACCTCAGCCTGCAACTACGCCTGTACCTACTGCGTGCCTAATGGCAAGCGGCTGGTGGCTGCCCAGGACGAACTCTCGGCCGAGGCCATGGCGCGTGGCGTGGCGTACCTGATTGAGGCCGCAGGCATAGACCGCCTGCGCATCACCGGCGGTGAGCCGCTGGTCAGCCCCAAGCTGGAAGCCTTCATGGGCGCCGTGGGGCAGATGGGCCTCAGTGACATCAGCCTGACCACCAACGGCCAACTGCTGGTGCGCAAACTGCCGCTGCTGGTGGATGCCGGCATCAAGCGCATCAACGTCTCCCTCGACACCCTGGACGCCGACGCCTTCCGCAGCATCGCCCGTGGCGGCGACTTGGCGACGGTGCTCAATGGCATGGACCAGGCCCGCGCCGCCGGGATCAAGATCAAGGTCAACATGGTGCCGCTGCGCGGCCAGAATCTCGATCAGGTGATGCCGCTGCTCGATTACTGCCTGGAACGTGGCTACGAGTTGCGCTTTATCGAGCTGATGCGCATGGGCCACCTGGCCAAGGACTCCAATGCGTTCCTGCAGCAATTCGTCAGCCTGCAGCAACTGCTGGGCCTGATCGGCGAGCAGCATGAATACCTGCAAGCCAATGCCCCCGTGGACGCCACCGCCGTACGCTACGAAGTGCCGGGCAAGGGCTTCTTCGGCGTGATCGCCAACGAGAGCGTACCTTTCTGCCGCACCTGCTCGCGGTTGCGCTTGTCGTCCACCGGCTGGTTACATGGCTGCCTGTCGTCGAGCAACCGCCACTATGTCGGCGACCTGCTGGACAAACCGCGCCACCAGGCACTGCCGGCGCTGCAAGGCCTGTTGATGAAAGCCTTGGGCGACAAGCAGGAAGTGGCGTTCTCGGGTGGCGCCACCATCATGAAGATCATTGGCGGCTGACACCACTCCCCCGACCCAACACAATCCCCCTGTGGGAGCGGGCTTGCTCGCGAAAGCGGTGTATCAGTGCAAGATGTGTTGCCTGACACTCCGCTTTCGCGAGCAAGCCCGCTCCCACATTTGATTGGCGGCGTCGCTGAATGGCGCGGATTCTGCATCTCACGCCCATTCGCCGGTTTTCCGTCACCGGCCTCTGGAGGATTAGGATGCGTAGTCTGGTTTTGTTGCTGGCGTCGTTGGCGCTGGGTGGTTGCATGACCGTCAGCGATATGGCCGAAGGCACCCGCTATCAGATGAGCGATGCCGGGCTGCTGGACCACAGCGATACCCGTCGTACCGCCTCGATTCGCGTACAGCCGGACTCCTTTATCTTCATTTCTCAGGGCGCCTTTGTGCCACCGGGCAGCGCCTATCCGCGCCCGAACGTGGTGGCTGAAGAGGCCTTCAACGGCTTCGTCGAATATTTCCCCATGGTACGCCGCGCCCGTCAGCCGCAAAGCCTGGAACAGGCGATGTCCGAGGCGCGCGCAGCCGGTGCCCACTACTTGCTGTACTGCCGCTTCGCAAAGGCCGATGACCGTATCGGCAACGCCGATGAATGGGCCGACCAGGAGGCGCTGGACCGCCTTGGTCTGGACAACGGTGTTATTCAGATCATGTTGATCGAGACCAGCACCCAGTATTTAATTGATACGGCACGTATTCGCAGTCGTGGCGGTTTACTGACGTTCCACGACAACAAGCCAGAAGACCTGATTGCTCGTCCCCTCGCCCAGTACGCCCGAGGCTTGCTGGGCATGAGCAATCAGTAAAAACGGAGAAGCCCATGACCGATTCCGCCAAGGCTAACGACCTGCTGGCCCAACTGCCCAAAGGCAAGGGACCGGCGCCGGTGCACCTGTGGAATCCGGATTTCTGCGGCGACATCGACATGCGCATCGCCCGCGACGGCACTTGGTTCTATCAAGGCACGCCTATCGGGCGCAAGCCGATGGTCAAGCTGTTCTCCAACATCATCCGCCGCGATGGCGATGATTATTTCCTGGTCACGCCGGTGGAAAAGGTCGGCATTCGCGTCGATGACGCGCCGTTCGTGGCGATCACCCTGGAGGTCCAAGGGCAGGGCGAAAGCCAGGTGCTGCGCTTTACCACCAACGTCGACGAACAGATCGACGCCGACATCGAACACCCGCTACGGGTGGTGATCGATCCCGTCACTCAGGAACCGTCGCCTTATCTGCGGGTGCGCACCAACCTTGAAGCCCTGGTCCATCGCAACGTGTTCTACCAGTTGGTGGAGCTGGCGGTGAGCCGTCCGATCAACGGTCAGAACTGGCTGGGCGTCTGGAGCGCCGGAGAGTTTTTCCGTATCGGCCTGGAACCCTGAGGTCGGTTTTTCCATTCGATTGAAATAATTCGCTTGCCGTGATCGAGCCCTTTCGGTTATCAATTTGTACATGATTAGACATGTCCGATTTGATAAGAAAAAACGCGTCGTCGACGAACTCATCCGGCGTATCGAGGGTGGGGTGATGGCCGACGGCTTCCTGCTGCCGGGCGAGCACCAGTTGGCCGAAGAGTTCGCGGTCAGCCGCGGCACCCTGCGTGAGGCCCTGGCTGAACTCAAGCGACGCCACTACATCGCGACCCAGAGCGGCGTCGGTTCCATCGTTACCTTTGACGGCATGATCCTCGACCAGCGCAGCGGCTGGGCCCAGGCCCTGGCCGACACGGGCGCACGGGTGCACACCGATATCCTGCGCCTGGAGGCGGTCACTCGCCCGGACCTGTTCAGCCGTTTCGGCAGCGACCAATTCATCGCTCTCGACCGCCGTCGCAGCACTACCGATGGCACCGCCGTGTCCCTTGAACGCTCGCTGATGCCGGCCTCCGGCGGGCTGGACAGCTTGCCGAAAGTGGGCCTGATCGATAACTCCCTGACCATCACCCTGGCGGCCTACGGTTACGTCGGCGCCGAAGGCGACCAATGGATCGGCGCGGAGCCCCTCAGCGATGAAGACGCCGAGTTGCTGGGGCGCCCGGCGGGCACGGTGTTTCTCAAAGCATCGCGCACCACCTACGACCGTCGCGAGCGTTTCATGGAATACGTCGAAAGCTTGCTCGACCCGCTGCATTTTCGCCTGCACCTTCAGTTTGGACATTCGAAATGACCTCTCACGATCGCGCCCTCGGCGCCTTCTACGGCCTGGCCCTGGGCGATGCCCTGGGCATGCCCACCCAATCCTTGAGCCGCGAGCAGGTACGGGCACGTTTCGGTGCCATCACCGGCCTGGAAGCTGCCGATGCCGACCAGCCCATTGCGCCGAACATGCCCGCCGGTTCCATCACCGATGACACCGAGCAGGCGATCCTGGTGGGCGAATTGCTGGTCGAAGGCCGGGGCAAGATCGAACCCGCGGTGCTGGCCCAGCGCCTGATCGACTGGGAAGCGGTGATGCGCGCCAAGGGCTCGCAGGATTTGCTCGGCCCATCCACCAAGCGTGCGATCGACATGATCCTCGCCGGCCACACGCCGGAAGAGTCCGGCCGCTATGGCACCACCAATGGCGCGGCGATGCGCATCACGCCGGTAGGGATAGCGGCCGATGTCAGCGACCTGGTGCCCTTTATCCAGGCGGTGATCCAGGCCTGCCAGGTCACTCACAACACCACATTGGGCATCGCCAGCGCAGCGGCGGTGGCGGCGGTGGTGTCGGCGGGCATTAACGGCGTGGATCTGGGCGAAGCGCTGAACATTGGCACCCAGGTGGCCCAGCAGGCAGAACACCACGGCCACTGGATTGCAGGTGGACGTATTTCCACACGCATCAGTTGGGCGCGCACCTTGAGCGTCGGCAGCGGCGACAAAGCCCTGTTCGCTGACCTGCTGTATGAATTGATCGGCACCTCCGTGGCTTCCCAGGAGTCGGTGGTGGCGTCGTTTGCCCTGGCCCAGCAAGTGGCGGTGGGCGAAATGGATGCCTTTGAGGCGCTCTGCGTGGCCGCCAGTCTGGGTGGCGACACCGACACCATCGCCGCCATTCTCGGCGCGATGCTGGGTGCGTGCCTGGGCACGCAGTGCTGGCCGCAGGGGATGATCGAACAGGTCAAGCACGTCAATGGCCTGGACCTTGAGCCGTTGGTTCAGGGCCTGCTCACACTTCGATAAGCGTCACAGCTCTAAATGTGGGAGCTGGCTTGCCTGCCCCACACGAAGTATTTGCCACAACCATAACAATACAGGCACCAGGAGCACCCCTCATGAGCAGCACTTCTTCCGGCCAAAGCGCCGGGCAATTGGAAACACGCGGCATCGAACCGGTTCCGGAAGGCGAGTGCAACGGGCATCCGCTGCAACTGTTCTGGGTGTGGTTCGCCGCCAATATCAGCATCCTCGGCTTGCCGCTCGGGGCGACATTGGTCGCGTTTCGCGGACTGGCGATCTGGCAGGCGGTAATCGTGGCGATCCTTGGCGCGGCCGGTTCCTTTGCGGTGGTGGGCATCATCTCCATTGCCGGCCGTCGCGGCCGCGCGCCGAGCCTGACGTTGTCGCGCGCTATCTTCGGCGTACGCGGCAATATCGGGCCCACGCTGGTGTCGTTGATGTCGCGCCTGGGTTGGGAAACCGTCAACACCACCACGGCGGCCTTTGTGCTGCTGTCGCTGTGTTCGATCCTGTTCGGTACGGCGGTAGAGGCCAAAAGCGCACCGGGGCTCACGCTGCTGTTCATCGCCATCTTTGTGCTGCTGACCCTGGCCGTCTCGGGCCTGGGCCATGCCACCTTGCTGGTGATCCAGAAGTGGGCCACCTACGTGTTCGGCGCGTTGAATATCCTGGTCGGCGGCTTTCTCTGCGCCACCATCGACTGGAGCGCCGTGTTCAACGCCACGCCGGCACCGCTCAGTGCAATGATTATCGGCGTCGGCACCATGGCCGCCGGCACCGGTATCGGCTGGGCCAACGCCGGCGCCGACATGTCGCGCTACCAGCACCGCAGCGTCAAGGCGGCGCGCCTGGTGGCGTCCGCTGCGTTTGGCGCGGGCATTCCGCTGGTGCTGCTGATCACCCTCGGCGGCCTGCTGTCGGTGGGCAATGACGACCTGGCCTCGGCCACCGACCCGATCATCGCGATCCGCGACATGCTGCCGACCTGGATGGCCGTGCCGTACCTGATCACCGCCTTTGGTGGGTTGCTGTTGTCCAACAACCTGTCGGTGTATTCGGCCGGCCTCACCACCTTGACCCTCGGCTTGAAGGTCAAGCGCGTGCATGCGGTGATCGTCGACATCGTGGCGATCTTCGCCGGCTCGATTTATTTCATGCTGATCGCCGACAGTTTCTACGGTCCGTTCATCACCTTCATCTCCTTGCTGGCGGTGCCGATTACGGCGTGGGTCGGCATCTTTGTGGTCGACCTGATGCACCGTCACTACTACAGCCCCAAGGACTTGCTGGACGTAAGCCCGAGCAGCGCCTATTGGTATCGCGGTGGCGTGGAGTGGCGTGCATTCGGCGCCTGGGCGCTGGCGATCGTGCTGGGGTTCAGCTTCACCACCATCGGCACCACCGCCGAGAACATCTGGTTCGCCGGGCCATTGTCCGACTCCTGGCTGGGCCACAATGGCCTGGGCTGGATTGTCACGTTCCTGGTGGCCGGCGGGATTTATGCAGTGCTGGGCGGCGCTTCGGACCGTCGCCCGGCCTTGGTTGAGCGCGCTAATGTCTAGATTGCTGCACACCGGCCAGGTCATCGTCGACCTGGTCATGGCCCTCGATACCTTGCCCGCGACGGGCGGCGACGTGCTGGCGCGATCGGCCAGCTTCGAAACCGGCGGGGGCTTCAATGTGATGGCGGCCGCGCGACGCAACGGCCTGCCGGCGGTCTACCTGGGCCGTCACGGCAACGGCCGCTTCGGCGATCTGGCGCGTACCGCGATGCAGGCCGAGGGCATCGAAATGGCACTGGCGGCGAGCGATGGCAAGGACACCGGGTTGTGTGTGTCGCTGACCGAAGCCAGCACCGAGCGCACCTTCATTTCCCACATCGGTGCCGAAGGCGAGTTGAGTGCCGAGGACTTGGCCATCGTGTCGCCCCAAGTTGACGACTACGTGTATGTCAGCGGCTACAGCTTGCTGCTGGAGGGCAAGGCGCAGCCGCTGATCGACTGGTTGCTCGCGCTGCCGCGGGAGATCGCGGTGGTGTTCGACCCGGGCCCGCTGGTGAAGGCACCGGACTCGGCCTTGATGCGCGCGTTATTGCCGCGCATCGACATCTGGACCAGCAATGGCCCCGAAGCCCTGGCATTTACTGGCGCTGTGGATATCGCCAGCGCGCTGCCCGAACTGGGCCGACATCTGGCCGCCGAGGCCTTGCGGGTGGTTCGCGACGGGCCCAATGGTTGCTGGGTAGGGCGTGCGAGTGCGGTTGAGCATGTGCCCGGCTTCAAGGTAAAGGCGGTGGACAGCAATGGCGCGGGGGATGCGCATGCGGGGGTGTTCTTGGCGGGCTTGGCCAATGGCCTGAGCCCGGTTGCCGCAGCACGCCGAGCGAATGCGGCGGCAGCCTTGGCGGTGACGCGTTGGGGGCCTGCAACTTCACCTGGCACTGTAGAAGTCGACGCCCTTGTGGGTGATTAAACCCAATCAAAATGTGGGAGCGGGCTTGCCCGCGATAGCGGTGGGTCACTACCGGGTAAGGTGGCTGATACTCCGCCATCGCGGGCAAGCCCGCTCCCACAGGGTTATCTGATTATCCGGCTTTTTTCAGCGCTTCGATGAGCTCGTCTTTGCGCATCGTCGAGCGCCCCGGAATATCCTTGGCCCGCGCTTCCTTAAGTAGACTCTCCTTGGTTTGAGTCTCCAAGGAAGCACGGCTGCTGCGTGGTTTCCCCTCGCGACTGACGGCGGCGCGCCTGGCCGACTCATGCCGGTCCGTGGCTTTGCTGGCAGGCGCCTTGCGCTGGCCCGACCCCCCGGCCTTTTCGCCACCGCCGGACTGTTTGTTGACGGTGGCCCAGGCGCGGGCTTCGGCTTCATCCTTGGGTAGGCCTTTATGCTCGTAACTTTCTTCGATATGAGCAGCCTTGTGCTTCTGTTCTTCGGTGTATTTGGCTTTGCTTCCACGAGGCATCACGATACTCCTTCCGGCCCCATGCAACGGGGCCAGAGCAGACACATGGATTAATGAGCGCTTTGGCCCTCGAGCTTGCGCGCCTCATCCACGCCAGACGCCGTCAGCTTGATCGGCAGGTTCAACGCGTATTCACCGGCATCATCAGTGGCCACATTCCCGTCCCTGATCAGCCCGCGGTCCTGCAGGAACGCCAAGACACTGGCGACCTCTTTTTCGCCGCGGTAGTTGTCCAGCACCTCCTTGCCCAAGCCCTGTGGGTGGGCGTGCAGCAGGCGACTGAGGACTTCTTTTTCAAGGTTTCTATCGACGTTCATGCGTACCTCTTCATTGGTAAATGATCGGGTGTGCGTCTTGCGTCCGATGGTTCAAGGCGCAGGCTGTTTTGGCGCACCCGGGATGTTGGAGTCGTCACCTTTGTTGACGCCGGGCTGGTTGACGCCTGGGCCCATCTTGCCGTTGCCGACAGCGGAGGGCGCCTGGCGCTGGGTGTCTTGGCCACGGGTGCGTGGGTCGGCGCCGTTATCGATGATGGCGCCACCATTGGTGTCCAGGCCGGTGCCCATCGAATCCTGGGATTCCTGGGTGGCCGGGCTTGGCGGACTGCCGACCGGATCGGTCTTGCCGGTGGAAGAGTCGGCGGCAAAGGCGCTCAGCGACGCGGCGGACAACAGACCCGTGAGGGCGAGGGCGGCAAACTTGGAATTTTTCATGAGGGTGTCTCCATATGATTAATGTCCTTACCCTCTATTGGTCAGCCTCGATTTGCCGTTTGTGCCTGGGTGGCGACGAACGGTCCTATGGCAGCTGTAAGATTTTATGTGGCGACGCCCGTCGCCAGATCAGCCGTGCAAGGGTGATCAACCAGTTGAACAATGCCACCGCCACCAGGCTCAGCAGCAGTGACGGCAGGCCATAGGTCACGATGATGTGCCCCGCCAGCAGCGGGAAGCCGAACACGCCGACGAAATACGCCAAGCTGAACAGCAACAACGCCTGGGACGTAGTGCCGGCCGGCGCTTCATTGGCCACCAGCCCGTTGATCACCGAGTACGTCAGGCCGTAGCCCACGCCCAGGGTGATCGCCGCGAGCAGATAACTGAAGGTTCCCGACACCGTGAAGGCAAACATCAGCACCGAGACCAGCATCAGGCCCGACAACACACAGGCGGTCACATAGGCATCACGCTTGACCACAAACCCGGCAATCAATAAACGACTGGTAATCGCCGCGCTCAGGAAGCCCAGGAAGAACAAGGAATAGTCCAAGGACTGCGCCGCCGCATAGCTGGTCTGGAACGATGACAATCCGCCGAATACACAGCCACCCAGGCCCACCATCAGGATCGCGAACGCGGCTTTGGAAGACAGTACCCGGCGGGCAGCCACCCACGAGATCTTCGCCACCGGCGCAGTGCCTTGCTGCTTGAGACGGGTGCCCAGGCGCCAAAACATCAGCACGCCGACCAGGCTCGCACAGGCGGCAATGTGGAAGGCGGTCGTCAGCGGCAAGCCCAGCGCGCTCGCCGCCCGCCCCAGCAGTGGTCCGGCACCGATGCCACTCATCATGCTGCCAGACAGCAGCGCAAAGTACCTGGCGCGGTGCTGCGGTGCCACCAACAGGGTCACGATGATGGGCCCCAAGGTGTAGAACACGCCCCAACCCAGGCCCAGGGCCAGGCCGAACACCCTCAAGCCCTGGCCAAACCCGGGGGTCAGCGCAAAGCCCAGGCACGCCACCACCAATAACAGGCCCATTCCGGCAACCGCTCGCGCCGCGCCCAGCGCATCGGATAAGTGGCCGGAGATCACCACGGCCACAAAGGTGCTCAGCATCGCCGTGGAAATCACACTGCCCGCGTCGTGCTCATTGCCACCGCGCGTATGAATCAGCAGCGACAATAGAAAGGTCGAGCCATAAGACAGCGACAGCAGAAAACTGGCAAGGCAAAACAGGCCGAACAGGCGACTGCTCACCGGGGATTTGGATTGCATGAAGCATCCTGGAAGTCATTGATGGCATGCCTGGCTTTTTAGCATGCGTGCCGCTGCCGATTGTTGCGTGGTTGGTGGTGCCAGCGTTACTCGCTGACGGAGTAATGCGCCAGGCCTGGGCATAATGAAATTGCGCTGCAATCAGTCACAAAAGCGCCTTAATATGTGGGCTTTGAAATTGCCCAAGGTTCGCCCATGACCATCGAGATTCGCCCCGCCGTGCCCAGCGATGCTGCGCAGATCCTGACGTTCATCACCGAATTGGCCGAGTACGAAAAGGCGCGGCATGAAGTGATCGCCAGCGTGGTGGACATCGAGCGCAGCCTGTTCGGCGAAGGCGCTACCGCCCATGGCCTGATCTGTTCGCGAGACGGTGTACCGATTGGGTTCGCGGTGTTCTTTTTCAGTTATTCCACCTGGCTGGGCAGCAACTGCCTGTACCTGGAAGACCTCTACATCAACCCGGAGCAGCGCGGCGGCGGGGCCGGCAAGAAGCTGCTGCGCCACTTGGCGAAGATCGCCTTCGACAACGGTTGCGGGCGCTTTGAATGGAGCGTGCTCGACTGGAACGAGCCGGCGATTGCCTTCTACAAATCCATCGGCGCCCAGCCGCAGGAGGAGTGGGTGCGTTATCGCATGGAAGGCGATGCGCTGCGGGATTTTGCCCTCGGCTGAAGCACATTCCGCCCTTGGCACCTATACGTTGTAGTGAGCGGGCTTGTCGAATCGTCGCACCGCCCGCGCTGGGCGGCGAAGCCGCCCCAAACCAAGCGACTGGGTTGTATCTGGAACTGCGCAGTGTTCGTATCGGGGCGGCTTCGCCGCCCAGCGCGGGGCAAGCCCGCTCACTACAAGGATCGCTATCGCAGGCAAGCTTCCAAACAAAGCCTGATCCGCATTACTTTTTGAAATGATCACAATATGGGATGCAAATTTATATATTGAGATATTTCAAATGATGGGTTTATAGTCGGCTGCATCAGCACTCACTGCCAAAAATAAAACAGGTGAAGCGATGCAGGCACAACCGTTGTCACTCCCCGCCGTGCCCGAGCCCACTTACGGTGAACGGCTCAAAGGCAAGGTCGTGATCATCACCGGCGCCGCCCAGGGCATTGGCGAGGCCATCGTCGCGTGTTTCCAGGCCCAGCAGGCGCGGTTGGTCATTGCCGATATCCAGGCCGAGAAGGTCGAGCGCGTCGCCGCCCATTGGCGCGAACGCGGTGCCGAGATCCACGCGCAGTCCGTTGACATCACGTCCAAAGAGCAATGGCAGGCGTTGGTCAATCTGGCCATCGAGCGCTTCGGCCGCGTGGATGTGCTGGTCAACTGCGCCGGCGTCAACGTGTTCCGCGACCCGCTGCAAATGAGCGACGAAGACTGGCGCCGCTGCTTCGCCATCGACCTCGACGGCGCCTGGTTCGGCTGCCGCACGGTGCTGCCGCACATGATCGCGCAGGGCATCGGCAACATCATCAACATCGCCTCCACCCATTCCAGCCACATCATTCCCGGCTGTTTTCCTTACCCCGTCGCCAAGCACGGCCTGCTCGGCCTCACCCGTGCGCTGGGCGTCGAGTATGCCTCCAAGGGCGTGCGCGTAAATGCCATTGCGCCGGGCTATATCGAAACCCAGCTCAACGTCGACTACTGGAACGGTTTCCCTGACCCCCACGCCGAACGCCAACGCGCGTTTGACCTGCACCCGCCCAAGCGCATCGGCCAGCCGATCGAAGTGGCGATGACCGCGCTGTTCCTGGCGACCGACGAGGCGCCCTTTATCAATGCCACCTGCCTGATGATCGATGGCGGGCGGTCTGTGATGTACCACGATTAGGACTTGCCGCTCGCCACTCACCACCACCAATAACAACAAGAGGTGCCGTTCATGAAAAAAGCTCTACGCGTTCTCGCTGCCGCTGTTGCACTCAGCAGCCTCAGTGCCGTCGCATCCGCCGAAGAAGTGAAGATCGGTTTTCTGGTCAAACAGGCTGAAGAACCCTGGTTCCAGACCGAATGGGCCTTCGCCGAAAAAGCCGGCAAGGAACACGGCTTCACCGTGATCAAGATCGCCGTGCCGGATGGCGAGAAGACCCTCTCGGCCATCGACAGCCTCGCCGCCAACGGCGCCAAGGGCTTCGTGATCTGCCCGCCGGATGTGTCCCTGGGCCCGGCGATCGTTGCCAAGGCCAAGGTCAACGGCTTGAAAGTCATGGCGGTGGATGATCGCTTTGTCGATGCCAAGGGCAACTTCATGGAAGACGTGCCGTACCTGGGCATGGCCGCGTTTGAAGTGGGCCAGAAGCAGGGCGCCGCGATGGCCGCCGAAGCGAAGAAACGCGGCTGGGACTGGAAAGACACCTACGCGGTGATCAATACCTATAATGAACTTGATACCGGCAAAAAGCGCACCGACGGTTCGATCAAATCCCTGGAAGAAGCCGGTATTCCCAAGGACCACATCCTTACCGCCGCGCTCAAGACCCTTGATGTTCCTGGCAGCATGGACGCCACCAACTCGGCCCTGGTCAAGCTGCCCAGCGGCGCGAAAAACCTGATCATCGGCGGCATGAACGACAACACCGTGCTCGGCGGCGTACGTGCCACTGAAAGCGCCGGCTTCAAGGCCGCCAACGTGATTGGTATCGGCATCAATGGCACCGACGCCATTGGCGAACTGAAAAAAGCCGACAGTGGGTTCTTTGGCTCGATGCTGCCCAGCCCGCACATCGAGGGCTACAACACGGCGCTGGCGATGTACGAGTGGGTCACCACCGGTAAGGAACCGGCCAAATACACCGCCATGGATGAAGTGACCCTGATCACCCGTGCCAACTTTCAGGAAGAACTGACCAAAATCGGGCTCTGGAAATGACCGGCGCGGCCTTGCGTTTCAACGGCATCGGCAAGGAGTTTCCCGGTGTGAAAGCCCTGGCGCAGATCAGCTTTGAAGCGCGGCCGCGCGAGGTGCACGCGCTGATGGGCGAGAACGGCGCGGGCAAGTCGACCCTGCTGAAGATCCTCGGCGGGGCCTACACCCCGAGCAGTGGCTCGCTGCAGATCGGCGAGCAGACCATGGCGTTCAAGTGCGCTGCTGACAGCATCGCCAGCGGCGTCGCGGTGATCCACCAGGAACTTCACCTGGTGCCGGAAATGACCGTGGCCGAGAACCTGTTCCTCGGGCATTTGCCGACGCGGTTCGGTGTGGTCAATCGCAGCCAGTTGCGCAAGCAGGCGCTGGCTTGCCTCAAGGGCCTGGCCGATGAAATCGATCCCGACGAAAAGCTCGGTCGGCTTTCCCTCGGCCAGCGCCAGTTGGTGGAAATTGCCAAAGCGCTGTCCCGTGGCGCCCGTGTGATCGCCTTCGACGAACCCACCAGCAGCCTCTCGGCGCGCGAGATCGACCGCTTGATGGCGATCATCACGCGCCTGCGTGACGAGGGCAAAGTGGTGCTCTATGTGTCGCACCGCATGGAAGAAGTGTTCCGCATCTGCAACGCCGTCACGGTGTTCAAGGACGGGCGCTACGTGCGCACGTTCGAGGACATAAGCGCGCTGACCCATGACCAACTGGTGACGTGCATGGTCGGCCGCGATATTCAGGACATCTACGACTATCGCCCGCGTGAGCATGGCGAGGTGGCGCTCAAGGTCGAGGGCTTGCTTGGCCCGGGCTTGCGTGAGCCGGTCAGTTTTGACGTGCGCAAAGGCGAGATTCTCGGCCTCTTCGGGTTGGTGGGCGCGGGGCGAACCGAACTGTTTCGGCTGCTGAGCGGATTGACGCGCACCACGGCGGGACAGCTGGAACTGTGCGGTGAAAGCCTGCAGCTGCGCTCACCGCGCGATGCCATCGCCGCCGGTGTGCTGCTGTGCCCTGAAGACCGCAAGAAGGAGGGCATCATCCCGTTGTCCAGCGTGGCCGAGAACATCAACATCAGCGCACGCGGCGCGCATTCCACGTTTGGCTGGTTGCTGCGCGACGGCTGGGAAAAGCGCAACGCCGACCAGCAAATCAACGCGATGAAAGTCAAAACGCCGAATGCCGAACAGAAAATCATGTACCTCTCAGGCGGCAATCAGCAGAAGGCCATTCTGGGTCGCTGGCTCTCAATGCCGATGAAAGTGCTGCTGCTGGACGAGCCGACTCGTGGCATCGATATCGGCGCCAAGTCGGAGATCTACCAGATCATCCATAACCTGGCGGCCAGTGGCATCGCGGTGATCGTGGTGTCCAGCGACCTGATGGAAGTCATGGGCATTTCCGACCGTATCCTGGTAATGAGCGAGGGCGCCCTGACCGGCGAAGTGACGCGCGACCAGGCGGATGAAGCACGGCTGTTGCAACTGGCTCTCCCGCGTTCGCGGGCTTGAAGAATTCGAGGTGAATGATGTCTGAGGTAAAAACTGCAAAGGGCTTCTGGCCGGCGTTCAACCAGCGCAAGTTCCTCGATGATTGGGTGATGCTGTTGGCTGCCCTGGGGATTTTTGCGCTCAGTGCGCTGTTTATCGACAACTTCCTCTCGCCGTTGAACATGCGCGGGCTGGGTCTGGCGATTTCCACGGTGGGCATTGCCGCGTGCACCATGCTGTTCTGCCTGGCTTCGGGGCACTTCGACCTGTCGGTAGGTTCGGTGATTGCTTGTGCCGGCGTGGTGGCGGGCATCGTGATTCGCGACACCGACAGCGTAGTCCTCGGCGTTTCGGCCGCGTTGGCCATGGGCCTGGTGGTGGGGCTGATCAACGGCATCGTGATCGCCAAGCTGCGCATCAACGCGCTGATTGCAACCTTGGCGACCATGCAAATCGTGCGCGGCCTGGCCTACATCTTCTCCAACGGCAAGGCGGTGGGGGTGATGAACGAGGACTTCTTCGTCTTCGGCAACGGCCAACTGTTGGGCGTGCCGGTGCCGATCATCATCACCGTGCTGTGCTTTGTGTTTTTCGGCTGGTTGCTCAACTACACCACGTACGGGCGCAACACCATGGCCATCGGCGGCAACCAGGAAGCGGCGTTGCTGGCCGGGGTGAACGTTGATCGCACCAAGATCATCATCTTTGCCGTGCACGGGTTGATCGGCGCCCTGGCCGGGGTGATCCTCGCCTCGCGCATGACTTCGGGCCAGCCGATGATCGGCCAGGGCTTCGAGCTGACGGTGATCTCGGCCTGCGTGCTGGGCGGGGTGTCGTTGAGTGGCGGCATCGGCATGATTCGCCATGTGATTGCCGGGGTGTTGATTCTGGCAATCATCGAGAATGCGATGAACCTGAAGAACATCGATACCTTTTACCAGTATGTGATCCGGGGTTCGATCCTGTTGCTGGCGGTGATCATTGACCGCATGAAGCAACGCTGAATCCTGCCATGTGAAGGTGTGTGCTGGCTTTTTTGTGGGAGCTGGCTTGCCTGCGATAGCCATAGGTATCTACACAACCCTCAAGGGCTGACAAATCTCTCTGTAGTGAGCGGGCTTGTCCCGCGCTGGGTGGCGAAGCCGCCCCAATAAAGGCATCGCCGAGCTTCAGGGAGAATCCGATCGCCTGGTTTGGGGCTGCTTCGCAGCCCAGCGCGGGACAAGCCCGCTCACTACAAAGATGTGTAGATACCTATGCTGCGATAGCATCACCTCGGTCTGACTGAGAGACCGAGGCGTCTGTATCGCAGGCAAGCCAGCTCCCATAGAAAGCCTGTCCCGCAGTTTGGATCTCCTCAGTATTCAGGTTGACCTTTTGCCATAATGGCGCCGTTTTCGTACTTCCCAATAGGCCCGATATGCAGGAAACCCCCCACATCCCCGTCAAAGAAGCCGCCCCCACCGGCACCCAGACCTTGCTGCGTGGCCTGGGCGTGGTGCAGGCGGTGGCGGCCGGTGCGCGGGATCTCAAAGAGATCGCCAAGCGCATCGGCACCACCCGCAGCACCACCCATCGCCTGGCCAGCTGCCTGGTGGACGAGCGTTACCTGCGCGTGGTGCCGCAGGTTGGTTACCTGTTGGGGCCCAAGTTGATCGAGCTGGGTTTCCAGGCGCGCGAAGAGCTGCCGTTGGTGACCCTGGCCATCCCGTATCTGGATGAATTGTCGGCGCTGACCGGCGACACCATCCACCTGGCCATTCGCGAATACGACGACGTGCTTTACCTGCACAAGAACCCTGGCCGCTACGGCCCGGAAATGCGTTCGCGGGTCGGTCATCGCATGCCCCTGGCACGCACCGGGGTGGGCAAAGCGATGTTGCTGGATGATTCGGCCGAAGAATGGCGGCGCCTCTACGAAACCAGCTTGCCGGAGGGTGGCAAAAACCTGCAGTGGCCGCAGCACCCGGAGCAATCCTGGGCACAGTTCGAGCAGCGCATGCGTGAATACGTGGGGGGCGGCTATGCGTTCGACCTGGAAGACAACGAACCGTCGATCCGCTGCGTGGCGGCACCGGTGCGCGATGCCAGCCGGCGTATCGTCGCCGGCATCAGCATCGCCAGTACCGTGCCCTACATGCCGCTGGAGAAAATGGCCGAGCTGATCCCCGTGATCAAACGGGTCGCAGCACGGCTCTCGGCAGAGTTGGGCGCGAAGGCCTGATCAGGCCTTGAGGGTCGCCATGTCGATGACAAAACGGTACTTCACATCACCGGCGATCATGCGGGCGTAGGCCTCGTTGATCTGGCGGATGTCGAGCATTTCGATATCGCAGGTGATGCCGTGCTCGGCGCAGAAATCCAGGACTTCCTGGGTTTCGGCAATGCCGCCGATCAGCGAGCCGGCCAGGACTTTACGGCCCAGCACCAGCTTGGCCGCGTTGACGGGCGGGTCCACCGGCTCGATCAGGCCGACCAGGATGTGCACGCCGTCAAAGCGCAATACGTCGAGGTAGGGGTTCAGGTCGTGCTGCACCGGAATGGTGTCCAGCAGGAAGTCGAAGTGCCCGGCAGCGGCTTTCATCTGTTCGGCGTCGGTGGACACGATCACATGGTCGGCGCCCTGGCGACGGCCTTCCTCGGCTTTGCTCGCCGAGCGCGTGAACAGGGTCACTTCGGCGCCCATGGCCTTGGCGAACTTGATGCCCATGTGGCCCAGGCCGCCCATGCCCAGCACCCCGACCTTATCGCCGGCCTTCACGCCGTAATGCTTGAGCGGCGAGTAGGTGGTGATGCCGGCGCACAGGATCGGCGCGGCGCTGGCCAGGTCGAGCGTGGCCGGGATCTTCACCACGAAGTGTTCGCTGACCACGATGCTGTCGGAATAACCGCCCATGGTGTTGCTGCCGTCTACCCGGTCCGGGGTGGCGTAGGTCATGGTCGGCCCTTCGAGGCAGTATTGCTCCAGGTCCGATTTGCACGCGTCGCAATGACGGCACGAATCGACCATGCAGCCGACGCCCACCAGATCGCCGACCTTGTGGGCGGTGACGTTGGCGCCGACGGCGGTGACCTTGCCGACAATCTCGTGGCCCGGCATCAGTGGGTACACGGCAATGCCCCATTCGTTGCGCGCCTGGTGGATATCGGAGTGGCACACGCCGCAGTAGAGGATCTCGATTGCCACGTCGTCGACGCGCGGGCTGCGGCGCTGGAACGACAGGGGGGCGAGGGGAGTGGTGGCCGACTGGGCGGCGTAACCGATGGCGGTATACATGGAGAAACCTCGCAAAAGCAGTGAACAGTGAGGTGGGCCATTTTCCGTGCCGCCTCTGGGTGCGGCCATAGTGATTGCTCCGAGTCTCATGCCTATTCGTCCGGGAGTGCCCCGTGTTTGGATTTTTGTGTCCCGGACCTGCGATGATGCTCTCATCCCTTTTCAGCGAAGTTTTTTGCCATGATGTTGACCCGCCATCTCGACGCCAACGCCACGCTGGTTGCCTTGATAGAAGGGCTTACGCCCCGCGACGGCTTTTCGCCCACCCACCTTCCCGGCGTGCAGGTGCTGCGCGCCAGTTGCGACGTGGCGCGCGGCCCGCAGATCTACGAACCCAGCCTGATGTTCGTGGCCCAGGGCAGCAAAGTTGCCTACCTGGGCCCGCGTACGCTGGAGTATGGCGCCGGGCATTACCTGATCCAGGCGATGCCGGTGCCGTTCGAGTGCGAGACCTTTGCCATGGCCCCCGATGCACCCCTGCTGGGCGTGACGGTGGGGATTGATCGCGTGATGCTGGGCGAGTTGGTGATGGCCATGGGCATTCAGGCCGGGCCACCGCCGACGGCGCAGACCCTGGCGTCGATGAGTTCGGTGGTGCTCGATGATGCCATGCGCGGTTGTGTCGAGCGGCTGTTGCAGTGCCTGCACGATCCGCTGGAAAGCCGGATCCTGGGCCCGGCGCGCGTGCGCGAATTACTCTTCACCGCGTTGCGCGGGCCGCAGGCCGATGTGCTGCGCGCATTGGTGGAGCAGCAGGGGCAGTTTTCGCGGATTGCCACCTCGTTGAATCACCTGCATGCCCATTACGCCGAGCCGCTGAATATCGAGACGTTGGCGGGTTATGCGCATATGAGTGCATCGACGTTTCACGAGCACTTCAAGCGTTGCACGCTGTTGTCGCCGGTGCAGTACCTCAAGCGTCTGCGCCTGCTCAAGGCCCAGCAGTTGCTGCTGGTGGAAGGCATGGGCGTGGCGCAGGCGGCGCACAGTGTGGGGTACCAAAGTACTTCGCAGTTCAGCCGTGAATACAAGCGTTACTTCGAGCGCAACCCCGGCGAAGAGCGGGTGGCATAAATCTTATTGTTTTAACCCGTTCAATGTGGGAGCTGGCTTGCCTGCGATGGCGGTCTATCAGCTGCCTTATGCATGGCTGACCCACCGCTATCGCAGGCAAGCCAGCTCCCACATTTGATTTGTGTTGACCATAAAAAAGGCTCCCGGTCTGGGAGCCTTTTCGTTCAAGCAACCGCCTTACATATTCGGGTAAGTCGGCCCACCCGCGCCTTCCGGCGTCACCCAAGTAATGTTCTGCGAAGGGTCCTTAATGTCACAGGTCTTGCAGTGCACGCAGTTCTGGGCGTTGATCTGGAAGCGCTTCTCGCCGTCTTCCTGGGTGATGACTTCGTACACGCCGGCCGGGCAGTAGCGTTGCGCCGGTTCATCGTAGAGCGGCAGGTTGGTGCCGATCGGGATGCTCGGGTCCTTGAGTTTCAAGTGGCACGGCTGCTCTTCTTCATGGTTGGTACCGGAGATGAACACCGAGCTCAGCTTGTCGAAACTCAGCTTGCCGTCGGGTTTGGGGTAGTCGATCTTCTGGCTGTCCTTGGCCAGCTTCAGGCAAGCGTAGTCCGGCTTGGTGTCGTGCAGGGTGAACGGCATCTTGCCGCCCAGGATGTTCTGGTCGAACCAGTTGAAGCCGGCGCCGAGGATCGGACCGAACTTGTGCATCGCCGCGCCGAAGTTACGGCTGGCGAACAGCTCTTCGTAGAGCCAGCTGGCTTTGAAACCTTCAACGTAGTTGGTCAACTCGTCGCCGCCTTCAGACTCGGCAAACAGGCGCTCGGCCACGGCATCGGCCGCGAGCATGCCTGACTTCATGGCGGTGTGGCTGCCTTTAATCTTGGCCACGTTCATCGTGCCCAGGTCGCAGCCGATCAACGCGCCGCCCTTGAACACCATCTTCGGCAGCGAATTGATGCCGCCCTTGGCCAAGGCGCGGGCGCCGTAGCTGATGCGCTTGCCGCCTTCCAGGTATTGGGCCAGCACCGGGTGATGCTTGAGGCGCTGGAACTCGTCGAACGGCGACAGGAAGGTGTTGCTGTAGGACAGGTCGACGATCAGGCCCACGACCACCTGGTTGTTTTCCAGGTGGTAAAGGAACGAACCGCCGGTGTTCTCGTTGCCCATGATGTCCAGCGGCCAGCCGGCGGTGTGCACCACCAGGCCTGGCTGATGCTTGGCGGGGTCGATTTCCCAGATTTCCTTGAGGCCGATACCGTAATGCTGGGTGTCGGCGTCGCTGTCCAGGTTGAAGCGCTTGATCAGCTGCTTGCCGATATGGCCACGGCAACCTTCGGCAAACAGCGTGTATTTGCCGCGCAGTTCCATGCCAGGGGTGTAGACGCCTTCTTTGGGCTTGCCTTCACGGTCGACGCCGAGGTCGCCGGTGATGATCCCGCGCACTACGCCGTTCTCGTCGAACAGCGCTTCCTGGGCGGCGAAGCCTGGGTAGACTTCCACACCCAGGTTCTCGGCCTGCTGGGCCAGCCAGCGGCACAGGTTACCCAGGGAGATGATGTAGTTGCCTTCGTTGTGCATGGTCTTGGGCACAAAGAAGTCAGGCACCTTGGTGGACGCTTCTGAGCTGCGCAGTACATAGATGTCATCGCGCACCACGGGCGTGTTGAGCGGGGCGCCGAGGGCTTTCCAGTCCGGGAACAGTTCGTTCAGGGCGCGTGGTTCGAACACGGCACCGGACAGGATATGCGCGCCGACTTCGGAGCCTTTCTCGACCACGCAGACGCTGATTTCCTTACCGGCTTCGGCGGCCTTCTGCTTCAGTCGGCAGGCGGCGGACAGGCCCGCCGGGCCGGCGCCGACGATGACCACGTCGAATTCCATGTATTCGCGTTCCACAGGCTATCTCCTACTCAAGGCTCAACAGGCTTTTTCTAATGGATGGAGGTTCGGTGTCGTGTCCATCATCACTGTGCCAAATAGCAGGGGATGACTCACCTTTCTCTCTAGGTGGCGCATTATATCTACACCACTGTCAGCGTCCAATACAAACGTTTGTTTGAATTGCCCGCAGGCTAGGTAAATCAAAGTGGTGCGGCTTATGACGGGCTATTTTGCTGTATTGACCAGAATAGGCGTTCCGGTCAATATACGGTCGGTTTTGCGCTTACCGTAGGCAGACTGCTGGTTTCAAGAGCACGTCCAAAAGCAATGCAGGTGACGCGCGCCTCACGATGGCGCGCAGTTTACACGCTGCGATAAAGAATGACTTCTCGGTCACCCCTGACGAACGGTCATTACTTGCTCATCGCTGCGTCACTCGCCGACGTTTTTGGAGGTGCCCTTGTGTGCCGATGAGCATCAACCGCCAGGTTCGCCTAGGCGACTTTCTTTTCACCGGAGAGTAACGAGGAATCCATGAAGGTTCTTGTAGCTGTCAAACGCGTTGTCGATTACAACGTGAAAGTTCGCGTCAAGGCGGACAATTCCGGCGTCGACCTTGCTAACGTCAAGATGTCGATGAACCCTTTCTGCGAGATCGCCGTGGAAGAAGCCGTACGCCTGAAAGAGAAAGGCGTGGCGACCGAAATCGTCGTGGTGTCCATTGGTCCGACCACTGCTCAAGAGCAGTTGCGTACCGCCCTGGCATTGGGCGCCGACCGCGCCATCCTGGTTGAATCCGCTGAAGACCTGACCTCCCTGGCCGTGGCCAAGTTGCTCAAGGCTGTCGTCGACAAGGAACAGCCGCAGCTGGTGATCCTTGGCAAACAGGCCATCGACAGCGACAACAACCAGACCGGCCAGATGCTGGCTGCGTTGACCGGTTACGGCCAGGGCACCTTCGCTTCGAAAGTCGAAGTGAGCGGCGACACCGTTGCGGTCACCCGCGAAATCGACGGCGGCGCGCAAACCGTTTCGTTGAAACTGCCGGCCATCGTCACTACCGACCTGCGTTTGAACGAGCCGCGCTATGCGTCGCTGCCCAACATCATGAAAGCCAAGAAGAAGCCGCTTGAGTCGCTGACTCCAGAAGCTTTGGGCGTTTCCACCGCCTCCACCAACAAGACCGTCAAGGTTGAAGCGCCGGCTGCTCGCAGCGCAGGCATCAAGGTCAAGTCGGTGGCTGAACTGGTCGAGAAACTTAAAAACGAAGCGAAGGTGCTTTGAATTGGAGAGCCGGATCATGACTATCCTCGTAATCGCAGAGCACGACAACAAGGTGCTGGCCCCGGCCACCCTGAATACCGTGGCCGCTGCCGCTAAAATCGGTGGCGACATCCACGTGCTGGTTGCAGGCCTTGGCGCTGGCCCGGTGGCTGAAGCCGCCGCGAAAATCGCCGGTGTCAGCAAAGTCCTGAACGCTGACCATGCCGCCTACGCGCATCAGTTGCCGGAAAACGTTGCACCGCTGGTAGCCGAGCTGGGCAAGGGCTACAGCCACATCCTGGCCGCCGCCACCTCCAACGGCAAAAACATCCTGCCACGCGTTGCCGCGCAGCTGGACGTTGACCAGATCTCCGAGATCATCTCGGTTGAAAGCGCCGACACCTTCAAGCGCCCGATCTACGCCGGTAACGCCATCGCGACCGTACAGTCCAATGCTGCGGTCAAAGTCATCACCGTACGCGCCACCGGTTTCGACCCGGTTGCCGCCGAAGGGGGCTCGGCTACCGTTGAAGCCGTCGCTGCTGCCCATGACGCTGGCACCTCCAGCTTTGTTGGCGAAGAGCTGGCCAAGTCGGATCGCCCAGAGCTGACCGCTGCCAAGATCGTCGTTTCCGGCGGCCGTGGCATGCAGAACGGTGACAACTTCAAGCACCTGTACGCCCTGGCCGACAAGCTGGGTGCCGCGGTCGGCGCTTCCCGCGCGGCGGTCGACGCAGGTTTTGTGCCCAACGACATGCAGGTCGGTCAGACCGGCAAGATCGTCGCGCCTCAGCTGTATATCGCGGTCGGTATCTCCGGCGCGATCCAGCATTTGGCCGGCATGAAAGACTCCAAAGTGATCGTTGCGATCAACAAGGACGAAGAAGCACCGATCTTCCAGGTGGCCGATTACGGCCTGGTGGCGGACTTGTTCGAAGCCGTACCCGAGTTGGAGAAGGTGGTCTAATCCAGTCGCTTCACTTATAAAGAGCCCGGTCCTTGTGACCGGGCTTTTTTTTGACTTTGTTGGAGCATCTTGCCATGGAACTGCGCCGCTTGACCCTGCTGCTGGGCCTTACGCTACTGCCGACGCTGTCGCTGGCCGCCGGCAAATGCGATCGCCTGGTGATCACCGGCAGCCCGGACGCACCGCCGTTACTCTGGCGTGACCCGCAAGACCCCACGCATTTGATCGGCGCCACCGCCGATGTGTTACAGCAGGTGGCCAAGGATCTGGGGTTGAAAATCGACCTGCTCTACGGCGGCAGGCGTTCCCTGGCCCTGGAAGAAGTGCGCACTGGGCGCATGGATATCCTCGCCGATGCACCGCTGGCCATCGGCGAGCTGGAAACCCTCGACTACATCCACCCGGCGCTGGTGCAAACCGATTATCTGGTCTGGACACGCAAGGATTCGACGCTGGTCTACGCCACGGCTGCCGATCTGCATGGCCTCAAGGGTGCCCTGTCGGAGCGCGCCCGCCTGACCCGCGAATTTGAAATCTTCGCCGGCCAGCAACTGACGCTGCAGCGCTTTCCCAGCTTGACTCCGGCGTTTCAGAAACTGTTGCTGGGGGAGGTGGACTACGTGTTGGCCGGGCGGTATTCCGGCATGGCCATGGCGCAGACCTTGGGCATGAGCAATGACCTGATCGCCCGCGACGTGCCGATCGATCAGCCGGGCCTGTACCTGGCGATTTCCCACAACTCGGCTTGCAATGATCCGTGGTTGCGCGGACAGCTTGCCAAAAAGATGACAGAATTGCAGACGTCCGGTGTGGCGCAAACCGCGCTGCAGCGCAATCTGGAGCGCTGGAAAGCACAATTGCAGCAGCCCGTCGGCACCCAAACAAAGTAGGAATTTTCAGTGACTCTTCGACCTCTTTTCGCGGCCCTCGCCGTTGTCGCTCTGGCGGGATGTGCAGCCGACCCTGCGCCGAATGAACAAATGCGTCTCACCCAGCAAGCCTTGGAGCAAGCCAGCGCGGTGGGCGCCAGCAAGGACGATTCACCCGAACTGAAACTGGCCGAGGACAAATTCGCCCAGGCCAAGGCCGACATGGCTGACCAGTCCTACAAGGACGCGCGCATGCAGGCCGAACAAGCCGAGCTGGACGCGCGCCTGGCCGAAGCCCGGGTGCTGACCCGCAAGAGCCAGGAACAACTCAACGTGCTCAATACCCGCATCACACGCCTGCGCAAGCAATTGCAATTGGGAGAAGCACAATGAGCCCGATGATCCGTGGTTTGGGTTGTGCCGTGCTGCTGGGCAGTGCCGTGCTGGGTGGTTGCGCCAGCCATCCCAGTGGCGAGCAGGCCTTGCAGCAGGCGGGCAGCGACTTTCAGAAGGTCAAGGAAGACGCCAATGTGTTGCGCATTGCACCCAAGGATGTCATCCGCGCGGGTGAATCCCTGGCTCGCGCCGACCGCTTGTCCAGCTACTGGGGCAGCGGCGCGGACGTGGTGCATTACGCCTACCTGAGCCAGCGCTACAGCGCCATCGCCCGTGAGCACACCGAGCAGGCGCTTAACGAAGAGCGCGGCGCCAAGCTCGAACTGGAACGTCAGCGCCTGCAACTGGCCCTGCGTGAAAGCAAGCTGATCAGTGTGCAGCAGCAGGGCAAGTGGCTCGAAGAACAGATCGCCAGCCTGACCACCACCCAGACCGATCGCGGCTTGGTGACGACCCTGGGCGACGTGCTGTTCGATACGGGCGAAGCGGAGCTGAAAAACTCGGCCAACCGCACCGTGCTGAAAATCGTCCAGTTCCTGCAGCTCAACCCCAAGCGCGTGGTGCGCATCGAGGGCTATGCCGACAACACCGGCGGTGAGCGCGAAAACCTCAAGCTGTCCCGCGACCGCGCGCAGTCGGTGGCGGATGTGCTGGAGGACCTGGGGATCGACGAAAAACGCATTCAGGTCGAAGGTTATGGCGACCAGTACCCGGTGGAGGCCAATGCGTCCGAACGGGGCAGGGCACAGAACCGCCGCGTGGAAATCGTGTTCTCTGACGAAAAAGGCCAACTGGGCGCCGCCCGCTGACAGACTGGCCCAAATCTAACTTGTGGGAGCTGGCTTGCCTGCGAAAGCGGCGTGTCAGTCACCGGATTATTCACTGGCCCACCGCCATCGCGGGCAAGCCCGCTCCCACAGTTTTCAGTGCCAGACACAAGAAGGTTGAACACCTGCCATCCCTGTGGGAGCTGGCTTGCCTGCGAAAGCGGCGTGTCAGTCACCGGATTATTCACTGACCCACCGCCATCGCGGGCAAGCCCGCTCCCACAGTTTTCAGCGCCAGACACAAGAAGGTTGAACACCTGCCATCCCTGTGGGAGCTGGCTTGCCTGCGAAAGCGGCGTGTCAGTCACCGGATTATTCACTGACCTACCGCCATCGCGGGCAAGCCCGCTCCCACAGTTTTCAGCGCCAGACACAAGAAGGTTGAACACCTGCCATCCCTGTGGGAGCTGGCTTGCCTGCGAAAGCGGCGTGTCAGTCACCGGATTATTCACTGACCCACCGCCTTCGCGAGCAAGCCCGCTCCCACAGTTTTCAGCGCCAGACACAAGAAGGTTGAACACCTGCCATCCCTGTGGGAGCTGGCTTGCCTGCGAAAGCGGCGTGCCAGTCACCGGATTATTCACTGGCCCACCGCCTTCGCGAGCAAGCCCGCTCCCACAGTTTTCAGTGCCAGACACAAGAAGGTTGAACACCTGCCATCCCTGTGGGAGCTGGCTTGCCTGCGAAAGCGGCGTGCCAGTCACCGGATTATTCACTGACCCACCGCCATCGCGGGCAAGCCCGCTCCCACAGTTTTCAGCGCCAGACACAAGAAGGTTGAACACCTGCCATCCCTGTGGGAGCTGGCTTGCCTGCGAAAGCGGCGTGTCAGTCACCGGATTATTCACTGACCCGCCGCCTTCGCGAGCAAGCCCGCTCCCACAGTTTTCAGTGCCAGACACAAGAAGGTTGAACACCTGCCATCCCTGTGGGAGCTGGCTTGCCTGCGAAAGCGGCGTGTCAGTCACCGGATTATTCACTGACCCACCGCCATCGCGGGCAAGCCCGCTCCCACATTTGCTCTGCGCCAGTCTTACAGTTTTTGCTGTCACTCCCGCCTGCGCTCGACTATTGTGGCAACTGTCCCCGTACACTTCTAAACTGTGCCGGTATGTTTCACACAAAAATAAAATACCCGTGAAATCGAGTGCTGCGTCATGACCAATCTGTTGCTTTACCAACGTATCGCCCAGCAACTGGCTGAGGATATCCGGCGCGGTGTCTATCAACCAGGCGAGCGCGTGCCTTCGGTGCGCAAGATGAGCTCCCAGTTGAACGTGAGCCATGCCACGGTGCTGCAGGCGTACGCCAACCTCGAAGACCAGGGGCTGATCCGGGCACGGCCGCAGTCCGGCTACTACGTGCACCAGACGCCCGCGCTCACCGCGCCGACGCCGGACATAGCACGGGTCGAGCGCCCTGGGTTGGTCACCCGCAGCAGCATTATCCAGCAGGTGTTGGGCGAGTCGCGCCGCGAAGGTGTATTCCCGTTGGGCGCCGCCGTGCCCAGCGTGGACTACCTGCCGGTGCGTGCGCTGCACCAGCAGTTGGCCAAGGTCACACGGTTCCAGAGCCCACGGGCGTTCAGCTACATGTTCAGTCCCGGTTTCGAACCGCTGCGCCGCCAAGTGGCGATCCGCATGCGTGACGCCGGCGTGGTGGTGGACCCTTCCGAAGTAGTGATCACCCACGGTTGCGTCGACGCGCTGCAGATGTCGCTGCGGGTGTTGACGCGGCCCGGCGACCTGATTGCCGCAGAGTCGCCCACCTATTACGGCTTGCTGCAGTTGGCCGACCTGCTGGGCCTCAAGGTCATCGAGATCCCCAGCGACCCGTCGACCGGCATGAGCCTGGAAGCCCTGCAACTGGCGGCCAACCAATGGTCGATCAAGGCGCTGGTGCTGACCACGCGCCTGAGCAACCCCCTGGGCGGCACCATGCCCGAGGAGCGGCAGAAACAGTTGCTGCGCCTGGCCTCGGATTTCGATATCCAGATTGTCGAGGACGATATCTACGGCGAGCTGATGTTCGAACTCGGCCGCACCAAGGCGCTGAAAGCCTATGACCGCCTGGACCGGGTCATCTATTGCTCGAGCTTTTCCAAGACACTGTCGCCGGGCGTGCGCATCGGCTGGATGATTGCCGGCAAGTACCAGCAGGAAATCCAGCGCCTGCAGATGTTCAGCACCCATTCCGCGTGCAGCGTGACCCAGATGGGCGTTGCGGCTTACCTGGAAAACGGCGGCTACGACCGCCACTTGCGCTACATCCGCCAGGAATACCGCAAGAACCTCAGCGCTTTCCAGCTGGCGGTGCAGCAATATTTCCCGGAAGGCACGCAGATGACCCGTCCGACCGGCGGCTTTATCCTGTGGGTCAGTTTGCCCGGACGGGTCAATACCCAGGAACTGCACGTACGTGCACTGCAACAGGGCATCAGCATTGCGCCGGGGTTGATCTTCAGCAACACCGAGCAGTTCAACCACTGCATTCGCCTCAATTGCGGCACGCCCTGGAACCGCGAGGCAGAGCGCGCGCTGATGACCCTGGGGATGCTTGCCAGCCAACTCTGCCAGGAAACGGCGGCGGCTGCGCTTGAGGCGTAAGTAGGGCGTCAAAGGGAAAAATCCTATAGCACGCTGATCACTGCGCTTGTCATGGCGTGCACAACAAGCGAGCATATGGGCATCTGCCGTAAATGCTGTAGGCAATATGACCTCTATTTTTCGCGCTGTTTTGGTGATTGGCTTGTTAGGCCTGTGCAACGTCAGCTCAGCGCTGGCGGCAGCACCTGTGAGCGATTCCAAGCCCGCCGCTGAACAGACCGCCGCGAAAAAGACGGCCCCTGCCATCAAAGCGCCTGCCGTGAAGAAGCAAACCGCCAAAGCCAAGAAACGTGCGGCCCGTAAGTCCAAGTCGTCCCGTGAAGTGGCGCAGACACAATTGCCACCGGCACAGTTGGATCTGTCACTGCCGTCGGACATGGTCAGGCATCTGGAACCTGTTGGCACCCTGCCTAAGCCCAAGAGCGTGCCTCTGCTGCCGCCCATGTTTGGCGAGAAGCCCACTGACAACAGCGCGTTCCAGATCAACGGCCGTCTGCTCAGTAATGAGATGAAGCTGCAGTTGCGCAACGAAGAGCGGCGTGATGTGGAAGGTGCGGCGTTGGAATTCGAGTTCAAACAGTAACCGTTTCAAACAATGGCGGCGCGGGGCCGACGACCATGTGTCGGAGACTGGCCGGTCACTTTTGATTTCGGCGAAAAACCCCTGTTAGACCATTTTAAAACGGCTGTTTAAGGGCGTACTCTAGCCCGGCCATCCCATTGAGTCGTCGAGAACCTGTTGATCATGAATTGCCGTGAAGGCTGTGGTGCCTGCTGCATCGCCCCCTCCATCAGCTCGCCTTTGCCGGGAATGCCACAGGGCAAACCGGCTGGCGTGCGCTGCCTGCACCTGTCGGTCGAACAGCTGTGCCTGCTGTTCGGGCAGCCCGAGCGACCGACGGTGTGCGGCGAGTTCAAGGCGGATATCGATGTCTGCGGGACCGACCAGGCCGATGCGATCCGGTTGATCGGCTGGTGGGAGCAGATAACGGCGGCTTGATGGGCTTACTACCCGACCTTCAACAATAAGGAATACACCCATGGGTTCGCTGAAACAAATGGCTGTGCTGTGCGGTTTTACGCTGGTGTTTGCGGCTGCTGCCCAGGCAGAAGATTGGCAAGTGGCCAAGGACGAAGACGGCATCAAGGTGTCCCTGAGCGAAGTGGCCGGTTCCAAGTACAAGGCGTATCGCGGTGTGGCCCTGATCAAGGCGCCTGTGGCCAGGATCATTGCCTTGCAGGAAGACGTGGCGGGTGCCTGCGCCTGGATTCACGAGTGCAAATCCCAGAAGCTGGTCGACAGGAAAGGCGACGAGGCCTGGACCTACACGCAGTTCAAGGCGCCGTTCCCGGTGACCGATCGTGACTCGTATATCCATGTCACAACCACCAGGAACGCCGACGGCAGCGTCACCCGCACCTTGCAGGGCGTACCGACCTACAAGCCTGAAGAAAAAGGCTATGTGCGTGTCGCTCAGGTGGAGGGGTTCTGGAAGCTGGTCCCCAAGGGCGCCGACCAGACTGAAGTGACCTATCAGGTGCACACCGAGCCAGGCGGCAGCGTGCCGTCATGGCTGGCCAACAAGTTCGTGGTGGAGGCGCCGTTCAACACCTTGAAGGCCTTGAAAGATCACGCTGAAAAATAACCGGCGTTTGATCCGGTGCCTTCGGCCTTGAGTGGAACGTTTGTCGAGCCCTCAAGGTCCAGATAGAGGTGAGCCCACACATGGGTTTTATCGAGGAGGCACCGATGCCGAAGTGGAATATTTCTTTCATCAATGACCGTGGTGAGCCGGTAGTCGAGCAATTCGACTGCGCGCATGAGCCGACGCTGGAAGAAGCCGCACAATTGGTGCGCGTGCGTGTGTCACCGGTGTTGGAAAAGCTGGACCTCAACGATCTTGCCGATCGTGTGCCCGATCCCACGGTCAAAAGCCTGCATGATCAAAATGGTATCAAAGACCTCAAGGTCGAACCCGCCGCCTGAACATTTGCTGTACACCCTTCAAGCGCCTCTGGTGGAGGTGATAGCTTCGCGCTACTCTGCAAGTGAGATCAGCGAATGAATCGCTAAAGGTCTGGTCTTGTCAGCTACATGCTTGTTTTCCAGCGGTGCTTGTATCGCCGTAGCACCCGCGCCAGTAAGGCGCGGGCCAGGAGAGCACGGAAAGTCTATCCATCATTTAGGAGCACTTTTCATGAGCACAGCCTATCAAGAAGACATCAGCACCAACGTTCTGCGCCGCATGAAAGAAGGCGGCTTCGACTTTTCGCGTTTTCACCCCATTGAGTTTTACGCCATTTTCCCGGATGAGGAACGGGCGCGCAGGGCTGCGGGTGAGTTTCGTGGGGAATCGCTGAATGCCCAGGTCAGTGCGCGCGACGATGGTGCCTGGTACCTGGAGCTGAGCAAAATCATGTCTGCAACCTACGACGGCATAGGAGACTTCGAGCAAGACTTTGAGGCGGTGGTCGAGCCGCTGGGCGGGATCATCGAAGGGTGGGGCGTGAAGCAGGAGGTGCGTGGGTTACCCATGTAGCAGTCAGTAGTATGAGAAACACAGCGTATCGGCTGACCTTTGGGTCGGCCGATTTTGTTTGTGGCGCCAGAAAGTTTACGGAACTAGCGTCGCCCTTTTCTGCACCAAAAAAAAAGGCCACCCGAGCAGGGTGGCCGAAAGGGAAGACCGGGAGGTCGGTCGGTACACGAAGCACGACGTTACCGATGGCACAAAGGGTTTAGCTGTAGGACGCGTCCTGTTCAGCAGAGTGTGGTGATTATCCGCGGGCTTCGCCGGGCAGTGAAATCAACTCTGGCTATGCGGTTGATAGCCAAAGCCCGCATGGTGATGAAGCGCGAGGCATTACACCGGGCATTCTGCGCACCAGGACGGTGCGAGCAGATTCCGGTTGTTATTCAACTCACTGATTTTTTAAGTGTTTATGCCGCTGGCACGGGCCTTGCGATGGTTCTTGAGTCCGGGTGACAAGGAGTACGGCATGATCCGCACTTATTACGATGAAATGTACGACGGGGCAGGGCAGGTCAGGCCTCATTACCGCGCGTTCGCCCGTTGGTTGGCCGACACCCCCGCCGAGCTGCTGGCCCAGCGCCGGCGCGAGGCCGATTTGCTGTTTCACCGCGCCGGCATCACCTTCACCCTCTACGGCGACGAGCAGGGCACCGAGCGCCTGATTCCCTTCGACACCATCCCGCGCAGCATCCCGGCCAGCGAATGGCGAGTGGTCGAGCGCGGCTGCATCCAACGGGTCAAGGCGCTGAACATGTTTCTCGCCGACCTCTATCACGGACAACGCATCATCAAGGCGGGGATAATTCCTGCAGAACAAGTGCTGGCCAACGACCAATACCAACTGGCGATGCAGGGCTTAAAGCTGCACCGCGATCTGTATTCCCAAGTTTCCGGAGTAGACCTCGTACGCGATGGCGACGGCACGTACTACGTGCTCGAAGACAACCTGCGTACACCCAGCGGCGTCAGCTACATGCTCGAAGACCGCAAGATGATGATGCGCCTGTTCCCCGAACTGTTCGCCGCCCAGCGCATTGCGCCCATCGACCACTACCCCAACCTGCTGCTCGACACCCTGAAAAGCTCCAGCCCGCTGGATAACCCCAGCGTGGTCGTATTGACCCCGGGTCGCTTCAACAGCGCGTTTTTCGAACATGCGTTTCTCGCCCGGGAAATGGGCGTGGAACTGGTGGAAGGCGCTGACCTGTTCGTGCGCGATGACCGCGTGTTCATGCGCACCACCGACGGCCCGCAGGCCGTGGACGTGATCTACCGGCGCCTCGACGATGCGTTCCTCGACCCGCTGGCCTTCAACCCGGACTCCATGCTCGGCGTGCCCGGCCTGCTCGCCGCCTATCGCTGCGGCAATGTGGTGCTGGCCAACGCCATCGGCACCGGGGTGGCGGATGACAAGTCGGTGTATCCGTTCGTCACCGAGATGATCCGCTTTTACCTGGATGAAGAGCCTATCTTGAAGAACGTTCCGACCTTTCAATGCCGCAAGCCTGACGAACTTTCCCACGTCCTGGCCAACCTGCCGGACCTGGTGGTGAAAGAAACCCAAGGCTCCGGCGGCTACGGCATGCTCGTAGGGCCGGCGTCCACGGCGGCGCAAATCGAAGCGTTCCGCGCACGGATCAAGGCCAAGCCCCACGCCTATATCGCCCAGCCGACCCTGTGTTTATCCACTTGCCCGACCTTTGTCGAGAACGGCATTGCGCCGCGCCATATCGACCTGCGCCCGTTTGTGCTGTCCGGCAAGGACACCCGTGTGGTCCCGGGCGGCCTGACCCGCGTGGCGTTGCGCGAGGGTTCACTGGTGGTTAACTCATCCCAGGGCGGCGGCACCAAAGACACCTGGGTGGTCGAGGACTGATGCCATGTTGAGTAGAACTGCCTCGGATCTGTACTGGATGTCGCGCTACCTGGAACGCGCGGAAAACCTCGCACGCATGCTCGATGTCAGTTATTCGCTGTCGCTGATGCCCCAGGATGGGCGGGGCGATGGCCTGCATGAACTGGCCATGCCGCTGTTGATCACCGGCACCCTGGAGGATTACCACGAGCGCCACGGCGAGTTGCACGCCGAACGCCTGTTGCATTTCTTCGCCCTGGATGCCGCCAACCCCGCCAGCATTTACAGCTGTCTGGGCGCCGCGCGGTCCAGCGCCCATGCGGTGCGTGGGCGGATTACCGCCGACATGTGGGAAAACATCAACGCGACCTGGCTGGATATTCGTGACATCGCCCAGCAGGGGCTTAGCCGCTACGGCATGAGCCGGTTTTGTGAATGGGTCAAGGAGCGTTCCCATCTGTTTCGTGGCGCGACCTACGGCACCATCATGCGCAACGACGCGTTCCGGTTTATTCGCCTGGGCACCTTTATCGAACGCGCCGACAACACCTTGCGCCTGCTGGATGCGCGTTACGAAATGGCCGGCGATCGTGCCGAAGCCGTCACCGATGGCACCGCCCACGCCTACTACCAATGGAGCGCCTTGCTGCGCGCATTGTCGTCGTTCGAGGCCTACACCGAGATCTACCGCGATGCCCCCGGCGCCCGGCAGGTGGCGGAGTTGCTGCTGTTGCGCGCCGACGTACCGCGCTCATTGCGCGCCTGCAGTGAAGAGATCGACCAGATTCTCGCCAGCCTGCCTGGCCTTAACGGCCGACCAGCCCAGCGCCTGGCCGCCGAAATGGACGCGCGCCTGCGCTTTACCGCCATCGATGAAATCCTCGAGGAAGGCCTGCACGCCTGGCTGACCGACTTTATCCCCTTGGTCCGCCAGTTGGGCGACGCCATTTACGCATCCTACCTGGAGGCCGCATGAGACTCTCCATCAGCCACGAAACCACCTACCACTATGAAGACCAGGTGCGCGCCAGCATCCAGTACCTGCGCCTGACGCCCCACGACAGCGAGCGCCAGCATGTACTCAGCTGGCAGCTTGATTTGCCACGCCCGGTGCGCGCCCAAGTGGATCCGTTCGGGAATATCCTGCATGTACTGACCCTGGACGAGCCCCACGACGCCATCGTCATCGGCGCCCGTGGCCAGGTGGACATCGATGAATTGCGCGAGGCCGAACACGAGAGCCAATCGGCGTTTCCGTTCCTGCGTTGCACCCGCTTGACCGAGCCCGACGACGCCCTGCGCGGTTTTGCCGCCCAGAATTGTCATCAGCGTCGCGACCGCAGCGCATTGATCGACTTGATGCATGCGCTCAACCAGGTAATGGTCTACACGCCCGGCGCAACCGAAGTCGACACCTGCGCCGCCCAGGCCTTCGCCGGCCGTGCGGGCGTGTGCCAGGACCACACCCATGCGTTCCTGGCTTGCGCGCGCAGCCTGGGCATTCCGGCGCGGTATGTGTCGGGTTATCTGTACACCGAGGACAGCACGCACCTGGCCAGTCACGCCTGGGCCGAAGCCTGGCTGGATGACGCCTGGTACAGCTTTGACGTGACCAACCAGCTTGCGCGGCCGGAGCGGCATCTGAAACTGGCGGTGGGGTTGGATTACCTCGATGCCTGCCCGGTACGCGGCATGCGCCGTGGTGGTGGGCATGAGCAAATGCATGCCAAGGTGTCTGTGGCGCCGACGCCGGTGGTTTCAGTGCAACAGCAATAGACAACACCTGTACCAATGTGGGAGCTGGCTTGCCTGCGATTGCGGTGGGGCAGCTACCGGTACGTCGACTGACAGTCCGCTATCGCAGGCAAGCCAGCTCCCACAGGGGATTTGTGGTGGGTTCAGGGTTGTTGTTTACGCCCGGCCATGTGCTTCAGATATCCCACCAGCAACTCCAGTTCGTCGTCCGGCAACACACTGGCGGCGAACGCGGGCATCTTGGCCTGTGGCCAATGCCGCATACTTTGTGGGTCACGGATATAACGCTTGAGGAAGTCACCGCCGAAATACTCGGTGGGGCTGTAGGGAATATTCAAATCCGGACCTACCTGCGCATCACCGGCGCCATTGAGGCGATGACAGGCCAGGCAGTTTTTTTGAAACAGCGCGAACCCCCGGTTGATCGGGTCATCGGCCGGCAGTTTCGGGTCGGGCAACAACGCTGGAAAGCGTTCCGCCACTGTCTTCAATTGTTTGATACGGGCGATCTGGAATGGCCACTGCTCAGGGCTGATATGTCCCGCTTGCGGGTCGGTCCACACCAGGTAGAACGGCCCGGCACTCGGTTTGCCGGCCGCCAGAGCAGGCCATGGCTGAGCGGGATCTTCCACCGCCAGCCAGGCGCGTGCGCCGTGCTGTTCGAGCAGCGGCGCCGCCGTGAGTTCGGCGGCGAAACCATCAAGGGCAACGGCTTGCAGGTGGCTCTCAGCGTTTAGTCCCGGTAATAACACGGCCAGCGGCACCGCCCGATAGGTCATGGTGCGCTTGTAGGAAACGTCATCAACGATTTGCACCGTTTGCGCTTGTGGATGTTTGAGCAGGTCCTCGGTTTGCCAGGTCTTGCTGGCGTGGTCGAGTTCGAGGGTTAACTGCGCCGCCGATACGGGCAGGGCGATCAGCAAGCCGAGAAGAACGAGAAAGCATTTCAAGAGGGAGGCCCGGTGTCAGTGGCGATGGCGCTCACGATAGCCGAAATCGGCGCATAAAAAGACAGCCCCTGCAGGACCGCTATGCGCAATGTCCGGGCAGGTGCTGCCAAAAGCTGCAAACCTGGTGCTGTTCAGGCACGGAATGTAGGAGGTGAGACGTCACCCAATGACCTTGGGCAAATTGGGCAAGATCAGAATCAGTGTGGTGGCGAACAGAATAAGTCCCGCCTGACGTACTTTCGAATGTTTGAACATGGCTGACTGCCTTTTGTTGTTATTCCTGAGCGTCAAATACGTGCCGGTGTTATTTCAGTATGGCGAGATGACGTGTCGCTTTTCTTACCGTTGCTCCAGCAAAACCCGGCAGCAACTTCCTACTGATTGAACCTTAGAGCCCTCGTTCTTTGTGGCTTAGACTCATTTCATATCAGCTAAGCTGAATTTCAGCTTAAAAAGGCATGAGGCATATCGCCATATTGGCGCCAATGCCTTGGCTAGACAGCTAAAACGATTAACCCGGGAATTAGCTTAGGTGGCTACCGTTCGTCCGAGCGTGGGGGGCAAACGCAATGAGCGCATCCGTGATTGAAACCGTGTCAATCGGGCTTAAGGAGCGCGGGGCTTGCCTTGGAGGGGTATTTCAAGGCAGGCTCTTTGGTGTGCAATATTCCCATCACCGTGTCAGGTATTTTTTATGTCGTTACGCGTCTGTATCCTGGAAACCGATATCCTGCGTCCAGGCTTGATCGATCAATACCAAGGGTACGGGCAGATGTTCAAGCGCCTGTTCGCCAAGCAGCCGATTGCCGCCGAGTTTGTCGTCTACAACGTGGTGCAGGGTGAATATCCACCGGACGATGAGGTGTTTGACGCCTACCTGGTCACGGGCAGCAAGGCCGACTCCTTTGGTACCGATCCCTGGATCCAGACCCTCAAGACCTATCTGCTCGAGCGTTATGAGCGCGGCGACAAGTTGTTGGGCATTTGCTTCGGCCATCAGTTGTTGGCGTTGCTGCTCGGCGGCAAGGCCGAACGCGCGAGCAAGGGCTGGGGCATGGGCATCCACGATTACAAGCTTGATGCCAAGGCGCCGTGGATGAGCCCTGAAGTGCCGCAGCTGACGCTACTGATCAGCCATCAGGACCAGGTGACCACGCTGCCGGCAAACGCCACGGTTGTTGCGTCCAGCGAATTTTGCCCGTTCGCCGCGTACCACATCGGCGATCAGGTGCTGTGCTTTCAGGGCCACCCGGAATTTGTCCACGACTATTCCCGCGAACTGCTGGAGATTCTTCAGACAACCCTGGGCGAAAAGGTCTACACAAACGGCGTGGCCAGCCTTGAGCGCGACCACCACGGCGCAACCGTGGCGGAATGGATGATGCGTTTTGTGGCCCATAAACCCGAGGCCCGGGTTTAAAGCCAACCCGAACGCTTGAAACTGCCCCATAGGGCGGTGCAGCCGGTCGCGATAAACCCGAGCACCGCAAAATAGCCGTAATGCCATTGCAGCTCGGGCATGTTCTGGAAGTTCATCCCATAAATTCCCGCCACGGCGGTGGGGAATGCAAGGATCGCCGCCCACGCGGCGAACTTGCGCTGCACCACGCTCTGGCGCGAAGCCTCCAGTAACACACCGATCTCGATGGTCTGGCTGGCGATATCGCGCAGGGTGGTGAGGTCTTCCATCTGTCGCGTTACGTGGATCTGCACGTCACGGAAGTACGGGCGCATGTTCTTGTCGATAAACGGGAAGCTCAGCTTCTGCAGCTCCTGGCTGATCTCCACCATCGGCGCCACATAACGCTTGAGTCGCAGTACGTCGCGACGCAGGCCGTGGATCTTCTGGATGTCGCGTTCGCTCAGCGAACTGCACAGCACGTTACGCTCCAGCTCATCGATCTCGGCATGGATCGCTTCGCTCACCGGCTGGTAGTTCTCGGTGACGAAATCCAGCAGCGCATAGAGTACGAAATCTTCCCCATGCTCCAGCAACAGCGGCCGCGCCTCACAGCGCTGGCGCACAAAACCGTAGGACGCTGAGTGACCGTTGCGCGCGGTGATGATGTAGCCGTTACCGGCAAAGATATGGGTTTCGATAAATTCCAGCTTGCCGTTCTCGCGCACCGGTGAGTAGGTGACGATAAACAGCGCATCGCCGAAGGTTTCGAGCTTCGGGCGGCTGTGCTTTTCCATTGCGTCTTCAATGGCCAGTTCGTGCAGGTTGAACTGGCGTTGCAGGTTGGTCAGCTCCTGGGCGTCGGGCTCTTCCAGGCCGATCCACACAAAGTGGCCGGGTTTGGCGGCCCAGGCCGCGCCCTCGTCGAGGGTGATATCCGTGACTTTCTTACCGGCGCTGTAGACGGCGGCCGCAACAACTCTACCCATGGTGCTGATCGCTTCTGAGGGGGAGGACAGGTGTTGGGCAGCTTAGCGTGATTGGCGTTCCGTTGTAGCTGAAGAACATTGCCGACTGTAGGAGCGAGCTTGCTCGCGAAGGTCGTTAACGATAACGCAGCGCTCCAGGTGGTCAGCGTCACCTTGCGTTTTTCGCGAGCAAGCTCGCTCCTACAAGTTCGTAGTCCATCTCGACGATGCACGCTTTCATCTGCGCCTCGCAAGTCTGCATTAGCTGAGGAATGTCATCCGTCGTCAGGCCGGTAGTAGGAATCGGCGGCAACGAGCGTATGAGCACATCACCGCTGTTCCAGCGATTGAGCTGCATGTGGGTCACGTAATTGCTCACACATACCTGTACGATCGGCACACCCGCCGCAATCGCCATATGGAACGCGCCTTTCTTGAACGGCAGCAAACCCTTGCCGAGGTTGCGCGTGCCCTCGGGGAACACCCAGATCGACGTGTCCTTGTTTTGCAACGTGTGGGTGGTGGTGAGCATCGCACGGCGTGCCTTATGCGCATTGCCTCGGTCGATCAGCACATTACCCGCCAGCCAGAACAGTTGGCCGAACAGCGGTACCCATTTCAGGCTTTTCTTGGCGATGCACACGGTGCGATGGGGCACCACGTTGCCGAGCACAAACAGATCGTAGTTGGACTGATGATTCGCGATGACCACGCAGGTACTTGGTTTGTTGCGTAGCGAGTCCACTTCGGCCTTCACATTAAGCCCCAACAGCCGCATCGCCGGCAGCGCGTAGAGGCGGGCACACAGACGGCTATTATCCGGGTTGAACGGTCGGCAGAGGCCGATCAGCACGCCCAGTACACCGGTGATCATAAAGTGCAGGCCCATCAACGACATACGCAACAGAAAAAGCATCGACACGGCCTATCCGGACAAAAGGTGGCGCAGTGTACGGACGTGCACTGAATTCGGCAATTGCCCCTGAAGAGGTAGGAGATAGGCGATGTTTAAGCACATGTTTCAACAAGTCTCCACACGAGCGGGCTAGAGCGGCTAAAGATATTTCTGGTTTTATTGTAAGAAAAAGCCCGACTCAAGGTCGGGCTCTGGCGCAGCATGGGTAGGCAACTCAGATCAGGCTATGGCTCTGGTCCTGGATGATCGCTTCGTCCAAGGCTTCCAGCAACGCCTTACGCACCTTCAACTTGGTGTGCTTGTGAGCGTTCATATTCAGCTTCTTCAACTGACGCGCTGCTTCGAGCGCCGCCGCGTGCAATTCCTCGGGCGCCACCACCTTGTCGAGGAAGCCGGCTTGCAGCGCACCTTGCGGGTCAAACATTTCGGCGTTGATCACCGAGCGATGAAACGCCGACTTGCGCAAGCGATCCCGCGCCAGTTCAATACCGGCGTGGTGCATGGTCATGCCAATCGCCACCTCATTGAGCCCAATGCTGAACGGGCCTTCCACGCCAATCCGATAATCGGCCGACAACAGCAGGAACGCGCCCTTGGCTACCGCATGCCCAGGGCACGCCACAATCACCGGGAATGGGTGCGATAACAGTCGACGCGCCAACGTCGAACCCGACGTCACCAGGCCGATGGCTTCCTTGGGCCCGGCGGTCATCACCTTCAAGTCATAACCACCCGACAGAATCCCCGGCGTGCCGGTGATCACCACCACCGCCCGGTCCTTCTCCGCCTGATCCAGCGCTTCATTAAACGCGCTGACCACCGCCGGAGAAATGGCGTTCACCTTGCCGTTGCTCAAGGTCAGGGTCGCAATACCGTCTTCGAGGTGGTAGGCAATCAGCTCACTCATGACGCGGTTCCTTGTAGGATTTGTTATAGAAGGCTTTTTATAAATAGAGGTGCATGCAGCAGACGTTACCCACCGCGCCCGTTCTGGTAAAGCGCTGTGACTGACTGGCCAGTCAGGCTTTTGCCCCGTGCAGCCTGTGCAAATGCCTGGGACAGGGCGCAACCGCTGGCCCAGACGCGCATAGTCGATGCCTGAGAATGGCGCAATCACCGCCCCTCCCCGGGCGCCGAACGGTTTAATCGGCTAACCGCATGAATATTCTGAAAAAAACCTTTGCCATCAGAAAGGCTTTCGACTACATTAGCGCGCCTCGACAGACTGAACTGGTTTGACGAGATACGGTGAAGTGTCCGAGTGGCTTAAGGAGCACGCCTGGAAAGTGTGTATACAAGAAATTGTATCGAGAGTTCGAATCTCTCCTTCACCGCCAAATTATGAAAACGCAAACCCCTGATTTTCCTAGAGAAAGTCGGGGGTTTGTGGTTTTTGGCGTCCAAAAAATAGCCCCATGGGACCACCATGGGACTGGTGCCCTGTCTTGGTGCGAAAAACGTTGTTGCCTAGCAGCCCGCCGAGACGTGGAATGCGGTGCCGACTGAGCTTCCGCAAGGAAGCTGGCGCTTACCAGTTTTGGAAGAAGTTCAAGGCGTCGGAATGGCGGTGTCGGTTAGGCGAAACAGACGAGCATGAACGGGGCAGCGAAGCCTGTGGCGCTGATGTCGGTTGCTGAGCAGCTATTCGACATCTTGGGTGGAGAGTTAGGGGTGGCGGTGGCGTGAGCCAATAAATCGCTTGTTTGAATTTTGTGCTCTTTTTTTTTGAAAAACTGTAGAGATCTCGCGGTCAATCTTTCTCTATAAACGCATTCAGGGAGGAAACGGTATGTGCCGTAAATTAGCATGTCGTATATGTTTGGCATGCAACCTCCCTTACCTTGCTAACGCGAACGAAACCGAGTTCATGGAGCGGGTGACCGACGACATGCTTTGTCGGGCGTGCAGGCGTGGTCCTCCAAACGTTGGGTTGAACGAAGCACTTCAAAGAAACGTACAGAAATTATGCTGGTTAGTGGAGGGAAGAAAGAAGAGAACGCTTACAACCAATTGCACTAAACATATCCTGATATCGCCGCTTAGGTTCGAATCCCGCAATACGCGTGGCGAACAATGAATCGTCTCAGGCCATCCTGGTGCGAATGAAACGTAAACCCGGAGTAGGGCAATTACAATGCAGTTTGATCCTGAAATGAGCTATGAGCTTTATTACGACGTCGACCTGCTGGGTGTCGTCCGTAAAGGTGTGTATTACGAGGGGCCCGACGCCTGGGAAGCAGGAGAGATTCGCGACGGGGCGTTTTATTACAACGGCCGAGCGGCAGGCACTGTTGAGGGGCTGATCGTGACCAGAACCGACCCTAAACCTGTTACCGCGCTGAAGCTCGTTCCGCTCGCTGGGTGAACCAGCATTACCAATAGGTACTGCTTATAGTGCTGGCGTTATAATGTCATTTAAGCGCTTTTTTAAACTCACCCAGTTAATTTCTTGAAAACTTGCGGATTTGGTGAAATGTTCTATCCCTGAATTCAAAGGATGGAACGGAAATGACGTTTGAGCAAACCAACTGCATTTGTGAAAAGTGCAAAAAACCGTTTGAGCCCACTGAGGAGCCCGTTGAAGCGCGTTCCACCACATCTGGAACGTTATGCCCTACATGTAAAGAGAAATACTCAGTTCAAATCATGCTCCAGGCGCTTCAGGGGAACGTTGAAAAAATGGTTACCTTAGCGAGTAATCGGAAAAGATAATGGATGCTGACGCCCATACGGCATTGCTCGTATGGGCTTATTCCGTCGAGTAATTTCCGGGTGGTGGCGGGGCGTAGGGCCTCGGGGCGAATGGCACGCTGCCGGAGGGGCGCCACCGCACGTTTTCCAGACCATAACGCTCGGCGAGCGGTTTGCTTATTCGCCTGATTTTGTCGTTGCGCGACTTCGGGATGACGCCTATACCCGCATCGCAGCACGCCCAATGCCAAGCCTCCGCGTTGCTCATAAACTCGCATCTAATGATAAAAGACTTGGGCGACTGATGAAGTTCGTACTCAATGATATACAAAAGTTTTGTCATTTTAGCTCCCTCTTGTTTTTTTGTTATTTGGCTAGAAGGAAGGTTCAAAAAGTTTTCTTGTACACGATATGCCGATTCGTATAAGTTTTTGATGAGTTGTTTCTTTTACCGTTCTTCGAGTGGAAGGCTCAACGGTTCTTCCAATAACGCCGCTTATGTTCAATGGCCCCCATATCAAGGCCCGCTTCGGCGGGCTTTTTTGCGCCCGGTGGTAACCAGACTTCGGCAGGCTGGTCTACCATTACCGCTGCGCTTGGTTTGAGCGTGCTTGCGAAGGAATAGAGACGTGTCGCTACCCATCACCGCGCGGCAGATGAATGCGCTAAAGGCGCTTCAGCGGGAGGACCCGGACCTGGGCGAACTGGCCATCGCCATCGCACAGGTCTTCGACGCCACGAGGGTCGAAAACCCGGAGTTGGCCGCGTTGATCCTGGACAAGACCTGCCGGCGCATGGTCGCCCGTGAACCCGGCAGTCAGGAAGCAATGATCCAGCACCTCGCGACCTTCGGTAAGTTGAATTGCCTGACGCCCACGCAGGTCAGAGACTTTACCAATCGGGTCAGGAGGCACGGTTAATCATAAACAACGGAATTCACGAAGAAGCACTGCGCGCCCTGGCGGAGGGCGGCGCGGTACGCGATACGCTGGTCAGCCGGCAAGATGAGAAGTGGACGCCGGCTATCCGCCTAGGCGGCTCTGGCAGTCGCTGGTTGGCGGTACGCTCGCGCCGCGAGGCGCTGCGCACTTGGACCAGCCTGACGGCCGTAGGGCGCTTTGCCGATGGGATTGGGTTACGCGGCTTTAATGTTGAGCTGTGAGGGGCGAAAGCTTCAAGGCCAGTTGTAGCATCCCTACCACGTCCGGCCCGTCCTCGTTGATCCATGTCCCATAGTGCTGACGGATCATGTTTCCGTTGGTGTGTCCCATTTGTTCGGCGATCCAATCGATTGAGGCAATGCCCGTGGTCAGCAATTGACTGGCATATGTGTGCCGGCACTGGCCAGGACCACGATAGCGAACCCCAGCTGCAAGCAAATGCGCTTTAAAGAACCGGTCGCGCACCACAAAATCGTTGGCGTGCGGCAGTCCACTCTTTGTGTTTAAAAACACGAAGTGCAGGGTGTGCTTACGTACCGTTTTATTGTCCCGCTCAACGATCTCCACGGTTTCCGCTTTTCGCGTTCGCGTCAGCGCATCGAGCTTACGTAGTGCGTCCCAAGCTGGAGCCAGCAGGCGAACCTTGCGCATTGAGCGTCGGGTTTTGGTGACGCGGTAGGCGCCGCGCACCTTCGATCGGCGAAAGGTCGCAGTGCCTTGCACCAGGTCGACATCCTCCCAGGCCAAGGCGATGGTTTCAGAAACCCGGGGCCCGGCCCACAGCATGAATTGCACCATCAACAGTTCATAGGTGCGCGTGGTCGGCGTGTCCAGGATCTGTTTGATTTCCGCCCGGGTGAACGGGTCCGGTGCTTCTGGATCGGGGAGGCGCACCATCAAGCCTTCGGTGGGGTCGTGAGCGACTTTCATCCGGGTGCGGTAGAGCCGGAACACCTGGCGCACGTTGCTGATGATGTCGCGGATGGTCTTGTTTTTTAGGGTTTTGGATAGGGTGCCCTGAATCCACTCCTGCAGGTCCAGATGATCGATCGCGTTGATCTGTACCTTGCCCCAGCGTGGCCGCACGTGCACCTCGGCCTTGTTGGCGTAGCCGCGATAACTCGACGCCGCCACACTGTTGGCCTTGATCCGCAACCACAGGTCCAAGTAGTGGCCAAAGGTGTTTTCCACCAATCTAGCGGAGTTGGGAAAGTGGCGTGCGTAATCAAAGGTACCGGAATCGATCTCGTATTCAATGATGGCGAGCAGGCGCTTTGCCTGGGCCACCGTGGCCGGTTTGTTACCTCCTGGTATCGATTCGCGGCATTTTTCGCCGTTGTATTGAAAATAGATTCTCACGGAATTACCGCGAGCTTCGACCCCACTCATGTAAACCCCTAACGCTGTGCTCGTGTAACGACAGTCTGACGATCGGAAACAAAAAGGCCCGTTTCCGGGCCAAGTATCTGGTAGTGCATCTTCTGGTGGACGCGGCTTACCGTTTAGGCTTTTGGTTGCGTAGATGAGCGTTCTGCAGCTGGCGTTGCCGGCTGCATTTCACGTGGCTGCCCTGAGCGCGCCATTTGCCGCATTGATCGCAAACGCTGGTGTAATCGATGTTCCAGGGAAAGCGCCGCGCGGGTGTTGCTGCAGGACGCTTAGACATTGCGTGATAGGTCCCGTGGCTTGGCGAGCAGTTGGGCGACCACAGCCGCATCCGTTTCGCTCAGTTCGCCCAGGGTATCGGCCATTTGGCTGAGGCTTTCTAGACGGGTTCTTGATTCGGGAGTTTTGTGTACCAGGTAGCCGATGACGGCCGCGCCGATAATCGCGGTGGCCACCAGGTGCCGTGCCGGTGTGGTAGCCTGCGTGCCGCTGCTGCTTTGGGTCTGTGCTTGCATGGTTTAGTCCTCGGTGGTGGTTGGGTGTCGGGGAGCTGCAACTCCTCGACACTGCTTTTTTAAATGGTCAGTCCTTGCGGGCCAGGTGGATTACCAGGCCGTCAAAACGTGGCTCATGCTCAAGACATGATTGCCACTCCAATACCCTTAAAATCTGCTGCCTACTGCAATCGTCCACCAGGATTTCGCGCTGGCCACCGGCTGCTCGAACTTCCAGGATCTGCAGCAAACCATCCTCGCCATACGCACCTGCCTGGATGATCGGCGCGCTTTCACCCACGAAGTCCAGGCGGTCCTGCACGGCCTGTAGCTTGCCGGTTGCGCCGTCGCCGGCGTTGCCCATAAAAATTTGTATCTGCATCGGTCTTGCTCTCCTTTACGCCTTGAATGTCCAGCATTTCACTGTGGTCGGCCGGGGTTGTGAACACGGGTTGCGGCTGTTAAATGCGGCGCGTACGGCGCTGTGAACGGCCTTGTTGCTGTCCAAAAACTTATGTGAACGAGATTCCTTAAGCAGGTCGCGCAACGTGGCCACGTCGGCCAACTTCTGTTTGTGTTCGGCGGCACGCTCGCAAAACTCGTTGAGGTTTATGGCGATCACTGCGGGATCAGTGCTGTGGTCGACCACCGGGTCCTCGCTCAAGGATTCGAGGTAGTCGTAAACCTCCCAAAACTCGGCGACGACCGCATGGTCGGAGCTGATCGAGGCCTGGCGCTCGATGGCCATCCTCACGATCTGGCGCTGGGTCGCGGCGACTTGAGGGTCACTCAATTTCAAGACCAGGCGAATACCGTCGAGCAGCGACAGCATTTGCGCGTGGTTTTTGCTGATGCGCTCCACGCGGATGTAGCCGCGTAGGTCATAGCCGCAACTGGGACAATTGCCCTGGTCACTGGTATAGGCCTTACTGCAGGCGAAGCAATGGGTGTGCAAGCGACGCAGTTTCGATTCGTGTTCGGGCATACGCTGGGCGAACAGCTCAAGCACTGCGGATTCTTTACTCACAGCCCGCAACAGGAAGTGGCTGAGGATGCCGCCGTCCAGGGCATTGAGTTGATCCGCTGCAGCGCGGCTTTCCGGTGTGACAGTTGGGCGTACAAAATGCAGCTTCACAATGCGCGTCATGATCGCTTCGTGGGCGACCACGGCCGCGTTCTGGCTGATAGCGATCGTGCCCCGGAACGGCGGCTCGTACGTTTCGTTACCCGCCGTCTTGACGCCTTTGGTGGCCAAGGTGCCGCCGCCGTAGAAGTCTTTCAGCTCGTCCCATTCAAAGGTCTTGGCATGGGCCCGATCATCCCCGTGGCGATCGGCTTCCAGGAACACCACCGGCATGCCGGAAACCTGGCCCATGAGGCGAGAGCGCCCAGCTTTGGTGGATTTCATTGGGTCGAAGCCTTCGTAGCCTTCGCGGCCGAGTAGTTTCCAAAGCAGGTTTAGCAGGGTGGTCTTGCCCGCGCCGGCCTCACCGGTGGCTTCTAGGAACGGGAACGACTGATAGCGAGCGCGGATCTGTTCGCAGAACAATGAACCGAAAAAGAACACCAGTGCGACGAAGCCCTGGGCGCCGAAGCAGGTCCACAACAGTTGCACCCATTTTTCGTCAAAGCCCTTTGCTTCGCGCTGCAGCTTGATAGGGACGCCTTTTTGCAGCGTTTTCAGGCGCAGCTTGCCGAACTCGAAATAGTCTTCGCTGTTGACCTTGTAGGTGGTGCCGTCCTTGATTGCGATATCGCCGTAGACGTAGCAGGCGTATTCCTTGCTGTAGCCCACGTAGTCGATCGTCGAAACGGTTTTGATGCCGAACAGCTGATCTTTCATGAGCTTGTCGAGCTGCTGGCCGCTGCCCGTAAACATGGCACCGGCCGCCATACCGAGCAGGCGTTTTTTGAATTCGCTTGCGGCTGACAGTTGGCCACTGGTGAAGGTGTTCTTCACACTTTCGGAGTCGTGGGGGAAGTCCACGCGCATGTAATACCAGGACTCGTCTGTTACCTCGTTGCGCTGGAAATACAACGCCTGGGGGTAGCAGTTGGCAATCTCCACGACGCTGCCAGATTGCTGCAGCGCTTTTTCGCGTTGCTGCGCCTGGTTAAGCAGTTGGTCGTCGTGGTTCTCGCTGTCCTCGATGTCGGACATGGCTCGATTGAATTTCTCCATGTCCAATTTGAACCAATACAGGCGGTTCCCAAATCCCAGGTGAAATTCCCCGCGCTTGTTCCAGTCGTACATGAGCAACGCCTTTTCCGCTGCACTCTCGGCTAGCAGTAGGGCACCCTGGTGACGCGCTTGCTTGAGGTCCGTGGCGATCTGGTCGGCACGTTTGGCTTCGTCCTGAATGAAATTCCAGCGCTGATGTAGATCGTTCCAGTCAGATTTGCGACCGTCGCGTTGCGGGATCTGTGCTGACTCGCAGACGAAGCCCAGGGCGCGTGCTTCACGCACCCAGCGCCGGGTGTAGGCGTTAGCGCTCGGCTCGTTGTCCAACGCCCAAACCAATTTGGGCAGCTTCCCGCCTTCCCGGGTTTTAACGAGTGCCTTGAGCGAGTCACCGGGAAACGCGTTCGACGACATTGCCGATACGGCCGCGATGTCGTTGTGCACCAGAGCGATGGCGTCAAAGATCCCTTCGACAATCCAAATTTCCTTGGCTTCAAGCAGGTCGACGCAGGGCGGGCACCACCACACACCGCGGTAGCTGTCCTTTGACTTGAAGCGGGCTTTCATTTTGCCGAAGCGGTGCGGCTGATCGATCAAGCGTTCCCACCAACCGCCTTTTTCCAGGGCGAAGCGAACAGTTGCGCTGCCGGCGTTGTGTTCAACGGAATAGAACGTTTCCTGGGTGAACCATCCCTGGATCAGCTCGAACCGAAAGCCTCGGGCGAACTCCAGGTAAGCGCGTGCGGTGGCGTTGGGATGTTGGTCTGTCGCCGGCGCACGTTTGCTCCAATCTTCAAACAGATCGTCGTATAGCTCTTTGACGTGCAGGGTATGGCCACATTTTTCGGGTCGGCCACAAATCACCATCCATGGCGTATCAAACCGGGAGTACAGCTCTTTCTTTCTGCACTTGGGACAGGTACCGCCGCGCATGTAGTCAGTGCCCGCGCGGTGCTTGAGCCCGAAGTCGGACTGGAGGCGCTGCAGCACGTCGTGACGAAGATCTTCTTTCATGGGGTTACTTCACTGCTTTGAGGCTATGGGACAGAGCTGCCATGAGGCGTTTTTGTGCAGCCATGATCGGAACGTGGGCGAGAATGGCACCGTGGCGCAGTTCGTCCGCCACAAGGCGGAACTGGTCGGCGTACCAGTGTTCATTGAGGCTCAAGCGATACTGTTCACGCAGGTTGGCCAGCAACGCTTCGGCCTCGGCCGGTGGCAGTTGGGTGGTGACAATTACGGCGCTTGCCATCGTTAAACCTCGTTTTCGGGCGCAGCTCACCCAAACCCACGGAAGTGGGGCCGGCGATAGGTTGGATTGGGTGTTACGAGTTAGCGGAGCGCAAACGCACGTTGTCTGGGGCGTTTAAGATGCGTTCATAGATCAGGCTGACAGGAACGGACCAGTAAAATCCCTTAATGGGATCCTTGATGACCACAACAGTGTCGCTGCTGTAGTCCAGATCGAGGCGCTGGCGGAAGGCGATCTCCACCAACTCGATGTGGGCGAGGGACGCCAGTTTGACCGCAACTGATTCCGTTACGTCGAGGCAGGCCACCAGGTGGTTGATGGTTCGGTTGAGAAGCGTCGACAGATCGCCCAGGTGTTCGGCTTGATGACGTTCAAGAAACACCAGCGCGGCGTTTTGCATGTATTCCTGATAATCCAAGGTGTTGGTCTGAGCTTTCATTTGGCTTTCCCCGATTTAGCGCGGTAGAGATCAATCGCGGCGTAGACTTCAGCAGTCCGGGCAGCCATGTGCAGTACATGGGCACTCTGGATCAACTCTGCCTCGATGTCGGTGATCACCCCGTCCTCGAGTGCCTGGGCAATTGCTTGATCGACTGTTCCGTGCTTGGCCGAACTTTGGATAGCCCGCGCATACATCTCTACGTTGTCCAGGTTCTCTGGATGGACCACCGGAACGAACATACCGCCGTACATTGCCGCGACGTAGTTCGGTAGATGTTGGGTGCCTGTGACTTGCTCCAGCTGGAAAATCTGCGCATCGGTCAAGGGGCGGCAATTGTTGTTTTCATAGGCGTGGTTATCAAATTTCTTGAGTGGCAGACCTATACGAGCAGCGGCGCATTCGCGGCCACCGTCGAAGGTGCAAATAATTGCGCTGACAACTTCCCGGCGTGTTTTTAGAACTTGGCTTTCCATCTTCTGCTGTTCCCTCAGTGCGCTGGCCATTACTGTCCAATCACGCCGTCTTTGATACCGAGTAACACGGCGGCGCGATGTGCCTCCCCCCGGCGACCTTTGATCCGACCGTTCAATAGGTCGCTGACTAAATTTTTATTCAAGCCGTGCTTGCGGCTGAACTCCGCGATGCTCACTCCCTTGTGATCAAGAGCGGCCCGGGCTTGCTCGGGTGTAATGGTGGCGGGCATCATGTCTACTCTGTTTGTTTGTGGTTGTTTCTGTTTGTCTGTGGCAATTCTTGGTCAAAAAATTGATCAGGTCAAGCGTGGTGAATAAAAAAATGCTCATAGCTGACGGAGTAGGTGATCGCCTAAGGGAAGAGCGCGAGCGCTTAGGTTTGAATCAAACTGATTTTGGAATGTTGTTGGGAGTAAGCCGTGGGACCCAAAAAAACTATGAGCTAGGTGCTAATTCGCTGGACCTGCGCTATGTGTCAGCCTTGACGGAACACAAGGTGGATGCGGCTTATGTACTTTCGGGGCATAGGTCTCCATCACCTGGGCAGGGACTTGCTCCTGAAGAAGCGGAACTGGTCGAGCAGTTCAGGAGATTGCCCCCGGATGATCAAAAAACTGTGCGGCGAATTGTCAGGTCTATGGCAGCTGAGGCCGATGGGAAGTCCGATTGACTCGTAATAATTTGTGTACCTCCGATGAAATAGCTGCGCCGGTGGGCCATTCACGGCCCAATACCGTCAAGTCAGCAAATGCAATAACGGAGCAGTACGCATGTTGGATCGCAAGAATTTGGAAAGCAGGAACCGTGATTCTATTGGTTGTGAATGCTTGGAGCTTACGGATCTAGAAGTCCGTCTTATCAAGCTGTACCGGCAGATATCGGATAAAGACCGCCAGCAGGTACGACGCATAGCTGGCTATCTGGCTGAACCTTTCGACATCGAATAATCGACTTGATTAACACTTAAAGCATGCGCCGGTCCTTAATGCCGGCGCTCTTCAGCCGCATCAAGCTGCGCCAAGTTGATCGAATAGCTCCCGCTGTTTTGCCTTGGGCATCTCCCTTAAGCGGTCGAACAGCATCCGTTCGTATGACTGGGCGGAGGGGCTGAGCGTGTGCGAAAACGTCAAATTCGCCACCCATGTGTGTCCGCATGTTGCGTCGAGGCACTGGCAGTAGAGCTTGGCAAAATCCCGCGATAGCTCCTCCCTTGAAGCAATTCGGCCCTTATTTCCGCACTTGCATACAACTCTCATGTGTCCCTCCCCAGGGCAGCCAGTAGCCACTATTTTGCCACAATTTGTAGTGGCAATTGCTGCTTTACGACGTTTGCCCAGTGTTATCGACTGGTGTTTTGGTTTCTTGCCAGGATATTTTCCTGTCACACCTGAGCGTGTCGTTCAGCTGGCTGAACAGCTGGCAAATCGGCTTGATCTCATTGCTGGTGTACACACGATCGATCTTCTCGATATCCCCAAACCCCCCGCTATTTTCCGGAATGATCCCGGCCAGGGCAGGGTTCATGCGCCAGGCGGCGATCACGTCGTTGCGGGTGATGTTCTTCACCTTCTCCAGCTCGTCCTTGGCCTGAAAGTCCCCCACTGGGATGATCTGGATCGCGTTTTCCTTGCCGTTGGGGATGTTGACGAACATCGAGCGGAAGTTGCCCACGCCCTTGCTCGCGCTGATCTGCGCGCGCAGATTCTCCTCGTCGTCCTCGGTCAAGTCTGGGTCGTTGGTGTAGAAGATGTATCCCGCGTGCGCGCCGTTGCTGTAGTAGCGCCGGCGGAACAGGGTCGCGGCCTCGTTGAGCAACAGCGCCTGCAAACCGCCCAGGTAGTCAGGCACGCCGTAGATGTTCTGTTCCACGTCGTAGTCCAGGACGTGTTCAATTTCGTCCTGGTCAAAGTCCATGAATTTGCTATCGGGCAGCAGCATCCGGAACCCGCCGTCGACCTTCACCCGCATGTTGATGGCCGGCAGGTGCTGCATCTCCAGCACTTCGCCGAAGGCGTTGGTATCGCGGTAGAAATACGCCTCCCCGAAGACCATGTAATCCAGGCTCGCCCGGCCCATGGTTTGCGTGCTGCAGCCCTCGGACGGGATGAATTCACGCAGCAGCAAGTTGCGCTTGAACTTGGGAATGGCGCCGTGGTGCGCGTTGGCGCGCAGAAGCTTGGCCAGACCCGCCCGCGACACTGGCGGTTTGTAGATCTCGCCGTCGTCGCTGAGAAACACCCCCAGGTACTCGCCGATGTTGCCGGACAGCACCTGTTCGGGTTCCCCGAAGGTGAACGCCCGCATGGGCTGCGGCTGTCGCGCCTGTTGGCTGGTTTGGGGCTTTTTGTGTCGTGGCTTGGGCATTGGTTCCGCTCGTGACGTAGCGGCTACGGCGCCGCTTGTTGGTGTTGAGGGGTTCATTGAACAGGGCGTGCATGATCGACCAGGCGATATCAGCATGGCCGGTGGCGTCGGTGCGCGAAGCGCTGTAGGTCACTTGGCCGCTGGTAGTGGTGCCGCGCTTGATGGTCAGGAACGCCTGGGCGATGTCGGTCCAGCCGGCGTCCCATTCGATGCGACTGCCCTGGATCGTGTCTTGGGCCTTGAGTACCAGCAGGTTCTTGGTCTCGAGGCTGTAATGGATCGGCGTGGCTTTCGGGTAGAAGTCGCGCACCAGGTCGAACACGCCATAACCGACACCGGTGATGTCGATACCGATGTGTTGGACGTTGAAACGCTCGGTCAGCTTTTTGACCTGGGCTGCCTGGTAGTTGAACGAATGGCCCCGCCAGCTGTGCTTTTCCAGGATGCGGAATTTCGCCCCGGGTTCCAGCGGCGGGGCCACCACCACGCACGTGGCGTCGTCGCGGGTGCGGCTCGGATCGTAGCCAAGCCACACCGGACTGTTGCCGAAAGGTCGATCCAGCTCCGGGTCGTAGTCCTCCCATAACGACAGGTCGGAGTAGCACCGCTCCAGATCCTTGAGACCGAACGCGCTTTGGCTGCTGTCGATGAACTTGCAGTAAAACAGCTGCTGGAATTTGTCTTCGTCGTACTCCAGCTGCAGCTGCTCCAGGTCGAACAGATCGCAGCCGCCATCTATCGCATCCTGGATGGTAATGGTCTTGCGCCATTGGCCGTCAGGGCACAGCGCGCCCTGGGTGTAGGACGCCTCGGTGGGCCAGGTGCCGCCGGCTTTCTTGCCGCGTTTGCTGTTGCGGAACTCCTCCCCGGACCAGAACGGATATGCCTGGTGTGACACTGCGCTGGGCGTCGAGAAGTAGGTTTTGCGCCACTTCTTGTGGGTACCCATGGCGCTGGCTACGGTGCTGAGCTTTTCGAAGTCGCGGATCCAGAAGTACTCGTCCACGTACACATGGCCGTGGTAGCCCTGGGCGGTGCTGCTGTTGGTCGACAGGAAGCGCAGCTCGGCGCCGTTGCTGAGCGTGATCGGGTTGCCGGTCAGCTCGATATCGAACCACTGTTTGGCAAACTGGATGATGTAGCTGCGGAAGATCTCCGATTGCGAGCGGCTGGCTGACAGGAACACCTGGTTGTCGCCCGTTAGTACCGCGTCCATGAACGCTTCGCCGGCGAAGTAGTAGGTCAGACCGACCTGGCGGCTTTTGAGAATGTTGCGGATCCGGCTCGTCAGTGGGTTTTGCTTGGCCGCGAACAATTCCTGCTGATAGCGGTACATCTTGCTGATGAACTTATCCAGGAAGTCGACTTCGGTCAGACCGCTGATGTCGTTCTTGGCCTTCTTTTCCTTTTTCCTATCACCGCCCTCGCCACGGCTGGAGCGTTCGCCACGCGACCGCCTGCGCGGTTCCTGGGGCTCGCCCATGTTGTCGCCGTTCGATGCCGCCAGAGGTGCGGGCTTGGCCGCTTGTTTCAGCAGGCGTTCGCGAACGATGGTCAGTCGGTCCAGTTCGTTGAGGTCGTCTTTGGACAGGCTGCCAACCTTGTCCAGGAGGAGGGTGATCCGCCGGCCGACGGCAGTCAGCGGCTCTTCGTCCGACAGCATGTCCTCCCAACCGCCCTGGCGGATCCAGTAGTAGACGATCCGGATGTTGGGCAGGTTGAGCTGCGCCTGAATTTCCTTGGCCTTACAGCGGCGCAGAAACAGGCGTTTGGCGGCTTCTTTAACTTCGGTCGAGTAGTACATGGGCCGCAGTCTATGCGGCGAAAACGCCGGAAACGCGGGGTTAAATTCCGAGATCCGCCTATATCGTGAATATAGGAGAAACGCGCATTTGAACCGTTTGTTTGAGGGCTGACGGCTCCCTATCTTGGCGGCTCATTCAACCGATTGAGCGCAGTCAACGCCCATGCCCCGTTCCCTTGTTTCGTTCTGGAAACGTGTCGCCACCAGCGGCATCACCGCCGATGGTCGCGAGATCCTTCCCCAGGAACTGCGCGATATCGCTGAAACCTACAAGCCGTCGAAATACACGGCTGTTATCTGGTGTGAGCACCAACGTTCGGAAGGTTCTTTCGGCACCGTATACGCGGTCCGTCTGGTTGAGGAGGGCGACGACCTGGAGGAGGGGCAAATTGCCCTGGAGGCCCAGCTCAAGCCCAACGACCGGCTGCTGTACCTGAATGACCAAGGGCAGAAGCTGTTCACCAGCATTGAGATTTGGCCGAATTTTGCGGGTAGCGGCAAATCCTACCTGACCGGCCTTGCTGTCACCGACACCCCTTCGAGCCTGGGCACCCAGGAACTCTATTTCTCCCGCCGAACCAACAAAGCCACGTATTACGCCGCTTCCGTTGAACTGGGCACCTTTGAGGAGGAGCCCCAAGGCGAAGTGGGCAAGCTAATCGGTTTGCTCACTGGCTTTTTCAAGCGCTTCGCGGCGGACGCTGAGCCCGCCGAACCCACCACCCCAACCGAGACCGAACCCCCTATGGATGAAGCTACCGCAACGGCCTTAAAAGCTCTGCTGGCTCAGTTGCTGATTGTTGCTGCAGGCATTCAGGCAGTAATCGAGCCTGTCGCCGAAGATGCTCCCGAGCCAGAGCCTGAGCCGATCGATGACGTGCAAACCGCTGTCGATGGCATCGTCACCGTCGCCGAAGAAGAGCGCGAATTTAGCCGCAAAGGCGGTGCCACGAATAAGGCATTGCTGGCGAGCATGGCTGCGCTGCAGAAGCAGTTCACCGCGCTCAAGGACACCTCGGCCGGTCGCCAGTTGCCACGCAACCCAGGCCCGGTAATTACCACACGACGCAAGGTGCTTTGATATGGCCCAGCCATTAAGCGCCCGTGGCGCCAAACAATATGCCGAGCTGCAGGAAACGCTCGCCGAAACATACGGTGTCGAAAGTTCGGCCCGGATGTTCAGTGTCGACCCGACGATTGCCCAGGAACTGAACGACGCGATCACCGCAAAAGCCGACTTCCTGGAGCGCATCAACGTCACCCCGGTTAGCGAGATCAAGGGTGAGAAGGTGTTCATCGGCGTTAACGGTCCGGTCACCGGCCGTACTAACACCAAGACCACCGACCGCGAAGCCAAGGACGCCTCGGCGCTGGACAACACCACCTACGAACTGGCTGATACCCAGTCGGACGTGGGCCTGCCATACGCCAAGATCGATGCCTGGGCGAAGTTTCCCGACTTCAAAGAGCGCTATTCCGCTGCAGTGCAAAAGCGCATTGCCCAGGACCGAATCGTTATCGGCTTCCATGGCACCCGCGCCGCGCCTCAGACCGACCTGGCGGCGAATCCCAAGCTGCAGGACGTGAACAAAGGCTGGCTGCAGCAACTGCGCGAACAGGCCCCACAGCAGGTGCTGAAAGAGGGCGCCGCCGCTGGCAAGGTTACGTTGGGCGCCGGTGGCGACTACGCCAACCTTGATGCTCTGGTGCACGACACCAAGCAAATGGTGGACGAGATCCTGCGCGAGGACGGCGACCTGGTCGCGATCATCGGCACCGACTTGCTCGCCTCTGACAAGGCCAAGCTGTACACCAAACAAGGCGATACGCCGACCGAAAAAGAGCGCATCGAAAACGCCCAGGTTATTGCGACCTACGGTGGCCTGCCGGCGTTCAGCGTGCCGAACTTCCCGGTCAACGCGGTGCTGGTCACCAGTTGGGACAACCTGTCGATCTACTACCAGGACACCAGCTGGCGCAAACAGACGATCGAGAACCCGAAACGCTCCCGCGTCGAGGACTACAACAGCCGCAACGAAGGTTATGTGATCGAGCAGTTGGAAAAGATCGCCCTGACCGAAAACGTGGAGCTGTTGGCGTGAGTCTGGCCCTGGCGCACAAGCGCCGCACCCTGGCTATGGGCAGCACTGCAGTGGCGGCGCTCGCCGCTTCTGCAGGCTTGGCCTACACCCCTGGCGATGCCCTGAGCAGTCCCGCCAATGCGCGCAAACACTTGCTGCTGCAGGAGGCGGCGTTGGACCAGGACCTGGCGCGCATCAGTGCGATCAATGGCCTGGCCGGACGCCAGGCACTCAAGCGCGAAGAGCTGCTGCCCAAGTACCAGGAATACGTGCAGCGCTACTGCGAGTCGGGGCTGAACTTCCCGAATCGCGTTGCAGTGCAGGTATTGGTCTGGCTGTTCGATACCGCCCAGTTCGATGACGCCTTGGAACTGGCTGACTTCCTGATCGAGCAGGGCCAGCAGATGCCGGAGCGCTTCAAGCGCCGCGACATCCAGACCTTTGTCGCTGACGCCGTGTGTGAGTGGGCCTACGCCGAATACAAAGCCAACCGCAGCCCTGAGCCATACCTCTCCGACCTGCTGCCCCTGGTCGACGGTGAATGGCAACTGACGGAGCAGATCCCGAGCAAGTACCACAAGTTGATTGGTATGCGCGCGATGGAGGCCGGGAATTTTGAGGTCGCACTCAAGCACCTGGAGCGCTCAACGGAGCTGTACGCCCAAGCCGGCAATGACACCCGTATCGAAAAGGTCCGCAGGGCCCTGGCAAAACAAGCGGCCGCTAACCCGGCCACCGAATAACCGACTACCCCCCCCCAGCGGGGACCTGTGGAAGTGAGCCGCCCATTTATGGACCGTCCCACTGAAAACAGGCTCCCCGCCCTATTTGAGCGGCCAGCAATGAGCTTTTCCGGGAAAACAACCACCTTTGTGGAGCAGACGATCGAGAACGACGGCTTTTGGCCTGACCTCTCTGTGTCGGAATTCCAGAAGGAACAACGCCTGCCGGCGGAGTACCTGGTAGAGCTGCTGGTCGACGCGTTGAACACTGCAATGGTCGAGGTCAACGCTGACCTGGCCAAGTGCAAAGCACGCTGGCAAGCCAATGGCGTTACGCGTGTCGAGTCCGCGGATTCCACGCTGCTGCCAGAACGTAGCTTTCAGGTGAAGCTTTACAAGCGCGCCGTGTACTGCCGCGCCAAAGGCAACGCGTTGCCGCAGTTTCCGACAGTCACCCGTCGCGAAAGCGCCGAGAACACCGGTAAGGAAGCGCCCGAGCGTGCGGAAACCTTCTTGGCCTTCAGCCAGCAGGCCGTGCGCGCCCTGCAGGGCCGTGGCCGCATCACGGCGGCACTGCTGTGATCCAGCTGCAGGCGCTTACCGCCTTCCTGATGGCGCGCAACCTGGTGGCGCCGGAGCAGTTCGATAGCTGGACGGAACAGGTCAGTCTTGAACTGATTTGGAAGCCCGACCGCGACGGCCTGCACATGTCCGATATGCGCTACCGCGCTGTGTTCTCCCTGGAGCGATTCGCCGGCAACCCGGCCAGGCTGATGGCTTTGGTGGGCAGTTGGCTGGAAAACCATGATCCCGATCGGGACCGCCACGAACTGCCTGCGCCGCTGTTCGCAGTTGAACCGCTCGACCAGGACAGCTTCGACGTGGACCTGTCCCTGGAATTCGTCGAGCCGCAGTACCTGGCCGAAGACCCTGATGGCGAGATCGAGGCGTTCGGCAAGACCTGGGCGTTCGTCCCGTTCGATCTGTGGGTTGCCGAGCATGGCGAGGTGGGCAGCAATGGCCGCTAACCCGCTCGACCTCGATGTCAGGGGCTTGCTCGATGTCGATGCCCAGTTGGCGTTGCTTGAGCTACCGCCCCAACTGCGCCGGCGGTTGCTGAACAGAGTGACCACACGTGTGCGGACGATGAGCCGCAAGCGCGTACGTGAGCAGCGGAACACCGACGGCACCCCATTTGCTGAGCGCAAGGGCACTGCCAAGGGCAAAAAGAAGATGGAAGCCGGCCTGGCCAAGCTGCTGCAGGTCACCCGCGTCAGCTCCGACGAAGCCGAGCTGGGCTGGAAAAACGCCTTGACCCGTTGGGTCGCGGCGCAGCAGCACAACGGCGTCAGCGAGCGACGTACCGCCGCGCAGATGCGCCGCTGGAACAAAGTCCCCCCAGGCATCGCCTGCACCGACAAACAGGCCAAGCGCCTGCGCCGGCTGGGCTTTCGTGTTCGCCAGAAGGGCAAAAAGGCGCTGGCCAGGCCGTCAGTGGCATGGATTCAAGAGCATGTGAACTACGCCAAGGCCGGCTTGCTGATCCGCATTTTGAACGACGAACGAACCGAGTCCACCGGCGCGCAAAGCTGGGATATCACCCTGCCCAAACGCCAGTTCCTCGGTGTGGAGAGCGGAAGCGAAACCCGCGACCTGGTTAACCAGGTGTTCCAACAAATCCTTAATTCACCCCGCTAACGAGGCACAGCATGGCACTTGGCAAAGTCAGCGTTAACAATCTCAATCTGGGCCAAGGCGCCGTGACTGAGATCGAGCGCTATTTTCTGTTCATCGGCCCCGGTCCGAAAAACACCGGCAAATTGATCGCCCTCAACACCGATAGCGATCTGGACACCCAACTGGGCCTACCGGCCAGTGACCTGAAAACCCAGGTCACTGCCGCACGCCTGAACGGTGGCGATCGCTGGGCGTGCCTGGCAGCGCCGATCGCGCCGGACGGCGACTGGACCAAAGCCCTGGAGATGTCCCAGCAGCAGGGCTTTTCCGTCGAGGCGGTGGTGATCACCAAGCCGGTGGCCACCGGCGCCGAGCTGTCGGCCATGCACGACGCGGCCGTGTCGATGAATGATACCTACGGCCGTCGCGCCTTTGTGATGGCGGCCACGGCCGGCCTGTCGCTGAGCCCGTATCAAAGCTGGGCCGAGTACCTGGTGGCCCAAAAAGCGATCACCGCCGGCGTATCAGCACCGCGTGTCCTGGTAGTGCCGCAGTTGCACGGTAACGACCTGGGCGTGTTGGCCGGCAGGCTGGCCAACGCGGCCGTCAGCATTGCTGACAGCCCGATGCGCGTGGCCACCGGCGCAGTGCTGGGGCTTGGCGCCGTACCTGTCGACTCCGAAGGCGTGCCATTGCCGTCCTCGATCCGCGCGGAACTCGACAAGGCGCGTTTCTCCGTCTCCCAGACCTATTCCGATTACCCGGGCGTGTACTGGGGCGACGGCAACATGCTCGATTCGCCAGGTAGCGACTACCAGGTCGTGGAGTACCTGCGCCTTGCGGACAAGGCCGCGCGCCAAGTCCGGCCGCTGTTGATTCGCCGCGTAGCCGATCGCCGCTTGAACAACACCCCCAACAGCATGGCCGTGAACGTCACCGCCCTGATGGCGCCGCTGCGCCGCATGGCCAAGTCGGTCAAGTTCGCCGGCGAGGTGTTCCCGGGTGAGATCGAGTCGCCGAAAGACGGCGACATCGTGCTGACCTGGAAGAGCAAAACCGCCGTTGAGGTGTACATCAAGCTCAAGCCTCACAACTGCCCGAAAGACCTCACGGCGAACATCGCCCTGGACCTTTCCAACGACGATTCGGAGTAACCCCTCATGTCACGTATTGGCGGCAAGAACTTCGACGTGAACCTGGGCGATCTGCTGGTACACGTCGAAAGCTGCACCCTGGATATCACCGACAACAGCAAGACCGCACAAACCCGTGGCGTGCCTGACGGCTACGTCGACGGCGATGTGGCGGCGTCCGGCGAACTGGAGCTGGATTCCACCAACTTCAACCTGCTGATCGAAGCGGCACGCACTGCCGGCAGTTTTCGCAAGCTCGATGCCTTCGACACGGTGTTCTTTGCCAAGGCCGGCGACGACGAGCTGCGCGTTGAGGCCTTCGGCTGCAAGTTGAAGGTGTCCAGCCTGCTGAGCATCGATCCCAAGGGCGGCGAGAAGACCAAGCACAAGGTGCCTTTTGAGGTCACCAGCCCCGACTTTATCCGTATCAACGGCGTGCCGTACCTGGATGCCACCGAGATCGAGGGTATTAGCTGATGGTCTGCCCGTTCGATCGCGCCCAAGCCCTGGAACAACGTCAGCGGGACCAGGCTATCAACGCCCAGTTGGCCCAGGCCCGGCGTGAGTCAGCGGGCCCAAGCCTTACTCACTGCCTGGACTGTGATAACGAGATTCCTGCAGCGCGCCAGGCGCTCGGCGGCAAGACCCGCTGCGTCCCGTGCCAGTCCTTTTTCGAAAAAGGAGTGCAGCGATGAGCACGAATCAGGCGGCCCAGGACACCGCCATCGCACTGGCGAAGGCGTCACCTGCGATCGGTGTAGCCGCCACCGGGGCGACAGGGGCCATCGATTGGTCGGCTGTCGCCTACATGCTGACTGCCGTTTACATGGTGCTGCAGATCCTGCTGTTGGTTCCCAAGTATCGCCAGATGCTGCGCGACTGGAAGGTGAAGCCATGAGCCTGCGCGGCAAGATCGCCGCCGGCGCTATCGCGCTCTGCAGCTCCACGCTGGTGCTGTTTTTGGGCACATGGGAAGGCAACGGCCAGAACACCGTCTACGCCGACAAGCTGGCCCGTGGCCTACCAACCGTGTGCAAGGGCATCACCCGCCACACCAGCCCTTACCCGGTGGTTGTGGGGGATTACTGGTCGGACGCTCGCTGCAACGAGGTGGAGCAGCTGGTGATCAGCAAAGGCCAACTGGAGCTGGCCGACTGCATCACCAATCAGGACGTGGGTCAGAACACTTTCGACGCCCTGAGCAGCCATGGCCACAACTTCGGCACGGCCAGCACGTGCGCCAGTCGCGCAGTCGGCCTGATCAATGCCGGCCGCATCAAAGAAGGCTGCCAGGCGCTGGCCTGGGCGTCTGACGGTAGGACGCCGGTGTGGGCCTTTGTCACCACCGTCCAGGGCAAGAAAGTGTTTATCCCGGGCCTGCATGCGCGCCGACTGGCGGAAGCTGCTTTGTGTCAGGCGGGCTTGTGATGCGCGAAGGCTTTTTCATCCTGGTGGTGTGCCTGGTGGCCTGGTTCGGCTTCGACCTGCTGGAAGGCCAGCGCGACACGGCCCGTAGTGAGCGTGACGCCGCGCTGTTCGAAGCCAGCGGCCTGCGCGAAGCGACGCGGATCAGCGGCGAGATGCTGGCCGAGCGTGACGCCATAGACCTTCAACGTACCCAGGAACTCAACGATGAACGCATTGAAAACGACGGCTTGCGCCGCGCTGTTGACGCTGGCGATAAGCGGTTGCTCCTCAACGCCACCTGCAGCGCCCCAGCCACCCCAGCGGCCGGCGCCGGCGGCTTGGCTAATGCAGGCACCGCCGAACTCACAGCAAACGCTCGACAGGATTATTTCACCCTCAGAGATCAGCTTGCCCTCAGTCGGCAAATGATTCTGGGCCTGCAGGACCATGTGCGCCGGGTTTGCCTGCGCTGATTCAACACTTTCTAAATCTGAACGGAGCAACACCATGACCGATACACGCGATATCACCCTGGAAGTCGGCGACAAGGAATTTACCTTCGCCCTGACCCCGCAAGACGTGACCAAGTACTTCAACGCCGTGACCCAGACCAACAAGGTTTCGCCGGCCAACAACCTGCTGGTGACCACCGTTAAGCAGGAACAGCGCGCCACCCTCAAGGCCCAGCTGGGCAACCCGGTACTGGTCATGCAGCTGGCCGGCGCGCTCCTCGAGGAGTACGGCCCAGACGTTGAAATTACCGTAAAAAAGCCCTCGACCACGCCGAACGACTGACCGAGAACGGCCTTGGCCAACTGGTGGCCCTGGCCGGCCGCTGGCTACCTGGTGCCGAACCCACCGCCGAGGTGATGGGGACGGCCAAGTGGCTGGAGGATGAGCACTGGCGCCGGATGGAGATCGCCATTGCCAACGGCATTGCCCACGCACTCAACGGATAAACACTGATGGCTGACAAAAGCGCCCGCCTGGCCTTCATTTTGAGCCTGACCGATAAGGTCACCGCCCCGCTGGGGAAGGTCAAGATGGGCTTTTCTGATTTGGCTGAACAGAGCGAAAAGCACATCAAGACGATGGGGTTTGGTCTGGCGGGCATTACGGGCGCGTATGTCGGTATTACCCAATCCATGGAACCAGCCCTTGAGATGAATCGCGCCCTAGGCGAAGTTCGATCGTTGAACGTGGCCGAGGATGCGTTGAATGCGCTGAATCGCAAGTCTTTGGAGTTTTCCGTGGCGTATGGCGAAAACGCCAGGGATTTTGTCGCCTCGGCGTATCACATTGAAGGCGCCATCAAGGGACTAGTGGGCAACCAGTTGGCGACTTTTACCAACGCCAGCGACGTGTTGGCCAAGGCTACCAAGGCCGACGCCGACACCATGGGCACGTACGTCGGCACGATGTACAACCTGTTCAAAGGCCAAGCTGACGCAATGGGGAAAGGGCAGTGGGTTGAAACCCTGGCTGGCCAAACCGCCACGGCGGTGCAGCTGTTTCGCACCAGCGGCGAGCAGATCGGCGAAGCCTTCAAAGCCGCCGGCGGCCTGGCCAGCACTGCAGGCGTGAGCCTGGCCGAGCAAATGGCGGTGCTGGGCACGTTGGGCAGCACCATGGATGGCGGGGAGGCCGGTGGTCTCTACAAGTCTTTCTTTGAGAACGTCAGCGGCGCATCGGAAAAGCTCGGCATGTCCTTTGTTGACCAGCAGGGCAAGTTGTTGCCGATGATGGACATCCTGGACAAGCTCAAGGGCAAGTTCGGGGATCTGTCGATTGAGGCCAACGGCAAGCAGCTGCGCGACGCCTTTGGTGGTGAAGCGGCACGTCTGATTACCACACTGATGGGCGACACCGGCCGCTTGAAAAACGGCATGGAGCAACTGGGCAATGTGCGTGGCCTGGAGAATGCCGAGCGTATGGCCAAAAACATGGTGGACCCGTGGCAGCAGTTCGGCGCCGCCGTGCAAGCGCTACGCATCGCTTTTGGCCAGTCATTGATTCCGATCCTGACACCGTTGATGGATCGCCTGGTGGGCATTGCAAGCACGCTGACTCGTTGGACCCAGTTGTTCCCCAACATTACCCGGCTGATTGGGATAGTCACGCTGTCGTTCCTGGCGATCACCGCCGCCATGTCGCTGCTGACCCTGACCGTGGGGCTGTCGAAAATGGCTTGGCTGGGAGCGACTGTGGTGTGGAACGCTCTCACCTGGTCGGGCTACCGCAGCATCGCAATGTTCCTGTACCACACCGTGATGGTGATCGGTTTTGTGGCTGGCTTGGTGCTGATGGTCGCCTGGATGGGCTTGGTCAAGGGCGCGATGCTGCTGTGGCAGGGCGCGATCTGGCTGGTCAATACCGCGTTGTTGGCCAACCCGGTGACCTGGATCGTGATCGGCATTGTTGCCCTGGTCGCGGCTGTTGCGGCGGCGATCGTCTATTGGGACGAGTGGACCAGTGCGCTGCTTAACAGCGAGGCGTTCCAGTGGGTCAGCGGCCAACTGACCGCGCTGTCTGAGTGGTTCGATTCGATGGGCGGCTGGTCAGCCATGGCCAGCGCGGCCTGGGACGGCATCGTCAACATTTTTAAAAGCGCGATCAACGGCCTGATCGAGATGTTGAACAAGATCCCCGGCGTGAACATCGAGGCGGCGTTTGGCGACATGCCAGCCGCGCCGGACTTGCCGACCATCAGCGCGCCCCAGGTCGAGGCACCGTTGCTGCCGCAATTGGTGAGCGCTCCCCAGCAACCCATCCAGGCGCCGCCCCTGGTGATGGCTGCCACGTCAAAAGCACCGGCACCGGCCCTGCCAGCCCTCAACGCTCTGCAGCCGCGGACCCAAGCGCCGGCCCTGGTGCTGGCACCTGTGCCGAAAACCCCGGCGCCGATCGCGCAGCCACTGACCGCTCCCGAAGCCCCGCGTACGGCGCCGGCCCTGGTGGCAGCGCCGGCATTAAAAACGCCGGCGCCGATCGGGCCGCAACTACACGTTACGCAGCCAACGCAACCGCCGGCTCTGGTCACGGCGTCCAAGCCGACCGAGAAGGCCGAGCAGAGCCAGCAGCGGATCAACAACGCCGTGACCAGCCTGTCACCGAAACGGCCCGACGCCGTGCCCCGGGGCGGCTTGCTGGCCAGCATCCAGAACAACAACCAAACCCAAAACAAGGGCACCCACGTGGAGAACGTCAACATTCACACCGGCAAACCGATGAACCCGCTGGAGCTGGAAGGCATGTTGGCCATGGCGGTGGGCGGATGAGCGAATACATCGACCTGCTGATCGCAGACAACGACCTGGTCCTGGACCCATCGCGTCAGCCGCTGCTGATCGAGGACCGGGCCAGCATCGCCCAGGACATCGCGCACATGATTCGCGAGAGCGGCTTGCTGGTCACCTTGGTGGCCGAGCGCAGCCGCCTGCGTCAGCGCGATTGCATCCAGCAGTTGGAATTGCTGGTGGAGGCCGACGAGCGCCTGGTACCGGGCACAGCCCTGATTAAACAAGTGGAGTCTGGCCAGTACCTGGTCACGGCGAAAACGCTGAAATTTGGCGACATCGAGGTGACCCTGTGAGCGACGTAGATTTTAAGCAGGCTCTGGCAGACGGCGGCATCCCAGTCACCGAGGAAGGCTTGCGCCAGGCGTGGGAAAAGGAAGTCGCGGCCCAGGGCAGCAAGATGAGCAATACCAGCGCCTATTCGCCGTTCTGGCGGGTAATCACCGCGCTGGTGACTAAGCCGGTGCTGTGGCTGATCAACTTCGTCAGCGGCACGATCCTGCCGAACTTCTTTGTCAAAACCGCACGCGATAAATGGCTGGATATGCTGGCCTGGGCGGTAAACGTCGAGCGCAAAGGCGCGACCAAGGCCAAAGGCGTGCTGCTGTTCACCCGCGATGTGCCGGGTGGTGCGTTGGAATTGCCCGCCGGCGTGAGAGTGCAGTCCGCAGCGATCAACGGGCATATCTATCAATTGATCACTAGCCAGGCCGTCACCTTCGCGGACGGCGTGCTGCAGCTGGAAGTCCCGGTAGAGGCCCAGGAAGTGGGCAGCGGCTACAACCTGGCCCCGGGTTACTACGCCATCCTGCCGGTGCCCATTGCCGGCATCGTCCAAGTGGTGAACGCGGACGGCTGGCTGATCGCACCAGGTGCGGATCCAGAGCCGGACGATCAACTGCGTTTGCGCGTGCGCAACCAATTCTCGGCGGTCAACCAATGGCACACCGACTCTGTGTATCGCGCCATGATCTCAGCCTTCCCGGGCGTGCGACCGGACGGCGTGTATTTCTTGCACGGTGCACCGCGTGGGCCAGGCAGTGCCAATGCCTACGTGCTGTTTGATGCAGACGTGCCGGCGGCGACTTACCTGGAGCAAATCAACGCGCATATCCGCGATCAAGGAAACCATGGCCACGGTGATGACCTGCTGGTGATGGTCATGCCAGAAACCCAGCACGCGCTGAGCCTGACCCTGTGGGCACGGCCGCTGCTGACCGTCGAGCAGCGCACCAAGCTGCGCGCCGAGGTGGAACAGTTCATTCGTGCGGCGTTCCGCGAGAGCGGTACCGGTGACTATCAGCCGACGCTGACCTATCCCCAGTCGCGGTTTTCATTCAGCCGCCTGGGCGAAGAACTTCACCAGCAGTTCCCTGGCATTGAGTCGCTGCATTTTGACAATGCCGACATCGTGTCAGAGCTGAGCATTCCCAGGATCAAAAGCCTGCAGGTGGTGCCGGCATGATCAAGCTGAATTTGCCGTTTTGGCTCGATGGTCCGCAGCTGGCCAAGCTGAAAGCAGCCGCCCAGTCCTGGTGGGAGAAGGTCGAAAGCTGGCTGCAATGGCCTCTGCTGCAGATGGATGCCGAAACTTGCCACTTGACCGTGCTGGACCTGCTGGCCTGGCAACGGGATATCAGCCGCTTCAAGGATGAGCCCGAAAGCCTGTATCGCCTGCGGATCAAGTTCGCCTTTATCAACGCGGTAGACGCCGGCAGCACGGCTGGGCTCAAACGCATCCTGCAGCGGTTGGGCGTGGGTTACGTCGAGATTGACGAACGCATGCCCGATCGGGACTGGGACGTGGTGATGCTGCGTCTTTCCGACTCCCAACTGTCGCAGAACCCGGAGCTGCTGCGCGTGCTGATTCAGCAGTACGGCCGCACCTGCCGGCGCTACGACTTCGTGACCCTCACCCCCGTATCGCTGCGCATCGTCGCGGCTGACTTTAACGACGATCAGCAAACGCTGATTGCCAGCCTGTAGGAGCCTCCTGTGGGAGCCAGTATTACCCTTGCAGGCGAAAGCCTGATTGCTCAAAAACTCGGCGCGCAGCAGCGCCTAGAAGTCGTTCGCTTTGTCTATGCCAACGTACCTGGGCTGAACCCAAACAGCCCGGTCGACCGCGCCGCGCCGAAGCCGCCGGCGGCGCAGATCGTCCACACCTACACGATCCCGCCGCAAAATATCGGCTTCGTAAACCCCAATCAGGTGGTCTACAGCTCGATGTTGGGCAGCGATATCGGGGACTTTGATTGGAACTGGATCGGCCTGGAAACCGCCGAGAACGTGTTGCTGGCCGTGGCTTACGTGCCGGTGCAGCAGAAGCGCAAGAACATCCCGCCGCAACAGCTGGGCAACAACGTCACCCGCAATATCCTGGTGGTGTTTGATGGGGCCCAGGCGCTGACCGGCATCACGATTGATGCCAGCACCTGGCAGCATGACTTCACCGTGCGCCTCAAAGGGATTGATGAGCGCGAGCGGCAGAGTAACCGCGACGTGTTTGGCCGAGCGTGCTTCTACCGCAACGGTCTGCAGGTGGAAAAGGTCGCGGCCGGGTACCGGCTGAAGCCTGGCCTGGCTTATATCGAAGGTATCCGCGTCGAGCTGGCCAGCGCCTTGCCGATCGCGCCGCCTGCATTGCCGGCACCGGTGTGGCTGCGCGTGTCCCTGCGCCGAGAGCTGAACGACGTGGTGGCCAGTTGGAAGGTGGTGTTTGACCCCGACCAGGCCGACTACCTGGACACTGACGGCAGTTGGCATTACTGCATCCCGCTGGCGCACCTGGTGAGCGCCAACCAGATCAACGATCTGCGCGTGGTCGCGCCCATCGATGGCCCGCTGGTCGATCACTTCGCCGCCAAGGTGGGTCACTACCCTGACTTGCGTTCGGGCTCCGCCACGCGGTTGGCCAACCCGCGCGCGATCAATGGCGTGGCCTTTGACGGGACCCAGGACATCACGGTGCAGGACGCCACCAAGCTGCCGTTGACCGGCGGCACGATGGTCGGTGATGTGGTCTATGCGGCTGGCAACTATTTTGGCAGCGCCTGGGCGCGTGGGATGACGTTCACGTCCGGCGATAGCGTCGTTGGCAGCATCGGCGGGTATGGCTCCGCCACCGGCTTCAAAACTTTATTCATGGGGTTGGGGGCTGATGGATACCTGACCGGCAACGGTGTGCGGGTGTCTGTCGACGGTGTGGCGATCACCGGGCTGCTGACCGGTAACGGCGGGGGGTTGGTCAATCTCAACGCCAGCGCCCTAGCTGCCGGCACCGTGCCCCGGACCAGACTGTACGGGGCTTACGATATTCAGGTGACGGGCAACGCCGGTACCGCTACCCGTCTGGAGACGGCACGGCTGATCAACGGCGTAGCATTCGACGGTACCCAAAATGTCGCGATCGTTGATGATTCCAAACTGCCGCTTGCCGGCGGAACATTGACCGGCAGCGTGCGATTCAATGCGCCGACGATTGGTGGCTCGTTCGTCAGTTGGCAGGAGCGCCAAGCCGCAATTCAGATCGACTGCCCGGCCAATACTGCCTCCTATTCTGTATGGAAAGGCACCAACTGGAGCGAGCGCCACCTGGCCGCCATGGAGGTCTACGCCGGTGGAACGGCCGTCTCGTTGCCCTCGGTGGTCATGCACGTGGGCGGAACCATTGCGGCGTTCATCCTAGACGGTGCCGGGCACTTGACCATCAAGGGTTCGTATTTTGGCGATGGTGGGCAGTTGACCGGCTTGAACGCCAACGCGCTGACCCTTGGCACGCTGCCCAAGGCCCGATTGAGCGGCACCTACGATATTGCTGTATCAGGTAATGCCGCTACCGCGACCAAGCTGGCCACGCCTCGACTAATCAACGGTGTAGCGTTCGACGGCACCGCCAATATCGCGATCGGGGACAACTCGAAACTGCCTCTTAGCGGCGGAAATCTGACTGGAACGGCGCGGTTTGACTTCCGCGCCATGGCAGGCGCGTTTGTTGACTGGCGATCGCGATTCCCTGCGGTTCAGGTCGACTGCCCTGACAACGGCAATGCTTACTTGATGTGGAAGGCAACCAACTGGGCAGAACGTCATCTGGCGTCCATGGAGGTTTACGCCGGCGGCGGCTCCACCACTCCGCCAAGCGTCGTCATGCATGTAGGCGGTACCAACAACGCTCTCACGCTCACCGAAGGCGGCAACCTGCGCGTCACCGGCGTTTATAGCGGCGATGCAAGCGGGCTGACCAATCTGCCCCAGGCGACTCCCGATGTGCCCGGTGCCGTGTTGAAGAACACTGCATCCTTGAGCCCCAACGGGTGGTGGAAGTGCGCGCAAACCGGCCTCATTCGGCAGTGGGGGTTCACGCTGGGCGCATCTGACAACGTGACCCACCGTAGTTTTCCAATCGCCTTCCCGAACCGGTGCGTGTCTCTGGTCGCAAGCCGGACCAGCCTTTTCTATTCCGACGTCGCCACCGGTACCAACACGCTGATCGTCAGCAATGCGCAGTTTTCGGTCATTTCTGGCCCGTTCAATTCGCCTGATGAAATCTACTGGGAGGCCACTGGGTACTAACCATGAGCATTTATTTTCACGAAAAAACCGCAGGCTTTTACGATACCCGCGCTCACGGTGAGCGCACCATTCTGGTGGCTGACCCGAAGTGGAAGCACCCGATGATCAGCATCCCGGATCCCAGCTGGATGGCGGTGGAGGGCCCAATGCTCAAACCCCCGATGATCAGGGTCAAAGACCCCAAGGCCGCGCCGCCGTCGATTGAAGTATCCAACCCTGCCTGCAGCCTGCCACCAGCCAGCGAGATGCTGGAAATATCCCTGGGCGAATACCAGGCGCTATTTGCCGCGCAGGCCCTGGGCAAAGTCATTCAGGCGGTAAAGGGCCGCCCCGTGGCGATCGATCCGCCGCCGTTGACCTGGGAGCAACGCAAAGCCGAGTACATGGCCGGCGTACAAGCGTTCCTCGATAAGACCGCAAAGGCCGCCGGGTACAACGACCTCAAGGACGTGATCACCTACGCGGATGAGCCCTCGGTACCAAAATTTCAAGCTGATGGTGTGGCCTTCCGTACTTGGCGGTCGCTGTGCTGGGCGTACTGCTACGACCAGTTGGCGGTGATCGAGCAGGGCAAGCGCAAGACACCTACCAGCGCCGAGCTGGTGGCCGAGCTGCCTGTCCTGGTGCTGCCAAATGCCTGACATGACCTGGTCGCCGGTGACAATGCGCTGGCCTGCCCAAGCTACCGAATGGATGGGTCAGCTGTCAGCCGCCCAGGGCTTGGCTGGCGGCGAGCTGGCCAGCACGGCCAAGCGCCTGGCGGACCTCAATGGTAAAACCAGCACCAGCCCAGGCCCGGTGGGTGGTGCGGCAGGGGGCGCAATCGCTGCAGGCCGTGCGGCGCTCGCTGACCAAATGGGCGAGGCACCGGCGTGCCTGGTGGTGACGCCGTTTCAAAGCGGCATTGGCCAGGGCCGCGGCTACCAGCGTTTCCTGTCAGCCCCGAACTTGCTGCAGCAGATGGCCGGCAAACTCGTGGATGTAAGCGACACCGGCCGGCCCGATGGCCCCCAGTTCGCCTTGTGCCTGATGTTCCTGGCCACACGCTTTGATCAGTTGGCCAACAGCCTGGCGCGCTTCAATGCCCTGTTGCCCATGCCCGACCTGGTGCGAACCGAGCGCCGCGCACGGCACCTGTCGAAGCTGGAGACGGAAAAGTGGGAGATCCCCGCCGCCGGCACCTTGCCGCGTTGGCAGGCGCTACCCCTGGAGCGCTGCACTGTGGTCAAGGCCGCACAGCAATCCATGGCTGGCCAGCTCGCCGTCCTGGAGAGCTACGCCGCGGACAGCTCGCCCATGGCTGACCTTGCCGCGCTGGCCGGGCGCAAGGCCGCGCAACAGCAGGGCCGGGATCAGCAGTTGGCCGATCTGAAAGCTTTGCTGGCCGATGGCAACCCGGACAGCAGCATGCGCGCTCGCTTGATCGGCCCAGGTAACGCCACCGAGCTGCGCCAGGCGCTGTTAGCCGGTGATGCGCCGGGCCATGAGTGGGTGCTGTGTGCCGGCGCGCTGCTGGTGGGATCTGAGAAGGGCTTGAGTTTCGTGCGTGAGTTGGTGGGCCTATGACGCTGCTACTCGACGGGCAAGAGGTACGTGGGAAGAACCTCAAGGTCACCGGCAATCTGCGCATCGAGAGCGACGATCTGTCGGGCCAGACCAGCAACACCGACAAGGGGCATAAAGGCTTTAAGCCTAAGACCCTGACGGTCAGCCTGATGATTCCTTTCGTTGACCAGGTGCAACTGCGCGACCTGATGCGCCTGGTGGAAGCGACCGAAGGCGGTGGTCAGCTCAAGACTTACCGGATCGTCAACGACACCGCCGCCGCGTTTGGTATGCGCCAAGTGACGTTCACCGAAGGCGTGAGCGCCCGGGAAGACGACAACCTGCGCGGCTGGCTGATCCAGTTCACCCTGACTGAAAAGCTGTCGAACCCGGAGAAAGTTGAAGGGCGGCGATCGGGCAACGCGGTCACCGCGCAGTCCGGCTCGGGCGGGGCAGTGGGCGGCACTGGCGGCACCGGTGGCGACTCCAGCAGCGGACCGGAAGAACTGACCGGCTTTGAAGCCACGCTGAAAAAGGTCGACGGCTGGTTGGGCGGCGCTAACACATGAAACTGCACAAGGAATTGGCCATCAATGGCGTGCCCTATGTCCTCGTCAAAAACGAAGTCCGACTGGACGCGAAAAGCCCCGGCCGGGCGACGTTTACCATTCAAGCTAAAGCGCCGGTCAAGGGGCTGGTAACGCTCGATATCGGCTACAACGGGAACACGCTGCAGCGACACTTCATTGGCTACGTCGAGCGCTCTACCACGGCCAGCAGCACCCAGCAGGTGCTGTTCTGCCGCGAGCTTGCCGCGATCCTGGCCAACCCACTGCCGCTAAACCTGCGCCACGTCGACCTGCGCGCCGTCCTGGTCGAGATCAGCCAGCACACCGGTTTGCGCTTTCGCGTCCCGAACCGGCCATACGCCGGCGTCAAAGCGCCGTTCTTCTACAGCCTGGCCGCTGGCTACCAAGCCATGGACAGCCTGGCCCGGGTTTTCAATATCCCCGACTTCATCTGGCAGCAGCAGGGTGACGGGGAAGTGTTCGTGGGCAGTTGGGCCGACAGCTTCTTTGGCGTTCGCTCGCCGCTGCAGCTGCCGGTGGAACTGTTCGATGACTACCAGGGCAATCAAAGCGCGATGATTGCAGCCCTTCCCGGGTTGCGACCAGGTGCAACAATCAACCACGGCGAGCGCATCACCAGTGTGGCGCTCATCGACAACCAGATGGCCATCCGATGGACGACGCAATTCGCCGCAGCGTAGAACGACAATTTCCTGAACTTACCGGCGGTTACCACCTGCCACGCTTTGCCCGGGTTGTCGCAGTGGCCGACGCCCCGGCTGGCGCCGGGATCTGCGACGACTTCCGGCCCCGCTATGCGGTCGACATCGAGGTCATGGGGCCGGACGGCGAGCCAGATACCAAGCTGCCGATCCTGGCGGGCGTGCCCTTGCCGCTGCCCACCGGTGGCGAAGAGATGGGCATCTATGCCTTCCCGGAAGAGGGCACCCAGGTTGTGGTGTGCTTTGCCTATGGATTGCCGCATAAGCCCTATATCCAAACCATCCTGCCCCACGGCCTGAGCATGCCCAGCGTGCCGAAGGGTGACCAGGTGTGGCAGCACAGCGAAGCCTGTCAGCAGCGTGTCGATGCCGACGGCAATTGGCTGCGCCAAACGGACGGCAAGATCCGGGACAAGGCGATCGAGCGGGAAGTGGAGGCTATGGGCAACAAGGAAATGTTCCAGAACCACACCAGGACGGTGGACGACCACTCAACTGAGTCTGTAGGAGGGATCAAGACGATCGAGGCGCTGGGCGCGCTCAAGCTGCTGTCGGGCGGATCCGCGAGCCTGGCGGCGGTGGATGATTTGCATCAGGCAACCGGACGGGATCTGAACCTGGTAGTGGGGCAGAAGCACAACGCTGCGGTGGGAGGCGATATGGAGGAAAAGATTGAGGGGCTGCGGAAGAGCGTGGCGGGAGTCAGTCAGCGGCTGGTGGCACCTAAGACGTGGCTGGGCTCTGAAGGGGTAAACGTGCTCCAAGTGCTTTGTGATTTGCTCGACTTGGTAGAGCAGCTGAATAAGCAATTGGCTACTCATACGCATCTACCTGGGCCTGTGCCTAACCCTGGTGACGCGGCTGCTTTCGTTTCATTAGGCTCGAATGCCGCCTTGCTCGCAATCGGACTCAAAAAAATAACTACCTGACTTCATGAAGCTCCAGGTTTCTGGACAGAACTGTGCAAACTCGTTTGCAGACATCCAAGGGTATCTGAAAGATATCCAAAAGATATACTGATAGTCTAAAGGCGATCAACTTAGGCCAAGTGTCGTTTATATAATACAGTTCGACTTCCGTTCGTCGGATTTATTCTTTAGCAATGTCATTACATGTAATGACTTCGCTTAGCCGAGTACGGCTATCAAATTTGGTCAATGCTCCAGTGAAACCCTTATGTTTCAGGAGGCGGTGCGCGCTGACGTGTTTTGGCACCGCACCGGATACGAGAAAGCCCGGCTAAGGCCGGGCTTCTCAGGCTGAATTTCGTGGTTGCTCTGATTCAAAAAAAACCTGATGATTCGTTCAACCACCGGCTTCAGCCATTCCGCTTTGTACTCGCACCACAAAGATTATGGGCTGCAGAAGCCTCAGTCAACCTGGTTTGGCTTGTGTTAGTCGGTTAAGCATTTAAGAAATTTTTGCTTATACGCTTCTAAGTTCTCGTCAGGCCTAACGAAAGTTGATAGAGGTCAAATGGTGGGAGGTAAGTTTCGTTTAACGGAACTTGTTCACTAATCCCTACGGAGAATGCAAACGGTGAGACATACATTCCGTTTTATTCCTGAAGAGTTGATCCGGGCGCTGCAGGCAGCGTATTGGTCGATTCGCCTCATTCGCATCCTGCTGTAACCACCCAATAGAAAACAGGAGCTTCGGCTCCTGTTTTTTTAAATTGATTTACGGCCTTTCTATCCAAGCCGGCACCACCAGGACTGAGCGTAAGCGCATCCGTCGATGTATTCGATCCCACTCAATACAAACCCTGTGGGAGCCATCCCTGAAAGCGTCGCGTCTAGCAGGTTAGGTAAGGGATTGGGCTCAAGCGGCATCCCCTTGTGCAATATTGCCACATTGGAGCTGCGCCCAAGTTCAGTGCAAACCTGTGCGTTGACACGGACGTCCCCCGTGATAGGGGCATAGCGCCGTCTTTCTTGCGGGCTTAAAGGCACGCCCTTACACCGCATAGGAGTTACCAGCATATGCATGATGACTCGCCCCTAAAGGTTCCCTGACTCGTCCAACCGGGTTTCAACTGCATAAGCCAAAGCACCGTCGGCCAGCTCAAGTAGATCGCATAGGTCGTCTCGCTCAATCACCTGCGCTCTGTACAGCTCATGCGCCTGCAGCAAGAGGGTTTTATGGTGGGCACCTGGATGCTGGAGCAGTGCTGACTGATCCCGCAGGAATGACATCCATGTCTCGACAGTCCACGCTTTGGAGAGGTTGCCAATGGTCATAAATACATCCGAAACAATACTGTATATGCAGACAGTATATGGTTTCGTTTGATCATCAGCCTGTGGATCCGACGAAGGGCAGGGATGAAGTGCGGAAGTTACGCGGCGAAGAAAAAAACGGATGAAAAAAGCACTTATCCCCCTCCCGCCGACGGGGTTTGTGTCATTTTTTTGTGCAAACCCAGATGTAGTGCAAACGCGCCGGCAGCCCAGGCGGGCTGGGGCACTCTAGGGGCGAGCGGCAGTTTCACAGATTGCAAAATTTTGAAGAGAAGTGCAGCGCGGTTGCAGGGCGGTGCAGCAGAGGGCCACGGACGGGGCAGGGCTGGAGGCCCCGGTTTCATTGATGGGCAGAGGGAAAAATATAGGAATACGGGTCTTTTCCAAAACGAGACAGATCTTTTTTCTCGTCGTCCGTCACCGCCTTTGATGAGCTCGAAAGCTGCCGTAAGCCACGAAACGTGTGGGTTTCGTCGATATTCGGGTATTTCACAATTCGTCTCGACTCCTTAACCGGCTTCTGACTTTCTCAGGCGGGCCAAACCTTGCTTGATATGCCCCGCGTTCTCACCGATCGCTTCTAAGGCGCCACGCACGTTTTCACCGACTTCTACTGAGCCTTGTTGTTCCAGGCGCAGCGTGAGTTCCATCACAGCTGCTTCCAGTGCCAACTGATTTTCATACATCTTTTCGAGCAAGTTTGAGAGCGAATATTCATGCGCCATATGAAGGTTCCTATCGTGAACGTTCAGACTAGCCCAAGCTGCAGGACTCGCCACACAGATGGCTATTTTGGAACCAGGGCTGGGAAAAAGGTAATTTTGGTTAGAGACGGTATGAAACCCTCTACAGGCCGCGTGTTTCGTGGGTTTGACGCATTACCCTAAGGGGTAATATTTGGTAATGGCAAAGGTAATATTTGCCCAAGTGCCCGGTTTTACTGGGGATTGAGCCCGTCAGGAATTACCCGATGAAAAGGTAATGACCTAACCCATAAATTACCAAATTATTACCTTTCTGAATATCTATCAAGCTGTTGAAATTAAAGGGTTTTATTCCGTTTCAGCGAGCGTATTACCAATATTACCTTTTTCCCATGCCTCAACATAAATCGGGCGGGATGCCGTTTTTCACCCCCTTCCAACCGTCGCGCACTAACTTGGTGCAAAACCCATGGGACCGCCATGGGACTGAGAATGGCGATTTTTTGGAGACCCAGCATCGCTGCAGGCCGCGTAATCCGGACACTTGCATAATGAAAGTCACTTTGCGGGTAGTTTCGAATCTCTCCTTCACCGCCAAATTTGAAACGACAAAACCCCTGAAAACGTTGAAGTTTTCGGGGGTTTTGTGTTTTTAAGATATCAAAAAGGTCGGAATGGTCAGCCGGCGAACGCACTTAACCCCACATACAAAAACACCGGTCAATGCCCGGTGTTTTTTTAATGCATGCCGCTTTTTTACTGCGCAGTTTTCAACTTAACCACGTCACCTGAAATCTTTGTGGTGTAACCGCTCAGCACCCAGGCCCAGAACCATTTTTCCTGGATCTGGGTGTTGATCAGTGCGTCGCCGCCTTTGGCCTTGATGGCCTCGTTCTGGGCGCGGACGAAACGGCTGTTCTGGCCGATCGGGATAACGCCGAAAAGCATGATGCCGGTGGCGCTGGCTTCGCTGTGACCCAGCACGGTGTATTGGCTGCTGTCGTATTGTGGGGATTTGATGGCGGTGCCGGTACAGCCTGCAAGGGTGAAACCGAGAACTGCTGCCGCGACTGTTTTACTGACGTACTTCACTGAATTACTCCATGGAATAAAGCCCGAGATTCAATTCTTGGGGGCTGCACTTTAATCGCTCTTGTAACAGATTGAAAATAATCGGCGCGGTACGGTTCAGTCCAGGTTGTCGCTAGAGCGGGGTGATGGCAAAGCGCATATAAATGCTGGCGATGAATTCCAGGGCTTGTTAAGGTCGCCGCCTTTCCAATACGCCATTCAGAGGGATCTAAATGCATCCGGTGCTTCGCAAGACGTTCGGCGGGCTTTCTGCCCAGTACTACATTCGCAATTTTCTGTTCGGGCTGATTTTTCCCGTATTGATCTATACGGCGTTGACCCAGTCGAAGACCGGCGGGTTCGCGCTGGGCACCCTTTTCTTTTGTGTGGTCAGCAGTTTGCTTTACCCCTACGCGCGCTTCGTTTATGAAAGCATCATGGGGTACATTTTTGGCAATAACGTGTTCTTTGTGAACGCGATCATGATGCTGACCGTCAAGCTGTTCACCATGGCATTGTGTTGGAGCATGGCGATTTTCATTGCGCCGGTCGGGTTGGCTTATTTGTACTTTCATCATAGCCGGGCGGCGAATCAGGCCTGAGTCAGCTGAAGTCTTTTTGTAGTGAGCGGGCTTGTCCCGCGCTGGGCTGAAGCGGCCCCAAACCAGGCGAATTACGTTATCTGAAACTGCGCGGTGTCTTTATTGGGGCGGCTTCGCAGCCCAGCGCGGGGCAAGCCCGCTCACTACAGGTTGCCCGGGTCAGATGTGCAGCCAGGCCAGGCTGCCCAGTAGCACCGCAGCGCCCGCTGCCGTATAGGACAGGCGCTTGAGCCACTCCCTTCTGGTCAACAGCGTAATCGCTGCCAACGATATCGCGATTTGAATTGCGGTCATCGCCTGGGCCCAGCGATGGTGCTGATGCAAGGCCTGCTCCGACTGTTCATCCCATTGCTTTGATGTGGCTTCAAGCTTCTCGGCCTGCTTGCGCACGTCTTCCTTTTGGCTCTTGTAGCGCTCAATCTCATCCTTGTAGTGCGCGGCGTCCACGCCAGGGATGTGTGTGGCCAGTTCCGCGAGGTTTTGCCGGCTGGATTTGGCCTGGTAATAGTTCCATTGGTTGGCGGCTTCGGTCTTGAAGATGGCGGCGTTGTTCTTGTCCATCGCCGCTTCGCTTTCGCTGGAGCCGGCCTGGTAGCTGAGCATGGCGCCGAGGGTGGCCATGAGGGCGGTCATCACGGCGATGCGGCTGGCGAAATTGTCGCCGCGGCCGTGGGCATGTTCGTTGGTGTGTTCGAGGTGTTTTTCGTGGGGGCTGGGGACTTCGAAGGCTTCGGACATGGGGGCGTCTATGAAGGGACTGAGGGCGTCTGATTCTTCACCAGCAAAGCTGTCTCAAGCCTGTACGTAACGTCGGATCAGCCCGTCTTACAACTCCAATTGCCTGACGTCGATACCAAACGCCTTGGCGATCCTTGCCCGGGTCGCTCGGCGGGGCTTCTTCACCGACTCTTGCTGGGCAAATGCCGACTGCGAAATGCCCAGTCGTTCGGCTGCCGCTCGCTGCGTCAGGTTCAGGTATTCGCGCCAGGCTCGAATGGGCGTCAGACCCTCGATAATCAAGTCGACTACCCCGCCCGGAATAAGGTGGCCTTTGCTTTGCTGTGAGAGGTATTGCCGATAAGGAATCACCACGAACACAGGCTTGCCTGCGGCGTCGTTGATGACCTGTATACGGGGGGATGCATCGACCATGTTTTTTCCTATATAGGCTTATTGCAGACTTATATTTTTATTAGGCTTTTAAAAGGATTTTCCGGCTTTTCAGGAATACCTTAACCGGGGGGCTGTGGCCCAATTCTAGCGGGCCGCTTCGGCCCCATCTGGTGGAGGTGTTGCCACGTGTAAGCGTCAATGCTTGCGCGCAGGTTGCTTGCACCTGACCTGGCCCGTTATTGTGCTGAATCCTTTTAGTCCTTCTCCCAGGGTTTTGTAGTGATGAATGCACCATCGCGTACTGCAGTCGGTCCGATCAAGGCCGTGATTTTCGATATGGACGGGTTGCTGCTGGATACGGAAGGCATCTACACCGAAGTCACGCAAATCATCGCCGAACGTTACGGCCGTACCTACGACTGGAGCATCAAGCAGCACATCATCGGGCGTGGTGCCCAGGATCTGGCCGACTACGTGGTCAAGGCGCTGGACCTGCCGATCACCCCGGCCGAGTTTCTCGAGATCCGCGAACCGCTGATGAGCGAACGCTTCCCCAAGGCCCTGGGCATGCCCGGTGCCGAAGCGTTGGTGCGGCACTTGAAGGCGCACCATATTCCGATTGCCGTGGGCACCAGTTCGTCGCGTAACTCTTTTGCTCACAAGACCACTTTGCACCGCGAATGGTTTGGCCTGTTCGATACCATCGTCACCGCTGACGACCCGGAAGTCGGCGCCGCCAAACCTGCGCCGGACATCTTCCTCACCGCCGCGCGCCGCCTGGGCGTTGCTCCCGAGGATTGCCTGGTGCTCGAAGACTCGCCCTTCGGCGTCACCGCCGCCAAAGCGGCGCACATGACCGCCATCGCCGTACCCGATGAAGCCATGGCCGACAGCAAATACCACCACGCAGACCAGATCATCCGCAAACTCGCCGACCTGGACCTGTCCGCCTACGGCCTACCCCCGGTTCCCTGACTGAACACGGTCAAATGTGGGAGCTGGCTTGCCTGCGAATGCGGTGTATCAGTCGCCATATCCAATGACTGACACTCCGCCATCACAGACCTGCTCCCACCGTGGCTCCCGCAGTGCCCCAGAAACCTCAGGCGCTAAACCCACCATCAATAGTCAAACTCGCCCCAGTGATATACCCAGCCTCCGGCCCCGCCAGGTAAGCCACAAAACTCGCAATTTCCTCCACGTGCCCATACCGTCCCACCGCCATCAACCCCATCAGACTCTCGGCAAAATCACTGTTCGCCGGGTTCATATCGGTATCCACCGGCCCCGGCTGCACATTATTGATAGTGATGCCCCGAGGTCCCAGGTCCCGCGCCAAGCCTTTGGTCAACCCCACCAGCGCCGCCTTGCTCATCGCATACGGCCCGCCGCCCCCAAACGGCATGCGCTCGGCATTGGTGCTGCCGATGTTGATCACCCGGCCACCGTCACCCATATGCTTGGCCGCTTCTTGGGTCGCGATAAACACGCTGCGCACGTTGATCGCCAGGGTCTGGTCGAAATCCTCCAGCTTGAAATCCTCCAGTGGCGCGATCGCCAGCACGCCGGCGTTGTTCACCAGGATATCCAGGCGCCCGAAAGCTTCGACGGTGACATTGACCGCGTGGCGGATTGCGTCGGCATTGGCGCTGTCGGCTTGAATCGCCAGGGCTTTGCCGCCTTCGCTGATCACGCTGTCCTGCAATGCTTCAGCCTTGGTGGCCGAGCTCACGTAGGTAAAGGCAACCGCTGCACCCTGTGCTGCGAGGCGCTTGACGATGGCGGCGCCGATGCCGCGGGAGCCACCTTGAATCAAGGCAACTTTGCCGCTGAGGTTTTGTGTGGTCATGTCGATCTCCAAGTGGTTCAAGGCAGGTTGCCTTGTTGTTGGAACCGAGTATCAACCTCACAAGCCGCGCCAGGTAGGCCGTGATTGCTATAGTCTGTGTAAACCAAAAGTTTAGAGTGGGATGGCATGGAAAGCTTTGGCAGTATCGAATGCTTTGTTCGCAGCGCCGAAGGGGGCAGCTTTGCCGAGGCGGCGCGGCACTTGAGCCTCACTCCGGCAGCGGTAGGAAAAAGCGTCGCCAAGCTGGAAGCGCGCCTGGGTGTACGCCTGTTCCAGCGCAGCACTCGGCGACTCACCCTGACCGAAGCCGGCAAACTGTTTCTTGAAGAGGTCAGCGCCAGCCTCACCACCATCCAGAACGCCGTCGCCAACCTGGCCAGCGCCGAAGGGCGGCCGGTGGGCACGCTCAGGGTCAGCATGGGCACGGTGTTTGGCAATCGGTACGTGGTGCCGCTGCTGGGGGAATTCATGCGGCGTTTCCCGGATATCAGCCCGGACTGGCATTTCGATAACCGCCAGGTCGACCTGATCGGGCAAGGCTTCGATGCGGCCATCGGCGGTGGCTTTGAGCTGCCTCAGGGCGTCGTGGCCCGTAAGCTCACGCCGGCGCACCGAGTGTTGGTGGCCTCGCCGGATTATCTGGCGCAGAGCCCGCCGGTATTGGTTCCCGAGGATCTGGCGCGCTGCCTGGGTATCCTGATCCGCTCGCCACAAACCGGGCGCATACGCTCCTGGCAATTGACCAGTGCCGCGCGTGAACACAGACCCTTGGTGCTCAAACCGCGCATGACCATGAGCGACTCCGAAGCCGCCTGCTGCGCCAGTGCCCAGGGCCTGGGCATTGCCCTGGTAAGCATGCCCATGGCCGTGCCGTTCCTCGACAGCGGCGCGGTGGTGCGGGTGCTGCCCGACTGGTACGTCGACGACGGCAACATTTCCATTTACTACGCCGAACACAAACTGCTGCCCGGCAAGACCCGGGCGTTTGTGGATTTCATCATCGAGCAGTTTGCCGAGCATCAGTTGAGCCAGCGCTTCAGTGCAATCTAAAATGTGGGAGGGGGCTTGCTCCCGAAGGCGTCGTGTCAGTCAGCCTATTTATTACTGCGCCGCCACCTTCGGGAGCAAGCCCCCTCCCACATTTGTTCTCAGTGGCCGAACTTACTCGGCCAGCCAATCACCTTTTTCGGCCTTGGCGTCGCATAAGTCCTGATCTTCGAGGTCGACAACCCCAGCCGCACCAGCGCTTCAGCAATCGTCACCGCCGCCGTCACCCCGTCCACCACCGGTACCCCGGTGCGCCGACGAATCTGCTCATCCAGCCCGGCCATGCCGCCACAACCCAGGCAGATCACCTCGGCCTTGTCCTCGCTGATGGCCAGTTCCGCCTGGCGCACGATGGCCTCCATCGCGGCCAGCGGATTGTGTTCCAACTCAAGCACCGTCATCCCACTGGCGCGCACCGACGCGCAGCGCTGGTACAGGCCGGCGAGTTTCAGGCGGTCTTCAATCAACGGCACCGTGCGGTCCAGGGTGGTCACCACCGAATAGGCGTGCCCCAGGAACATCGCGGTGCTGGCGGCCGCCTCGGTGATGTCCACCACCGGCACGTTCAATAATTCCTGCAGGCCCTCACGGCCGTGCTCGCCGTAGCCGGCCTGGATCACCGCATCAAACGGCTGGTCGTAAGCCATCACCCGGTCCATCACCGCGATGGCCGCCAGATAGCTTTCAAAATTGCCTTCCACCGACTCCGCGCCGAAGTAAGGCGTGAGCCCGACGATCTCGGTGCCCGGCGCGGCCACGGCCCGTGCCTGCTGGGCGATGGTTTCTGTGATGGATTCGGTGGTGTTGACGTTGACCACGAGGATACGCATGGAGTGTCCCTTGATTAATGACTGACGTTATCGACTGCAATGCTTTCGCCGCTGACATCGGCGTAGAACGGCTGGCGCTTGGCAATCAGCCCGTACAGCAGTCCTGCAATACCGGCGCCAAACAACCAGGAAAACGGCGAGACGCTGGCGAACCCAGGCAACAGGGCCAGCAGGATGGCGATCAGCGCCGCAGGAATGAAGGCCGCCACCGCACGCAGATTGACCCCACGGCTGTAGTAATAAATGCCGTTCGGGTCTTCGCTGTATAACTGCGGCACATCGATCTGGCTTTTACGAATCAACCAGTAATCGACCATGATCACCCCGTACAGCGGCCCCAGCAGCGCGCCCAGGCCGGACAGGAAATACACGATCACCAGCGGGCTGTTATAGAGGTTCCACGGCAGGATCAGCACGGCCACGGCGGCGCTGATCAAACCGGCGCGGCGGAAGTTCAGGTACTTGGGCGCCAGGTTGCTCAGCACAAAGGCCGGTGCGACGAAGTTGGCCATGATGTTCACCGCTACGGTGACAATCAGGAACGCCAGGCAGCCCAGTACCAGGAAGAACGTGTTGGGGATGGCGGCAATGATCTCGGTCGGGCTTTCGATCACCCGGCCATTGAGTTGGAATTGCCCACCGCACAGCAGCACGGTGATCGCGGCGAACACCAGGATATTCACCGGCAGGCCCCAGAAGTTACCGACCTGAATGGTCTTGCGGCACGGCGACGACCGTGCGAAGTCGCAGAAATTGAGGATCAGCGTGCCGTAGATCGACAACCACAGCGCGCCGCCGGCAAAGATATTGCGCCACATCTCGCCACCGCTGAGGGGGGCGCGGATCGACCAGGCGATGTTGCCGCCGGCCTGGAAGTACATCCAACCGGCCAACGACGCCACGGTGAGCAGGATAACCGGGCCGGCGAAGCCTTCGTAGCGCCGCACCATCTCCATGCCGTAGGCCAGGATCACCAGTTGCACCAGCCAGATCACCACAAAACAGACCCAGCCGAGGGACGACAGGCCGAGGATCGAGTTGTGGTCATAGTCGGCAAAGCCTGGATGAATCGCCGTCAGTAACACGCGGAAAACCACCGAGGCCAGGTAGGTCTGGATACCGAACCAGGCAATCGCGATGACCGCACGGATCAGCGCCGGAATCTGTGCGCCATGGATGCCGAAACTGATGCGGCTGATCACCGGGAACGGCACACCGGTCTTTTGCCCCATATAGCCCGACAGGTTCATGAAGAAGTACACCAGCGCCGCGCCGATCCCGAGGGACAACAGGATCTGCCAGCCGCCCAGGCCCAATGCATACAGGCCGATTGCAAACGAGTAGTTGGCGATGTTGTGCACGTCATTGGTCCACAACGCAAAGATGCTGTAGCGCCCCCAGCGTCGGCCTTCGACCTTGGTGGGCGCCAGGTCCTTGTTGTGCAGGCGCGGACTTAGCACCAACGGGCCGTGACTGACGGCCTGGGGGCTCAGGACGGAGGAGGGCAGATCCAGTGCGACGTCATTCGAGAGGGTTGTACGCATTCCGGCAGGCTCCAGCACATCTGCAGACAGGCCGCGGATGGCAAAGTGTATGTAGGTTTTGTATTTATTGTATACAAAGCGTATTCCACCTTAAGCCACATGCGTGCCAGCTTTAGATCTATGAAAACCCTGGCTAATTTCGTTTTTACTGGTGATTCAAATAACTGACTGAATTAAAAGCGATATAAATTGACCGTTCGAACAGCTATTTATTTTTCGCAGGAAAAGGGGAGATTCAGAAGAGCAAAAAATGCAAGGAGGGAAGTGTTACGTTTTGGTGCGTTTCAAACAGAATTGCACACATAAATGGCACCGATGGTTACATCTGTGTGTACATTTTAAAGGTGAACACAAAACAAATGTGGGAGCGGGCTTGCCCGCGATGGCGGAGTGTCAGTCACGAAAACGTCGACTGACCCGCCGCCATCGCGGGCAAGCCCGGCTCCCATATTGTTTTCACATTTTTTACCGCATCAACCCTCAAGCCTTACTGATGATATTCCCCGCATGCAACCCGCACTCCTTCTGCGTAGCCTCTTCCCACCACCACCGCCCCTCACGCTCATGCTGGTTCGGCAACACCGGTCGCGTGCACGGTTCGCAACCAATGCTGATAAACCCACGCTCATGCAGGCTGTTATACGGCAGCTCCAGCATGCGGATGTAACCCCAGACTTCCTCGCTGGTCATCTGCGCCAACGGGTTGAACTTGTACAAGGTGCGTTCCGGCGTAGAGAAAGCCGTGTCGATTTCCAGCACGGCAACCTGGCTGCGGGTACCGGGGCTCTGGTCGCGGCGCTGGCCGGTAGCCCAGGCTGTCACGCCGGAGAGTTTGCGGCGCAACGGCTCGATCTTGCGGATGCCGCAGCATTCGCCGTGGCCGTCGCGGTAGAAACTGAACAGGCCTTTCTCCTTGACGAAAGGTTCCAGCTTGCTCTGGTCCGGCGAGATCAGTTCGATGTCGATCTTGTAGAAGTCGCGCACCTGCTCGATGAACCGGTAAGTCTCCGGGTGCAGGCGGCCGGTGTCGAGGCTGAATACCTTGACGTTCTTGTTCAGCTTCCAGGCCATGTCCACCAGCACCACGTCCTCGGCACCGCTGAAGGAAATCCACAGGTCATCACCGAACTGGCTGAACGCCAGCTTGAGAATATCCTGGGCGGATTTGTTGGCGTAAGTCGTGGCGAGTTCAACGACGTCGAAGGCTTGGTTCATCAGGACGGTTCCTACAGGTCAGTGGCGCTGAGCGCTCTCTAGGGGGGTGATGGTATCAAAAACCGCCCTGCGTTGCGGCGCCGAGCTTGAATCGCTAGAGTTCGGCAGTCCTTTTGCTCGCTCAACCAAACAACATCTAAATGGGAGTGTCTCGTGGAAATTGCCTGTCTCGACCTGGAAGGGGTGCTGGTTCCGGAAATCTGGATCGCCTTCGCCGAAAAAACCGGTATTGAATCCCTGCGCGCCACCACCCGGGATATTCCCGACTACGACGTGTTGATGCAGCAGCGCCTGCGCATCCTCGACGAGCATGGACTCAAGCTCGCCGACATCCAGGCAGTGATCGCCACCCTCAAGCCGCTGGACGGCGCCATCGAGTTCGTCAACTGGCTGCGCGAGCGCTTCCAGGTGGTGATCCTGTCAGACACCTTTTATGAATTCTCCCAGCCGCTGATGCGCCAATTGGGTTTCCCCACCTTGCTGTGTCACCGTTTGATCACCGACGAAAGCGACCGCGTGGTGAGTTACCAACTGCGCCAGAAAGACCCCAAACGCCAATCGGTGCTGGCCTTCAAGAGCCTGTATTACCGCGTGATCGCCGCCGGCGATTCCTACAACGACACCACCATGCTGGGCGAGGCCGACCGTGGAATCCTGTTTCACGCGCCCGAGAATGTGATGCGTGAGTTCCCGCAGTTTCCGGCGGTGCATACCTTCGAGGATTTGAAGAAAGAGTTCATCAAGGCGTCGAACCGGCAGTTGAGCCTGTAGGTCATTCCGCGCGGCTGATGGCCTCTTCGCAGGCAAGCCAGCTCCCACATTTAACGGTGTTCACCCATCAAAATGTGGGAGCGGGCTTGCTCGAGAAGGGGCACGCACAGACACTGCACAGCTTCCCGCTACACCCCTGCCAGCAAGCTCTCGTAAGGAATGCGCAAGCCTTCATGCAGACGCTTGATCATCGATAGACTCAACTTGCGCTTATGGTTCAGCACTTCTGACACCCTCCCACTGGTGCCTATGAAAGGCTCCAGATCACGGGCGGTCATGCCCAGTTGTTCCATCCGAAATTTAATCGCCTCCACGGGATCAGAAGGTGGCATTGGATAATGCTCGGCCTCGTACTTCTCGATGAGAATGACGAGGATCTCCAGCTCGTCCCCCTCGGGTGAGCCGATTTGGGCCCCCCATAGCTGTTCCACACGCGCAAGCGCCGCGGCTAGATCCTCATGGGAGTGTATAGGTTTGATGTTCATCACACGGTCTCCGCGTTGATCTGGTCATACTGCGCATGAGTTCCCACAAAACGTATGAACCCAAGCTGTCGCTGATAATCGATCGCCATGATTACTCGATATTTATTGCCGCCCACGTTGAACACAACCCGGCCTCCTTTGAGAACGCTCGCCGTTCTCAGCTCTGCCTTGAGCAATTGTGGTGTCTGGTAATCAGCCTTTTCCATGTGGCGATACAGCTCGACCAGCGGCGCTTTGGCGTCGAAACAATCCGGATGGCTTTCCCAGAATATTCGTAAGGTAGACAGGGCGATTATTCGCATCGTCGCGACCTCCCAATTTGGGAGATGATAGGTGTGCTTGGAGTGAGATGCAATCTCGGAAATAATTTCTGACAAGTAAGCAGACGCTTCATGTGATCCCTCACAAACGGCTGGTGGGCGGTCGGAGTTGGACGCTATCGCCCGGGTCGTGCTCCGTCCACAGTCGTACTGATTCAGATCTTGTCCTGCTGCGTCGTACTACGTCCAAGCCCAAGGCTGGCTGAACGCTACAGACTTTCCAAAGTTTGTAACAACACCCGCACCTTCGTCAGCGACTCCTGATACTCCGCCTCCCACTGTGAATCCGCGACAATCCCGCCGCCGCCCCAGCAGCACACCTGCCCATCCTTCACCAGTAAGCTGCGAATGGCGATGGAACTGTCCATCTCTCCGCGCACATCCAGGTACAGCAGCGAACCGCAGTACAAGCCACGCCGGGTCGGCTCCAGCTCGTCGATGATCTGCATCGCGCGGATCTTCGGCGCGCCGGTGATGGAGCCGCCGGGGAAGCTGCCGGCGATCAGGTCGAGGGCGTCTTTGCCGTCGGCCAATTCGCCGATGACGCTGCTCACCAGGTGGTGCACGTTGGGGTAGCTTTCCAGGCTGAACAGTTCCGGCACGCTCACCGAGCCGATGCGGCAGGTGCGGCCGAGGTCGTTGCGCAGCAGGTCGACGATCATCAGGTTTTCGGCGCGGTCCTTGGGGCTGGCCAGCAGTTCGGCGGCGTTGGCCGCATCTTCTGCGGGCGTCAAGCCACGGGGGCGCGTGCCTTTGATGGGGCGGGTTTCGACGCGGCGTTCGCTGACGTGGACGAAACGCTCGGGCGACAGGCTCAGCACCGCGCTGTCGTCGGGCAGGCTCTGGAAGCCGGAAAAGGGCGTCGGGCACGCTTCGCGCAACGCGCAATAAGCCGCCCATGGATCACCGCTGCACGACGCGCGAAAGCGCTGAGCAAAGTTGACTTGGTAGCAGTCGCCGGCCTGGATGTAGGCCTGGATGCGCACGATGGCTTGGCGGTAGGCCTCGGCGGTGAGGTCCGGGGCCATGGGGCCGTGGAGTGTGAAGGACGCGGCTGTTTTGAGGGGAGCAGCGCTGAACACGGCGATCAAGCGTTGCCGCTCGCTGTCGGCCAGCGCTGGGTGGAACACCAGTTGGCTGGTCTGCGCCTGGTGGTCGCTGATCAACGCCCAGGCATACAGTCCAAAGCGCGCATCCGGCAGGTGCAGGTCGTCTGCGGCCAACTGCGGCATCTGTTCCAGATGACGGCCAAAGTCATAGCTCAAATAGCCGATCAGGCCCCCGGCAAAGGGTAATTCATACCCGGCGGGCAAACGAGCTTCACCCAACTGAGTGAGGTTTTGCCGTAAACGTTGCAGGAAATCATGACCGCTTTCGCCAGGCGAAACCGTCAACGTCGCCTGCGGCCAGGCGCTGAGCAGGTCATACCGCCCGCGTTCGGCCACCGGCCACCCGCTGTCCAGCAACACCGCGCCGGGTGCATGGCGAATCGCCGCAAAATACTCGGCGGGGTTGGCCCGGTAGGGCAGCGGGTGTACGGAGCAGGTCGACATGCGGGGTGGATCAGCTGTTGGCTCGGGGGAGGGGATTGTAGTCCGCCGTAGCATTTGGTCCTAGGGGGATGTCGGGTATAAGCAGATAGAGGGTCTGGCTTGATCACTGTGTTGTCTGTCACACAGCTATCGCAGGCAAGCCAGCTCCCACAGGTTGACCGCATTCCAATGTGGGAGCTGGCTTGCCTGCGATGCGGTCAACGCAGTGTTCAGCCTTCCACCGGCGGAATATGCCCAAACATTTCCTGCACGAACTCCACCCGCTCTTCCGGCGTTTCCGTCACACCGGCTGCCTTCAGCGCTTCCAGCCGCGCCTCAACCGCATGGGTACGCAGTGTCAAACCGCAGTCGTTGGCAATCTGGATATTCAGCCCCGGCCGCGCATTCAGCTCCAGGATCAGCGGGCCTTTCTCCTGGTCCAGCACCATGTCCACGCCGATATAGCCCAACCCGCACAGCTCATAGCAACCGGCCGCGAGTTTCATGAAACCGTCCCAGTTGGGCAACTGCACACCGTCAACCGCATTGGTGGTGTCGGGGTGTTTGGTGATGATGTTGTTCAGCCAGGTGCCACGCAGGGTCAGGCCGGTGGCGAGGTCGACGCCTACGCCGATAGCGCCCTGGTGCAGGTTGGCCTTGCCGCCGGACTGACGGGTGGGCAACCGCAGCATTGCCATCACCGGGTAGCCCATCAACACGATGATGCGGATATCCGGTACGCCTTCGTAGCTGATGCTCTTGAAGATCTGGTCGGGCACCACGCGGTACTCGATCAGCGCGCGGTCGCGGTGGCCGCCCAGGGAATACAGGCCGGTGAGGATGCTGGAGATCTGATGCTCGATCTCTTCATGGCTGATGATCTTGCCGGACACCGTGCGATAGCGCCCCTCGAAACGATCCGCCACCACCAGGATGCCGTCGCCGCCGGCGCCCTGGGCCGGCTTGATCACGAAGTCGCTGCGCCCGCCGATGATCGCGTCGAGCTTGTCGATTTCCTTCTCGGTGGAGATCACCCCGTACAGCTCCGGCACGTGGATGCCGGCGGCAATCGCCCGTTCCTTGGTGATGATCTTGTCATCCACGATCGGGTACAGGCTGCGCTTGTTGTACTTGAGCACGTAGTCGGCATTACGCCGGTTGATGCCCATGATCCCGCGCGCTTCCAGGGCTTTCCAGGTCTTCCAGAGGCCGAACATTACTGGTCAGCCTTCAAGAAGGCCTTGAAACGCACCAGCTCGGTCAGGCGGTAACCGCGATAGCGACCCATGGCCAGCATGAAGCCCACCAGGATCAACAGGATCGCCGGGAAGGTAAACACGAAGTAGACCAGCTCCGGCACGCTCATGATCAGGTGCGCCAGGGACGCGGCAAACAGCGTACCCACCGCCACCTTCAGCGCATGGTTGGCGCCGCGTTCTTCCCAGGTGATCGACAAGCGTTCGATGGTCATGGTCAGGATCACCATCGGGAACAGCGCCACCGACAAGCCGCGCTCCAGGCCCAGCTTGTGGCTGAACAGGCTGATCGCCGCGATCAGCACCACCACGAACGTCAGCACCACCGACAGCCTTGGCAGCATCTGCAGTTTCAGATGCTCCAGGTAGGAGCGCAACGACAGCCCCAGCGCCGTAATAATGGTGAACAACGCGATGCCGAAGCCCAATTGGGTCTCGCGGAACGCCAGGGCCACCAGCACCGGCGTGAACGTGCCCAACGTTTGCAGACCGATCAGGTTGCGCAGGATCAGGATCACCAGCACGCCGATCGGGATCATCACCATGATCATGAACGTTTGCTGGGTTTGCAGCGGCAGGTTGTACAGCGAGTAGCCGAGGAAGTTGGAGTCGGTGCTCTCGTCCGTCAGCTTGGCCAGGCGCAGGGCATTCATCCGGCTGTTGTCGAGGCTGAAGGTGACAGTGGCTTTCTTGCCGCCATCGACGGTGATCAGGTTTTCATCGCCGATCCACCACAGCAGGCGGTCGGCGGGCAGGCCTTGCTCTCCGGTTTCCGGGTTGAAATACAGCCAGTCATTGCCATTGAAGCTGCGCAGCCAGAGTTCCGGGGTTTGCGGCTGGTTCGCCTCCAGGCGCAGAGTGTGCACGCGTTCCACCGGGACATGGCCGATGGACAGCACCAGCTCGATGATCTTGGCCTTGTGCGCGGTGGACGTGTCGCCGGCCAGCAGCAGCTTGACGTTGTCGTCGTTGAGGTTGTTGGTGCGCTTGATGGCTTCGCTGACAAAGGTCTCGACATCGGCCGAGTGCTGGCGAATCGGCGCGAGCAAGGCTTCGGCGGCGATTTTCTCCGGGCCTTCCACGGCGATGCTGTCGCGGAAGATCGGGCCCTTGACCTTGCTCTTCTCGCCCTCGCGCTTGGTCAGCACCAGGCGGTAATACAGGGTTTGCGTGCCCTTGGCGCGGCGTGCCGACCAAGTGACCTTGCGATTGCCGTCGAGGCGGTTGACGCTTACCCCGTAGTTGTTGGAAATGAAACTTTCATTGAGGCTGACGTAGTCGCGGTTCAACGGCGGCACGAACATCTGCACCTTGACCGGGTCCTTGGCGTTGGCGACGAACTCGACTTTGGCGTCGATGTTCCACAGGTCTTCCATCGCGTCTTCGGTGACCGGGATGCCCAGCGCGAGAATCTGATAGGCCGTGATCGAAATGCCCAGTGCCACCAGAACGGCGATCAGGATTTTCAGGTGCATAGTGAGAGAGCGCATGGGAGTTACTCGGCGGTATGAGCGTCGGCGACACAGGCAGGTTTGCCTGCTGCGTATTTAAGACTGGGGTCGACCAGCGCATCAAAGCGTTTCAACGCTTCGGAGCCGATCAGCAGCGGGTATTGGAAGGCGCTGCGGTCAGTCAAGTTCACTTCGATGCTGCGTAAAGCAGTGCCCATGCAGATATCCAGGGCAATCACCGGACGGGCGGTGTAGTTCTTGTCCTCATCGGGGTCGTAGTCGCCGGCGCGGCGCTTGATCTTGCTCACGCGCGCCAGGGGGCGTTCGATGGGGTGGGAATGGGCGGTGTCAATGGCCAGGTAGAAGCGCACCCAGGACTCGCCGTTGCGCTTGAAGCGCTTGATATCGCGGGCGCTGAGGGACGCGGTCTTGGCGCCGGTGTCCAGCTTGGCGGCGACTTCCAGGTCAATGCCGGCCAACTGGGCATATTCGTTGAGGCCATACACGGTCTTCTCGGCGGCAGCGCCGAGGCCAGGCAGTAATAGTAGGCAAAACAGGGGGAGGGGCTTGAGTGTCATAAATCCTGATGCGGTGCAGTGCGATGTTTGATTCAAGGCGACCGGCATTACTGCGCAAGCTCCTTCGTGCGCCGTTTCATCTACTGATGTCAGGCAAATGCGGCGGGCATTCTAACATGATGCTTTTTTGGCGCCAGCGCTGGCAGGCGGCCATGCCGTTGAAGCCTGCAGGCGCGGTTATTAGACGATTGTCGACAATATGGATTTATTCTTTGACTAATAGGGGTTGATTGGCTAGTTTTTGCCACATTGATTTTAAAGGTGTCGACAATATGCTGGATCAGCTGGAATCTCCAGTGGTGGCGCAAGACGATTCCCAGACCATGTCCGAGAACGTCTTCAGGCGTATCCAGGCCGCGATCGTCAAGGGCGAGATCGCCCCCGGCAGCAAGATTTCCGAACCGGAGCTGGCGCGCACCTATGGCATCAGTCGCGGCCCGCTGCGCGAAGCGATCCACCGCCTGGAGGGCCAGCGCCTGTTGGTCCGCGTGCCTCACGTCGGTGCGCGGGTGGTTTCGTTGAGCCACGCCGAGCTGGTCGAACTCTACGAAATCCGCGAATCCCTCGAAGGCATGGCCTGCCGCCTGGCCGCCGAACGCATGACCGAGGCGGAAATCGAAGAACTGCGCCAGGTACTGCACACCCACGAGCGCGACGAAGCGTTCCAGGCCGGCCTCGGTTATTACCAGCAGGAAGGCGACTTCGACTTTCATTACCGGATCATCCAGGGCGCCGGCAACCGCACCCTGACCCAGATGCTCTGCGGCGAGCTGTATCAACTGGTGCGCATGTACCGCATCCAGTTTTCCGCCACGCCCAATCGTCCACGCCAGGCCTTTGCCGAGCATCACCGCATTCTCGACGCGATTGCCGATCGCGACGGTGAACTGGCCGAACTGTTGATGCGCCGGCATATCGGCGCTTCCAAACGCAACATTGCCCGTCACTTCCCAGGCGGCGCTCCTTCATCACGAGGTGAGTCATGAGTCATCACAACAACAGCACCCCAGGCCAGCGTTTCCGTGACGCGGTCGCCAGCGAGCAGCCCCTGCAGGTCGTCGGCGCGATCAACGCCAACCACGCCTTGCTGGCCAAGCGCGCCGGCTTCAAGGCGATCTACCTGTCCGGTGGCGGGGTGGCCGCCGGCTCCCTGGGCGTGCCGGACCTGGGCATCACCGGCCTGGATGACGTATTGACTGACGTACGCCGCATCACCGACGTGTGCGACCTGCCGCTGCTGGTGGACGTCGACACCGGCTTCGGTTCCTCGGCGTTCAACGTGGCGCGTACCGTCAAGTCGATGATCAAGTTCGGCGCGGCGGCCATCCACATTGAAGACCAGGTCGGCGCCAAGCGCTGCGGTCATCGCCCGAACAAGGAAATCGTGTCGCAGCAGGAAATGGTCGACCGCATCAAGGCCGCCGTGGACGCGCGCACCGATGACAGCTTCGTGATCATGGCACGCACCGATGCTCTGGCCGTCGAAGGCCTGGAATCGGCACTGGAACGGGCCGCCGCGTGCATCGAGGCCGGCGCCGACATGGTGTTCCCGGAGGCGATTACTGAACTGGAGATGTACAAGCTGTTCGCCTCACGCGTGAAAGCGCCGATCCTGGCCAACATTACTGAATTCGGCGCCACGCCGCTGTTCACCACCGAACAGTTGAAATCTGCCGATGTTTCCATCGTGCTGTACCCGCTCTCGGCCTTCCGCGCCATGAACAAGGCGGCCGAAAACGTCTACACCGCGATCCGTCGCGACGGCACCCAGCAAAACGTGATCGACACCATGCAAACGCGTATGGAGCTTTACGATCGCATCGACTACCACACCTTCGAGCAGAAGCTCGACGCATTGTTCGCTGCGAAGAAGTAAACCCCCTGTGGGAGCGGGCTTGCCCGCGATAGCGGTGTGTCAGTCGATAGCGAAGTTGGCTGGCAGTCAGTCATCGCGGGCAAGCCCGCTCCCACAAGTGGCCTCCTGAATAAATATAAGTTTGGAGAACGAACATGGCTGAAGCAAAAGTATTGAGTGGCGCCGGCCTGCGTGGCCAGGTCGCCGGGCAGACCGCACTCTCCACCGTGGGCCAGGCCGGTGCCGGCCTGACCTATCGCGGCTACGACGTGCGCGAACTGGCCGCCGATGCGCAATTCGAAGAAGTCGCCTACCTGCTGCTGTACGGCGAGTTGCCGACTCAGGCGGAGCTTGCGGACTACAGCAAGAAGCTGGGCAAGCTGCGCGACCTGCCACAGGCGCTCAAAGAAGTGCTGGAACGCATCCCCGCCGACGCCCACCCGATGGACGTGATGCGCACCGGTTGCTCGTTCCTGGGCAATATCGAACCCGAGAAAGACTTCAGCGTGCAGCGCGATGTCACCGACCGGCTGCTCGCCGCGTTCCCGGCGATCATGTGCTACTGGTACCGCTTCAGCCACGACGGCCAGCGTATCGATTGCGTGACCGACGAACCTTCCATCGGCGCTCACTTCCTGCACCTGCTGCACGGCAAAAAGCCGAGCGAGCTGCATGAGAAGGTCATGAACGTGTCGCTGATCCTCTACGCCGAGCACGAATTCAACGCCTCCACCTTCACGGCGCGGGTGTGTGCGTCGACCCTGTCGGACCTGTATTCCTGCGTCACCGCCGCCATCGGCTCCCTGCGCGGCCCGCTGCACGGCGGCGCCAACGAAGCGGCGATGGAAATGATCGAGCGTTTCGGTTCGGCTGAAGAAGCCGTCGAAGGCACCCTCGGCATGCTCGCGCGCAAGGACAAGATCATGGGCTTCGGCCACGCGATCTACAAAGACAGCGACCCGCGCAATGAGGTGATCAAGGGCTGGTCGAAAAAACTCGCCGATGAAGTGGGCGATAAGGTGTTGTTCGCGGTTTCCGAAGCCATCGACAAGACCATGTGGGAGCAGAAGAAGCTGTTCCCCAACGCCGATTTCTACCATGCCTCGGCGTACCACTTCATGGGCATCCCGACCAAGCTGTTCACCCCGATCTTCGTGTGCTCGCGCCTCACTGGCTGGGCCGCGCACGTGTTCGAACAGCGCGCCAACAACCGCATCATCCGCCCAAGCGCCGAGTACACCGGCGTCGAACAGCGCAAGTTCGTGCCAATCGAACGTCGCTGAATGGGATGAACCTGAGGCACCGGATTTCATGGTTGGAGCCGGATCTCTGTGGGAGCCGGGCTTGCCCGCGATGACTGACTGACATTCAACACATCTGTCGGCAGTTACATCGCTATCGCGGGCAAGCCCGGCTCCCACAGGGACTGCGCTCATCCAGCCGAGTGCCACAGGTTCGTGCCGTCTAACCACCGTGACCGAGTCCCGACGATGAACACTGAATTTCGCAAACCGCTCCCCGGCAGCCGCCTGGATTACTTCGACGCCCGCGCGGCGGTCGAAGCCATCACCCCAGGCGCCTACGCCACCTTGCCCTACACCTCCCGCGTACTCGCCGAAAACCTGGTGCGTCGCTGCGACCCGGCCACCCTCAACGCTTCCTTGAGCCAACTGATCGAACGCAAGCGCGACCTCGATTTTCCCTGGTTCCCGGCGCGCGTGGTTTGTCACGACATCCTCGGCCAGACCGCCCTGGTCGACCTCGCCGGCCTGCGCGATGCCATCGCCTTGCAAGGCGGCGACCCGGCGCAGGTCAACCCGGTGGTGCCCACCCAACTGATCGTCGACCACTCCCTGGCCGTCGAAGCCGGTGGTTTCGACCCGGACGCGTTCGAAAAAAACCGCGCCATTGAAGATCGTCGCAACGAAGACCGTTTCCACTTTATCGAGTGGACCAAGAAGGCGTTCAAGAACGTCGATGTGATCCCGCCAGGCAACGGCATCATGCACCAGATCAACCTGGAGAAAATGTCCCCGGTGATTCAGGTGCGCGACGGCGTAGCATTCCCGGATACCTGCGTCGGCACCGATAGCCATACCCCGCACGTGGATGCCCTGGGCGTAATCGCCATCGGCGTCGGCGGCCTGGAAGCCGAGAGCGTCATGCTCGGCCGCGCCTCGTGGATGCGCCTGCCGGAAAGCGTCGGCGTCGAGCTCACCGGCAAGCTGCAGCCGGGCATCACCGCCACGGATATGGTGCTGGCGCTGACCGAGTTCTTGCGCCAGCAGAAAGTGGTCGGCGCGTGGCTGGAGTTCTTTGGCGAGGGCGCCTCGAACCTGACCCTCGGCGACCGCGCGACCATCTCCAACATGGCCCCGGAATACGGCGCTACGGCGGCGATGTTCTACATCGATCAGCAAACCATCGCCTACCTCAAGCTCACCGGCCGTGAAGACGAACAAGTCGCCCTGGTCGAACAATTCGCACGCCACACCGGGCTGTGGGCCGATGACCTCAAGGGCGCGCAATACGAGCGCGGCCTTACCTTCGACCTGTCCAGCGTCGTGCGCAACATGGCAGGCCCGAGCAACCCGCACGCCCGCGTCGCCACCCGTGACCTGGCGTCCAAAGGCATCAGCGGCCAGTGGGATGACGTGCCGGGGCAAATGCCCGACGGCGCGGTGATCATCGCGGCCATCACCAGCTGCACCAACACCAGCAACCCACGCAACGTGATTGCCGCAGGGCTGCTGGCGCGCAACGCGAACAAACTGGGGCTGACGCGCAAGCCGTGGGTCAAATCGTCGCTGGCGCCCGGCTCGAAAACCGTGGCGATGTACCTGGAAGAAGCCGGCCTGGGCCATGAGCTGGAAAAACTCGGCTTTGGCGTAGTCGCGTTTGCCTGCACCACCTGCAACGGCATGTCCGGCGCGCTGGACCCGGTGATCCAGCAGGAAATCATCGACCGCGACCTGTACGCTACCGCCGTGCTCTCGGGCAACCGCAACTTCGACGGGCGGATTCACCCGTACGCCAAGCAAGCGTTCCTCGCGTCGCCGCCGTTGGTGGTGGCCTACGCGATTGCCGGCACCATCCGTTTCGACATCGAAAAGGACGTGCTGGGCCTCGACGCCGACGGCAAGGAGATCCGCCTGCAGGACATCTGGCCAAGCGACGAAGAGATCGACGCCGTGGTCAAAACCTCGGTCAAGCCGGAGCAGTTCCGCGCGGTGTACATCCCGATGTTCGCGATCCACGAAGACACCGGCCCCAAAGTCGCGCCGCTGTACGACTGGCGCCCGCAAAGCACCTACATCCGTCGCCCGCCGTACTGGGAGGGCGCACTGGCCGGTGCGCGCCCGCTCAAGGGCATGCGCCCGCTGGCGGTGCTGCCGGACAACATCACCACTGACCACCTGTCCCCGTCCAACGCGATCATGCTCGACAGCGCCGCCGGCGAATACCTGGCGAAAATGGGCTTGCCGGAGGTGGATTTCAATTCCTATGCGACTCATAGGGGCGATCACTTGACCGCGCAACGCGCGACCTTTGCCAACCCGAAACTGTTCAACGAAATGGTGGTGGAAAACGGCAAGGTCAAGCAGGGCTCCCTGGCGCGCATCGAGCCGGAAGGCCAGGTCACGCGTATGTGGGAGGCCATCGAAACCTATATGGAGCGCAAGCAGCCGCTGATCATCATCGCCGGCGCCGACTACGGCCAGGGCTCGTCCCGCGACTGGGCCGCCAAGGGCGTGCGCCTGGCCGGTGTCGAAGCGATTGCCGCCGAAGGCTTCGAGCGTATCCATCGCACCAACCTGGTAGGCATGGGCGTGTTACCGCTGGAGTTCCTGCCGGGCACTGATCGCAAGACGTTGCAGATCGACGGCAGCGAGACCTATGACGTGATCGGCGAGCGCACCCCGCGTGCCACCCTGACATTGGTGATCAACCGCAAGAATGGCGAACGTGTCGAAGTGCCGGTGACCTGCCGCCTGGACACCGCTGAAGAAGTGTCGATCTACGAGGCGGGCGGCGTGTTGCAGCGTTTTGCCCAGGACTTCCTGGAATCGGCGGCGACCGCCTGAGAGGTAACCATGGCACACGTAGCGCAAATCAAGATCCCCGCCACCTATATGCGTGGCGGCACCAGCAAGGGCGTATTTTTCAGCCTCAAGGACCTGCCCGAATCGGCGCAGGTACCGGGCGCCGCGCGCGACGCCCTGTTGCTGCGGGTGATCGGCAGCCCCGATCCTTACGACAAGCAGATCGACGGCATGGGCGGCGCCACGTCGAGCACCAGCAAAACCGTGATTCTCGCCAAGAGCACCCGCGCCGGCCACGACGTGGATTACCTGTTTGGCCAGGTCTCCATCGACAAGCCCTTCGTGGACTGGAGCGGCAACTGCGGCAACCTGTCGGCGGCGGTCGGCGCGTTCGCGATCAGCGCGGGGCTGGTCGACGCCGCGCGCGTGCCCCATGACGGCGTGGCCGTGGTGCGGGTGTGGCAGGCCAACATCGGCAAGACCATCATCGCCCATGTGCCGATCACCGACGGCGCGGTGCAGGAAACCGGCGATTTCGAGCTGGACGGCGTGACCTTCCCGGCCGCCGAAGTGCAGCTTGAATTCATGGACCCGGCGGCGGAAGAAGAGGGCGGCGGTGGCTCGATGTTTCCCACCGGCAACCTGATCGATGAACTGGAGGTACCGGGTGTCGGCACCTTCAAGGCGACGCTGATCAATGCCGGTATCCCGACGATCTTCATCAATGCCCAGGACCTCGGCTACACCGGTACCGAGCTGCAAGGCGCGATCAACAGCGACCCCAAGGCCCTGGCGATGTTCGAAACCGTGCGGGCCCATGGCGCGTTGCGCATGGGCCTGATCAAGCACCTCGACGAAGCGGCCCAGCGCCAGCACACGCCGAAAGTGGCGTTTGTGGCCAAGCCTGCCGATTACGTAGCGTCCAGCGGCAAGCCGATCAAGGCCGCCGATGTGGACCTGTTGGTGCGCGCGCTGTCCATGGGCAAGCTGCACCACGCCATGATGGGCACGGCAGCAGTGGCAATTGGCACGGCGGCAGCCATTTCCGGGACCTTGGTCAACCTGGCGGCCGGTGGTGTGGAGCGTAACGCCGTACGTTTCGGGCATCCGTCCGGCACGTTGCGCGTCGGCGCCGAAGCCAGCCAGGTGAACGGCGAGTGGGTGGTGAAAAAAGCCATCATGAGCCGCAGTGCACGGGTATTGATGGAAGGTTTCGTACGCATCCCCGGCGACGCCTTCTAACGGACTTGCAACAAACCCCTGTGGGAGCGGGCTTGCCCGCGATGGCGGCGTGTCAGTCGACAGATGTATCAACTGACAAATTGCTATCGCGGGCAAGCCCGCTCCCACAGGGGGACCTCATTCCAAGGCCGGCAACCAGACCAGCCATAACTTGATCAACCGTGAGCCCGAGGACTGACCCCAACCCCTTTTTTGGAGTACCGCCATGAGCGCCAACGTCGACCTCAACAACCGTCCCGACTACGACCAGGTCCTGCAGGACATCGCCGACTACGTCCTCAATTTCCGGATTGATTCCCCGACCGCATTGGACACCGCCCGCAACTGCCTGATGGATACCCTGGGCTGCGGCCTGCTTGCCCTGCGCTTCCCCGAGTGCACCAAGCACCTCGGTCCGATTGTCGAAGGCACGGTGGTGCCGTTCGGTGCGCGGGTGCCGGGTACCTCCTTTCGCTTGGACCCGGTCAAGGCGGCGTGGGACATCGGCTGCATCGTGCGTTGGCTCGACTACAACGACACCTGGCTCGCCGCCGAATGGGGCCATCCTTCGGATAACCTCGGCGGCATCCTCGCGGTGGCGGACCACTTGTCGCAAAAGCGCATCGCCCAAGGCGAAGCGCCGCTGACGGTACGCGCGGTGCTGGACGCGATGATCATGGCCCACGAAATCCAGGGTGTGCTTGCCCTGGAAAATTCGTTCAACCGCGTCGGCCTCGACCATGTGTTGCTGGTCAAAGTCGCCTCCACGGCCGTTACCGCCAAGCTGATGGGCGCCAACCGTGAACAGCTGCTCGCGGCCTTGTCCCATGCGTTTGTCGATGGGCAGGCGTTGCGCACTTATCGGCATGCGCCGAACGCCGGCTCGCGCAAATCCTGGGCGGCGGGGGATGCGTCGAGCCGGGGCGTGCGCCTGGCGGATATCGCGTTGCGCGGCGAAATGGGGATCCCCGGCGTACTGAGCGCGCCGCAGTGGGGCTTCTATGACGTGCTGTTCAGCCACACCAACAAAGATCTGGCCCTCAAGCCCGAGGACAAGCGCGCGTTCAGCCTGTCCCAGCCCTACGGCACTTATGTGATGGAAAACGTGCTGTTCAAGATCAGCTTCCCCGCCGAGTTCCACGCGCAGACCGCCTGCGAAGCGGCGGTGACCTTGCACCCGCTGGTGAAAGATCGCCTGCATGAAATCGAGCGCATCGTCATCACCACCCATGAATCGGCGATTCGCATCATTTCCAAGGTCGGCCCACTGGCCAATGCCGCCGACCGCGATCACTGCCTGCAATACATGACCGCCGTGCCGCTGGCATTTGGCAACCTGGTTGCCGAGCAGTACGAAGATGAATTCCACGCCGCACACCCGATCATCGATCAGTTGCGCGACAAAATGGTTATCGTCGAAGACCCACGCTACAGCCGCGAATACCTGGAAGCCGACAAGCGTTCCATCGCCAACGCGGTGCAGGTGTTCTTCGCGGACGGCACCCGTACCGAGCAGGTAGCGGTGGAATACCCGATTGGCCATCGCCGCCGCCGAGTGGAAGGCATTGCGCTGCTCGAAGATAAGTTCAAGGCCAACCTGGCAACGCGGTTTACTGCGCAGCGCAGTGAGCAGGTTTTTGCGTTGTGTAAGGACCAGGCACGGCTTGAGGCCACGCCCGTGAACCGGTTCATGGACCTGTTCGTGATCTGAGCGCGTGTGCCGAAGGTGATCTCGACACACTTTGAGAATCATGCTTCCTACATAGGGGGAACCGTTTTCAGATAGTGACCAATCAGATAGTCAGACGGCCTGCTAACCGGGCCGTCGTGAATACAACACCTGACCTGAGAGGCGCTCCATGACCAGCGTAAACCATCAGCAGTACGCTCCCTATCACGCCAACTATGAGATGCCCCCCAAGCCGGCGTCCAATCCGAGCGAAGGCAGTGCAGAGGCATGCCCTCATGCCAAGGGCCAGAATGACTCAAGGCCACCCCGCACGCCGATGACCTCACAGCAGCGTGGCCAGCTGTCAGCCCATAACAGGTTGATGAATGACTCTCTGCAGGCGTTGACTGCTCCTCAGCCATCCCTCTTGGAGCAAATGCGCCCGGCCTTTGAGGGGGCGCAGGTCCTGGGTGTGCAGAAGCGGATCGAGGATGAAGTCAGCAAGTGGGCAACACCTCAGCCATCCTGTCAGCCAATGTCCACGCAGCAGCGCGGGCAGTTTTCAACCCATCGCGACCTGGCCAACGCGCCAGCGTCCACCGCGCAAACAGACACCGGTCGTTTGGCACAGCTTTCCAAGGAAAACGGTCAACTGCGTGACCAGCTCACCCAAATGGCTGACCATTTCAACTCAGTAATCGGGCAACTTCGTCAGAAAGTGGCGGACCTTACGCAAAAGATCAGTCAGCCAGCGGAGCCTGCAAAAGAGGGCTTGCCGTCGACTCCAGACGTTAGCAATGATGCTGAGCGCAGCTCAGCGCATGACGCGAACGCGTCGAACAAAAACGCACCAGTGTCAGCGCAGAAGGAGCCGCAGACCCTTGAGGAACTGACGACCGTCAATAAGCAGCTTCGCGAAACAATTGATCAGATACAAATCCACTTCAATGAGCTCTTCAAACAGCTTCAAGAACAAATACAAACGTTGAATAAAAAGCTGGACGAGCGGGGTGCACCCCCAACTCAGCCGGCTCCCCAGGACTCTGGCACTGGCGCCAATCCCCCCGCTGGCTCTCCATCGGTTGCACCGACGCCCGACACCCGTGAAGCCATTTCGCCCCCTCAGGCCAGCGAGACCACTTCACCACAAACCCGCACAGTTGATGATCTGCTACTTGATAACGGCAAGCTGCGGGACCGTATAAAAGAAATGGTCGAACAGTGCACAAAGGTCATCTTGGAACTGAAGCTGCAAATTGAGCAGATAAGTGCCCGGCTTGAAGCCAAAGCCGCGCAGGGTTAAAGGTGACATCCAGGTCAATATGGACAAGGCACCCCTGTTCCATATTGGCCGCTACCTGCTTGCCGTCTCATTCAAACCGCAAAATCACCCGGCGGTTATGCTTGCTCTTCTTCTCGATTTTCTCGCAGAACACCCGGCCGATTTCCTCCGTATTGATCACATGGGTGCCGCCACACGGCTGGATATCAATGCCGGCGATTTCAATCACCCGCACCGAGCCTTGAACCACCGGCGGCGCCACCGCCTGGGTGCGGGTGATCTGCAGCAAGGTGGCGTACTCCGACGCTGGCATCGACAAGGTTTTCACCGCGTGCGCCTGTTCGATCAGCGCGTTGAGGTCGCGGGTAATACTGTCTTTATCCAGGGTCATTTCCGGCAGGTCGAAATCCAGGCGGCCTTTGTCGGCGCTGATGCTGCATCCCGTGACCGGCGCGTCGATGATCGAGCACAGCAGGTGCAGGCAGGTGTGCATTTTCATGTGTTGATAGCGCCGGTCCCAGTCGAGGCCGGCGTCCACTTGCACGCCCGCTGTCAACTGCTCGGGGCAGTGTTCCACCTGGTGCCAGATGATCGAGCGCAGCACCGGGTCGCGCACCGTGCCGGTCACGTCGACCCGCGTACCGTCGGCCAGTGTGAGGTGCCCGGTATCGCCCGGTTGCCCGCCGCCGGTGGGATAGAACAGCGTGTGCTCCAGGGCAACGCCGTGTTCGCTCACGGCAATCACCCGCGCGTTGAAGGCATTCTGGTAGGGCGCGCTGTCGAACAGCGCCAGGGTTTCCATGGTATGCACAGACATGTTCAACCTCCGACGATCAGTGGGCTGGCTTGCAGCAGGGACCGCACCATTGCGCTCAAGCCAGGGGGGGAGAGCAGGGTGATTTCAAATTCCGGGCCGCAGACCTTCAGGTTCAGCGGCAGGCGCGGCAAGTGGTGACCCGACTCGACACGGTGCAGGCGAAATTGCAGGTGGTGACGCTCTTTCGCCGTCGGCTCCAGCATCAGCCCTTGCAGAGGGTGGAAGTCGGCGTCCAGCACTGTGACTTTGTGGCTTGCATTGATCTCGCCGACCACGTGCAGCCGCTCGTCCAGGGCGAAGGCACCGAGGTAATTGCTGCTGTCCGACTCGTCATTTTTTTGCAGCTGGATCTGGTTCACCACCTTCACCTTGGTGCCGGCGGGGACGTCCTGGGTAATCACGCACGAGGGGCTGATAAACACGTTGTCGCCAATCAGCACATAGCCCAGCACGCGGGCACCGGAGCCGACCTCGACGTTGTTGCCCAGGCGCGGGTGGCGCTTGCCATCGGGGTTGTTGGCGATGCCGCGGGCGCCCAGGGTGACGCCGCAGAGGATGTAGCAGTCGTTGCCGATCTCGCAGGTTTCGCCGATCACCGTGCCGTAGCCGTGATCGAGCACGAAGCGTCGACCGATACGCGCCGCCGGGTGGATCTCGGCGCCGGACAGCACCTTGCCCTGGTTGCTGAGCTTGAGGGCGATGCGGGAAAACACGCCGTTGGTCTGGTCCGGAAAATGCCATACCTGATGCGCCAGGCGGTAATACAGCACCGCCTTGAACGAGGCGTAGGACTCCAGGATCAGTTCGCCGCGCCCGCGGGAGGCTGGATCGCGGTAGGCATAGGCGATCAGGTCCTCGGCCACTGCCTGGGCGGCATTCTGGATCAGCGATGCCAGGTGCGGTTCCAGCTGTTTCATTTGTTCGGGCGTGAGGGTCTTGATGAGGTGGGTCAGCAACTCATCGTGCAGCTGTTGCATGTCGATAAAGCCGCCCATGGAGGCCCCCCTGCGTTCTGGATGGTTGGAAAACCGGTTATTCGAAACTGGGCAGGTAGCTGTCGGCATTGTCGTAAACCAGGGTCAGTACCACCGTTTCGGGCGGCAGTTCGGGGGCAAGTTGGGCGATGGCCGCCATGTTGGCGGCGGAAGACAGACCCAGGCTGATGGCGTCGGTGCGCATGATACGTTTCATCATGTCGATGCAGTCCTGGCGTGAGACCTTGAGCATGCCGTCGATCACCGCCAGATTGAGGATGCTCGGGATCAGGCCGATCGACAGGCCCTGGATATGATGCGGCGCGTGCTGGTCTTTGAGCAGGTCGCATTCTTCCGGCTCCACGCCCAGCACGCGCAGTTGCGGCCAGGCGGCCTTGAGGGTTTCGCCGATGCCGGTGATATGCCCGCCGGTGCCGATGCCGCTGACGAAGTAGTCAGCACGCAAATCACCGAAATCGCGCAGGATTTCCGGCGCGGTGGTGTCGCGATGGGTCTGTGGGTTGGCGCCGTTGCGCTGTTGGTTGAGCATCACGTAGCTGGGGTTTTCCAACTGCAGTTCCATGCACTTTTCGCCGTGGGAATTATTGCCCAGGCGGCTGTCCGACAGCACCACCTTGGCGCCGTACAGGCGCAGCAACTTCTGTTTTTCCGGGCTGTAGTTGTCGGGGATTACCAGCACGACCTTGTAGCCCAGCACATTGCCAGCCATCACCAGGCCAATGCCGGTGTTGCCGCCGCTGGGCTCGATGATGGTTTGCCCGGAATCGCGGATCAGCACGCCGCGGCGCTCGGCATCGAGGATCATGCCCAAGGCGATGCGCGCCTTGTGGCTGCCGCCGGGGTTGAGTGATTCCAGCTTGGCGTAGACCTCGATGCCGAGGTCTTCGGAAAACTGTGCCAGGCGCACGATGGGGGTGTGGCCGATCACGTCGAGAATGGAGTTATGCAACATCACTTAAATCCTCTGCTCAATACAACGGCATGTCGGGTTCGACGTCGCGAACCCAATGTTTCATGCCGCCCTGCAGGACTTTGGTGTTGGCGAAGCCGGCGGCCAGCAAGGTGCTGGCGGCTTGCTCGGCGCGGGTCCCGGCGTAGCAGATCAGGTAGTGAGTATTGTCCCGGCTGAGGCGGTCGAGTTGCCCGTCCAATTCAGCCAGGGGGATATGCACCACGCCCGGCAACTGGCACACCTCCAGTTCGCTGGCGTCGCGCACGTCCAGCAGCACATCGGCACTGCTTGGGTGTTCGAGCAGTTGCTTGAGGACCCGAGGCTTGATGTAGCGTTCTGCGGCCAGGGACGGTTGGGCCGGTACGGCATCCGCGCAGACGGCGGGCGCCTGGGGTTGGGTGTGGCGTGACGGCGAACAGCATGGGCAATCGGCGCGACGCTTGAAGCGGATCTCGCTGAACTTCATGGCCAGCGCATCAAAACGCATCAAGCGGCCGGACAACGGTTCGCCGATGCCGATCAATAGCTTGATGGCCTCGGTCGCCTGGATCATCCCGACCACACCGGGCAACACGCCGATCACGCCTCCGGCGCTGCAGTTGGGTGCCAGTTCGGCGGGCGGCGCGCTGGGAAACAGGCAGCGGTAGCACGGCCCACCTTTATGGTTGAGCACGCTGATCTGCCCGTCGAAGCGGTAGATGGCGCCGTACACCAAGGGCTTGCCCAGCTGCACACAGGCATCGTTGACGAGGTAGCGGGTGTCGAAATTGTCGGTACCGTCGATCACCAGGTCGTAGGCGCCCACCAGCTCCAGGGCGTTGTCGGCCGTCAGGGCGGTGTCGTGGGCGTTGATCCGGATATGGCGGTTGAGGTCCTGCAGGCGCTGCTTGGCGGATTCGACCTTGGGCATGCCCAACGTACTGTTGCCATGCACGATCTGGCGTTGCAGGTTGCTGCTTTCCACCACGTCGAAGTCCACCAGGCCCAGGGTGCCGATGCCGGCTGCGGCCAGGTACAGGCTGATGGGCGAACCCAGGCCGCCGGTGCCGATGATCAGTACCTTGGCTTTCTTCAGGTTCAGTTGGCCTGCGCGACCGACGCCCGGCAGGGTGATGTGGCGCACATAACGTTGTACTTCTTCATTGCTCAGGCTATCGACATCCATGCCGCCGGACGTGGCCAGCAGCACTTCGATCCGGGCGTTTTCCGGCAATGGTTCATCGGCATTGACCAGCTCTTCGCCAGCGGTAAACAGGAAGTGTTCCTTGAGCTGGTTGTTGTTTTCGTGGAACAGATGCGGGCGCAGTTGCGGGTGGCCGGTGCAGAGGTTTTCAATGACTTCGCGCAATGTCGATCCGGTGCCCTCGAGGGTCGATTCCGGCAGCTTGGCCACACGAACCAGAATGTCGGGGAAAGAAACAGCGTTCATGGACAACTCCGTGTGCAGGTCGTTGAAAGGTTTAAGGGCGAAATGCTTGCCATCCCAGGCAAACAGCTTGGCGCCGAGGGCCTGGCCCTGGCGGACGTCGACGACCAGGTAGCTGACGGGGTAGATCGGTTCGCCCATGAACAGCGCCTTGTCCTGGTCTTCGTCGCTGAAGTAGGCACCGACATCCGGATGGGAGTGGTAGATCACCACCACCGGGTTGTCGCTGCGAAACGCCTTGTTCAGCAGCAGGGTATCGGCCACCGAGAAGGTGTAGCCGTTGGCCGCGCTGCGCGGGTACATCTGCGGGTTCTTGCGGTGCAGCTCATTCTGGATGTTGCTGCCCAGGTACACACTGCCGTCGGCGAAGACGAAACCACAGCATTCCTCGGGATAGCTGCGGCTGGCGTGGGCGTAGATCTGTTCCAGGGCGGTAGGGCGGAGCACGTCCATGTTTCTCTCGCGTTGCTGTTGGATAGTCGGAAGGGTCAATTTTTCTTGGCCAGGAGTTTTTCAACCGGCAACTTGGTGATGGCAAAACCGGCCAGCAGGATGGCCGAGTACAGCATCAGGTCGCGGGAAATTGATAGGCCTTCGTACCAGGCGCCGATGATCACCGCGAACACCGGGAAGATGATGAACACGAACGACAGGATGATCGGGCTCAAGCGCTTGAGCAGCATGAAATACACGATGAACCCGCCCACCGAGGCCACCAGCCCCAGGTAGAACAGCGCGCTCCAGGAACGCAGGGTGATGTCTGCGAAGGCGGGCGCTTCGAACCACAGGCCGGCGACGAACAGCATCAGGCCGGCAATGCCGATGGGCAGGGTGTTGTAGGTAATCACGCTGATGGCGCTGCCTTTCTGCTTGGTGATCACGTAGCACAAGGCATGCATGATCGCGGCCGTCAGGATCGCCAGTACGCCGAAGAACTCGGCATGGTCCAGGTGCAGGCCCTGGCTCTTGATGATCATGTAGAGACTGCCGAAACCGATGCCGATACCGACCACTTGGGAAAGGTAGATGCGCTCGCGCAGGAACAGCGCGGAAAAAATCAGGATGAATACCGGCATGCAGCTGAACAGCAGGGCGGTGAGGCCGGACGAGACATGCATCTCGCCATAGTTGAGCAGGTAATAGGGAACGCTGAAATAGGACAGGGTCACGAACACGAAGAACCAGCGACTTTCACGCGGGAACAGGATCGGCTCGCGACGCACCATCGCAAAACACAGGAACAGCGGGAAGGCGATCAGGAAGCGCAGACCGGCGGAGGTCAGGGGTGGAACGCTCTCCACTGCGATCTTGATGCCGAGCCAGGTGGTGCCCCAGCTCAGGCACACGATCAGGAACATCAGGCTGGTGACCAGCCCGGCCAACCACTGTTTTTGGGACTTTGTCTTGGCTGGATTTTCGATAACGGCGGACATTGGCATCGTTTATTGCTTCCCTGGGCCGAAATTGAACTCTATATTGAGCTTGTAATGAGTTGTAAAATTCGGCGATTGAACCCGTAAAAGCACACTATTAGGGCGAAAGATGACTGTCAAAACAAATATTGACATGGTGTCAATTATGCGTGAGGGGTTGTCCAGCGGGCAGGGCGTGAAGTACAAGCGCCTGTCCGATGTCATGGAACGGGGCATCCTTGAAGGCTTGATTGAACCGGGACGAAAACTGCCGCCCCATCGGGTGCTTTCCGACAATCTTGGCGTCACCATCGGCACTATCAGTCGGGCCTACGGAGAGCTGGAACGCTTGGGGCTGGTTGTGGCTCGGGTGGGTGACGGCACGTTCGTGCGCAAGCGTGGGATGGAGCGTCAGCGCGATGAAGGCTTTCGCAACTTCAGCGAGGAGCCGCGTCAGTACTTCGACATGAGCCGCAACATGCACATTCCGGGGCAGGAGACGGCGTTTCTGGCCCAGAGCTTCCAAACCCTGTCGAGCAACGCCAAGTTCCTGCAGGACATCAGCGCCTACACCCCGGACGCCGGCCTGCCGCGCTACCGTGAAGCCGGCGCGCAATGGCTGGTGCAGCGTGATTTTCATCCGATCCCCGAGCAAGTCATCTGCGTCAATGGCGGACAGCACGGTTTGCTGTGCTCGATGATGGCGCTGTTGCGGGCTGGCGATACCGTAGTCACCGAACAGCTGACGTATCCCGGTTTGATTACCGCGGCGCGCATGCTGGGCATCCGGCTGATCGGCCTGGAAATGGACGAGGAAGGTGTGCTGCCGGGTGCGTTGGACGAAGTCTGTCGCAATCACCGCATTTCAGCGCTGTATTGCACGCCGACCATCCAGAACCCGACGACGGCGGTGCTTTCGGTGGCGCGTCGCGAAGCGTTGGCCAAAGTGTGCCGCGAACATAACCTGCTGATTCTCGAAGACGAAGCCCACGGTGTGCTGGTCGAAGACCGACCGCCGCCCCTCAGCCATTTCGCTCCCGAGCGTACGATTTTGATCAGCAGCCTGAGCAAGGCCGTGTCGGCCGGGCTGCGTGTGGGCTATGTGCATGCGCCACCGGCGCTGGTCAGCCGCATATCGGCGGCCTTGCGTTCGACCTGCTGGATGGCCACGCCGGTCACCCTTGAACTGGCCACCCAATGGATCGAAAACGGCACGGCGCAATACCTGCTGCGCCAGCAGATCAACGAGATCAGCCGGCGCAAAGACCTGGTGCGCGACCTGCTGGCCGGCCTGGCATACCGCACCCATCCCAACAGCCCGCATTTCTGGATTGAAGTGCCGGAACCGTGGCGCGCGTCGGAAATCGAGGCGGAACTCAAACAGAATAACTACCTGATCGCCACCGCCGAGGCGTTTGCCGTGGGGCAGACGGCGGTGCCGCAGTTTATTCGGGCAAGTATCTGCAATACATCCGGGGATGATCAGCTATTGCGGGCGGGTTTTGATGCATTGGCGACGGCGCTGGGGCAGGGCGGGGGGCGGTTTCAACTGTGAGACCGCGTTATCGTTCATCGCAGGCAAGCCAGCTCCCACATTTGATTTGTGAACACCCTCAAGTGTGGGAGCTGGCTTGCCTGCGATGGGGCCCGTTCAAGCAACACACTACTTGAATCTACGCTCCACGCCTTTCTCCACCAAAATCTTCGCCGAAATCTCTTCCACCGAAAAATGCGTGGAATTGATGTGCGCAATATTCTCGCGACGGAATAGGTTTTCCACTTCGCGCACTTCGAACTCACACTGCGCGTAGCTGGAATAGCGGCTGTTGGGCTTGCGTTCGTTGCGGATCGCGGTCAGCCGGTCCGGGTCGATGGTCAGGCCGAACAGCTTGTTGGAGTGCGCGCGCAGGGCGGCGGGCAGCGTCAGGTGCTCCATGTCGTCTTCGGTCAGCGGGTAGTTGGCCGCACGGATGCCGAATTGCATGGCCATGTACAGGCACGTCGGGGTCTTGCCGCAGCGGGACACGCCCACCAGGATCAGGTCGGCCTTGTCGTAGTAATGGGTGCGGGCGCCGTCGTCATTGTCGAGGGCGAAGTTCACCGCCTCGATACGCTCCATATAGTTGGAGTTGTGGCCGATGGAATGGGACTTTCCGACCGAATACGAGGAGTGCTCGCTCAACTCTTGCTCCAGCGGTGCCAGGAAGGTCGAGAAGATATCAATCATGAAACCATTCGACGTTGCGAGAATCTCACGAATGTCCTGGTTGACGATGGTGTCGAAAATGATCGGCCGAAAGCCGTCTTTTTCGGCCGCCAGATTGATTTGTTGTACCATGGCCCGCGCTTTATCCACGCTGTCGATATAGGGCCGCGTGAATTTGGCGAAGGTAATGTTTTCGAACTGCGCGAGCAGGCTTTGACCCAGTGTTTCGGCCGTGATGCCGGTGCCGTCGGAGATAAAGAAAGCAGATCGTTTCATTTGAGCCCTGGGCCTTAAGCTGATGGCGAATCTTGGATATGATAGGCGCGATTTTGCCGTCCCGCAGTGGGCCGCATTCTCACTTATTTTCCAGGTCCAGGCCACAAGCGCTGGCGTAAGCTCCTACTGAGCAGCCGGCGTCCTGAGCTTTTCCAACACAGAAAGTGGAGAGATCACCTTGGTAGAGTACGTAGTTTCCCTCGATAAGCTCGGCGTCCATGATGTAGAGCACGTAGGGGGCAAGAACGCATCCCTCGGCGAGATGATCAGTAATCTTGCAGGCGCTGGTGTGTCGGTGCCCGGTGGTTTCGCCACCACGGCCCAGGCTTACCGTGACTTCCTCGAGCTGAGCGGCCTCAACAACCAGATCCACGCTGCGCTGGATGCCCTGGACGTCGATGACGTCAATGCCCTGGCCAAGACCGGCGCCCAGATCCGTCAATGGATCATGGAAGCCGAGTTCCCCGAAAAGCTCAACGAAGAAATCCGTACCGCCTTCGCTACCCTGTCGGCGGGCAACCCGGACATGGCGGTCGCCGTACGCTCCTCGGCCACCGCCGAAGACCTGCCCGACGCCTCCTTCGCCGGCCAGCAGGAAACCTTCCTGAACATCCGCGGCGTGGAAAACGTGATCCGCGCGGCCAAGGAAGTGTTCGCCTCGCTGTTCAACGACCGCGCCATTTCCTACCGCGTACACCAAGGTTTCGACCACAAGCTGGTGGCCCTGTCTGCCGGCGTGCAGCGCATGGTGCGTTCGGAAACCGGCACCGCCGGCGTGATGTTCACCCTCGACACCGAATCGGGCTTCCGTGACGTGGTGTTCATCACCGGCGCCTACGGCCTGGGCGAAACCGTCGTACAAGGCGCGGTCAACCCGGACGAATTCTACGTCCACAAGCACACCCTCGAAGCCGGGCGCCCGGCCATCCTGCGCCGCAACCTGGGCAGCAAGGCGATCAAGATGATCTACGGCGACGAGGCCAAGGCCGGTCGTTCGGTCAAGACCGTTGAAGTCGACAAAGCCGAGCGCGCGCGTTTCTGCCTGAGCGACGCGGAAGTCAGCGAACTGGCCAAGCAAGCGATGATCATCGAAAAGCACTACCAGTGCCCGATGGACATCGAATGGGCCAAGGACGGCGACGACGGCAAGCTGTACATCGTGCAGGCCCGTCCCGAGACGGTTAAGAGCCGCACCTCGGCCAACGTCATGGAACGCTACCTGCTCAAGGAAACCGGTACCGTGCTGGTGGAAGGCCGTGCCATCGGCCAGCGCATCGGCGCCGGCAAGGTGCGGATCATCAAGGACGTGTCGGAAATGGACAAAGTCCAGCCAGGCGACGTCCTGGTGTCCGACATGACCGACCCGGACTGGGAGCCGGTGATGAAACGCGCCAGCGCCATCGTCACCAACCGTGGCGGGCGTACCTGCCACGCGGCGATCATCGCCCGTGAACTGGGGATTCCCGCGGTAGTGGGCTGCGGCAACGCCACCCAGTTGCTCAAGGATGGCCAGGGCGTGACGGTGTCCTGCGCCGAAGGCGACACCGGTTTCATCTTTGAGGGTGAGCTGGGCTTCGATATCAAGCAAAACTCCATCGACGCCATGCCCGACCTGCCGTTCAAGATCATGATGAACGTCGGCAACCCGGACCGCGCCTTTGACTTCGCACAGTTGCCGAACGCCGGCGTGGGCCTGGCCCGCCTGGAGTTCATCATCAACCGCATGATCGGCGTGCACCCCAAAGCCCTGTTGAACTACGACGGCCTGCCGCCGGACATCAAGGAAAGCGTCGACAAGCGCATCGCCGGCTACAACGACCCGGTGGGCTTCTATGTCGAGAAGCTGGTGGAAGGCATCAGCACCCTGGCGGCGGCGTTCTACCCGAAAAAGGTCATCGTGCGCCTGTCGGACTTCAAGTCCAACGAATACGCCAACCTGATCGGCGGCAAGCTCTACGAGCCGGAAGAAGAAAACCCGATGCTGGGCTTCCGTGGCGCCTCGCGCTACATCAGCGAAGCGTTCCGTGACTGCTTCGAGCTCGAGTGCCGCGCCCTCAAGCGCGTGCGCAACGAGATGGGCCTGACCAACGTCGAGATCATGGTGCCGTTCGTGCGCACCCTGGGCGAAGCGAGCCAGGTCGTCGACCTGCTGGCGGAAAACGGCCTGTCCCGTGGCGAAAACGGCCTGCGCGTCATCATGATGTGCGAATTGCCGTCCAACGCGATCCTGGCCGAAGAATTCCTGGAGTTCTTCGACGGTTTCTCCATCGGCTCCAACGACCTGACCCAGCTGACCCTGGGCCTGGACCGTGATTCGGGGATCATCGCGCACCTGTTCGATGAGCGAAATCCTGCGGTCAAGAAGCTCCTGGCCAACGCGATCCAGGCCTGTAACAAGGCCGGCAAGTACATCGGTATCTGCGGCCAAGGCCCTTCCGATCACCCGGACCTGGCCAAATGGCTGATGGAACAGGGCATCGAAAGCGTCTCGCTGAACCCCGATTCCGTGCTGGAAACCTGGTTCTTCCTGGCGGAAGGCCAAGCGTCCGCCTAACGCCGCTACGTCAAAAGTGCCGGCCACCTATTGAGGGTGGCCGGCATTCTTATCTGTACAGGGCGGGAATCCTTGCGGACGCCGCCCTTTTTTGTGCAAGAGCATTATGCAAAGCAGCAGCAACCTGTTCCCCGTCGCCCTGATCAGCGCTGAACGTCGTGGCGACCTGAGTGAAGATGTGTACCGCCTCAAACCCGGTAACAGCCCCGACGGCACCGTCGAGCTGGCGGTTACCCGTCTGGGCTTGGCCGACGTTCCGGAAAACCGGGGCATCCCGGTTATTCTGTTGCACGGCAGTTTTTCCAATCGGCGCTTCTGGTACTCACCCAAGGGCATTGGCCTGGGGGCCTTCCTGGCGCGCTTGGGGTTTGATGTATGGATCCCGGAAATGCGCGGTCATGGCCTGTCCAAGCGCAATCATGACTACGTTCGCAACCGTGTCGCCGACTACGCCCGTTACGATTTGCCGGCCATTGGCGCGTTTGTGCGCGAACAAAGTGCGCAGGTTCCCCACTGGATCGGCCATTCCCTGGGCGGCATAAGCTTGGCCGCAGCCTTGGGTGGGCGCCATCTTGGCGCGCCGGCGGTGGCTTCCGTGGCGCTGTTTGGCTGCCAGGTCAGCCGCACCCATTGGCCGTTGAAACTGCCACCGGTGGAATGGACGGGGCGCTTGCTGTTGAAACGTTTCGGCGAGCTGTCCGGCTCGCGTTTCAAGCGCGGGCCCGAAGACGAACCGGCGGGCGTGTTGATCGAAGCGATGCGCTGGAATGGCCTGTTTGGCCGCTTTGGCGAAGGTAAGCACGATTGGTGGAAGGGCTTGGCCGAAGTCGAGGTACCGCTGCTGGCCGTCAGTGCCGCCGGCGATCATCAAGACCCGGACTGGGCGTGCCGCAAGTTGTTCGAACAGGTGGGTTCCGAGCATCGCCAATACCTGTGCCTGGGCCGTCAACAGGGTTTCACCGGGGATTTCGGGCACGTGGAAATGCTGGTCAGCAAAGCCGCCCAGGCCGAGGTGTGGCCATTGGTGGCGAATTGGCTGAACGATCCGCTCACACCGCTGTTCGGCACGCGAGAAGAGGTGTTGGCCACGGTTTGAGGCAGCGCTCTACCAAGGGCGTTTCGCTCCGGTGTGGTTGCGGCTAAGCTATGACGCGTTAAACGCTTCTGGTCATATTCAGTCGCTTCGTCGCTCTTGCGTTGCGGCGCAGCGGATGGGATGTTTCGCACCTGCCCTGGCGGGCGCTTCTTTCGAAAGACACCTCTTTGACAGAAAGGAATTTTTCAATGAACCATTACGTGACCCCCGACCTGTGCGACGCCTACCCGGATCTTGTGCAGGTGCTGGAGCCGATGTTCAGCAATTTCGGCGGCCGAGATTCCTTCGGTGGCGAAATAGTCACCATTAAATGCTTCGAAGATAATTCCCTGGTCAAGGAACAGGCCGACCAGCCTGGCGCCGGCAAAGTGCTGGTGGTGGACGGCGGTGGCTCCCTGCGCCGCGCGTTGCTCGGTGACATGATCGCCGAGAAAGCCGCGAAAAACGGTTGGGAAGGGCTGGTGATCTACGGTTGCGTGCGTGACGTCGACGTGATCGCCCAGACCGATCTGGGGGTGCAGGCCTTGGCCAGTCACCCGATGAAGACCGACAAACGGGGTATTGGCGACCTGAACGTAGTGGTCACTTTTGCCGGCGTGACGTTCCGACCGGGTGAGTACATCTACGCCGACAACAATGGTGTGATCGTCTCGCCAAGCCCGCTGAAAATGCCTGAATAAACCGCAATAGCCGACAGGGGTGAGGATGTTCGAGGAAGAAAACGCGCAATGGGGGCTGGTGCATGCCCTCGTGCTGGACGGTAAAGGCGGTGCGCGTTCGATTGCCCGGACTGAACTTGACGAACTGCAACTGCAGCCCCAGGAAAGCCTGTGGCTGCATTGGGATCGCAGCCACCCGCAAACCCAGACCTGGCTGCGCAAATCCAGCGGGCTGAGCGAGTTTGCCTGCGACCTGTTGCTGGAGGAGAACACCCGGCCGCGTCTGTTGCCGTTGCCGGAGTCGCAATTGCTGCTGTTTCTGCGCGGGATCAACCTCAACCCGGGGGCTGAACCGGAAGATATGGTTTCCGTGCGCATCTTCGCCGCAGCCAGCCGTGTGATCTCCCTGCGGCTGCGCCCGTTGCGCGCCACCGATGAGTTGCTGGTGCAACTGGCGGACGGCAAGGGGCCCAGAACCGCGTCTGAACTCATCCTTTATATGGCGCAATACCTGACCAATAAAGTGCAGGATCTGGTCTCCGACCTGTCCGAAATCGTCGATACCGAAGAAGAAAAACTCGATACCGACGAACGGTATACCCCGGAACACGGCAGCATTCTACAGATCCGTCGACGAGCGGCCGGGCTGAAGCGATTCCTCGCCCCGCAGCGCGATATTTTTGCCCAGCTGACGCGCATCAAGTTGCCGTGGTTCTGTGACGACGATGCCGATTACTGGAACGAATTGAACAACAGCCTGACCCGCTACCTGGAAGAGCTCGAATTGACCCGAGAGCGCGTGGGGCTTGTGCTGGAGGCCGAAGACCGGCGCTTGAGCGTGCGCATGAACCGCACCATGTACCGCTTCGGGATCATCACCGGGATCTTTCTGCCGATGAGCTTTCTCACCGGCCTGTTGGGTATAAATGTGGGCGGTATTCCGTTCTCCGACAGCCCCTATGGATTCATGGTTGCGTGCCTGTTGATGGCCTCGGTGGCGCTCGGACAATGGTGGCTGTTTCGACGTTTGCGCTGGGTTTGAGCTGAATATGAGCTGAACGTAGGAAGGGTCTTATGTGACCCCAAGAATTTTACCCTCGTCTTTTAAATCACTTGCGAGAGGTCTTTATGCACGATCCGTTCGAACAGTCTTTGCGTGACATGCTCAATGCCTCGCCGTCCAACCGCGACGACGATGCCTGCCTGGGCCGCGTATTGAAAACCGCCAACCGTCAGGTGGGGGCGGGAGATCTGTTCGGTCTGCTCGGCCGCTGGTTGCCGGCGTTGATGATGGCCTTGAACAACGGTTCAGCCCACGTATCGCCTGTTTCCCGCCGTAAACCTCTTGCTCGCACTGCTGATAAGGCTGATTGAATATGGAACTTGATCTCTGGACCCAGAGCCTGGTCACCGCGATGACCGCATTGTGGACCAAGGTGGCGAATTTCATTCCCAACCTGTTTGGTGCCCTGGTACTGGTGCTGTTGGGCTTTGTCGTGGCCAAGCTGCTCGACACCCTGTTGTCCAAATTGCTGGCCAAACTGGGCCTTGACCGCTTGATGGCAGGCACTGGCCTGACCAAGCTGCTCGGTCGCGCCGGGCTGCAAGTGCCGATCTCCACATTGATCGGCAAGATCGTTTATTGGTTTGTTTTGCTGATTTTCCTGGTTTCCGCGGCTCAGTCCCTTGGACTTGAGCGAGTTTCAGCTACGCTCGACATGCTGGCGCTGTATTTGCCGAAGGTTTTCGGCGGCGCGCTGGTACTGCTGGTAGGCGTTTTGCTGGCGCAACTGGCCAATGGGCTGGTGCGCGGCGCGGCCGAAGGCGTTGGGTTGGACTACGCAGCGGGCTTGGGACGCATTGCCCAGGGGCTGGTCATTATCATCAGTATTTCGGTCGCGATCAGCCAGTTGGAGGTCAAGACTGACCTGCTCAACCATGTGATCGTGATCGTTTTGATTACCGTTGGTCTGGCAGTTGCGCTGGCCATGGGCTTGGGGAGCCGGCAAATTGCCGGTCAGATCCTTGCGGGAATCTATGTGCGTGAGTTGTACCAAGTGGGCCAGCAGGTGCGTGTGGGCGAGGTCGAAGGGCAAATCGAGGAGATCGGCACAGTCAAGACGACGGTGCTGACCGATGATGGCGAACTGGTGTCGCTGTCCAATCGGGTTCTCCTTGAACAGCAGGTCAGTAGCCGCTGACCCGGCACCCTGCTAATGTACGCCGCCGCGAGCCCGGCTGACCGGGCTGTGGCGGACATTGACCTGACTGTCGGCACGACTTGTTTTGAATAAAGCCCAAACGCTGTCCACGCGCTATGACCCCCGTGAGCTCTCTGATGAGGAGTTGGTCGCGCGCGCGCACACTGAGCTGTTTCACATCACTCGCGCGTACGAAGAATTGATGCGCAGGTATCAACGCACTCTGTTCAACGTTTGTTCAAGGTATTTAGGGAACGATAGAGATGCGGACGATGTCTGTCAGGAAGTGATGCTCAAGGTGTTGTACGGCCTGAAGAACTTCGAGGGCAAATCGAAGTTCAAGACCTGGCTCTACAGCATCACGTACAACGAGTGCATCACGCAGTATCGCAAGGAACGGCGAAAGCGTCGCTTGATGGACGCCTTGAGTCTGGACCCCCTTGAGGAGGCGTCTGAAGAAAAGGCGCCGGCACCCGAGGACAAGGGCGGACTTGATCGCTGGCTGGTGTATGTGAACCCGATTGACCGCGAGATTCTGGTGCTACGTTTTGTCGCAGAGCTGGAATTTCAGGAAATCGCTGACATCATGCACATGGGTTTGAGTGCTACAAAAATGCGCTACAAGCGTGCTCTAGATAAATTACGTGAGAAATTTGCGTGCGAGACTGAAACTTAGTGCGTGGCAAATATCTCTTACGTGTAGGCAAGTTCTGTTAGACTTGTCGCCGAGTTGTCCCCCGGTTTGTGGGACTGCTTTACAATCACCAGATGGGGATTTAACGGATGAAACTGAAAAACACCTTGGGCTTGGCCATTGGTTCTCTTATTGCCGCTACTTCTTTCGGCGTTCTGGCACAAGGCCAAGGCGCAGTTGAAGGCGAGCTGTTCTACAAGAAGCAGTACAACGATAGCGTCAAGCACATCGAAGACGGCTTCAATCCTGGCGCTCGCATCGGTTACTTCCTGACCGACGACCTGTCCTTGAACCTGTCCTACGACAAAACCAACCACACCCGTTCGAACGACGGTACTGGTAACCAGAAGATCAAAGGCGATACCGGCAGCCTCGTTGCCCAGTATCACTTCGGTCAAGCTGGCGTAGACAGCCTGCGTCCATACGTAGAAGGCGGTTTCGGTCACCAGAGCCGTACCAACGTGCTGGCTGACGGCCACAGCGGTCGCGACCACACTACCTTCGCTACCGTCGGTACTGGCGTGAAGTACTACTTCACCAACAACCTGTACGCTCGTGCCGGTGTTGAAGCTGACTACGGTCTGGACAACGGCAAGTGGGACTACTCCGCACTGGTCGGCCTGGGCGTGAACTTCGGCGGTAACGCTGGCGCAGCTGCTCCAGCTCCTACCCCAGCACCAGCTCCAGAGCCAACTCCAGAGCCAGAAGCTCCAGTTGCTCAGGTTGTACGTGTTGAGCTGGACGTTAAGTTCGACTTCGACAAGGCCGTTGTTAAGCCTAACAGCTACGGCGACGTGAAAAACCTGGCCGACTTCATGGCTCAGTACCCAGCTACCAACGTAGAAGTTGCTGGTCACACTGACTCCGTAGGTCCAGACGCTTACAACCAGAAGCTGTCCCAGCGTCGTGCTGACGCTGTTAAGCAAGTCCTGGTTAAAGACGGCGTCGCTCCTAGCCGTGTAACTGCTGTAGGTTACGGCGAATCCCGCCCAGTTGCTGACAACGCAACTGAAGCTGGCCGTGCTGTTAACCGTCGCGTAGAAGCGTCGGTTGAAGCTCAAGCTCAGTAATTACTGAGTAGTAGAAAAAAGCCCGGCTCAGGCCGGGCTTTTTTTCGTCTGCAATTTGCCTCAGGTGCATGCATTGATCGGTGTGGCATTGCGCCGATCGGCTTATCTGCCGGCGCTGGCTTGCCTGCGATGCAGGAGCATTTGTAGTGAGCGGGCTTGTCGAATCGTCGCACCGCCCGCGCTGGGTGGCGAAGCCGCCCCAAACCAGGCGACTCGGTTTTATCTGGAACTCGGCGGTGTCTTTACTGGGGCGGCTTCGCCACCCAGCGCGGGGCAAGCCCGCTCACTACAGAGTTGTGTAGATATTTGTGCCTCAGGCGCTGGCGGCTTGCGCCAGGCAGGCGACTTGTCCAGGCGCGGCGACGCGGCCGATCACCAGGATGGCCGGGCTTTTCAAGGCAAACGCCTGCGCATCTTCGTACAGGCGCGACAGTTCGCTACGGCATTCCCTCTGCTGGGGCAACGACGCATTTTCGATCATGGCTACCGGCATGTCCGCCGCCATCCCGCCGTCCAGCAATTGCTGGCGAATTTCCTCCAGTTTCGCCACGCCCATGTACACCACCAGGGTCGTCCCGCCCTCTGCCAAGGCGCGCCAATTCAGGCTGCTATCGTCCTGGGTATGCGCCGTGACCAGCGTCACGCCACGACTTACCCCGCGCAGGGTCAGTGGCACAGCGCAATTAGTAGCCCCCGCCAGCCCTGCGGTAATCCCGTTGACCAACTCCACCTCGACGCCGCGTTCACGCAACCACAGGGCTTCTTCGCCACCGCGTCCGAAAATGCACGGGTCCCCGCCTTTGAGGCGCACCACGCACTTGCCCTGGCGCGCATACCGCAGCATCAAGCGGTGGATAAAATCCTGCGGGGTCGAGCGACAGCCGCCGCGTTTTCCCACGGTGATCACCCGCGCTTCAACGCAGTGTTCCAGCACAGCCGGGTTGACCAGGTCGTCGATCAGCACCACGTCGGCTTCGCGCAGGGCGCGTACAGCCTTGAGGGTCAGCAGCTCCGGGTCGCCAGGACCTGCACCTACCAGCCAGACTTTTGCGTTCATGGGTTTTTCCTTGTCCAGGGATGACGTCAGCTGTGAAAAAGTGAATACAACAGCACCAGGTTGATCAGCATCGAGATCAACCCCAGCGCGCGCCAGACCTTCAGGGGTTCACGCTCCAGCAGCGGCCTGGGGCGCACGCTCAGCTCCTGCCGGTCAGCCTGTTCAAGCACAAGCAGCCATTCTTCGGCGGTCTCATAGCGATGCCCAGGCTGCGCGGCCACGGCGCGCTCCAGGCTGAGGGGCAGCCAGTCTGGCAGATCGGGGCGGTAACGGCTGGCGCTGACGGGCTGGGTGAACCTTGGCCGTTGGAAGGCTTCGATTTCACCGTAGGGGTAATGGCCGGTCAGCAGGTAATACAGGGTGACGCCGACGCTATATAAATCCTGTTGGGCCGTAGGTCGGTCGCCATTGAATGCCTCAGGTGCGATAAAGCTTGGCGTGCCCGGCAGCTCATGATCGTGGTCCTGCGACAGGCCTGGGCAGTACGCCAGGCCGAAATCCAGCACCCGCAATTCGCCATCGTCGCCCAGCAACAGGTTTTCCGGCTTGATATCGCGGTGCAGGATCTGCCGCCGGTGCAGCATGCCCACCGCCCTTAGCAAGCGTTCGGCCACCGACTGCCATTGCGCCAGGGACAACGGGCCTTCGCGCTCGAACAGTTCGGCCAGGGTCTGGCCGGCATACTCACGCATCACGTAGTACAAATGCTGGCGACCGCTGCCGACATGCACTTCAGGAAACGCCCGCCCGGCAACCCGGCGTAGAAACCATTCCTCCGACAGCAATGCCTGGCCGGCTTCGCGGTCGTCGTCGTGGCTCAACGGCAGGGTTTTCAGCAGCCAAGGCTGCTGCTGGGCATCCCGCACCCGGTACAGCAACGACTGCCGGCTTTGCGCCAGAACGCTTTCCACCTGCCAGCCTTCAAAGTGTTGCCCGGCTTTGAGCAGCGGTGGCAACGGCCATTGTTGCAGCTGCACCAAGGCATCGCCGAGCGTGGCGGCGCCAAGCATGTCGACGCGTATGAGCAGGGCGCTGGCATTGTCCTGGCTGCCGGCCAGGTGTGCGGCGCTTACCAGCGTGTTGACCGCCAGCGCCAAGTCCGTTTGTTCGCGCAAAATCCCACGGATGCTGTGGTCGCCAAGGGTCGCCCACACACCGTCACTGAGCAGCAGGAAACATTCGCCTTCGCGTAATTGGCCATCAAGAAAATCCACCACCAAGTGCTGATCCAGGCCGAGGGCGCGCTTGAGCACATGCTGCATGCCCGGTTGCTCCCACACGTGGTCTTCACTGATGCGCTGCAATTGGTCGTCGAACCAGCGATAGGCACGGCAATCGCCGACATGCGCCAGGGTAAAACGCTGGCCACGAAACACCAGCGCGCTAAGGGTAGTGAGCAACGGTTGGCCACCGCCATTGGCCTGCAGCCAGCGATTTTGTGCCAGCAGCAAACGTTCCAGGGCCTGGGCCACGCCCCAGGTTTGCGGCGTGGCGTAGTAATCCAGGGCCAGGGCCTGCAAGGTCGAGCGCGCAGCCAGGCCACCGTCGGCGCACTGGCTCACGCCGTCCGCCATGGCGCACAGATAACCTTTGCTCGCCGCCAGTTCGGCCACGGGTGTGACGACCCGCAGCGCGTCCTGGTTTTCCGTGCGCGGCCCGATGGCGCTGGCCTGGGCGGCGCTCAGTTGCAGGCTCATCAGACCCGCGCAGCCGTCACGGCAGCCGAGCCCCAGGTGGTTCTCCAGCGGCGCTTCACGCCATGCAGGCCGAACCAGGCCAGCACACAAAGGCTGGCAAACAGCCAGAGCGCCATTTGATAGCTGCCGGTGCTTTGCTTGATCGCACCCATGCCCGCCGCCAGGGCGAAGCCGCCAATACCGCCGGCCATGCCGATCAGGCCGGTCATCACGCCGATTTCGCGACGGAAACGCTGGGGCACCAGTTGGAATACCGCGCCATTCCCGGCCCCCAGGCCTAGCATGGTGCAGACGAACAAGGCCAGCGCGGCGTATGAACTCGGCAAGTTGAAACCCACCGCCGCGATGCAGATCGCTGCCACGCTGTACATGCCCAGCAAGGTACGGATTCCACCAAAGCGGTCCGCCAGCGCGCCGCCCAAGGGACGCATCAGGCTGCCGCCGAACACACAGGCGGCGGTGTAATAACCGGCGGTCACCGGGCTCAGGCCGTACTGGTCGTTGAAGTAACCGGGCAGGGCGCTCGCCAGGCCGATGAAGCCGCCGAAGGTCACGCTGTAGAAGAGCATGAACCACCAGCTGTCACGGTCGCCCAAGGCTTTGAAATAGTCGGCCATGGATTTGGCTTTTGGCCGTTCAGGGGCATTGCGCGCCAGCCAGGCAAACACGATCAGGGTCAGCACCAGTGGGATCAGCGCAAAGCCGAACACGTTGCTCCAACCGAATGCGGCCGCCAATACAGGCGCCAGCAACGCGGCGAACACGGTGCCGGAGTTCCCCGCGCCGGCGATGCCCATCGCCTTGCCCTGGTGTTCGGCCGGGTACCACTGGGATGCCAGCGGCAGCGCGACGGCGAACGATGCGCCGGCCATGCCGAGGAACAGGCCCAGCAGCAAGGCTTGCTCGTAAGTGTGAATCCCCAGTTTCCAGGCGCCGAACAGCGCACAAATCACGATCACCTGGCCGATCAGCCCAGCGGTCTTGGGCGACAGCTTGTCGGCCAGCATGCCCATCAGGAAGCGCAATATCGCACCGGCGAGGATGGGCGTCGCGACCATCAACCCGCGCTGCTGGGTGGTCAAGTGCAGATCGGCGGCGATTTGAATCGCCAGCGGCCCCAGCAGGTACCAGACCATGAAGCTCAGGTCGAAATACAGGAACGCGGCAAACAGGGTCGGGGTGTGCCCGGATTTCCAGAAGCTTGATTTCATCACGCACCTCAACGGTTGGGGTCTTGTAAGAAAGCCTTGGGGCCCCACTGACTGGGGCCAAAACGAAAAAACGCCGCCACCGGGTTCGCGAGGGCAAACCGGGTGTGCGACGTCTTTGTCGTGGAGGGCAACCGCCGTTGGCTACCTGTGAGGTTTACTTAGCAAAAGCTACGCCACATCAGCCAAGCAGTTCGCTCATGGCGATAATCTGCTCCGCCACCTGAATCAGTTTCTGCTGGCGGCTCATGGCCTGGCGGCGCATCAGGGTGTAGGCCTCTTCTTCATTGCAGGCTTTCATTTTCATCAGCATGCCCTTGGCCAACTCGATGCGCTTGCGCTCGGCCAATTGCTGGTCTCGCGCCTGAAGCTGGGCGCGCAGGGCCTGGTCGCTTTCGAAGCGGGCCATGGCCACATCCAGGATCGGTTGCAGGCGCTGGGCCTGGATGCCTTCGACGATGTAGGCGCTGACTCCGGATTTGATCGCTTGGCGCATCACGTCCGGGTCATGCTCATCGGTGAACATTACGATGGGCCGGGGTCGGTCACGGCTGACCAGGACCACTTGCTCCATCACATCGCGCCCCGGTGACTCGGTATCGATCAGGATCACGTCCGGGCGCACCGTTTCGACGCGTGCCGGCAGGTCGATGATCAAGCCGGACTCATCGATCACGTCAAAGCCCGCTTCGACCAGCGCCGTGCGCAGGCGCCCGACCTTGCGCGGGGTATCATTGATCAGCAGGATTCGCAGCATGGAAGTCCTCCTGTCAGCGCGAAGCTTGGCGGTGGGTAGTTGCGGCCAGGGCGTGCAGGCGGAAGCTGCGGGCATAACCGGCAGGGTCGGAACCGTCCCAGGTCTTGCCGTCGATCAACTGGCTGCTGCGCATATCCTGATCTGTGGCTGGGATACCCAGCGCATCGGCTGCCTGGCGATACAGCGCCAATTGCTGCACCTGGCGCGCAACGGCAAGATAGTCCGGGTCTTCGCGCAAAAGCCCCCAGCGCCGGAATTGGGTCATGAACCACATGCCGTCAGACAAGTAGGGCAGGTTCACCTTGCCATCGGCGAAAAAACGCAGGGCGTGAGGGTCCTGCCACTGATTGCCCAGCCCATCGTCGTAGGCGCCCAGCAGGCGCGGCTCGATGCAGTCGAGCGGCGCGTCGAGGTACTCACGGCCACTGAGCAACTGCGCGGTGGAGCGGCGGTTTTCGGTGCTTTGCTCGATAAACCGACTGGCTTCCAGAATGGCCATCACCAGTATCCGCGCGGTGTTGGGGTACTGGTCCACGAACGCCTGGGTGCAGCCGAGTACCTTCTCTGGATGGTTCGGCCAGATCGCCTGGGTCGTCGCCAAGGTAAACCCCTGGTTTTGCTGCACTGCGCTGGCGCTCCAGGGTTCGCCGACGCAAAACCCGTCGATGCGTCCGGCTTGCAGGTGCGCAACCATTTGCGGCGGCGGGACCACCACGCTGTCCACATCCTGCAACGGGTGGATACCTTGGCTTGCCAGCCAGTAATACAGCCACATGGCGTGGGTACCTGTGGGAAAGGTCTGGGCGAAGGTCAGTTTTGTTCGGCTTTGGTGCACGTGGCGGTCCAGTGCCTCAGGAGTGACCACCCCTTGTTGTTGCAAACCGTGGGACAGGTTGATGCTCTGGCCATTCTGGTTGAGCCCCATCAGGACGGCCATGTCGATGGGCGCGACGCCGCCGATGCCCAGGTGCACGGCATAGATCAGCCCATACAGGCTGTGGGCGGCGTCCAGTTCACCACTGACCAGTTTATCGCGCAGGTTGGCCCAGGACGATTGGCGCTTGAGGTTCAAGGTCAGTCCGTAGGGCTGCGCGAAGCCCTGGGTGGCGGCCACCACCATCGAGGCGCAATCGCTCAAGGCCATGAAGCCAAGGTCCAGGCCGCTCTTTTCCGGGGCATCACTGCCGTTGACCCAAGCCAGCGGGTCGTTCATCGGGCTGCTGCCAACCGAATCGTTCATCAACACCTACCTTTTCTTTCCAAAAAAAAGCGTCGTTTCCTCAGATGGCGCTATAGGCCAATGCGGGTAACGACGCCTTTGTCCGTAGCTCGCGCCGCCGTTGGCACGTGCTCTGATACAGAGTCCATAGCAAGGCACATGCCACGCACGGGTAGGCCGCGTTGCCGTCAACTTTCCATCAAGATTGAAACCGAACGGCCTTTCAGTATGGCCGCACTCTCAACGCCCAACCGCCCAGGAAACTCCACGGTGTATGCCGACTTGCTTGCAACGATGCGCTGCCTCAGGCTTTTCTTTGCCGCACTGTTTGCCGCGTTGGTGTCGCAAAGTGCGCTTGGCGAGGGCAACCTCTACCAGGCACGGGAGGAAAGCCTGCACACCGTGTTTACCGCCCTCTCGCAACCCTTGGGCTTGGCCATCGTTGTCAGTCGCGAAGTGGCACGCAAGCGACTCACCGCAGCGCTCGACTTCGATACGCCGCAACTGGCCCTCGAGACGCTCGCTCTGCAACAAGGGTTGATCTGGTACAGCGACGGTCAAGCGCTTTATGTGTATGACGCGAGCGAGGCGAAAAGCTCGGCGGTGACCTTGCGGCATATATCTGTCGACAGGCTGCGCGCCCTCATGCGCCGCTCGGGCCTCGATGAGTCACGCTATCCGCTGCGTGAAAGTGCAGGGCGAACATTCTACGTGTCCGGCCCGCCGAACTATGTCGACCAGGTGCTGCGCCTGGCCCAGTTGATGGACCGGCAGAGGGCCGACTTGCGGCTGGGGGCGCAGGCATTCGGTGTCGTCCAGGTGCTCAACACCGACGTGGCGGACCGTCAGTACGGCACACGCGACAGCCCGGTGACCGTCCCCGGGATGGCCTCGATGATCGAAACTCTGCTGGCCAGTGAGCACAAGGGGTTGCTGACCGACAAAAACCTTGGCGTGATCGCCTACCCGGATAGCAACAGCCTGCTGATCAAGGGCAGGCCGGCCCAGGTGAGTTTCATCCAGAAACTGGTGGCGGAACTCGACATACCCAAACGCGCAATCGAGGTTTCGTTGTGGTTGGTGGATGTAGAGCGCGACGAACTGAAAAAACTCGGCCTGGACGGGGATACGCAGGTGTCGACTACGCGAGTCCTTGCCCCGCTGGATGACAGCCACCTGATGGCCAGAATCGGCGCTTTGGAACGCCGTCGACGCGCACGAGTGACGACCTTGCCGGTGATTCTCACCCAAGAAAATGTGCCGGCGGTTTTTCAGGATAACCACACGTTCTATCTTCCACCGCCCGGAGGCGACCAGACCGACTGGAAACCGCTGCGTTATGGCACCCAGGTCAGCGTACTGCCGCGTTTTGTCGAGGCTAACCAGGTCGAGATGCGCCTTGAGGTTGAAGAAGGTCGCCAACTGACTGAGGCGAGGCGCCGCGAAAAAAATGCGGCGGTGGGACGAGTCGGCGTCAACAGCGTGGTACGTGTACCTCAGGGTAGACGCCTATGGCTGGGCGCGTTTCCACGGGGGCCTGACGTGCGGGGGGCTGGACCTGCGCCTCAGGTGCGTCTGTTTGTGATTCAGGCCAGAGCCGTGGGCAGCGAGTTGAAGGGGCAGGGCACAGAGCCGCCTCCCTTGACGGCTACGCAATATGAACAAGTGCAACGTGCGTTTGTACGCCCGAAACGCGATCTCCCACCGTAAATAAGGCGTTACCCATGCATCTGGAAATTCTTCTACAGGAACAACTGATCAGCCGCAGGCGCCTGGCAGCCTTCGCGCCCGGAAAGGTGTTGCCGTTGACGCCGCAGGTCATTCATTGCGTGGAAGTTCGGGTGAACGGGAAATTATTGGCCTTGGGCGAACTGGTGCAGTTGGAGGACCGGTTGGGGGTTGAGCTGCATGAGGTGTATCAGGCGTGGCTGCCGGGGGGAGGCGAATAGCGAAATACCTGACGGCGCTGAGTCGGAAGTCGCTGGATGTATCAGATTTTTCCTAGCGTGAGGCATGAGGCAGCTTTCTTATAGTGGTGCGCATGAACCACGCGATGCGAATGAGGATTTTAATGTCAGTAGGCGGGTACCGAGGTAATGATGGCCGTCATGGATGATGGAGGGACGACGACTTCCCTCTTTTTTGGGCATTGGATCCTGCACGACGATGGCCGCCTGATCGGCGAGGATTCGGATGTTCAGTTACCGCCTAAGGAACGGCAGGTGCTGCGGCAGCTGCTGCTTTGCGGTGGAACGTTGATGACCAAGGATCGCTTGCTGGAGTTGGCGTGGCCGCAAGGAGAGGTCGCCGAAGAGTCGTTGACGCGCTGTATTTACTCGCTGCGCAAGTACCTTGGCGTCGACAAGGGGTTTATCAAGACGATTTACGGCCAAGGGTACCGCTTCACCTGTGCGGTCAGGGCAGGGGGCCATGCCTCGGCATTCAGGGGCAACGTGTGTTCGGCCTGCGGTCAAGTCAGTCCGGGAGCCGTAAATCGTGGCTAGTTTCTGGAGTAAGGGCCTGGCGTTAAGCCTGCTGATGGCCAGTAACCAGGCGCTGGCCTATTGCTGGGAGGACGCTGCGAGCCGCTTCAACATCGAGCCGGAGTTGCTGCAAGCAATTGCCGTCGTTGAGTCCGGTCATCGTGCGCCAGCGATGAATCACGCCAACCGCAACGGCAGCCGTGATATCGGCCTGATGCAGATCAACAGCATTCACCTGCCGCGGCTGCTCAAACAGGGTATTACCGAAGATCGGTTGCTCAATGAGCCATGCCTGTCGGTTGAGGTGGGGGCTTCGATCCTCGCCGAGTTCATCAAGCGTTTTGGCTATAACTGGACGGCGGTAGGTTCCTACAACGTAGGGATGGGCTCCGGGCCCGAACGTGAGGCGTTGCGGCTGCAGTATGCGCAAAAAATCTGGGCGGTTTATGAGCAATTGGTTGCGCATCGCAACTGACGATTGAGGTTCACGCCTCGCGCGCTCCCTGTCACCCCGGCTATAATCGCCGCCACCTTTCGCCGCCATCCGAGTCTAGCCCGCCCATGTATACCCTGGCCCGCCAGCTGTTGTTCAAACTCTCCCCGGAAACCTCACACGACCTGTCCCTGGACCTGATCGGCGCGGGTGGCCGCTTGGGGCTCAATGGCCTGGTATGCAAGGCGCCGGCGAAAATGCCGGTATCCGTCATGGGGCTCGACTTCCCCAACCCGGTCGGGCTGGCGGCCGGCCTGGACAAGAACGGTGCAGCCATTGATGGTTTTGCACAGCTGGGGTTCGGTTTTGTCGAAATCGGCACCGTGACCCCGCGTCCACAACCGGGCAACCCCAAGCCGCGCATCTTCCGTCTGCCCGAAGCCTGGGCGATCATCAACCGCATGGGCTTTAATAACCTGGGTGTTGACCATCTGTTATCGCGGGTACAGGCAGCGAAGTACAAGGGCATCCTGGGCATCAATATCGGCAAGAACTTCGACACGCCGGTCGAGCGTGCGGTGGATGACTACCTGATCTGCCTGGACAAGGTCTACGCCCACGCCAGTTACGTGACGGTCAACGTCAGCTCGCCCAACACGCCGGGCCTGCGCAGCCTGCAGTTCGGCGACTCCCTCAAGCAACTGCTCGAAGCCTTGCGCCAGCGTCAGGAAGACTTGGCGGTGCGCCATGGCAAACGCGTGCCCTTGGCGATCAAGATTGCCCCGGACATGAGCGACGAAGAAACCGTGCTGGTCGCCCAGGCCCTGCTGGATTCGGGAATGGATGCGGTGATCGCCACCAACACCACGCTCAGTCGCGTGGGTGTCGAAGGCCTGGCCAATGGTGACGAGGCGGGCGGTCTGTCGGGTGCGCCGGTGCGTGAGCAGAGCACCCATATCGTCAAGGTGCTGGCCGCCGAGCTGGCCGGGCGTTTGCCAATCATCGCCGCAGGCGGCATCACCGAAGGCAAGCATGCGGCGGAAAAAATCGCCGCCGGCGCCAGCCTGGTGCAGTTGTACTCCGGCTTTATCTACAAGGGGCCGGCGCTGATTCGCCAGTCGGTGGATGCGATCGCTGCCTTGCGCTGATGCTCCTACAAAGGGCCCTTTTGCTCCGCCCAATAAAAAGGGCTCCTTAAAGGAGCCCCTGGGCCGAAGCCCGCCGCCCGGATGGGGCGTGCATGGTGAGTCGTTACATATTCAAAGGTAGTGATGTCGGAATTGTTTGCCCTTGATTAGCCGACGGCGCGAAGTTCGTTGAGTCTGTGGATTCCCGCAGTGCCAGTCATACCGTCCCAGTTGTCGCCGCGTCCTTCTCGCCAGCCGTTGATCCAGGCTTGGCGCACCGACGGTAGAGTAAATGGGCAAAGCTCACGGGATTTGCCATGAACGCCATATTGATATCCGCGTAAAAACGCTCTTTCCAACGGATCACGCTTAAGTCTTCTCATAGGGTGTTGCCCTCACTTGTTGACTGTCTTGATATCCTTCGGCCCCGTGTGGGGCCGGGCAGAGTTTTTCTGCCGTTGGTGGGCTCGCTGCCGGCGTGGCGAGCCTATGTGTCGGAACCGTAACGGCGCCGACCTGTGTTGATTTCTAACCAATAGGTCACATGGATTCAATGATCGTTTTGTCATAAGCACGTAACGATAACGATGCTATAGCCATAAGCTGGGATGGCTTTTCGTCCCTTTTATCGGGCAAAGCCAGCTATGATGCAGCCTTCACAGCGAATGGCTTTGATCCTTTAGTGAGAATTCCCGCCTGTTGCAGTCGGTTATTATTCGACGAAGGGTCGGAATATTTCTTTTTGTTGCGAGTTTTGTTGTTAAAAGTTCTTTCTGCCCCGTCAATAAAGGCCCGGTGCCTGGCAGACGGGGTGGGACGGCACATTCGTGCCACGCGAGCACTCTTCAAGAAAAGTGCTTGATTGAAAACCGAACCGGCGATGCGTCGCCCGTTCATTTATTGCTGAAAAGCCTGGAATGCCCCATGTCGGACCGTTTTGAACTCTTCCTCACTTGCCCCAAGGGCCTCGAAGGCCTGCTGATCGAGGAAGCCGTCGGGCTTGGCCTTGAGGACGCCCGCGAGCACACCTCGGCCGTGCGCGGCATGGCCGACATGGAAACCGCCTACCGCCTGTGCCTCTGGTCGCGCCTGGCCAACCGCGTGCTGCTGGTGCTCAAGCGCTTCCCGATGAAGGACGCCGAAGACCTCTACCACGGTGTACTGGATATCGAATGGGCCGACCACATGGTCAGCGACGGCAGCCTGGCGGTTGAGTTCAGCGGCCACGGCTCGGGCATCGACAACACCCACTTCGGCGCGCTGAAGGTCAAGGATGCGATTGTCGACAAGCTGCGCACGCCGACCGGCGAACGTCCGTCCATCGACAAGATCAACCCGGACCTGCGCATCCACCTGCGCCTGGACCGTGGCGAAGCCATCCTGTCCCTCGACCTCTCCGGTCACAGCCTGCACCAGCGCGGATACCGCCTGCAGCAGGGCGCGGCACCGTTGAAGGAAAACCTCGCCGCCGCGATCCTGATCCGCGCCGGCTGGCCGCGCATCGCTGCCGAAGGCGGCGCGCTGAGTGACCCGATGTGCGGCGTGGGCACCTTCCTGGTGGAAGGCGCGATGATCGCCGCCGACATGGCGCCCAACCTGAACCGCGAACTGTGGGGTTTCACCACTTGGCTCGGTCACGTCCCGGCCCTGTGGAAGAAACTGCACGCCGAAGCCACCGAACGTGCCGCCATTGGCATGAACAAGCCGCCGCTGTGGATTCGCGGCTACGAAGCCGACCCCCGTCTTATCCAGCCCGCGCGCAACAACATCGAGCGCGCCGGCCTGAGCCACTGGATCAAGGTGTACCAGGGCGAAGTCGGCACCTTCGAGCCGCGCCCGGACCAGAACCAGAAAGGCCTGGTCATCTGCAACCCGCCGTACGGCGAGCGCCTGGGTGACGAAGCCAGCCTGTTGTACCTGTACCAGAACCTCGGCGAGCGTCTGCGCCAGGCGTGCATGGGCTGGGAAGCGGCGGTGTTCACCGGCGCGCCGGACCTGGGCAAGCGCATGGGCATTCGCAGCCACAAGCAGTATTCGTTCTGGAACGGCGCGTTGCCGTGCAAACTGCTGCTGATCAAGGTCAACCCGGATCAGTTCGTCACCGGCGAGCGCCGCACCCCGGAGCAACGCCAGGCCGAACGCGAGCAAGCCGCTTACGATCAGGCGCCGGCCGAGCCGCAGGAACGCCAGTACAACAAGAACGGCAACCCGATCAAACCCGCCCCAGCCCCGGTGATCGAGCAGGCGCGCCTGAGTGAAGGCGGGCAGATGTTCGCCAACCGCCTGCAAAAGAACCTCAAGCTGCTGGGCAAATGGGCCAAGCGCGAAGGCGTGGATTGCTACCGCGTGTACGACGCCGACATGCCGGAATACTCCATGGCCATCGACCTGTACCACGATTGGGTCCACGTGCAGGAATACGTCGCGCCCAAGTCCATCGACCCGGAAAAAGCTTCCGCGCGCATGTTCGATGCCCTGGCCGCGATTCCCCAAGCGTTGAACATCGACAAGAGCCGCGTGGTGGTCAAGCGTCGCGAGCGTCAGAGCGGCACCAAGCAGTACGAGCGCCAGAGCGCCCAGGGCAAGTTCACCGAAGTCAGCGAAGGCGGCGTCAAGCTGCTGGTCAACCTCACCGACTACCTGGACACCGGCCTGTTCCTCGACCATCGGCCGATGCGCATGCGCATCCAGAAAGAAGCGGCCGGCAAGCGCTTCCTCAATCTCTATTGCTACACCGCCACCGCCAGTGTGCATGCGGCCAAGGGCGGCGCGCGCAGCACCACCAGTGTCGACCTGTCCAAGACTTACCTGGACTGGGCGCGTCGCAACTTTTCCCTCAACGGTTTCTCCGACAAGAACCGCCTGGAGCAGGGTGACGTGATGGCCTGGCTGGAGGCCAGCCGCGATGAGTTCGACATGATTTTCATCGACCCGCCGACCTTCTCCAACTCCAAGCGCATGGAAGGCATCTTCGACGTACAACGCGACCACGTGCAGTTGCTCGACCTGGCCATGGCGCGCCTGGCACCGGGCGGCGTGCTGTACTTCTCGAACAACTTCCGCAAGTTCGCGCTGGAGGACAACCTCAGCGAACGCTACGCAGTCGAGGAAATCAGCGACAAGACCATCGACCCGGATTTCGCGCGTAACGCGAAGATCCATCGGGCGTGGAAAATCACGGCTCGCTGATTACCGCACCTTGTAGGAGCGAGCTTGCTCGCGAAAACCCCGAGAGCGCCGCGTTTATCCCGAAGAAACGTGGCGCTCCTTAGTTTTCGCGAGCAAGCTCGCTCCTACAGTAGTTTTGCGCTGGTCAAACCTTGGGTCGATGGCTATAACTTAAGGCCTGGCCAACGTGACACCCCCGCAGGCTGGCGTCTTGAGTGTTGCCTATGCCGTTACAAGCTGTTCGCCCCAAGATCCTAGGCTTTATCAGTGAGCAGGCGTCGGCTTGGCTGGTGGCATTGGTGGTGTTGCTGGCAGGTTGCGCACTGACGGCGATCGTCGCGTGGGCGGCCGCCGACCTCTATCAGCAACAGGTGCGCCAGCGCTTCCAACTGCTGGTCAATGAGCGCTACACCCGTCTGCAGGAACGTTTCGAAGACCAGGAGCAGCGGCTGAACAGCCTGCGGCGTTTCTTCGTCAATTCCGATGACGTGTCCCGCGAAGAGTTCGACGGCTTCGCCGAGCCCTTGTTGTTGCGCGCCCGCGCCTACTCCTGGGCGCCTCGGGTGTCTCGCGGGCAGCGCAGCCAGTTTGAACAGCACGAGTCCGACCAGCGCGGCACGCCCTTTGTTATCCGTGAGCTGAATTCGGCAGGCCAGTTGGTCCCTGCGGCCGAGCGCGATGAATATATCCCGGTGCTGTACAGCCAGACCCAAAGCCTGCTGGGCACGCCGCTCGGCTTTGACCTGCTGGCCCAGCCGCTGCGACGTTCGGCCCTTGAGCGTGCGCGCTTGACCGGCAAGCCGGCGGTGTCTCAGCCGATGCAATTGGTCGGTTTGGAACCGGCTTATGCCACCGGGGTTTTACTGGTCGCGCCGGTGAGCCACGCGCCCACTGCCGGACAGCCCCAGAGCGAGCCCTACGGCTACGTGATGGCGGTGATCAGCATGCGCCAGTTGGTGGCCGAAGGGCTGCCCAAGCCGGACCGGGACAACCTGGTGATGCAGCTGGTCGATACGTCCGACGTGCAAAAACGTGTGCTCTTCGAGTCCGGTACGGTCGCGTCCGACCGTGACCTTGTCGGTGCGCGCCGCCTGTCCCTGGGCGACCATGTGTACGCCCTTGACCTGCGCCCGAGCCAGGTGTTCGACCAGGCCAACCATTCCTCGCTGAGCACCATCCTGACCATGGGCGGCCTGCTCAGCCTGCTGCTCAGCGCCTTGCTCTATGTGCTCGTGAGCCAACGCCAGCGCGCGTTGAAGCTGGTGGAGCAACGTACCGTGCAACTGCGTATGCGCGAACAGGAGTTGCGCGGCGCCCATGGTCAATTGCGCAGCGTGCTCAACGCAGCCACCCAGGTCGCCATCATTGCCACCGACCTGCGCGGTGTCATCAACACCTTCAACGCCGGCGCCGAACGAATGCTGGGCTTCAAGGCCGAGCAAGTGGTGGGCGCCCACACCCTGGAAAGCCTGCACTTGGCGTCGGAACTGGAAGCGCGCTCCACCAGCCTGAGTGTCGCCTTGGGCAAGCGGATCCCCGCGAGCCAGGCGATGCTGGTGGAAAGCCCGGACAACCTGCACGAAGCCCGCGAATGGAGCCTGATCCGCCAGGACGGCAGCCAACTGACCGTGAACATGCTGGCCACGGTATTGCTCGACGACCATGGTTTGTGGATCGGCCACCTGGCGATCTACCTGGACATCACCGAGCAAAAGCGTGCTTATGAGGCCTTGGCTGCCAGGGACCGCCTGCTCAAGAAACTCAGCGCCCATGTGCCCGGCGGCATCTTCCAGTTCACCCTGGAACCCAGGGACAACTGGAAATTCATCTATGCCAGCGATGGCATGCGTGACATTTATGAAATCGATCCCGGCCTATTGCAGCAGGATGCGAAGAAGGTTTTCGAGCGTATTCATCCGCTGGATGCGGAACGGGTGCGTGCGTCTATTCGCTTGTCGGCGCTGCAGTTGAGCCATTGGCGTGAAGAGTACCGGGTGCTGTTGCCGCAACGGGGCCTGCGCTGGATTCGCGGCGAAGCGACCCCGGAAGAATTACCCGCAGGCGGTACGTTGTGGCATGGCTATGTGTCGGATATTTCCGATCTCAAACGGGTGGAAGAAGAGCTGCGCGCGCTCTCCATTACCGACTCCCTGACCGGGATTCACAACCGCCGCTATTTCCAGGATCGGCTCAAGATCGAGATGGTGCGGCTCAACCGCACGTCGGGGGCCTTGTCGGTGATCATGCTGGATATCGATCACTTCAAGCGCATCAACGACAGGCATGGGCATGCCGTCGGCGACGGGGTCTTGCAGGAGCTGTGCAAGCGCATCAGCCAGCGCCTGCGCCGCACCGATGTGTTCTGCCGCCTGGGCGGCGAGGAATTCATGGTGCTGTGCCCGCAAACCGATGGCGCGCAGGCTTACATCTTGGCAATGGAGTTGTGGTCATCGCTGCGCAACGCACCGATGGAGACGGTCGGCATTGTTACCGCCAGCTTTGGCGTGGCCAGCCGGCGAGTGGACGAAGGTGTCGATGGGCTGTTGCTGCGCGCCGACTCAGCGGTGTACGTGGCCAAGCAGGCGGGTAGGGACCGAGTTGAAACCTGCGGGAGCGGGCTTGCCCGCGATGGCGGTATATCAACCAATTGACCTGCGATGCATTAAATGTGTGTATCGAGCCCCGGCGAGGCTGCGAAGGCGGCGGCACTGCTGGCATTTTCATCGCCTGACCCACCGCTATCGCAGCCTCGCTAAAGCTCGGGAGCTCCCACAGGGGATCGGCTGTGTCGGCTGAATCTCGGTTGTGCCTGCGGACGTAATCTGTGCAGCAGCGCAGCTCAACTGTGGGAGCTGTCGAGCCCCGGCGAGGCTGCGAAGGCGGCGGCACTGCTGGCATTTTCATCGCCTGACCCGCCGCTATCGCAGCCTCGCTAAAGCTCGGGAGCTCCCACAGGGGATCGGCTGTGTCGGCTGAATCTCGGTTGTGCCTGCCAACACGATCCTTGCAGCAGCGCAGCTCAACTGTGGGAGCTGTCGAGCCCCAGCGAGGCTTCGAAGGCGGCGGCACTGCAGGCATTTTTATCGCCTGACCCGCCGCTATCGCGGCCTCGCTAAAGCTCGGGAGCACCCACAGGGGATCGGCTGTGTCGGCTGAATCTCGGTTGTGCCTGCGGACGTAATCTGTGCAGCAGCGCAGCTCAACTGTGGGAGCTGTCGAGCCCCGGCGAGGCTGCGAAGGCGGCGGCACTGCTGGCATTTTCATCGCCTGACCCGCCGCAGCCTCGCTGAAGCTCGGCAGCTCCCACAGGTAGACTTGTCAGCTTCTGAAAACCGTGTAGCTATCTATGGCCATCGCAGGCAAGCCAGCTCCCACACAAAGCAGATCGGTGAGCGCACTCGATCTGCTCATCAAGGACATGGGGCCTTAAAGCACCGGGGCAACCGCCGCCAATTTCGGCTGCCGATACAGGTCCAGCAGCACTTGATCCAGCACCGACGAAGCGCCCCATGGCTTCGGATCGTTGAGGATCGCCACCACCGCCCAAGTGTTGCCGTTGTTATCGCGGCTGAACCCGGCGATGGCGCGCACGGTGTTCAAGGTACCAGTCTTGACGTGGGCTTCGCCGCGCATGGCGGTGGTTTTCAAGCGTTTGCGCATGGTGCCGTCGGTGCCTGCGATCGGCATGGAACTGATGTACTCGGCCGCGTAGGGGCTTTTCCAGGCGGCTTGCAGCATGGCCGCCATCTCGCGGGCGCTGACGCGTTCGGCGCGGGACAGGCCGGAGCCGTTTTCCATCACCAGGTGCGGCGCGGTAATGCCTTTCTTAGCCAGCCACTGGCGCACCACGCGTTGCGCCGCCTTGGCATCGTCGCCGTCGGCATCGTTGCGAAACTGCGCGCCCAGGCTCAGGAACAGCTGCTGGGCCATGGTGTTGTTACTGTATTTATTGATGTCGCGGATGATCTCCGCCAGGTCCGGCGAGAACGCCCGGGCGAGCACCTTCGCATCTTTTGGCACCGCAGCCTGCAGGTTTCGGCCCTGGATGGTACCGCCCAGCTCCTGCCAGATCGCCCGGACGGCGCCGGCGGTGTAGGTGGCGTGGTCGAGCAACGACAGGTAAGTCTGCGAGCTGCAGCCTTCGGCCAATTGGCCGCTGACGGTTACCGTCACGCTGCCATCAGCGGCAGTGACGGGGTTATAGCGCACGTCACCGGTGCACTGCTTGGCGTTGGAGACCTTGACCTGGTTGTCGATGCGGATACTGGCAATCGGCGGCTCAACTGATACCAGCACCCGGCCCGAATCATTGCGCGTCACGAAACGCAGCGCCTTGAGGTTGACCAGCAGCGCGTCCGGCTTGACCAGGAACGGCTTGTTCTCGTCGTTGCCATCGTCATTGAATTCGGGCAGTTGCGGTTGCAGGAAGAAGCCGCGGTCGAGCACCAGGTCGCCGGTCACTTGCTGCACGCCGTTGGCGCGCAGGTCGCGCATCAGCAGCCAGAGTTTTTCCATGTTCAGCTTGGGGTCGCCGCCACCCTTGAGGTACAGGTTGCCGTGCAACACGCCACCGCTGAGGGTGCCGTCGGTGTAGAACTCGGTCTTCCACTGGTGGTTGGGACCGAGCATTTCCAGGGCCGCGTACGTGGTGACCAGCTTCATGGTGGACGCCGGGTTCACCGAGACGTCGGCATTGAATACGGTAGGCGTGCCCGGGCCGTTCAGCGGGATCATCACCAGGGACAGCGCCGTGTTCTGCAGTTTGGCTTTTGAGAGTGCCTGCTGCACGTTCGGTGGCAGGGTGGTGTTGACGGGGGCAGCGGTGGCGGAAAAGGCCAGTGGCCAAATAAGACCGGCGAAAAATACTGAACGCAAAGATTTGATCATAAGAAGTAAAACCCTACTGCTGAGGAGGGTGAAAAAGGCGAGGGGTAAATAAGAAAAATCCCTCAATGGTCATGAAAGTGTCGGCATTATGCCCCAAGGTGAGCCCACTTGTAGCTGAACCATCGCTGCTAATCGGCGTTTTTTTTGCAGGCAATATGCCGCCTGTCCCAGAGAGTCGGGCAATCGCCGCCTTAAACTGCTAAAGTGCCGCCCGTTATTACTTATGAGGATTGTTCCAATGGCGACTAACCGTTCCCAGCGTCTGCGCAAAAAACTGTGCGTTGATGAATTTCAAGAGCTGGGTTTCGAACTGAACCTGGACTTCAAAGAAGGCCTGAGTGAAGAAGCGACCGACGCTTTCCTCGAAGCATTCATTAAAGAAGCCATGGAAGCCAACGGTCTGGGCTATGTCGGCGGCGATGACTACGGTCTGGTTTGCCTGCAGAAGCGTGGCTCGGTTTCCGAAGAGCAGCGCGCTGCTGTCGAAGCCTGGCTGAAAACCCGTTCCGAGCTGACCAAGGCTGAAGTCAGCCCGTTGCTGGACGTGTGGTATCCGGAAAAGCCGATCAACGCGGCCAAGTGATACTGAAAAAAACGGCGACCTGAACAGGGTCGCCGTTTTTTTATGCCTTGCGTCCATTCAGAATCAACAGTGTCAACACCCCCGCCACAATCCCCCAGAACGCCGACCCAATGGAAAACAGCGTCAAGCCAGACGCAGTGACCATAAAGGTGATCAGCGCCGCTTCCCGTTCCTTTGGTTCATTCATGGCGATACTCAAGCCATTGATGATCGAGCCAAACAACGCCAGGGCTGCAATCGACAGCACCAGTTCCTTGGGCAAGGCTGCGAACAAGGCCGCCAATGTCGCGCCGAATACCCCGGCAATTCCGTAGAACACCCCGCACCATACCGCGGCGGTATAACGCTTGTTCCGATCCTCATGGGCGTGGGGCCCGGTGCAGATCGCTGCGCTGATCGCGGCCAGGTTGATGCCGTGGGAGCCAAACGGCGACAGCACCAGCGAGGCCAGGCCGGTGGCGGTGATCAGGGGCGAGGCGGGCACGCTGTAGCCGTCGGCCCGCAGCACCGCGATGCCGGGCATGTTCTGCGAGGTCATCGCCACCACGAACAACGGGATACCGATGCTGATGGTCGCCGCCAATGAGAAATGCGGCGTGGTCCAGACCGGCGTCGCCAGTTCCAGGTGAAAACCGCTGAAGTCCAGCAGCCCCATCAACCCGGACAGCGCGGTGCCGATCACCAATGCGGCCAGCACCGCATAACGCGGCGACAACCGTTTAATGATCAGGTAGGTGAAGAACATGCCCAGCACCAGGGCGGTACGGTGTTGCGCGGCGACGAAGATCTCGCTGCCGATCTTGAACAGAATCCCCGCGAGCAAGGCGGCCGCCAGTGATGCCGGGATGCGCTTGACGAGTTTTTCAAAGCTGCCGGTCAACCCGCAAATCGTCACCAGCACCGCACAGGTGATGTAGGCTCCGATGGCCTCGCCATAGCTCACACCGCCAAGGCTGGTGATCAGCAGCGCGGCGCCCGGCGTCGACCAGGCAATGGTTATCGGCGTGCGATAGCGCAATGACAGGCCGATGCTGCACACCGCCATGCCGATGGACAATGCCCAGATCCACGACGAAATCTGCGCCGTGGTCAACCCCGCCGCCTGGCCTGCCTGGAACATCAGCACCAGGGAGCTGGTGTAGCCGGTCATCATGGCGATAAAACCGGCGACAACCGCCGAGAACGAAGTGTCGGCCAACGGACGCAACGGCGTTTGGGTGGCGTGGGTCATGCAAAGGTGTTCCTTTTACCTGAGGCGTTTACCGATGAAGGCGCGGATTCAAGCCTAAACTCAAACCGGATGACCCGTTGCAATACAGCCGTCGGCGCAAACAGCCGTACAGTGTGTTGGCGCATCCGGTTGTGTACAATGTGCCGTGTTTTCAGGTGATACTTGCCAGCGACCCGCTGTTGCCGTATTACCGTAAAGTCACTGTATTACCGTTAATTCGCCGCCGTTCTCCAAACCCGAGTGCCCATGAACGAACAGTTGCAACCTCTCAAGAAACAACCGCGAGCCGGCAAGGCCGCTCGCAGCGGAACCCAGGACGATATCGTCTACGCGCATATCTTCGAGGCGATCCTCGAACAACGCCTGGCACCCGGTACCAAATTGAGTGAAGAGGCCCTGGGCGAAATTTTCGGCGTCAGCCGCACCATCATCCGCCGCGCGCTGTCGCGCCTGGCCCATGAAGGTGTGGTGCTGCTGCGGCCCAATCGCGGCGCGGTAGTGGCCAGCCCGAGTGTCGAAGAAGCACGCCAGGTGTTCCTCGCACGGCGTCTGGTGGAGCGGGCGATTACCGAGCTGGCGGTGCAACACGCCACGGCCGAGCAACTGGCCGAGCTGCGCCAGATGGTCAACGACGAACGCGACAGTTTTTCCCGTGGCGATCGCGGTGCCGGCATCCGCCTCTCCGGCGAATTCCACCTCAAGCTGGCCGAAGCGGCGAAGAATGCGCCGCTGATCAGCTTCCAGCGCAGCCTGGTGTCCCAGACCTCCTTGATCATCGCCCAGTACGAAAGCGGCAACCGCTCGCACTGTTCCTACGATGAGCACACCCAGCTGATCGATGCGATCGAAGCACGGGACGTGGCGTTGGCGGTGAATTTGATGATGCATCACATGGATCACATCGACAGCAAGCTCAACCTCGATGAAGAGAGCGCATCGGATGATTTGCATGCGGTGTTCTCGCATTTGCTGCAGACCAAGAAGCCGGGGCGCTCCTCCGTCAAACTGTAATTTCCCTGGCACACCTGGGATTAAAAATGTGGGGCTTGTGTGGGAGCTGGCTTGCCTGCGATGCGGGCACTGAGGTGTATCAGTTACACCGCAGTGATGCTATCGCAGGCAAGCCAGCTCCCACATAAACCCAGCTTTCACATTTGCTTTTTTGGTGTATCTGGAATCAGCGCTGGTGCACCAGATTACCCGCCGCATACGTCTGCAACACCGTCCGATCATCCCCCAGCGTCATCAACACAAATAACGTCTCGGCAATATCCTTGGCCTGCTTCAAGCGATAGCTCAGCAGCGGCGTGGCGTTGTAATCCAGCACCAAAAAGTCCGCATCCGTGCCCGGCTGCAACGTACCGATCTTGTCCTCCAGCCGCAGCGCCCGTGCGCCGCCCAGTGTTGCCAGGTACAGCGACTTGAACGGGCTCAACCGCGCGCCCTGCAACTGCATGACCTTGTAGGCTTCGTTCAGGGTTTGCAGCAGCGAGAAACTGGTGCCGCCGCCCACGTCGGTGCCCAGGCCCACATTCAATTTGTGCTTCTCGGCCATCGGCAGGTTGAACAATCCACTGCCCAGGAACAGGTTCGACGTGGGACAGAACGCGACCGCCGAACCGGTTTGCGCCAGCCGCGCGCACTCTTCCTCACACAGATGCACGCCGTGGGCAAACACCGAGCGCTCGCCGAGCAATTGGTAGTGGTCGTATACATCCAGGTAACCGTTGCGCTCCGGGAACAGCGCTTTTACCCACTCGATTTCCTGCTTGTTC